>NZ_JAKFZS010000014.1 GCF_021654285.1 Pseudoalteromonas luteoviolacea | reverse complement strand
CTGTGTTTTCAAGTAACAAAGGTGTAAGCAGTGTACTGAGAGGTCAAATATATGCTTAATCCTAAACAGTTGGAAATCTTTTATTGGGTTACCTTAGCATTTAGAGATTACTACATACCTGATGACTGTGAATCTACGCCGATAGGTATGATGCAGTCGGCAATTGATGATTATTTTGAGGGGTTTGATATTCAAGGAGGACGGTTTCGAGTAGCGGATCTAAAGGAGGTATTGCTCTATGCTTTTGAAGCTGATATCGAACTTTGGTGGCGTTTAAATTGTTATGACTTTAATGCAAAGCCGCCATTACATGAAGTTCAAGCTCAGGATCACCTAGGTGTTCAATTTGCATGTGCCATTTTCTGGGTTGAATATTTTGGCTTAGGCAATGAATTTGCAGATGTCTTCGTAGCTGAAGAGTACATTGAAAAGTATCACCCTGAAATGCTGAGGCTGTTGATAAAGTGCTGTGTTTGGGATGTGTTATTTCCGGGAGAAGCATTGCCAGGTTACACAATGCCCACTTCAGCAGATATATCGTCATTTGATTCCCAGTAGTTCAATCGTTGAACAACACTTTAAAAAGCCTGCATATTCGAAGGCTTTTTTCCAATTATTTTTGAAAAATATTTAACATGGAACTTATGGGGCAGGCACAATTATTTTGTTCCTGGAGGGGGACGGTAAACTATCTTAGATGTAACTTAAGTTCCCTTAAGATTGCTCCAGCTTAAGTCATTGTTTGGAGTATTAGCTTATGAATCCAGATTATGAAGAAATAAGAGGAGTTTGCTGCATGCTTGTCCGAGAAAGAGGCAAGTTCTTTGTCAATTATGACAGCGGTGCACATGGTTCAGGCGTAACCGTTAAGGAAATTACGGAACAGGACTTCAATGCAGTAAAAAGCGGCAAGTTAAAAATTGAAAATATAGTAGATAAATATCGATTTCAATAATTCGGTAAGATAATTGGACGACAAGGCAGCTAAAAATTTATTGCTTAAATCAAGTTTTTCTGCTGTTTAAATATTCAGTTTCAGCTGATTTTTAATTTGATTCGTGAAAGCAATGGATACTTAATAGACTCTCCTTTGATGACTTATTATCAATTTAATAAAAATGTGCCTGTCCCTTTGTTTCCTTTCCCTATTTATTACCTTTTTAAATATCATAGTTGTTTATTTTAAAGAGTACTGCTGTGATATTATTCGATATTTAAAGTGTGTCTGTCCCTTTGTTTCCTTTGTTTGGGTTAGGCAAGCAAGCTTTGTATGATGTTGATTGGCTCGAAGTCACGGAACTGGATAATGTTATCTACATTAATGTTTTTTTAAGGACAGGCAAAAATTGATTACTATAAAGCTAATACTTTAAGAATCGTGGATGAGCGCACACGGTATCAAAGTCATTATTAAGGAGTTTTCAGGGGCATGAGTTTAAAGTTGAATATCAATTTTTTACCGGATCAATTTCCCAGAGCTTTATCACTCTGGGAGATGGTAGATATGAGCCGAGCACTTACAGAGATCGAAGGGTTAACTAAACTGGTTAACATTGATACTTGCCGTACGATTAAGGTTGAAAATTATGTAAAAAGTAAAGACAAAGCGCGCACTCGGCCGGGTATATTTTCAATAGGGCACCCGAGCAGGGAGTATGAGGGCACGCACGGTGTGGTATTTATGCCTATGGATGAATTGTGCTTTGATCAACTGCTTATATATGGCTTTGATAAATTAATAGAGCAACGTGAGCAGTGGTGGCAATCAGTATTACAGCATTCAGGTTTTGTCATGGCTAGGTTAATGGATGATGAGTATAATACAAGACAAAGCATGCGACATATTGGATATTATGAGAGTCATGGTTGGCCTCATCATCATTTACCTAAAATAAGCAATGGTAAGCCCCCACCGATAGATCAAATAGATATAGACACCCGTGTAAACCCTGGGCACTGGCGATTTAAACCCGGTTATATTGAAGGCGTGTCAGCCGAAATGTGGCTAGGTAAGCACTTTTTTAAGCATGTAGGGTTAGACAAGCAAGCTTTGTATGATGTTGATTGGCTCGAAGTCACGGAACTGGATAATGTTATTCACATTAAAGCCTATGATAAGCCGTTTGACAGTGATGTGGGCGTTCAAAGAACGCTTCAAATAAAGCTTAGAAAGCTCTTATTTGGTCAGTCACCTCATACAGAAGACCCTGAGTTTAAAATGTTAAGTGAATTTCAGCCGTTAGAACAATAAGCCCATCGGGGCAGTATTACTGTCCCGTTTTCTTTATCCTCCCCTATTTTATTTAATATTACAGCATTGGCACTTAACTTTTTATATAAAAATATTTTTAAAAAGGTGCATGGTATTAGTGGTTAAAAAATTATACTTGTTAGTTTGTTGTAATATATTTATTATGTTGTTTTAAATTATATATTAAGTTTAAGAAGAGTTAATAGCATGTTTTTTAGTCACTATGGTGAAGTGTGCCTATTATTGTGCTTATTACTTAAGGAGGTTATTTGTCAAATAACGCTTATTTAGTTAATTGTGAAAAGAAAACAGCATGTTCTGAAAATGTGTATTCTAGTGACATAAAATATAAACTACTTGCAACGGGTGCAAATAAGGTTCCAGTGCCTTGGTTTTTCTGTTTTCAAGAGCAAGATTTAGTCGATGTAACCAGTGAGTTGGAGAGCAGTTCAGGTGAAAAAGAGGTCTTTACCTATAAAGCGCCAGTACTCGAGGTTGAAAAAGCGATAGAAAACCTTAAAAACAGTAAAGAGCTAATGATAGCTTTTTGTCAAGATGAAGTATTGGGAACTCAATATTGGGAGCGAGCTGTTGCTGACTTCAAATCTTTAACATATCCATATATTTTTCTTGACCCTCTAGAGGTCTTTTATTTAAACGATCCCGAGGAAGAAGCTAAAGAATTTTTAAAATGCTTTTCACGAGATGAAAACGCGTTTAAATCAATCAAGATTTTGACCTTTTATAATGAAAATGTATTGCCTTATGAGGTTGCTGAGCTTTATGGAAATAGTGAGCTTGATGACTTTGCCAGAACCTGTAATTCAGCTTCAATGGATATGGGTTTAGATTTAGATAGTGGTGATGCGTCGTCAAAGGTTGAACAGGAGTCTGAGCAAGTTAAACCTGAAGAAAAAGCACAGAACAAAAAATCGTGGTGGAAGTTTTGGTGATAACCCCTTCCTTATTCAATTAGGCCTAATAGCCAAGCATTAAATGGATGATAAAAATGGCATTTGCATTACATATAACAAAAGAAAACGGGGATATTAGCTTCCCTGATTGGGTTGAGGCGGTATTAAAAACGCAAGGGGCCAACCTTGAAGGGCAGCCAACGGTCGGCAGAAACCCAAAAACAGGCGAAATAATCACAGTGGGTGGTAAGCCACACAATGTATCAGTTCAATTCCCTGAAAATGAAGAATGGCAAACATGTATATTTTTTAATGACGGCGTTGCTTCATTTAATGGAACCAGTTCAATGATCGATGATGAAAAAAACCCTGTTAGATTAGTGGCTAAGAGCATAGCTAATTTTGTTGATGCGAAGATCGTGGGTGATGAAGGTGAGGTTTACGATTGGTAAAACCTAGTGCAGAGTAGGCAATCATTTTTTGGGAGCCAGCGTTAAACACATAGTCAGCGCACGGATCAACTATAACGAGACAATATTTACTGTTAGCTGCTAAGTGAATTTCAGTCGCTAGAAAAATAAACCTCCCGGGACAGTATTACTGCCCCGTTTTTATCACTTAACTAAAATCGGTTCTAACATGGGAAGGAATGATGAAGTCATTAAAAATAATAAGTGTGTCGAGCATTATACTCGCAACAGTTGGGTGTAGTGCAGTTTCTTATCAGCCAATGGGATTTAGAGGTGGGTATTCAGATACTCAATTAAATGACTCTACTTTTAGAGTGCATTATGCTGGTAACGGTGATGTTACTTTAGAAAAAGCAACGGATTTTGCTTTGCTTCGTAGTGCGGTAATAGCACAGCAACACGGCTCACAACTTTTTTCTAGTCAAGAATACTCCTCGAGGGTGTCTAAAGTGTATGCAGGCACGCCTGGTGTTTACGTTTATAAACCCAGTGTTTATGTCAATATTGAGTTGAATAATGAAATAAATGAGTCTGATAAAGTAGCAGAATGTAGCACATTCTACTCAATGTTTTCGACTTTGGTTGCGCTTAAAGGTTCTGCCCCATATACGTTTAATACTCATGCATGTATTCAACAATTACAGCAAAAGTATCAATTAACGAACGAACAGGTTTATGACATTAAATCGAGCAAGGTTGAACGAAGTTAGTTGAGGAATAGGCCGTATTGATTGCGCTCTAATAAAGATAAGCACAACTCTATGGCACATCTCTATGGGACAGGCACAAATTTACTCTGCATAAATTCATTGTTCCAGAGATGGATAGGAGAAAAGGTTAATGTTACTTGATTATCAAAGCATTGATTCAGAAATCATCATAAGTGATCTGAAGAAGATTTATAATGTTTATACACAAGAGCAGTTTATGTCAGGGCTTTTCTTAGGCTCAACTTTACCAGATAATTTAGAAGGATTCAGGTTATATAAAGACCCGATCAATCTGGATTTTCGTATTCAGACGCCTGATTATTGCGATGATGAGCCGGAAAAGTGGAATTTTAAGAATCTTCCACATATTTTGGATGATGAGGGAATAAGAGTTGAAACTGAAGGGGTATATTCTGACTTTAATGATAGATTAGCTGCACGGAAAAAATATAAAAAAATACTTTGGGGCTTTACTGATGATTTCGGCGCTTTTTCCCATGACAGAATGTCTGTTCTTCGAACTAAAGAGCACGACATAGCAATGCAGAAAGCTTTTTCGTTAACTAGTACTAATGTCGAATATATATTTTACCACTTAATTCCTGATGTTATTCATGCCCACTTTGTAATGCTTATGGATGCTGCTATTTATGGAGGCTTAGATAACTCACCCATTTTCAAAAGGGTACTAGATTGCTATCGGCTGGGCGGTATGCCGGGTGGCTGGGTCGGCCCTTTACCTGAAGATGGCGGGACGCCAGAGCAGTGCATGGAGCTTTACCACCTAGGCTCTTAATATAAAACAACAATAAAAACCTAATGAGCACTCAGCAACTGTAACGAGACAGCATCGCTCTTTTCTTTTTTGGGACAGACACAAACTTATCGACACAAACTGACTCTAACGAGGCTGTATATATTGCCTCGCTCTCTTTCTTTCAACGCCTTTTTCCTTTTTTGTTAAGCAAAGCAAAAAGCAGTGAGATTGGTTCTTATTTTACCGGG
The DNA here is from genome assembly GCF_021654285.1 of Pseudoalteromonas luteoviolacea. GTDB lineage: Bacteria > Pseudomonadota > Gammaproteobacteria > Enterobacterales > Alteromonadaceae > Pseudoalteromonas > Pseudoalteromonas luteoviolacea_J. The sequence continues at coordinate 163,422 of NZ_JAKFZS010000014.1, read as the reverse complement.
GAGGAGCGGGTGACACTGTATCAAAACCACTATCAGTAGAAAATGACTAATCAACATTCTCACTTTTCTGTGGTATAAAAAATAGGTGTCGTGTTGATTATCTCGTTCACTAGAGATGTGTTTCTTGGGAGCGGGGAATATAAAAATAAGGAGTATTGGTAAATTGCTTTTTTTTTATTATAAAAAGGATCTGGTGAAGGGGAGTAATACTGTCTGCCCTGCCTGCAAGAGCTCACGTTGTACATATGCGTCAAGTGTGAATTATGTATCGTTTATGATGTTACCTGTTTTTCCAACAGGTTTGTCTCGCTGTTATAGCTGTTCAAATTGCTTAAAAGTGATAGAAACAAGTTCAGTTTCGCAAAAACATTTTCCGAGCGTCAGTAAATTTAGAGTTTTGAACAAGTTTTTGGCTTTACCACTTGCATTGTTGATATTAGTAATGGCTTTGACTTATAGCCAAAATATGGAACATATGCAGCATCAATTTCGCCTACATCCCCAAAAAAATGATATCTTATTTGTTGATAACTTCAAACTGTCTGCCGATCCAACACAAGTACTATACCCTTATCGAATAGCTAAGATAACTAATGTAGATACAAACAACCAAACTCTATCGCTTATTCTGAGTAACTTAAAGTATGGAAATATATCTAGAGCAAATAGAGATTTCGTGGTCCAACGTTATTTGTTTAGTAGTTTTTTTCATAGTAAAGAAGTGCAGGTGCCTATCAATACAATGTTTGATGAGGAAAAAATAATTACAATAAAAAGACCTTTTGATCCGCTAGATGTAGAAGATTTACATAACGATGTTGAATTTGATAAAAATTTCGAAGCGGTGCCTCGTATAAGGTAAAAGAATAGCGAATAACAGAGGTAATGATCCCGTTTTAATCGTACTTACTTAGACGAATTCGTATTAAAGAAAATAGAAAATAACTTTTACTACAAATAATAGTATGTTTGATTAAACTTTACACAGGACCTGCTTTTTAGCAGGTCTTTTTATTTAAATTGGCTTAATATGCAATGAGTATGAATTATTTTTAAAAGCTATTCACAATTAATTGATGTTGCATTAGTGGGGGGGAGCTTTCTAGGGTTAAAAATTGTTCAAAATCGAGTTGTAAAATACATTGTTTAGAATATTCATAGATAAAGCTTTATCTTAATTATCACCACCTTTATTTTTTCGTGTACAATTCGCAAAAAAATTAGTAAAGAATACAATGAAAATAAATCAGTTTTCCCTCACACCAATATTGGCTTCATTTATTATACTGGGCGGATGTGGAGGCTCTTCAGGTGACTCAAAAGAAAATGAGATCACAACACCGACCGTAAACTCGCAACCTACACTGACGGTAAATGTAAAAAAACGCACCAAATGCGGTGTAGTTGATTACTCAGATGCTGCGATATTATTACATGATGAAAATGGTCAAGTGATATCAACACACTCAAGCGACAGCGCTGGTTATTTTAGTCAGCAGATCCCAGAAGGTGCTAAACATGCATCTATTATTGGTATAGAAAGCTTCGACGGACTGGAAAAAACTCAAAAAATTTATACTAAGTTAGATATTTCTGACGGGGCTGATTTTGCTGACATTGAATTTCAAGACCAATCCGCTTATTGCACATGCAAAGATGTAAATGTGGATCTTAGCGCGCTTAAAGTAACCCACAGTGATTATCGTATTATCAGAGAAGGTGATACAGGTGGCGTAACCATCAATGAATACCAAGACTCTGTTAGGGTTTGTGGGAATGACGAAAAGTTATATTACTCTATCAATCAGCCCGGTTATGAGCTTTATACCTTGGCAAAAGTTGACGTACCTGAAGAAGTTAACTCTATCTCCGTAAATGGCGGCGACTTTGTTCATCAGAGCGAAGATATCGAGATTTCTCAACTTGAGCAACAATCTCGTGTCCATGTGAACGGCATTGATGAAAGTGGCAAAACTGTTTTTCGAAACTTTGATTTTTTCAATGGCGCAGCAAAGTTGAAAATGTACCCTACAGGGTTTGATCATCATGAACTTTATTACTACAAAAGCATGTTGTTCGGTTATGAGGGGTTGAGCTTAATCATTTCGAATGGGCTAGCTTTAAAATTTGAGCAAACGGACCAAGTAAGTGATTTGATACTTCCTAATGCGCCTACAGAGTTAGCACAGCAATTATCAGCTGGCATTTCCTCTGTACATCAAGGCGATATCATAAGTTATGATTTTAGTGGGCTAGACACTCGTATTCAAACCGCTGAATGGGAGTTTAGCTTTGATACTAACAAGCTGCCAATAAAGTGGCATGTATCCGGCGCTTTGGTATCAGAATTTCCAATTTTCAGTTTTGGCGATGAGGTAGCGTTGTCTAAAGAGAGTGAACCAGTGCATTCACGCGTATTGCTGTCTGGCTATGATGGAGCGCCAGCGCAACTTTCAGAATATCGACGTTATGTGTATCAGCATCATGATAAACAAGCACTCAATCACAACGTATATATCTATTTATCGACAACGACTGATTATTAGATTTGATATAAATAAAATAGCAGCTCTAGTGAGCTGCTACTATTTGACCGTTTTAATCATTCATTATTTAATGATTAGTTGGTCTTCGTATGTGTAGATGCCGTTTGGATCTGTTAAGTTGAATACTTTAACAGCCATCGTTTTACCAGCCGCGTTTTCACACTGAACGATTTGGTAAAGAACCGGTTGTGCAGTATCGTTTGTATATACTTTATCTTGTGTGAATACATCTGAGTGGAATGTATTTGATGTATCACTACCGTGGAATAAACCTAGAGATAGGCCACGGTTAGCGACTGTATAACAGTATGACTGGCTCTTGTTTTGGTTATTTACGTTTAGCGTGCTCTTAACACGGAACGCTGAGTGGTACCCGAATGAATATGGTTGATTAACAAAGTCACCTGCTGGCTCTACAGTGATGTCCCAATCTACAATTGGTGCGCCAGGTACGTTTACAAGAACGTTATACCATGTGTTGTCTGCATCATAGCAGCTTAAGTGAAGTGTTTTATTGTGAGTAAGCTTGTCTTCTGCAATCGCATTAGTCACACCAATTGTTGCAGCATTCGCGTTAGCAGCATCTGCCTGAATACCAACGTTTACTACGTGGCTGTTATCAACATTTGAATATAGGTTACCGTTATCGCAGCGAGCGCCGTCACGAAGTTCAACATCAGCTGAAAAGTTATGTGCAAATTCACTTGTGATAACCACGCGGCTAACCGGGCCGTATGAGTAAACAGTGTGACGATCATAACCATTTGTATCAGCAATATTAATAGGCGCAGCAACTGCACTTACAGTAGTTAACATAGCAGCAGCGAGAGTACCTACTTTAAACATTTTCATCTTTTTTCCTTTGGTCGTTCTTAGTTCAGTTATTTTTCACTTGTTAGTTTTAGTCAGTTACCACTTGGGCCCAAAGTGTTAACGAGATGAAAAGTAACAAACAAAAAAGGGACGAGCAAATAAGTCGTACTATGAGAGAAGTTTGAAAAATGAATTATTTTATATGCTTAATAATCAGTACCTTAAGTGTGTTTCTGTGTTTTTAATGAGTGTTGTGAAGTGTATTTCTATGCAATTCATAATCATTAATCACCATTAAAAACTTATCCATTGTTTTAAACTAATTAATTATTTGAAATTTATGTAAATTCTCAGGGGGTAATTTGCAATTTATGAATGGTAAAGCCTTTTTTTAGATGAAAGTAGAAAAGTAAATTCGGTAACTTCTTTATTACTGAATTGTTTTTACTGCGTCTGCTAGTTTTTTCTCAGACCATTTTTCAGGTTGTGAAGGGGGCTTGCCTATTTGAAGTGTTGTGCCTGTCCCAGGAGTTGAGATCACAACTCGGCCATATTCATTTTCAATCACGATTGGATGTTCACTGTCCAGTAGAATGACATCGATGGTGTGCGCATGATATAAATTGCCCCCCCAAAAGTCGGTGCCTCTAATGCCAATAGAACCCATAGGTGTTTTAATTTTGAAGTTTGGGTTTGTGACTTTTGTGATTTCTCCTGTGACGACTCGAAATGCTCCTTTGATAAACTCAAAGTGCGCTTCAGATGTTTTTTGATGTTCAAATCGGTTGACGGCAAATTGCGTGCTTTCACCAAGAGTAAGTATGGTTCCCTCAGTAAACCTGAATTGCGCCCTTGCATGTTTACCTGTTTTTAGCGTGTCGGCCTTATAAATTTTAGCTTTGCGCTTTAACTGGCGCTCTTTAATAGATGAAGTTGCTGTAACTTGTTCTTTTGCGATTATGACTGTGGCCACCGGCGTGTTTGCAAAACATGCCCCGGCCACAACTAATAAGCTCAGCAGTACTAATTTCATTATTTTATTCCATGAGTCTTTTTTTAAAAGTAGAGCGATAAGCGCAAAGTGTCGAGTCTAACAACACCGCAAAATGTGGAGAAATATTCACATTACTTGTCGTTCAACGTCGGATTGTTGATTTAACTTTAAAAGGTCAAAAATTCGTGCGAGTGAGAGCAACTTCCTTATATGACAGTGAGCCGTTGGCGATCATGCGAACGGGATCATTGCACTGGGCTACTATGCAGTTAAATAAGGCCCCTTATTTTACAAAGTCGCTGTTGCGTCAGCTAAGTTATTTTTTTTCACCTGAATTTCAAGCTAAAAAAAATACGATAAAAGTGATCAGTAGCGCCAAAACGGGTGTGTTCAGTTTAGGTGGAGACTTAGGCAGTTTAGCGAATGTGGTAACACACAGAGATGAAGTCTGGCTTAAAGATTATGCTTTCACGTATATGACTTTATTACACCGCATTTTAAGTGGTGCGAAATATAACATGACCAGTATCGCTTTGGTGCAAGGTCGAGCTTACGGGATGGGTATGGAGTTGGCACTATGCACTGATTGTGTTGTCGCTGAAAAAGAGTCGGTATTTTTGTATCCACCAGCGGTATTTAACCATGGTCTGGAGCACTTTTTGGTTCGTAAACTTCAACATAAGTCATCGCGTTGTGCGCTAATGGATGTGATGTATTCTAATCGGCGCTTTAGTGCCAAAGAGTTATACGATTTGGGTCTTGTTGATGTTTTGGTTGATGCAGGTGAAGGTGACCAAGCTGTTAGAGACCTAGTTAGCCGTGCGCAAGCTTGCGACCTTGGCCATGCGGAATTACAAAAGTATAGATATCAAAAAAGCATGCATTCACTCAGTCAATTAAATGGTGTTGCTGATACCTGGGTAAAGCGTGCGATTAGAGGGGATGCAAATCAGCAAAAATACTTACGGCGATTGGCACGCATGCAACATTAAATTTAACAATCATGGCGAAGAGGGCCGATTTGTGCGCAAGGAAGGGATAAAGCGGCCTTTATTTTAAATAAAGTGACAAGTTATTTCATGCTTTGTTTGCGATGCGTTTTAATTGCTTTGGCAATCCGCTTTGCAGCGCGTTGCATGGTTTTCCTATTGGGATGCAGTCCGTCGCTCATTGGCTCAAACCCTTTCCAAATATCCAAAAATATGGCGTCGGGCACTTCAGCGTGTAGGCGGTTTAGCCTAAGCTCGGAAAATGTTTCGTAATTTTCTTTACTGATTATCCAGGGCCAGTTGAATCGACTTCGTAATGTTTCCCAATCTATGGCGTCATACTCCGGCGCTTTTGAAAATATGGGGGTGATCCCAGCATCTAATGCACGATTAGCGACACTGACAAATGTATCAATGTACGAGTTCATTTGCTCAATGGTACATTCAGAAGTTTCTGCCATTGGAATACCAAACGCGTCAGGATGATTACAATCGTTACCACGAATAATAACGATATACTCTGCAGATACTTCACCAGAAAATGAAGTAACCCTGCTTAGGGCTTTGGTAAATAATTTTTCATATCCCTCCCAACCAGGTCCCACACACTCAGGCCCAGGAAAACAAGTCAGTCTATCAAAAGTTGTCGCACCAGCTTGGCCTTCATTAATGAGGTGTCCAGATAAGCGAGGTTCTCTGATCAAGGCATTACCAAGAGATAAGTATTTCCCTGAATTAATGGCTATGCCGTTCAGTGGCGTCTCAAGATTATCGAAATAAGGCATTTTTGCATTCGCAAATGAGGCACCAATTAAAAGCAGTGGTGCTTCATCCGATTTTGTTGCAGCGCTTGCATGTGCACAGAGTGATAACCCAAGACCAAATATCAAGGTTTTTAAGGTATTTACAGTAAACATACTATTCCTTTTGTTTGAAAAGTGTTCACTTTTAAACATAGGGTATGTTGCTAAAACAGTAATTAGCACTTTGGTCGGTCATCGTCATGTTTGGCATAAATACACGGTAATTAAATTTCACATAGTTTGCTTATCTACGTTTTTTATTAGGCCACAGTCACATGCTCAGCACTTGAGTATTCGGTACGACGGCTGTCATCGTGGGGGCGTATTAAGTTATTCGGTACGCCAAAGTACATCATACATTGCTGAGTAATATCATGATAAAAATTCTTAACCATAGTACGGTTTTTAATTTGTTACTGGATAAAGGTGTCCTTGTGGTGCCAACAACCGGACCTTTGGAAGTGGCTTCAAAAGGGTTAATTTGCCAAGGAGAAATTGCGGTTCAAGATGACATAGAGCAGTTTTTGGCTAAAAAAGTAAACATGTCGCCATATATCAATGGAGCATATGCGGCGGGTGGGACAGTCACTTTTAGTGCTATCAACGATATTGTGTTATCCGAAGTCACATTTAAAGGCGGGGCGCCAATTGTACTTAAAGGGGACATTGTTTGCGCATTAAGTGTGATCCCAGCACTTAACCCGCAAGGGGTGCCAGATCCTGGGCCTCCAACTGAGCTCACTGTGAAATATGAGCCAACCCAGCCAATTGTTGTCTCGAAATAAAAAGTCATTTAGTCGCACTTTTTTTCATTTTATACACATACTTAAATACCCGGCATAAAGGGATGAAAGGAAATCTCATGAATCATGTTAAGTTGTCTCGTTTTCTCAGCATTATTTTGCTGATGTTTGCACTGCTAGGGTGCTATAAGGAAGGGTTGATCAGAGGCAGTAATGAGCTCTTGATAAATGGTAGCTTGCTAAAAGGCACTATGGCTCATGCATCTATTATTATTTCAGATGCAAAACATGTCACTGTTTGGCAAGGTCAAAGTGATGAATTTGGGGTATTTGACAGCCAGTTTAGTGTGAACGAAAACAGCTTTTTTCATATTGAGGTGAATGTAACAGACAGGACAACCATGAATTGTGATGCTGTTGAATGCTTCGATAGCAATGGAGACTTAATTGCCAACTATCAGGAAGTTATAACAGCACCAGAACTTACTAATTTGCAGTTAACCTATATTGCTTCGTCCAACAATGTACTCAGCTCTGTGCAAATAAATGCCTTAACAAGTCTGGTATATGGTCAAATCAACAATAAATTGAGCGATGGTATCGGTCTAGATGAATTTGATGCCATTGCCGAGCAAGCCAGTCAAGTGGTTTTGACGGCACTGAACCTATCTGAACAACGGCAAAATTTACTGTCAATTGAGTTAACACCTATGGATCAGGTCAGTACCTCACAAGAGCAAACACGGTTGTTATTGAGTTTAGTTAATGCGGCAGTCGCCGAAAATGTTGCACAAATATCACCTTTGACACTGGCAATTAAGCAATTTACTACCCAGCCAGAAGATGCATCAAATCGAGATAAACTATCAGACTTAAAAACGGCACTCATGGCGAGTTCAGTGAAATTAGCACAAAGTGGATTAGTGAGAGACATACCACAAGGCATCAATCGCATATTGCATGAGGCACAAACCCAACCGATCAATTTTGATTTATTGGAAGCCGAGAGTATGCAGCTACAAGTGAATATTCAGGCGGCGAGTGTGACGGGAGCGACGGGTGGGAATGGTTGATAAAAAGTACCAGCAAGGTGTAAAAACAGTGCCCACTTTATCATTCATACTTGCCATGACACTGGTGAGTATGAACTTGAGCGCGCAACCACTTGCCTTGCTTAAAGAAAAACAGGTAACCCGCATGCCTTGGCACAAAAAGGTAAACTACTTTGGCAACATTTCGGCATACCAGCAATCAATATCTTTAAGTAGAGAGCCAACCAACCAAGCAATAAGCCGTGATTCCTTTAAGGGAGATTCGAATACGTTTGAAGGGCGCTTCAGTGCTGGAGGTAAGCTGCTGTCTAAAGGTTCGATTTATACGGAATTAACATTAGATCAAACCGAGCTCAAAGGCCAAATAAGCCGTATTGGTGCAGCACAGTTTATTGACTCAGTGAATTACCGACGGCATAAGACGAGACTCGAGGTATTTTACGAATATGACTTAACCCATGGATATGCCATTGGAGTTGACATTTACGCTGGTGCAGAACAATACAAACATCAACAAAATCGTTTCACTGACAAAGAGTTAGGCGGTGCTGTTTTACTAAGTCATAGCAAGCGCTGGCAAAATGCAAATTTGGACTTTGATTACATTATAAGTTATCGCGAGTTGGACTTTGAGAGCGCGTCATTAGACGACACCAGTCAGGTCTATCATTCTTTTCTTGTTGAGTATGGCTATCAATTTACACATTTTCTGAATTTGTATATAGGTGGCCGGCACTCTGTTTTTCCAAATTATGTTGAGCATAGCTATTGGAGGAGCCAATCACAGCAGGCGTTAATGTCAGAGGCTGAATATCGTCTAGACTCAAGTGCATCGATAGCAGTTAAATTTGAGAAGTTATGGCTGAGTAATGGCGGGCACACGCATACGCTCTTCGTAAAATATGAGTATAGGTTTGGTGGAAAAAATACTAAGCGTCGGAAAAGGAAGTATAAAACGCCCAATCTGTTAATAAGGTAATTAACATTGGAAAGGAAAGTGAATCTTAAAATTGCATTGTTTGGTGGCGCAGGTATTGGTCTTCTATTTGGCGTTATCATGGGCACAAGTGTGACGCCGACAGTGACTATGTTACTTGGCGCTTTGACGGCCATTTTAGCGGCTATTTTGGGGTTAAATGATCGCCACTTTAACGATGCAAAAGCGCTGCGTATTGGGGCTTTTGGTTTTACATGTGTTGTGGGGGCATATATAGGGATCTATGTGCGAGCTCACAATGTTCTTACTCCTTCCTTACTGGAGCTTAAGGCACAATATTTGGCTGCTGGTTACACAGAAAAGCAAGCCCTGCAACTGTTAACGCTCAAAGAGTTTGGCATGACACTAGATCAGACCAGTAGCGATGAAAGCGTCTCTTCCGGCGATTCCTTTCACTTTTCAGAGCAAGCTACCTTGTTGTCTAATCAACATAGCAGCCTGTTATTCAGTGCCAGTGTATCAGTATCAGGGTGTGATGAATTGATGTATACAGATCACAGCCTTGAGCTCGATGAGGTGGTCAATAATTTTAATTTAACTGGCAACGAGTGGGCGAGCTTAAGTGAATCTATTACCCATAACGTTGAGTCCGAGGAGCAAAAGTCGATGTTATTGGCTATACGAGATGCGGTGTGTGATGAATCTAACAATGAAAAACCCTGTATAAATGACATGCAGTTAAAAAGCATTGTAAGGTTTGATGAAGCCCTGCATATAGTGCCACAAGCATGGCATCAAACCTTAAAGCTGATAAATGCTCAGCGCTTATCAGAGGGAAATAAGTTACATGCGCTCAAGCTTACGCATGAAATGGTATGCCCGGTTTTGCAGAGTTGATAGCATGATAAAGTCAACTCTTCTGTGTTTGTTCATACTTTCTTTTATGACTCAACATGCTTATGCCAGTTTAGATCCTGATGCTTTGAGCATGAGTACGGTAAGAGTTGTTGTGAAAAAACCGAATAAAACCATGGGAGTGGCTTCAGGCTTTTTGTGGCAAAAACCAAATTGGGTCGTTACTTCTTTACATGTGATGGATCCACACCCTAGTAGCAAAATTATCATCGATTTTGGAAAAAAAAAGCGTCTTGCCAAAGTGTCACGTATTTTACCAGAGGCCGATTTAGTGTTGCTTGAAGTCGCTAATCCGCCCAAAGGGTGGCTTCCCTTAAATCAAATTAAACTGACTAAACCCCAATATAGAGAGCATGTAACAGCATTGGGGTTTCATCATGGTGCGTTGGCTATGAGTACGCGTGAATTATTGAAAGGGTACGCAAAGCCGGAAGTATTAAAGCAATTTTTACCACCTTATGCTGTAGATACACTGACAAAAACCAACATTCCAGATATTGAGCTTCCTATTTATTATTTGGATGGCAGTTTATTGCCCGGTTTCTCGGGTGCACCTGTTTTCGATGGTCACGGTAGATTAGTGGGGATAGGCAATGGTGGATTAGAAAATGGTGCAGCCAATGTTAGTTGGGTGATCCCTGCGACAAATTTAATCACCTTGATTGATTCTAAGCTAAGTGTATTACCCGAAAAGTTGATAAGCACCTCCGAATTATTCACATTAGATAAAGTTGCAACCGTTCAGAGGCAACCAAAACAGCAACAGCGCAGCATAGTTAATTTACCAAGTTTATCAAGTTGGCTTATGGCCACTGCCCATGCAGGGTCTGACTTAAAAGCTGATATTGAGTTACTGCCACCACTGTATTCTGTTAAATATCAGGACTTCGAATTTGTTAAAGTTAAAACGCGTACCCTAGCTGAATTGATTTTAAGTAGCGCAACACCTAACGAGTTCGAGCATATTGAGCAGCTATTTAAATCAGTATACGGCGATTTCACGTTAGATTTTTCTTCACTCAGCTTTGATATTTACAGTGATGCTTTTTACGGTATTCATATTGCTGTCCCCAGCAACGCAGAGCTCTACGTTGACCCTCAAGGCTATTTATTGGCTAGAAGTGCAACCATGTGCAGGCTTTGTTATTACGAACTGCAATATCATGCCAGGGAATTCAATAAAAAACAGCAAGTAGTACTCAACCAAGACCCTGATACTTTTTTTCAGCAAAAAGTAGTTGAGCATTGGCAAGAGCTTAACGAGGAAGGGGAGTTTGAAGAATATACTGATTATAGGCACTTAACGGCCTACGGAGATAAACGCTTTGTTTTAAACGCTCTTTTTGCGAATTTTAGTGAGCCACTCATTGATAGTTATGAGCTAAATTATGTGTCAATCGCAACCAATAGAGAGAGTTGGTTGCAGACGCAGGCCATCAATAATCGCTTTGACAACTCTTATCTTGAATTACTTGCAAGCCACCCCGAGCTGAATTGTACGCAGGTCAACTTGTCGAGACCGAAAATTGATTTGTGTCAGTCGTTGAGAAGTGCCTATTCGCTTCTGATGAGCGTATATTTGACCGGATTTTCAAATCGATTTTATTCCTTTTAGCACCTCCTTTAATACACATCACCAAAACAGTTTCCTACATCAACGTCTATTTTTTATTTTAAAAGCGGTTTTGCGATCAATTAACTTACAGCTGATCGTGCTAATAAATTTAGAATAATTAATAAATTACAAAAAATTCATTTTAATGTTCACACCCTTCAGACCATGGCGTCATAGCAGTACAAATTAACAAATAAACACACATCAGCTGGGACTGATGTGGCGGAGCCGTGCAAAGGCTCTTCATTTTCGAGGCACAAAGAATAGGGTGGGTTTGTTCCCATTGATTTGCCACCTGACCTGCAATGACCGAGCAGCTTTGTGCCTCTTTTCACCAAATTCTTGCCTAAACGGCTCTTTAGAATGTAATTATCAACGTAAGGAAAAACTATGCCTCAATATAAAACCCCAGACGTCTACGTCCAAGAGAAGTCAACTCTGCCTCCGTCAGTTGCAGAAGTGGCGACCGCGATCCCTGCTTTCATCGGTTATACAACAAAATTAGATGATGCCGGAAATGTTGCTTATCTAAATTCACCAGCACGTATCACCAGCATGGTTGAGTTTGAAGCAGTATTTGGTAGTGCCTACCAAGAAAGCTTTAAAGTTGCGCCTAAGTCGACTGGCGGCTTCAATGTCACTTCAGACGGTTCAATGCTTGCTGACGCATTTTTCTTTTTACACCAAGCAGTGAGTCACTTCTTCGCCAATGGCGGCGGTGCATGTTATGTTGTTAGTATCGGTGCGCCAGACGCGGGACTTCTTTCAGCAGATCCAGTGACAGGTGAAATAAACCTACTGGCTGAACAAGCAGCAAAGTTCACAGCGGCTATCACATTACTAAATAAAGTAGATGAAGTAACGCTTATCTCTTGTCCTGAAGCCATTGGCCTGAGCACGGTTAAGCATTACGAAGTGCAAAATAAGGCGCTTGTTCATGCAGAAAAGAGAATGGATCGCTTTGCACTTGTTGACGTTCAAATGCAAGCAGATGCAGACAGCATTGACCCAATTGCTGATGACTCAAAAGCATTGAGAGCGGGCGCTACATTGGGCCTTAAATATGGTGCAGCTTACTACCCATATTTAACAACAACGATGGCACGTGCATATGACGCGAAGAAAGTAGTTGTTAAAACACCACTCACAGCACAAGCTTGGTGGCCAAAAGCGGCTTCACATGAACTGGTTTGTGTGGGTGACGATGGCGCTTGGGCTGCAATTGGCCAAGATTACTTATATAACCCAGAGGGGGCGAACGACCCAACGGCTGCTGAATATGACCCATCAGGCAATCGTTATTTAGTGCCTGAAACTGTATTTGCAACAGACGGTACTAATTACTATCGCCTTACTGATGGCGAGCAAGTTGACCTAGCGGACGGAGAAGTCACAGCGACACCAGGCGGCTCTGCAATTACTATCTCAGATGATTTCGAATTAACTGACATCATGCTTCCAAAGCTACAACTTGCTGCAATTGGCGACCCAGCTTACCCATTCTCATCAGCAGATGTGTATAACCAAGTCAAAGCAGAACTTGGTAAAAACTACCTTGATTTACCACCTTCACCAGCAATCGCGGGTGTGATGGCTAAAACAGATAAAGACCGTGGTGTTTGGAAAGCGCCAGCAAATGCTGCACTTGCACAAGTATTAATGCCTAAACTGGCGATTGATAATGCAGATCAAGAAAACCTTAACGTAGATGCGACTTCTGGTAAGTCTATCAATGCTATCCGTACATTCGTAGGCAAAGGGACGCTTGTTTGGGGTGCACGTACGCTTGCTGGTAACGACAACGAGTGGCGCTATGTGTCTGTGCGTCGCCTATTCAACATGGTTGAAGAGTCAGTACAAAAAGCAACGCACTTCGCAGTATTTGAGCCGAATACACCATTCACATGGCTAAAACTTAAAACCATGATTGAAAGTTATCTAGAAGGACTTTGGCGCTCAGGTGCTTTCTTTGGTGAAACACCCGAGCAAGCATTTTTCGTCAATGTTGGCCTTGGTCAAACAATGACTGAAGATGACATCAATAATGGCTTAATGAACATTGAAATTGGCCTAGCGGCAGTACGTCCAGCTGAATTCATCGTTCTAACATTCTCTCATAAGAGCCTAGAAGGTTAATTCTTGCGCCTAAAGGCAATTAGCTAATCAAACATTGCTATTTGGCGCTGAGCCTTGGCGTCAAATAGATATTAATTATTACTTACAGCATGACTGTAAATACCGAATTTTTGGAGTTATTACATGGCTACTACTAAAGCAGATATCGCAGCAGAATATCCAATTCCCGTCTATCGATTTGTTGTCAGCTTCGGCGAAGAGAGCATTCCATTTTCAGAAGTATCTGGTCTAGACATCGGCGTTGAAACAATTACTTATAAAGATGGTTATGGCAAAAAACACATGCCTGGGCAACCAACAGACGTTAACATTACATTGAAGCGTGGTCTGGTTAAACAGAAGAGCCAATTCTACGATTGGATCTCGTCTATCAGCTTGAACTTAGTTGATAAAAAAGACATCACGATTTCATTGACGAATGAAGACAGATCTCAGCCACTTGTGACGTGGAAAGTGATCAATGCATTTCCTAAGAAGCTTACAGCACCTAGCATCAACGGTGGCTCTAACGAAGCCAGTGTTGAATCATTAGAGATGATGGCAGACGACATTAAGATTGAGTTCCATTAATTTTTAAATCTCTTTTAGGGCACGCAAGTGCCCGCTTAGGTGGCTAATATGTTTCAAGACCCTAGAACCCCGATGGTCGGGTATCGATTTTTAGTTGGTATTGTGGCCGCAGGTATTCCGAACCCCATTGATATTCTGTTCAAAGAAGTCAGCGGCCTGAAAATGAACCGCAGTATCGACTATACCAATAACCGTGTCAGTATCGCTAACCAAAAACAAGCGAAAACACTCACTTTAAAACGTGGCGTCTTTCAAGGTGGCAGTCCTTTGATGTTGCAAAATCTCGTATTTGGCGATGCTTGGAATACTTACTTGGTTAAAAATCAAATTTTGATCACCACCTTAGATGATAACTATTTACCATCGCAAGCTTGGCTTGTTCAAGATGCATTTTTAGAAAGCTGGGAGTGGGAGGGGATTGATGCGAGCAGAAATGATGTACTTATTGAGTCTCTTAGCTTTAGTTATCGCGATTTGGTGGCAGTGCCTATTCCTGGTGTGCCAGTGTAAGGAGCTAGATAGATGGAAGTTAAGTGTAACAATGTGCGCGTTAAAGCGCGGATCAGTGCTGAGCAACCCTCCAAGACTTCAGCGGCAAATTCGAGTGACATGCCCAACGAGGAAACGCAGCAGGCTCTTGGGTCCGAATATCATAGCAATGCAGTAAGCTGGTCCGAATTACAAGACTTATTACACCAGTTAGAGTCAGATTTAAAACGACACATCGAATTTAGATTTGCACGCCAAGGTAAGGAAAAAAGGCCCTAATTATGAATAAAGCAGACGGCATTAACGCAAGTGGCTTACCACTTTGTAAAGTGACTTTTTATAAAAAAATTGAGCGCGGCGATGGCAATAAGTTGGGGGAGTTGACGCTGCCGTACGATCCTAAATCACTCAATGTCACTCATCAAAATTGTTTAAAAGACTCTAAAGCCATTGGCTCTGAAAGCGGCTCTGCACGTTATCAAAAGTCCCCCCCATCCAGTTTAGCGATCACGTTTTTATTAGATGACACGATTATCGAAACACCCGCTCAATATGCAATGACGCTTAGCGGTGAAACCACCACTGAAGACAGCATTCAGGATATGCTTAAATACGGCCTCGCTGTGCAAGGGGAAACACACTTGCCCGGGTTTGTCACAATTATGCCTTTGAACATGGTACTTAACCATGGTGCCGATGGCGGTTTTCACGGCATGTTCAGTGATATTAATGTGATCACTGAATTGGTTAATTCCAAAGGTAATCGAGTCAAAGCTCAGGTCGTTTGTAATATCTCTGAGTGTTTATCTAGCAAAGAAATTAAGCTCAGAACAGGGAAAAGCTCGCCGGATTTAACGCACGAATTACAGTTTATGGATGGAGATAGCCTAGTGTCAAAGGTGGAGTCTATATACGGTAAAGCTAACTATGTTCACCAAGTTGCAAGCGTAAACAGACTGCCTTCGATCCGCAGTGCCAAGGTGGGTGACTACATTACTTACCCGCCATTGGAGCGATGACATGGATATTCGTTATACGATATTAGTGGATGGCAGTGAAAAGAAACTGGAAGTTGGTGTCCGTGAAGTTATCACGCACCGAGGGCTTAACCAGATCTCAGAACTATCTATCCTATTTGAAGACGGCGATATGGCTGATGAAAGTTTTAAACTTGATTTAAACAAAGACTTTCAGCCAGGTAAGTCCATTGAAGTCAAAGCCGGTTTTGGCGAAGACGCGCAAATCACGCTATTTGTTGGTGTGATAACGGGTGGTAAAGTGGGTTATTGCAGTGAGCCCTACCTTCAAGTGCTCGCTAAGGGTGAAGCCAACAAGTTATGCCAGTCTAAAATCAGTAAGCTTTACAAACCTGACTCCACAGACACAGATATAATCAACGACCTACTCAAGCCTTGCGGCGGTAAAAAGACGGTCGCAGACAGTAAAATTAAACATTATCAGTATCTCATGGTTGAGAAAAAGCCATGGGAAGTGATCATGAATCGCATACTGACCAATGGATTTGCCCTGTATGAAGAAGAAGGGATCAACATTGTTGATTTGACAACACACACGCCTTCTGCAACGGAGTTTAATGTTGCGATGGATGGCTGTACAGGGTTTGAGCTTTGTATGGACAATAGCTCCTACGCGCAAAAAGTCGATCACAGTGCCTGGGATATCAAAACCCAAGCCATGCTACTTGAAAATTATGATTCAGGTGAGAAAAAAGAAGGCGCGACCGCAGATATAGTCATCAAATCACAAGCACCGATAGATAAAGTTGAGTTGGCAGCTAAGGCCAAAGCCGAGCAAGTATATCGTTTACTAGATACCAGCCAAGGCCGTATTCAAGTTGATATGTCTGAAGCGACCGCTTTACATAAATTAAAGCTACTTGATGCAATCAAAGTATCGGGAGCTGGGGAAAACAACAAAGCGGACTATATGGTGACAGAAATTCACCATCATTTAAGTAATCAAGGCTGGTTCTGTGAATTTACACTGGGCTTATCTTTAACTAAAAGTGGCTGGTCTAAATGGGCTGAGCTTTCGGCTACTCCTATGTTGGTTGCCACTGTTGCGCCGTTTAAAGACGATAAAGAAAAACTACACCGCATACCTATCACCTTAAATACATTAACCACGGAACCAATTTGGGCAAGGTTATTAACCACCTATGTAGGTAAGGAAGAGGGATTATTTTTACCTCCAAACCCAGACACAGAAGTGCTGGTGGACTTTATCGGTGGGGATGCCAGACATCCTGTGATTGTTGGTGCCTGTCATAACCCTGTAGCCATTCCTCCTTTGGGTGGTTACAAGAAAGAATATGATGTTCGAGGACTGTTATTTAAGGAGCAAGCCACGGCACTGAAATTCACCTTTAAAAAGCCACATATCATTATGGAAGGCAGCAAGGATCACTCAATCTCTTTAGGAGAAAGCTCTGGTTATGCTTTATCTCAAAAAGATAAAGCCGGTATGACCGCTAAAACAGATGTTGTGATTAAAACACCAGACGATAGCCAGATAAAAATGGATAGCAAAATTACCATTGAAAGCGCAAAAGTCGAGGTGGCCACAGATAAGATGGAAATAGGATAACGAGGAGGCAAATATGGACAATTCATTTCTAGGTCGAGGGTGGAGTTTTCCACCTAAATTTTCTAGCCCAGATGCAGGTCCTGATATGGACGAGGATGAAACACTGGTGAAGCAAGCCATTTCAGTGGCATTAAATACACTCAAAGGCGAACGTCCATATTGGAGTGAGCTGGGGTCGGGCTTATCAAATTTTGTATTTGAAGATGTCAGTGAGTCGGCGCTTGTCACGCTAAAGCAAGAAATTTCTGCGGTATTGCTAAATTACGAACCCAGGATCATCTTAGAAGATATTTCGTTCGATATGTCAGATGCATACGAAGGTGCGCTACTGATTGAACTCACTTACCTGATCCGTAAAACGAACAGTCGCAGCAATATGGTGTTTCCTTTTTATCTCGCTGAGCAATCTGTATAAATCAGTATTTCTTATACTTTGGTTTTTCAGCACTAGTTCATTAGTTCATTTCATCCTCGCTCATCAAGCAAGACGCAGACCCGCACCGCTTCTTCTTTTGTTTAGGTTAATTTAGCCAAGCAGCGTATTGGTATGCTTATAAATAACATTAATAAGGTAATCTCATGACTTTTAAGTCTCGTAGTCAATCACTTATCTCAGGCAATGGGAAGGGGTTAAGTCAAACCGCACGGCAGATCCCCGAGCTTTCCAGTGAGTTTTTCAGTATCGAACCGCGTACAATTGAACTGTGGTTATCATATTTATCAACTGTAGCTGAGCAAACTCAGTTTATTGGTCAAGCCACTTGGAAGCCGGTGCAAAGTTGGTACAAGGTATTGCCTGACGCTGACAAGTTTGCCGCCTTGGCTAAGTTAATCGCTTCAGGGCAGGGTGATGAACTCACCGTGCAAATTGCCAGTCGCCCAGATCTGGCGCTACTACTGACGTTTGTTGATTTGCTACAGCATACTCAGCAGCAATTTAACGATTTTGTACAGCGCCATCTTGATCATTATTATCGCGACGTTTTGGGATTTGAATTATTGGCAGCCACCCCAGACTCAGCCCATGTTCTAATCGAGCTCAATGAGGTTGATTCTTTGACCTTACAGCCGGGCACTCAGTTTGATGGTGGTAAGGATGATGACGGTGTAGATCGTGTGTATCAGTTGGCTGAGCCAAGCGCGATAAATCGAGCTGTGGTGGATACAGTAACGACGGTTAATAAAGCTAACTACAATAGCGGTGTGCAAATTTGTCGTAATGTTTTACTGGATACTGAGCAAGGCATTAAGCTTGAAAATAGCGCGATGACATTTGGAGACCACGCAACGTCACCAGAGCAAGCGCCTGTTCAAATAGGGTTTAAAATAGCGTCACAAGATTTATTTTTAAGTAGTGGTCAGCGCATTATTACGCTGCGTTTTTCTACAGATGAATTTGGTGAAAGCCCAATAGATTTATCCCTTTGGTTAGACAGTTTTGATATCTGGCTCAGTACCGCAGAAGAAGCCGTGCAATTGGACCCAGCGCAGTTAACACTCAATGGTGAAAATGAGTTGGTTATTCATATTGATGAGTTATTTGCGCCGATTGCGCCAGTATCAGACATCATGATTGGCCAAGATAAAACCTTACCTTATATTGCATTTATACTGAAGCAATCCAAATACGATGCCTTATATGCGCTGGATCTTGAAAAGCGCCAAGAAGCATTGGCAAATTTGACCGTTAGTGACATTCAAGAAGTGCGCATGGCGGTGACTGTACTGGGCGCCAGTGGCCTGATAGCCAACAATGGCATTGGCTTTTTAGATACAACCAAACCCTTTGAACCGTTTGGTTATTCACCTCAGTTAGCCGACAAGTTTGAGTTCACTCACTCTGAGCTTTTGTGCAAACGTGTTACCCGAGCCAGCATTGAATTTAATTGGGTCGGCAGGCCGGCGGATTTCGATAGCCACTACCAAACTTACTTGTCATATAAAAATATCACCACACCGCCAGCAGATCCGCTTCAGGCTGCTGATGAGTCTTGGCCAAGAAACCAAGTGATGATTTCACAATCGGATGAAACTTATCCGAGTGATCAACATAAAGTGGTGGCGGATCTGTTTTATAACGACACGGTATGGCAACTGAGTAATGAGGAACTGACGTCGCAAGAGCTGACGTTGGTAGCCAATGACAGTGCCAACACCTTACCTGATGTCGTAAATAATATCGCAACAAACCGCTTGGTGTTTAGTTATGATGATGACAATGGTGAAACAGATTATTTATCTTTGCCATTTAATCTGACACAGGCGAAACATTGGCCTAAATGGTATACGTTAGCGCTTTCAAATCAAGACTTTGGTCATCAGCAGTATATTAAGGTCGCTGAATATTATGCGTTCCAAAATAGTGTTAAACTGGCAAATTGGAACCCTGCAGATGGCGACTTTATGCCAACGCAGGTGCCAGAGCCTTACACACCCTTATTAGATTCCGTTAAATTACATTATCGCACGCAAAGTATTTCACGGGCGCAAAGAGCAGCCATCGGGAACTCAATTTGGATTGAGCATATCTCACCCATTGGTAGACAGCTACAAATATTAGAAAACCAAAACACGGTTCACTTATTGCCGCAAATCGACGATTTAGGGTATTTATACATTGGCCTTGGGGCGCTGCCAACGCCAGGGCAATGCAGTGTGTTGTTTCAACTTGAAGCCGTTGATGGGTTTAACTTTAGTGACTCTCCAGAATTTAAATGGGAATACTACAATCAAGGTCAGTGGCACCACTTCAGCCGAGAAGACTCCCAAGGAAGTGGTGAAGAAGGACGGATCTTACAAGACAATACCTATGATTTATTAGATTCCGGGATCATTATCTTCTCTTTACCGGAATTTGATTTAGACGACCAATTTAACCAAGACGGCAAGGTTTGGATAAGAGCCGTGATTGACTCGGATGTGTTACAAGATAAATATGTCAATCCCATCTATTCAAAGCTAAAAGGTGTGTATGCTCAGGCCGTTCAAGTGACATTAAACTCAACTGAACATGCGCAATCTCATTATTTGAAACCACTCGAAGCGGGCAGTATCAGTAAATTAACGGTCACTGATCCGCTCATCGCGTCGATTGAACAACCTTTTGAAAGCTTTGGTGCCAAGGTAAAAGAAGATGATAGCCGACTGTATCGCAGAGTGAGTGAACGTTTAAGGCATAGAGACAGACTTTTAACAGGCTGGGACTATGAGCACTTTGCCTTACAAGCGTTTCCCGAATTGCACTCTGTGAATGCATACCAAACAGAAGAAGGCGTGAATATCACCGTGATCCCGCTTAATCATGATGTTGACATTTTACAGCCTAAAGTACCGCGTTACTTAATGCGCAAAATACAAGATGAAGTTGAAGCGCGCAGTGCACCTTATCTTAATGTAAAAGTTGAAGATCCAACGTATATCGAAGTACAGCTTGAGGTCATCATTCAAATAGACCCAAGGTTTGATATTCAATCTACGGTTATAGAGCTCAATGATTTGATTGTCGATACTTTAACACCTTGGAATAAACCGGATGCTGAGTTGTCGCAAACCATTTTCCTCGCAGATGTAGCGCAAGCTTTAGAGGCTCATCAAGCTGTGAATATGGTACAGGTCATACGAGGCATGAAAGTCGGTGAGAATATTAAGCACTATGCCCAAATTTCGCCGAATGATAACAGCGAAATTCTGGTACCGACTCGCAATCATAAAATCTCATTGACCAATGTTGACGGTGATGTATTTGAAGGGATCGGTAAGTGGAAAATTCAGCATAACTTTGTTGTGCAGTAAATCAATTCAGTAATTAAAGCAGCGTTAAACCCATAAAGCGTTTCACAGTCTTGAGGGTTTGACGTCATCTCCCATATCGACTTACTTTCCAAAGGAAAATCATGGAAACCAATGCACTGAAAATTGCTTCAGATGCCTTGTTGCACTCTGGACAAAACCTAGACGAGCTGCGAGAACAAGGTATTGCGCAATTACAAAAGCTCGCGCCAGAGACTTGGAGCGATCACAACGTATTTGATCCGGGCATTACCTTACTTGAAGTACTGGCCTTTGTGCTTTCGGACCTCAGTTATAAGCTTAATTATTCCGTTGAAGATTTAACCACGCCAACGCCAGATGAAGCGTCTGCGGTGACACAGTTTTTATCGTCAGAGCAAGTCATGTTCAGCCACTGCGTCACGCTTGCAGATTACCGACGATTATTACTGGATATTCCAAGTGTAAAAAACATCACGATAACGGTGCGTGATGAAGGTCAAAGCGGCGCGATTATGTTTGACTTAGTCGTACAGCCTGTGCCAAATAGCCCCGTATCAGAAGAAAGCCTTCGCCACCAAGTCCATAGCGCGTTTGCTAATGCGCGATGTGTGACACATCAGCTTGGCAACATTGAGTTTTATAAGTCGGTACCTGTGCATTTGGGTATGAACCTTGTGCTCCAAGATGCAGAAGACTTGGTACAAGTCATGGCTGATATTCTGAGTAAAGTGGCGCTTGAAATTTCACCTAATTTACCGCGTTACTCAGGGGAGCAACTGCGAGAAAAGGGCATGTATATTGAAGATGTCTATGTTGGGCCATCGCTAAAACATGGCTTTATTTTGGATAATGACTTAGAAAATACGCCCGTTAAAAAACACTTGTATAGCTCAGATATTTTAGATGCGCTGCGCAACCACCCTAACATTGAGCAAATAGAAGAGTTTCGATTTATTGTAGGCAGTGGCTCGCAACCGGGTTATGACTATTGGCAGGTTGAAATACAAGATTTAGAGCCAGAGTCAGTCAATTTAGCACCTGAGCTTGGCTTTTTGAGTGAGCAATTTTTTGATGCCATTTCAATAGTGATTGAAGACCAGAGTTATGTACTTGATGACCAAGAAGTTGAGCAAATAAAGCAATTGGTCAGTGAATACATTTTGGAGCAATCCACAGATAGCATGACTCAGGTGTTTGCTGAAACTGAAGACTATTTATCACTAAGCCAATATCGCTCTTTGCAGCATGAGCTACCAAAAGTGTATGCCGTTGCAGATCAATCACTAAGCCGAGATATCGACTCAGAGCAAAAAGCACAGCTACTGCAATTTAAAGGGTACTTGCACCTTTTCGATCAAATTTTAGCTGATCAGCACAAGCAAGTGGATGTACTGCCACACATTTTAGCTTTACCCCAGTGCGCACATTTTGAACGCCTAGGCCAAATAATGGATCGCATGCTGGCCAGTGAAGCGCTGTCACAAGCTTTACTTGATGAGTTTTGGCACCGAGTAACGCAGTTGCCACATACCCAGTTGAGTCAAGCTGTTACGGGAATAAGTGGCGTCAATCACTTGGTAAAACAGGCACTAGAGGACTATGAGCAAAGTGGCTTACAGCAACAATTAGAAGCCGATTTTTCTGTTGCTCAACTGACACGTTTAAATGACAGCCTAGCGCATTTGCTGGCGCGATTTGCGGTTAAGCTACCCAATGCCAATTTGCTGAAGTATCGAGAGGTTTTTGGTTTTTATGTTCATGTCATAGGTGCCTGCCACCAAGACCCAAATGATCAAGAAGACCTACTATTGCGCTTGGTGCTGTTACGTCAGTACATTGATAAGTGTCGATTATTGACTGAAGTCGGCTTACTGGGGGAAAACCGTTGTCGTGGTTTCGACTATTTATCCAAGGAACCCAAAACGGATCACCTTGCGAGTTTAAGCCGCTTAATTATGCGTAACCTTGGCTTTTCGCACCAAGGGCAAATGCCACTGGCAACCCATAACAGAGAAAGCTTCTACCTACTTGAAAGCGACTTGCTCACCAGCGCCACAGCAGGGCACTTGTATTGTGTATTGCCGAATTGGACAACTAGACTTCAAAACCCAGCATTTAGGGTGTTAGTTGAAAGTCAGGTTGCTAAGCACAGGCCGCTGCATTTATCCGCTGAGTGTATTTGGCTCACGCGAGAGCAAATGAGTTTATTTGAGCGCTTGTATTTTGGATGGCTTAATTTTTATGGTCAGGCGCAACGTGAACGATTTGCAGATGGGCAAGCGCATATTGCCAGTGTTGCACAAGATATTGGTGGCCTGCTTGAGACTTTGGCGATATCTGATCCACAAGACATGATTAAGCTCATTATCAATTATGTGCTTGCAAAACCTCAGGGAATGGAAGTACTTGAAGCATACCTGATACAGATATTATCTGAATATGCCTGCGAACCACTCCCAGAAGACATCGCAATAGACGAGCAAACATACGCTTTAGTCCATGCTGCCGTTACGCGGATAATTGATGATAACAGTGCGCTTTACCCAGATGGTTTTAGTGCTGACCAAGTACTTTATTTAGCAACACAGCTTTGCATTGACCACATTTGTACACCCAATGCATTTGCACAATCAAACAATACCAGGTTTACGGTTGGGTATTCACCACTGCCGTTTCTTAAACCCATTTTGCCTGTGTCTTTTTCACAAATTAACTCAAACACCGCGGTGGTTTCGAAATTTATCGTGGCAACCAGCGTGCCAAATCGTATAGATCCTGAAGGAAACGAAGAATGAACAAAGTCAGTGACCAAGAAGTGTTAGTCGAATGTGACCAAACATCCATAGTAACTAAGCGCAGCCGCGCTGAATTAATTGAAAAGTTTGACGACCTCAAAACGCCTACTGGGGATGATTTTGAGTCACTCATTCTCTCCGGTTTTAACCAGGTAGATGACCCTATCGCTGTAGTGAAAAATGCAGATATACAGGAAATTGCCATCACGTCACCGTTAACCGTCAGTCCTGACGGTGAGACCGAATGTTTTAGAGTCGATACCGATGCGGTAAAAATTAGTCATGATGTGGTTGTGTCTGCATCAGACAGTGAAAGTGAGGTATTGACTGCAGATGCTCAAAGTGTCTCCATTTATGACAAAGTCGAAGTGTTACCTGAGGCTGAAGAGGTGCTGCGTGTTACAGGCAGTGCTAAGTTAACTCAAGGTATCAAGTCGCAAACTGCGGATATTAATCAGCACTTAAGAGCAGGTGCGTTGTCTGTCAGCAAAGGGACAATAAAGACATTGGAAGCGGGCTTGGATGATGATGACAATCCAAAAGTCACGGCTTATGGTGATGTTGAAGTAAACGCAGATGTTAACGTTGCAGGCAATGTTCAAGCACACTCAATCTCTGTGACAAATGACATTAGCATG
Source organism: Pseudoalteromonas luteoviolacea (assembly GCF_021654285.1). Classification (GTDB taxonomy): domain Bacteria; phylum Pseudomonadota; class Gammaproteobacteria; order Enterobacterales; family Alteromonadaceae; genus Pseudoalteromonas; species Pseudoalteromonas luteoviolacea_J. The sequence goes on along the minus strand of NZ_JAKFZS010000014.1, from coordinate 139,009 downwards.
AGCGGTAATACCTCAACACAAATGTTATCTGTCGAAGAGCGCACCATGCTACTCGGTGAGCTCAGTGCGCAAAATGCAATTTTTGCAGGGCATGTAGAAGCGCCGATGTTAGGGGTTGGATTAGATGAAAATAGCACCTTGGCGAAACTGCATATCGGCAAGCGCTCATCAGATACCAGCGATTTATTCCGAGTTGATGACCTAAACCAAGACAATACGCCGTTTATTATTAACCCAGAAGGTAAAGTGGGTGTGGGTACCAGTGTGCCTCAAGCGCGCTTCCATGTTGCGGACTCGGTACTAGTTGGACAAGATAAAGATCATCCTCACATTGCATTAAATGAAGATGGGCACGCACATTTCTCTGGCACTGTGCGCATAGAGCAAGCAGCAGACGTTGCAGGCAATTTGAACGTAGAAAGTGATGCGCATATTGACGGGATGTTGTCGATTGGCACTGAAACACCTAATGCGAAGGTGGATATTCAAGCCGGTAGCGGAGACTTACTGAATATTGGCGATGGCAATACGAATTTAGTCAAAGTCACTAATATGCCGCTTGCGGGTGAGCAGTCAATCAATATGTTTGCACATACATATATTGAAAATGACTTAACTGCCACGGGACAAGTGAACGCACAGACAGCACAGATTGCGGATACGTTAACTGCTGGCAGCACGGAACTGAACGATCTAACGATTAATCAAGATGCACAAATTAACGGGCAAACACGCACACGTCAGTTGCAAGTGGGTGAAACACCTAGCACTCCTGTACAAACAGATGTCGGTGCGCTTATCAACACGACGCTTGATGTAAAAGATCATGCTACGTTTAATTCACTCCATGCAAGCGACAATATCATCACTGACACGCAGCTTAGCGCAACCGAGGGTGTCGTAAAGGATAACCTAACGGTGGGTGAGCAAGCGGTTAACTCAGCAGCAACACTCACGGTTAAAAGCACGGCGGTAAATGAGCCATCGTTACTTGTGGCTGACAAGGAAGGAAACCCATTACTGCGTATTGACAATGATCAGGCCGTGATGGGCAGCGCAGCGCAAGACCAAACATTGACTGTAAAAGGCAATATTATAACGCCAGAACTCACGGTATCTGATGAGGCGACTATTCATCAAGCTGATGTCAGTGAACATGTGGTTATTGCATCGAGTGCTTTACAAAGTGATTGGACGACGAGTGCGAAATTGGGCGTACTGGCACATAATGGACAGCCACAAAGTGTCGACATCAGTTATTTTGATGGGCTTAACACCACGTCTGTTATTAATGCAACGGGTAAGCAGATTGGTTTATTCCAATCAAGTCCTCAGCAAAGCCTACATGTTGGCGAAAATGCGCTGTTTGATAAAGATATCACGGCACTCAAAGGCATTTATGTTGCCAATGAAAGCAGTGAGTTTGGTGGATTTAGCGCGTCGTTAATGCATACCCAAGTGGGCAGCGAGCAAAAATCAGCGAATTTTGATGTGTATGGTAATTCGCAGCTATTCGGTGAGTTTTCTATCGTTGAAAACGAACATGTGGCAGTGAACTTTGCGAGTAGCCAGTTAGCATTAACTCAGTTATCTGAAACTCCAGTATTTAAAATTACTAACCCAGCGCAAGATGCAGAAATATTGGCCGCTGCGGGTCAACTTGCTATTAATCAAGCAATTCCAACAGATGGCGTTAACTTCGCAGTCACAGGTCTTGCTGATATCACAGGCCAATTAACCATTAAAGATACAGGCACCGCTTTAACGGTTGATGGTAAATCAAAATTAATGGGCCATGCTGAGCTGAAAAATGGTATGCACGTCAGCGTGACCAATAATTCAGGCGACGTACAACGAGCGGCGTTATTTGTTGCGGGGCAGTCACAATTAGAGGGAGAGCTCCTTGTTTCAGACGATGTACATCTGGACGCTGATCTGATCGTTGATGGCAACAGTGACATTAAATCAAACCTACAGGTGGGGCGCAGTACTCAGCTAGGTGAGAATTTATCTGTTGCAGGTGAACATTATGCTGGTGGCAGTGTAGAAATTGAGGGCACAGAAGGTCGGGATGCACTGACTGTAAATAACGATGCCAGCTTTAGAACAGACGTAAATGTTGCGGGCAACTTGTCTTTAGCTCCTTACCAAGCCACGGCGAGAGTGCACATCTGTGAAACGGATCAACAAGCACTTCGTATTGATGACCCTAGCGGCGCTGCACAACTGGTATTCAGTCATGGAAACCTTGGCCTGGGTGTTGAGCGCCCAGATTATATTCTCGATGTGGGAGAAGATGCCTGCTTTAGAAAAGACCTATCTGTTAATGGACGAGTGGAAGTAGACGACAGTCTGCACGTTAATGAATACGCAAGCTTTAGAAGCAACGTGAACATATACGGCACGTCAGAGCTACAAGGCGAAACAAGAATTGGTTTGGCAATGCATGCCTCTGATGAGGAAGCGTCAACCACGCGCCGCAGTGCACAACTGAGTGTCGATCAAAATCACTTTGAGTACGGCCTAGCGATTTATCACAAAGGCGTTAACCCGATTGTATTCAAAGATGGCAAAGTGGGGATCCGTAATGCACAGCCCGAAGCAGAGCTGGATATTCTAGGGGATATTAAGGTTGAAGGGGATATCGAGCTCAATGGGGTGCTACGCGGTACTGGTCTACTTGAGTGCTTAGATGGTGCGAAAATTTTAGGCGATGTTGAACTGCGCTCAGATTTGACGGTGTATGATGACGCGCTGTTCAAAGACACGGTGACTATCGAAGGCCTGACAACGATTGAGCGTAAATTAAACCTGCTGGCCGATGCTGATTTTGCAAAGAGCTTACACCTAGGTGAAGAGTTGACGGTTCGAGGCAATGCGTTCTTCAAAGAAGCGGTTCATTTTGATAAAGACACGACAGTGCGAGGCAGCTTAGTGGTTGAAGGACTAGATGCAGCAAATCAAGTTGTGTTTAAGCCGCATGTGGATATCCATAGCCACTTAGCAGTGAAAGGGGAAGCAAACTTTGGCAGTGATACCCATGTAAAAGGCAATTCTTTCGTTAGTGGCTCAGTACAAGCAGCCAAATTAGTCACAGAGCACAGCCTCAAAGTTGGTGAATCTCATAATGACAGCGCCATGGTGGCAGTAAACACCAGTGAAGGTGAATCAGCGCTTGATATCGCAGTGCGTGGAAAGTCTGAGCTTGTTGTTGATGGCAATGCGAATGTGGGTATTGGTTGTAAAGCACCTGAGCACAAATTAGATGTACGTGGCGACGTTCGAGTATCGGACACATTGACTGTTGAAGGTGATTTATTGCTTGAAAGCAGGCTTCACTTGCAGCAAGGCGCAGAAATTTTTGGTGATTGTGCTGTACAAGGTCAAATTGCACCTGCGCAATTGCAGCTTCCTGAAGGGCCGCATATTGAGGCCATATCTCCAGATTGTGAGCTTGGCGGTGAAATGGCATCTGACAACGTCCTTGCCACTCAGGCTGCGGTGAAAGCGTATGTCGATGAGCATGCATGGCGCTTTGGTCGTGGCAAAAAAGTGGTCGCAATTCACAACCAAGAAGAGTTTGACGAGATCTTCTCTAGAGACTGTTTGCATAACATGACCATCTTGTTGTTCCCACACAACGGTCATCGTCAGGTTTCAAGAGCCTATAAGCTGAAAAACTCCGTTGAAGTGGGATCAAACCTGAGCATTGTCGGTTTTAATGAGCGAGAAACACGTATTGTAAAAGCCGATGCAGGTTGTCGTTTCCTTATTCGTGGTGATAGAGATGCCATGGTAAAACACGTTGAGATGCATGGTTTCACGTTTGATGGTGCGATCCATGAAGTATCCAGAGAGTTGAGTGCTTATGAAGGTAATGGTGGCGCGTTCAATTTGCGCTATGCAGATCAAATACAACTTAATTGTGTGATTGAAAACCATGCTGTCAGTGGTGATGGTGGTGCAATTTATGGTGAAGATGTAACCAACCTGACTGCCAATAATGTTCGTAACTGCCGCGCTGGTCGCCAAGGTGGTGCTGCTTATGGCTTAAGGTATGCACAGATTAACGCCGAAAATTGTCAAGCTGAGCGCGGCGGTGCGGTTGCTCACTGTGATGACAGTGAAGTGGTTGCGATTAATAACACAGCACAACTACACGGTGGTGGTGCATACAAGTGTCAAAACCTAATCTGTAAAGGGTTCTGGCGACGCAATACCGCACAGCAAGGCGAGGGTGATCACATCTTCAGTGTGGGCTGTTATCACCTAGAAGAGCAAGAAGAGCACCATGGTGACTACCTGTGGCATGCGGTTTATTTGGACAGGCCACTAAATCACTCGCGCTTCTTCTGGCGCAATGACCACATTTAATGATGAGGTTAGCAATTGGTCAAATAGGGGCTGAATTAGAAGCCCCTGCACATCTGGTGAACTCAGGTCAGCATAGTATTGCTGACCTAGAGTCACTGTTTAAAACTTGGTTATCTAAGGAAATAAATCGACTCCAAATTGATTTACCGTCCATAACATTGCCGATGGGTTCTGTGACGCTCAGTGATCTCGAAATTGTGCTGCCTGACATTGATCTAAACAGATTACAAAGCGACCCAGAGAGCTATTTCAGAGCTATTTTTCAGCCGGCTTTTAACGCTGCCTTGGCGCAGAAGTTAAGTGATTATGTGCGCCAATTACCGAAAAATAATTACGCACTGGCTGCGCCGCTGTTTGGTGAGTTAATCGCGCGTAGTAAAACAGCTGTGTCAAAACAGGGCATGTTGGATGTTATCAATGCTTGTGAACTGAGTTTGCAACATCGCCCTGAACAATTTTTAAGTTTGGTAAGTAGCGCAGAATGGCCAAGCTTGCGCAAACATGTCATTAATGCATTTTATAAGGACGAGGCACTTTTAGCAGCGTCTATTGCCGTGATCACTGAAGGGGTTGTTTCTGATCGTTCAATGGCGCTTTTAACTCGATTATCTGAGGCTGAGCATTATCAATTGTGGTTCGATATTGAGTCACTAAGAAGTGCCTACGCATCGAATCTACATACTCGTCAAAGAAGCTTAGCCTTGTTGATGCAAAGCTATCAATTTTACAAAGCGCATACTGCGTTTAACGAAGCGGTTCGAAAAAGTGTCGCTGATTCTATAAAAACAAAGCGGACTACTTTTGGAGCCCTGAGTACCTGGTTTGCAGTGAAAGGCCAAGCGGCAATCACGGCTAAAGATTGTAAATCACTATTAAATGTGCTGAACAAGGTAAGTAGTAAAACAAAGACATTCCCTCATTATAAAACCGATTTGGCGCCATATCAGTCAGGTGCGCTCACACAAGTGTTAGAACATCGCAGTGCGGATCTTTCCTCACCTCAACAGACGGAAGAATTCGTCGAGCAAGGCACACCTTATCTACTTGCACAAATTAGAGGGGCGCTCGGAGGAGGTTGTCGACAAACGATTCGTGCGCTTGAGCGTTTAATTCAACTTTTGACTACTCAAACAAGCTCAGAAGAGTTGCCTCATTTGAACCAAATTCACTGGCGTCAATTTATTGCTAAATACGATGTTGAGCAAACGCTACCCGTGGCACTAAGAGCGCCAGTTCAGCGATTATTGACTGCAATGTTAGCGGCTGAGGGTTCATACGGCGTAAATCTACGAGCAAGCAATAAGGTTATTCAGCTCATTGCACGTGAGCGCAAAGCGATAGAGTGCAATTGGGCACCTAAGCAATCACCTAAATATGCTCGACGTATTTTTGCGCTACTGTGTCAAATCAATAGCTTACCATCGCAATTTATTGTCCAGTTCAACCATTTCTTTGCAAATGTGTTGGGTAGTGAAGAAAGTGACAACACTGAAGCAGAAGTGGTGGTGTATAGCGCTTTGCTTGAACAATTGCATGCATGGCTGAGTAATGAATATAAGCGAATTGAACAGCGGAAATCAGGCTATCAGCTTACGGAGCATAATAATGAGTCTGTAGAAAACGAACAAAAGCAGCAAAACACAGATATCGAGTCAGGTACGAGCACCGCAAATGAGCATACAGCACTGCGTGATTCTGCAGAGCATATACTGAGCGAGGTCAGTTATTTTGAGCCATCTATGCGTGTTGTATTTGATGGCAAGCAGATCGCACAATTAGGGCAAATTGAGCTGCTGCAATTAGAGTTAACACTGTCTGTCTTACTACCGCAAGTGGATGAAACGCATCAGTTAATCGTTCGAAGTGAGATGTTTGGGGCCAGTGCGACAAAATTAAAGCAACTAATTGCAAGCCAAATAAAGCACATAGGGCAAATTGAACACAGCTCATTAACAGAACAATATGCTCAATTGGAGTTGAGTGGCCTGAATGATGAAAAGCAGATATCGGTTGTAAAAAGTCTACTGAGTGCGTTGGCGCCAGTTTGTGAAAAGTTGGGGCAGATAGTCAATCACATCAAAACGATGCAGCAAAGTACTCTGTATTCAATGGCTGAAAACCAAACCAATGACTTGTTGTTTGATGCGCAAAAGCAATCAGCTAAAAACATGAGCAGGAATGAGATTGGTGAGATAACAGACGCGGGTGCTGAAACGGAAGATAAAAAATCAGGTAAGCCACTAGCTCCCTCTGGGCTTGTACTTGCTCGTGAGTTGGTCATGATCACTCAATTGAAGCGCTATATGAGTGCGCTGCAACAAGTGATTTCAGCCAATCAATTGGAAATTCAACTACATGCTTGTCATGAGGTGGTGGTTAATTTGCTATCGTATGTGCACAGTTGGAAAGCTTTATTTCCATCGGATTCAGTATCACCTGCTGGCAAAGACGCGCAGCAGCTTTTAAGTTCAACTATCTCTGCGTTTGATGGCATAAGAAGAAAGTTATATGCGCTCAACCCCTATTTACCAGGGCAGTTACAAAAGTCATCAATGTGGTGGGTGTCTTTGCTTGATGAGCATCAGCTCGACCAAAAAGATACTGGGGTGCAAGATAGCTTAAATGCCGTCATCACAAGAGAGTCTGATAATCAAGCTGAGAGTGATGGTTCTCCAATTTCACTTGAGCAAAATAGCAAAGAGCACCAGAATCATGCTCTGCAGGCAATTGGTCAACTGCGCTCGGCAAAGACACTAGAAGAAGTAAAAAATCAGCTTGTATCTTATGAGTCACATAAAAGCGACGTGAAACACAACTTGGATAGCCATGTAATTGCTCAGTCGGAGGGAGTATTAGAGGGCAATACATTATTATCGAAGCCTAAACAGAAACTCGGAGCAAGGTTATCTAAGTCTCAACAAAAGCTAGGAGTCAGCGTGTTAGATAAACGCTTGCAATTATCTGATATTAGCCATGAGGACATCGAAAACGTATCGCACGTTGCTGATAACGAGGCGCCTTCACTTGTAGCACAAAATATAAACAAAGTGCTTGAAGGGCTGACTCTACAAGCTAAAAAACAACGAAATAGACTCGCCAACTTGAATGCGCAAAAGATAAAGACACACAGTGAAGAAGCTCTTGCAGAGCTTAAATATCTTTATCAGCAGTCTTCTGAGCACTTTATCAGTGCCGATGCGGGCGTTGTTTTACTTTGGCCGTTCTTGGAAATTTTATTTAACAAGTTAGCTTTACTCGACAATACGGATGAATCTGGCGTGTTATTTGAAAACGAAGCTTCGCAACATAAAGCGCATGCGTTGCTTTGCGAACTCGTTGGTATTGATGACGATGAGGCTGATACTTTTGTCATTAATGCGCTACTTGGCTTACCTCTTGAACATAAGTATGAAGAGCAAGCGACAACAAGTGAACAGGAACGTGATGAAATTACCAACATGGTCAATGCAGCAATAAGTCGCTGGGAAGCCTTAAAAGGCATGCCAGCTGATGCGTTTAAATCTATGTTTTTACAAAGAGCCGGCGAAGTCAAACTCACCGCAAATGGTGTTTGCATTGTTATCGATAGTAAACCTCAAGATATATTGCTTATGAAGCTTCCTTGGGGGTTAGGAATTGTTCAACTTCCTTGGTTGAATAATGACTTAATCAATATTGAATGGCAGTACGGCTTTTAAATTGATTCAACTCACAACAAAAAATCCAGAATAAAACTTAAAACGAAGACACATTATATGGCAAGTGATGTGTCTCAAACCCAAGACCAATCATCAAATGGACTCGCGAACGAGTGAGCTGGTCCCAATTAAATATGGAGAAGTGTATGCCTGTAAATAATCATTCGAATCTACGCGCGTTAATTGAGGAACATCAAGTGCGTCAACAGCAGTATCAAGTTGCAGAAAATAAAGTACAAGCCTATTTGGAGTATAATCGCAGGTATTTGCTCCAACATTTGAATAACTTATTTACAAATCGCGTACTACCACACTTGGAGTTAGCTAAATCTTTATTAGTTGAGCAAGGGTATGCTGCTGATATTGAGATAGAGAAGCAAACACTGTTTGAAGAGAGCGAAGCGATAGAGGTGATCACACAAGTGTCATTTGTTTTTTCGGGAAATTCAGATGATCTTGACACCGGATTGACACAAAATAGGCTATTAATATTTACGCGCCCAAATCATGCGTTTATTTATGCTAAATACATTACGGATTTAGTGACAAGCCAAACACAGCCATTGTTTTTTGCTGACGATTATTATTATCAAAATATGCCGTCAGAAAATCAATTTCCACACTTCCCATTCCCCCCTAATTTTGAGGACCATAGTGAATTTAAGTCTATGTTGTCAGACTTTTTGAGTTTGGTATTTTTACAGATCAGAGGGAAGTTAAGTTAATTAAATAAATTACGCCTTGGTTTTTTGTCACATATAAAAAGTTTTTGCGTCAGTGTTTAAAGAACCTAAGGAGAGACTCTGTGGCAAATTATCAAGAAGCGTTTAGATATGTTTTTGAAGAAAACTTTAAATATAACCAAGATACTAATTATCAAACTATGCGTTTGGACAGCTTATATAGCCAAGGTTTTAATGATAAGGAAATCCAAGTTTTACTTAAGCAAGTCTACGGGGGTGAACTTTGGCGACAGTTTAAAGGTGAACGCATAAAGAACCAAAAAACAGCAGAGTTATTGTTGCTGCTTAACGCGCATGGTCTTTTAGCGATGATGCTCCTTGAAATGCAAAAATATTATGGTATTTCACCAAGTAGCCAAATGTGCGAGCAAACGTTGCATCGAATAAACCAAATACCTGCGGATAAATTACATGATTGGATCATTGCAGGTATCAATTATTTTTCTCTTGTTGGCAATATGCAAAAAGAGCATGCCCTGCACCAATAGGGTTGAATTTTACTAAATTTACCCAATATAGAAAATCAATAGAGTAATCATTTGACTGATTAAATCTAGTCAAAATAATATTTTTAGGGAAAGAGGCATGAGTATACAGCAGCCTAGCGTGGGCCAATTTACATTTGAACAAGAAGGACAAGAGGGCGGTCGATACCACAGCCGTGTCTTACATGTGCCATCTCAGTACTCTGGTCTAACTATTGGAAGAGGCTTTGATTTGAAGCATCGCAGTTCGGAGCAAATTATCCAAGCTTTAAAACTTGCTGGGGTGGCTTTTGAAGACGCCCAAGTGCTGGCAAAGGCATCGGGCTTGTATGGCAGTGAGGCAAAAGAGTTTATAGAAAAACATGGATTACAAGGCTTTGAGGTCAGCCCGAAAGAGCAAGTCCTATTATTTGAGCAGACATATGAAGTGATGGCAAAAGATGTCAAACGCATTTGTGATAAAGCCGATTGCGTTAAGGTATACGGGCCGGTAAATTGGGATAATTTACATCCAAAAATTAAAGATATCTTAATCGATTTGCGTTACCGCGGTGATTATACTCCGACTACCCGTAGACGGATCCAACGTTATGTAGTGCAAAATGACCTTGAAGCATTCAGTAAAGAGATGTCTGACAGAGAGTTGTGGCACAAGGTACCAAGCGAGCGCTTTAAACAGCGTTTAGCGTATTTGACCACAACATAATAACAAAGCTGCTTAGGCAGCTTTTTTATTATGTTGTTTTTTTTGTTTCGCTTCGAAGGTGTGTTCCATGACCATCGATTTCTGGTGTTGAGAGCAAATATGCATGGAAAGTAATAATGCCGAGGCCACGACGAGTTCGCTCAGCCCAATATAAGCCAATCAACAATCCCAGTAATAAACAACCTACTATTAAACTTGAAGCAGTAAAGTGGTCAAAATGTAAATATGAAATGGAGCCAAGCAAACCCATCAAGAATGTTGGCACAACCACAATTTGTAAATATAAGAGTAGAAAGACAAAGTATCCTAAAAAATATAAATGCCACTCAAATATTTTTTCAATAAATAATATGATGCTCTTTAGCAATTAATTCCCTTTGTTTTTAATAAAATGTTTATAGTTATTAAGAGTTCATATTAACATGAGGTGAGGAGAGAAAGGAACTCTGCTAAATATTAAGCTCAAGGTTTTATTGGCCAGACCGACTCATTTCATGTATCTGGCCACAACAAGATTATTTAATTAGCCACCAATATCAACAACTGCGGTATCATTAGCCCCTTGCTCCTCTATAAAGTCAATCATCCCCGGGCGTTTATAGTGAAGGGTTTTCGAGTCATATGAAATTGCCCAAATGGTATTATCGCGATCTACTTCAATATTATAAAAGTGTCCAAATTTTTCTAATTCATTGCCAACTAGCTTATAGACTTGCTGTGAACCGCGCGTATTTTTGAAAATATATGCAGTAATATAGACTTCGCCACCACCAACAGCGATATCCTTGAGGGTACAAGTTTGTGGGCAGTTTAAGTTGACTTGATGCCAATGGTCGTTAATCCTTTGGTAGAGTTCGTTATCATCCGTTATGGCCCAGATGTTTCCAATTTCATTCACATCAATTTTGACAATGCGTTTATTGTTAATCCCAAAATTTCCACCAAAGTTACCATTTGCTGTGTTGAGCCTTTTTAACTCACCGACTTGGTTAACGCAATAAGCATGCTTTGGGCTATGTGTTGACACATCTACTGCGTCCCAACAACCAAATACATGTTGCCATGCATCGTTTTGGTACCTAAATATCAAGCCATATTCGCCTATCGCAAAAGTTGCTTCTTCATCATAGGCGTATCCAGGGGCACTCTCACTATGGGGGCGAAAATGAAAATAGCCCCCAGAAGCGGCAACTGTTTTTTGATAATAAGGTAGGGGTGCAGTTTGCCATGTATTAAACTCGTCATCCTTGTGAAGATAGGCGATACCGTTCTGATCAATCAAAACTCGAATAGCTGAGTTTTTAGGCTGATTGGCAAAGGCGGTAGTCGCTATCGTGGAGAGTATTCCCATAATGACTAGGGTGTTTGTGAGGTGTTTCATATTAGTTTTCCTTTACATGTTGTTTACGCTCTAAAAAAGTGTAAGCACATTGAGGGAAAATAAGGTGTACTAAACTATCATTATCTAATATATATGGATGTATTTATGTTTGCTAAATGTTCTGAAAATAGTGAAAAACCACTGCTTCTAAAAAAGGAGAGAAAATATCTTTTGCTAAAATTGAAATATTGAGTGTGCTTTCAACATATGTAATGCTGTAGGTGAAAGCTAATATAAATTATCGATACGTTGTAAATAGGTAAACGTAAATACCAACAGTTATTTTGCTATTGGGCGCTGCAACTGTCCAGCTAGGTGGGCAAACTTGCCAAGGTCGGACAGTCTTTTTTTCCCACGAAGGATATGTTGAATTACTCTTTGCTGAGGTCAGCTTATAATGACACACTTTATAGCTCGCATTAGCTGCTTCTTTGTCTGAGCTTAGGGCTGATGCACTAAAAATAAAGCTAAAAGTAAGCACAAGTGCCAATATATTTTTTATCATCATATTTCCTTTATCACTTTCAGGTCGTTGTACAATTTAACTCAATCCTTTGAGCTTGATTTAGGCCCTATTACTAGAACACATTATGAACGATAAGTGAATAAAAATTACGCCGAAATATGAAATATTTAAAAAGACTCGATTTATAAATTAACTCAATAGTTTAATTGCTCTTATTACTTGTGTAGCTGTAAATAGGGCGTAGCATCAAAAGAATAATTGAATTACAAACCTGCCACATACGCACATGTGGCAGGCAAATATAGATTTAAAAAAATAAATACTATCTATATGTACTGTACTGATAAGCATAGTAGCCAACCGGAACCCAGCTCCAAGAAAACCCTACAGTCCAGCCGCTTGGGCATGATTTGTTTGCTAGTACTTCTTTTGTTTCCCATGCTGGGAATCTATCACTTCCTGGGCCACGTAACGTAAGTTTATAATGGCAAACGCGAACAGAATGTGATGCATTGATCTGTTCGGTTATGGCTTCCGACGCTGCGGATGAGTATGAAGCAACGCTTAATGTGCTAGCTAATGCAGCGGATAAAATTAAAACTTTATGATTCATCATATTTCCTTGATTCTACATATTGATAATTAGATAAAATACAGGTATGCCTAAGTATTGAACAGGCATGTTTAAGTTAATCACTGCTGTTCAAAAAGTAAATAAACTGGTCTTGTGTTATTTTCAAGTTACTATAATGTGAGAAAGATACTTCTCAATTCAGCTTGATTAGTTTGAATAGGCAGGCAAGATCGCTTCTTTAAGGGAGATTATTTTAGTTAGGCACCACCTACCTTGGACTAATTTTGCATGTAATTTACCCAGCCCATAAAAAACATCAAATAAATCGACTTTATGAGGCGATAAGCGCTGTAAGTTACCAAATTAATTTGTAATAATGCGTCAGTTAACAAGCTACAAATTCAGAGGAAAGACCTCCTATGGCGGATACAGAGAATCGCCCAACTAACTTCATCAGAAATATCATTGATGGTGATCTGGCAAGTGGCAAACACGCATCAACACATACGCGTTTCCCGCCAGAGCCAAATGGTTTTTTACACATTGGTCATGCTAAATCTATTTGCCTTAATTTTGGCATAGCGCAAGATTATAAAGGCCTTTGTAATTTACGTTTTGACGATACGAACCCAGAAAAAGAAGACATCGATTACGTAAACTCAATTCAAGAAGATGTTAAGTGGCTAGGTTTTGAATGGGATGGCGAAATTTGCTACTCATCAAACTATTTCGACAAGCTATACGGCTATGCAGTAGAGCTGATTGAAAAAGGCTTAGCTTATGTATGTTTCTTGTCTCCTGAGCAAGCACGTGAATATCGCGGTACATTGACTGAGCCTGGTAAAAATAGTCCACACAGAGATACATCTCCTGAGGAAAACTTAGCGCTTTTCGAAAAAATGAAAAATGGTGAGTTTAAAGAAGGTGAATGTGTACTTAGAGCAAAGATCGATATGGCGAGCTCTTTCATGGTACTTCGTGACCCGATTATTTACCGTATCCGTTTTGTTCATCACCATCAGACTGGTGACAAGTGGTGCATTTATCCAATGTATGACTTCACGCACTGTATTTCAGATGCGCTAGAGGGGATCACGCATTCACTGTGTACGCTTGAATTCCAAGACAACCGTCGTTTATACGATTGGGTACTTGAGAACATCAGCATTGAGTGCCAACCTCAGCAGATCGAGTTTTCTCGTCTAAATCTAGAATATACCGTGATGTCAAAGCGTAAGCTTAACGACTTAGTTGTGAACGGTCAGGTAGAAGGCTGGGATGATCCGCGTATGCCTACAATTGCGGGTCTACGTCGTCGTGGTTACACACCGGCATCTATTCGTGAATTTTGTAAGCGTATTGGTATTACAAAGCAAGATAACATGGTTGAAATGGGTATGCTTGAAGCATGTATCCGTGATGACCTAAATGAAAATGCACCACGTGCGATGGCTGTTTTAGATCCAGTTAAAATTGTTATCGAAAACTATGATGCAGACAAAGTGGAGATGTTATCTGCACCAAACCACCCAACATTAGAAATGGGTGAGCGTGAACTGCCATTGACTCGTGAAATCTTCATTGAGCGTGAGGACTTCCGCGTTGAAGCGAACAAAAAGTTTAAGCGTTTAGTGTTGGGTAAAGAAGTACGTTTACGTAATGCTTATGTGATTAAAGCTGAGCGCATTGAAGAAGATGACGCAGGTAATATCACGACTATTTATTGTACATATGATGCAGATACACTTGGTAAAAACCCTGCTGATGGCCGTAAGGTCAAAGGCGTAATTCATTGGGTTTCAGCGTCACATTGTATCGAAGCGGAAGTACGTCAGTATGACCGTCTATTTAATGTACCTAACCCAGCGGCTGCTGAAGATTTTGCTACTACGCTAAACCCTGAGTCATTAGTCGTTATTGCAAATGCGAAATTAGAGCCATCACTTGAAAAAGCAAGTCCAGAGCAAGGCTTCCAGTTTGAACGACTAGGCTATTATAGTCGCGATAACAAGTCACAAAGCTTAACATTCAACCAAACGGTTGGGCTTCGCGATTCATGGGCGAAAATTGAAAAAGCATAAAGTACGTTAAATACACTTTATTTTTTCCAAAAAAGGTCGACATTTGTCGGCCTTTTTTTCAATATATTCATCAAATTAGTTTTATTAAGTCGCGCCGTGAGCAAACAGTCAATTCACAACTTCTATATTAATGAACAGCAATCGATTTATTTGCTATCTCACCATGATGCAAAAAAACATCGTCAGTGGCTTAATATCTGTAAGAAGCAGTTATCGCTCTTGGGCTATCAAGATGTAGAGTTAATTGGCTCTGGCGCGTTTGGGTTTGTGTTTGCTGGCATAGAAGACAGCGGTGAGGAGTGGGTTTTCAAATTTTCTCGTATTACCTTAGCGCAAAGTGTGAGGGATAGGCTTGAAGACGAAGCTTATATGTTATCCCAGATAAATAATCCAATGGTACCTAAGTTCTTTGCTTTTGAACGAGTTAAAAAGCAAGGGATCTTAATGATGGCCAGAGCGCAAGGAGAAGACCTTGAGCAGGTTTCTTTAAAGCTCGGGCGCCTAAAACCCCATGTTCTGGTTCATTTAGCACTGAAATTACGAAATGTGTTACAAGACTTACGTGAGAGAAAAAACGGTATGTCCTTGCAACCTGTGGTGCATGGTGACATCAAGCCTTCGAATATTGTCTGGGATCAGCACTCAGATGCATTTTCATTGGTTGATTGGGGCAGCTCTGTTTACGCACAAATTGATGTACATGGAGAACCTGTGGCCAGCAATATCATGGATTTAATGTCTTCTGATATTGCGAGCACAAACGCCCGAATGGGGGATGTCTATTTTATTGGTGATGAGCAAATGTCTGGCTCACGGTCTTCACCGCGATTTGATGAGCAGGGAGTCGCTTCGACAATTTACGCATTGGCAAGTGCGCAATCTTGTCGCTTTGGCGCACAGGTGATCCCTGCGACTAGCCTAGGGCTACCTATTGAATTTGCGAAAGTTATCGATGGTATGTTGAGTAAAGATAAAATGACCAGAGATAATGCGGGTGATTATTTTATGCGTAATATGCCTGCCATGGCCAAAGTATATTTACCAGATATAGAATCACCTCAAATAAAAGCGAACATACCGTTTTGGACGACTACGCAAACCGATCTGCCTGATACCGTGGTCTACAGTTCTAGGAAGCAATTTTTGCGTCGTGCTGATCATAACCATCAGCTTTTAGACGTAAATGATGCACAGCTCGACAGGTATTATAAAGAGTTCTTGTTTGATACTGGCGATACGGAAAAAGCATTTTTAGCTTCTATCAGTCGATTAGCTAAATACCCTGTTGTAGGCGGGTTGAGTTTCCACTGGCAGCAAGAGTCGTTATATGTAGAGTCGAGCTTGATGTTGCATGATGAAAGCTTGCAAAGTGCTTTTACGGATGCGGTAAATGCCACGGTTATGCTGGCACAGGGAATAGAGCAGAAGGGCTTATTCAAATGCTGCCTATTTGACGCAAGGCAGACTATTCAGCTAGAGCGAGACGAAACCGGTGCTTATATTTTTGAGCAGCTACCCGAGTTACAGTATACAGTGAGTCATGTGGCGGCGTCAGAAGTAACTAGGCCACATTCCTATTTTGAAGATGGTAAAGACCCTGATGAGCAGCTGCAGCTGCCGAAGCAAATTATTCAATGTGTTTTTGAGCTGAATAAAATTCATCACACAGGTTGTATCATTTTCGAATCACTGAGTGATAGATTAAAAATTCACTACTACTATCGGCTGTTAGATGCAGAGCAAGAAGGTGCTTTTGCGGCGTTGCTCAAAGAAATTATTCAGTATACTGTGAGCATTCAAGACTATGGTGTAGCAGGGTTTATGAAGCTTCCCTACAAAAATACCCGAGAATTTGAGTTGCGTCCAAAACAGCCTGATAACTACTATCCAAAAAATCCAAAGTCATAAAATTATACTATTGTCAGTAGTCTAAATCTGCCAATGAGTAGTAAAATTTGGACTAGCATATGACGAATTGTCAATTGAAATCTGGCTGGCTCTGTAGCAGTCTCTTATGGGAGAGGAGGGAGCTATGGATAAACGAAAAAGACAGGAGATCTTAACCTTGAGTTGGGGGATCCACGATGAAGTTGAACAAGCAATAGTACATCACACTGCCGTTGAAGGGGACGATGACTGGTCCGAAAAGCAACGCTTATTGATAGCTGATATGTCTTTGCATTTGCTGCAAACAGCGCTTAAGCCTGAGCCCATGTGCAATGAAAAGCTCAAAAATAATCTCAATGCTATTTTAACTTTATCGAATGATTTTGTGAGTGAAGTTGATCTGAAGCAGGTGGCTGATGCGTTATATCGGCTTGAAAAAGCCTAATCGATTTATTATCCAAATATCATATAGTTAAAAAGCCAGCATAAAGCTGGCTTTTAATTTAAATTGCATATGCAATCGAATTAAGAATCATCAGATTCTGTAAATCTTCTGCACTCTTCTTCATCGACACACTCACCATACAAGTAAAGAGAGTGGTTTGTTAGTTTGATACCGTTAGTTGTTGCAATTTCGACCTGACGAGTTTCGATAACTTCGTCTTCGAATTCAATAACTTTACCACACTTTAAACAAACCAAGTGGTCATGGTGTGTGCTGCCAGACAATTCAAAAACTGACTTGCCGCCTTCAAAGTGGTGACGTGTCACAATACCTGCATCATCAAACTGGTTCAGTACACGGTAAACAGTTGCTAAACCAATTTCTTCGCCCTTATCGAGTAAAATTTTGTAAACATCTTCAGCGCTGATGTGCTGATTTTCTGGAGATTGTAAAATCTCTAGAATTTTAATTCGCGGTAAGGTGACTTTTAAGCCCGCCTTTTTAAGCTCTAAGTTGTGATCAGTCATTTAATCTGTCTCAATCTATTATCTTTTTACTTCAATTCTTAAGAATAAGCACGACCATTTTCTTAAGAATAACGTGCACGGGCAACAAGTCAAAGCTTGTTTTATTAATTCAATGAATTAATCTTCTAATTCACTTAAACACATTTCATCATAAACCTGTGCACACCAAGCTTTAATTCGTTGCTCAGTAAGCTCAGGTTGACGGTCTTCATCGATACCTAGACCAACAAAATTATTGTCATCTACAAGTGCTTTTGACGCTTCAAACTCATAGCCGTCAGTTGACCAATGACCAACAACAATTGCACCACGCTCAGTAACGATGTCATTTACCATGCCCATCGCGTCTAAAAAGTATTCAGCGTAATCTTCTTGGTCACCACAACCGAAAATAGCAACTAGTTTGCCTTCAAAGTTAATCTCTTCTAGCTCTGGGAAGAAGTCATCCCAGTCACATTGTGCTTCACCGTAGTACCAAGTAGGGATACCAAATAGAATTAAGTCAAACTCTTCGATGTCAGCCTTGCTGCTTTTCGCAATATCTTTAACATCAATTAGCTTTTTACCTAGTTCTTTTTGGATTTGCTTAGCAACGTGCTCGGTGTTACCCGTGTCACTGCCGAAAAAAATACCTACGCTTGCCATTAATTACTTACCTTTATCTATTAATCGCTAATTTCTCTTGCAAGATGGTCTCAATGAGTGCGCTACGGCTAATATTTTGCTCTTCAGCCATATCACTCAACGCTTGGTAAAGTTCAGAAGATACTTTGAACTCTACTCGCTTTAAACCTCTTGCTCTATCTCTTTTAATTTGATTACGCTTGTTGATCTTAAGCTGCATTTCCCTTGGTAAGGGATTTGTTTTGGGCCGACCAGGGCGTTTTTCATTTTCAAATAAGTCGATAGTTGTTCTATCTAATTCAGACTTGGCCATTAACCAACACCCGCACCTTGCCAAAACACTTGTATTACACCTTTGGCTATAAAACCTGAACAACCTAAAAACAACACCAGCCAAACGATGTATCGACCAAATTTAGGCACGTCACCTTTCTTTAGAACGTCTTGAATAGCCATTCCAATAAGAAAAAATATACATGCGAGCGCAAAGTAAAAACCAAGAGTTTCAAACTCATTTATGTATTGACTGATCATCTTTGCACTACTAAAACCTTAAACGGCGGGTACTATAGCATACCTAACTACAATAAATTAAGTTTAGCCACATAAAAATCTCCGACAATTATTGAATAAAATCAATAATTGAACGATTGACAGCTTCTGGTTTTTCAGCGTGCAGCCAGTGACCAGCCCCTTGAATGATTTTTGCGCGCGCTTTAGAAAACGCACTTACAATGTCATTTTTGTGTTCTGGTAGTATATAGTCGGAGTTATTACCTTTGACGAATAGCGTATCACACAAACAGGTACGAGGTGTATCTATGTTATCGATAATCTTAGAATAATTTTTTTCTATTATGGGTAAATTGAAACGCCATTCCAATTCACCATCCTCATTTTTTGCCAAGCTTTTTAATAAAAACTGTCTGACGCCAAGCTCTTCTATATTATCTGACATGATTTTGTCAGCATCACTTCGACTTTTTGGTGTGCGGCTTGTCACTTTATTTAGCGCAGCTATGATGGCGTCATGTCTAGGGTGATATTGCACAGGTGCGATATCAAGTACTACCAGCTTGCTTACCTTCTGTTCATCAAGCATTGCCACTTGCATCGCGACTTTGCCGCCCATTGAGTGCCCAACAAGAATCACTTGTTCAAGTTTTAGGTGATCAATCAGAGATAATATGTCTTGGGCCATGACCTGATAGTTCATATCGTCACTTTTGAATGAACGGCCATGATTTCGCAAGTCTACATTGACGACATTGAATTGTGGCTCTAGTGCTCGAGCTATGATGTTTAGGTTTTCTAATGAGCCAAATAAGCCATGTATTAATATGACAGTTTTGGCGCTACTTTGCTCTAGTCCGCTTTGCTTAAAATTAAGTAACATACTACCTCCAAATTTGTGTCGCTATTTTGCCAGCCTTAAATCAAAAATCAAAGCCGTAGAGGAAGAAGAAAAATTTAGATATAATCCCTCCCAAATGCGGTATATGTATAAAATGACAGGACAAGCATGAAAACAATAGAAATAGATGACGAGCTTTATCAATACATTGCAAGCAATACGCAAAGTATTGGTGAGAGCGCCTCACAGATCCTGCGTCGTTTACTAGAGTTAGAGCCAGTTCAGGGTGCTTCGGTAGCAGTGCAAACCGAGGTGTCACAAGTAGAGCCAGTTCCAGTGGAAAGTAAAACGGAAGTTAAACCTGAGCCAGTAAAAGAGTCTGCGAATGTATTTAATATTCTAAATAAAGAAGAGCTTGCTATGCAAAAAGGCGTAGTAGGGCGTTTTTTATTTATTCTTGCAGCATTTCACCGTACGCACAAAGCTCAGTTTAATAAAGTACTGGAAATAAAAGGGCGAGATAGAATTTACTTTGCAATGAGTAAAGAAGCGTTGCTTGAAAGCGGGAGCAGTATGAACCCAAAAAATATCACAGACAGTGAATATTGGGTCATGACAAATTCAAACACCACGCGTAAAAAGATGATGTTGCACGAAGTGGCCCTAATTTTAGGCTACACTGAGCAGCAGGCAGAAACAGTTCGAGATTACCTATAAGGAAATGTGATGGCAAACCATCCTAACGCAGGCAAAAAAGCTCCCAAGTCACAGCTCGCAAATATTCCAAAGCTGGTGTCAGCTTATTATTTGAATGAGCCAGATCTTGAAACAAACCCAGAACAGTGCGTAGCATTTGGTACTTCTGGTCATCGTGGCTGTTCTTATAATGTAAAGTTTAATGAGTCACATATTCTTGCAATCACACAGGCGATTTGTGATTACAGAAAGGCAAATAATATATTTGGCCCTCTCTTTTTAGGTAAAGATACTCATGCATTGTCTGAGGCAGCGTTTAATTCAGCAATTGAAGTACTCGTTGCTAATGAAGTGCAGGTAATTACTCAAGAAAATGATGACTTTACTCCGACGCCAGTAGTAAGTCACGCGATCGTTTGCCACAACAGAACACATCCACATGAATTGGCTGATGGTATTGTTGTAACGCCTTCACACAACCCGCCTGAAGATGGTGGGTTTAAGTACAATCCACCAAACGGCGGTCCTGCTGATACAGATGTAACGAATTGGATTGAGCAAAGAGCTAACCAGTTACTACGTGAAGATTTGGTGGAAGTTCAGCTATTTCCTTATGCTAAGGCAAAGCGCTCTGGGTTTATCAAATATGAAGACTTGGTCACGCCATATGTTGAAGACTTAGAAAATGTGATTGACTTAGAAGCGATAGCAAAAGCGGATGTGAGCATCGGTATAGACCCTCTTGGCGGCTCAGGCATTAATTTTTGGCCTGTTATCGCTGAAAAGTTTGGGCTAAATATGACGGTCGTAAACGATGAAGTAGATCCTCGATTTGCATTTATGCCACTAGATAAAGATGGCAAAATTAGAATGGATTGCTCTTCACCGTTTGCTATGGCAAACCTCATTGAAATCAAAGACGATTTTGATATTGGTATCGGTAATGACCCTGATTATGATCGTCACGGTATTGTGACAAAAGATGGGTTGATGAATCCTAACCATTTCTTGGCGGTAGCGATAGATTACTTGCTAAAACACAGAGGCTGGGCAAAAGACATCAAAGTCGGTAAAACACTGGTTTCAAGTGGCATGATTGACAAAGTTGTGCAAAGCCATGGTAATGAAGTGTATGAAGTACCAGTTGGCTTTAAATGGTTTGTTGAAGGCTTAAGTGATAAGTGGCTTGCTTTTGGTGGTGAAGAAAGTGCAGGTGCTTCATTTTTAAGAAAAAATGGTGATGTTTGGAACACAGACAAAGACGGATTTATTCTTGGCTTACTCGCAGCTGAGATTTTAGCGGTCACAGGCAAAACACCTTCTGAAAGATACAAAGAGCTTGAACAAGAGTTTGGTGCGCCAAGTTATAAACGAATCGATGCACCAGCAAATGATGCGCAAAAAGCCAGACTAAAAGCGCTCAGTGTTGATGACGTGAAAGCCACAGCGCTTGCAGGTGATGAAATTACCAATATTCTGACCCATGCACCAGGTAATGGCGCAGCTATTGGCGGCTTAAAAGTAGTGACTGCTTCTGGCTGGTTTGCTGCTAGGCCTTCTGGTACAGAAGACATTTACAAAATTTATTTAGAATCTTTTAAAGGCGAAGCACATCTTGCTGAGCTTGAAAGAGAAGCAAAAGCACTGGTTGACAGTGTAATTTGCTAAATTATCTGATATTAAAGGCCATTTTTGAATGGCCTTTTTCTTTTTTACATCTCTCATAAGGTGACAGTATGTACCTTGATACATTAAAATCAACTGGCGATTTTTTAACCATTACTCGTGAAAATGAGTTCGAATTAGCACCTAGCCAATTTACTTTGGATAACGGTACCGAGGTTAAAGTAATTGACACTGGTGTTATTCAATTTACTCCTGCATGCGAAACTCAAAAAGACTTTGTTTTTTCAAGTGCCGTGCATGGCAATGAAACCGCACCAATCGAAATTTGTGATGAGCTTATCCAGCACATTATCACTGGTAAACTAGAACTGAAACAACGCGTTTTGTTTATTTACGGTAATCCGAAATCGATTAATATAGGTCAGCGTTTTGTTGACGAAAACTTAAACCGGTTATTCAATGGCGCACACGAAAATAAAACTGATAACCCAGAACAGGTTCGTGCAGCAAATTTAGAAAACTATGTGCGTGAGTTTTTCACTAGCGTAGAAGCGGGCCGTTATCGTGCGCATTATGATCTGCACACAGCTATTCGTGGTTCTAAAAACGAAAAGTTTGCCGTGTATCCTTTTTTGCATGGCAAACCTTGGAAAAAGTCGCAACTACAATTTTTATTGTCATGCGGTGTAAACACAGTACTGATGATGCGCGCAGCCGCCACGACTTTCAGTTATTTTTCTTCAAAGCAATTTGATGCAGATGCATTCACAGTAGAGTTGGGTCAGGTAAAGCCATTTGGTGAAAATAACATGGCAAGCTTTGAAGCAACTAAGAAGACGCTCAGTGCATTAATTAGCCAAAATGAAGTTGAATATAAAGAATTCGATGCAAAAGATTTTGAGCTATTCAAAGTGCATAGAACGATTAACCGAACTTGTGAAGCCTTTTCATTTCCATTCCCTGATTCTGCGGTGAACTTTACAGGATTCGCTAAAGGTGAGTTACTTGCAACAGATGGAGACACTGAGATTTTTGCTGAAGTAGAAGGTGAAGCAATTATCTTCCCAAATGCTAAAGTTGCCCTCGGCCAACGTGCATTATTAACCGTGATCCCCATGGAAGTAAACGAGAACTTTGTTTAACCCACTGAAATAAAAGTTTTTTTGTAGCCGTATCGAAATCTTTCCAGAATAAAAATGCAAATTATCGGTTATTCATCTAGGATTAGTTGAATAACCGTTTACGTTAACGTAAAGTGGCAAAAGCTTTAATTTAAGTAATTTGCATTTACCGCACTAATTATTCAAAACTCAACACGCGGGCTTTTATGTCAATGCTATTGACTGCAAGTATTGCAAATTGGCGATGACAACAAGAGAAGGTAGGTTATGACTAACCCCAATAACATATCGTTAAACATAAGCCATGCACTCGAATTTATCGATGGCCATGCGCTTAACATCCCAACATTGAAAATTTTAAGTGAGCAAGGCGAGATCTTAGATGGCGCGACGTCACCTGAGCTTGATAAAGAAACTGCGCTTAAAATTTATAGCACGATGAGATTTATCCGTTTGTTGGATGAACGTATGCAAGCCGCTCAGCGCCAAGGCCGTATTAGTTTTTATATGCAGTGTCTAGGTGAAGAGGCTGCAATTACAGCAAGTGCTGCAGCGTTAAAGCAAGATGATATGATCATGGCTCAGTATCGTGAGCAAGCTGCATTGCATTATCGTGGCTTTACACTAGAACAATTCATGAACCAGCTTTTCTCAAATGAAAAAGACTTGGGTAAGGGTCGTCAAATGCCGGTGCATTATGGCTCTAACGAATTACATTATCTGACAATTTCTTCACCACTTGGCACGCAGATCCCGCAAGCTACAGGCTATGCTTATGGCCAAAAGCTTAAGCATATTGATAAAGAGTCTGGTGAATTAAGCTCTGAAATCGATAACGTGACTATCTGTTACTTTGGCGAAGGCGCTGCATCAGAAGGTGATTTCCATGCCGGTCTTAACATGGCCGCAGTGCATAAAGCCCCTGTTATCTTCTTTGCCCGTAATAACGGTTACGCAATCTCGACACCTGCAGATGAGCAGTTTAAAGGTGATGGTATTGCTGCACGTGGTGTTGGCTATGGCATTAAAACTATTCGTGTTGATGGCGCTGATACGCTAGCTGTGTACGAAGCGACTAAAAAAGCCCGTGAAATTGCAGTCACAACAGGTGAGCCTGTGCTCATCGAGTCAATTGCATATCGCCTTGGCGCTCACTCTACTTCTGATGATCCGTCGGGTTATCGTACTAAAGACGAAGAAGCTGAGTTTAAAAATAGCTGCCCAGTTGCCAGATTTAAAGCGTGGTTATTGAAACAAAATTGGTTAGACGAAAAAGAAGACGAAGCAATTAAAGACAAAATCCGTGAAGAAATTTTGGCGGCACTAAAAGTGGCTGAAAAAGTACAAAAACCAGCACTTGAAGAACTTGTTTCTGATGTTTATGACACGCCAATTCCAGCGCTAAAAAAACAATACGAAGAATTAAAAGAGCATATCAAACAATACCCAGATGCCTATCCAGTAACAGCAGGGAGAATTAAATAATGGCTAAAATGAATATGTTACACGCCATTAATTCGGCGCTTGATATTAGTATGGCAGAGCACCCTCAAGCTTGTATCTTTGGTGAAGATGTTGGCTATTTTGGCGGGGTATTCCGTGCAACATCTGGATTGCAAGAAAAGTATGGTAAGCATCGTGTATTTAATACACCATTGACAGAGCAAGGCATTCTTGGTTTTGCCAACGGCCTTGCAGCATTTGGTGCGCCAGCGTTAGCTGAAATTCAGTTTGCGGATTATATCTTCCCGGCATTTGACCAAATCGTGAATGAGTCAGCGAAATTCCGTTACCGCTCTGGTAATGAGTTTAATGTTGGTAATCTGACTATTCGTACACCGTACGGTGGTGGTATTGCCGGTGGTTTGTATCACTCTCAATCTCCAGAAGCGTATTTTGCACATACACCAGGTTTGAAGTTGGTTGTGCCTCGTAACCCTTATCAAGCAAAAGGCTTACTAAGAGCTTGTATCAAAGACGATAACCCTGTGATTTTCTTTGAGCCTAAACGTTTATACCGTGCATCGGTTGGTGAAGTACCAGAAGAAGATTACACAATTGAAATCGGTAAGGCGGAAGTTGTTAAAGAAGGATCTGACATCACAGTACTTGCTTGGGGTGCACAGATGGAGATCATTGAACAGGCTGCTGTGAAAGCAGAAGAAGCAGGTATCAGCTGCGAAATTATCGATCTTCGCTCAATTTTACCTTGGGATGCTGAAACACTAATTAAGTCTGTGACTAAAACAGGCCGTTTGGTGATAAGTCACGAAGCGCCAATTACAAATGGTTTTGGTGCTGAAATCGCTGCGACTATCCAAAAAGAGTGCTTTTTGCACTTAGAGTCACCTATTGAACGCGTATGTGGTCTAGATACCCCGTATCCTTTAGCTCTTGAAAAAGAATATGTACCAGATGCTTTAAAAGTGTTTGAAGCAATCAAGAAGTCAGTGGAATTTTAAGGATAAGTCATGTCTAAAGAGTTTATTTTACCAGATATCGGCGAAGGCATCGTTGAATGTGAAGTTGTAGAGTGGTTAGTCGCTGTAGGTGACACAGTCAAAGAAGATCAGCCAATCTGTGATGTGATGACAGACAAAGCTTTGGTACAAATCCCGGCAGTACATGATGGTGTAATTACTCAATTGCATTACGCTAAAGGTGATATTGCAAAGGTGCACGAGCCATTGTTTGCGATGAATGTGGAAGGTGATGCCCCTGTAGAAGAAGTGACAACAGAGGCTTCAGCAGCAAAAGAGCAACCAGCAGCAACACAAGGCGCTCACTTAGAGGATTTCATCTTGCCGGATATTGGTGAGGGTATTGTTGAGTGTGAGATTGTTGAGTGGCTGGTAAGCGAAGGTGAAGAAATTAAAGAAGACCAAGCTGTTTGTGATGTAATGACAGACAAAGCGCTTGTTCAAATTCCAGCGAAGTATGATGGTGTTGTGGAAAAATTATATTATCAAAAAGGTGATATAGCACAAGTACATAGCCCATTATTCCAGGTGCGTTTAGCACAATCTAATGGTGCGCAAGCAGTACCTGCTAAATCTGTTGAAGAGGAGCTTGCAATCCACAAGCCTCAACCTGTTTCTTCTTCAACGCATTCAACTTCGTCTTCACAGCCTGTTATTAACGGTAAAGCGGTCGCTTCACCTGCCGTAAGGCGACGTGCACGTGAAATGGATATTGATATTCGCCAAGTGCCTGGAAGTGGCAAGAATGGTCGTGTCTATAAAGAAGACCTTGAAAAGTTCTTGAGTGTGGGCGTAAGTCCAGCTGCACCAGTTGCTAGCGAAGCGGCTCCTCAGCCTGCAACAACCACAGTGAGCACTGTAACTGGTGGTGCAAGAGTTGAACCGATTCGTGGTATGAAAGCCGCTATGGCTAAGCAAATGGTTGCGTCTGTATCCACAATTCCTCACTTCACTTACAGTGATGAAATTGACTTAACAGAACTCATTGCACTGCGACTTTCTTTGAAAGAGCAATATGCAAAGCAAGGCATTAAGCTCACTATGATGCCTTTCTTTATTAAAGCCCTGTCTCTTGCCATTAAAGAATTCCCAATCTTAAATTCGCAAGTTAATGATGAATGTACAGAGCTTACATACTTTGATGATCATAACATTGGTATGGCCGTTGATAGTAAGTTAGGTTTGTTAGTGCCAAATATTAAGGGTTGTCAAAATAAGTCTATTGTTGATGTTGCTGAGGCGGTAACTAAGTTAACTGACGCAGCAAGAGAAGGGCGCGTATCGCCAGATGACCTGAAAGGCGGCACAATTTCTATATCGAACATTGGCGCAATTGGCGGCACAACTGCGACACCAATTATTAATAAACCAGAAGTAGCCATTGTTGCGCTTGGTAAATTGCAACATCTTCCACGCTTTGATGCTGATGGAAACGTGGTTTCACGTTCGATTATGCAAGTGAGTTGGTCTGGTGACCATCGAGTTATTGATGGTGGTACGATTGCTAGATTTAACAATTTGTGGAAATCATACCTTGAAGAACCTGCGAAAATGATGATGGCGATGCGCTAAGTCAGATTTGTAAAGGTCCTTTACATGCCCTAAAAGTTCACGCTTTTGGGGCATTTTTGTGTTTGAGTTAAATATTTATGTGATGTAAATTGTTTATCTGCATTGATATGTTCCAACCTAGTCTAAAAGCCCGTATAATTCACACCTTAAAATTTTTACCCGTAGCAATTAAAAAGCCGTCCGTTTTAGGCTTGAGAAGTCGTGATGAATCAAAAAGACGATAGAAAAGAAATACTTGAATTTAATAAGTTGCAGAAAAAACTGCGTAGAAATGTTGGTAACGCAATAAAAGATTACAACATGATCGAAGAAGGTGATGTTGTGATGGCTTGTATTAGCGGTGGTAAAGACTCTTTCGCAATGCTTGATATATTACTTAACCTGCAAAAAGCGGCGCCCATTAAATTCGAAGTCATCGCAGTAAACTTGGATCAAAAGCAACCAGGTTTCCCTGAGCATATTTTGCCTGAATACTTTGAAAGTTTGAATATTCCTTATTATATCGTTGATAAAGATACGTACTCAGTTGTTCGTGAAAAGGTGCCTGAAGGCAAAACAACATGTGGTCTATGTTCTCGTTTACGTCGAGGCACATTATATTCATTTGCAGAAAAAATTGGCGCCACTAAGCTTGCCTTAGGACACCACATGGATGATATTGTTGAAACCATGTTTTTAAATATGTTCCATGGTTCGCGCTTAAAAGCGATGCCACCTAAGTTGAGGTCTGATGATGGCCGTAACGTGGTTATTAGACCGTTAACATACTGCCGCGAAAAAGACTTAATAAAATACGCAGAGCATAGAGAATTTCCAATTATCCCTTGTAATTTGTGTGGTTCTCAAGAAAACCTACAAAGACAAAATATCAAAGCAATGTTGGTTGAATGGGATAAAAAGACACCAGGTCGTGTAGACAGTATTTTTAAATCACTACAGAACGTTAGCCCAAGCCAGCTAGCAGATACAAACTTGTTTGATTTTGAAAACCTGCCAATCGACAGGGAAAATGATCGAGATGAGTATCAATTTAGTGAAGCGACAGTGTCATCAACAAATATTGATGAGTCTTTGTTTATTGATGTGACAAATATCTAATTAATATTGTGCCAAGTATTGCGGTCAGCGGTACTTGGTGCATTATTATCTCGCTTCCTTATTTTTCATTAATTTACTGAGCTTTATCTCCAAATAGCTTGGCAACCATTTTTGCATCACTGTTTTAAACTCTTGGCTATTAACTACAGTATTAGCAACAGAATCAATTTTTTTGATGATCTGTCTGCCTGCTTCATTGTCTGTGCAACCAACATACCCATGAACAATAGGGTCTACGTCTTCGAGCAGCAGTTGCACTACGTCTTTGGTATTCGTTTGTTTGTGAAGATAAAAATGTTCGCTGGGATAGCCAATGACTGCATCGACACGACCTTTTTTGAGCATGTAGGTTAAACTTTCAAGTGCATCCTGACCAGGCCGAATAACTACCTGATTTTTTTGAATTGAAGTGATAGCTTGGTCCAACACTCTGCCATATGAACGCTGCATTACAACGCCAAGTACTAGCTTGTTTTCTTCAATGAAGGGTTTTAATTGGATTTTTGCTGTGTCTTTTAAACCTAATGCTTGAAGTGTTTTAGTTGTGGTTGCGATGGTGGGTGACAACCCGATGGTGGTATAGTTTTCACTAAAGCGAATGAATTTTTGGCGTTGTGGCGTTTTGTACAATGATAACATGCAAAACGTATTACGTTTATCGCTCAGAGCCCTAATAGCACGGCTGGCCGGAAAGTAGACTTTATTATTTTCATAAGTAGGTAGATATTGGTGAAATAAATCAATGATTAACTCATCTCTGCCAGTACCTTCGTCTGCATCATTGATCATGTAGTAGGGAGGAAAATCAGTGATGATCCAGTCAATGCTCTTGCTTTCTGCCACACCGGTTAACAACATTAATAGTAGCAATGCTTTGCGCACATTTCACCCTCTTATAATTGTCACCATTAAAGCTTAGCAAAGATCATTAAATTGCCAACCGGTATAAGAGTAATTAAGTTAAAATCTTTGTTTATTATTTGTGATTTATTTTACAACTTGTGTCTTTTTGCTACATTAGAATACGAACACCAACCTTAAAGCAATTTAAAGTGGTGGCCAATGGATTTTGAACAAGGATTGGTCTTTTATTTGTGATTACAAGTGTTTTAAAGTCGTACTTAGGTTAGTATGCAAGGTTGGCGAGCTAAGTTAATTTCAAAAACAAGAGAAAAACTATGAATACGCTTATCGTCAGTGATATTTTTGGGCAAACCAAATGCTTAGAAAGCTTCGTTAATGAATTAGATGGTAGTACCTCAATTTGCTCTCCTTACCCGTTTAGACAAGGTCACTTGAATAGGGATGAAGAAACGGCATATAAGCAGTTCATGGATTCTGTTGGGCACGATAAATATTTTCAAAAAGTAGTTGAAGCAATTTCTGATAAACAGCCGGACTTGGTCATCGGCTTTTCAGCCGGTGGAGTTGCATGTTGGAGAGCGTTAGCTGCGATGCCGATTAAGAGTACTACAAAGTTGATTGCATTTTACCCGGGCCAGATAAGGAACTATTTGCAGCTGAACCCTAAGTGTGATGTTGATATATATTTTCCTTATCAAGAGGCTCATTTTGATATTAAGCCGGTCATACATCATTTGTCGAGTATGCCGGGGATTAATTGTTATAGAACCCGCTATGAACATGGGTTTATGAATTCTCTCTCGCGTAATTTTGATACGGCAGCTCTGGAGCATTTTACGGCTTTGTGCCAATACAATATTGATGA
This sequence comes from Pseudoalteromonas luteoviolacea, assembly GCF_021654285.1. Lineage (GTDB taxonomy): Bacteria > Pseudomonadota > Gammaproteobacteria > Enterobacterales > Alteromonadaceae > Pseudoalteromonas > Pseudoalteromonas luteoviolacea_J. The sequence goes on along the minus strand of NZ_JAKFZS010000014.1, from coordinate 109,342 downwards.
AGCAATTAAGTTGAAATTAGCCAACCGAAGGATAAAAAGTGGACTAGAATTGACTATGTAAATCATAATGAAAAGGAGTTATGTATGTCAGATCAGCCTCGTATTCCTTACAGACACTTCCCTGGTAACCCAATCGCAAAGCCGCCATGCAGAATGCTAAACGCAATGATGTATGGCTTTTTTGTTAAAGGGGACTTGGAAATCATTCAAAGCTATATAGATTCAACACTTAACAGCGTACCCAGTGAAACAATTGCGTTTAGGGCATTATCATCATATTGTCTATTAACGTTCACAGATATAGAAAATATTGCGTCTAAAGTACCGCCATTTAGTAATTACGGCTACATGCAAGAGACGGACATCATTGTTTGGTTGCCGATTGCACAGATCAGCAAGCAAGAGAATAAGATGACGCATTTATATTGGTATCCAGCATTTATTACGGTCAACAATATCAATGCGTTAGTGAATGGCCGCGAGACTTGGGGATATAACAAATATTTGTGTAAGTACCAAATGCCAGATAACCAGCATCGTGCAGACCACTTTTCTCTTAGCCTCGAGACGTTTCAACCATTTGAAGCAGACAAAAAAATGGCTTGGTATGAGCTTTTGTCTATTGACCGGGTAGCGGATGATGACACTTGGTTCGAAGAAGCGATAGAGATTGGCAAAGAAGTAGCTGAACTCATTCAAGGCAGTGTGCATGATTTAGGCGTTAGTATAGACTTTTTTAAACAGCTATTTAGTGGCTTTACTAACCCGCAACTTGCCCAAATTTTATTTAAACAGTTTCCTGATGGATTTGCAGAAAACAGCGTGTATAGTGCGGTTGTTCACTCCCCTTCAACAGTGAAAAAGGTACATAAACTCGGTTTTCTTAAAGATGAATATAAAGTCACTTTTAACCAAGTTGATGCATTTCCCTTAGAAGAGATGTTTGGGATCAAAGTGGGCGAGCAGTTCGCCAGACTGCCTTACTTTTTGTGTATGGATTTTGATCAAGACGGTGCCCATGAAATCGTCACTGCCGATCTGTGAAGTGAGTAAGGACATAACATGACTAAAGAACGTATCGCTATATTAGGTGGTGGCGTGTCTGCGATGACTGCTGCTGTTTACTTAACTGAAAAAGAAAATTGGCAAGATCTTTATGATATCACTGTTTATCAGTTAGGTTGGAGGTTAGGAGGGAAAGGAGCAAGTGGCAGAAACGCACATTTTGGCGAAAGAATTGAAGAACATGGCTTGCATGTATGGTTTGGCGCATATGTTAATTCATTTCGCGCGATTGAGACTGTGTATGATAAATTAAACAGGCCGGCCACCGTGCCAATTCATACTTGGCAGCAAGCGTTAAAGCCCCATAGTTTTGTTGTTTTACAAGAGTATATTGACAATCAGTGGGAGACCTGGCCCGTTGATTTTCCGTTGATTGATGGAAACCCCGCTGATGGTACATTAGACCTTCACTTTTGGCAGTTGATAGAGCTGGTTGTTGCATGGTTACACAAGTGGATTGATGAGTTAGAAGAGGCGATAGAAGCGTCTAATCGTCAAACGCAGCTGCAAACTCGTAAGCAACGTGATAGAAGTCTATTACAACATTTGGCCGCAGAGATCTCGGACGCATTTGACAGCGTTGAAGACTCTGTTAAGTCTTTTTTTGATAGTGCTATCGATGAAGCGCAAGACATCTTGTCGACCCCTAAACTACTTATATCTCAGCTACATGATTTGATGAGCTTGCGAGCGAAGGATAAAAATCTATCAAATTCAAAAGATAGACTTGTCACTTGGTATATTGTCAGAAAGTTAAAGCGTTGGCTGCGCTCAGAGGCGTTAGAGCTGATTGATGATAATCCTGCTGTGAGACGTGCATATATCTGTGCTGATTTAGCCATTGCGATGACAGTTGGCATGATTAGGGACAGAGTACACGCTAATGGATTTGGTGTGCTGAATAAGTACGACTTTAAGTATTGGCTTGCTAGAAACGGTGCAGATAAAAAATACGCTGTTGAGTCTGCGCCCGTGCGTGGCTTCTATGATCTTGTTTTTGGTTTTGTCGATGGGGACTTTAAAAATGGCGACGTAGAGGCCGGCGTTGCTTCTTTGGCTATGTTGCGCATTATGCTTTGTTACAAAGGCGGTGTGATGTGGAAAATGCAGGCGGGGATGGGTGATATCATCTTTTCACCAATCTACGAGTTACTTAGCCAAAGAGGTGTTAAGTTTGAGTTCTTCAATCAAGTTGAAGGGCTTAAACCTGGACAAGATGAAAATGGCAACTATGTCGTAGATGAGATTTCTATTATTGAGCAAGTTGATCTTAAAAATGGTCAATATCAGCCATTTGTAGATGTGAAAGGTTTACCTTGCTGGCCTTCACAGCCAAACTTGGATCAAATTGTTGATGAGCAGGCCGACCTTATTCGACAACACAAGGTGAACTTAGAATCATTCTGGACTGACTGGCCAGCAATATACGAGCAACATTATCAGCGGCCTTTGCCGCGTAAGACTCTTACAAGAATGCGTGATTTTGATAAAGTCGTTTTTGGTATTTCTGTTGGGTCGTTAGAACACCTTTGTCCAGAGCTCCTCGAGTTAGACTATGGCTTTGAACAGCAAAGCAGTAAGGTAAAGACTGTCGCAACTCAAGCGTTTCAGGTTTGGTTAAATAAAACGGATGAGCAGTTAGGCTTTAACTATACACCGACCAGTGAAGAGCGCCCTATATTAAGTGCGTTTTCTCAGCCATTTGATACATGGGCGGCAATGTCTAATTTACTTGGCGTAGAGGATTGGCCTTCATCGGGGCCTTGTAATATCGCTTATTTTTGTAGTGCTTTTACTTGCGACTATTATCCGCCAGCATCAGAGCATACTTTTCCTACAGAACAAACAGCCAAAGTTAAGGTTAATTCACTCAATAAATTGAACCATGAAATGCAGCCGTTGTGGCCATCCGCATACAATGATGTAGGTCAGTTTATTTGGGATGTCATTTACGACCCAAGTGCTGCTCCAACTGAGCAAAGGTTTGACTCACAATATTGGCGCGTCAATGTTGACCCAAGTGAACGATATGTTCTGTCAGTGACAGGTAGCAGTGATTTTCGCTTAGCGACTGATGGTACAGTGTTCAAAAACTTATTTATAACAGGTGATTGGATCAAAACGGGTGTTAATGCAGGGTGTGTAGAAGCTGCTGTGATGGCCGGTATGCAAACATCACGTGCTATTTGCGGTTTGCCTGAGGAAATAAGTGGTGAAAATGGCTTTGAGCCAGATGGGACATGATAGATAATATTAGGTAAGTTACAGAAAAGACCTGCAATTTTATTGGAGGTCTTTTCTTTTGGGCTATACTCAGTAGTGCAAAGTGAATACTGCAATAACTAACGAGAACGGACATGTTTAAACTCTCTGCCATTTCTATATCCATAATGCCTGTGCTTCTAAGTTCATTTCTATCTTATGCAGCAAATGATTCAATCGAGATTATTGAGGTTCATGCACAAAAACGAAAGCAAAACATCGAAGATGTGAGCGTATCGATTTCAACAATTAGCGCCGATCGTATTGCCCGTCAGGGTATCAAAGATGCGACAGAGCTGGGTCATTTTGTCGCAAATTTAAAAATTAGCCAAAATGCAGCTGAAGGCACGCCGCCAGCAATTAATATCCGTGGTATTGGCTTGCTAGATTACAACACAGCAAATACCTCACCAATTGCCATGTATGTGGATGGTGTATCTGTCGGTTCGGCCAACAACCAAATAGCTAACTTGTTTGATATTGAGCAAGTTGAGGTTTTAAAAGGCCCACAAGGAACTTTATTTGGTAGGAATAGTACCGGTGGTGCATTACTTGTAAGAACTAAACGTCCTGATGCGGGCAACTATGGTTATGTTAGCTTGGGAGCGGGTACTGATGATTGGCGAAGAGCGCAAGGCGCTTATAACGCAACAATTAATGATGAAAGTGCCATTCGTTTCGCTTTTAATCATGCGGACTATGAATATACAAGTTATAACCTGTTTGAAACCTCTCCAGAAGCGGGCTTAGAACAAAGTGATTTACGACTAAGTTACTTGGGAGAGTGGGATAATTGGAGCGCCTTTGTGAAAGGGTATTACGGTCATTGGGAGGGCATAGTACAGCCGGTAGGTAATATTGGCATATTCAAAGATCCAAACCCGGCAGCCCCTGTAAAATGTTCACCTAGTCAGGCTGGAAGTACAGGGTGTGTAGACAGTTTTGGCTTTAATGATGGCAGCGATGATTTTTGGGCTGTAAGTGTAAACAATGACTCTCCACATTTAAGTATTTATAAAGGTTGGACAGCTGAACTACAGTGGCAACTACAAGAAGATGCGTTTGTAACTTATTCAAATGGTTTTAATCGTCTTGATAGAGACCATACATTTAATTGTGATGGCAGCCCTCAGCGTTTATGTGAAGGCGAGCTGGGCTTGAAAAGTGAGCTTGTAACTAATGAGCTTAGATATCAAAGCCAATTAGGTGAGGACTATTGGACGATTGGCCTCTTTCAATATCAAGAGCGCATCTATCAAAATAATCACAATGATATCTTAAGAGACTTCAGAGGTGTTCTTGCGCCGGAGTTAACAACAACCTTTTTTTACGACAATGAGATTGTCACAAAATCGATTGCTTTGTTTTCCCAATATGAGTGGCAGCTGAACGAGCAGCATATGCTAACGATTGGCGCGCGCTATTCAGACGAGTCGGTTGAATATGACTCTGTTTCACGATTAAACTTTATCACAACGCCAGGGGAGCTTGCGGGCTCATTGATTCCTTTTTATACAGTCAATGGAGAGGTCAAAGACGATGGTTTTTCGGGGAAAGTTGCCTGGAATTATACACCGCATAATGATTTGTTAATTTATTATGCCCTGGCAAATGGCACCAAAAGTGGAGGCTATAATGGAGGCCTACTGTCATCTAAAGAACAAGCTGAGTTAGCGGATTATGGCCCTGAAGAAACACTCTCTCATGAAGTCGGTTTTAAGCTCTCTGAAGAAGATGCCTATTTACTTTCTGGCGCGATTTTCTATTACGATTATAAAAATCAGCAAGTGTTCATGAATCAAGCCTCTTCAACACCCAATGCGCCACCTTTGCAGCTTTTGGAAAATGTTGGTGAGTCGACCATTTATGGTGCTGAGCTTGAGCTAGAATACCTCTTCAGTGAGGCATTAATTTCGCGACTAGCCATTGGCTATATCCCGGAAGCAAATTTTGAAGAGTTTATAGATCCGCTTGGTAACCGATTAACTGATAATAGACTCCCTTTTACGTCTGAATGGAATATTACTGCAGAGCTTGCATACTCTTTTGAATTAAATAGTGGTGAGTTGGCAACCGTTATTGGTGTTGATTATCAATCTGAATATTACTTTGATCAAAACCAGAACCCATATGCGATGCAAGCTAGCTATGCATTGTGGCGTGCAAATGTCACCTATCAGTATCAGCAATGGCAGATCGGTTTATGGGGTAAAAATTTATTCGATAAAGAGTACAGTCATTTAAAGTTTGATCTCAGTTCTTTCCTTGGCATGTTAGAAGACTTTAAGGGTGAGGGGCAAAGAATTGGTGTTGATGTTACATATAGCTTTTAGAGCGCTCTCAGCTTATTAATATGGGTTTTAAGTCAATAATGTATCTGATAAGACTGACTCTTAGCTTAATTATTTTAGTTATGTCGCACTCAGTGAGTGCTCAGCAGTACGTGTACAATGGTATTGAAAAAGGTGTCAATCTGCATGACAAGGGGTTGGTGCTTGCAGCAAAGGATGACACCCGTTTCCCAGAATCATTTGATGATGTGGTGAACTGGGCAAGTCGTCTAGAGAAACAAGAAGAACGAGCATTATTTTCTGGGCGCTATTGGCTTGTTACTCAAATCAAAAATGTTTCTAACTATGAACAGTTGGTTTTGTACCCTTACAACACTGTTTTATCCAATATTGAGACAAGGATATACTCAAAAAATGATATTAAGCGCTACTATTCCGGTGGGATGGTACCTAATGAGTTTGCGTTCCATTATGGTAACACCGTAGAGCTGTTACCAGACAATGACTATTATGTCGTTACTTTGTTTGAAAGTGATTATTTTTATACGCCTATTAAGTTAGAACTAGTCCCTGTCAAAGACTTTAAAGAGCAAGTTGTGATTGATAACTTAATCATGATTATTTGCTTTAGTGTGGGTATTGTATTGGGCCTCTATAATTTACTCATTTATATTGGCTCTAAAGATTTAACACACCTCTATTATGCGATATTTGCAGCAACTATGGTGTTTGCATGGAGCCACTTTTTTCATATATCAGATCAGCTTTTTGGCTTCTATTCGGCCCACTTGCATTGGTTAGGTTTTACATTATCTCCAATCAGTAATGCATTGTTTTATAATTGCTTACTTAAATTGAAAGAAAAGCACCCAAATTTATCTTCGGCCTCTATTTGGGTTGGGGTAATTGCTGCGATAGGTACGCCTTTCAGTATTTTATTTCCTGGATTTGGTTTTCTATGGGCGACACTGTCAACAGGTGTTGCACTGTGTTTAGGTCTTTATATTGGTATTTTAAGGATCTCAGAAGGGTTTAAGCCTGCTCGCTACTTCATCTTAGCTTATGTATGCATGGCAGTACCCAACATGATTGGTAATTTCACCAATTTGGGGTTATTACCACCGATAGCGGTTAATTTGTATCTACTCGGTTTGGTGGGTGTGGCACTGGATGCAATGTTCTTGGCATTTGCCGTTGCTGATAAAGTGCGTTTAACCAGTGAAGAAAATATCGAACTGAATAAAAACTTAGAAGCGAAAGTATTGAAGCGCACTTATGAGTTAGAACAGTTAGCATCAGAATTACGTGACGCAAGTGAAGCGAAAAGTCGTTTCTTGGCCAATATGAGCCACGAGATAAGAACGCCCATGACTTCAATTATTGGTTATGCAGATGGCATTATTCTCGGGGATATTAAACCACACGAACGTAATCATGCGATTACCGTCATATTACAAAACTCTCGGCATGTACTCGGATTAATTAATGACATTTTAGATATGTCGAAGATTGAGGCAAACAGACTTGAGGTTGAATTGATCGAGGCCAATTTATTTCAGTCTATTGCGCATGTTGAATCCCTACTTGGCAAACAAATAAGAGATAAAGGGTTAGAGTTTGATTTAAATTATCAATTCCCTTTGCCAGATTATGTTGTTATTGACCCAACGCGACTTCGGCAAATACTGCTGAATTTGACATCAAATGCGTTGAAGTTTACCTCGGTTGGTAAAATTTCAATTGAAGTAAGCTGCAAGGACGACAGGCTATTTATCAGTGTTAGAGATACCGGTATTGGCATGACAACAGAAGAACAAAAAGAATTGTTCAGTGCATTTTATCAAGCGGATTCATCTACAACACGTAAATATGGCGGAACGGGACTAGGACTTAATATCTCAAAGAGCTTAGCTCAAAAGTTAGATGGTGATATTGTCGTTGAAAGTGAAGTTGGATCTGGAACTTCATTCACCTTGTCATTGAGTTTATTCACCACTGAACGAACTAAGTGGGTAAACTCGTTTGAAGAGATACATCATCAAAATGAGCCTTACATACAGGCTGATCCAGAGTTAGATTCTGAGGAGCTTAAAGGTGAAGTATTATTGGCAGAAGACCACAGTGATAATTGTCGCCTGATAACTCGGATTTTAGAAAGAATGGGCTTGAATGTAACGGCGGTAGAAAATGGTCAGTTAGCAGTACAAGCAGTTTTAGACTTTGAATTTGATCTGATCTTGATGGATATTCAAATGCCCGTTATGGATGGTGAGCAAGCATTTAACTTTATTCAAGCAACAGGGTGTACTGCGCCTGTAATTGCTTTGACAGCAAACACCATGAGTCATGAAGTTGAAAGGTATATTAAACTCGGGTTTACTGACCATCTCGCGAAGCCAATAGACAGAGCACAGTTTGCTAAGAAAATTTCACATTATTTGAATATAACAGTAGACGATGACCTTAATTTACCAGATGAAGAGTTTAAGCAGCTCAAAATGCAATATATTGATGGTTTGCATGAGCAGTTAGTTCAACTTCAAAATCAGTTAAAATATAAAGATTATGAGGGCCTTGCACGTTCTATTCATGCGCTCAAAGGTACTTCGGCGATGTTTGATTGTCATGAAATATATCAAACGGTATCCCAAATCGATGCCTTATTGAAACAAGAAAACTGGCAAGATGTAGAAAGGGCACTTTCTAGGTTATTTGAACTGATTAATAAGGTGATCGATGAATCTGATTGTGGTCAAGCAGTTTAGGGTTTGACTCACAACTTGAAGAATTCGAATTTGAGGTTTTCATCACCAAAACTTTATAATTGCTTAAAAATAATGACAATAAAATAGGGGATAGATTATGAAGTATTTAACGTTATTGTGCGCGCTTGCAAGTCCACTTGCCTTGTCAAATCCTTTGATGGGGACTTGGGAGTTTGTTAGTGGTGAATATGCGACTAAAGACGGCAGAGTGAAAGCGTCTGCGCCTCAAGTCACTTCAACTAAAATCATTAACAATACACATTTTAGCTATATCACCAGTAGCGACAACAAGTTTCATTATGCTGGCGGCGGCACTTATCAGCTTAAAGACAATTATTTTATTGAGACGGTAACACTTGGCAATGTTGAGAGTTTAATCGGTCGTAAGATGGCATTCACTTATGAAGTCAAAGGTGATCTTTGGCATCATAAACTTGTTGAAGATGGTAAATTTGTTGAATATGAAATCTGGAAACGAGTGAAGTAACACCTCCTGATTTAGATACGACAAGCAGCATTTAAAAATGACAACGTGAGTTAAGCTACGACGAATATAGCTTAGCTTAACGTCTTTTTCGCTTTAAACGAAATTTCTCTCCATAAAGTTCAATTTTTGATGTAAAAAACTGTATTAAGCATGTTCTGATGAACTAACATTTAGATTAGTTGGAAAACGTAGTTATTTCTGCATTTTATGATTGAGTTGCAATTAATTATCAATTTGTTTGAATAATTATTCTTGTTTAGCGCCTTAAAACTCATCCTAAAGTGGGTCATAGATCAACAGTAACTGACAAGTGTTAACGTCAATTACTTTGTCCAATTGTATTTTTTCGCATAAGTTATTTGTACAGGTTAGGCAAAGAAGGTATGCAATTATGAAATCTTACACCTCCTTATTTATGGTGTCTTTACTAGCTGGCTGCTCATCATCTGAAAGTGATAGCCCCAGTCAAGTGAACAATTCATCTCAGCAAGAAACATCGACTCAGGAAACTGAAAACAGTCAGACAAATGCATCGACAGATAATAGTAGTGATACAAACTCAAATGTGAATAATGATTCATCAGGGCAAACAGATACCGGTGATAGTAGTGGCAGTACAGATAATGATGTGACGAATAATCGTGGCGTATATTTCCCGCAATCATTGGCTGTCGCATCTCCGTTTTCAGATAGCAGTGATGAACAAGATAGGCAGTATGTTTACAGAGTACTAGAGGCGAGAGGCCCAGCATCACCAACATATTTTTGGGCTACGAGAAGAATTGATGCATTGTTAAGTGGTGAAACACCCTTGAGAGATGTATTTCGAGTTCGTTCTTTTTATAGAAATAGTGAAAATGCGGATTGTTTTGGACCCCAAGTGAGCTATCAGGGCCACCCTGATGCCACTGATCCTAGTATGAGCTCAGGTACTTTACCGACGGGGGATCTTGGTTTGTGGCTAGCCAGTGCAAAAAATGGAAATGCGTGTGCTGTTGCTCAAACTAATGCTCAACTGCGAGCAGTGAGGGAGCGATCAAGAATGGCATTGATGACTTTGGCTAGTATGGTGTCTGCTGCTATTGATGACGGTTCGGGTTTACCATCTGACGGCAGCTCGATTGATTTGACCACGCAAATGAATAGTAAGGGATTAGCTGATATCAATTTTGATACTGCGAGCATAGAGTTGACGTCTGGTGTGTGGGAATATCGCGTTAATCTAGCCTATACAGTGTCGGGGTCGGATTATGGAATTACGTTATCTATGATACATACACCGGGTAGTGATACCATGAATTATACTGGGCTATTAAACTTTACAGTTGAAGGCGAAGTCGGCGTAACAGGAATAGAGTTCCCCGGTGGTAATTGTAGTCAAAATGAACGCACATTGGTGGGTTCCCTAGCTTACGAACGAAGTGCAGAGCAGATGTCTTTGCAATCAAGATCGGCAATCAATTGTGGTCATGGTATTAATGGGGCATTTAACAGTGACCAACAAGTGGATGTGAAAAACAAATACCATAATACCGATAACCCAGATGGTTGGAGTGAGAATTTTGCAATTTTCGGTGCGAATTTTAATCTAACGAGTTTAGCGGGTGATTATGCATACGCATGGCAAGCGGGTGTGAATGATTCAAATAGTCGGATCTTAAATATTGGATTTAATGATGCATCTTTAGAAAACGGCGAAGCGCATTTTGGCTATGGTACTGATATTGATGTGACAGATGGCATGGTACAAGGGTTTATTTGTAATTGGGCTGGGCCTAATAATAACCACACCTTACAAGATTTTACTCAAAGACAATTTTTTGAATATGATTCATCGACGAATACGTATTTAGGTACCGATCATCGTGCAAATATTGAATATGCACCGACTAATTCTTGTGAATATGATGGTACAGCTAGCTTTGTATTCGATATTGATGCAAGTGGTGTTTTAGGTGACATTGCCAGTGAATCAGCAAGCGTTACTTTCGTAACAGACTTGTGGTCACCCACGGACCCTTCGCTATCAGTTGCTGAATCTGTGTTAGCAAGAGGGCTATCAGTTCCTGATGTGCCATTCACTTGGCCAGTAGATGAATAATTTTGATGAGAAAGAGAAGGCTGAGCCTTCTCTTTTTATATGCATTTAGCGGGTTTAGGCAAACCTGCAATCTTAGTAGCTTGCTTCGCAGGGCCTTTCGGAAAAAGTTTGTACAAGTAGATGCTCTTGCCTTTATCTTCACCCAGCTTTTTGGCAATCGCTTTTACAAGCATTCTAATTGCTGGACTAGTGCCATATTCTTCATAAAAGCTACGTACAAATCGAATGACTTCCCAGTGAGCATCGGTCAATGTAATATTTTCACCAGATGCAATGACTGGTGCCAGGCTTTCATCCCAGTCTAAGTGATTTAATAAGTAGCCTTCTTTATCTGTTTCTATCGTTCTATCGTTTACTTCTAACATAATTACCACGTTAAAGATTTGTCACTGCATTCAATGAGGTCAACCCAACTTAAGTCATCAACAAGTGTGATGGAGTTGTCAGGTAAAACGCCACGGGCTAAAGCGCACGTTTCTAGCATAAATATAGGGGCAGGGCAGTTAATTAAGAATTTTGATTGATCATAACAGGCGTCTTGCTGAAGCAACACTTTATCTGTTTCGCTAATTAGACCCATATCAACATTGTTATAATAGCTTATCGGTTTAGAAAAAATATGTACTATTGAATTCATAACTTAACCACGTGATCTTGTTCGCTTAACAGTGCTTGTTGTTGATTTATGTTTAACGCATCTGCGTCTATGGCCAATTGTTCTTTTGATATGGACAAGTCACTAAGTGCGTTCTCGCACACAAATATGCTATCCACATCATAAATCTCGAGTGTTTTAAGTTGTTTCAAAAAGTCTTTTATGCCAAGTTGGTTAGGCTTTTGACCTTCTTTCAATGCAAGCACAGAAGGGCCTCTGAACAACCAACTTACCTCTTGATCAATGGCTGCAAAAATCAGAGCCATATCTAAACTGTCGCGGATAATTTGTTTGTCAAACGGTGAAGCGTCACAGATAACTAATACTTTTTTTGTCATTTGAATTGCACCCACTTATCGGCTTTGCATGTTTCCATAGCGAATTCTGCTAAGCCAGCGACAGTGAATATGCCTGTGTCAGATGTATTGATACCGCGTTTTTCAGCTGCAGTAACGCAGAGTTTTAACGGAATACCCAAGTCATGGAGGTTTTGCCAGACTGTGCTTACTTGCAGCTCGTCGCTTGCAAGCGCAAAATACTGATTTGCATGAAGTACTGCATCTTGATACAGAAAAATGCATTTAATCGAGTGCTGTTGTTGGAGTGTAGCGCGTGCAAAGCGCTCAATACATTGCAAAGTATCATGATCAGCAGGACCGCAATGTACCGAAATAATAAATTGGCTCAAAGAAAACCCATAAAAAAAGCCCCTAATGGGGCTTATTTTATCAGAATGATAAGATTAGTCATCACTTGACATAACGCCTAATAGCATTAATAGAGAAGTGAATAGGTTGTAGATAGCAACGAACAGGCCTACTGTCGCTAAGACATAGTTAGTTTCGCCACCATTTACGATTCTGCTTGTTTCAAACAAGATCATTGCAGACATAAGTAATACAAACACAGCGTTGATAGCAATGAATACAATTGGGCTACCGATGAAGATATTTACGATAGAAATACCAATAGTTACTAAAATACCAATTGTTAAAAAGCCACCCATGAAAGAGAAGTCTTTCTTAGTTGTCAAAGCATAAGCTGATAAACCGAAGAAAATCAATGCAGTTGAACCAAGTGCTTGTGCAATCAGTAATCCACCATTTGGTAGGTTTAAGTACGAGTTAAGCATTGGACCTAAGCCAAAACCTAGAATACCAGTGAATAAGAAAACCAGGCCGATAGCAGAAGAAGAGTTTGCCTTCTTTTGGATAACAAAAATAAGACCCATAGCAACAAGAGAACAGACAAGACCTGTAAATCTAGGTAATGCCATAGTCATAGAGATTGCAGCAGTTAAGGCACTGAATGCCAAAGTCATTGCTAAAAGAAAGTAAGTGCTCTTAAGCACTTTATTTGTTTCAGTCGTTGACATTACTGCTTTTTCAGTAGTGTACGAATGATTGAACGCCATATTATAGCTCCTTAATAGAAACACGATGTTCCGATAATTAAACTTTCCAAAGATTACCAAGAGTTACATAGTTGAGCAAACCTTTCTCGAATAGTAGACCATTTTTTGAGGTAAATAGTTCAAAGATAACAAAAGATTGATAAAAAATTCGTCAAGCTAGCTGGAATTGTCGTCAAACGAGCTGAATTTTAGCCAAACGATAAAAAAAGCAAAAAAAAAGCTTCACATTCTCAAAAGGTTTCCCTATTATTCGCCCCGCTGCGGAGAGATGGCTGAGTGGTTGAAAGCACCGGTCTTGAAAACCGGCATACGTTAATAGCGTATCTAGGGTTCAAATCCCTATCTCTCCGCCACTATTTGTATTGTGCTTATGCATAATAAAAGTTTCGGAGAGATGGCTGAGTGGTTGAAAGCACCGGTCTTGAAAACCGGCATACGTTAATAGCGTATCTAGGGTTCAAATCCCTATCTCTCCGCCACTATAATGATTGATTTGCAGTGATAAAGTAAGACAGTTCAATCAAAAATTTCGGAGAGATGGCTGAGTGGTTGAAAGCACCGGTCTTGAAAACCGGCATACGTTAATAGCGTATCTAGGGTTCAAATCCCTATCTCTCCGCCACTACAATAAACATCACGTTTAAAATGTGTTGTTTTACAAACTTGGAGAGATGGCTGAGTGGTTGAAAGCACCGGTCTTGAAAACCGGCATACGTTAATAGCGTATCTAGGGTTCAAATCCCTATCTCTCCGCCATATTAAGCCCAAGCTAAGTTAGCTTGGGCTTTTTTACATTCAAAATATATTTAGCTTAATTTAGTAGCATGCGACCAAAGTCTTATTGATGGGATTTCACTAACAAAGAAGACTTCACTAACGACATATTCTTGTAAGGAATTTGAAATGAAAAAAGTCGCAACTGCAATTGGCGTTTCAATGTTATCGCCTCTTATCATTGGCAGCGTATTAGGTGCATACTTTTATATTTCGACAGGACAAGGGCAGCTTTTTTTTCAGCTGCTAACCACTGCGATTTCAAATGCACATATTGTGGGTATGGTCATGGCGTTATGTGTTTTACCGGCGTATTTATTTTTGTATAAACGCGACAAGCTATCGTATTCGGCCTTAACAACAACAGCTCTACTAGGCGGAACTGCATTTACTTACGTGCTTGCAGTCTCTACGGGGCCAATACTCATTGCAAATGCGGTTATGAGTGCGTTTGCATCCGCACTTTTTTTATACAGTCTCAGAAGGCAATAACATTTCCTTTGAGTGTAAATTGAACAGTTGCAGTTAGATTGAGGATAAATTGGGACTTTTTCCTCTGAAAAGGTTTCATTTATTGGCTTGAAAGAGTACCTTTACTGTTTATATGTAAGAATGTTCAGTATTAATAATGCAAAAGCAAAAATTTTATGAGCTGTTAAATCAACAGGCAAAAGGGTTAATTGAAGGCGAGCACAACCACATTGCTAATATGGCGAATTTAAGTGCCTTGCTGTTTACCAACATGGAAGATATTAACTGGTCTGGTTTTTATCTTATGGATGGTGACAATGAACTCGTATTAGGCCCATTCCAAGGTAATCCTGCATGTATTCGTATTCCGGTTGGTAAAGGCGTTTGTGGCACCGCAGTGTCAGAGGCTAAAACTCAACTAGTTGAAGATGTGCATGCCTTTGCAGGTCATATTGCATGTGATGCGGCGTCTAACTCTGAAATTGTAATACCTATATATAAGCAGGGTAAAATATTTGCTGTGCTGGACATTGACAGCCCTAGTTTGGCAAGGTTTGATGAACAAGATAAACTGGGCTTAGAGGCGTTAGTTAAAAGCTTCGAGGAAACACTTTAAAATGAAAGATATGCTTAATGTACAAGATTACTTGTTTTCTAATTTTGATGTTGGGGATTGGGAAGGTGACGAAGAGCAAGTAGCAGAAACGCTCAACGAACTTATCCACTTCGCTTGGGAAAGATTACCGGAAGATCTTGGAAGTGAGCAAATTGATCAAATTATTAATGGTATTTGGGAACATCTACGCGGTGACATGGCTTTAATTGAAACCGAATTGGATGAACTCTTAGACTGGGTTACACACTATATTAATTCATCACTAGATGAAGATATTTAAATAGGTTTAGACATGGAAACCACAAACAAGCTAAAAGATATTAATGAGGTTCTGGAGTTTTTATACTCAGAATTCCCTCAGTGTTTTAAACAAAAGGATGGTATAAAGCCACTTAAGGTCGGGATCTTTAAAGATATTGCTGAGAAGATCGAAGGCTCTGATAAAGTGAGCAAAACACAAGTAAGACAAGCTTTGAGAAAGTACACGTCAAGTTGGCGCTACTTAGAAGCTGTGACTAAAAATGAGTTTCGTGTCGATTTAGAAGGTGGTCAAGCTGAGAAAGTTGAGCAAGAGCACGTTGAGCACGCACAAAAAGCATTAGAAGAAAGTCGTGCGAAAATGGCTAAGCGCAAGAAGCAGCAAAGACCTCGCAATGACGGTGACACAAAATCTTACAAATCAAAAGGGCCTGGTCAACCACGCCATGCTAACAAAAAGCCTAGAGTTAATAAGAAACCAGCTCAACAACAGCAGCGCAGAAGCTCTGGAAAAGTTGAACCTCTTCCTGCAAATGAGGTCAAGGTTAATAACAAAGTAAAAGTTAAACTTGGTCAAGCGCTAGTTAACGCAACGATTACTGAAGTCAATAAAGACGAGGTACATGTTGAACTTGTAACTGGTATGCAGGTTAAGACAAAGGCTGATAGTCTATTTATTCTATAAGGAGTAGTGTATGAGTAAAAGTTTACCACTCATTGGGGCAGTTGCATTGTTTGTTGCAAACACGTGTTTTGCAGCTAATAGCGTTGTAACAGAAAAAGACATACCTGTGCTAAAACCTGAATTACAGCACGCAACAGCTACGAAAAGAGTGACAGATAAATTTACTCAGAACCACTACAAACGTTTTAAACTGAATTCAACGTTGTCAGAAGAAATTTTTGATAGATATGTAGAAACCTTAGACTACAACAAGTCTATTTTTTTGCAGTCGGATGTTGATAGTTTTGAACAACATAAAGCAAAGTTTGATGAAGCCCTCGCTGATGGTAAGTTAGACTTTGCTTTTGAAATGTTCAATGTGAGCTTACAGAGACGCTTTGAGCGATTCCAATATGCCATTTCTTTATTAGATAAAGAGATGAAATTTGATACGCCAGATGCGTTTTACTTTGACCGTGAAGAGGTCGTTTTTGCTAAAGACCAAGCCGAACTCAATGAGTTTTGGCGACAAAGGGTCAAATCTGATGCCCTGCGATTAAAGCTAACGGGTAAGGATTGGGAAGGCATTAAAGAGATTTTAACTAAGCGCTACAAAAACGCTCAAAAGCGATTAGTTCAAACCAATAGTGAAGATGCATATCAAATTGTTATGAATGCATTCGCTAGAAGCATCGAAGCACACACATCTTACCTTTCTCCTCGTAGAGCTGAGCAATTTAAGATGGATATGGACCTTGAACTTGAAGGGATCGGTGCTGTATTAAGTTACGATGAAGATTACACCGTTATTCGCAGCTTGGTTCCAGGTGGGCCTGCTGATAAAACGGAACAGATAAAAGCAGACGACAAAATCATAGGGGTAGCCCAAGATGGTGAAGAGTTTGTAGATGTGATCGGTTGGAGACTAGATGACGTGGTCGATCTGATAAAAGGGCCAAAGGGCACTAAAGTCAGATTGCAATACCTTAAAGGAAGCGATTCACACGGTACTCCGAAAGTTGTTGAAATTGTTAGAGACAAGATCAGGTTAGAAGATCGCGCCGCTAAGTCATCGGTTTTCGAAGCGCAGTACTCTGATTTAACGAGTAAGATAGGTGTGATTGAAATACCTAGTTTCTATAACAACCTTTCTGAAGATGTTCTTAAAGAAATCAATTCCCTTAAGGCAGAGAAGGTTGACGGTATTATTATTGACCTTAGACAGAATGGTGGTGGCTCACTTTACGAAGCTAAGAAGCTGTCTGGACTGTTTATTGATAAAGGGCCAATCGTACAAATTCACACTGCGCAAAATCGTTTAGACGTACAAAAAGATCAAGACGGTAAAACATATTACAGCGGCCCGATGACAGTGTTAGTTGACCGCTATAGTGCTTCAGCATCTGAGATTTTTGCAGCTGCAATGCAAGATTATGGCCGTGCAATTGTTATTGGTGAGCAAACATTCGGTAAAGGTACTGTGCAGCAACATAAAGGGCTGAGAAGAACTTACGATTTGTTCGAAAACCCACTTGGTAGCATTACCTACACAATTGCTAAGTTTTATAGAATAAATGGTGGCAGTACTCAGAATAAAGGTGTGATCCCAGATATTTTATTGCCGTCTTTTATTGAGCCAGAAGAGTGGGGCGAAAGCCAAGAAGACAACGCATTGCCATGGGATAGCATTGCCCGTGCCAAGTACAATACCATTGATGATTTGTCATCGGTCATTGCGCACTTAAATGAAAAGCATATTAAGCGTATAGCCAAAGAACCCGAGTTCTCATACGTTTACGACGACATTAAGCGTTATAAAGAGCAAGAAAACGAAGTGTCAATTTCATTAGTCGAAGGGCAAAGAAAGAAAGAGCGTGAGGAAAGAGATCAAAGAGCGCTTGCCAGAACCAATGAACGTTTGAAGCGTTTAGGCCTAGAAGCAATCAAAGATTTGGATGATGTACCGGACGTTATTTCGGAGCTAGACCCTTATTTGGAAGAGACAGCATTAATCACGCAAGATATGATCAACTTTGGCAAGATTGTAAAGAACGATATTTGACCTATTTAATGGTTTGGTATTACGAAAAAAGGCGCAACAGCGCCTTTTTTCGTTACTCCTGAACGCAAATTTGTTATTATCGTCAGCCGCAACAAGACAACATAGACTATGTTTATCAATCCGTCTTGATAATCGATACTGACAAGTACGCGTTTACTTATTATCAAACCGGATTGGTAAAAGAGTGGAAATACTCGGTCAAATAATAATACGCACCAAAATGAGTGCGAGGGGTACATAAATTTGAAACAACCAAAAACAGCATCTTCGTGGGATGCTTTTATACCAATCATTGTATTGGTCAGCTTATTGGGCGCCGCAGTTTATCTGTATGGAGACAGTTCATCGTCTGGACCTAACCAAATCGCGTTATTGTTCGCAACGTTTACAGCAGCATTAATCGGCTTAAAAAATGGCTTCACATGGAAAACGCTTGAAGAAGCGATGATCAAAGGTATCACGATTTCGTTGGGCGCGATTTTGATCTTGCTCATGGTTGGTGCTTTAATCGGTACTTGGCTTTTATCTGGTACGGTCCCGACATTGATATATTATGGATTGCAGATCATTAACCCGTCTTGGTTCTATGCTGCAAGCTGTTTAATCTGTGGTATTGTCGCGATGAGTATTGGTAGCTCTTGGACCACAGCTGCTACAATTGGTGTTGCATTGTTAGGCGTGGCCAACGGTTTAGGGCTTGACCCAGTTGTGACCGCGGGTGCCGTGATATCTGGCGCCTATTTTGGCGATAAACTCAGTCCGTTGTCAGAGACAACTAATCTAGCACCAGCAGTGGCAGGAAGTGACCTGTTTGACCACATTCAACATATGCTATGGACAACGGTACCAAGTTTTGTGATTGCATTGATTATTTTTATTGTGATGGGCTTTAACGCAGATGTTGCAAGTGATGCGAGTAAAATTGACGCAATTAGCACTATTTTACAAGACAACTTTAATATCAATATTTTGATGTTAGTACCACTGGTTATCCTACTTGGACTTGCAATTAAGAAGATGCCAGCCTTTCCTGCGATTTCAATTGGCGCTGTTGTTGGCGCTGTGTGGGCATTACTTTTCCAAGGAGATTTAATTGCGAGCCAAATAGATGCGTCTCAAGGTGAACTTGTTGGGCAGTTTAAGCTGATTTGGGCAACTTTTTTTGATGGGTTTAGTGTTCAAACTGGCGATGCAAAAATGGATGATTTACTCAGTGGTGGAGGTATGTCAAGCATGTTGACAACAACATGGTTGATCATGACAGCCCTGATGTTCGGTGCCATCATGGAGAAAACAGGCTTACTAGAAGTTTTTGTTCGTAGTATTCTTCGCATAGCGAAAAGCACCGGCTCACTTATTGCTTCAACAATAGCAACATGTTTTGGTACGAACCTTGTTGCAGCCGACCAATATATCGCGATTGTGGTCCCTGGTAGAATGTTCAAAGAAGAATACAAAAAGCGTGGTCTTCAGAGCGTTAATTTATCTAGGACGCTTGAAGATGGTGGAACGATTACTAGCCCGTTAATACCATGGAATACCTGTGGTGCATATATGCAAAGTGTACTATTGATTAACCCATTAGATTATGCAGTTTACGCTTTCTTCAATTTAATCAACCCGCTTTTAGCAATCGTTTATGGCTATCTTGGTGTCAAAGTCTTAAAGCTAAAACCAAGAGAACAAGATTAAAATAGGCAGGCTCCAAATATTGGGGCCTTTTTTATTGTCTAAACAGTCAGATAACCCATCTAAACTTATTTGCAAGCTACATTTCCCTCATTTAATATTATAAAATCTCGTTTAACTTATGTATGTGTCCTTAATGGATGCATGTGTATATATATTAGACACTTGCATGATTTAGGTAGCAAAGATTGGCGGATAGGTGGTGTTAATCATATTGCGCTATTTTATGCGATGAAGGAATTTTAATGACACAAAAACCGCAAGCTAAATTATTGGCAGATTATCAGCCACCAAGTCACCAAGTGGATCATATTGACCTCACATTTAACTTATCACCGTTAAAAACCCGTGTAATCGCAAAGTATGAATTGCAAGCGAATGGTGCGCAATCATATGTTCAGCTTGATGGCGTTGATTTAACGCTTATTTCACTCAAAGTTGATGGCCAGCCACACTCTGATTTTACCCAGCTAGTTGATGGAATAAAGATCAACTCTGTGCCTGCATCCTTTTCCCTCGAAATAGAAACTGAGATTGCCCCTGAACAGAATACGTCACTTGAAGGGTTATATCTTTCTGATGGTGCATATTGCACGCAGTGTGAAGCTGAAGGCTTTAGGAAAATAACCTACTTCTTCGATAGGCCTGACGTATTAACGACTTATAAAGTTACCGTAATAGGGGATAAATCATTTCCGTTTTTACTTTCCAATGGTAATCAAGTTGATTCGGGAGAGCTAGAAGGTGGGCGACACTTCGTTGCTTGGGAAGACCCGTTTAAAAAGCCATCTTATCTATTTGCGCTGGTTGCAGGTGATTTTGATACCCTTGAAGATAAGTTTGTGACTAAAACAGGTCGTGAGGTTAAGCTGCAGTTATTCGTCGACAAGGGCAATTTATCAAAAGCCCCTCATGCGATGACGTCTCTGAAAAAGTCGATGAAATGGGATGAGGAGCGTTTCAATTTAGAATACGACCTTGATATCTACATGATTGTTGCAGTCGACTTCTTTAATATGGGCGCAATGGAAAACAAAGGTCTGAATGTTTTTAATAGTGCTTGTGTACTTGCTAATCAAGAAACAGCGACGGATAGAGATTATCACGTTATTGAATCCATTGTTGGTCATGAATACTTCCATAACTGGACCGGTAACCGTGTAACTTGCCGCGATTGGTTTCAGCTGAGTTTAAAAGAAGGTTTGACTGTTTTTAGAGATCAAGAGTTTAGCAGTGACTTAGGCTCTAGAGCATTAAACAGAATTGACGCTGTTAATGCGATGCGCACGCATCAGTTTGCAGAGGACGCGGGCCCTATGGCGCATCCTATCCGCCCTGAAAAAGTGATAGAGATGAATAACTTTTATACGGTGACTGTTTACAATAAAGGCGCTGAAGTGATCCGTATGATGCATACCTTGCTGTCGGAAGAAGGCTTTCAGCAAGGCATGAAGCTATACTTTGAACGTCACGATGGTCAAGCTGTAACGTGTGATGATTTTGTCAACGCTATGGCTGATGCAACAAATACCGATCTGAGTCAGTTTAAATTGTGGTATCAACAATTTGGTACGCCAACATTACATGTTAAAACCAAATATGACGCACAAGCAAAAACATATCAAATAGACATCACCCAGACTCACGCAAAGAACGATCCGGTGACCGAGCCTCTACATATCCCCGTAGCGATTGAATTACTTGATGAGAATGGTAAAGCGATTGCACTCAAGGGGGCACCTTTAAAGCAAGGTAAAGTACTCGAGTTAACTGAAGAGAAGCAAATTTTTGTGTTTGAGGATATCGGTTCTGAACCAACTCCTGTTCTATTAGAAGACTTTTCTGCGCCGTGTTTACTTGACTATGAGTACTCTCTGTCTCAGCTGAGTCATATTGCGAAATATGCATCAAGCTATTATGCAAGATGGGAAGCGATGCAAATCTTGTTTACTCAGCAAATACGCGCTTATGTCGATTCTGAAGAGAAAAACCAAGCTATGTTTGGTGAGCTATCTTCTGTTCTAGTAAGTCTATTCGCAAATAAGCCAGATGATTTAGCAATTTTGGCAGAGTACATTTCAGTGCCAAACTTTGACACATTGTCAGGTGGTTACGATATTGTGCCTGTCGATGCTTTATGCCAAGCGATCGAACGTCTTGAACGACAAATTGCAGACCTATTAGAAACTCAGTTAGTTCAGTTTTATCAGAGTGTTAAGGACAGCGGTGGACTAAGTGCCGAAGACGTTGCGGTCAGAGCGTTACGTAATAAAAGTCTCTACTACCTGTCACTTACGACTGCAAATGTATCTGATTGGCTGAAAGAGCAGGCTAGCTCCTCGAATATGACAACGAAACTGGGAGGGCTAAAGAGTGCCCTAAACGCTCAGCATCCACAGTCAACAGAATTAATGCAAGAGTTTGATACACAATGGAATCATGATTTACTTGTCATGGATAAATGGTTTGCACTGCACGCAACAAGTCAGTCAGATAAGTGCATAGACGTGATCCTATCATTGTATGAACACCCATGCTTTGATAAGTCCAACCCGAATAGAGTGAGATCTTTGGTTGGTACTTTTGCAAGGATGAATCCTAAACAATTCCATAGACCTGACGGTAAAGGCTATGAATTATTAGGTAACTTAATCGCTGAGCTTAATGAACTTAATCCACAAAATGCATCAAGAATTATTACTCCACTCTTATCTTTTAAGCGGTTTGATGAAAGCCGACAAGGAAAGATGCGAACACAACTTGAGCGTTTAGCAGGAATTTCAGACTTAAGTGATGATCTGTATGAGAAAATTGATAGAGCATTAAACTGATACATGCAAGAATATTACTTTTATTTAAGACTGACCTATGAGCAATGCCTTGCTTATTATGAAGGGGATATTGAATCTATTCAGGTTGTGGAAGATGGTGGGAAGAGTATTCGCTTCCCAGCAGCACACATCAGAAGGTTTGTATCCAGCATTGGTGTGAATGGGCGTTTTAGATTACAGCTTGACGATAGCAACCGATTTATCGCACTTGAAAAGGTGACATAAGCTCTAAAAAGGCTTTGTGAGATAAAGTATTTTTGTTAATTCGGTTTGTTTTAAACTTAAATTACGTGTTATAACTATTCTGGTAAGACGTCTTACCAAGGTTAAAAGACGGGCTAAAAAGTTAAAAATGCACCGAACGAACGCGTAAAATTTGTAATTTTCGATTTTCGCTTCTATCGTTACGACAACAAAAAACAATAACTTGATTAGATTTACCCGCCATAAGGGGGAGAAATAATGATAAAAAAAGCGCGCTTTACTAAGAACAAGATTATGCTTGGACTTGGAGCAGCCATTTTCGGAACGGTTGGCATGCATGCGCAAGCCGCTAATTTCCAAGTCGGTGATTTTGAGATAACGTTCGATTCAACGTTCTCATATGGACAAAGTATTCGTGTTGAAGACCGAGACTTTGGAATTATCGGTAAGAGTAACCACCCTAGGTTTAATTGGAGTGGGTACAATGCCTCAACTGGCAATACCTTGTATTCTTCTTCACAAGTTTGGAGCCAAGAAGGTGCTTACTCTAACAATGGTGATGCAGGCAACTTAAACTTTGACGCTGGTGATACTTTTTCTCAACAGTTAAAAGGCACACACGAATTTGCCATCACTAAAGATAATTATGGTTTCTTCTCTCGCTTTATGTACTTCTATGACTTTGCGATGGAAGACGGTGATTTTGCTTACCGTAACCCAGTGTCTGGTCAACATGTAGACCCATGTGCAGATGACGATACGAAAGAACAGGTTTGTTCTGACGCTAGATTGTTAGATGCCTTTGTGTGGGCTGATTTTGATTTAAACGACGGCAATAATCCGCTGTCTATTCGTCTAGGTCAACAAGTAATCAACTGGGGTGAAAGTACATTAATATCGCATGGTATTAACGTAAACCCTGTTGATATCGACCGTTTGAAAGCGCCGGGCTCTGAGTTAAAAGAAGCATTTATCCCTGTCGGTATGCTTTGGGCTTCATTGGGCATTACTGAAAATGTCACTCTAGAAGCATTTTATCAATACCAGTGGCACGAGACTCGCTTGCCAGCGACAGGTAGTTATTTCTCGACGAATGATTTTGCATCAGCAAATGGTTATTCGCAAAATGTACAACTTGGTTTCACGTCAAACCCAGATATCGACTTACATCATCTAACTGAAGCTTTAAATTCTTTGCAGTCTAACTGGGTTGGTGCACTTGCTGCACAAGGTTTAGACGTCACAGATCAAAACGTATTGAGCAGTCCTGATGCATTGCAAATGCTATCGTCTATGTACCTTGCTTATCCAACAAGAGTTGCGTTAAAAGGTAAGGGTGACGCGGGTAAAACAGATGCTGATGACAGTGGCCAATTCGGTATTCGTTTAGGTATGTTTGTGCCTGAGCTGAATGATACTGAGATTGCGCTTTATCATATTAATTATCACAGTCGTCGACCGCTGATTTCTGGTAAGGCATCAGACTTCACTACTGGCGCAATTATGCAGGATCTTGCTTATATTCAAACGAATGAGATCACTGAAGACAATATCACCAACCTGAACGCGTTCACGCAAGCGGTTATTGTTTATCCTGAAGACATTAAACTTTATGGCTTGAGCTTTAACACAGCAATTGGTGAAACTGCTTTCTCTGGTGAATTTGCTTACCGTCAAGACGAGCCACTTCAAATTGATGATGTAGAGCTTTTATATGCTGGTATGGTTGAGCAGTTAGCTGCAGCAGGCATTCGCGAAGATTTTGAAGGCTTCTCTCAATTAAGCCAAGGTAATGATGTTTCT
Source organism: Pseudoalteromonas luteoviolacea (assembly GCF_021654285.1). GTDB lineage: Bacteria > Pseudomonadota > Gammaproteobacteria > Enterobacterales > Alteromonadaceae > Pseudoalteromonas > Pseudoalteromonas luteoviolacea_J. The sequence continues at coordinate 84,930 of NZ_JAKFZS010000014.1, read as the reverse complement.
TATGTTCAGCCTGGCGAAGTGGCACAAGGTTTCGTATTGAAAGATACGATGCAGCTACAATTCACAGCAACGCATTTATTCGGTCCATCACTTGGCGCGGATAGCTGGGCGGTTGTTGGTGAAGTTGGTGCTGTTACGATTAAAGACATGCCTTCTTATGATGAATTACGTCTGAATGTTGCGGGTACTGGTCGAAGTGGCACAATTGAGGGGATAGAAGGTCGTAACTACGATTTGATCCATCAAGCAGTGTCTAATGGACCTGAAGTTAACCCATTCCCAACGGCTTCTTCATGGGGTTACCGTCTTATCGCGAAAGGTGAATACAACAATTTATTCTCAGGTGTAAACTTCTCACCACGAGTTGTGTTTTCACATGACGTAAACGGAACCACACCAGATCCAATGTTCTTGTTTGTTGAGGATAGAAAGTCGATGGGTGTGAACCTTAACTTTAGCTATCAAAATGCATGGTCATTTGATTTAGGGTACAACACGTTCTGGGGCGGTGGTGCAACAAACACATTCTCAGATCGCGATTTTGTATCATTTAATATTAAGTACTCAATTTAAGGGCTTTCGATATGTTTAGAAAACCTACACTACTAGCAGCATCAATAATGACAATAATGGCTGCACCAATTGCTTTAGCGAAAATGACACCTGAAGAGGTTGATCGCTTAGGTAAAGACTTATCACCAATCGGCGCTGAAGTTGCGGCTAATGCTGATGGCTCAATCCCTGCTTGGACTGGTGGTATAACCAAGCCACCTGCAAACTTTAAGCCTGGTATGCACCATCCAGATCCGTATGAGGACGACAAGATCTTATTTACTATCGATAAGAGCAATCTTGATAAATATAAAGATAACTTGAGCCCTGGCCAAATTGCTTTATTTGAAACGTACCCTGATACGTTTAAGATGAATATCTATCAAACGCGACGCAGCGCAGCTTATCCGCAGTTTGTATACGATGCGACTAAAAAGTACGCATCAACGGCTGAGCTGATTGAAGGCGGTAACGGGATTAAAAATACAGCGATTGGTATTCCTTTCCCAATTCCAGAAAATGGCTTAGAAGCGATTTGGAACCACTTATTAAGATATCGTGGCTTGTCTATTGAGCGTAACGGTGGTCAGGCAATGCCAACGGCTTCTGGCTCTTATAACATCATTGGTTTTGATGAGAAGCTACTGGTTAAGTATTCAGATCCAAGTGCAACACCAGAAGAGCTACAAAAATCTAATGTGTTATTTAAGTTCAAGCAGAAGGTAACTGAGCCTGCGCGATTGGCGGGTACAGCATTACTTGTGCACGAAACAATGGACCAAATATTAACACCACGACAAGCATGGACGTACAACACAGGTCAGCGTCGAGTTCGTCGTGCACCTAATGTTGCATATGATGCACCGGGAACAGCGTCTGATAGCTTACGTACAACAGATGACTTTGATATGTTCAACGGTTCTCCTAACCGTTATAACTGGACATTAAAAGGCAAAAAAGAGATGTACATTCCGTACAACAGCTATAAATTACATAGCGACTCTTTGAAGTATGAAGATATTTTGAAGGCCGGTCACATTAATCCAGAGCACGTACGTTATGAAAAACACCGTGTATGGGTTGTTGAAGCAAACCTCAAAGAAGGCACACGTCACATTTATAAAAAGCGTGTATTCTTCATTGATGAAGATAGCTGGCAAATTCATGTAGCTGACTTATATGATAACCGTGATCAAATGTACCGCGTTGCGATGGCACATGGTATTAACTATTACGACGTACCGACACATTGGAGTACACTAGACGTATACCACGACTTAAACTCTCGTCGTTATCTAGCAATCGGCCTAGACAACGAAGAAAAAATGTATGACTTCACACAGTCATTCCAAGACAATGAGTTTACTCAAAGTGCACTTCGTCGAGAGGGAAGACGTTAATATAACGTCTTTCGGGATCAATTAATTTGGTCTTTCTACACTCTATTAAAACTGGACATCAATATGTCCAGTTTTATCCCCCCAGTCATTCACGACATTTTTATTTGAGTATTCATAATGATTAAGAAGTTAATTGCAACCTCGATTGCAGTGTTCGTTATGCAAAGTGAAGCTATTGGCAGCGCCTCAGAAGCGTTGAGAGTTGCACACCCAGAGAAAACCTTGCTAACTGATATCATCAATAGCGGAAAGAGACTTGTTGCCGTAGGGAAGCATGGGACAATAGTGTACAGTGATGATGGTTCAAGTTGGGAGCAAGCGCATGTACCAATCCAATCTCTCTTAACTGCTGTGGAATTTACATCGGCAAAAAGAGGCTGGGCGTGTGGTCATGACGCTTCGATTTTAAATACCACCGATGGTGGCGTCTCTTGGCAAATCCAACAGTACTTGCCTGATCTAGAAAAACCTTGTTTAGATATTGAGTTTGTAGATGATAAGCAAGGATTTGCAATTGGTGCATACGGCATGATGTATCAAACACAAGATGGTGGTAAAAGCTGGACTAAACGCTTTTTAAATGAGTTTGTACACCCTGATGATGTTGAGTATTTAGCTGAACTAAAACAAGACGATCCGCAGGCTTATGAAGAAGAAACGCAATTTATTTTACCTCACTTCAATCGAATGCTGATTGATGGCAACGATATTTTTCTTGTTGGCGAGATGGGTCTATTTGCGGTAAGCCGTGATTTAGGCACAACATGGACAAGAATTGACGAATTTTATTCAGGCTCACTGTTTGCTGTAAACAAAAACAAACAAGAACAGCTTATTGCAGCAGGCTTACGTGGCAACACATTTATTTCTGATAGTAAAGACGTGTCTTTTTCACCTATCAATGTGGAAAAAGCCGCGACGATTAACAGTATTGTTTCAACTGATACTGCACAAATTATGCTGGCGAACAGCGGTTTCGTTTTTACTATAGAGGGTAAAAATGTGAAAACAAAACAGCTGAAAAACGGTAAATCTATTCTTTCAGGTGTGCTGCACAATGGTCAATTAGTGCTTGCTACAGAAGAGGGTATTCAAACAATCGAGGTTGATCGCTAATGCAGTCTATTTTAAATCAGCTAGTGTATGTCGTTTTTAGGCATCGTTTTATGGTTATAGCACTGTTTGCGCTAGCGACGGTCTTTTTAGGTTATAAGTCTACACATATCCAGCTTGATGCATCTTTCAATAAAAATATACCTTTAAACCATGATTACATGAAGGTGTATTTAAAGCATGAAAAACAATTTGGTGGTGCGAACAGTATTTTAATATCTGTATGTGATGCCGACGGTGATATTTTTAACCCTGAATTTTTTACACAGTTAAAAGCCGTTCACGACCAACTTTATTTTATCCCTGGCGTGAATCGCCCATTGGTAAACTCTATTTTTGCACCGAGTGCACGATTTGTAGAAGTTGTTGAAGATGGCTTTGCAGGTGGCCCAATTATTCCTGCGAACTTCACAGCTGATGCAACAGGTCTTGCTGTGGTGAAGCAGAATATTGAAAAAGCCAAAGTGGTTGGCCGTATGGTTGCGAGTGACTATTCTTGCGCCATGGTATCTGCTCAGCTTATGGAGACAGATCCGCAAACACAGCAAAAGTTGGACACGCTCGCATTTGCAAAAAAATTAGAATCGGAGATCCGCGCACCTTTAAGCACAGATAAAGTATCAATTCATATCATTGGTTTTGCCAAGATGGCAGGGGATATTGCTGATGGTGCAAAAGATGTTGTGTTCTTTTTCGCAATCGCCATTTTATTTACTTTCATCATGGTTTGGCTATTTTGTAAAAGCTTTAAATTGACATTGCTACCTATTGCCTGTTCGTTGATTGCGGTAGTTTGGCAGTTAGGTTTGTTATCTGTACTTGGCTTTGGTCTAGATCCAATGTCTATTCTTGTGCCATTTTTGGTCTTTGCAATTGGTGTAAGCCATGGTGTGCAAATGATTAACGCCATTGGTAAAAAGGTGTCTGAAGGCGTGAGCAGTAAGGTGGCTGCTGAAGCAAGCTTTAAAGCGTTGCTTATTCCGGGCGGTATCGCGCTGTTATCTGATACGATTGGTTTTATGACTTTACTCGCTATCGATATTGGTATTATCAGAGAGCTTGCCATCACAGCAAGTTTAGGTGTTGCGGTTATCATCTTTACGAACCTAATTTTACTGCCTGTCCTTGCTTCTTACTTTAAGTCGTCAAAAATGCATCGCGTTGATGATGGAAAAGCCAAAGCGAATAACGTGTTCACTAAGCTAAGAGAAAGCCTTGTTTTAGCCACGGATAGACGCTATGCCGCGGTTATTTTATTGGTATCAGCTGGGCTATTTGCATTTGGTTATTGGCAGTCAAAAGACATGCGTATTGGTGATTTACATGCTGGTGCACCGGCTCTGCATGAAGATGCGCGCTATAACCTAGATACTTTCTTAATTTCAGATCGCTATGAGATATCTTCGGATATTTTAAAAGTATTAGTAGAAGCGTACCCAGCGGCATGTACTGAACACGATACAATGGATCGAGTAAGTCGATTTCAGTGGCGAGTGGAAAACTTAGACGGTGTGCAATCCGCAGTTTCGTTGAGCTCTGTAGCACAAGCGGTCAATGCTGGTTACAACGAAGGTAACTTAAAATGGCAAACCTTGCCAAGAAATGGTGCGTCTTTAGTTCAAGCGACTTCTCGCGTTGAAACGAGCACGGGCTTATTGAATGGCGACTGTTCTGTTATGCCGATCATCATCTTTATGGACGACCACAAAGCTGAAACTATTGACCATGTTGTGTCGCAAATTAAGCTGTTTGCTAAAGAAGAAGGGACAGATCGTGTTAGCTTCAAACTCGCATCTGGACCAATTGGTGTGATGGCTGCAACAAATGAATCTGTCGCTGCTGCACAATTACCAATGATGATCTATGTTTATGGTGCGGTGATTATTTTATGCCTTATCAGCTTCAGAAGTATAAGAGCAACAGTTGCAGTTGTTTTACCTCTGTATATTGTTTCGACCTTGGCGCAAGCGCTGATGGTTAAGCTTGAGATTGGTTTAACTGTATCCACATTACCTGTGATTGCATTGGGTGTAGGTATTGGTGTCGACTATGGTATTTATATCTTGTCGTCAATGATGACCCAATTAAAACAGGGCATGCCATTGTCGGCTGCGTATCGCAATGCTTTGGCTGAACGAGGAAGCGCTGTATTGTTCACAGGAATTACCTTGGCCATAGGTGTGAGTACGTGGATTTTCTCTGCATTAAAGTTCCAAGTAGACATGGGCATACTGCTCACCTTTATGTTCTTGGTAAATATGTTGGGCGCAGTGCTTTTATTACCTGCGATAGGGACTTTTATCTGGCCAGACCAGAAAAAAAAGTGTGAATAATTGTGCTCTTAAATGGCCTTAATTGGCCATTTATATCTACAATTTGTGAATATATGACCAACTGGCTGAAAAGCCTCAAATGTTTTTGTCAAAAAAGCTTTTTATTAGCGCCAGAAAGGTTAAAATCCTCTGGACTCCACGCTAATAATTGGCTGTACAAATAATCTACCGTTCAAAGGTGGTATAGATTAAGGAACACATAATGACACAAAGTGAAGGTCCAGCATCGGTTATCCTTGATAACGTTTGCAAGTTGATCCAGAAAAAAGTTCATGCCGATAACGTGTCGCTCGTTGAAACATTCGCCAAAGCCTTGTACAGCAACATGTCTAAAGAGGACTTGGCTAATCGTAACGACAGCGACCTGTACGGTGCTGCTCTGAGTCTGTGGAATTCTCTTGAAAAGAATACTTCAGAAGACGCAGTTATCCGTGTATTCAACCCTGAAGTTGCGAAAGATGGCTGGCAATCGTCTCACACGATTGTAGAGATCATTTCAGATGATATGCCATTCTTGGTTGACTCAGTACGTATGGCGTTAAGCCGTAAGAATATTGCTTCGCATCTACTTTTACACTGTCCTCTCAAGATCAACCGTGACCAAGAAGATAAAATCTCAGCTGTTTCAGGTTTAAAAACTGAACAAGAATCTTCATCTACTAAAACTGTTTTTTTTATTGAGATTGACCGTCAAACAGACGAGTCGGTCATTGCTGACTTTACGCAAGAATTAGAATCAGTGTTAAAAGATGTTTCTGTTGCGGTTGAAGACTGGTTACTTATCAGAGATAAGCTGGTTGCAGTTGGTGAAGATATTCCTAATCGCAAACACAGCTCTTCTGAACAAGAACTCAGTGAAGCGGTTGAATTCCTTGATTGGCTTGCACGTGATAACTTCACGTTCATGGGATACCGTCAGTATGACCTTGTGCCAGTTCAAGGTGACTACGAGCTTAAGCCTGTAGCAGGTTCAAGCTTAGGTCTAATGAAAAACTCTTCTGAAAGTAGTCGTCTGTTATCAGAACTACCAGAAGTTGCGCGCCTTGAAGCTCGCAGTAAAAACTTATTGATCTTAACCAAGACAAACTCTCAATCTCGCGTTCATCGTCCAGCACATATTGATTATGTTGGTATTAAGCGTTTTGATAAAGAGGGCAATGTGATTGGTGAAGATCGTTTCATCGGTCTTTTCTCTTCAAGTTTTTACAACAACAGTGCTTCTGACGTTCCTGTATTAAAAAGTAAAATTGCGCGCATCATGGAGCAGTGTGATTTTGCTAAAGGAACTCACGCTTACAAAGCAGTGCTTAATATCTTAGAGACGTATCCACGTGATGAGCTAGTGCAGGCTCGTGAATCTGAGTTATTAGATGTTGCAACGGGTGTATTGCAAACCCAAGAGCGTGATATGTGTCGTCTGTTCGTTAGAAGAGACGTATATGGACGTTTCTTCTCTTGTATGGTCTATGTACCGCGTGAGAGATACAATACCGCGCTTCGTCGCGAAACTCAGAAATTGTTAGGCGATGCCTTTGGGTCTAACGAAAAAGTTGAGTTCACTACATTTTTCTCAGAGTCTACATTAGCAAGAACGCATTATATTGTTCGTGTAGCTGACAACAACATTAAGTACAACGTGAAAGAAATCGAAAATAATTTAGTAGAAGCTGCCCGTACTTGGGAAGATAAACTACAAACAGCTTTGCTTGCGGGCGAAGGTGAAGCACGCGGTAACGAGTTAAACCGTAAATATGCAACGGCTTTCCCTCGCGCATATAAAGACGAAGTTTTGCCAAGCGCTGCTGTCGTTGATATCTCAAAACTTGAGAAGTTGAGCGATGAGAACAAGCTTGAAATGTTGTTCTACAGACCTCAAGAAGAAGCGAATTCACAAATCGTTCGCTTAAGCTTGTTCCATAAAGATGAGCCAATTCACCTGTCAGACGTGATGCCAATGCTAGAAAACTTTGGCTTACGCGTAATCGGTGAAACTCCGTTTGCGGTTAAGACAAGTGATGGTCAAGTAAATTGGATCATGGATTTCTCTATGCTGTTAGACAGCAAAGGGTTAGCAGATTTTGATAAAGTATCAGCACGTTTTCGCGCTGCACTTATCAACGTTTGGAACAACCGTCTTGAGAATGATGGCTTTAACCGTTTAGTTTTAAAAGCGGGGTCTACTGGCCGTGAAGCATCTATCCTTCGTGCATACGCTAAATATATGCGCCAGATTGGTGTGACTTTCTCACAGTCTTACATTGAAAATACGTTCGAGCATTATCCTCACATCGCAAACCAATTGGTTGAGTTGTTTGAGAAGAAATTCTGCCCACAGAAGAAAGTTGCGCAGAAGTCACTTGATAAGCTTGTAGAGAAAATCTACCACGAGCTGGAAAGTGTAGCGAACCTTGATGATGACCGTATCATTCGTCTTTACGTAGCAATGATTGATGCGACGCTAAGAACGAACTTCTATCAAAAAGAAGCGGATGGCTCTAACAAATCATACGTTTCATTCAAAATTCAGCCAAGCGCAATTCCAGAAATGCCGTTGCCATTACCTGCATTTGAAATCTTTGTATACTCTCCACGTATCGAAGGTGTTCACTTACGTGGTGGTAAGGTTGCGCGTGGTGGTTTACGTTGGTCTGACCGTCGTGAGGACTTCCGTACAGAAGTGCTTGGTCTTGTTAAAGCACAGCAGGTTAAGAATACTGTAATTGTACCTGTTGGCTCTAAAGGCGGCTTCGTATGTAAACAGCTACCAAATGACCGCGAAGGTTTCTTCCGTGAAGGTCAAGAGTGCTACAAGATTTTCATCCGTGGTCTGTTAGACATCACTGATAACATCATTCACGGTGACATTGTGCCACCTGTAGATGTAGTTCGTCATGATGAAGATGACCCATATCTGGTAGTTGCTGCCGATAAAGGTACGGCGACATTCTCAGATATCGCCAACGGTATTGCTGATGAATACAACTTCTGGCTAGGTGATGCATTTGCATCTGGTGGTTCAATTGGTTATGACCACAAGAAGATGGGTATCACAGCTAAAGGTGCTTGGGAGTCAGTTAAACGTCATTTCCGTGAAATGGACATTGACTGTCAAACAACTGATTTCACAGCCGTTGCTATTGGTGATATGGCAGGTGATGTATTCGGTAATGGTATGTTGCTATCTGAGCACACGCGCTTAGTGGCTGCATTTAACCACATGCACATCTTCATCGATCCAAATCCAGATGCAGTGAGCTCTTACAAAGAGCGTGCACGTATGTTCGAGCTACCACGTTCATCGTGGGAAGACTATGATGCAAGCTTAATCTCTCAAGGTGGTGGTATATTCTCTCGTGCAGCGAAGTCAATCACACTAACACCAGAAATTAAGAAAATGCTTGGTACTAAGAAAGCAAGCATGACACCAAATGAGTTGATTAAAGCGCTTCTAATGATGCCAGTTGATCTACTTTGGAATGGTGGTATCGGTACTTACATCAAGGCGAAAAACGAAAGTGACGCTGATGTAGGTGACAGAGCGAATGATGCACTACGTATCAATGGCTCTGAGCTTGGTGCTAAGATCTTCGGTGAAGGCGGTAACTTAGGTGCTACGCAACTTGGTCGTATCGAGTTCGCAGCTAAAGGCGGTCGTATTAACACTGACTTTATCGATAATGTTGGTGGTGTTGCGTGTTCAGATAACGAAGTAAACATTAAGATTTTACTTAATGGTCTAGTTGCTGAAGGTGACCTTACGAAGAAACAGCGTGACGAATTGCTATATGCAATGACTGACGAAGTGTCTGAGCTTGTACTTGCTGACTGTTACCGTCAAACACATACATTGTCTGTGACTAAGTCAAAAGGTCCTGCGACACTTAAAGAAAAGATCCGCTTCATCCACGCACTTGAAAAAGACGGTAAGCTTGATAGAAACATTGAGTTCTTACCAAGTGATGAAGAGCTAGCAGAGCGCGCAGCAGCTGGTCTTGATTTAACTCGTCCAGAGCTTTCTGTTCTAGTTTCTTACTCTAAGATGGTACTTAAAGAAACATTAGTGGTTGATGAAATCACTGAAAACCCTTATTACCGTCAGTTATTAGTAAACTCTTTCCCTGTGCCTCTTCGTGACCGCTTTAACGCGGCAATGGATGAGCACCCGCTGAGAAAAGAGATCATTGCTACTAAGCTTGCTAACAACATCGTAAATGATATGGGCTTGAACTTCATGATCCGCATGCATGAAGAAACAGGCGCAACAGAAGCTGAAATTGCACTTTGTTACTCAATTGCATGTGCGACATTTGAGATGTCAGAAACATGGGCTGAAATTTCAGCGCTTGATAACAAGATCCCATCAGCAGTACAAACAGAAATGTTGTATCAGTTACGTCGTACAGTTCGTCGTGTTACGCGCTGGTTCTTACGCCACCGTAACAAAGCGCTTAGCATTGAAGAAACAATTGAGTTCTTCGCACCGACATTTGCAGACTTAAGCGCTAATCTGACAACTTACATGGTTGAAGAAGAAAGTGCGCGTCTTGCTGAGAAAGCAGCTGAGTTAACATCAGAAGGTGTTCCACAAGCATTAGCGGATCGCATCGTATCGCTATCTAGCTTGTTCTCAGTGATGGATCTTGCTGAAGTTGCAAACAACGCGAAGCGTGATATCTCAGTAGTATCTAACACCTACTTCAAGTTAGGTGCAAACATGGGTCTACACTGGTTCCTAGACCAAATCACTGCTCAACCAGTAGCTAACCACTGGCAGGCACTAGCACGTGCTTCATACCGTGAAGAGCTAGACTGGCAGCAGCGTGCATTGTCTGAAGTTGTTTTAAACAGCTTTGAAGGAGACGGTGAAGTTGACGCACTTATCAATCAGTGGATGGATAATCAGTCTTCACTTCTACACCGTTGGCAGCAAATGCTAGCGGAGTTTAAGACTTCTCAGAACCACGACTTTGCGAAGTTCTCAGTAGCGTTAAGAGAATTAATGTTACTAAGTCACAACTGTGACACTTCCAAATAAAAATTAACACGTTAAAATACCCCGGCAATTGCTGGGGTATTTTTTTGCCTCAAACTGTTACCAGGAACTTAAGGAGTCTCGATGTTTTACGATTTAGCACGTCGTTATATGTTTAATAAAGATGCGGAATGGGCCCACGATTTTGCTTTAGGCAACTTGCGCCGTTTCAAAAATACCCCATTAAGTCTTGCTTGGTCACAGTCTCTTCCTAAAAAGCCAGTTAACTTTTTAGGCTTAGAATTTGATAACCCAGTGGGATTGGCCGCTGGTTTAGACAAAAATGCTGAATGTATTGATGCATTTGGCCAAATGGGTTTTGGGTTTATTGAAGTAGGTACTGTTACACCTAGGCCTCAAGCTGGTAATGATAAGCCACGTATATTCCGTCTTCCAGAAGCACATGCTGTGATTAACAGAATGGGCTTTAACAATAAAGGCGTAGATAATTTAGTTGCTAACGTAAAAGCTTCAAATTATACCGGGATCCTTGGGATCAACATTGGTAAAAACAAAGATACACCAAACGAGCAGGGCAAAGATGATTATATCCATTGTATGCGCAAAGTTTTTGAGCATGCATCGTACATCACAGTAAACATCTCTTCTCCGAATACCCCAGGTCTTCGTGATCTACAGTATGGTGAAGCGCTAGATGGCTTATTACAAAGTCTTAAAAATGAGCAGGTAGACTTGATTGAAAAGCACAAAAAGTCAGTCCCAATGCTTGTTAAAATTGCGCCAGATGTTGATGCGGTGCAATTAACGCAAATAGCTGAATCACTTGTAAATAATCGTATTGATGGTGTTATTGCGACGAATACAACGTTAGCAAGAGACGCAGTGCAAGGCTTAGAATTTGCAAATGAAGCTGGCGGTTTATCAGGACGCCCTGTGCGTGAAAAGTCAACGCATGTTGTTCAAGAACTAAAACGCCTTACAGAAGGCAAGTTGCCTATCATTGGTGTGGGTGGGATTGACAGCGCTGAAGCTGCGCAAGAAAAGCTCAACGCAGGCGCAGATCTCGTTCAATTGTATACCGGTTTTATTTACGAAGGACCACAATTGATCAAAAGGATCGTAAATTCTTTATAAGGATCAGTCATATTACAAAATGATCCTAAACAAATTGTTATTATAAATATTTTTACACTTGCAAAAATCGCGATATACTTCGCGTTACTGGATGAATTAATTTAATAGTAACGCGGAGGGCGATTTTGCAAGCATCAAAAGAGTGGCGTTGGCTCCAATGTCGCGCACAAAACCGTTTGCTTGTTGATTTAGGCGACGAGCTTCAACTCTGCACGCCGTATCGTCTGCGCCAGCTTACTGCCGATTCTGATTCCAGCCCCACATTCAGCGTAGAAGAAGCTGCATTTTATCAAAGTGTGTTTGATTACTTGTGCACTTATTCTGTTTGGTCAGAAGCGCAATGCTGTCAGATTGCACTTAATGCTACCGCTGCTAAATTCCATTTGTTACCAGTTCAAGCCAAGAGTTGGTTTTTCCAAGCTTATATTGGTAATGAAGTTTTGTGTAATGCGGTTATTAGTCTTAAATCTAAAGTCATGACAGGCGAGTGTTTGATAGTTGACCATGAACGCGATGCAAGCTTGTGTATCAATCTAACTGCGAACTTTCAGTTAGATGAAAATATCAGTTTAGAGCAGTTTCAGGCCATCAAGGTTTTAAACGATCGCATTCACCCTGTATTGGCGAATAATAAAGTCAGTAGAAGGGCTTAATCCAATCCCAGTCTGTACATAGCTGTGTTATACTCGCGTCAATTGAAATTACAGGGTTATCACATTGCAGTTTATTGCGCTTACATCGATTGGCATCGAAAATCTACTAGTCGAAGAACTTCAATCTTTCGAAATTAAAGTTACTAAGCAAAGCATTGGTTCGGTTCGCTTTGAAGCAGACAATCTTACCGCTCAGAAATTTTGTATGATGACGCGATACTCAACACGCGTTATGTTATTAATTGATGAGCACGAAGATATTAAAAATAAAGATGACCTGTATAAGTTTGCTCGTTTTCAAGGTTGGCAAGAGTGGTTTGGCCCGTCACAGACGTTTGCTGTTGAGTTTAATGGCACGAATAAAGAATTAAAAAACACACAGTTCTCCGGCTTGGTCATTAAAGATGCAGTTGTTGATTATTTCCAAGATCTTTATGAGCAACGCCCATCTGTTGATAAACAAGACGCTAACGTTCGAATTATTGCTAAGCTCAATAAGCAAAAAATTGCACTATATCTTGATTATTCAGGTCCAAGATTGTCTGACCGAGGCTATAGAACCAAACAGGGTAAAGCCCCAATTCGTGAACACTTAGCAGCAGCGCTTGTTACTCGAAGTGGCTGGTTGAATGATACTTCAAAGCCTTTGTTTGACCCTTGTTGTGGCTCTGGTACATTGTTAATTGAAGCCGCGAGCATGGCTTTAAACTTGCCTACAAACCTGCATAAGGCATTTGCTTTTAAGCGTCTTCCTAGCTTTAGAGAAGCCAAATTCAAAGAAATCCAAAAAGAACTTAAAGCGGAAAAAGTCGATTCAAAATTGTGGCTAATTGGTCATGATATTGATGGCAGAGTGTTAGACACAGCTAAGTCAAATGCAAACCGTGCAGGTGTTGGCGAACTCATCCAATTTAAAGAAGCGGATGCGGGCAAGTTGCAGTCTGTTGCAAAACGCCCTGGTACCATTCTAAGTAACTTACCGTATGGTGAGCGTTTGGGTTCAATGGCTGAATTGATTAACCTATATCGTAATATGGGTGTGAGCTTCAAAAAGCATTATCGCGATTGGAACGCTGCACTGCTTGGTACTGATGATGAGTTATTTAGATTACTTAAGCTCGCGTCTAAAAAGCGCTATAAGTTTAAGAATGGTCCAATTGATGTCACCTTGTATATGTATGAGCTGAATGAAAAGCAAGTTGCTCAGAACCAACAAGCTTCAGAACTGCATTTTGAGCAGTCTCGTGCATTTGCTAACAGACTTAAAAAGAATAAGCAGGGCCTAAAAAGTTGGTTGAAAAAAGAGTCTGTTGAAGCTTATCGTTTGTATGATGCTGATATCCCTGAATATAACGTCGCCGTAGATGTATATGGCGACAACGCAGTGATCTTTGAGTATGCAGCACCAAAAGAAATCAACGCCGACGTTGCTGATAAACGTTTACAAGATGTGATTTCTTTAACTGCCGAAACTCTAGATATTTCGCCGAGCAACTTAGCGGTTAAGGTACGCAAAAAGCAGCGTGGTGATGAGCAATATACTTCATATGAGAAGCAAAATCGTTATCAAGTTATTGAAGAGTTCGGTGCAAAATTTAAAGTTAATTTGTATGACTATTTAGATACGGGTCTGTTTTTAGATCACCGCCTTGCACGTCGATTTATCCAACAAAACTCAAAAGACAAACGCGTTTTAAACTTGTTTGCTTATACGGGCTCTGCGTCGGTTCACGCAGCACTCGGTGGGGCAAAGTCGGTTACTACTGTCGATATGTCAAAAACTTACCTTAAATGGGCCGAAGAAAACTTTGCACTTAATAACCTTAAAAATCCACGTTTTAGGTTCGAGCTAGCAGACTGCTTAAAGTGGTTAGAACATGCGAAGGGTCAATACGATTTAATTTTCTTAGATCCGCCTACTTTTTCAAACTCAAAGAGAATGAAAAATGTGTTTGATGTTCAACGTGACCATATCCAATTATTAACTTGGGTTAAGAACATTTTAAGTCCAGATGGCGTGCTGCTGTTCTCTAACAACAAGCGCGGTTTTAAAATGGATGAAGTTGCACTGATGGGGTTGGGCTTGAAAGCGGAAAATATCTCAACGGAAACATTATCTCCAGACTTTAAACGCAATAAACAGATCCACAATAGCTGGCTTATTACACATGGCTAAAGTGGTTTTATATCACACTGATGGATGTCATTTATGTGAACAGGCACACGGTTATGCTGTGTCTGTGCTTTCAAGCGGTGACATTCACCTTCAAGATATCTTGGATGATGAAAGTTTGATGTCGCAATTTCAAACTTCTATTCCAGTAATTAAAAATATAAAAACAGGTAAATTGCTCTACTGGCCATTTACCCAACAACAAATTCAAGAGTTAATACAAGAAGATGGATTTAATTAGAATTGCTAAAGCACAACTTGCTTTTGGTTCTCATCCGCTACTAGACAATGCAGACGCCTTGATTGAAGCCGGTGAGCGGGTCTGTATTGTTGGTAGAAACGGTGCTGGTAAGTCAACCTTACTAAAAGTACTTGATGGGCAGGTGTTATTGGATGATGGTGAAATAAACCGTCTTACAGGTCTTAAAGTATCACGTCTTGAACAGGATCCACCAAAAGGGGCGCAGGGCAGTGTTTTTGATTACGTGGCTCAGGGCTTACCGGATGTCGCGAGTCTTTTAATTGAATATAACCATGTCAGCGAAGCGCTCCAAACAGACCAATCTAACAGTTTATTGAATAAGCTTGAGCGCTTATCAGCTGAAATTGAAGCAGCAGATGCGTGGCGCTTTGAAAGCCGAATTAATTTGGTCCTAAGCCAGCTTCAGTTGACCGCACAAATGCGCCTTGAAAAGCTTTCTGGTGGCTGGCTTAGAAAGGTTGCGCTAGCCAAAGCGCTTGTCAGTGACCCAGACTTATTACTACTTGATGAACCGACTAACCACTTGGACATGGCAAGTGTGGAATGGTTAGAGTCATTTTTGAAAGATTTCAAAGGTGGCATCGTGTTTATTTCTCACGATCGTGCATTCATTAGAGCCGTAGCGACACGTATTTTAGATTTAGATAGAGGTAAGCTGGTTTCTTACCCTGGTAATTATGCTAAGTATCTCGAGCAAAAAGCTCATGATTTAAAAGTCGAAGAGGCGCAAAATGCGTTGTTTGATAAAAAACTCGCTGAAGAAGAGACTTGGATAAGGCAGGGGATCAAAGCGCGTAGAACACGTAATGAAGGTCGTGTTCGTGCGCTAAAAGCGCTACGTGTTGAGCGAAAACAGCGAATTGAGCAAGTAGGTAAAGCGGACTTTAACATTGAATCTGCTGAGCGCTCTGGCAAGTTAGTATTTGAAGCAAACTTTGTTAATCATGCATTTAAAGATAAGCCAATTGTGAAAGATTTTTCTACATTGGTTATGCGTGGTGATAGAGTCGGCTTAGTAGGCCCGAATGGCATTGGTAAAACGACGTTATTAAAGCTACTTTTTGGCAAATTATCAGCAGACAGCGGAAAAATTAAACAAGGTGTTAATTTAGAAGTTGCTTATTTTGATCAGTATCGAGAAAAACTTGATGAAGAAATGACTGTTCAAGATAACGTTGCTGAAGGTAAGCAAGAGGTATCTATTGGTGGTCGAAGCCGACACGTATTAGGCTATTTGCAAGATTTCTTATTTCCACCAGCACGGGCTCGTACACCTGTTAAGGCGTTATCAGGTGGTGAGAAAAATCGACTTCTCTTAGCTAAGCTGTTTTTAAAGCCATCAAATGTATTGGTGCTGGATGAGCCAACCAATGATTTGGATATTGAAACGTTAGAACTATTAGAGGAAATCATTACTCAATATCAAGGCACAATATTAATTGTTAGCCATGATAGGGAGTTTATTGATAACACCTGCAATAGTGTTTGGGCTTTTGAAGGCGATGGCGTTGTAACTGAGATTGTTGGTGGTTACAGCGATTTTGAGGCGTATCGTGATAACAAACTTGCTCAACAAAAAGAGCTCGAAAAATTAGACAAAGAAAAGTCTGTAACCTCACCAGCTAAGCGCGATACAAGCAAAAACAAATCTAGTAAGCTCAGTTACAAATTAAAACTTGAATTAGAGGCTTTGCCGGGTAAAGTAGAGGAACTTGAAACCGCGCTAGAAAATCAGCAAGAGTTAGTGAACTCGCCTGAATTTTTTAAACAAGAATCTGATGTAACACAACAAGCATTGAACCAACTTGCGGATTTGGAGTCCAAGCTCGAAGCCGCGTATGAACGTTGGGAAGAATTAGAAGCTTTACAGAATCAGCAGTAAGGATTGAAATGAAATATTCACTTTTAGCAGCCAGTATTGGATTGTGCTTTTCAGGGCAGCTGTTAGCTGCAACATATCAATTGACGGAGTTGCCATCACATAATTCCTCGACGGATACCAGTTTAAATGACGCCAACGAATCTGGTGAAGTCATTGGTAGAGCTGCTGGGCTATTTAACATTAAAATTGATACCAGCTACATTGATTTTAATGATGATAGTATCAAAAATGCCTACAATGATTTAAAAGAGTTTCGTGAGAAAATTGAAGACCCAATTGAATTCACATTAGATGATATACAAAACAATAACGCTGTAGAGACAGATGCTGACGCACATGAATTTATGCGTTCGTATTTAAATAACCGATCTGGTAATGGCGAATTTCAAAAGATTAACTCTGGTATATCGTTAACTTTCTCAACCACTACTGCAGATGAAAAAGTCCTTTTTGATGTTCAAAGAGAGTATACAGACAATGAACTTTCTCGTTCTGTGGTTACCTATTTAAGTGGCATTGCTTCTGATGGTGCTATGGTGGGCTGGGGAAGCGCCCCTTATTCTAAGAGGACTGACTTTGTAAAAGATGGTGAGTCTGAACCAACTGTATTTTTTGAACGCGCATTTTCTTCTCGTGCAGTTTTCATAACCCCAGGTGGAGAAATCGTTGAGTTACCGCCCGCTTTTGTCGGTGAATATGGTGGTTACAGTGTAGCGAACCATGTAGAAAAATTGGATGATGGCACATATTTGGTCGTTGGGCAAAGTTCTACTGATGTTGCAATAGACGGTCAACAACGCTTTGATGATATTTGTAACGGCGAGAATAAGCCAGTTAATGTATGTGTTTGGGAACTTCAAAATGGCTCAATCTACTATAATCGTCATGCCTACCAGTGGAAGCTAGATGCAAACTTCAACCTGATTGAGGGGGAGTCAAAACTTTTAGGGTTAGGTATTGAGCGTGAAGAGAATGAAGAGAGAGTTCATTTAGGTACTGCTTTGTCAGCGAATCAGTCTGGTTATGTTGTAGGTCACTCGCAAACTCGTAAAGATGGTGACTATATCAGTAGGCAAAGAGCGGGTTATTATAAGGATGGAAAGTTTACTCAAATCATAGAACACGATAAGTATTACGAGGCCAGCCGTGGTGTCGATATCAATAACAATAATATCGTAATTGGCTATCGCTTTGACGAGCTGAGTACTTTTCAGCAAGTAAAAGGGTATTACTATGATATTAATAGTAAGTCTTTTACAGAAATGAAGTCTTTCTTTAACAGCTCTAATATGTTTCCGAGAGATGTAAATGATGCAGGCTTTATTGTTGGTCAGGCTGAGGTGGGCACTATTGGTGACAGCCCAAGACGAGAAGCTTTTTTATATAATATTGCAAGTTCAGAGCTTCAAAACTTAAATGATTTGCTACCATGTCCAAGTGATGATTTTAATTATCGAGTTGGCGATGCAGTTAAGATCACAGAAGACAACCGTATTTATGCTCTAGCGACAAAAACTGCAAAGCGTAGAGACAGTCTTGGTAATGTTACTAAAGACAGCCAAGGAAACGACGAGTATGAGTCTATATCTGTGCCAGTATTATTAACTCCGATTACAGGTGAACCAGACCAATGCCCAGCTGAAGAAGCTGAAACTTATGAGCGAAGCTCTGGTTCTTTTAGCATGCTTAGCTTCTTTGCTTTGCCATTGCTAATGTTAAGAAGACGCAGAAAGTAAGTATAATAAAAAAGGGCCATAAGGCCCTTTTTTATTATGAGAAAATATTATTGATTTCTAGCTTCCCAAGCTTTATTGACTGAGCGTCTCCAAAGGTAATCAATACCGAAAAATCCGATAACTGCAGCAATCGATGCACATATAAGTGAGCCAACAATAAAAGCAGGACCAATAGTGGAAATACTCTGTGTTAACCATTCCCACGTAGGTTCGAATTGGAAAGGCTGAATCTCTTGACCTAATGCAAAAACACCGACAAGATATGAGCAATAAAATATGGGTGGCATTGTTAATGGGTTAGTTATCCAAACCAGTGCGATTGATAAAGGCAGGTTAACTCGGAAAGGAATTGCGAGGGCCGCCGCTAAAACCATTTGAAAAGGGACAGGGATGAACGCAAAAAAGAGTCCAACTGAAAATGCGCCTCTAGCTGAGCGTCGATTAAGGTGCCACAGGTTTGCATCATGCAATAAACTTCCAAAAATTCGTAACGATTTTTGTTCTTTGATCTTGTTGTGATCGGGTAAAAAGCGTTGGATCGTTTTTTTCGCCATATGGAGCAACCATCTACTTCAATTTTGATTTGCTGCGGCATCATTTTCGGGTGTGTTATATCCGTATTCTTCATGGATACATGGCAATTACCCGTCAGTTTTGCCTTGCTCGTTATTGTTAAGAGCTATTTTAAGCTTTTTTCGAACGTTTTGGCAGGTTTTATTTTAGGTATTTTTGTTACAAGCCTGAATTACTTCATGTTCTACCACATATCTTGGCAAGATTTAGTTGTTGATAAACAAGTTAAAGTTGTAGCAACAGTGTCTCAAGTTATTAAGTCTGGAAAACAGTCTTATATTAAAGTTGACATTAAATCGATTGACAAATTTCAAGTCCGAAAGTGGCAAACTGTTAGCGCAAATTTGTCTGTGAGTAATCATACTTTGCAGCTGCGAGAAGGCGACATGATTGCAGGTAAAGCAAAGTTGAAACAGTTTCGATCACGAAAAAACTTATATACATTTGATAGTGAGCTATTTGCGTTTCAAAATCATGTTTATTTTAAAGGCAAGATAGAGATTGAACGACATGATAGTAAAGATCGAGCTTGGCAAACTAACTATAGGCACTATATTTCAAGTGTTTTTCAAAAGTATGAGTTGAGCTGGCTATATTACACATTGATGACTGGTGATAAATCTAAAATCCCCAAAAAAGATAAAGAGCACTTTCGTATGTTGGGACTCAGTCATTTACTCGCCATTTCTGGGCTGCATATAGCGATTTTCTTTTCATTAAGTTTTATGCTTTTAAAAGTTCTTCTAATACCACTGCAAAGCTTCCTAAAACAAGATGCCAATACCCATACCCTTGGGGTTTTATGTGCGCTCATTAGTGCCGGGTTATATGTTACTGTGAGTGGCATGCAAATATCAGCACAACGCGCTTGGTTAATGGCACTGATAGGTGTGGTTTGTTATTTATTAGGAACTCGCATTAGTTTCTTTAGGCTTATTTTGTATGCGCTCACAGTGATTATCTTAGTTTCTCCATTTTCATTATTAAACATGGGATTGTATTTTTCATTTGTAGCCGTGAGTTGCATCCTATGGTTTATTTCAAAACAGAAGAGGGCGAAAGGAGAGTCCTTGAAATGGCGAGATAAATTGGTCTGGATTACAAAGATACAGCTACTTATATTTGTATTTTTATGCCCATTGACAATCTTTGCATTTCAGGGAGTGAGTATTAGTGGCTTGGTTGTAAACATTGTGGTGATCCCATTATTATCTTGTGTGATCTTTCCGGCAATTTTATTGCAGTCTGCAATTTTTCACGTCTTTGATGTGAGTGCTATTTCACTGCTTGATATTTGGCTCTTTGATGCCTACAGATGGCTATTGAAATTAAATTTTCACTGGTTAGACATTGCGCCAATCACAGTGAGCCAACTGATCGCAGTGATGCTTGTTATTGTGTTGTTATCTAATCCGTTAACGCGTTTTTATTCATTAATTCCATTAATCGCCACTTCGCTTCATTGGTGGATGAGCCCCAAACCTATTTGGCAAATCAATATTTTTGACGTTGGACACGGCAGTGCAGTGTTGGTGGAGCACAATGGAAAAGGTTTTTTGTATGATTTGGGCGCCAGTTACTTTGGTACGTATTCTATGTTCAAACATGTTGTGATGCCTTATATCAAAGCGAATAATATTGAGCTTATACATACCATTGTGAGCCACGATGATGGCGATCATGCTGGAGGGTTAAAAGATTTAAACTTGCTTGGTTATAGAGAAACATTACGAACTTTTCATAGAGAGGAATATGCACAGCCATGTTTGCTAAAAACGATTGAATTAGGCAGTTTGACTATTCAGTCTATATGGCCTGAGCAGCTACAGGGCAATGATAATAATAGTTCATGTGTTGTTATGATAAGCGATGGCGAATTCACACTTTTGCTACCTGGTGATATTGAAACTGACATTGAATCGCGCATTATTACCAAATATGAAGAGCATCTAAACGCTTCATTTTTACTTGCTCCACATCATGGTAGTCGTACATCTTCCAGTGCCGAGTTTATTGAGCAAGTAGACGCAGAATTAGCCATATTTTCTCGCAGCTTTAACACGCCTTGGGAGCTGCCTCATTCAGATGTTGTAAGGCGTTATCACCATTTTGGATATAAAACATACGACACGGCATTGGATGGTCAAGTTCAGATCCGCGTTTTTAAACAGCACTTTGAAGTTTACACCGCCAGAAACGCGAAAAATCTATGGTTTTTAAGATAATGCATTCAGTTTTTGCTTGATGGCAGATACAATAAGGGGGTTTTGAAGTTTTAGAGTAACACTATGCAACAGTCTGCAAAGCAAATATATAAAAGGCTTTTGACTTACACCTATGAATTTAAAGCAGCGTCTTTGTTTGCAATAATTGGCATGCTTGGTTATGCGGCAATGGATGCGCTGTTTATTCAGTTAATGAAACCATTTATGGATGATGGTCTCACGCAAGGTAATCAAGAAGTACTCGCCATGGCTCCTATTGTGGTCATTTTATTGGTCTTAGGGCGCGGTATCTTTAATTATATGTCTTCATATTGTTTAAGCTATGTAGGCTCTCAAGTCGTCAGAAAGCTAAGACAACAACTGTATGAGCATATGTTGTTTATGCCAGTTTCTTTTCATGATAAACACTCTAATGGTGAACTGGTTTCAAAAATCACATTCGATACAGAGCAGGTTCAACAGGCGGTTACACGTGCACTTCAAGTTGCTATCCGCGAAGGGGCGTTTGTTGTCTTTTTATTATGGGGCATGTTCGCAATTAGCTGGAAGTTATCTCTTTTATTTTTAGTTATTGTGCCATTTGTTGCCATTGTAGTGAGTATAGTTTCTAAACGTTTCAGAAAGATTTCAAAAAGCATTCAGGATGCTATGGGCGCGGTGACAAGAGGCTCAGAACAAATGCTGTCTGGCCACAAAGAGATCCATGGTTTTGGAGGTCAGGAAAAAGAAATTACACATTTTGCTAAGGTGAATAACCATAATCGTCAGCAGCGGGTCAAAATGGATGCAACAAGGGCGCTCAGTGTTTCAGTCATTCAACTGATTGCAGCCAGTGCCATGGCCGTCGTTTTGGCGATTATCGCAATGCCAGATGTACATGAGTCTTTAACACCAGGTGTTGTTGCATCTTTGATCACGGCTATGGTTATGATGCTTCGTCCTTTGAAGCAGCTTGCAAACGTAAACAGTGATTTTCAAAGAGGTATTGCTGCTGCGAAGAGTATCTTTGATGTACTTGATGAAGAAAAAGAAAAGGATACAGGCACGTACTCTGTCGATAGTGTTAAAGGTGCAATTTCCGTACAAGGTGTTACTTTCACCTATCCTACAAAAGATGAACCAGTCATTGAAGACCTTTCGATTGAGATCCCAGCGGGTAAAAGTATTGCGTTAGTGGGCCGCAGTGGCTCTGGCAAGTCGACATTGTCTAGTTTACTACCGAGGTTTTATGAATTGGATAGCGGCTCTATTAAATTAGATGGTGTAGATCTAAGCGAATACACTTTAGCTAGCCTCAGAAACCAATTTGCGCTTGTTTCTCAGCATGTCACTTTGTTCAATGATACGATTGCAAATAACATTATGTATGGGTTGGATGAAAAGCTCAGTGAAGCGGAACTAATTGAAGTTGCTAAAAAAGCGCATGTCTGGGAATTTGTTAAAGACTTACCAGAAGGTTTAGACACTGAAGTCGGTGAGAATGGTGTCATGCTTTCTGGCGGTCAAAGGCAGCGTATAGCGATAGCACGTGCGATTGTGAAAGATGCGCCTGTATTAATATTAGACGAGGCTACTTCGGCTTTAGACACAGAGTCTGAGCGATTGATCCAAGAGGAGCTTGATAAGCTGATGGTTAATAAGACCTCGATAGTCATTGCACACCGCCTATCAACCATAGAAAAGTCCGATCAAATTTATGTACTCGATAAAGGTCGAGTGCTTGAGCAAGGGAAACATGACGAGTTGCTAGCCAACGATGGAGCGTACTCTGCACTTTGTAAGATGCAATATGGTGAATAACAATGAACAAAGTGGAACAAAGTTGGTATAAACCAATCAGCCTTATCAATATTGTTTTATTACCACTGAGCGGACTTTTTTGGTTAGTAAGCTCTGTAAGAAGGTGGATGTTTCGTATTGGCATAAAGTCATCATACAAGGCATCTGTGCCAGTTATGATTGTAGGTAACATTGGTATTGGCGGTAACGGCAAAACACCATTTGTACTTTGGCTTGTGCCTTATTTACAATCACTTGGTTTGAAAGTCGCCGTGATCAGTCGTGGATATGGTGCCAAGCCGCCACACACACCATACAAAGTAAGTGATGACAGTACCGCAGAGTTGGCGGGAGATGAGCCGTTATTAATTTATAAACGGTTAGGCTGTGATGTGGTTATCGGTGGCGACCGCAAAGCGAGTATCGAATATCTAATCACGCATAATGAACCTGACATCATTGTAAGCGATGATGGGCTGCAACATTATCAGCTTGATAGAGATATTGAGATTTGCATCGTTGACAACGAGCGTCGTTTTGGCAATGGATTATTATTACCTGCTGGGCCACTGAGAGAAACGCCAAAGCGCTTAAAGTCAGTTGACCTCACTGTGTTTAATGGTTCCATCAAAGAGGACGGTTACTCACTCAATACAACAGGTATTTACAGTGTGAAAACGGGGGCACGGGTTACACAATTTGAGCCTAAAGGTATCGCCGTAAGTGCAATAGGCAACCCATCTCGCTTCGAGAAGTCGCTTAGTGCAAATGGAGTGACAATTACACAAAGCAAACACTTTGCAGATCATCATATGTTTACTGAACAAGATTTTGAGATCTACAACAAAAGCAACATATTTATGACAGAAAAAGACGCAGTGAAATGCCAGTCTTATGCGAAAGACAACTGGTATTTTTTACGCGTAGATGCTGTTCCGTCAGAAGGGCTTGTTAACAAGCTCCACAACTTATTAGATAGAAAGGGGATTATTACCCATGGCGTTTGATACTAAATTACTTGAAATTATTGCGTGCCCAGTATGCAAGGGCAAATTAGCATATGATAAAGATAACAAAGAGCTTATCAGCACAGCAGCAAAGCTTGCCTATCCAGTAAGAGATGATATTCCTGTTTTGCTAGAAAATGAGGCAAGAGAATTATCTCTTGAAGAGGTAGAAAAGTGGAATTCATAGTTGTCATACCTGCAAGGTATGCATCAACACGCTTGCCAGGCAAGCCACTTGTGGATATCTGCGGTAAATCAATGATCCAAAGAGTCTTCGAGCAAGCGCAAAAGTCAGGTGCAAAAGCAGTTTATATCGCGACTGACCACCAGCTGGTTTTTGATGAAGCAAAGCGTTTTACTGATAACGTATTGATGACTCGTGAAGATCACCAGTCTGGCACTGAACGCTTAGCTGAGGTTGTTGAGTTACTTAACTTGGATGACGATACATTAATGGTGAATGTACAGGGTGATGAGCCTTTGCTTGAACCAGAAAATATCTCTCAAGTGGCGGAGTTACTGTTCAACTCTTCTGCACCTATGGCAACATTGAGCGTTGACATTGAAGATGTGGAAGAAGTACTCAACCCGAATGCTGTGAAAGTAGTCAGCGATATTAAGAATAATGCGCTGTATTTTTCTCGCTCACCGATCCCGTTTCAGCGTGACAGCATGATGTCGTTGGATAAAAAGAGTATTCCTCTTACACACTTTAAGCGTCATGTAGGGATTTATGCTTATCGCGCTGGGTTTATAAAAACCTATCTAGATCTGAGCGTATCACCGCTGGAAGTGCAAGAGTCTTTAGAGCAGCTTCGAGTACTTTATCACGGTCACTCAATTAAAGTGACTAAAGCGTGCAAACCGGTGCATGCAGGCGTTGATACACCTGAAGACTTAAATCGCGTGATTGAGTTTTTAAATGGCTGATATTAAAGTCATTGCGCAGCATGAGGATTTTGTTGTTGCTTATAAGCCGTGTGGCTTGAGTTTTCATAGCGAAGAGCAAGCTGGGTTTGTCGCTTTGCTGGAGCAGCAACTGGAGATCAGTTTATTTCCAGTGCACCGATTAGATAAGGTCACATCTGGCTTATTGGTGTTGGCAAAATCTAGTCAAGCGGCTGCTAAACTGACAGAGATGTTCACAAGTCGCGAGGTAGATAAATATTATCTCGCGCTGATTTCAGATAAGCCAAAGAAAAAACAAGGGTGGATAAAAGGTGATATGGCTAAGTCTCGACGTGGCACATATAAACTTTTAAAAAGCCAAGAAAACCCAGCGATAACCCGGTTTTATTCTACAAGCATTGAGCCGGGTCTAAGGGCTTGTTTACTGAAACCGTACAGTGGCAAGACTCATCAATTACGAGTTGCCTTGAAAAGCCTGTCGGCACCCATTTTAGGTGATGATAGCTACGGTGGTAAACAGTCCGATAGAGTGTATTTACACGCTTACTATCTCTCGTTTAATTGGAATGACGAGCGTGTGGCTTTTAGTATCGAGCCTGAGGAAGGCAGTAAATTTATGCAATTAATTGAGCATGAAGTATTTTTATCATGGCGTCAGCCTGAGCAGTTAGAGTGGTAATATGACAGATCAAGATACGTCACTTCGATTTGGTGGCATCGGCAGATTATATGGTGACCAACAATTAGCATGGTTAAGTGACGCGCATTTTTGCGTAATAGGCATCGGTGGTGTGGGCAGTTGGGCTGCTGAAGCATTAGCAAGAACTGGTATCGGACATATTACGCTGATCGATCTTGACGATATTTGTGTGACGAATATCAACCGTCAATTACACGCAGTGACGCAAACAGTGGGTGAAATTAAAGCTGAGGCAATGAAGTCTCGTCTTGAAAGCATCAATCCAAATTGTCAGGTCACGGTAATAGACGATTTTATTACGCAAGAGAATATCAAAGAGTACATTCAAGGCTTTGATTATGTGATTGATTGTATTGATGCTGTAAAAGAGAAAGCGGCACTGATAGCGCATTGTAAGCGTAACAAAATCCCTGTCATCACAACTGGCGGAGCAGGTGGTCAAACGGACCCAAGTCAGATTAGTTTTGGAGATGTTGCTAAAACAACCCATGATCCGCTACTTGCAAAAGTACGATATTTACTGCGCAAGCAATATAACTTTACCACTAACCCCAAGCGTAAATTTGCCGTAGATTGCGTGTATTCTACAGAGCAACTGGTTTACCCAACAGGGGATGGCGAAGTGTGTAAAGCGAAACAACAAGCTGATGGCAGTAAAAATATGGATTGCGCAACAGGCTTTGGCTCAGCAACCATGGTGACTGGCAGTTTTGGCTTTTTTGCCGCAGCAAAATCTATTCGAAAATATTTAGATAAAAAAGCTCGAACAAGTAAGTAGCTCCAATTACTGGAGCATATTTACCTGTTGTTGAATACGTTCAACAATCGCTTTGACACCATTGCCTCTAGATGGGCTTAAATGTTTAATTAGGCCCATGTCTTCAAATAGCAGATAAGCGTCTATGTCTTTTGCTTCATTTGGTAATGTATGGTTGTAGCAGGCCAGAATAATCGCCAATAACCCTTTTACGATACGCGTATCTGAGTCAGCAATAAGCACGAGGCGTTGCTGAGACTCGTCTAGGTCAATGTGCAACCATACATTGCTTTCGCAGCCTTTTACAAGCGCTTCAGTGGTCTTCAGCGGTTCTGGCAAGCTTGGCAGTTGTTTACCAAGCAACATGATCTCACGGTATTTTGCTTGCCAGCCAGATAAACTGTTTAGCTTTTCTTGGATTTGATTGATATCCATTATTCTTCCAACATCTCAATGGTTTCTATAAGTGCACTGATAAAAGTGTCGATGTCTTGCTGATTATTATAAAACGCAAGACTTACGCGAATTGTGCCGGGAATATTTAAATGTGCCATTAAAGGCTGTGTGCAGTGGTGGCCACTTCTTACTGCGACGCCGTATGTGTTTAATAGGGTAGCGATGTCAAAGTGATGCTCGTTTTTATACGTAAAACTGACAACACCAATATTATGTGTTGTGTCGCCCCAAATTTTAACGCCTGCGATATTTTTTAGATTTGATATTAGATATTGATACAAAGCATGCTCGTGCTCAATCAACGCATCTCTTTCAATATTATTGAGATAATCAAGTGCCGCTCCAAAGCCGAGGACACCACTGATATTAGGTGTACCAGGTTCAAATTTTTCAGGTGCTTGTCTAAACGTTGTGCCTGAGAAGCTAACAGTGTCGATCATTTCGCCCCCGGTCTGGTAAACAGGCAGGCTATTGAGCAGTTCAAAACGACCGAAGAGTCCACCAAGGCCCGTTGGCCCAAGCGTTTTATGAGCCGAAAACACAAAAAAATCACAATCAAGTTGTGTTAAGTCTGGTTTTAAATGCATAAATGATTGGGCACCATCAACGACAGTGATTGTTGAATAGGCTTTTGAGGCCTCAATCAATGATTTGACGTCATGAATATTGCCTAGCGCATTTGAGGCATGGCAAATACTTAAAATCGTTGGTTTAAGGTCGTGTATGAGTTCAATAGAGGCATTGTGGTCCAATACACCTTCTTTTGACGCGGGTAAAACAACGATTTTAGCACCTGTTCTGGCAGCTGCTTGCTGCCAAGGCACAATATTGGCGTGGTGCTCAAAAGGAGAGAGTACAATCACATCATCTTGAGTTAACTTTTCTGATAGACCATGGGCGATTAAATTAAGAGAGTCAGTTGCGCCTTTAGTCCAAACTACTTCGTTTCTATGAACATTTAAGTATTGAGCAAGTTTGTCGCGAACAGCTTCATATTTTGTGGTTGCATCAGCGCTAAGCGTGTGTGCACCGCGGTGTACATTGGCATTCTCGATCTGATAAAAATGGCTTACTGCATCAATTACACTTTGTGGCTTTTGTGTTGTGGCAGCAGAATCAAAATAACAAAGTGGCTGCTCATCCACCAGTTGGTGTAATAAAGGAAAGTCTTTACGAAGTTGCTCAATCAAGATAATTGCTCATTAAGAACCGGAAACCGCCGAATTTTACCTAATTGAAATTCCCTTGCAAGTCTGAACAATGAAATCAGTAGGGTAAATCTAAAAAGGCAGCTTGTTGCTGCCTTAATTGTGCCTTTAGTGCTCAACCTTTGGAGGGAAGTTGGCGAGAATATCTTTGACGGTATTATTAACCGACTCGGTGCGTTTTTCAGGCGATTGCTTTTTGCGTAAGCGACCTTCTTTTGCGCCGCGCCAAACCAGTTGATTTGACGCACTGTCGATAATATCAATGACTAAAGTACCGACTTCATATTCGCGCGCTTGCGTTTGTGTATGCCAGCCAACACCCCAATAGTTCCAGCGTGCAGAATAGCTGGTATTAAAAGTGTCTACGTCAAGCTTTGTATCTACTGCCGCGTGGAAGTTTACCATTACATCCGCTTTAGTGCCTTCAACAAGAGTGATACCATGCTGTGCCATCTCAGTAATAATTGCGTTGCGTACACGCTTTTCCATCAGCTCACTGATCTGATAATTGTCAGCACCTTTATCAAAATTGGCAGTGTCAGGAGACCAGGAAAAGGTTTTGTAATTGGCAAACTCAACAGATTTATCGTAGTCCCAATCCGGTGTGTTAGAACAAGCACTTAAAACAATTAAACTTAGCGCTACAAGCAGGTTACGAGTCATTTTTTACTCCTTAATTAAGGCTTTTGGCCTTGTAATACTAACTGGACCCTAATGGATAAGCAAAAATGCTCTAAGATCCAGTTATTAAGACCATTTTAAACTACGAATGTTCCACTTCAATCCAGTCTTTTTCGTCTACCCAGTTTTGGCTGCCTTTATTCACACTGCGAATTGGCACTAGGTAATCACAACTTATCTGTGGCTTCACCGAAGCAAAGATAGGCACAAATCCAAAGCTTAAGGCAGTCTCTATAATTGCTTTTTGGTTCTGCGGGTCGATATCAGCCGCTTCATCAATATAAATAGGTATACGGTACAACGCTTGCTCTTGATCAGAAAGCAGGTAGCGAATAAACAACATGCCACACAGTAGCTTAATGGTGATACGTGTACCGTTTGAGCCGGCAGAGTCAATTTTATCGAAGTGCTCGGTTTCACCAGCGCGGTTGACGACTTCAAAGCGGATGTCGAATAAATCAGTTAGCGTCAGGCCAGCTTTTTCACTTGCCAGCTTGATAATGTGATCTTTTGCTTCATTTACCGCTTTTTCGTCTGCTTGTGCTTCACTTAGTAAATCAAAACTTTCACCTTGCTCGTAGACTTCTGAGGTACTGATAATAGTATCAATACTGTCAACCAGCATCTTGCGAGGGATCACATTTATCTTAAACGCTTTTAAGTTTGAAATACGGTGTTGGCTGATCCCACGGTTAAAACTGTTCATTTCACGGCGTAAGCGATCTAAGTCTTCTCTCAGACCTTTAATTGTTGCCGCAACCTCAGTAAGTGCAACACGTGCTTGACGCTCTACCGCATCGCGCTCGTTATCAATATTATGATAGGCGCTGATCAATTTAGCGTATTTTGTTGATTCATCGGTTTCGTTATCAAACTTTGTGATGCCTGCATTGTAAATATGCAAATAAGTGTTTCTGACATTCACATCAAGATTTCTCAGTTCTTGGCAGTCTTTATTAAATTGATGCACAATTTCTGACAGGTTATCAAAGTCAATTTTAACATCGATAGGGTAAGGGGTTTGCTTACCCTCATAAATCGCCAATGTATGGTCGATACGTTCAGACTTAACTTGCTTTAAACGATCGCTTTGTCTCAGGATGAGATCTTGTTTGCTCTTGATGATCGAGCGACGATCTGAAATAGATCCCGCATTGCGTTGCACATCTTGTAAATAGTCATCAACTTGCTCGCGCTCAGCCGTTAATTGGTCTTTAAGCGCAAGCTGTGCTTCAGCTGATTGCTGCATAGTTTGGAATTGCTCAAAGCGCTTGAGTGCTTCTTCGGTTGCCATCAGCTCCTGATATAGCGCATCGCGTTCTTGCTGCTTGTCGGCGACGTTTGCAGCAACTTCTCTTTGTTGTTTAAGCTCTGTGAGCGAGCGCTGCAGGGCTTCAAGCTGGGCTTGTAGCTGTGCTTTATTCTCTCCACTTTGCATTTGCACAGGCGCTAGCTTTTTCAGCTTAATGCTGACACCTGGCAGTTTAAGTTCACCGCCTTTTACAGCGTTTGATAGAAGCGCTAAGAAGTCTGCAAATGCGTCTTCATCTTCAATTGTGACTTCACCCTGTGAAGTGGTGGCAAAAGAGAGCAGATCAGGATTTAAAATTCGTGAGATCTCTTCAACTTCTTTTAAAGAGAGATCCTCACGCATACGCGTAAATAAATTAAATTCTAAGTTTTTAAGCTGAAGCTTTAAGCTCTTGATTTGCTTTTGCGTTTCACCAATTCGGTAGTCAAGTGTATGTAAGCTTTGACCTTGCGCACTGTTAATTGAGAACGACAGTTGCTCATACTCTTTTTTCAACAGTGTTAGGTTGGTCTTCAAAGTAGCGTGATTGGTCAGCTCAAACTCTGATTTAAGGGCTTGGTAGTCTGTAAACCACTGCTCAATTTGTGTTTGCTTACGCTCGATATCACGAGATTGCTGAACATAAAGCTGCTGTTTTTGCTCAAAATCACGCTTTTCTTGTTCGATGTTTTCAAGCTGTTCGTTAAGCTCATCGATCTGTGTCGTTTGATATTCATCAAAGGCGATAATGGCTTGGTCAATCTTAGGCGCATAAGCAGCTAATTTGCCTTTAATGGTTGCTTCACTTTCGATCATCTGCTCAAGTGCAGCAATGGGCTCTTGCATTGACTCTAGTGCATTGAGCTCCCGTTTTGAGCGGTTAACCTTGTCAAACGCGCGGCGCCATACTTCATAAAAGTCGACCTTTGAATTTGACATATGACGTTCAAAAACTCGTAACATAAAGCGTTTAACATCATGAGCACCAAGTTTGTGCAAATTTAAGATACGTCTAAAGATCTCTTTATAGATCGCGGCATCTTGCACATTGTTAAGCGGGATCATTTTAAGGTTAATGTCGCCGTCGTAAGGCGTCGCACCACCAGTTAATAATGCGTTTAATTCGGCAGCTTTAAGCTCAATGGGCTTGAAACCTTTTTCACCAAGGTGATTAAATAACTTGGTGTATTTGATGATGCTTTTGCCTTCAGTAAAGTCATCAAGGTTTAATTTGCCGTTGTAGCAAAAAAACTGATGCGCATAGCCTGCAATTTTACCGAGGCCTGCGACACCAATCACGACGTCGCCATGAGGGAGGTTTGCTTCGAGTAAAATATAAGATTGATCACTAGAGAAGTAGAATTTTCTGGTTTCTTCTAAGTCGTGACCATCCCATTCAGTCAAACGTAAGTCATTGACTAATGGAAATTGTAGCGCATTGATAACAGAGCTTTTACCCGTGTTGTTTGGGGCACAGATAGATGCACTTTTATCTAATGGGATAACACACTTGGCGTAGCCTGCCGTGTTTAAAAGCGCCAGTTTGCTTAGTCCATATAATTCGCTCATACTTCTTCCTCTAGCGCTTCAAAGTTATCTTCATTGACTTCCATCAAGGCGTCGATATATCTATAAACCGGTGCTAACAATATAAAACCACGCTCGGTTTCTTTACAAAGCCCTAATCTCAGCATTCTTAAAAAGACATCTTTTCTTAAATCTGATCCTGAGAAGATCTCCAATTGATCAAATAAGTGTTTGTTAAGTTGGATGAGGGTTTGCATTAGTTCTAAATCGATTTGCTCGTCAAAAAGCGCACGTAAAGGATCTTTGCCTTGGTTTGCGTAATACTCGATAAGGATAAACACCGTTAGTGCAATGGCGCGGCTGATTTTGCCCATATTAGGTGTGCTTTCGTCACTGGCAAGATAATAGAAGCCGCGAGCATCATGCTGAAGATCGTGACCAAGTGCTGCAAATAGCGCTTGGTAAGCTTCAATGTGCTGATCAAGTTCTTGCCAAAGCGTCGTGTCTTGTTCACTAATGTGGTAACCACCAGCAAGCTTTTTATTGATAGCTTGCAACTGGGATAAGTCGTTTAGATTAATTTGTGTCATGGTGTCGTACTTATTGCTTTGCTTTTTCAGCGTCAGACTCAGTGTGCTCTGAAGCGCTAAATGGATACAATTTAATTTTGGTATTTGCCAGCTGCATTGATTCTTGAGAATCAGACTGCGTGACCGAGAGGTCAGGGTCGCTGATAAGCTTCTGGTACAAAAACAGCATTTCATCAGCTTCAAGCTTCGGGTAGCTATCACTTAAGAAGCCAAGTAGGGCGGTGCGCTTTTTACCGCTGCTGGAAAATGATTTCCTAACATCTTGATAGTCTGGGATATTAGGGCTTTGGTATGCGGGTACATCGTCGTGATCAGGCAGCTGATATTCTTCATGTTCAAATTCTGCCAGACTTGCCATATAAGCAACCATGTGGCGTTTTTGTCCAAGGTTAAAACGCTGTATATCGGATACAAAATCGGGTTGTACAGGACTTAGCATACGGTCAACGCCATTTTTACGAATAAGCCCCAATACTTTGGCAGCCTGACGTGTAATTAAGGTATTGCGTCTAAGCTCTTCACGCAGTGGCATGAGCATATCGGCACTTTTACCTAAGCTTTCACGACCAATTAAATGCATGTCTAGAATGCGCGTTCTTAATTGCTCTAACATACGTTTGTCGTGTGCACCGCGCCCAAGCTGTTCAATTTGAGTTATCTGCTCACTTATCTGTAATTCAATTTGGCTAAAACAGGCTTGGAATGGTCCGTGAATGTCGACCATTTCAAGCATAGGCTCAATGTATTCGTCAAAGGCTTCAATGACAGCTTGATAACGTCGTTTTAATGATAAATTACTGTGATCAGACTTTGCTTGTTCAACTAGGTTGAGGATGGCGCTTTCATTGTGTTGAAAAAGCTTTACAATTTTTCTGACGCGTTCATCCATTATGCGGCTGAATCGTCTCAACTCACTGTGGTCACCCTCATTGCCTGCCTGAGAAAGGCGCTCGCCTAGGCGTTGCAAATCTTTCACTAGTACAGTAATTTCTTCAGCCAATCCTAAGTGCTCTTCTTGTAATAAAAAGCTTGCAAAATCAGCGACTGCACGATTGATTTCAAGTTGAGAAGATTTGGCTAATGGAATAATAATTTCTTGATTTAATAATCTATTTGTCTCTTTATAAACCCGTTCACTTGACCAGTTTGGGTTTTTTAGTTTTATGAAGTTTTGTACATCTTTTATACTGAAATCGGACATTTTAAAGCGTTTAAATAACAACTCTAAAACACTCCAGTGCTCATTTAATGTATTAAGAACTTTTTTAGCTGGGATCATAACTTTCCAGTTTGTATCATTTTTGTGACATCACTAGTTCACTAATTTGTCATAAAGTGTAATTAGCGATAGCAGTCACTTGCCCATAGTGTTAGACTCCGCGCCGATTTACATCGCCCTTTACAAAAATTACATTTTATTACAGGTTGTTTACGCGTATGGTCACTTCCATAATCCTAACCCTAATAGCGCTAGCTTTTGTGCTTATCGTTATAGAGGATATTATCCATGTAAACAAGGCCAAAACGACGCTTTTTTTTGGCACTTTATGTTGGATTATCGCTTTTATATCTCCAATTCATGGTGAAAGCTCAGAAACTATACAACATCAGCTCGATCACAACATTTTAGAAATCGCGACCTTATGGCTTTTTTTAATGGCTGCGATGACCTTTGTTGCTTATTTAAACTCCAAAGGTTTTATTCAAAATATTGTGCACCGAATAATGCCTGAGCAAATCAGCGAGAGAAAGTTAATGTTTCTTGTCGGTGCATTTGCCTTTGTTTTTTCTTCGATTTCAGACAATATTACAGCGACTTTAATTTCGCTGGCGGTTGTCATGTCTTTGAAGTTGGATGCTAAAAAGCTTGTTAAGTATGCCACATTAATCATATTTAGCGTAAATTCTGGTGGTGTCTCTTTGATCACAGGTGATGTAACGACCTTAATGATATTTTTAGCTGGTAAAGTCACCATTCCTGATCTGCTGTTACTGGTGTTGCCAGCGATTGTGAGTGTGTTTGCACTGGCAGCCATGTTGTCTATTGGCATGAATGAACAGCTTTACTTTGCAAGGCAAGAAGTAAGAAGAATAGAAAAAACCGATATCACCATTGCTGTGATTTTCATGTCGACTGTATTGGCAACACTGTTTTTAAGTGTGCAATATCAAGTACCACCCATGCTTACATTTTTGTTCGGCTTGTCATTTATGTTTTTAGTCGCGCAGTTTCTTATGCGTAAAAAGGACGTCAACAAAAAGATTATTGATTACATACGAGAGATAGAGTACGACACATTACTGTTTTTTGTCGGTGTACTTTTGTTGGTCGGCGCGCTTAAAGAAGTTGGCGTATTGAGCATGTTTACAGAGTTATATCAATTTTTGGCACCAGAATATGCAAATTACCTGGTTGGGTTGTTGAGTGCAGCGGTAGATAATGTGCCACTTACGGCAGCTTTACTTAAAGCACAGATTGAAATGACACCTCAGCAGTGGCTCACGTTTACGTATGCAACAGGCGTTGGTGGCTCGATGCTTATTATTGGTTCAGCTGCGGGGATCATTGCAATGAGTAAAGTTAAAGCGCTTACATTCATGAGTTATTTAAAGATGGTGTTATATCTTCTTGTCGCTTATTCCATTGGTTATGCAGGCTCATTTTACATGGGGCAACTTATCTAAATAAATTTTTTGACGTCTAGGTACAAAATTGCTTGACACCTAGACGTCTAAAAGATAGTTTTTAAAAGCCTGCTCCAGTAGCAGGTTTTTATTTTGCTATTGTTCAGGTTAGAACACGCAAAATAGACAGAAGAGGTGCGATGCTTAGGTAGCTTGTTCGAGGACACGACATCCAACGACAGCAAGTGAGGGAAGTATTCGCCGAGGAAAGTGATTGGTCGTCACAATGACTTTTCGGTTTACGGGGTTGAATCCCCGGAACTGTCACCGATTATTGGTGGAGAGCTTCTGGCAGTGGTTTTTCAATGTATTTCAATATCCTCTTGCCAATGAGTTCTCCTTATTTTTTGACAGCACCGATGTTGTCACAAGGAGATAAAATGAATTCCCAGTATGTAGTTGCTAAGTTTGGTGGTACCAGTGTTGCCGACTTCACAGCGATGCATCGTTGCGCGCAAATCATAAATGATGACCCAAATGTTCGAGTAGTCGTAGTGAGTGCCAGTGCCGGCGTCACTAATCACTTAGTTGAATTGGTGCAACAAAAAGCAGATGAAACTCAGCGACAAGCACTTGTTGATGCTGTGATGCAAATTCAGCAACGTATATTGGAGCATGTGACGCTCGATGCTGACTTGCAGTCTGGTTTTGATGGCACATACAGGGAGTTTAAAGATATAGCACTTCTGCCAGCATTAAGCACACAGCAATGCGATGAAGTATTGAGCTTTGGTGAGCGCTTTTCATCATTTATCTTTACTCAAGTACTGAGAAACTTAGGTGTCAGCTCGGTTCGTTTCGATGTAAGAGAGGTATTGAAAACTGATAGCAATTTCTCTAAAGCGACGCCTGATATTTTAGCAACAGCAATTGCTGCTTCAGAACACTTGCAGCCATTGCTTGAGGAGCAGGTAGTCGTCACACAAGGTTTCATCGGCAGCGATAAATATGGGCA
The DNA here is from genome assembly GCF_021654285.1 of Pseudoalteromonas luteoviolacea. Lineage (GTDB taxonomy): Bacteria > Pseudomonadota > Gammaproteobacteria > Enterobacterales > Alteromonadaceae > Pseudoalteromonas > Pseudoalteromonas luteoviolacea_J. Next base: position 49,356 of record NZ_JAKFZS010000014.1, on the reverse strand, counting down.
AACGACGACACTTGGTCGCGGTGGTTCTGATTACAGTGCTGCGCTTATTGCAGAAGCAATCAATGCGCAAAGTGTACATATATGGACGGATGTCGTTGGCATATTTAGTACAGATCCTAGGTTGTGCAGTAAAGCAAAACCAATTGCAAGGCTTAGCTTTGACGAAGCTGCTGAAATGGCGACTTTCGGTGCAAAAGTGTTGCACCCAGCAACGATTCTACCAGCAAGTCGCAAAGGCATTTCGGTATTTGTGGGTTCGAGTAAAGCACCTGAACAGGGTGGAACTTGGATTGAAAAAGAAACACAATCTCAATCTGGCATAAGAGCTGTTACACAGCGAAAAAATCAAATTTTATTGACCTTGAAGAGCCCTGAAATGTTGTTAGCTAGTGGCTTTTTAGCAAAAATATTCACCATACTCAGTAACTATAATATCTCCGTTGACCTTGTCACGACTTCTGAAATTAGTGTTGCCCTTACATTGGACAATGCACCTAATGCTTCACGACCTGAGCTTGAACAAGCATGCCTTGATGAGTTAGGCGAATTTTGTCATGTGTCAGTTGAAAACAACCTAACGCTTGTTGCCATGATTGGTTCTGAGATTCAGTTAAGAGGTGGAGATGACTGCTTGGTTGATGTGTTGTCTGAGTTTGATATTCGTTTAATTTGCCATGGTGCAAGCCGACATAATCTGTGCTTTTTAGTAGAGCAATCAAATTCTGACGCGGTTGTGCAGGCAATTCATCAGAAGTTGCTCGAAGCAGCTTAATCATTTTGCTTTGGCAGGGGCTAGTTATATTCTCTATGCCCCTTTGATTCTCTTTCTAAGAAGAAATAATTCTATAACAAAAATTAATGATAAAGTTGCAATAAAAGGCGGATGGTGACAAGCTTAGGTTAGAGGAGTACATAACACTAAAGGTTACTTATGCAGTATCAAGATATCTATGAATTTTGGTTTGTGACTTGCTCTGAGCAAGATTGGTGGCAGAAATCAGCTACATTTGATCAAAAGGTTAAAAGCCAATTTTCAATCCTCCATAAGATGGCACATAGCGGTGAACTTGAAAAGTGGCGTGAAACACCGGTTGGCTCTTTGTGCGAGATAATCGTGTTAGATCAGTTTCCAAGAAATATGTACCGAGATACGCCGCAAGCCTTTGCAAGTGATGCGTTAGCACTAAGCTTGTCACAACAAGCTATTGAAAAAGGGTTTGATAAAGCACTAAATGATACAGAGGTGGGGTTTTTATACATGCCGTTTATGCACAGCGAAAGTGCAGTGATCCACCGTCATGCAGAGGTGCTGTTCAGAGATTTACCTGGATATGAATTCGAATTAGCACATAAAAAAATCATCGATCGCTTTGGTCGTTACCCTCATAGAAATGACATTCTGGGCCGCGTATCAACAGATGAAGAGCTAGAATTTTTGCAACAGCCAGGCTCAAGCTTTTAACTGTTGCCATTAATTCATTAATAAACCGTATAAGTTCCTGTAAGAGGGTTCTTGCACTCGCATTTTTCGCTCGAAAAGGTATAATCGCTGGCCAAAACAATAATTATATTTGTGTTCAATTATGGCTCAGGTACGTGATGGTTTTCAAAGCCGACTTGGTTTTGTTCTAGCGGCGGCAGGTGCTGCTGTTGGTTTAGGTAATATTTGGGGTTTCCCCACGCAAGCTGCTAATCATGGCGGTGGTGCTTTTTTACTCGCATATTTTATCGTTATCTTTTTGTTGGCTTTACCTGCTTTGTACACTGAGCTTTACCTCGGTCATCAAGCACAAGCTAATCCAGTAAAAGCATTGAAGCAAGCATGGCAAGAAAAACAGCCAAGTGTAGGTGCTGCAGCTGGTTACATTGGTTTGGCTGGCGCGATTGTGATGCTGAGTTTTTATTCAATTGTGGCCGGGTGGATGCTCGCCCATTCCATTGAGCCCGTTACGTCTTTATTAGGTATGGATGCTGCGAGTCAGTTTCTGACAGGGGATTCTACACATAGAAACTTTATCTTCACGCCTTTGATGTTGCTACTGACTGCTGCAATTATTTTGAAAGGGGTGAAATCAGGTATTGAGACATGGTCACGTCGCTTAATGCCACTTTTATTGTTATTACTATGCTGTTTGATTGCTTACATGGCGACACTTGAAGGAGCATCAGACGGATTCAGAGCATATTTAGTTCCTGATTTTAGTAAAATTACAGACCCAGATTTGATTATTGCAGCAATGGGCCAAGCGTTCTTCTCTTTATCGCTCGGTGTTGGCTGTATGATGATTTACGGCTCATATTTGAAACCAAATGAAAACCTACCAAAACTGACTTTCAGTGTTGCTATGTTAGATACTGGCGTGGCATTTTTAGCTGGTTTGTTGATTATACCTGCTATTTTTGTTGCGCAGCAAAATGGCGTAGAAGTGTTTCAAGATGGCAAGCTGGCTGGGGAAGGGCGACTCATTTTTGCAATTCTACCTGAGCTTTTCTCGAGCATGGGACAAATTGGTATTTGGGTTGGTTTGACATTCTTTGTATTGATGTCAATCGCCTCTCTGACTTCAACGATTTCATCCACAGAAATTCCGGTGTCTTTTTTAGTTGAAAATCACGGCATGGAACGTAAAAGTGCAACTTGGGTAGTGACGCTAGTGATACTTGTGTGTTCTAGTCTTATTATAATGAACTTTGATTGGCTGTTTGGCTTGGTTATCTCAGTATTTACTCGCTATCAGTTACCGCTAATGGGGTTATTCTATTTTGTTACTGTAGGCTGGATGTGGAAACGTGGAAATAAGCTGATTGAGAACGCCTCAGGTATGCATTATTGGTTTGCGCAATATTTACGTTTTATCTGTCCAATTTTAATGACAGCTGTATTCGTAAATGTTGTTGTAAATAAATAAATTGGTTTAAAAAGAAAAAGCGCAGCTCGACTGCGCTTTTTTTTTGCCCAGCTTTAGACAATGTTTGGTGTATGGGTTTTATTTTTGAGTGCGTATAAGTTTTTAACCGTTGTCATGGCAATTTCGGTTAGCGCCTCTTGGGTAAAAAAGCCTTGATGGCCGGTGATTAAGACGTTAGGAAACCCGCTAAGTCTGACAAAAGTGTCATCTTGAATGATTTCTTCACTCCGGTCTTTGAAAAAAAGCTCTGACTCTTGTTCGTACACATCAAGACCTAAATAACCAATCTTTTTTGATTTAAGTGCTGTGATACAGGCTTGTGTGTCAATCAATGCACCGCGACTGGTATTGATGAGCATTACACAGGGTTTCATTTTACCAAAGGCTGTTTCATCGATTAAATGATGTGTTGCTTCAGTTAATGGGCAGTGTAGTGAAATGATATCGCTTTGTTCTAGTAACATATCTAACGAGACTTGTGTGTAAGAGCCTTCACCGATATTTGGATCATACACAAGCGTGTGTGCACCAAAGCCATTTAAAATTGAGACGAGTGATTGACCTATTTTGCCGCAGCCAATGAGTCCAACCGTTTTGTTATGGATGTTAAACCCTAATAAGCCATTAAGATCAAAGTTTTCTTCTCGTACGCGGTTATAGGCTTTGTGGGTTTTTCTCGTTAGGGTCAGAATAAGTGCCATGCAATGTTCAGCGACGGCTTCTGGACTATATGAGGGGACTCTCACAACCTGTATGCCAAGTGCATGTGCTGCCTCGATGTCAACATTGTTGTAGCCTGCACACCGTAAAGCAACAAACTTGATACCTAGTTCGGCTAAATCACCTAGCACACAAGCATTGAGATCATCATTAACGAATATACAAACGGCATCATACCCAGATGCTAAAAAAACGGTTGCGCGTGTCAAGCTGTTTTCTATGTGGTCTATCTCTATGCCATTGAACTTTGAGATAGCATCTGAAAAAAAAGCGTGTTCATACTTTTGCGAACTGAAAAGTGCTACTTTCATCTTGTAACTGACCCTCAATAATTTGCTTCAAGGACTCTGGTTTGGTGCGAGGTGCATAGCGTGATAATAGCTCACCATCAGTACCAATTAAAAACTTTGTGTAGTTCCACTTTATCGCACGATTTTGAGCAATACCACGAGTATGTGACTTAAGATAATTAAATAATGGATGGGCATCAGGTCCATTGACTAAGGTTTTTTCAGCAATGTTAAAGCTTAAGTTGAAGTGCGATTGATAAAACTCTTTAAGCATTTGATTCTCTAATGGTTCATTCTTGCCGAACTGATTACATGGGAATGCGATGATCTCTAGACCTTTTTTGTTATATTTACGATACATTTTTTCAAGGGCAGTTAGCTGTGGTGTAAAGCTGCATTTGCTGGCGATGTTGACTAGAATAACAGGCCTGCCTTTTAACGACTTTAACGAAAGCGTTTCACCTGTGAGTAATTTAACACTGTATCTGTAAATATTTTCCATGCTGCAAGGTTCCGTGCATATAACAAGTTCTATTAATGATCTTCATGTGGAGTTTGTATATGTTCCACTGACTGCTCTTGAGGTGAAATCCCCTCCATTGTTCAAGCATAGCAGTCATTTTGGTCAATTTTATGTCAAGTTGATTTAAATTTAACGCAACGTACACATTAGGGTGGAAGATTGGAGAAGGTGTTGATAGAGAAAAGATGGGTGTCACGAGTGTGACACCGAAAACCTTAATTAAACTAGGCGCTTTAGTAAACTCGAAGTGTCCCAGCGATTGCCTCCCATTTTTTGTACATCAGCGTAAAATTGATCAACCAATGCGGTTAGGGGCAGGGTAGAGCCGTTCTTTTTGGCCTCATCAAGGGCGATAGACAAGTCTTTGCGCATCCAATCAACGGCAAAACCATGCTCATAGTGATCGTCCAACATGCTTTTATGGCGGTTTTCCATCTGCCAACTGCCTGCCGCGCCTTTAGAAATGACTTCAACGACTGCTTCGCAATCGATATTTGCATTTTGACCAAACTGGAGTGCTTCTGCAAGGCCCTGAACAACGCCAGCAATACAAATTTGGTTCATCATTTTGGCTATCTGACCAGAGCCGACGTTGCCAAGTAACTTGGAAAAACGTGCGTAAGCAGCCATCACAGGTTCAATGTGTGTGTAGGTATCAAGGTCACCACCACACATGATGGTTAGTTGGCCGTTTACCGCACCAGCTTCACCGCCAGAAACGGGCGCGTCAATAAAGCCAATTTGCTTATTTTGACATACAGAATTTAACTCTCTTGCTACATCTGCTGAGGCTGTTGTATGGTCAACTAAATAACTATGCGCTTTCATGCTTTGCAGTACACCACTATCGCCAGTGGTAACTTCGCGTAGGTCATCGTCATTTCCAACACAAATAAAAACAATATCAGCGTTTGCTGCTGCAAGTGCGGGTGTTAAGGCAAGTTGCCCTGAATAGGTTTCTAACCATGACTCTGCTTTGCTGGTGGTGCGGTTATAGACAGTGACGTTGTGGCCTTGTTCAGCCAAGTGTCCAGCCATGGGGAAACCCATTACACCTAGGCCAATAAAAGCAACATTTTTTTTATTTGAAGTCATAATTTACAATCCAGTTGTGTCGTTTAACTCGATTGTAACTGAAGTAGAAGTGTTATGGATGAATATTTTGCATGATGGTGCGAATTATTCATGCTTATAATTTGAATGGTTAGTGTAGAGTAGTGCTGTAAATCATTCTACTCTACACTCTTTAGGATTAAGCTTTAGAAGTACTTAAGTTTTCTTCAAGTTCTTTTGCAGCATTTGGGTCATTGAAAACAGCTTGGTCCAATTCACCTTCAGATTTTGCAACTACACAAGTTACCATACAGTCACCAGTTACATTCACAGCTGTGCGCGTCATATCTAGTAATCTGTCTACACCCATGATGATTGCTATGCCTTCAACAGGCAAGCCGACTTGATTAAGTACCATTGCCAGCATGATCAAACCAACACCTGGCACACCCGCCGTACCAACGGACGCTAGCGTCGCTGTTAAAATAACCATTAGGTAGTCGCTCAATGTTAAGTCAACAGCAAATACTTGTGCAATAAATACGGTTGCAACGCCTTGCATTATTGCTGTGCCATCCATATTAATAGTAGCGCCTAGCGGGACAGTAAAAGAAGCAACGGTGTTATTTGCACCGAGCTTTTTAGTTGCTGTTTCAAGCGTTACTGGCATGGTTGCACTAGAGCTTGAAGTACTGAACGCGAACATGCACGCATCTTTCATTTTCTTAAGGAAGGTAACAGGATTCAAGCCGGTAAGCGTTTTAAGTAAAATTGTGTAGTTGACCAATGCATGGAAGAACAGGGCTGCAACGACAACCAAAAAGTACTTACCGAGTTCAACAATTAAGCCCATTTGGATATCGGTAAATAGTTTCGCCATCAAACAAAATACGCCGTATGGCGCTAAGTTCATCAGTAAGGTAACAAGTTTAAGGATAACTGTGTTTAGATCCTCAAATACAGCCGCAACGCGTTTACCAGGCTCGCCACTGAGCGCCATTGCAATACCAAATAGTAATGCAAAAACGATTACCTGCAACATATTACCGCTAGCCATTGCATCTATTGGGTTAGTCGGAAACATACCGATAATGACTTGCGCAAGCGTTGGGGCTTCTTTTGCATCAAAGCTGCTTGTCGTTGGCATATCTATACCTGCACCAGGGCTTACAAGTAAAGCCAGAGAAATCGCAACTGTGATAGCGATAGCCGTAGTCGTCAAATATAGTAGTATTGATTTTCCACCTAAACGGCCTAGCTTTTTGGGGTCGCTTAAACTACACGTACCGCATACAAGGGAAATGAAGACTAGCGGTACAACCAGCATTTTTAAGCTTGCTATAAAGATTTGTCCACCGACATGGAATAAGCCATCGACAAAAAAGCCTCTTACAGGAAACTCAGCAAACCCGAGTGGGATTAAAAACTCTGGCTCACCAGCCAGAATTTGCTGCAATATTATACCGACACCAATACCCGCAATCATGGCAATCATGATGCGAGTTGTCAGGCTAAATTTATTATTATCAGTCATTGTTTTGGAGACGCCCTAAAACTTCTTGTTGTTAAAATGGTTATAGCCTAACAGGATGGCTCAAAATGAACAAAAAAAATTGCCGGATACTACGAAAAAATTGTGATTTTTTGTCCAGATTTGAGTTAACATTGTGCAAATAACTCTAATTTTAAATTGTGCGAGGGAGAACGGCGGATGTTTTCAATACGTTGGTTTAGCACCATATTTATGATATTCCTTCTGACGGCCTGTGGCGGTGGAGGCTCGATTGAAAAAAACTCCTCTGGTGATGGCGGTTCTGACTCAGATGACTATGCGTTAGCATTGACTCTTAATTCTCAAAGTGGTTCTTCCGAACTAAGTGTTTCTAATCCTATTCAAATCCAAGCAACTGTAACCAAAGATGGCGAGGCTCAAGCTGATAGGTTAGTTAAATTTGTTGGTGATGAATTCTCTAATTTTAACGGCGCGTCATCTGCCTTTACAAATAGTGAAGGTGTGGCTTTGGTTGGTATTGTAGCCAATAGTAATCAAGGGGTAGGCACCATTACAGCGTCATTTGATGCCGAGAGCCAAACTGTCTCGAACAGCATTGAATATAAGGCAACGGGTGATGGTGGGGTGCAAATATCTTTAACGTTTAAGGATGCGAATGGTGAGGATATTAGTTCGCAAAACCCGCTTGAAGGCGATGCGGATGCAACCATTATGGCGACCCTAACAAATAATGGTATACCAATGGAAGGTGAGATTATTACCCTTACCTTTGATGAGCTTTTGTTTTCATCCAGTAATGGAAGAATTGTCACTGATGCGAATGGACAAGCTAGTATCAACGTTAAGGCGACCAAGGAGATTGGTGCGGGGGAAATAGCTGCAACTTATGATGAACAACCACCGTTCGTTTTCGCGTTTAAGTCAAATGGTAATGAGTTTTTCGGAGAAGAAACATATGTTTTAGAGCTTATTGGACAAAATGCTCAAGGTGACGCAACGAGTAGTCTATCATTGGGCGCTCCAATTTCTGTTGTGGCATCACTTTCGCTTAACGGCAGTCCATTAGCTGATCAGCAAATTTCTTGGAGTATTGATGACAAAGCGGCTCTAACCACTGGGGCTACACAAAAGACCAATGCGGCGGGTCAAGTAACAGCGATAATTACAGATAATAATATTGCTGGTTCTGGCACGCTAACAGCTACTTATAATGTATCTGAAACCTTAACGCTTACTCAGCCATTTTCTTTTGCAAGTGCAGGTGACGGCGGTTTGCAGATGAGCATATCAGTTCAGGACCAAAATGGCGCGGTGATTAATGAAGCAAACCCACTGAGTGAAACAAAAAGTGGTCAAGTAGTTGTCACTTTAACAAATAATGGTGAGCCTGTTTCTGTTGGTGAAGTTACCATTTCGTCAAAGTATAATAAAATTCAAACCTCTCCATCTGATGGTATCGATTTTACCGATGAAAATGGTGTTGCTTCTGTCAGCATTTTGCCAAACAATCAAGAGGGGGCTGACACTGTCATTGCTACTTATAGTAAAGAAAGTACAAACGAACAGGTTCAAGCAGAAGCGCCTTTATGGTCCCTAGGCGATGGTGATACTCAAATTCAAATTATTAGTATCATTGATGATATTACGGGCAACCCTGTAACAGATGTCAATACTATTGCTCAAGGTAAAAGTGCAACGGTCACAGCGCGGGTTATTATTAATGGTACGCCTGCGACTACAGGTGCGGTATTTTTCGAAAGTACCGATCAAGGCTCACTTCCAGATAGTGTTAAAGGCTTAGACGGGAATGGAGAGGCAAAGACCAAACTATTTGCGACGACGACAAAAGGTCTTGGCCGAATCCGAGCTGGTTATGCAACTGATAGTGAGCTGGCGCCAAGTTCTTACTCAGAGTACTCTAACTTCTACTCAGAAGGGGATGCCATTGTATTTGATGGTGATTACGCTTTTGATATTCAGCTACTGACAGGGTGTAATGACGGGTGGGATGACAACCGAGATACTGAAACATTAAATCCTATAAATGGCGGATGCCAGACAGTTACTAATATTCGTTCAAGTGAATTACCTGAACTATTTGTTGCTATTACACGACTCGATGGTGATGCGACGGAACCAAATGAACAAATTGTTGAAGTTCAAAGTGATAAAGGTCAGGTTCTACCAAGCACGGGTCGAGCTCTTACAGATAAAAAAGGCGTAGCGTTACTTAAATTGCAGCCCGGAGATGTCGACGGTGCAGGCACTGTTACAGTGACATTTAACGGTAGTACAGGTTTTCGTAATTTCAGTGTGGGTGTTGATGACCTTTATTTGCAACTAACAGCAACTTTAAATGCATCAGATACACCTGATACACAACCTTTACCTGAGTTAGATTCCGGTGACAGTTTCATAATTACGGCTAAAGTATCGACAGTAGAAGGTGATTTCTCTGAAGAGGCACTTTACACACAGCCAGTGGACGTAGGCTTTTCGTCTATTTGCGTAAATGAAGATCCAAATCTGGCGTCAATTGATGCGACGGTCAGAACTAAAGAAGGGATCGCAACGTCCACATACAGAACTACCGGTTGTAATGGCAATGAAACGATCACAGCAAGTATTGCATCTGCAGACCCTGCTGAATTTGACTTTTTCATTAATGATGCGCCCGTGCAAGCCATTCAATTCTTAGGAGCAAGTGAATCATTTATTGGTATTCCACCGAGCACAAGCGGCGTACCGGTTACATCTGAAGTCAGGTTTTTATTGGTTGATACAGATGGTAACCCGATGCAACAAAAGCAAATCGAATTCAGGTTGGCTGACTTGTCAGGCGCCGCGTCATTAACCAGCTATCGAGGAAATACAACGAGTGAAGGTCAGGCTGTAACGATAATTAAAGGAGGAGTTGTTCCTGGCTCTTTAGTTGTTGAGGCATGTTATTTATCAGATGACCAGATTGCGCAAGCCGCACTAAGCAGCTCATTTCCAACATGTTGGCAATCTAAGATTGATCAATGTACTGCAGACGCCACATTAGAATTTTGCGATCTACCAGATGGCATTACTAACTTCACACTTATCCCAGCAGATGAGCAAGTAAATGCGGTTTCTTCTGGCGTTGTCTTATCATCAGGTGTTCCTGATCAAGATAGTTTTGGTTCTGCTCCAGCGGGGACAATTCTTAATGCTCAAGGGTACTCAGGCGTAAATGTAGACATTTTTGTTTATTTTGGCGACCAATTTAACCAGCTCACAGCAAATAACTTAGTTGCAAACGTGCAATCGGAAGCTGGAATTATTGGTAATATTGATGGCTCAGGTAGCGGTAATTCTTATGAATGTTCGGCTGTGAATGGTGTTTGTCGAGTTCAGTGGCGTTCTCAAGGTGATTTACCATTTACGGATCCTAAATGGCAAAATCGCATTGGAGACGTGTGCGATACATATAATGGAGAACCTGTTCCATGCATTGGTACTTACCCAACCACTGTAAATGGGAGAACCATTGTAAGAGGTGCCAGGGTATCAATTTTGGCAACAGCTAAAGGTCAAGAGAACTTTCATGATAAACCATCAAGCGGCGGTATCGAAAGACGAAATGGTATCTTTGATATTGGAGAGTTTCAGCCACGCAATGATGATTTAGCGGAAGCTTTTATCGACTTCAACCAAGACAACGTGTTTGATCCCAAAGACTGTGGAGGCGATGAAGCAACTGATCCATGCGAGCCAGCAAATAGTGACGGTGGACATAACGAGGTATATGTAGACGGTAATAATAATGGGCTTTATGATGCTGCTGACGGTATCTACAATGGGCTTCTTTGTGGTAAGACTGCTGAAGACGCGGGTCAATGTACAAAAGATTTGGTTGATTTAAGAAGGCAGTTTGAGCTGATAGCTTCTAGTGATGTTGTGTATGCACGTTTTGTCGTCAATAAGTCTCAAATTGGCGGCGCTGATTGTACTAACACTGTTAATGGCACACAGCAGTTAGTGAATGGATTAGATGGCTTAGAAGATACCGAAGATGCAAATTACTGTGATATCGGCAGCGTAACGCTTGGAAGCGACCCTAATGACGCTGACAGAGTTGAAGTTGAGATATATTACTCCGATTTATACGGAAACTCGCTTCCTGCAGGGACACAAATAAGTATTGCTACTACCAATGGTGTTGTAAATGTTCGTGAGCTTACCAGTACTATATACACGAGTGGAGGGTTTGAACGCGGTAAAGCGGTAGTGGAAATCTCACAGGAAACGACTTCAAATAGTCGGGATACAGGTAACTTGATAATCACTTTTGAAATCCCTGGGCCATCCGCTGACAGTGAAACCATAACTCGAACTAAATCCATTATTATTAGGGACGACGGTTAATATTCACATCGAAAAAAGGGCCTTTTTTAGGGCCCTTTTTTATTAACGCTTGAATTTCCTCGCATATCCGCTATATTCGCCTTTTTAACGTGTTCAGAGTTACGTTTGTTTAAAATAGCAACAATAGTTGCTTAATAAATCGCTGTTCAGATAAAAGTTAGAATGAAAAGCTTGTAACAATAGGTGTTTGTGGATATACCTATAAATAATAACGCCCAATGGGGCACAACAGACAGAATTAGTCAAAATAGGCAGATATGGGCAAATCGCTAGTAATTGTAGAGTCTCCCGCAAAGGCCAAAACTATTAATAAGTATTTGGGAAAAGACTACATTGTGAAATCCAGTGTGGGTCATGTTCGTGATCTACCGACGTCAGGGGCAGGCAAAACCAAAGGGCTTGCGACAAAATCTCCGGCTGAAGTACGTAAAATGTCACCAGATGAAAAGGCGGCATATCGCAAACAAAAGGACTACGCTAATTTAGTTGCAAGAATGGGCATCGACCCAGAAAAAGGCTGGGAGCCACATTATGAAGTGCTACCCGGTAAGGAAAAAGTTGTTCAGGAGCTAACTAAGCTTGCGCAAGATGCAGACCATATCTATCTCGCAACCGATTTGGATAGAGAGGGAGAGGCAATTGCTTGGCACCTTGAAGAGATAATCGGTGGTGATGCATCAAAGTACAAACGTGTGGTATTCAATGAGATAACAAAAAATGCTATCCAGCAGGCGTTTGAAGCGCCGGGGCAGCTCAATACTGACATGGTTTATGCACAACAGGCACGTCGTTTCTTAGATCGTGTAGTTGGTTTTATGGTTTCACCATTACTTTGGCAAAAAGTAGCTCGAGGGTTATCTGCAGGTCGAGTGCAGTCAGTTGCTGTTCGCCTGTTGGTTGAGCGCGAACGTGAAATTAAGGCGTTTATTCCAGAAGAGTTTTGGGATATCCATGCTGACACTAAACTGGCGACAACCGATGTAAGATTTGCTGTTACCAAATACCAAGGTCAAACGTTTAAGCCTGTTAACGAGCAAGAAGCGCTTAAAGCAGTTTCAGAAATTGAAAATGCTAGCCTGTCTGTTGTTAAAGTAGAAGAAAAGCCAAGCAAAAGTAAGCCGAGTGCACCATTTATTACTTCTACAATGCAGCAAGCGGCAAGTACACGTTTAGGTTATGGCGTAAAGAAAACCATGATGTTAGCACAGCGTTTGTACGAAGCTGGCTACATTACTTATATGCGTACAGACTCAACAAACTTGTCTAATGACGCTGTTGAAATGTGTCGTGACTATATTCAAGGGAACTTTGGTGATAAGTATTTACCTAAAGCACCGATTAAATATAGTGCGAAAGACAATGCACAAGAAGCGCACGAGGCAATTCGTCCTTCGGATGTTAATGTATTATCTGGTCATGTTGAGGGCGTCGATGCCGATGCTAAAAAGCTTTACGAATTAATTTGGCGTCAGTTTGTTGCATGTCAGATGACACCAGCGGAATATGACCTAACCAATATTACATTAGGTGCGAATGACTACACGCTAAAAGCACGCGGTCGTGTACTTAGATTTGATGGTTGGACAAAGGTACAACCTGCTGTTCGTAAGAAGAGCGAAGAAGAACAAGCATTACCTGCAGTGGCTGTTGGTGACAGCGTTGACCTAGTTGCACTAGATCCAAAACAACACTTCACTAAGCCACCAGCAAGATTCAGTGAAGCAAGTTTAGTTAAAGAGCTTGAAAAACGAGGAATTGGCCGTCCTTCAACATACGCGGCAATTATTTCAACTATTCAAGACCGCGGGTATGTGCGTGTTGAGAATAGACGATTCTTTGCAGAGAAAATGGGTGAAATTGTCACAGATCGTTTAGTTGAAAACTTTAACGATTTAATGAACTTTGATTTTACTGCAAAAATGGAAGGTCGACTGGATGATATTGCTGAAGGCGAACGAGAGTGGACACAAGTACTTGATAAGTTCTATGCTGACTTCTCTAGCCAACTTGAATTAGCAGGCCAAGATGAAGCTGAAGGCGGTATGCGTCAAAATGTCATGGTCGAAACAGACATTGACTGTACCACCTGTGGCAGAAAAATGGGTATTCGCACAGCATCGACGGGTGTGTTCTTAGGGTGTACAGGTTACAGCTTACCGCCAAAAGAGCGCTGCACAACAACCATGAATTTGATTTCAGGTGATGAAGCAATTGATGCTGACGTGGAAGATGCGGAAACCGAAAGCTTAAGACAGAAAAAGCGTTGCCCAATCTGTGAAACAGCGATGGACTCATATCTGATAGATGAGACCCGTAAGATCCATGTATGTGGTAATAACCCTGCATGTGGTGGTTATGTCGTGGAGCAGGGTACATTCAAAATTAAGGGCTACGATGGTCCTGTGATTGAATGTGATAAATGTGGTGCAGACATGCAGCTTAAATCAGGCCGTTTTGGCAAGTATTTTGGTTGTACCAAAGAAGACTGTAAGAATACACGTAAATTGCTGAAAAACGGTGAAGCTGCGCCGCCTAAAGAAGATCCTGTTCCGTTACCTGAACTTGAGTGCGAGAAGTCTGATGCACACTTTGTTCTACGTGATGGTGCTTCTGGTATTTTCTTAGCCGCGCATACGTTCCCTAAGTCTAGAGAAACGCGTGCACCTAAAGTTGCTGAGTTAAAGAGATTTAGAGATAGGATCTCTTCTAAGTTTTATTACCTGGCTGATGCTCCTGAAAAAGACAGTGATGGTAACTTAGCAGTAGTAAGATACTCACGTAAAACAAAGACTCAATATGTAATGACGGAAGTTGAAGGCAAAGCCACTGGCTGGAAAGCAACTTTTGTTGAAGGCAAGTGGGTCGAAGAAGAGAAAAAGCGTAAAAAATAAATTATAAGGCCAGCAATTGCTGGCCTTTTTTACAACTGCGTCTCTATATCATGCTCTCTGATAATATAGAAATAGACACTTTAATCATCACAAGCAATATTGACTGACGTATTGCACTTTGTGATACCCACCTCACTTTCTGTTGTTTTGTGTAACCGAATTACAAACATCTCTTGTTGACTTGGTTATTTGTGCCCACTATTCTAACGACCACTGTGTCATACAGTGACTGCAAGACTATTTTAATTAAAAAACAAAACCTTGCTGATTCAAATAAGGAAAAACAGTAATGAATTTATTCGGCAATCAACTGGTTAAGCTATTTGGTATTAGTTTAACGTCCCTTGCCATTGCCTATTCTGGTATATCCTGCGCGCAGCAAGAGGCTGCACTCGAAGCGTGTTATGTGGAAGGTTTAGAGGATCGCCTGATGTGTGGCTCGGTTAGCCAGCCCCTTTCAAAAAAAACATCTACTAATAATGTTGATATTCATTTTGCAGTGATCCCTGCAATTAAAAATATGAATCCTAAAGAAGCTGTATTGGCTTTTGCTGGTGGACCGGGCCAATCAGCGATAGAAGTCGCGGCTATTTTTGCTCGTAACTTGAAATATGCCAGAGAGAGCCGAGACATCATTCTTGTCGATCAGCGGGGCACAGGTAAATCTCAGTTATTGCAATGTGATAGTGGCACGGTTGAAGAGCAATTTAAGTTTAATGATCACGCTTTGTCATTTGTGGCTTTTACAAAAGAGGAAACAAACACCTGTAAAGAGCAGCTTGGAGTAGATCTGTCTCATTATACTACTGTGGCTGCTGCCAGTGATTTCGAAGCCGTTAGGCTTGCACTTGGCTATGAAAAACTCCACTTGTACGGAGCATCTTATGGCACTCGTATTGCGCAAGAATATTTGCGTCAATATCCAGACTCTGTGGCAAGCGCAACCTTAGATGGGGTTGTTCCTATGCAACAGAGTTTAGTGGCAATTGGTGATGCAATTGATAGTGCACTAAATGAAGTGTTCCTTGATTGCATGGCAGAAAAATCATGCTTATCGCAATATCCTTCTTTGGCCGATGATTACCAGAAATTACTGGAGCAATTGAGGGAAACACCAATTACGGTCAAAATCAGACACCCTCGTACTTTTAAAGAAATTCCACTGGTGCTTACTGAGAGTAAATTGCGTGGTGCAGTGAGGATGGCTCTGTATGGTCACACTACACGTTCATTGATCCCATTGGTAATAGATTCAGCTGTGAAAGGTAATTATAGCCCGTTAGCCGGTTTGTTAGGTAATGAACAAACTTTAGGTAGTATCGCAATGGGGATGCATAGTGCTATCACGTGTGGAGAAGACTGGCCGAAGTTAACTGAGGCTGATAGAAAACAGTTTGGTCAATCATATTTTGGCAAGATGATGATTGAATCTTTAGATACAGCCTGCCCAATATGGGATGTTGAACCTGTTGAGCACGATTTCTATAAGCCAGTTAAAACAGATATTCCAATTTTACTTTTATCTGGTGGCCTTGACCCTGCTACGCCACCAAGCTGGGCAGATCTTGCAATGGTCAGTTTTAGCAATGCAAAACATTTAGTCTCACCATCAGCGACTCATGGCGTCGCAGCACAGACATGTGCAAACAAAATCATTGGTCAGTTTATCGATTCTTTGACGTTTGCTGACTTAGACATAGATTGTCTCGATAAAGATAATCGTAAGCAGTATTTTATGAACATAAATGGACCTGTGGCCCATCAGGAAACAGAGCAAAAAAATGATTGAAGTAATCGAATTAGAGAAAAAAATAGGCTCAGTACAGGCACTTGATAAGCTCAGTTTTAAAGCTGAAGATGGAAAAATCACAGGTTTATTAGGGCCAAATGGTGCGGGAAAAACAACGTGTTTGCGCACGATTTTTGGTTTGCTTCAAGCTGATAGCGGCTTTGCTAAAATAGATGATATTGATGTTGTAAAAGACTCAATGCGCGCCAAACAACAACTTGGGTTGTTTCCGGATCCATGCGGCCTATATGAGCGCTTAACGCCCAGAGAGTATGTGCAATTTTTTGCAGAGCTCAGTGGAATGGATAATAAATCGGCACAAGTGTCAACACAAAGCGTGCTTGAACAGTTACAAATGACCGACATCGCTGACAGAAAGTGTAAAGGCTTTTCTCAAGGTCAGAGAATGAAAACGGCATTAGCACAAGCCATTGTGCATCAGCCTACAAATATTATTCTCGATGAACCGACGCGAGGACTTGATGTGATGAGTACGCGCATTTTGCGTGACCTTTTGCTGATGCTCAAAGAGCAAGGACATTGCGTGTTATTTTCTAGTCATGTTATGCAGGAAGTTGCAGCGCTGTGCGATCATGTTGTTGTAATGACAAATGGTAAAGTCGTTGCAGAAGGGTCTCCTCAAGCATTATGTGAACAAACACAAAAAGAGACTTTAGAAGAAGCGTTCATTACATTAATTGGTTCAGATGAGGGACTTGCTGCATGATGAGACTGGTCCAAGTTTTATATAAAAAAGAGATGCTAGACGCGAGTCGTGACAAACGTTCCGTCATGGCTGGTTTATATTATGCGATTGGTGCGCCTATCGTCATGTGTGTGCTGTTTACTATTTTACTCAAACAACTTAGCTCTCCTGACGCACTTGAAATTACCATTGAGAACCCACAAGCGGCACCGAACCTTGTACGCTTTTTAGAAGGGCATGACATTAGTCATAGCGAAAAGTCGAGTGTGAAAGCCATTCGCTTGATCATTGATACTGATTATGCACAAGATATGTCTCAAGGGCGAAGCGCGCTTGTTACGATTGTGGCAGATAAGTCTGACAATAAGTTGATTAAGTCTGTACGCCGTTTAGAAATGTCACTTGCTCGTTACAATTCAGAAGTAGCGGGGTTAAGACTTATCAGCCGTGGTATTGATCCGAGCATCATGCGTGCTGTGAATGTACAGACGCAGGATCAAGCAACACCTGACTCTAAAGGTGGGATGTTCCTTGGGATTGCGACCTTGTCCATCATTATTGCACTGTTTTACTCAGCGATGAATTTAGCCATTGATACCAGTGCAGGTGAAAGGGAGAGAAACTCTCTCGCGCTACTTTTGAGCCACCCAATCAGCAGTACACAACTCGTCCTTGCCAAGGTCGCAGCCATCGCTAGTTATTCAATGGTTGGCTTAATTTTAGTACTGGTTGTTTCAAAATTTGCATATGGCATGGTGCCTTGGGAGCAACTTGGCTTTAGTATTAATTTGGATTTGATGTTCATTTTATTTTGTACGCTGATAGGGCTCCCAATTGCTTTGATGTCAGCAAGCTTATTGGTCTTCGTCTCTTTTATGGCTAAGTCTTTCAAAGAAGCACAATCTTATGTCGCTTTTGTTTTATTTGTACCAATTGGTCTGAGTATGATGACGACTTATGATATTGCGACTGAATACGTGCAATGGGCGCCGATCGCCGCTCAGCAATATGCAATGATTGAAGTGATAAAAGGGAATGAACTACCATTAATGCAAGTACTTTTATCATCTGTAAGTACACTTGCCCTGTTTGCTATTTTTACCATGCTGAGTAGTAGAATGTTGAAAAGTGAGAAAGTCGTTTTTGGGCTTTAATGCTATGGGCTTTGGCTGAGTTTAATCCTGAACTCAGCCATACTTCTTTCCAAAAGATTTTGATTAAACTGCACATACAACGCGGTTTCTGCCGGACTTTTTCGCTTGATAAAGAGCAACATCTAACTTGCTGTAGATTTTATCAAGGCTATCAGGTGATGTGGTGTAGTAATAGGTCGAAAAACTGGCAGTGATATTAATCGTTTCTCCAGACTCTGAAATAATTGCAGATTCACTCAACTTAATTCTAAATTGCTCTACAACATCGTCTTTGTTTGAACTTACCAAGTTTGGTAAGAACAACATGAACTCTTCGCCGCCAAAGCGGGATAAAAGTGCATTTTTACCAAAAAACTGCTTTGCAAGTGCCGCTGTGTGTTTTAAAGCGATATCACCTGTTGGGTGGCCATGTACATCATTGACTTGTTTGAAATGATCTAAGTCGAACAAGACTAGGCAATGTTGTTTGCCAATTGCAGGAATCGCTGAGCGAGAAACCACAGTTAGAAAAGCACTGCGTGTAAGCGCACCTGTTAAGTTATCGTGCTGCGCTCTGTATTTATGTTTGGAGTAGCCACGTAAGCTTATGAATAACAGTAACAGTGAGAAAAGAATAATAATAGCCTGGAATTGTTGCCTTTCTTCTAAAGCAGAGATATGAGCAAGTTGTTGATTATTATGTTTCTCTAGTCGTATGTTTTCCAATTGTTGGGCAGTCACTTCTAGCTCTGATTCAAGCTCAATCATGGCTTGCATCGTTTTCTGTGAATTGAACTGCTC
This sequence comes from Pseudoalteromonas luteoviolacea, assembly GCF_021654285.1. GTDB lineage: Bacteria > Pseudomonadota > Gammaproteobacteria > Enterobacterales > Alteromonadaceae > Pseudoalteromonas > Pseudoalteromonas luteoviolacea_J. The sequence goes on along the minus strand of NZ_JAKFZS010000014.1, from coordinate 30,636 downwards.
TTTTTGTGCTACTAATTGACTCTGTAGCAGGTAGGCTTGTTGATAATTTGACTCACGTGCGTAGAGATCGGAAAGAAGCTCCAAGCTGTGTATTAAATGCGTTTTGTCGCTGACATTGCTCGATAAATCATGGGCAATTTGAGCTTGCTCAATCGCTTTATCGTACTGGCCAAGCGCACGCATATTTTCGGCAGCTTGCAGTCTAATATCCGTAATTAAATTGATATTATTAGTTAAACTAATTTTAGACAGTGCACGGTCAAGGGCGCTGGTTGCAAGGTCTATGTTTTTGAGATTGGCATAAACTTTTGCCTTTTGTACTAAGGAGTATGCTTGGCGGTATGGATTGTCGAATTTTACATAATACTCGTGAGCTTGATTCAGCCACTTTAATGCGACGTCAAAGTCCTTTGCTTTGTTAGCAACAATACCAAGGTTGAGCATGGTTAGTGCAACTTTGAATTCATTGTTTTGTACTTTTCTCAAGTTCAAAGATTTTTTGAGATATTTTGTGGCATCAGTGTAATTGCCAATCTCCAAATAGGTGAGGGCCAAATTATTATAATAAGGGGCTTTGTTGCCTTCATATTTCGAGTTAGCAATAGCCTGTTTATATATTTTAATAGCTTGGGCATGATCCCCTAAAAAATTTGCATTTAACGCTTTTGCATTGTGTAGTGAATTTAAGCCCCAAAAAGGTTTGCTTAACGTATTTGCATTACGTTCCACTTCTTTAATATGGCGCTCAAGTTGAATGTAATTAGCCAATGTTATTTTGGCATTAATATAAAACAACTCGACAGTTGCAGTCAGTGCTGGGTCGTTAGCGGTATATGCCAGCGTAATTGCTTTTTTAAAGGCTTGCATGGTTTGCTCATATTCATTGTTATGTGCACTCAGCAAGGCAGTGACTAACTGTTGCAAAATAAGGTCATAGTCATTTTTTTCATAACTGATAAGTGTATTCAACGAGGCCTGCTTTTTGAGGGCTAGGGCGGTCCTCGCAAGTGTCGCACCAATGTATACACGTTTTGCACTGGGCTCAGTGGCTTTGACTTGCTGAGCTAAAAATTCGAACGCAGTATGTGTGTCTTGTGCGCGAAGGACATCATAGGTTTGTTGCCATGTGCTGTGTGTACTACTGAATACGGGGAAGTTAACTACTAAAGTAAGTGCGAAAGCAGCAAATAAGCGCAAAGATTTAGCCTTTGAAAGAAAATAATTGCAAATAATAACATAATAGTTCGGTGCTTTTACAGTCAAAACCTTGTTATGATTTGTAACCGCGAAGCGCAGTGTAGCGGTAAACGCCAGAGAGCTGGCGTTTACCGTAAAGGTTAAGCGAGATCTTCCTGTGTTTCAGTGTGATCCCTTTTATGATGCTCGGCTATTTCTTTTGCTAGCTCTTTCTTTGAACGTTTCTCCGTAAATTTCCTAGTTGTTAACCAGTAAAAGAATAACGGTACAAAGAATACAGCTAAGAAAGTGGCCGCCATCATGCCGCCCATCACACCTGTACCAACACTGTGTCTCGCCCCTGCGCCTGCACCTGAGCTTAATACCAATGGTACTACGCCCAGAATAAATGCAAGTGACGTCATGATGATAGGGCGGAACCTTAACCTTGCGGCTTCCAATGCGGCGGCACTAGCACTCCAGCCCTGTTGGTGTTTCATTAATGCATATTCAACAATCAAAATGGCATTTTTACTTGCAAGGCCCAGTAGCGTGACAAGACCAATTTGGAAGTATACGTCATTGGTGAGACCAGCAACCCAAATTGATACTAAAGCACCGAAGGTACCAAACGGCAGAGCGAGTAGGACTGAGATTGGTAATGACCAACGCTCATACAAGGCGGCGAGTATCAAAAATACCATGACAACGGCAAGGCCCAATGCAAGCCCAGTTGTGCCAGAGCTACGCTTCTCTTGGAATGCTGACGCAGTCCATTCGAATGTCATATCAGGCGGTAGAACTTCAGCGGCAATTCTCTCAATCTCTGCAATTGCTTGACCCGAGCTATACCCTGGCGCGGCGTTACCCATCAATTTTACAGCCGATAAATTGTTGTAACGGTGCAAACTTTCAGGCCCACGAGAGAACTCAATATCGGTAAAAGCAGATATTGGCACCATATCGCCCTGGTTGTTTTTTACGTAGATACGACCAACATCCTGAGGTGACATTCTAAATTGTGCCTCTGAAGACATAATTACCTGCCATGAACGCCCAAACTTGTTGAAGTCATTTACGTAGTAATTACCTAAATTCGCAGCAAGGGCATTAAACGCAGAGTTGATATTGACACCCATTGCTCTGGCTTGCTCTCTGTCCATATGTACTTGGAGTTGAGGAGCATCGGGACGCCACAGAGTTTGTAGTCCACCTAAAACAGGGCTTTGCTGTGCTGCATTCATCATCAATTGCATACCCTGTTTTAATTTCTCAGGATCTGCGCCAGTTTTGTTTTGTAGATAAAACTCAAAGCCACCGGTAGAGCCTAACCCGAAGATAGCAGGGGGGTTAAATGCCAGCACGAGTGCTTCTTTGATATGCGCGGTTTTCATAAAGAGCTCGCCAACAAGTGTTTTTGTATCGACTTCGCGCTCATCCCAGTGTTTTTGGGTAATAAATAGAGTAGCGGCATTATTTTTGTAGCCACCACCTAAAAAGTCGAAACCGGTAAATGCGACAACATTTTCATTGGCTGGGTTAGATTGTGCTGCTTCAATGACTTGTTTGGTGACCTCAGTTGTGCGCTCTAACGAAGTACCATCTGGTAAGAATACAGCACTGATGTAAAAGCCTTGATCTTCATCTGGAACCAGTGAACCTGGCGTTTTTTCCCACATAAACAGGGTGGTGCCTACCATTGCTGACATGAGCACAAAACCTAGCGCACCACGGCGGATCATAAAGCTCACCGAGCCGACGTATTTTCCAGTTATGCGCGTGAACCAATCATTAAACCACAAGAAAAAGCGGGCGGTTTGCTTGTCTTCATGTTTTAAGATTAAAACGCACAGTGCTGGCGTCATGGTTAACGCGACAACACCAGACAAGCTCACAGAAATTGAAATAGTGATGGCAAATTGTCTGAATAGCTCGCCTGTTAAGCCACCTAAAAAGGCAATAGGAATAAACACAGAACAAAGCACCAATACAATAGCAACTACAGGGCCACTGACTTCTTCCATTGCTTTGTAAGCGGCTTCACGGGCACTCACTCGCTGTTCATGCATAATACGCTCGACGTTTTCAAGCACAACGATGGCGTCATCGACGACGATACCAATCGAAAGCACCATACCAAATAAGGTGAGTGTATTGATTGAATAGCCGAGCATGTAAAGTCCAGCAAATGTACCTAGTAACGATACCGGCACTGCAAGGGTTGGGATTAAGGTTGCGCGCCAGTTTTGCAAAAACAGGTATACCACCAAGAATACCAACACCATGGCTTCTACTAAAGTGATCAACACTTCACGAATAGATACTTCCACAAAGCGCGTTGTGTCATAAGAGTTGATATGAGCAAGGCCTTGTGGAAACTGTGACTTGAGTTTTTCAATCTCGTTTTCAACTTCTTTGGCAACGTCTAGTGCATTGGCGCCTGGTTGCAAGAATATGCCCAGCAGAACAGCATCTTTACCGTTGATGGTACCGTTGAAGTTATAATCTTTTGAACCGAGCTCAACGCGAGCGATGTCTTTAAGTCTTAAAGAAGAGCCATCGGCGTTTGCGCGAATAATGATGTTGTCAAACTCTTCAGGCGTAGATAGTCGCCCTTGTGCAGTGACACTGTACACTAATTCTTGTGGGCTTGCAGATGTGGGGGTTGCACCAATGCTACCTGCGGCATATTGTGAGTTTTGCTCACGAATTGCATTTGTGACTTCTTCTACTGTGACCTTTAACTGGCTCATAAGATCAGGTCTGAGCCAAATTCGCATGGCATAATCACGAGCACCAAATATTTGAACATTCGTCGTACCAGGAATACGTTTAATGTTGTCCAAGATATTCATGGTGACATAGTTTGATGTCCACAAGCTTGAACGGCTGTTGTCAGGAGAGTAGAAGGCGTGAACCTGCAAGAAGCTGGATGACCCTTTGGCTACAACGACACCTTGACGCCTTGTTTCTTCAGGTAATCGCGCCTCGACTTGCTTTACTCTGTTATTGACATCAACAGCTGCTTGGTCAACGTCAGTGCCAATTTCAAATGTCACTGTGATGGTCGTTGCACCGGCACTGCTGCTGATTGACTCCATATACATCATGCCTTCAACACCTGTGATGGCATTTTCTATGGGGGCCGCAACAGTTTGCTCTAGCACATCGGCAGATGCACCAGGATATACCGCTGTAACTTGAACTTGAGGCGGTGAGATTTCAGGATATTGTGCAACAGGCAAAGTACGCATTGCCGCGAGGCCTGCCAGTACTATCACAATTGAGATCACAAAGGCAAAAATTGGCCTATCGATAAAATATTTAGAGAACATAGGGCTTATTCTCCTTTAGCCGCTACGTTAACTGGCATGCCGGGGAAGAATATACGGGCCATTCCTTCAACAATAACTGGTTGATTTGGTTGCAGTCCCGAGCGAATAACCCACATATTTTGACCATCTAGTTGCACCCACTCGCCAACCTCAACCGGTGCAGGTAGAGCCACTTTCATCCCTTGCTCATTATCTGCTGCGATATAGACGAATTTACCCGTTCCATTATCCAAAACAGCACGTTGCGGCACCACGATTGCTTGGTTTCTAACTGCGCCACTCAGTTGTACACGCACAAATTGCCCAGGTCTTAATTCACCTTTTGGGTTGGCAATACGAGCTTGCAGTTCTGAGGTGCCGGTAAAGCGGTTCACTCTGACATCTGAGAAGTTCACTTTACCTTGCTTAGAGTAGGTGGAGCCATCTTGCAAAATGATGGTGGCGTCAAACTCGTTATTTTTTGGCAGGGTTAACGTACCAAGTTCAACATCTTTTCGCATTGCTAGCTGCTCTCGCTCTGAGAAACCAAAGCGTGCTCTCATAAAACTGGTGTCGGTTAGTTCTGTAAGAAGTACGGTTGGACCAGAGATGTAACTACCTTGAGATTCTTTTTCACGACCAATAATGCCTGATACTGGAGCTTTTACTTGTGCGTATTCAAGGTCAAGTTTGGCTTCGTTTAAAGCCACTTTTGCAGACTCTAAATTAGCAAGTGAAATATCGTAAGCTGAAACGGCATTATCGAAATCGCGCTTAGAGACTGAACGCTCATCTTTAAGTTTTTCTAATCTATCTCTTTCACGTTTTGCTTGTGCCACGTTTGCTTCTGCGGCATGGAGATCAGCTTGTGCTTTTTCAAATTCGAGCTCGAATGGTTTTAATTCGATGGTGAACAGGGAATGTCCAGCTTTTACGTATTGTCCCTCATCAAAGTTTCTGGATTCAATCAGCCCTGATACTCGAGCACGTATTTCAACTTCTTTGTCGCCAAGAAGTGTCGCTGGTAATTCAATTTTAAACGGTACGCTTTGTGTTGAAACATGAGTCACACTGACTTGAGCAGGTTGCATACCGAATCCTGCTTGTTGCTGTGGAGCTTCTGAGCAAGCACTTAACATGCCTGCTGTGAAAAGTGCTAAAGAAAGGTGTTTAACTTTGCTTTTGAATGATGCTGGATACATGAACACTCCAAATCCTATTAACTATCGTGCTTCCAAACTGTCGCTGGTATTGCTCATTACAGTTTAGCTTACTACCTTGTATAAATTATTCCACATAGGGTATTAGTGGGTAGATTGTCCATTTGATACCTTCCTCACACCAAAGCAAAGGTTATAAACTCGACAACTATACAAGTAAACGCTAGTGTATACTTGTTTAATATAAAGGTAAACGATGTCGTGTACTTTTTATTTTGTAGATAAACGCAACCGTATACTTTTTATTGTCCCGATAATTGGTTAAACTGGTGTTAATTGTTAAAAGTGAGAGAAATAAATGACACAATTGTCAGCCAAACAGCAAGCAATCGTTAGTGCCGCGATAGAACAATTTGCGCTAAATGGGTTGCAGGCCACAACAATGGAGGCGATTTGCCAAAAGGCTGAAGTATCAAAAAGGACTTTATATAAGCACTACCCGAATAAAGAGGCGCTATTTGATGCTGTTGTTATTTTACTTATTGAAAGAATAGAACCGTTAACTGCAATTCAGTTTATTCCGAACTATGACTTTGAAGTGCAATTAAAACATTTAGCGACCAGTGTTGTAAGTTTACTGTGCGATCCTGACTATATCCGGTTATCCCGTATTGTGATGATTGAGTCAATGCGAAGTGAGACACAAGCACATCGATTAAATGAAAAATTTAGTCACTGTGAGCAGTCAATGGTAGTGTGGTTTGAAGAAGCATCCAGTGCAGGATGCTTAGGCGATCATGATGCCCATTTTGCTGCCGCCTTTTTTTGGGGTGGCTTAAAAAGGCTCACATTTTGGGAGATGGCCATCAGGTGGCAGCCTCCCGTAGATGAGCAGCAACTTGAAGCATTTATTGAACAAGCCTGTAAATTATTTTGTCGTGGTGTTAGTCCACGCCAATAAAACCACCGGTTTGATGTGCCCAGAGTTTGGCATATATGCCATTTTGCTCAAGTAGCTCTGAGTGTGTTCCTTGCTCTACAATGGCGCCTTGTTCAAGGACAATTAATCTATCCATCTGGGCAATGGTTGATAATCTATGCGCAATCGCAATCACCGTTTTATCTTGCATTAACTCATCTAAGCTTGCTTGGATTGCTTGCTCAGACTCGGAGTCAAGGGCAGAGGTGGCTTCGTCAAGTACTAAAATTGGTGCATCTTTTAAAAGGACTCTAGCAATGGCAATACGTTGCCTTTGGCCACCAGAGAGTTTGACACCACGCTCACCAACTTGGGCATCTAGACCTTGATTACCATGACTGTCCTCAAGGTCCAAAATAAAAGAACTTGCTTGCGCTTTATTGATTGCCTGTAGTAATTCGTCTTCTGTTGCATCAGGCCTACCATACAAAACATTGTCTCTAATGCTGCGGTGTAACAAAGCAGTGTCTTGTGTCACCATAGCAATTCGTTTTCTTAAGCTTTCTTGTGTTACTTGAGAGATATCTTGGTCATCAATCGTAATCTTACCTTGTTGAATATCGTAAAATCTCAGTAATAAATTGACTAAAGTCGACTTACCAGAGCCAGAGCGACCAACAATGCCAATCTTTTCACCGCTTTTAATTTCTAAGGATAAGCTATCAAAGACATAGGTCGTCAACTGCTTATCTTGTCGTTTATATGCAAAAGTGACATCTTTAAAGTCAATGCGTCCCTTTGTGACAATGAGTTCATTGGCATTGGGCTTATCGGCAACTTCTATGGGTTTCGATAGCGTATTCATACCATCTACGACAGTACCAATATTTTCAAATAAGCTACTTATTTCCCACATGATCCATTGCGACATACCGTTTAGCCTTAAGGAAAGGCTGATCGCAATGGCAATTTCACCCGCAGAAATCACATTGTGTGACCAAAGGTACAGTGATAGCCCGGCAATGGAGAAAACCAGAAGGTAATTTAATACTTGGATGCTGACATTAAGGCTGGTAACAAGCCGCATTTGTCGATAAACCGGCTGCATGAACACATCCATGCTGCTTTTAGCATACTCTTCTTCTCGTCTTGTATAAGAAAAAAGCTTAACGGTAGAGATATTGGTATAGCTATCTACGATCCGCCCAGTCATTTCTGAGCGTGCATTGGCTTGCTCTGAAGAGACATGCTTTAAGCGTGGTAAAAAGTAAACTTGAACACAAATGTAGAAAAATAACCAAATAAACAGCGGTATCAATAGCTTTATATCGCTGCTACCAATCAGTACAAGTGTCGCGCCAAAATAAACCACAATGTAAACCAGTACATCGAGCAGCTTCATGACCGCTTCTCTGATTGCTAAAGAAGTCTGCATTAATTTGGTCGAGATCCTGCCAGCATAATCGTCTTGGTAAAATGACATGCTTTGTTTTAGCAAATATCTATGTGCCAGCCATCGGATTGACATAGGGTAGTTACCAAGCAAACTCTGGTGTAAAAAAGCGCTGTGAACAAAAACCAATAAAGGGATAGCAATGAGAGTGATCAGTGCCATGATAAGCAAAGTATCACTTTTGTCATTAAAGAGCTGCTTTGGCTCCATGGTTTGCATCCAATCTACCAATGTACCCATAAAGCTGAATAGGGTAACTTCTAATGTAGCAAGTAAAGCTGCGCACACAGACATAATAATCAGGGGATACTCCATGCCTCGACTATAATGTCTACAAAAAGCATACAGAGAATTTGGTGGCTGGTTGGCATCTTGGGATGGGAAAGCATCGGTGAGCTTTTCAAACAGCTTATACATTATACATCCTTATAGTTTTCATTATGCGCGATTCACTTTGTTAAGTGCATCGAGAGTAACAGATAATGGTGTGTATAAGTATAGGTGTCAATGAAACGGATTAGTCAAAAGGGTGGGCAGAAACAGTTTACAAGGTGAGTGAGTCACTCACCTTAAATAATTAAATCGGTAGAATTTTATGCTTGCTCATCTTCCACGTCGTGGCGATAAGTTTTGCGCATAATTAGTACGTAAGCGTTTGTAAATGCTTGTTCTTGGTACTTTCTTAATCCTGTATCGGCATAATCAACAGGGACTGGGTTGCGCTTTAATTGCTCTTTCACTTCAGTTGCATTTAATAAATGTACTTCAGTGTTAGGAATAAGCTGAAAAGCAGCTTCCATTTTAAAGCCAGCAGCACTGCCTGCAAATTTACCTTTATGCGCTCTTTGACGAATAGCGATGGTATCTATTTGATAGTCTTCAACTAGCTTTGACACATCAAAATGAAACTTGCGCATTGCTTCTTGATCTTGGCCGATGTTTGCCAATGTGAAGCGAGTTTGTCGAATATCCCTAATGTCGAATACGTCGTTCTCTTTTGATAAAAGACAAAGCATTGCTTCGCTACCAGTAATTTCAACACCTAATGTTCTCATTATATTTTCCAATTTATACCTAATGGCAGGGATAATAGCATAGCTTGTTTATTAAATTGTAATTTCTATCGCAATTGCAGCGTGATCTGAATATCTTATGTCCTCTTCGTCTCTTTTTGGGTCCAAATGACTCGCATAATTGTGATAAGTGAGCGAGTTGACTCGGGTATTTGGGTCTCTGGGTGAAAACTCTTTGGATGCTAAAATATAGTCTAATACGTTGCCTTCACCATGAAAATAATGTGTTGGAGGCTTAACCCCGAGTTCTGCCTGATTGTCTGAGATGGCAAAGCTTTCGAATAGACCAACGGTTCCTAATTGACTTGATTCACTGACAACAGGGAATTGCTCGGTCATGAAAGATAGAGCAGGGCTGGTAATGTGTGCATTGAAGTCGCCCATTACTAATGTGGCTGAGCTTTTTTCTCTTTGCGTTTTTAGCGCGTCGTAATACACGATAGAGGCTTCTAAAGAGCGAGAGATTTGAGACTGCATGGTACCGACCGTTTGATTAAGCATAACTAGGAATGGATCTTCTTGATCGGGATCCCCTAATAGTTGTGCCATGGAATGGACGCGCTGAGATTTAAAATGCACCGCATAAATGGTTAAGAGTCCAAACCCCTCTAAATCAAAGGTACACTTAATGGGGGTTCGATTAAATTTAAAGTGTGCGAGGTTATTTAAATACTCTAATAACTCATGGCAAGGCTCTAAAGGCTTGCATTGTTTAAATGGAACTTTAGAAGCAATCGCGACAACCGGGTTGAAAAGTACATTTGGATAGACTGCGTCTGGTTTAGGTGAATCTACGGTGGCAAAGTATTTAAGCCCTAAGTCCTCGCAAATTGAGGCTAAAACATCTGGAGCGAATACTTCTTGAAAGACGATGACTGTGGGGTCTATGTGCTGAATTAGGCCCGTGATAAATTGCGTTTTAGTGGCCCACTGGGTGTCATTATAGGTTTCCTCTGGTTGATAAAATGCATAAGGAGGCGATGCAAAATTCAAAAGATTGAAAGACGCAAATTTGAAAGTTTTTCGCTGCTCCATAAAAATCCCTCTGTTTTCCATTAATAATGACTATTTTATCTTAGTCTTTTCCTTGCAACTCGTCACGCATCAGGTCACAATAGCCGCAGGATTGAAAGACCCCAGTCAAATTTAGCATACCACTGAATAACCAATGCTTATTCGTAAAAGCGTTGATGGGCAACACTAACACTTAAAATTGATAATAGATACATGTGACGCGGCGTAGGTGTCACCACTGTAAATAGGATTAAAAATGCCAGTAATTACTCTTCCTGACGGCAGTCAGCGTATTTTCGAAAACCCTGTTTCTACTCTTGATGTTGCTAAAGACATCGGCCCTGGTCTTGCAAAAGCAACCATTGCAGGCCGTGTTAACGGTGAGCGTGTAGATGCATGTGACATCATTGAACAAGATGCCAATCTTGAAATTATTACCGCAAAGGACGATGACGGTTTAGAGATCATTCGTCACTCATGTGCGCACTTAATTGGCCACGCGGTAAAGCAACTTTTCCCTGAAGCCAAAATGGCGATAGGTCCAACTATCGACAATGGCTTCTATTACGACATCGACATGGACCATTCTCTAACTCAAGAAGATCTTGATGCTATTGAAAAGCGCATGTTACAGCTTGCAAAAACAAACTATGATGTTGTTAAAAAGAAAGTGAGCTGGCAAGAAGCACGAGACACATTTGAATCTCGCGGTGAAAGTTACAAGATGGAAATCTTAGACGAGAATGTTGCTAAAGATGACCGTCCGGGCCTATACCATCACGAAGAATACATTGACATGTGTCGTGGACCTCACGTGCCAAACATGAAGTTCTGTCAACACTTCAAAATTATGAAGGTTGCGGGCGCATATTGGCGTGGTAATGCAGACAACAAAATGCTTCAGCGTATCTATGGTACTGCTTGGGCAGACAAAAAGCAGTTAAAAGCATACCTTAAGCGTTTAGAAGAAGCTGAAAAACGTGACCACCGTAAAATTGGTAAAGCATTAGATTTATGGCACTGGCAAGAAGAAGCGCCAGGCATGGTATTTTGGCACAACGATGGTTGGAGCATTTATCGCGAACTAGAAGACTTTGTTCGTGAAAAATTGCGTGAATACGACTACGAAGAAGTAAAAGGTCCATTGATGATGGACAGAGGGCTTTGGGAAAAGTCTGGTCACTGGGATAAGTATTCAGATGCAATGTTCACGACTGAATCTGAGAAGCGTGAATATGCAATCAAACCAATGAACTGCCCAGGTCACGTACAAATCTTCAATCAAGGCTTGAAATCATACCGTGATTTACCACTGCGTATGGCTGAGTTCGGTTGTTGTCACCGTAATGAGCCGTCAGGTGCTCTACACGGCCTAATGCGTGTCCGTGGATTTACTCAAGATGACGCCCATGTATTCTGTACAGAAGAGCAGATCATGGATGAAGTTTCATCTTGTATTAAAATGGTCTACGATACGTATGAAACATTTGGCTTTGAAAAGATAGTTGTAAAACTTTCTACTCGCCCTGAAAAGCGTATTGGTGAAGACGAAATGTGGGACAAAGCAGAAGCAGCACTTGCTGAAGCGCTTAAGTCTAATGACATTGAGTTTGAATACCTACCGGGTGAAGGTGCGTTCTACGGACCAAAGATTGAGTTCACATTGTACGATTGCCTAGAGCGAGCTTGGCAATGTGGTACAGTGCAGCTAGACTTTGCGTTACCAGGTCGTTTGGGCGCGACATATGTCGCTGAAAATAACGAGCGTAAGACGCCTGTTATGATCCACCGCGCGATTTTAGGTTCGATTGAACGTTTCATCGGTATTTTAACCGAAGAGTATGCAGGTTTCTTCCCAACATGGTTAGCACCAAAACAGGTTGTTATCATGAATATCACGGATAAACAGGCTGATTATGTCCAAGAAGTGGTGCAAAAACTAAATAAACTTGGAATAAGAGCTTGTGCTGACTTGAGAAATGAGAAGATAGGCTTTAAAATCCGCGAGCATACTTTAAAACGTATACCTTATTTACTTGTTGTTGGCGATAAAGAAGTCGAGCAACAAGAGCTAGCAGTAAGAACGCGCAAGGGCGAAGACCTTGGCAAATTCTCTGTTGATGATTTTGTCGCTAAAATTAGCGAAGAGATTAAAAACAGAGTATAACTTTTGAAACCCGTGCGGCAAACATATTTACAACAGTGCCGCACGTTTAATTTTGGATTTTTTGGAGGAACGTACCATTAGAGGCGGCAAAAAAGGGCAAACTACTGCTCAAAAGAATCGTATCAATGATGAAATCACAGCGAAAGAAGTTCGCTTAATCGATGCTGAAGGTGAGCAAGCGGGCATTGTCTCTACGAGAGATGCGCTAGCGCAAGCAGAAAGCGCAGGTTTAGACCTTGTTGAAATCAGTCCAAACGCTGAGCCACCAGTGGCTAAGGTTATGGACTATGGTAAGTTCGTTTTTGAAAAAGCAAAATTACAAAAAGAACAGAAGAAAAAGCAAAAACAGATCCAGGTTAAAGAAATTAAATTCCGTCCTGGTACTGACGAAGGTGACTACCAAGTTAAACTTCGTAACTTGCGCAAGTTCTTAGAAGGTGGCGACAAGGCGAAAATCACCATCCGTTTCCGTGGTCGTGAAATGGCTCACCAAGAAATCGCAATTGACATGCTTAACCGCTTAAAAGCAGATTTGGAAGAGATCGCTCAAGTTGAGTCTTTCCCGAATCGTGTTGAAGGTCGTCAGATGGTTATGATGATGGCACCTATTGCAAAAAAAGCATAAGTCAGGCATAATTCGCGCCGATTTTTGAAAGAATTTAACACAGGTATTGAAAGTACTGAGATTTTTAATCTTGAGTCACCTGTGTTAACCGGTAATAAGTAAGCTGTTTGTTTCATTCAGCTTCGCCGGAATAGGGTGTAAGTTGGGCCTTAAAAGTGATGTTCGCATCCGCCTACTTGCATATATTAAACGCAATATCATTTGGAGTTATTGCAATGGCTTATAAGCTAAAAACACACAGAGGTGCTGCAAAGCGCTTCAAAAAGACTGCTTCAGGCGGTTACAAGCGTAAACAGTCGCACCTTCGTCACATTCTGACTAAGAAGTCTTCAAAGCGTAAACTACACCTACGTGCTAAGTCTATGGTTCATAAGAATGACCTAGGCCTTATCGATCGTATGTTACCATTCGCTTAATAGAGGATATCAGAAATGGCAAGAGTTAAACGCGGTGTTATCGCACGTGCACGTCACAAAAAAGTATTAAAGCAAGCTAAAGGTTACTACGGAGCACGTTCACGTGTTTACCGCGTAGCGTTCCAAGCTGTAACTAAAGCTGGTCAATATGCATACCGTGACCGTCGCGCTAAGAAACGTACTTTCCGTCAACTATGGATTGCGCGTATCAACGCTGCAGCACGTCAAAACGGCCTATCTTACAGCCGCTTCATTAACGGCCTTAAAAAGTCGTCAATTGAAATCGATCGTAAGATCCTAGCTGATATCGCAGTATACGACCAAGTAGCTTTCACTGCTCTAGTAGAGAAAGCAAAAGAAGGTCTTGCAGCTTAATTTATTAATTAAGTATAGCGATGTTTAAAAGGAGCCTCTGGCTCCTTTTTTAGTTCTTATTTACAGTTAACCTATGCGTCTAGCTGCATTAACGTATCTCATTTTACTATCTATTTTTAAGTAGTAACTTGTCCAACCAACGTGAACTTAAAATACGTTTTAAGTAACCCATCAAATAAGTCGGAAATGTCACATAATATCTAGCTTTCGCCTTTGGTGACTCAATCGCATGTAGTAGTTTGTCGTAAACTGCTTCCGGGCCGAGTGTGAACTTTTGTGGTGCTGTTTGTGCTTTAAGCCTCGTTAGCTGCGCTTGATACTCATCTTTATGGTAACTGGACCCGATATCAATATGTTGCTCAAAAGCTTGGCGGGCATTTTTTCTAAAATCTGACAGGATTGGGCCAGGTTCTATCAAGCTGACTTGAATATCAGTCTCAGCAAGTTCCATTCTTAGTGTGTCAGTCAGTCCTTCTAATGCAAATTTACTGGCATTGTAAGCGCCACGGTAGGGAAGCGCGACTAACCCGAGCACAGAGGAATTTTGTATAATTCTACCTTGGCCCTTTTGGCGCATATGTGCAACGGCAAGACGGGTTAATGTGTGCCAGCCGAAAAAGTTGACTTCAAATTGCTGCCTTAAAACATCAGTGGGTAAGTCTTCAACTGCACCAGGCTGGCCATATGCACCGTTGTTAAAGAGCACATCGAGTTTTCCATCGCATAGTTCAAGCGCTTCTTCGAAGCCTTTGTGTATCGAATTATCGTCTGATAAGTCGAGTAAGATACAAGGTATAGCTAATTCTTCAAATATCGAACGGTGTTTTGGGTCCCTGACTGAGGCAATAACTTTGTACCCAGAGTTATGCAGTGTTTTTGCACAATACAAACCTATGCCGGTAGAGCAGCCCGTGATTAAAATACTTTTACTCATTGGTTTCGTTAAACTTTCCTTAAGTTGACCGCGTTATCGTGCGGTTAACTGTGAATTTTTGTTGAATCACCGCACATTGTAAGCCGTTAAATAAAATATTGATATAATCAACTTTATACAAAAAAGACACAAAGAATGTTTATGAGTTTAGGTATTGTTCTGCTTTACGCAACACTTAATTTGAATAGTCATCTCCCTCCTTTGCAGCCATGGCAGGGCCAAAGTGAGCAGCTAATGCAGCAAGAGGGACTTTTAACAACAGACTTTGAGTTAAGTGGCGGATTGGAGTCCCCAAATTACAAGCAAACGAACGCATTTATAAAGCGATTAGTTGCATCAAACCCAACGCAGTTTAAGTCGATTAAAATTGGCACAAGCGATCAAGGAAGAGACATTAATATGCTCTTGGCGGTCGAAGATAGCCAATTTACGCCTGCGATGATGAAAAACAATAATAAGCCAACGGTCTTGATCCAAGCAGGTATTCATGCGGGAGAAATCGATGGTAAAGATGCCATGTTTATGTTGCTTAGAGATATCGCTACAGGAAAGCGCCGCGATATATTGAGCAAAGTGAATATATTGTTTATCCCGATTTTAAATGTCGATGGTCACGAAAGAAGCAGTGAGTTTAATCGTATTAATCAACGTGGTCCAATCAACATGGGCTTTAGAACCAATTCAAAAAATTTAAATTTGAATCGAGACTATACCAAATTAGATACGCCAGGTGTACGCTCGGTCTTGAAAGTGATCAATGATTACGCGCCATCGCTATATGTTGATGTGCATGTAACGGATGGTGCTGATTACCAATATGACGTGACTTATGGATTTAATCCAAGCTTTGCGAGTGAATCTCCAACAATTGCAAAAGTGCTAGAAGACCAGTTTACGCCAATTATTAATAAAAAGCTTACTGAGCAAGGTCATATCCCAGGTCCGCTGGTGTTTGTTATGGACAAACGAAACCTTAAAAAAGGGCTAGCAGGTTGGGTTGCCTCGCCAAGGTTTTCCAATGGGTGGGGAGACCTAAAAGGGCTGCCTACCATATTAGTTGAGAATCATTCATTAAAGCCATATAAACAGCGTGTATTGGGTACTTATGTATTTATTGATGGTGTGATTGAGGCACTGGCACAGCAGTATAAGGCGCTGGATAAGGCAATAGAAACGGAAAAACATAACCATCCAACAGAACTGGTTGTTGCTAGAGGTTACAGTCAAGAAGCGGATTACATAAGCTTTAAAGGGGTTAAATATAAAAGCTTTGAAAGTGCTTTGTCTGGGCATCAGGAAGTAAAGTATCTTGGTGAACCAGTTCAATATGACAATCTTCCGGTTTATTGGCAGAAGGATGTTAAGTTAACGGTTAAAGTACCAGACGCATTTTATATTCCTCCTGAATATTCAGCTTTAGTTGAAAAGCTTGTATTACAAGGTATAGAAGTTGAGAAGCTTGCAGACGACCTGTCATTTTCTGGATTGACCCAGCTTAAAGTTGAACAGCATTCATTCGCAAAAACACCGTTTGAAGGGCGCTTTAGAGTTGAAGCATCTTTCACTTCAACCGTGCTCGAAGATGAGCTTATACTTACCGGTTGGACTAAAGTATCGACTAAACAAGACTATTCAGAACTGGTTACGCATTTGCTTCATCCGGCTGCGCCAGATTCATTTTTTGCATGGGGTGACTTCCACAGTATATTTCAACGCACAGAATATGTTGAAAATTATGCACTTGAGCCATATGCTAGGAAGATGTTAAAAGAGAGTCCTAAGCTTGCTTTGGCATTTGACAAGAAAATCCGTGAGGATAAAAAGTTTGCTAAAAGCGATAAACAAAGGCTTGAATGGTTGTATGAAAAAACACCATACTATGATAGGGCTTATTTAAAGTATCCGATCTTAATGTCGTATACGGAGCAGTAACATGAAAGTTTTAACAATACCAGTAACGCAGTTTACGCAAAACTGTCGAGTTATAGCTTGCGACGAAACAGGAAAAGCTGCCATAGTGGATCCTGGCGGGGATGCTGAGAAGATAATTGCAACAGTCAAACAACATAATCTCAGTGTCGAATTTATCCTGCTTACACATGGCCATTTAGATCATGTTGGTGCGAGCCAGCTACTTGCCACAGAGTTCGGTGTAGAGATAGTTGGTCCGCATGCAGAAGATCAGTTTTGGCTTGACGGTTTACCTATGCAAGCGCAAATGTTTGGCTTTACGCCACATGATGCTTTTTTACCTCATCGCTGGTTAGATGAGGGAGACGTTGTTGTTCTGGGAAAATTGCAGTTACAAGTTAGGCATTGTCCTGGGCATACGCCTGGCCATGTGGTTTTTTATGAACCTTCAAGTGCTACAGTACTGGTAGGTGATGTGCTGTTTAAAGGTTCTGTGGGGCGTACTGATTTTCCTAGAGGAGATGCCTCACAACTTAAGCACGCTATTAATACTAAGCTCTTTACTTTAGATGATGAAACTAAAGTAATGAGTGGTCACGGAGAAGATACCACTATAGGGTACGAAAAGCGTAATAACCCATTTATGAGCGGTCGCTTTGGGTAGTTCTACGTGAATAGCGTAAAATTTAACATTAAAATATAAAGAAAAATATGTCATTAAATCAAGTTGATCGTCAGATACTAGCGTTGTTACAGCAAGATGCGAGTTTGTCCACAGCAGAAATTGCAGACAAAGTAGGATTATCGCAATCTCCTTGCTGGAGACGTATCGCCAAATTGGAACAAGATGGATTTATTAAAGGAAAAGTTGCGCTATTAGATGAAAAGCAACTTGGATTTGATATGTTGGTATACGCGCATGTCAAATTATCCAATCACGGTCGCAGCAACCTTGCTGAATTCGAAAAGCTCATCATGAGCTATGACGAAGTGACCGAGTGTTATACCATGGCTGGTACTATGGACTTTATGCTTAGAATTGTGTCCAAAGGGATTGAAGGTTACGAGCTGTTTGTTCGTGATAATTTATTAAACCTTGAATATGTACAAGAAGTTCACTCTAATGTGACCATGACATGCGTTAAACGCTCAACCGCCTTGCCAATCATATAGTGTCATACAGACATCTCAATTTAACACTATAATGTATCATGTTTGTTAAAAGCGCTGGATTTTGATAGGATCCAGCGCTTTTCTGTCGTAGTAAAAACACTTGGGGATATAAATGTTTAATCTTATAGGCAAAGCGCCAAGCTCTGCTAAGAACGACGTGCTTTCTGGTTTAACCGTTGCATTAGCATTGGTGCCAGAAGCGGTCGCATTCGCATTTGTTGCACAAGTCGACCCATTGGTTGGTTTGTATGCAGCATTTATCGTTGGATTGATAACGTCAATTTTTGGCGGTCGTCCAGGAATGATTTCAGGTGCAACTGGTGCACTTGCAGTAGTTATGGTAAGCCTTGTGGTTGAACATGGCGTTGAATACCTCTTCGCCACCGTCTTATTGATGGGTATTTTACAGATATTGGCCGGTATATTTAAGCTAGGTAAGTTTATCCGAATGGTTCCGCACCCGGTTATGCTTGGTTTTGTAAATGGTTTGGCCATTGTTATTTTCTTAGCGCAATTAGGCCAATTTAAAGTCATGGACGAGTCAGGTACTCTTCAGTGGATGCAAGGCTCAGAACTGTATATTATGGCTGGTTTAGTTGCATTAACTATGGCCATTATTCATTTCCTGCCAAAGCTGACAACGGCTGTGCCATCAAGCTTGGCAGCTATCCTAGTTGTGACGGGTATTGTAATTGGTTTTGACTTAGATGCGCGTAATGTACTTGATTACCTTAAAGACATGAGTGGTAATGCAGATGCAACAATCGCTGGTGGTTTCCCTGCTTTCCATATCCCAGATGTTCCTTGGAACCTTGAAACACTTAAAATTATCTTCCCATATGCACTTATCTTGGCTGCTATCGGCTTAATTGAATCACTATTAACATTAACACTGATTGACGAAATCACAGAAACTCGTGGTAACAGCAATCGTGAATGTGTTGGTCAAGGTGCTGCAAACGTAACATGTGGTGTGTTTGGTGCGATGGGTGGTTGTGCGATGATTGGTCAATCTATGATTAACATTAATTCAGGTGGTCGTAGCCGCTTATCTGGTATTACAGCAGCTTTATTATTACTTGGCTTCATTTTATTTGCGGCGAGCTTAATCGAGATGATCCCACTTGCGGCACTTGTTGGTGTTATGTTTATGGTTGTACTTGGCACATTTGAATGGTCAAGCTTCCGTTTAATGAAGCGTATCCCTAAGAGTGATGCGTTTGTGATTGTGTTGGTATCTGGTGTGACTGTGATCACGGACCTTGCAATTGCGGTATGTGTGGGTGTGATTGTCTCTGCGCTTGTATTTGCTTGGGAGCACGCGAAGCACATTTACACAAATAACTATATCGATGACGAAGGCTCTAAAGTATATGAGCTACACGGCCCACTATTTTTCGGTTCAGTGAAAAACTTCGCAGAATTGTTTGATGTTGCTAACGATCCAGATGATGTGATTGTTGAATTCAAGCATAGTCGCGTTGCGGATCACAGTGCTATTGAAGCCATTGATACGCTAGCTGAGAAATACACTAAAGCAGGTAAAAAACTGCACTTACGTCATTTAAGTGAGGACTGTAAGCAGCTACTTGATAACGCATCAGATTTGGTTGAAATCAACGTGATTGAAGATCCTAAATACAAAGTGGCTTCAGACAAGCTAGCCTAAGTATTAATGAATTAGACAAGCCCGCTCAATGCGGGCTTTTTTATTGTGATCACATTACTATCTCGGCATTTTATGTATTGGATGAGCTTTACCAATACACGTGTACATGTTTGCAGCAATGATCTAAAGTAGCCTGTAATTAAATATTAAAAGCACAAACCATGAAAACAAAATTTGTACTCTCTATAATTGCTATGACATGTTTTCTCTGTGGCAATGCGATTGCTGATAGTAATACAGTGACGGTAAAAACCTTAACAAAAACATCGCAAAGCTGGGATGGCACACCTTTACCAGCATACCCTCAAGGCAAACCTGAAATTACACTGCTAGATATTCATATTCCAGCAGGCACAGAACTGCCGCAGCACCTTCATCCAGTCATTAATGCGGGGCTTGTGTTATCTGGTGAGTTACATGTTACTAAGCAAACTGGTGAACAGCTCATTCTAAAATCAGGAGAGCCTATTGTTGAGCTAGTAAACCAGTGGCATAAGGGCAAAGCGGTGGGGAAAGAAGATGTGCGCATCATTGTGTTTTATGCTGGTGAGCAGGGTAAAGATATTACGGTGAAAAAACACTAGCTATACTGTTTGAAAACCGAAGCACTTATACCGTTGATAAGTGCTGAGTGTGCTCAACTAAATACTCATAAAGTGCACGTATTTTTGCATTTTGCTTGAGATCCTTGTGGTAGGTATACCAAAGGGCGCCAACGTTCTCTGTACAAAGTAGCGGGCAGCCATCTAATCTCACTAAATTTGGATGCTTAATGGCATCATTCTCAGAGAGTGGTCCTATGCCCATGCCGCTGACAACAGCCGATTGGATATCCGAAAATTGATTGCTAGTGTACACAATGCTGTCGTTTTTTAAGTGTTTGATCACTTGGCTGATAAACGGAATATGATGTTTTGAACTGTCGGGCATTAGCCAATGGAATCGATTAAACTCATCTTCGCTTTGCGGTAAGCCATATTCTGACATGTACTCTTTTGATGCAAAGTAAGACATTTTTAATGAAAGCACATGCTTTGCAATTAAATCAGGCTCTTTTGGCTCGGGACCTGCCCGTAATGAAACATGAATGTTGCCACTTTGCGGTGGGATAACTTCATCGGTGGCCAGTAGCTCTATCCTAACTTTTGGGTATTGCTTTCTGAACTGTTGCATTGCTGGTACTAGCAGGGGAGAGTAAGAGGTCACGGTTGTGATGCGAATTTTGCCGCTAAAATCTTGTTGAATGCTCTGGAGTGTGTCTTCCAAAGCGATAAACTGGGTGTTTAAGTCTTCGAGAGTTTCACTCATTATCTGGCCAGCGTCCGTAAGCTGATATCCTCTTTGATGGCGGATAAACAAAGTCACATTGAGTGCGTCTTCCAAACGATTGATATGCCGCAATACGGTGGTATGGTTACACTTTAAGATAGTCGCAGCTTTTGCAAGCGAGCCTGCCTTTGCAACGGTATGGGCAACTTTAAAGTCATCCCAATTCAATTTCTGCATAAATATAATATTTTTCACTTCGTCTAGATCTTGAGTATATATTTTTTTGCACAATAGTTCTTTAATTTGTGCACTACTCAATGTCACTTAGCCGCGGTAATCTAGTCTCAGTTTTTCAAAGGTGTGGGCTTCATATGTTAAAAAATAGCGATCAGGGGTATGGTTGGGTAAGCATCGCCGTGCATTGGCTCATGGCCGTGGCCATCTTTTTCATGTTTGGTCTTGGATTGTACATGGTCGAGTTAACCTATTATGACGCTTGGTATAAAGGGTCATTAGATTTACATAAATCGCTGGGCATCATATTGATGGGAGTGTGGTTACTTAGAGTGGCGTGGCGACAGCTAAATACAAAACCAAAAGCGCTACCTGGACCAAAGTTAGAACAGATTGCTGCGAGAGTAGGACATCAGCTTTTATATGTGTTGATGTTGCTTCTTTTACTCAGTGGTTATTTTATTTCAACCGCAGATGGTAGGCCGATAAGTGTATTTGAGCTGTTTGAAATCCCAGCAGTGCCTTGGTCTTTTGACAACCAAGAAGACATTGTGGGCGATATACATTTTTGGCTTGCATGGAGTTTAATCGGATTTGTGGCTGTGCACATGTTAGCAGCACTGAAACATCAATTTATCAATAAAGACGGCGGCTTAAGTCGTATTTTAAAAGCATCAAAATAACGTATTTTAATTTATTTATAGAATATTTAAGGGCAAATTATGAAAAAGGGTATCGTGAGTGCGGTGTTAGCAACAGGCTTATTAATGGCTGGAACAGCGGACGCTGCAGAGTACAAAGTAGATAAAGCCGGTGCACATGCATTTATCAACTTTAAAATTAAGCACCTAGGCTACAGCTGGCTAACAGGTCGGTTCAATGATTTTGATGGTAAATTTAGCTATGACAAAAACAAGCCTAATGAGTCTAAAATCGATATAGTGATCAACACAGCTAGTATCGACTCAAACCATGCCGAGCGTGATAAACACCTACGTGGAAAGGATTTTTTGAACGTAAAGAAATTCCCACAAGCAACGTTTGAAAGTACTAAGTATGAGCAAGTAAACGACAAAGAAGCTAAGTTAACAGGCTTACTAGAGCTGAACGGTGTAAAAAGAACAATTACATTCCCAGTTGAAAAAATTGGCGAAGGGCAAGACCCTTGGGGTGGCTACCGTGTTGGCTTTTCTGGCGAAACATCACTAAAACTAAAAGACTTTGGGATAGACTATAACTTAGGTCCAGCATCAACACATGTGACGCTTGAATTACATATTGAAGGTATTCGCCTTTAAGCCTTAAGTGCATTTGGATAAGTTGGGTTAGCTGAGATCGTGTAGCTGAAGTTTTTGGTGAAATGATCTTTGCAACTCAGAAATGCACAACTGCATTAAACTGGGTTCCAAGGCCCAGTGGAGGGAAGGCAACAATATCTTGGATCGTAAAAAACTTTTCTCAAAGTGTTTTAAGGCAGATAGAATCAAAGCAATCATTAACTTGTGCTAAAGAGGTAGTTCGTAATTATAGGACTAAACTACAGATTGCAGCATCAGACATATAAAATGAACATAATAATTTCTTTTTTGTTATTGATTATATCTAGCAATGCACTTGCAAGTGCTATATTGCAATTCCCAAAATTAAAGTGCTCAACAGGTACCTTACAGTTAAATATTGTTGATGTGTCTTTTTGCCCACTGACAAGCAACTTAGAAAGAATAAACTTTCTTGGGTTGTCTGAACAAACGGTAACCATACTAAGTAATGGTGAGGAATTAACGATTGGTCTTAACCCTCCAGATATTTCAATCTCAAATCTCCATAAGAAATTTAACCTGACTGTGCATGAGTTTTTTTTGAGCTTGTATGAAGGCACATTAAAAACTGATAATTTGGTGTTAATAAAAGAAGCGTTTGATATAGATAAATCAAATAAGATGAAAGTTTATAAAAAAGGCAATTTATTCGCTTTTACTATTACAGGAAGTAACGCCGAGTATGACAGGATTTATCTAAATAAAATAGATAATGATGTGATTTATCAAATAACAGGTGAGTTTGATGAAAAGGGTGTTTTAGATATTCTTTCAAGGATAGAGTATTAAGCCTGAGGGTAAAGTAAATTTGATAAATATGTCACTCCTTTACCCCAAATTAAGAAAGTTCGATTGGGCAGTTATTACTACCTCTTTACTTTTATCTTGCTAAATATCAGTCGCATTTCAGTGAGCCTGAATCCAGCTGAAAAGTATGACATTCCCCAATATCAAAACAGCCGCTGATAAGCTTGCAAGATTAATGTTAATCATGTGTTTTTTCTGTAAAGTAGTGACGATTCAATATGAAGTAAGCATGCAAGTGCGCGTTTTAACTGCTTATGCAAAGCAGAATCTATCTTTTTGATGGCTATTAAAAAATGTGGGATTACCAGCTAAGTATATTCTCCCATTTATTGGACCTAGCTAATGGTATTGTATTAGTTCAACTACGTGTTCTGTATAATTAGAGCAGTTAAGTACACTGCTTTTATCAATTAAGGAGAAAGATGCATGAACGAAGCTAATTCAGTCAAGGATGCCATTAATGCTTTTTACAAAGGCGCTGGAATTAATCTAAAGTTCACCGGTGAGGTTAATGAAAAGGTAGCTGAAATATTTGGGAAAATGGTAATTGAAACTCAAAAGTGTACAACCGCACTAAAGTGGGTGCCTACTCCAACAGGCGGAAAAGCGACCATTACATGGGTTGCGAAAAACTTTACAAAGAGTGCGATTACCCAATTAAAGGAAGAGCAATCTTTAACTTGTGCTAAAAAAGTAGTTTTAGACTATAAAACTTCATTGAAATTGGCGTCCTTAGGTATTTAGCTATGAGGTTAATATTAATACTATTATCCATTTTCACTTGTACCGCTAGTGCTAGCCAATTTCCACAGTCATCTTGTAGTGGCACCCCTTATTGGCTAGAAGTTTCTGCTATCAAATTGTGCTTGGAGCCAGAAAATGTAAGTTATCTGAATGTGTTAAATTCAAAATACACATCTATGTCAATAGTATACGATGGGCGTGAGTATATTTTTCAAGTACAAACGGTAGAAAATGCAACGGGTGGACTTCATAAAAAATATGGTTTATCAGCATATCGTTACTTTCTAGCCCTAGCATTAAAAAATAATCTTAAAGTAGACTACCCAATTGCTTACGAGATACATGAGTTGAAGTCCGAACATGAAATAAATGTTTATGAGTCTTCTGAATGGGCAGTTTTTACCTTAATAAGTAACCATAGAAGTTTTGACGAGGTATTTATTATAAACAAAAAGAGTCAAAGCATATTTCAAATAGGAGGAGAATTTGACCAAAAAACGATTATGAGTTTGCTTTCTAAAGTGAAGTTACCATAAAAGAGAGTTAAATAGGACAGGGAGAGTTAAATAGGACAGGCACAAATTATTGCTCAAATCGCGTTACTTGACTACTGTTTAAATATCCAGTTTTAAGTTGAGTTGAATGGAAATGACAAGAGCAAGGAAAGCCCTGGTAGATTTGTCGTCGACGTCTTATTACCACTTAATGGGAGAGTTAAATAGGACAGGCACAAATTATTGCTCAAATCGCGTTACTTGACTACTATTTAAATATCCAGTTTTAAGTTGAGTTGAATGGAAATGACAAGAGCAAGGAAAGCCCTGGTAGATTTGTCGTCGACGTCTTATTACCACTTAATAGCGCGATGTGTACGCCGTGCTTTTTTGTGTGGGGGGGATAAATATACAGGTAAAAACTTTGACCATAGACGAACATGGTTAGTCGAGAGAGTAAAACTGCTAAGCAGTATATTTGCGATTGAAATAGCCGCGTATGCCATTATGAGTAATCACTATCATTTGGTGGTGAAAGTGAATAGACAGCAAGCACTTAGTTGGTCAGATAACGAGGTAATATCTAGGTGGTATAAGTTGTACAAGGGCAGTCCAATTATAGACAAGCAGCGAAACGGTGATACTCTTAGTGAGGCAGAGCAACTACTTGTATCGGAACTGATTGAAGAGTGGCGAGCTCGCTTATACGACATCAGCTGGTATATGAAAAACCTCAATGAATTTATTGCTAAGAAGGCAAACAAGGAAGACAAATGCACCGGAAAATACTGGGAGGGGCGGTACAAGTCTCAAGCCTTGCTAGATGAAACGGCATTGCTCAGTTGTATGGCTTACGTAGATTTAAACCCAATCCGAGCCAACATGGCAAATAATCTAGAGGATAGTGATTTTACCTCGATTCAAGAGCGCATAAGGCACTTTAAAGACGCCAAACCAAACGCACAAAAATCTAATCAAAATAATGAAAATGCACATCAGAAAAAACAGCCAAAAATACTAAAATCGTTTGGTACAAGAGAGTATGAAAACACATTACCTTTCTCTTTGTTTGATTACCTCGAGCTAGTTGCTTGGACGGGGCGTCATGTTCATCCGAAAAAGAAAGGGGTCATACTAAAGAGTGTGCCCGATATTCTGGTATCACTGAAAATTGAAGAAGCAACTTGGTTAGGTAGAGTGCAAAATTATGGTACTGACTATGGAAACTTTGTAGGCTCGAAAACGGTATTAAGAGCTTATGCGGCTAAAAATGATGTAAGTTGGTATAAGGGAGTAGGTTAGTAAAAAGTTGTTTTAGCCTTGCTTATAAATCTAGTTTTTTCCTACTTAATAAAATGAAAATATTCCTATTTGAAGTTATTATCTAATATAAGATGCTTCTCGATATTTATATAGTGACAAACTTATTGTTTTGGAATGGCATCTCGAAAATTGTTTATTTTTTTAAGATGTGCCTGTCCATTTTTGTGTTAGTTTTAGCCTTGCTTATAAATCTAGTTTTTTATTGTTTAATGAAATGAAAATATTCCTATTTGAAGTTAATATCTAATGTAAGTTGCTTCTCGATATTTCTATAGTGAAGAGCCCATTTTTTGGAATGATATCTCGAAAATTGCTTATTTTTTAAAATGTGTCTGTCCATTTTTGTGTTGTGCTATAACGTTGGCTTTGGCTTGTATATGAAAGCGTTTTAATAACACACAAAAATTAGACGAATGAAACCAGTGTTAAAAAATCAAAAAGCAGGTGGTAGTAACAGACGCAAATTTATCCTCACAGGACACAAAAAAGGTCGCAGGAGGGGCTGGGCTAAAAGGTGCCACCTCCACGTCGCTCTGATGAGGTTGTGTTAGAACATCTATTATTTTAATTAGGAGTATATAGCTGATATTAAGCTGGCATATTAAGAATCCCCTTTTTTCAACTACTTTCTTTTACTGTTGAATTAGAAAATTCAACTGCAGAAAAAGCTGCTGACCACCTATTACGTTACCAGTGTCAGTTAGGTTAACCCTGTACCGCCACTTTTCGAGTGCTAAGATGGCCTCTTTCTCAAATACCCCTTGTGGTTTTGATTTTAAAACAGTGATATTAGTTGGCTCACCTAGTTTATTTAAGTCAAAGGTGAGTTGTACATAGCCATTTATACCTTGTTTAACTGCTTTTTCAGGGTGTTTTGGCGCTACACGGTGAGTTAAAGTTGGTGAATTAGCTTCGTTTGGTTTTTCGCTATTAATCTTGCTTAGGTATTGGTCAAAATGATGCTGTTGGGTGATTTCCATATAGTCATAATATTTAAGGATATGGATCTTCGCAGCATCATAGTGACCCAGAGAAAAGCTAAGTTCAGCTAAGTTTTGCAAAGTTATCTTATGCTCATTCGGATTTAGGTGAGCGTTTTTAGCAGCATGTTCAAAGTATATTAACGCTTCATTTTTCATGTCACTCTTCAAATAGAGTGAGCCAATGTGGTAGTTGATCAACGCTGTGTCATATACATGTTGGGTTTCTATCTTTTTAAGAGCGTTTACTGCGTCTAGGCTACTGTCTATTCCTAATGCGTCGATAACTTGACTACCACTATCTAGGCCTAGAGTGGATATAAGTCGTTTGTTATGACAAGAAAAATTTAATTTTATTTTATTGCATTCTTTAAATTCAATATTTCTATCCACTATTGGCGTACTCGTGACACAGCCAAATAAAGCAGATGATAGAGCAATGGGGTAGATTAGTTTTTTCATGATTTAGTAAATTTTATTATTTAAAATTATATATTAACACCTTTTTTATATTAAAACGCGTTTAAATCTACAGCTGTCAGAGGGATGAAGAATATAAATGTGTGAATCTAGAACTATATTCGAGAGAGATACAATCGAGAAATATTGAAAGGGTTCAGGGTGTTATTTATCGCATAGCAGTGAGAGTAGCATGAATTTCACATGAAGATTTATCATAAATATCTCTTTGTGTCATGGTGTTTTTCGTATTTTTAAGTGCTAAAAGGGATGTTTGTAGGCTATGGATTATCCTCAGAGGTGGGTTAGGTAACAAAGCAATTCTATCCATTTAATTTTATTTGAATAAGAGCAACTGCGTTATAAGCAGTTATGAGAGAGTACGTCATTTTTTGGTTGTCTTATGGTTAAATTAGGGAGCACTGATTTTAATTGGCGTCAATTACTTTTCCTATATCTCCGAATTTAAGTCAAGCTGTTTGCCAAGTAGCTCTATTTCTTCCTGAATTTTTTATTTATGAGTTCGATTTCCTAAACTAAAAAAGTGGAAAACTATTTGCAATCAATAAAGTTATCTCTATAGTCTACGCCAGTTAAATTTTAACTCAAGTTTGTATTTCCACTTGGTTAATACATATACATTTTTTAGTTCTACCAATTAAAGAAGAAAACAATGAGAGCACTATCTATACTCGTTTTTACGCTCCTACTGAGTGCGTGTAATAGTACACCAATGTATCAGGGGTACTTTGTTGATCTGGAAAAAAATAAAGTCTTTTATGGAGATGGCAACCCCTTTGCTCAGCTAGCAAATAGACCTCAGAAAGTTATTAGTCGTCCATTATTAAATGCTGATATTAATACTTTTGAAGTCTTAGAGGTTAAAGGGTATGCAAAAGATAAAAATTTTGTTTATCATTATGGTAGAACAGTACCATTCGCTGACCCTTCAAGTTTTGAATTACTCACTGACTACTTCTCGAAAGATAAAAATTACATTTTCTTTAAGGCACAGCCTATAGAAGGTGCACCATCCCAAGGTGCAAAAGTTATTAATCCATCAGCTATAATATTTGACGAAATGTATGTATTAAGTCAGGGTAAGGTATATATTAACCAAGGTGAGTCTAGCTTTACACCGTGTGATATTAATAGCTTTAAAGTCCTAAAGCGCTCAGAGTATAGCAAAGACAACAAGTGCGTATTCTTTAAAGGAGTAAAATTAGAGGGAGCTAACCCTAAAACTTTTAAAACAAAAGGTTGGTCTTATTCTGTAGACAGCAAAAGTGTTTACTTTGAGAGCACAAAGTTAGATCAAGTGAACCCAAAGGGGTTTAAAGTACTGGATAATGATTACGCTAAAAATAAACACAATGTTTTTTTTAAGGGAGAACTTTTAGTTAATGTAAGTACCAAGTACTTTGACTCTATCCGTTATAGCTACGCGAAGAATATTCAGGGGGTTTACTTTGAAGGGAAGCTATTAGAAGGTGCTAACCGTAAGCTGTTTCGACTTAGTGGATATGAGAAAGGTACTGACACTCAAAACTGTTACTATAAGTCAGAGAAAGTTGATTGTGATACTTATGAGTTACCATCAAATAAAAAGGAAGAGAGTAAGCTATCGGTATTTGACGGCGTTGACCTAGGGAAACGCATGACTCCACAAGAGAGAAAAGATAGCGTTTCTAAAATGGTAAGTAATTTATTAAAAATGAAAAAGCTAAACTTGGAAGCGCTAAATGATAAATTAGAAATTATCCTTGAAGAGCAAAAGTCTAAATATGAAGGTAAATATTTGACCCCAAATATGGTTAAAAACATTGATCTTTCTAAACTTGATGTAGGTTTTCATTTCGAGTTATATACACCCGCAACCCCGGGTAGAAATTTGTTTTATGAATTTAGGGGGATTGAAAATAACAAAGCAAACTTTGTAATTCACACAATGGAACACTTTGGTGCACGAACCCAAAGTAGAACATTAAAAGGAAAAACACTTTCAACTTCGAAGCCATTATTAAGAAGTGGTTTAAATATTGAATATGCACCATTTGAGTGTACTTTCCAGTTGGGAGAGTGTATGCATAAAGCAGCGTTCGAACATAGTAACAACATCACAAATCACGAGTTTGAAATTAATTACAAAGATGGCTATTGGATTAGAACAAGCCTAACCTCAATGGGTGATGGGAAAGAAGAGCTATTTTTATTTGACCAATATGGCTTTGTATTAGTGCATGCTATTAAAGAGAATGAGAGCTTAAGCCAATTGTGGCTAAGGTTTGAAGATTCTAAAAACTAAACATTAGGTAGAGAAAAGTTTATTTTGAAAGGATCCGTCTTTAAGTCTTGAATAGGGTGGGGCTACTTATATTTATGAGAGGCTCCATCCGTTTTGATTATATGCAGTTTATGTTTTTTCCTATATGGTAGCAGCCCGACTGTATGAACGTAAATCGACCTCATGGGCAACCTACAGCAGTTTCAGGATGAAGAGCACCACCAATTTTATTTTCTGATTCTTAGCTTGATTTTTATTCGCTGTTAAGTTTTTATTATTGCACTCATTTTATGTTTTTTATAATTTTATTGTGATAACTACATTGCTGTTTTTATAGAAATTAGAGAATAGCTTTTAGATCATAATATGAAACATTTACTTTCTATGTAGCTTATATTAAATCACTTAAATGATTATTTAACTTCGATAGTGGGTTTTTTGGGGAGTAAATAGGGTTTTGTATAATGAAGGATGCTAAATAACAAGCGGTATGCAAAGGTAGTTGTATTTATGTTGGTTTTATTACAATAGGGTAGTGTAAATGGGAGGGGTTATTATTTTTAATGGTGCATTAAAAATTTTTCAGACATGAATTTTTTGCTCATAAATAGGTTGAGTATTGTGAAAATGAGTTCTTCTTGTTTACTATTACTACCATCAAAACTAGCGGGAAAGGCTACATAACCTTGTTTTGTGCTTCATCACTTTCATTTTTCTGCTAATATTTTCCTTTTTATACATGAGGTACCGACGATTATTGCATATATAGAAGACAGGCACTGGAACAGCATTTTGGCAATTCAGAATAGCTCATATCATGAACTAGATGCTGAAAATTTAGAGGTGCTGAGAAGTAAATATGAGATATCTCCTGATACATGTTTTGTGTGCTTAGCAAACAATGGAGCAGTATTAGGCTATTTGCTATCTCACCCGTGGAGTGGCATTTCGCCTCCAAAGTTATTCGAGCCTTTAAACGCTCCCGAGAACAGTGATCATTTGTATCTTCACGATCTGGCTATTAGCCCTGATTTAAAAGAGCAAGGGTTAGGTCGTTCGCTCGTTTTGAAGCTTTTTGAGGTGGCTCGATTAAAAGGGATATGCAGGATAAGCCTAGTGGCGGTGCAAGGCGCTGATAGTTTTTGGTCAAGGGTTGGCTTCTATGAAGTTGCAGGGGTTAATGTTTGTTCTAGCTATGGTGAGAATGCGGTTCTGATGGAAAAGTGCTTATAAATGCCCTCAGCCATGTCATGTGATATGTGAGGGCGCTCTTATGAAAAACCGTACTTAACCCCAGCGATATATAATATCGTTCTTTGATTGTTTTTTTAATTCAATGACCAA
>NZ_JAKFZS010000013.1 GCF_021654285.1 Pseudoalteromonas luteoviolacea | reverse complement strand
ATTCAGTTTATGCCCTATTTCGTGCTGGAGAAAGTGAATTCGCCCCGTCTAACTTCAAGAGTTTTTCATAGATTCTCTAATACAAAACAACTTTTCGGAGACAATCAGTTAATAGTGCAACTCAAACTAACTTAGCGCGTTGATTTTGCCTTGCAAAATTTCGATAGCCAGCTCTAAGTTTTCTTGTCTCTGGTCATCAGCAGCCAAACGCAATACAGCTTGGATGATAGGGTCAATCTGTGTTCGGCCACCTTCCTCGTGGTAGCGCAACAAGCCACACACTTCGATTGTTTTCCACCCTTTACCATGCTTGTCCCCCTTATGCCTATAGGTTATCCCTGGCACCAGTGCGGTGATGTGGTCTTCGTACCTATCGTAGTGTGCATGGACGATAGTGTAACTCGATGATCGAGTGGGGAATCTTTTATAAGAAGGTGATTTAGTAATTAACGATGTACCTTTGTATCCATTGCATTCTTTACAGGAAACACAAAGGTTCTCCGGGTGAAACATCCACTTATCAAAATTGTTTTTGTGCATAATATGCTCTAAATCCCAATCCCCACCATGCAAGGAAGGTTTGTGAACCTTACAATAAGCACAGCAATATTCTTGCTGTTCAATGTAATGTACCTTCATTCTGGTTTTGAGTTCTGTCACCGCGGGATCCGCCCATTTTTCACTAGGGGAAACGTTTTTTTCCAGGACGCTTGTGATGATCGCTTCGTCATCTTCGCTCAGAACAAAAGGGGTCATAGGTACCCTCCTGCCAACAAAGACGAGCGCATAATTCTCAGTAAGACTCTGACTTTATCGTGTTCCTCTAATTGAGGTTCAAAGCTCAATAACCAATTCGCAGTTGTTAGCGTTTCCTCGGGAGGGTTTTCTGACTTACAGACAGAATCCAAGACCTCAATAATTTGAGTAATTAAATATTCGTTGTTATTACCTGGATTGTGGAACAAAGTGGCCAGCTGATAATCTGCAGAGCGTTCTTTATGAGGACGAGCATCAATTAACTTGTGATTAACCATATCGTACACGCAACTATTTGAAGCGGAGATGTCTGATACAATTAAAGGGGAGTGCGTTGCGATAAGGAAATGGCACCCTTTATAGCCTGAAAATGAGTCTTTAAGAATGTCTACAAACTTCTCTTGCCATTGCGGATGAAGGCTGATTTCAGGTTCATCGATGCAGATCAGTGCATCATCTTCGATGGAAGAAATAATACCCAAAAAGAGCAAGAATAAGCATTGTTCGCCAGAACTACGCTTTGCCAAGCCCGTCAGAGGTACATCTGATATATCAAAATCATCTACATAATTTGTGGGATTTTTTGTGTGACGAACTGTCTCAAGGTTTTCTAGCTCGATAAGTCCAGCTCTAAGTAGAGTGGAAACGACATGACGATCAATATCAACGTCAGAAAAGGTCTCTTCGTGGTTTCTTAAATGTTTTAATGTAAAAGCATTGCGATCTACAGTAAGAAGAAACTCAGATTCCTTGTAGATTACTTCACAATATTGGATTAGCCCTAGGATTTCTTCTTGTTCATATTCTTCTAGGGCTTCTTTCAGTATCAGAGATGTTTTTGGCTGTAATTGTTGGCCATTTTGCAAATTTGTAAAGTCATCGCTAGAAATAGCAACATTAAAACGTAAACGCAATAAGCCACCAAAATCGAACTTAAGCAGAAAATTTGTTAACGCAGCAAGTTTTCTCGTTTCAAATTTTTCGTTGCCCAATAATTGTTGAATTGCTTTCGATGCGATACGTGTTGAAGGCACTTGAAATGGTGTATAAGGTTTAGAACCTACATAGGCATAAAACCCATTGTGCTGTATGTCCTTCTTGTTCTTCCATCTTTGTTGGAACTTTTCAAACTGACTCGTTGACGCTGCGATCAATTTTCTTGGTAAAGGAAGGCCGAACCTTTCACCTAATAGACTCCACGGAGCAGAAAATTCTTTTACATCACGGACTGCAGTAGCTACATTAGGTTTGTCGCTATTGAGCAACTGAGAGTACATTTCTTGATAATAAGTACAAGTATCAACTAACAGTTGCGTTTTTCCACACCCGTTACTCCCTATTATTACAGTAAAAGCGTTCTCTTCAGTTGGCCCCAAATGCCAGAGCTCATGATTTGCGATATTATTAACTCTGAATCCCATGTAATTATCCACACTATCCGATTGTATCAATATGGAATTTCTCACATATATGTTTGTAAGTATAGTTGTTGTGGTCTATTGGCAGTCAATTGCACGTTTGCCATACTTTTATTTATTCGTCATGAGCTAAATTAGTAAAGTCGATAACGCACTTTTATCCAAAAAAACTTAGAGCGACCGTTCGTTGTTCGCTCTTTAATACCTTTTAGGAGTAGTCAAAACTCTCCGATCTAGTATGAGCTACTGCACCTTAAAAAGGCGAAACACGAACCATTGCAGTATCAACAGAACCGTTTTTTGCTCGCTTGGGTAGTTCCTTTCTCCACAAATCAAACTTTATTTGCTGACTAAAGTCTAGGATACTGTTTAACTGATCAAGTCCCTCCTCTTTAGAGCATTTAGTTCCTCCTTTTCCCATATGCTGAAGAACTTCGTCAAGTTCATGCCCGCAAAGAACTCTCGATAGAATTATCAGAATCGCATCCTCTCGTTTCTCATGAAATCCAGACCAAGTATAAGTGTTAAGATCTTTAAAACTCGCAACATTTGTATTAGCTAATATATTTAAAAAAGCTCCTTTAGCTTCAGGGGGAGTATACTTCAGCATCTCGGGTTCGTTTTTTATTCGCTCTGCTAAATTCATTGCTTGACTATGTGAAACGACTAAATTTCGCCATCGTTTATCTATTTGGTCTAACTCTGAAGAAAGGTAATTAGCGATATCGACTCCTGTGGTAATCTGCAACATAACAGCCTTGTAAAGCACTTCAAACGCCAAGGGCTGTATAAAGGTCAAATAATCATAATCTTCATTTTTCAGCTGGTGATATACAAATTGTACTAATGTCAGCAGCTCATCCAAGCCTACTTCACAGACAAGCTCTCCACCTGCGCCAACGCCCCATACGAGACTGGCTTTTGCTTGGATCTTAAACTTGCCATCCTCGTAGCCAATATAAAAGCCCCATTGGGCACCTGCGCCTAAAGAACCTTGCGCTTTGCCACCTATCTTTGCAAGATCACAAAATGCTGGACGCTTTTTCTTTTCTGGATTGTCCCACTGTAAGGCGCCTGCCAATTCACACCCGCCGGATACGCCAACAAAAGCCTCAGCACCGCCTTTGACTGGCTCAAACATGCGGTCGGCTTTACGCATTTGCTTTTTCTCCTGCTCACTTAGACCGTTCACCATCATTTTGCCTTGCTTGAGCGAACAGCCCAAATTCACTGATG
The DNA here is from genome assembly GCF_021654285.1 of Pseudoalteromonas luteoviolacea. Lineage (GTDB taxonomy): Bacteria > Pseudomonadota > Gammaproteobacteria > Enterobacterales > Alteromonadaceae > Pseudoalteromonas > Pseudoalteromonas luteoviolacea_J. Next base: position 167,965 of record NZ_JAKFZS010000013.1, on the reverse strand, counting down.
CTTGTAATTTTGCCCCAGCATAGCCAAACACGGATACGGTTGCACCTAGCCTCATCGCTCCCAAATTAACTTCGCGCTCTTGGGTGGAGTTTTTGAGCGGCATCATAAATGTCATTTCATATCCGCGCTTACTGGGCAAATAGCCACTGAGCTCCGCTTTTGCCTCCCCCACGGCAAAGTCTGATTTAAAATCGCCTTGCAAAGCAAAAACGCCATCTTTGGGATTAAATGCTGCGGCAATACTGGCACCATGTGTATAGCGCATCAACCTTGCTTCTGCGCTCGCATCAAAGTAATCGCTTTTTTCAAACCCTTTTATACTGAGGTTTTTGTTTAACTCTTTAGCCCAATCGCCCCACACTGCGGTGTAGTCATCAAGTAGCTTGTGATCAAACTTAAAACTGGTCTTTAACTTACTTAAGTCATTCTTTAGGGCTTGAGCGAGTTTATCTTTATCAAGCTCTCCTTTGTCATTGCTAAAGCGTCGGCCATCGCGAATATCGGTTTTAATTTTATATTTGCGAGTGTGGTTCGCGACTTTATCACTGCGTACATAGGTATATTTATTACCTTTGTAACCTATCACTTCTGTGATGCTATTCGCGCTTGGCCCGCTCACTAAAGGCTTTAATGTACTGTTGAGCTCATCTTTGGCTTTTACCAGACTTTCACTTGGCCCTTGACCAACAACATCTTGACTCTGCCCAGCGATACACTGCTTTAAGTTTTCAATTAAGGGGTTCAGCTCGGCTCTTTGCGCATCTAATATATCCGCCAGTGACTGGGTAACGGCAACAAAACTATGATCCACGGGGATATAAATAATATCTACAATTTGTTGCTGTTCATTTGACTCAACAACCGAAAATTGAATGCGATGACTTGCGCCATCCGCATTGGCGGTGAGCTGGTACTCGCCTTCAATAAGCGGCAAAGCAAGTGTGTACTCATATCCCGTATCAGGCTGATACTCACCATCAATGCGTTCTAACTCTGCGTGCAGTGTTCCGGATGTTGGCCCTTGCCAACTAACTTCAACAGAATTACTGTTATAAAACTGACCTTTAACTAGCACATCATAGCCAGTATGTACTTTTATGGTGTCACCGGGTTTAGGTGGCTTTTTAGCGGTAATTTGTGGGTAGTTAAAGCCATATATTCGGCCAGTGTCGAGTGTCCCTGTGTACAGGTCCACCACACTTTCAACGGTTTCACCGGGTCGCATCACATGGTGCGCAAAACGCTTTTTAGTTTGCGCGCTTTGCTTTAAAACCAAGGTTTGCGCGTCTTTTGGCTGACTGATGATCACCGAGGGGGCAATGGTATCTGCATTTTTCGGCTGATTTTCAATGTGCTCTTTTGGCAGTGCGCCAGCGGCGACCGCCGCTGCATCTGATTTAAACATCGCGCTTGTCGGCTTGGCTGGCGCACCTGTTACAGCTTGGGTTGATACGCTCACGGGCGGTTTTTTAATAAACGCATACGTATCCGCTGATTGACTTTGTAACGCGGTACTAATTCGCTGTGTGCTGTTTTTGTTAACACAATACAACTGTTTGTTTGCGTGCAAATCAAATCCGGTATGCCAGTATCTTGCTGAACTTACCGGTACACGTATATAGTTTGAATAGTGTGGCTTAAGCCCTGTTAAAATATCACTGGGTACACCCCGCATGGGTAATTCACAATAAGGGTTTGGCGGCGCAGGTTCGGCGCACAATACTGGGTTGTCTTGCGCTGGTAAAAAGGGGGATAAATGTTGCTTGTCTTGTTCGAGTTGTCCCAAAAAGTGCTGCTGTTTTAACAACGTCATAAAAATGCTTCCTTGTAAATTTGCTGCCAAAAAACCTATATGGCTTGGCAGTGTAAAGCACAAAAAAACCTTTTCATAGAGAGGCAACGAGGGCAAAAACACCGACAATTTGCCCCTTTGCAATAATTGTTCAAACCTACACTACCCTACTACTTAATTCGTAAGGCCTGCACACCTTGTTGCGCAGGTTTGTTAACCTTTAAGGTGCAACAATCTTTTTAAATATTATTTGCTTGTGCTTGTCTTAGCTCATGATTTAACTGCTCAAAACCAATTTCACTGATTTTTAATACCAAGCTTTGACGCTTAACACTTAACTGCGAAACATGGCGAGAGATCACATCATATACGCGCCACTGACCTTGCGTATCTTGTTTAAACTTAAAGATAAGTTGCGAGTGTTCGCTATTGGGCTTATTGATATCAATGGCCGCCTCTGCAAACTTTCGGCCCTGATTAGTTTGTAAAGACTGCAACGACACATCAGCGCCTTTATATTCCACCAGCACTTGGGCATACATATTTACTAGTTGTGACTCAATCAGCCTTGTAAACTCAGCGGTTTGCTGTCTATCTAAACCGCGAACATGCTTACCTAGTAATTTTAAAGAAGAAAACTCCAAGTCTAAATGCGGTGCAAGCTGTGCATTAACGACTTGCATGGCAAACATATCTCGTTCGTTGACAGGCAACAGAGCCAGTTGCTCAGTGGCTTGTTTAAACTGTAAGCTCAAGTCTTGTGCTAATACATCTAGCTGACTAGCTGTTTGATTATCACTCTGACCGTGTGCAGAAAAACTTAGGCCGAATATCAATACTGCTATTAAGGCAAATGCTAAAAACCAAGTGCGCATTGTGTTGCTCTCTTTTGTTGTTAAGGTGCGATTAAGGTAAGTGTACACCTCCTTTACAGTTAAAAAAGTCAACAAAATAGCAATTGATTGATGCCAATAATGCACAAATTAATAATTAACAGAAAAACCAAACACTTATATTAATGATGCCAAATCAGCACCAATAAATTGCTTTTTAGTTTCTATTTAGACATAAAAATAACGCGCACAATAACGCAAATTCTCTATTGAACCACGCGTTATGAAACACTTATCAGGCTTACTTTTATCTTTGGTTATGTCGGGGTCAGCCTTGGCTAGCTCGCCTCATGGTTACGGAGTACATTATATTCATGGAGAAGGAGATGTACGGGGCGTAAAGCTTGCTTATCAGTACCATACAAAATCATGGCTGCCCGACAATTGGCATCATGTTGATATGTATTTCGAGTCAAGCGTCAACTTTTGGCGTTTTGGTGACAGCGGCAAGTACGACCAAAACTTTGTCTTAGCTGTATCTCCGGTGCTCCGATACCCAGTCATGACACTCTATAACAGACCTTTGTCTATCGAGTTTGGCATTGGCTTGGCACTACTTGAAGATACTGAGTTTGCAGGAAAAAACGTCAGTACCCATTACCAGTTTGAAGACCGATTAGGGCTCGTTTACAACTTAGGAGAAGCCAATATCGCGATGCGATATATTCATTATTCTAATGCTGGCTTTAAAAGCCCAAACCCGGGCTTGGACTTTTTATCTCTTTCTTACTCATCCAAATTTTAAGCATAAAAAAAGCCACAACCTAGGTTGTGGCTTTTTTTATACGTGTTCGATTTTAATCACTGGCCGCTTTTGACACGACGCGGTGAGCAAGCAGGATAAAGTATCCTTCACGGCCTGCGCGCTAAATTCAATGAGTTCTATGTCAGGTACTTTGATCTGACCTGATTTCACATCAGCTAGGAGCTTTTGCCCCATAAAGCATAAGTGCTGCTGTGCACAGAGGTTATTTGCTAGCCAAGCACCACCAATTGACACAACACCAATGTTTGGCGACTTCTCAAACAACAGCTCTTGAGGGATTTCACTAAACCCATTCAAACAGGCTATGCGGCCACAAAAACGTAAATGTTCTAAGTCTGTCACAAACGAGTCGCCGCCAGAGGTGTTTAAAATGCAATCAAAACCCTCAGGGCCAATCTCGCGCTTAATTTGGTCGCACACGTTTTCTGACTCACAGTCAAAAGCAAAGTCAGCGCCTAACTTACGCAGTCGTTTATGATGCTCTTTTTGTGCAAAAGCAAAGACTTGCGCGCCCTTTTGCTTTGCGTATTGAATGGCAAAATGCGACACGGCACCCTGTGCGCTATTGATGGCGAGAGAGTCACCCTCTTGTAACTTTAACTTTTCAATGGCGAGTAAAGCAGCCATACCAGCATTCGGTAAGATCACCGCCACTTCTGGGCTAATATCGGCTGGCAATTCAGAAACTGCGTGATTGGGTACCACCGCAAACTCTTTTAACATGCCTTTTTGTGCCAAGTTCGCATTAAACAACACTCGGGTGCCCGCTTTTGGAAATACCCCTTTACCAGCTTGGATCACAGTACCAACGGCATCCAACCCCAAAATATGCGGGTATTCCCATTGGCTAAACCCATCTCTTGCCATTTTTGCATCTAAGTGATTGAGCGCAACATATTCAATGGCCACAAGTAATTCATTACTGCCTGGCTCAGGCATGGCGTGTTCGCTCATTACTAAGTCAAAGTCGAGCCCGTGCGAACGTAATTCAAGGGCTTTCATCTTCGTGTTTTCAATAGACATAGTATGTTGTATCTCCAAAAGTGGCGCTGTTGCAAGTATTAAATACTTGCAACCAAAGCCTTAGACCATTGTCCGTTTAGTTCACCATATACACTTACCGACGAGCTAAGTAGCATATTTCTCATGGCCATTTGCGATTGTTGCGCTATTAAAACATCTTGTCGCGCATCCAACAACTCAAGATAGCCCAATTGCCCCTCTTTATATCCTGCGGTTGCTTGCTGATAAGCACTTTCGGCTGCAATCACTTGCTCATGTGCATAATTTACTTGCACTTTAGCTTGTGACAAGGCACGTAATGAATACTCAGCCTGTGCCAAAACATGGGTTAAGGTTTGACGGTAGTCATAGTAACTCGCCTCGCTCAGCGCCGCTTGCCTGTCTAACTGTGCCAATAATTGTGGGTAGCTAAACAAAGACCAGCTCAACGTGGGGGCAACCTGCCAGCTAGATTGGGTATCATTAAAATTAACCCCAGTTGGGTTGAGCACCCCAGCAAATGCCGAAAAACTAATGTCTGGATATAGCGCTCGCTCTGCACTTTGCGACAGGTAGCTTTGCTGTTTAAGCTTGGCAATTGCACTTTGTACATCACCGCGTTGCAGCAATGCATCTGATGCCGAGTTTACGTTAACGGCAATCGCTAACGCTTCATAGCGGCTCTGCTCTAATGCATGCAAACCTAGTTTATCAGTCGACTTGTTGGTCAACACTGCCAATGTCTGCTCAACTTGAGCCAGTTCTGTGGCAATGTGCGGTAAGCGTTGCTTGTGCTCAAAATATTGCGACTTGGTGCGATTAAGCTCCAGCTCTGTTGCCACGCCTTCTTTAACACGGATCTCAATAATGGCTATGGATTCTTCAAGTGCTGTCAGTTGCGCTTGAGTCAAGGCCTGAGTTTGCTTCAGCGCCTGCCATTGCAGGTAACTCTGTATGGTCGTTGTGACTAGCTCTCCTGCCAGAGCTTGATACTGGCCTTGCTGCGCCTCTGCTGCGGATGCGGCTGCATCCGCCAACTTGGCAATACGACCCGATAAATCCACATCCCATGTTAATGCACCGCCACTATTTAGTGATTCATTAATTGGGCCTTGCATGCCATTAGTAAGTACTGTGGTACCGCGCTGGCCAACAAGATTAATATTACCTTGTGGTAAGCGAGCGCGCTGAGCTTCACTTAGCCCCGCCATTGCAGCGCGCAAACGCGCTGCAGAGGCTTTGAGGTTTTGGTTGGCAGACATCACATCCACCACCAACTGATTTAAGTGCGTGTCTTCAAGTTGCTGCCACCAATTGGCTTCATCCGAGCGCGTCACTGTGTTGAGTACCGCTGTGCCGTCAACTTGCGAGTTAAATGCCTGCTGACTTGCAACCACATCTTGCTCGTAGGAGGTGCTTGTACATCCTACCATTGCAGCAACAGTCAGACTTAAAATAGACAGTTTAATAATGCGCATGTTTATTGCTCCTTTGGCGTTACTAGACGATAAAATACAGGTGTAAATAGTAAGCCAAACACGGTTACCCCTATCATGCCGAAAAATACTGCGTTACCCATGGCTTGACGCATTTCTGCACCCGCGCCTGATGCTAATACCAGCGGGATAACACCTGCGGTAAACGCGATTGAGGTCATTAAAATTGGACGTAATCTTAGTCGACATGCTTCAATTATGGCCTCTAAATGTGTCGCACCTTGTACGTGCTTGTCTCTGGCAAACTCTACCATCAAGATGGCGTTTTTCGATGCCAATGCCACCAATACAATCAAAGCAATTTGCGTAAAGATATTGTTGTCACCACCTAGCATATACACACCAGCAAGTGCCGAGAATATCGTCATTGGTACGATTAAAATAATCGCCAGTGGTAAACGCAAGCTCTCGTACTGCGCTGCCAGTACCATAAAGACTAAAACCACAACCAATGGGAACACATACACCATGGTATTACCTGCCAAAATCTGCTGGTACGTGACTTCAGTCCACTCGTACGCCATGCCTTCAGGTAAGGTATTTGCCAGTACTTTTTCAATGGCTTGCTGCGCTTGATCTGAGCTGTAACCCGGCGCAGGGCTGCCGTTTAGCTCTGCTGTCACATAACCGTTATAGTGCATCACACGATCAGGGCCAGTGGTTGCTTCAACGGTAACAACTGAACCTAATGGCACCATGTTGCCCGCGGCATTACGCACTTTCAGGTTATTAATTTGCTCTTTTTTCGCTCTAAATTCAGCATCAGCTTGCGCTTTCACTTGGTAAGTGCGGCCAAATAAGTTGAAGTCATTGACATAAACAGAGCCTAAATATACTTGTAAAGCATCAAATACTTCCTGTAATGGAATACCTTGGATGAGCGCCTGCTCGCGGTCGATATTAATGTCCATTTGCGGAACCTGTACTCTAAAGCTGGAGTAAAGGCCGGTCAGTGCTGGATCTTGCTGCGCCGCACCTATGGTCGATTGTAACGCTGCAAACAATGCTTCAAACCCTTGGTTGCCTCTATCTTGAATTTGCAGTTTAAAACCACCGGTTGTGCCCAAGCCTAAAATTGGCGGCGGTGGAAATACCGCAACAAATGCCTCATCAATGGCTGCAAAGCGCATATTCAGCTGCATCGCAATTGCCTGCGCTGACAAGCTTGGGTCGTTTCTGTCTGCAAAGTCATCCAGTGGCGTAAACACAATGCCGCTGTTGGTGCTATTAGTAAATCCGTTTACAGATAAGCCTGGGAATGCAACCGTGTGTGCAACACCCGGCACTTGCAGTGCAATTTCTTGCATCTGTTTAATGACTTCTTCAGTGCGGTCTAAGCTTGCTGCATCTGGTAATTGCGCAACGGCAACCAGGTATTGCTTGTCCTGCTGTGGAATAAAGCCGCCCGGTACAGACTGGAACAAACCAATGGTTGAGCCAACAAGTGCAAGATAAACCACACCAACAACCACACTCATACGGATAAGCTTTTTAACGATGGCTTCGTAGCCTTTTGCACCTTTATCAAATAAACGGTTGAATGGCTTAAATAACCATGCACCAAATAGCTTATCAAGCAGGCGTGTTAATCTGTCTTTTGGCGCATCGTGCGATTTTAATAAAATAGCGGATAGCGCAGGTGAAAGCGTCAGTGAGTTAAATGCTGAGATCAGCGTCGAAATCGTAATTGTAAGCGCAAATTGCTTGTAGAACTGACCCGATAAGCCCGTAATAAATGCCGTTGGAATGAATACTGCGCACAGTACAAATGCAATCGCGATAATTGGGCCAGTCACTTCCGTCATGGCAATTTTAGTGGCTTCGTATGGACTGTGGCCATCTGCAATATTACGCTCTACGTTTTCCACAACCACGATGGCATCATCCACAACAATACCGATTGCGAGCACTAGACCAAATAAAGATAAGGTATTAATTGAAACACCTAACATTTGCATCACGGCAAACGTACCAATCAAAGATACCGGTACCGCAATCAATGGAATAATAGAGGCGCGCCATGTTTGCAAGAACACCACAACCACTACAACTACCAATAGAATTGCTTCCATTAAGGTCATGATAACCGCGTCGATTGAACCGCGAACAAAAACAGTTGGGTCGTAAGCGATTTCATAAGTCATGCCCGCTGGGAATGTTTTCTCAAGACGTGCCATGGTTTCACGCACATCATCAGATAATTCAATGGCGTTGGTGCCCGGACGCTGGAAAATCGGCATTGCAAGGGCTGGCTGGTTATCAAGCATTGCACGCAGTGCATAGTTTTCTTGGCCAAGTTCAACTCGAGCAATGTCTTTCAAGCGTGTCAGTGCGCCATTGTCGCCCACTTTAATGATCACACTTTCAAACTCTTCAATGCTCTCTAAACGGCCTTTTACATTTAACAAAATTTGAAATTGGTTTTCTTCAGGTGTTGGCTGTGCGCCCAATGAACCTGCTGCAACTTGTTGGTTTTGCGTACGCAGTGCATTAACCACATCAGAGGCCGTTAAGTTACGTGCAGCCAAAGCGTCTGGGTCTAGCCAAACACGCATTGAGTACTTTGCACCACCAAATAGCTGCAAGTCACCCACACCCGGTAGGCGCTTTAGCTCATCTTTGATGTATAAGTCAGCGTAGTTTGCCATGTAAGCAGTATCTTGCTCACCATTGGGTGATACCAAGTGCACAACCAATGCAAGGTTGGGTGATGACTTTTGAGCAGTGACACCTAGGCGCTGTACCTCTTGCGGTAAACGCGGTAATGCATTGTTCACACGGTTTTGTACCTGTACCTGCGCTTGGTCAAGATCAGTACCTAGTGCAAACGTGACAGTCAAGGTTAAACGCCCGTCACTGGTAGCTTGCGAGCCGTGATACAACATATTCTCAAGACCATTGAGCTCTTGCTCAAGTGGCGTTGCCACAGTCTCTGCAATGACTTTTGGGTTAGCACCTGGGTATGTTGCGTTAACAACAACTGTAGGCGGCACAACTTCTGGGTATTCACTGACCGGCAGTTGAAACAATGAGATAGCACCTGTGATGATAAAAATCATCGACAGCATGGCCGCAAAAATGGGCCTATTGATAAAAAAGTGGGAAAATTTCATAACGCTCTCTTAGTTTGCCGCACTGAGTAATAAAGAAGAGTCAGACTGTTTTAAAACAAACTGAGTATTTTCAAAGGCTAAACTGACAGAATTCGGGGTAATTGGCATACCTGGGCCGACACGCGCAGGACCATTAACAGCAATGCGATCGCCCTCTTCTAAGCCCGACTTAATGGCACGAAACGCACCGTAACGCTCGCCAAGTTCAACCAATCTGTACTGCAAGACATTGTTTTCGTCGATTGTCAGGACAAAACGGTTTTTAAGATCTGTACCAATTGCACGCTCAGGCACAATGGCCATTTGCTGTGCATTTTGTGCACCGATTGAAACGCGAGCAAATGCGCCCGGCTTTAAGTGATGCTGCTGTGCATCAAATACGGCACGCACTCGTAATGTGCCAGTGTTGGGATTAATTTCGTTATCGATAAAATCAAGCTTACCCGCTACTTGCTTGGTTTCGCCTAAGCGCTGAAGCTGTACTGTGATCTGATCTTGTACAGAGACACCTGCAAATTGGCGGCTCCATGTGCGCTCATCCACATCAAAATACGCATAGATTTCATCGTCAGAAACAATGGTCGTCAGCTCAGTTTCACCCGCTTTGACATAGTTACCTGTGGTGACGACCGCACGAGAAATAGTGCCGCTGATAGGCGCGGATACTTGGCTGAACTCTAAATCTAACTGCGCGTTTTGCAGACGTGCCTCAATGGCATTTTTGTTTGCAATCGCACTGCGAAGGGTTGCACTGCGCTGCTCTGCCTCTTCTGTTGAAATGGCATTTTGTGCAACCAAACGATTTGCACGCTCTGCTTCACCTCGCGCTTGCTCTAAGCTTGCCTCAGCACTTTTTAACTGGGCGTTTAAAGTATCAATCTGAGCTTGGAAAGGTCTTGGATCAAGGCTAAATAATAACTGACCTTTATTGACTCGCTCACCTTCGGTGAATGCCATACGTTCAATTTGACCGGATACACGCGGCTTAAGTAAAACGCGTTCAGGCGCTTCTAAACGCGTGGTAAATGTGTGCCAAGATTGAACTTGTTCAAGCTCAACGCTTGCTACGTCTATGGTTAAAGGTGGCGGCTGTTGTCCTTGCTGTGCATTGGATTGACCACATCCACTTAAAACAAGGGCAAGGGCCACAGCACTGAGTGTAAAACCTAACTTTTTCATTTGTTGCTCCGCAGAAAATTAATATGCGAACATCGTACGCCTGTTATTAATGACGAAAAATAGTAGTTTTTTAAAAACATTAATGCCAGAATGGCACCAATAAACATTTATCGTGATGCCAAATATGGATACAACCAGTCGATTGATCATGTTATTAGAAGTCGTTGAGCAAGGCTCTTTTTCAAAAGCTGCCGAAGTCAGAAACATAGATCGCTCAGTTATATCTAAACAAATCAGTAAATTAGAAGAGGAGCTTGGTGTACGTCTACTCAACCGGACTACCCGTTCGTTTTCATTAACTGCCGCTGGCGCTGAAATGGTTAAAAAAGCTGCTGAGCTGAGAGTGCTGCTGCAAGACACAGTGCAAATGGCTGAGAACTATCACCAAGAAGCCCGAGGTTTATTGCGTATCACCTCATCAAGTTACATCGGTAAATACTACCTACTGCCGGTGATCAATGATTTCCAAAAGCGTTTTCCGCAAGTCACCATAGAGTTAAGATTAGATGACCGCGTCATCGATATGGTATCAGAAGGCTTTGATCTGGCGTTTCGCGTAGGTGAACCGAGAGATTCCTCATTGATCGCACGTAAAGTGGCACGAAATCGTATGTTGATTTTAGCCACACCACAGTTTATCGAGACCTATGGTGAGCCAAAAGAAATGTCTGATCTGGCTGATCTGCCAGCTGCTGCCTACTCAAGTAACCACATCCGCTTTGAGTCCATCAGCTACACTGACGACAAAGGCAAATCTCAAGAGCAGCCTATTACCCCGGTGTTTAAATCTAACGATGGTGAGGCATTACTTGAAAAAGTGCTCTCGCATACTGCGTTTTGCACTGCGCCTGCCTTTTTCTTTGCCGATCATATCGATCACACGCAGCTAGTGCCTATGCTGACACATGTGAATTTACCTGACTACAGCGCCATGTATGCAGTCTACCCGCACCGAGATTTACCGGTCAGAACACGATTATTTTTAGATGCTGCACGGCATTATATTGGCGAAGCAGTGCCTCGTTGGGAGCACAATATCCCGGGTCTAGATAAGATGTATTTGCCGAAATAACCGAGTCAGAAAGCGAGTAACCCACCCTAAGAGTTTGATATAAACTACCGCTTTCTGACAAACGTATTTTGGCATATGCCATTTTCAAACAATTCACTTTCTGTGCAACTGAAATGAAGCGGCTCGGCTAACTCACCGAATAGACTCACTCCACCCCCCAATATGATAGGAATAGTTGTGATGATCATCTTGTCAATCAAGTCTGATTTTAAAAAGCTTTGAATTGTAACGCCACCGTCTATATACAAATCTACAAACCCCTGCGCATTCAATTTATCTACCAACTGGAGCAAGCCTCCACTGACTAACTTTACTTTGTCTTCATAACCAGTGGGAACACACCGCATGGTATTGCTCAAAACAAACACCGGCTTTGTATAAGGCCAATCGCAATCAAAGCCGCAAACTAACTCAAAAGTATTTCTGCCCATCACTAACCCGTCAATGGCAGCAATGTGATCGTCATACCCCAAATCCAGTTCTTGGGTGCCAGGAATTGAATGTAACCACTCAATTTCGTTGTTTTTATCTGCAATATAGCCGTCCAAGCTTGTTGCAATAAATACGATGTTCGCCATGACATCCTCATAGTTGATTTAAATAATAACTCCATTATTCTACGATGTAGAATATATAAATCAAATTAAGCATTCATAATGAGCAATACAGCCAAAAAGCGCGGCCGTCCCCAAAAGTCCCAAAGTGCACTAAGTAAAGCAGCTATCATTCGTGCCGCAAAAAATTTGATGGCAACAACAGGTAATATTCCCAGTATCCGCAAGTTATCAGCACAACTTGGGGTCGATGCGATGGCGATTTACCACTACTTTAAAAACAAAGATGCCTTGTTAGAAGCCATTACCACCTCGCTAATTGAAGATATTTATACACCACAAAACACAGAAGATTGGCAACAGGAGCTCAGTGCCCTATGCAAAAGTTACCTTGCGATACTGAGCCAGTATGACGGATTATTACACACTTTACTGAACATGAAATCTGACAGCCCCGCAGAGGTCTTTATTAGCCGATTTGAGCAAATTATCAGTGTCTTAGAACTAGATAGCAGCCAGTCTGAAGTTTTCTTACATCTGTTAGTAGACTACCTCCATGGGTTTTCACTGGCTATGAGCTGCGACAAAGGGAACACACTGAAAATTGATGGCATTGACAAACAGCTGGCATTTATATGCCACTACTACCAACACTTAAAATCATGAGTCCAATGACTTTAATACACTTTTTAAAAAATAAGTGACTGATGTAAGCAAGCTTAACCGCTCACTTCTATTTTAAGACCGCTTAACTAGACAGCCACCCGCTTGGCACCTTTCCCATACTCAATATAACCAAGTACTTACAATAACAAAAAAAGGAAAATGCCATGAAAAGAATGAAACTAATAAATCACATAAAAACCATATCTATCACTATGGCAACGGCATTGTTGCTCACAGGCCCATGTGCCAATGCCAATGCCAATGTAAATCTAGACCATAATGAAGGCGACAATCGCTTATCGCAATTACTAACAGACATTGAACAAGTACGAACTGTTCACAACATACCCGCTATAGGTGTCGCAATTGTTCAGCAAGGGCAATCTCCGATTACTCAAGGCTTTGGCTACGCCAACAAAGAAACAAATGAGCTAGCCACTGATAGACACTTATTTAGATTTGGTTCTGTCACCAAATTACTGCCCGGTATTGCAATTTTACAACTGCAATCCAAAGGCCTACTAGCACTTGATGACAGATTAAAAGATATTGCACCGAGTATTCAATTTAAAAACAAATGGCATAAAACCCACCCAATCCAAGTTCAGCACTTATTAGAGCATACCACAGGCTGGGACAGTCACGTGGCGGAGCAAAAAGCGCTAAATGATGACTCCATATCACTTGAGCAAGTGTTAACGCTTTACCCTGAAAGCCGAATAAGTCGCTGGGCACCAGGCACGAGAGAAGCATATAGTAATACAGGGCCAACCGTTGCCGCGAGAGTAGTTGAAGTTTTAACAGGCATGCGTTTCTCGGACTATGTTAATGAATATATATTTTCGCCACTATCAATGAAAAATAGCTCATTACTTAAACCTAAGAACTGGAATGAATTAGGCGCAATACCCTACTTAAACAATAACCTTCCTGTAGGCTACGAATATATGGCAACACGACCTGCCTCTTCTTTAACAGCTTCAATGCAAGATATATCAAAACTACTCATGCTATTTTTGAAACCTGAACAATCCGAAGTGCTCTCTCCCGCATCAGTATCTCGAATGCAAAAAATAGAAACAGAATTAGGAGTTAGTCTAGGTTTAAAATCATTTAAAGGGTTTTCACACAGTAAAGACATAATTAAGGGACAAACATTCTACGGTCACAACGGCGGGCTTCCAGGGGTAGTGAGTACTTTTAGATACCAGCCTCAGTTACAAATGGGTTTTGCTATTGCCATGACAAAACAAAATGGCCCAGCATACCGAAAAGTAAAAAAGTTAATCACTGAATACTTACAACTACCAGAAAAAGTGAATCATGAGCCAAATTTACCTTTGAGTTATCATTTTTCCGACGCCAGTGGCCTATACACGCAACTTAATACAAGTATGAGTTTAGGCGATATCGTCGCCTATTTTAGCAATGCCGTGATTGTAACGACTCACAAAGAGCAACTATCATTTAAATGGCTATTAGGAGGCTATCAATTAAACTATTTTCAACAAGATGAGCAGCCTATACTTTATAACAAATATGGTGCAGCACAAGTTGCTTTTGCAAAAGATCCAATTGCAGGAAATGTGCTCGTTCGCAACTCTAAAATATACAAAAAAACACCTGCTTGGGTATTCTATGCAAAATTAGCATCACTCGCTTTAAGCGTAATAATAGTGCTTTCTAGCCTACTGTACCTAGTTTTTTCCATACCAGTCAATGCTGTAAAGAAGCTACTAGGTAGGCCAAAATCAAACTTTATAATTTGGAAAGCGTTAACACTTACAGCCTCTTTCATCGTTACGCTTACAGCGCTTCCTTTTATACTGTTAAGTGACTACATGTTACTAAATAGTATGAGCTGGGTTTCACCTCTAGTACAAGTTTGCTCAATACTATACCCCTTACTCAGTTTTGCTGCAGCAGCTTTTTGTTTGCAACAGTGTAAAAAAAGCATTAAAAGCTTTGTACATTATTACTTGGTGAGTATAGTAGCATCACATTGTGTTTTATCATTATTTTTAATGAGTTATAAATTAGTAAATATCCAATTGGCATCTTAGGGCAATCATCGATATGGGCGAGAATTCGCCCAAACTTGCATTCACAAGTCTGGCTTTTAACAAAGAACAACAATAAAAACTAATTACAGGCGCTTTCTATGTACTTTTTCCCACGAACACCTCTTTATTGGTTCTATCATTTTTCCGCACTCATTATGGCCATCAGTGTTGATTTGGTTACCAGCATTGAGCAAGGTAAAATTAATATACATGTTTTAAAAGTATCTATGCTGTTTGCCTTTTTCTTTACTATTTCCACTCTCATATTTAGATATATATTCAACACTCGTGGTTGGATCTCGGCCCAATATCAAAAACAAATACCCAACTTATTAATAGCGGGAACACTACTATCTATTTTGGTTTCTTTTTCGACAATTACAGTCTGTTATTACGTCGATTTTTATAACTCTATTTATCTTCGCTATATTGGTGAGAACGTGTCTTTAATTAATGCGTATACATCCAGCTTTATGTTAAGGCAATGCTTACAAACTCAATTATTCATTTGCTCTTGGATTTTTATTTATACAAGTATTAGCCACCAAAAACGAGCGGTATCTGCAAAGCTACAAAGCTTGCAATTTGAAAACTCACTAAAGTCTGCACAATTAGAAAATTTAAACACGCAACTAAACCCCCACTTTTTGTTTAATACATTAAACAACATTCGCTTTATGATAGCCGAGTCAGTCGAAACAGCCGATGACATGATGGTCACGTTGTCCGAGCTGCTACGTTATGCACTGGAGGTTACGAAACAAGATAAAGTATCTCTTAACAGTGAAGTTCAAATGCTAAATAAGTACATGCGACTAATCAAAATACAGTACGAAGAAAAGCTAATTTACCATACTGAAATTCAAAGTGGCCTATCAGAATATCAAGTACCGCCCATGATGTTACAGCTATTGGTTGAAAATGCAGTTAAGTATGGCATAGAAAGCTCAAAAACTGCTGGGAAAATCAACTTATCTATTACTCAATCAAAACAAAGTTTAATTCTTCAACTGTCTAATACAGTCCCGAAAGAGATCAATACTACAACAACCAGCATGCAGATTGGCCTAGCAAATATTCGGGAGCGGTTATCACTACTTTATGGCCCTAAAGGCTCCCTAGAGACACAGCTTAACGATCAGCAATTTATCGCGACTTTGACTTTACCTAAGGAAGTGACATGTTATCAGTAGTTGTTATTGAAGATTCAAGGTTAGCCCGCAATGGCTTGATACGGTTACTGGAGCCCTACACAGAAATAGACGTTATTGGTAGTGCAGATTGTGTTGCTAATGCATTAGAGTTGGTCAAAAATTTTAGGCCTGAAGTACTCTTTTTAGATATCCATATGCCTGGAGAGAGTGGCTTCGATTTACTAGAACAGCTAGATTATTCTCCAAAAGTTATTTTTACAACGGCTTACAATGAACATGCATTGAGGTCTTTTGACTATAACGTTGTTGATTACTTATTAAAGCCAATAAATAAATCTCGTTTATGTGACGCTATTACCAAGTTGACAGCATCAGAAGTAGAGACACCTTCTGAAACTTTTAAAGATCCAGAAGTTACGACTATGACTATGCAAAGTAAAGTATTTATTAAAGATGGTGAGCAATGTTACTTACTTCCGATAAAAGAAATCGATTATTTTGAAAGCTGTAAAAACTACACACGAGTTTTCTTTTCTAATAAAGATGCATATATTAAAAAACCACTGAACAGTATATTAAAACGCTTACCTGAATCAGACTTTTTTCAAGCGAACCGACAGCAGATCATAAATCTAAACTCAGTGACTGAAACTGATTTAGGAGTTGGTGACACATGTGAAGTAACGCTCAATCATTGCACCTCAATTTCAGTTTCTAGGCGTAACTTACAAATAATGAAGGCCAAATTGGGTTTCTAAGTTTAAGAAACTCTTTTTATCTCAACTCATGCTGGAAACTTACTTCATCTTGCACACCTATTTAACAGAGGCTAAAAAGCGGCTGCTATTCAATCAGTATAATTTCTTTTTTCTGTGAGATGCGCTTTACAAACAACAACTGAGTGTCACTGATATCTGAAATCGACGAAATACCGTTATCGACTTGCTTAAGCGCTTGAAAGGTATGTTCTTTTAAATTATAACGCCACAAAATATTGCCTTTTGTCAGCCCAAATAAACGACCATCTCGCTCAACAAAGCCGGCCTTATGCGTATGCTGATTTAATAGCGCCAAAGCCACCACCTGGCCCTGATTTAAATGCCAAAATTGACCATTTGAATCTTGATAAACCAGCTCATGAGGCTTCAATAGCACTGCATCTTGTATTGCCACTTTAAGCAAATTCTCTATTTCCCCCTCTTCATTTCGAGTTGATAGATGTGCTATCGCTTCTTCTTCATAAGCCAATAAAGTATGCGTAAGCAGGTTCGACTGATATACCCCTACGAACCTTTGCTCAGATAACAAGCTTTTATAATTTCCAGTTAAGTCATAGAGGTACAGCCCTTGGTTAGTCGCAACATATAACTTATTTTCATCAGCGCGCCACTCCACAGACGATGGATATTCAGCACCATTAAACTGTGTCAATCGCCTTGGCTCTCCTCCACTCGACAACCAAACTTGTTTTCTTCCTGAACGCTCAGAGATAAACGCGAGGTGTTCCGTGTTTTGACTCCATTTCCCTTGTTCTTCTCGCCTTGTAGAGCGAACACTGGGTTTTGACTCACCCAGCACTTGGCCATCAACATAAGGCATGACAATTAAGTCCGAGTCGTAAGTACCGTAAGTGCCCACAATCGCATTGGTGTGTGGGTGGAAATTAATGCTGTAAATATCCTGATAAAGGGGCAAGGTGATAGGCTTTACACTGCCATCAAAGTCCAGTCCAAACAAGGAATTACCACTACCATAAAGCAACCTTTTTGAATCAGGGTCAAAATTGGGATAAATACGTGAACTGCCATCATATGACGCGGGAAAATCAATGATACTTTGCGCAACAAGCTCACCGGTGGGTTTTAACAAGCTCAATACTTGCCCACCTTCTTTGTTAAACCCTATCACGGCCAATAATTGATGAGTGGGTGAATACCTTAATGCATATAAATGTAAGTTTTTATCTTCAAAGAGCGTGGCGACTTGATGGTTATTTATATTGTGCAACGCAACACGTAACTGATTGTTTTGCAAATCAAGTGTGGCAAATGAATCTGCAGTTAACCACTGTGGGTGATACATTTTGGTCGGCTTACATGCTTTTAGTACATGAGGTGTTTGCGGACTTTTCAAAGCTTCAGCAAAGTTAATTGCCACCAAATCCCAGCAGTTTGTTACAGTGTTTTGGTATTCAATGGGCTCGTGCTCACATGCTCGGTTTTGCAAAAAGCCCAACTTTTCCCCATCTGGTGAAAACGTAAACCCCGTGAATTTAGCCCCGCTCAGTGTCAGCTTCATTGATTGCTCATTTGCAAGATCTTTGGCCCACAGCTCACTCTCGCAATGCGCCAAGTGACGGTAAAATACTAAGTATTTTCCATCAGGTGAAAATACCCCCGCGCCTTCTTGTACATCACTGGCAGTCAAAGAAGTCAGTTGAGTAAACTCGAGCGTCTCACTCTGTGGCTTTGTAAAATAAAACACACCAACCAAGCTGTTCATAAACAATACAATTACCAAAAAAAGTACAGGCTTTGTGGCTTTCTTTGCATATGTATGTGCCTTTATTGCTGGCTCGGTTTGTTGCTCGCTCCATAAAACTTCAGCTTCTAAGCTATAGCCTTGCTTTGAATGCGTTTTAATGATGGCCTGCGCTTTACCGTCATCGCCAAGTGCCTTTCGCAGTTCAGCAATAGCACGCTGTAGCGAATTAGGTGACACAACAACGCTTTTCCAAACCTCGTCAATCATCTCATCATGGCTGACCACTTGTCCCTGTATTTTTGCCAAGCAATATAAAACCGCAATTACTTTAGGCGGCAAGACCTGCGGTTGGTTTTTATAGGTAATTTGATTTCTCGCGGTATCAATAACTCGCTCGTTTATTATTATTTTTTGTCGCACGTATTTTAGCCTAGCTTTTCTTATCAGTGCTCACTTATACCCATAGTAAAACACAAATAAGTAATAATTTCATAAAGATATCATGATAATTTCAGGTCGATTTCATGTTTCCCTTTCTCAGTTTGTCACACTGTAGCCTCAAATATCACAATAATAATTCAGGAGCGTAACATGCAATTTGTATGGTACATATTATTTTTCATCGCGACTTTTTGTACACAAGCTAGCGTAAAACCAATCACAGAAACACCACTTATCGTTGGCAAAACGCTCAGTATTTCCTCCAAATATATAAAAGAAACACCGAACTTTGATGTGTATTTACCCTCGGACTATCACACCACATCTGAAAAACGTACCTACCCACTGGTTGTTACGCTCGATGGTTGGCTAGTCTCTGAGGCAACAAATGGTATTTTAAGCCACCTCGGCGACACTGCTTCCATGCCGCAAGCCATTATCGTATCCATTCGCTCCCATAATAGGTTTGCATGGGGACCTGAATTGTATGTAAGTAACAGCGGTTGGCAGGGGGAAAAGTCAGACCGCTTAGAAGGCTTTTCACAAGGGCGCTCGCAGGATATGGTTAACTACTTGCATAACGAGCTGTTTCCATTTTTAAAAAGTCACTACCGCATCAATGATTTCCGTATTTTCATCGGTGTATCGCCCACAGCAGCTTTTGGTTTGCATACCTTAAATGCAGCGCCTGATCTATTTAACGCGCATTTCTTATTTGCTGCAACCGATGTACTGGGATTGGGCTATACACCTGATACCACTGTGATTGATGCAATCGCTAAAAGCTTCGAGAAGATCCCCGACAGAACCGGTTTTCTCTATGTCGCGTCAGCAAAGCAAGAAGCTGAGAGAAACCCCGTTAGGTACACGCTTGCCAAACAACTTCGAGAAGCGCTCGCCCCTTATTCAAAAACATTTAAGTTAAAAGTCGAACACATAGATGATTATGGTCACTACCCCATGATAGTGCCCGGATTATTAAACGCCATCGGCTTGGTATTTCCGCGTAAAGACTGGGATATAGGCGCTAAGTTCATCGAGTTCACAAATAACGGGAATCAAACACTGACAGATATCCTCGCCCATTATCAAATACTTAGCAAACAAGTGGGCTTTGATGTCTACCCCAATTTAAACCTAAGCAATAATGCAGCCTGTATACGTGCTATCGCTCAGCGCTTACGAGCTCAAGGTCGCTATGGTGAAGCTGATGCGTTATTTAATTATTGGATATTACACTCGCCAAGCTCTGCGTCAGCTGTCGCTGGACTCGCCGTCAGTAAAGATCTGCAAGGTGAAGAAAAAGAGGCTCTGACACTCTATCGTAAAGCGTTAAAGCTAACTGTTCCTGAAAATACCAGAATAAAGGAGTGGTTAACGGGTAAGCTAAAGTCCTTATTAGAGAGCAAAAATTAGTTTAATTATTGATTACAACAATCGAGTTTTAAGGCGTGATATCTTGAGCGACTGCGTGTTGCAAAAAATATCACACCTTAGGTTTGAAAGTGTATAGCTAACTAATTAGCTTGCATCTCTGACAAGAAAAAACCCTCTATCGTCTTCTTTCTTAAAAGAACTAAAACCACCGTCCCAGTATAGCGCAACGGTGAATGCATACCTTTCTTGAGTGGGCGTCGAGGTCCAGACAAAAATTGCACTCGTTGGGAAGACCTGTACATTTAAAGCGGGGTTATCACATGCAGTTTCAATAATCGTCGACATCTCCTTTATCGTCGGTACCCGCCAGCCAGAATACCCACTAAAAGTTGAGTTTTTGGCTATGTCTAACGCCTCACTCCAAGAGTATCCTTTTGCAACATCGTTGTGAGTACAACGACCCTTGACAATTGAATCACCATACTGACAACGAGACCACATTAACCCAGTGCGATTATCCGTCGCAACCTCAGCATTATGCACGGTAAAGTAGGAGGTTAAAATGTTTTTAGGGATTAGCGGAGAACAGTCTTGTGCCTGTAACTCGAACGCATAACTTCCAAATAAAGCGATTAAAAAAAGTGATATTTTAATTTTCATTCTGCTCTCCTTTATTTAGCTTCAGTAACTAAACGCACTCTAAGTTTTTCACGCTTATACATATCTTCATCAATGCCCTCGGACACTTCAAAGTCTACCGTCCATGCTTTATACCTATCTTCACTTTCATTTTCATAGTAAGTGTCCCCTGTCCAATATTTTAAAAGATTACTTTTCCATCTTTGTGGTTCAGTAATATTTGGAAAAAATGTCTTATCAAGCATGGCTGGCGATAGGCTCACATCCAAAATAGAGTGAAGTTCAAACTTAGATGGCAAACGCCATTGCTTAATGCCACACAGTCCAACTTGATTAACCGCATTCACAAAACGATAAGTATCACACTCAGAGCCACTGCAAATGCCCCCATTTATCGTGCCATCTTCTCCGCCGTGAACACTGGGGTCTGGGTTGAACCAAGTATAGGTATTATCTTTGTCACGCAAGCCGCCATCTGTAGTTTTAACCTCCCAAATAAGTCCCATATGATTGTCTTTTACACACGACCAATTTTGTGCATCTGCTGGAAGTGGGTTACCTTGCGCATCAAGCTTGGTAAAATCAAAACCAGCATTACCCGAACCTACTTTAGTTAACTGTCCTAACTTAGCGAGTTTATCTCTACCAAAATCAGCATCTTGTCCATCAGGTATTGGGTCACCTTCATGGTCATGGGTTTGATTACAATCAAGCTGCCAGTCACTCTTATTCCAAACATATTCATTATTTTGTGGATAATCACTACATGTTGTTAAACCACTATCATTGTATTTGAATACTGGTAACATCTTTGCTCGTTGCTCTGGGCTAATTAAAGTGCCTTCCTCACCAAGACGCGTGGCAGTGACAACAATATAATACGACTGTGATTTATCTTGAACACTGATCTCAAAACCAGATTGCGCATTTGTAAACTTTTGTCCTCCCAGCTTTTGTGCGTAATTCTCCGGTGTTAACCCCGACTCAAGTGCTACGAAAACATCAAATTGTATGTCGTCATCCTGCGCTTCCCAATTTATTTTTATGCCTGTGCGAGTCGCTTCAGGAAACACATTAGGGACTTTCATTCTTTTACGAATTAAAAAGGTCAAGGTACAATCTTGTGTCGTTGGGTCTAAATAAAAGTAGTATAGCTGGCGGGATAGTCTGCCAGGGCAGCCAACAGCATCAAACAACTCAAAATCATCGTTATCTGTTGGCGCAGCATGAATTCCACCAGTCTCGTTATAAGCTAAACTCAGCGAAGTAGGGATAATTGAAGCTGGTAGATTAGATACCGCATTAATTGTATAAACACGCTTAACAAAACTTGCCGTTACAGAGCAAGCAGAGGTAACAGCACCTGTTGTATATTTATCACCAGTCAATACACCGCCACAACCTTGCACTGTATCTACCTGATAGCCCGGCAATGGAGATAATGTAAACTCAGCCGTTTCACCATGTTTCACAGTCTGCTGTGTTGGCGAAATCGAACCATGTTCACTGGCAAGTGCTTGAACCAAGTACTCGTTAATTGCAAAAGACGCTTCAACTTTACAATTTGCAGTGACAAGGCCTGTGGTATATGTGTTTCCTGTCAAAGAGCCACCGCAACCAACAACGGAGCTAACAGAGTAATTTTCATCTGCACTTAAGGTAAATGTTGTACGATTACCATGGGCAACAATTTGAGTGGCTGGAGAAATACTGCCCCCCTCGTTGGCAGCACTGCTCAACGTATAACGATTGAGGGTGAATTCAGCTTTTACTGAACAATTTTGCGTTATTGCACTCGTTGTAAATATGCTGCCATTTAAGGAGCCGTTACAACCTGATACTGTGGATAGGCTATATCCCTCTTTGGTACTGACAGTGAAACTGACAGTTTTTCCGTGTTCAACGATTTTACTTCCCGGAGAAATTGCTCCTCCAACACCACTAGTTGCACTCACAATATAACTGTCAATATTAAAGTTTGCGTTCACTTGGCAATTTGCAGTGATGGGACCTGTGGTAAATATATTGCCATTTAACGTTCCACCACATCCTTCAACCGCCACTAGACTGTGTCCAGCATCGACGGATACCTCAAACTGAGCTGTTTGCCCATGCACGACTACTTGGTTGGGTGGTGAAATTTGACCACCAGCGCTAGCAACCGAATTTACCGTATAGGTTTTTTGACTAAATGAAGCGCTGACAGAGCAGCTCTGACTTATACTACCCGTTATATACGTAGTACCAGTAAGGCGTCCACCACAGCCTGAAACGTCACTAATTTCATAGCCAATATCTGGTTTAATTTCAAATACAGCCGAATTACCAAACACAACTTGCTGTGAAGAAGGCGTTATACTGCCACCAACAGTTGCTGATGCAGAAACCGTATATTGGATTGGCTCAAACTTTGCCCTAATTTGACAGTCTGATATTAAGCTATCCGTTGTATAAACAGAACCATTTAGTAGGCCTCCACAACCCGTTACTGATTGAATCTTATAGCCAGCTTCAGTGATAACATCGATAGAAACTGTTTCTCCATAAGCAACAGTCTGCGCTGAAGGTGTTAACTCACCACCTTCATTGTGAGTGGTAGTAACAGTCAAGTTTTGTATGGAGAATAATGCCTCAATGTCACAATGGTTGGTAATCTCTGAAGTCATAAACGTATTACCAAATAAGCTCCCCTCGCACCCTTGAACAGATACTATTTCATAACCTCGCTCAGCTGACACTTCAAATGTTGCCATTTCACCAAAAACAACATTTTGCATCGCCGGTAATATACTACCGCCTGTACCGGCATTAGCAATCACTTCAAATGCTACTTTTTCAAACTGCGCACTCACAGTACAGTGATCTGTAAGCGCTTCGGTTCTGTAAACATTTCCGCTTAACTGACCGTTACAACCTTCTATTTGAACTAATTTATACCCAGGTTCTGCAAAAATATTAATCTCGGCAGAATCTGCGTAATTTACTTGAAGCGAATCTGGCGTCAGCGCGCCCCCTTCACTTGCAACTGTACTAACAGTTAATACATTACGCTCAAAAATAATAGCTGCTTGACAGTCTTGTGTGACAGGCGAAGTCGTGTAAGTATTGCCATTTAATACTCCCCCGCATCCCGATATATTTTCTACTCGGTAACCTTCATTGGGGAGAATAGAAAATACAGCTTCCTCGAGGTAAGGGACTTGTAACGATGCTGGCTCAATTTGCCCACCGTCATTTGACGTCATCTGAACTAAAAATGATTGCAATGACAAGTCGACAGATATATTACAATCTTCAGTAATCACACCTGTGGTCACCGTACTGCCTGCTAGAGACGCACTGCACCCTTGAACATTATCAATTTGATAACCAGGATAGACTGTAACATCGAAACTTACCGATTCATTAGGCAAAACCTCAAATTGAGTCTGTGTGATACTTCCACCTTCTGATATCTGCACTCCTACAGAATAAGTCTTAGCTATAGCTGGACCACCGGGGTCTTGAATTAAGCCATTCACTTCCCAGTCAGCATCTCCAAGCTGCCCGTCGGTTAACGTTAAACTGATAACTTTTCTGTCTTGTGAAATTGAGTAAAGTTGGCTAGGCAGTTCATACCAAGTATCTTCGGCACCAGGCTCTTTTGGCCCAAACTTAAAATATTTAGTGCCATCCGGCAGCGCTTCTTCATATACTATTTCAAACTCGACGGTTTCTCCTTCACCAACTTTTATATCGATATCATTGACCAAAAATGGCAATTCTATATCTTTGGGAATAGGAGGGGCTCCGTCTTCACCTGGTTTAATTACACCTTGGCTTGAAGAGGCAAGCGCACCATTTCCTTTTACACGGACCTCTATCGTTTGATCTAATCCTGGCGCTTCAAGCACCACATTTTTAGGTATAAAGTCAACTCGGATTTCACAATCTGATTTAACCCCCTGCACTGAATATACTTCGCCCTCTAAAACCCCAGCACATCCCGTAACACCGGATAGCTCAAATCCTTGCATTGCTTGAATAGAGAAATCTTGAGAAGTACCCCAATCTAATATTGGTGAGCTTGGTAATATAGTGCCTTCACCATTTATTACCGTTGTAATTTGAATAGGTTTAATCGCAAACTCAGCTGAAACAACACAGCTAGAAGTTACATCAGAGATAATGTAATTATTATTTTCTAATCGACCGCCGCAGCCAGTAATACCAATTAACTCCTGGCCTTCGTCATTAGATATACTAAGTGATATTGATTCACCGGCTTTAACTTGAGATTTTATGGGGTAGACCTGCCCTGAACCGACGATATCTACACTAACATCATATTCTGTGTTCTTGGGCTTAGACGGCGTGCTCGGTGATGCATTGTTATCACCTCCTCCACCACCACCGCAAGCATTAATAAAAGTTGATAACCCGATTATTAAAAAAGGTTTTAAAAGCTTCTTAAACAATGAATTCCATTCCATACTAAAATTTAAAGTGCGAATTATATCTATTTCTAAAATTATGGCTATCAATTATTAGCAATATGAAAAACATTATAATAGTGCAAAAAACAACAAATAATAACACCTAGATAACATCGTGATTATATGAACACAGATTATAAATTTAGACGCTTTTAGATAGGATAGTTAAGATGATAAATTTCGTTTAATTTTCAGTTTTAAAAGCAGAAAAAGAGAGTCTAAAGACCCTCTCTATAAATTCAATCATTTAACATTTATAACCATTAATTGAAACAGGGCAGGAGTAGTTCGGATCTGAGATTGGCCCACATCCCATCGCAGAAATGCCCCCTGCTATTTGGCGTGTTTTTTCTTGATTTAATGAAGCCATTGTCTGAGAAAGGTTTTTTACGCTCTTTTTGTTCATTTTTAATTTCATAGTTATATCCTTTACTTTGTTGAGCCATAATTGGCAAAAACAGTGTGTCGTTAATTTGCACAAACAGGCACTAGACAATCGTCTAATAAATAAACAAGCTCACAAAAGCGTCATATAGTCATACTCTCCTTATATTGAGATGTTATAACAATTTCCAATTGTAAAGGACGCTATCATGGTCATGCAACATACACCTATGCCAAATTATGGTCGGATACCGCTCCTAGACACTATTCGCGGGTTTGCCTTATGCGGCATCATATTTGCCAATTTAATGAGTTTTTTTGGATTTTATTCATTAAATTATGCGCAAATAAGCCAGCTTCCTTTTGCTGACAGAGCCTCGTTATTTGTCATTGATTGGCTGGTTGAGGGTAAATTTTATACCGTGTTCGCCATATTGTTTGGCGCAGGATTTGCGCTATTACATGAACAAAAGCAAGGCGCTGATTTTGCTTCGTATTGGCACAAGAGAATGGGTGTTTTATTGATCATCGGCCTCATCCACATGTGTTTTATCTGGCATGGCGATATTCTTATTTTGTATAGCCTGCTAGGTATGGCATTGCCTTGGTTTATACGTTTCTCTGCATCGCGCTTACTTTTTATCGCCCTCATGCTTCTGTTTATACCTTTACTTATTCACCTCATGGCCATAATCAGCAAAGACGCCAACTTTTGGTCAGCTCTAAAATTGATTGCGCTAAGCTTAAAATCAAACCTTGGCTATGAGCATACCAGCTTACTGAGCATGCGCACCTCAACCGAATTTATGGACGTGTTTATTGCAAACATTTATAGCGCTATCCCAAGACCCATGTCTTATCTTATTACGGGAAGGCCCTTTCAAGTTCTAGGACAATTTTTGCTTGGGATTTATTTTGTCAAAACGTTTATGAAACAAGGTCGTATCAACATGACTATTTCGTGGCAGGCAATTTCTTTTTTAGCGCTTACAGGGCTTTTACTGAATTTAGTGTACGCCGTAGTCAAAGCCATGACAGGCAGCCCATTTTCTCTTAACTTAATTGGTTTTATGCAAGGTGTGTGTTACCACCTAGGGTGCCTATTCTTGGCGTTGACGTACCTTACTTGCATCGTCAAGTTAGTCGATAAATGCCACAGCAAGGTTGCACTTGGGCTTAATACATTGGGACGTATGTCACTGACCATGTACTTAATGCAAACCACGCTCTGCGTCATGCTGTTTTATGGGTATGGCTTAGCACTGATGAATACTTTGCCATTTTATTTGATTGGAGTATTTGGTGCTGTCATTTTAATAGTGCAAGTATCTTTTGGGCAGTGGTGGCTTAATCAATTTCAACAAGGGCCAATAGAGATGATATGGAGAAAGGCGTTGTAAATATGTAAAAAAGGCCAGTAAGCCGGCCCTTTGGTCAATTTCAAGTGGAGGTTATTTACACTCGCCTAGGTGTTTCCATACTGCCCAACGGCTAGAATATTGCGCTGGGTTTTGATTGCGTGTCCACCACTTCGCTTGATATAACTGTCCATCAAGGCTGGCTTGCTTACCAGAGGTATACACACTACTTGCCTGCCATGCTGGCACATCACAGCTCGGTTTACTGCCATTCACTTTAAAGCGATTTGTCGAAGACTGTGTACTCAAGCCTTGTGCATCCGTTGCAATGGCAAATACACTGTAACTACCCGCCGCTGTAGTCTTAAAGTTTGCACTGTATGGCGCTACACTTGATACCGCCACTTGCTTGCCATTCACAAAGTAAGCGATTTGCTTTAAATCGTTGTCTTTGTCACTGGCAACAACTGACAGTGCAACTTGCTCACCAACATTAAATGTACTGCCATTTGCAGGGCTCGTTAAGCGCACACTTGGGGCTTCTGGTGTTGGCTGTGGCTCAGCATTTTTCACCGTAATAGTACGACTCACAGTCGCGGATTGTGCCTCATCATTATCATATGCAACCGCAGATAATTGATAGGTACCTACTTCAAGTGGTTGATAGTTGAATGCATAAGGAGTGCGCGTTAGCTCAGTTAGCGCTTGACCATTCACACTCACTGCAACTTTAGCGATCTCACCATCGCTGTCATTGGCAACAAATCGCACCGACACTGACTCACCTAATTCAATCGCTACATTACTTGATGGCGATGTAACTGAAAGGCTTGGCGCTTGATTTGGCTTATCAGCCACACCGCCACACTCTAGCCCTTTTTTCCAAACACCCCAAGAGCCTGAGTTGCTGGCTGGACTTTGGTCTCGGTTCCACCACTTCGCCTCATATTCAAAGCCATCAAATGCGACTTTGTTACCTTGGGTATAAACTTTACCACCTTGCCAAGGTGCTGTTTGGCATTGGCTTGGATCGATCAGGCTAAATGACACGGACGCAGCATCTGTTGATAGGCCTTCATCATCGGTCACTTTGGCTGCTACCGTATATACGCCTGTTTTTTCAGCACTAAATTGGGTCTCAAACGGCGCGTGAAGATCGGTATTATACAACGCACCATTGACGAAAAACTCGACCTTCTCCACGGCTCCATATTCATCTTTAGCCTCAGCTTTAAACGTAACGTCACTGCCTATCAGGTAACGTCCGTTGCTTTCTGGGCTAGTAATTGAGATAGTCGGCGCTTTATTTTCAGTACAAGCAAAAACACCTACTGCTTTAAAGGCTTCTCCCACGGCTTTAGTGTCGTAGCCCAAGTCAGCCGCAGCATCTGTTACGCCACAGGCAAGCGATTCGAACTTACCATTGTAAACCCAGAAGTTTTTATTGGCATGAAGCATCACTTCATAGGCTTTTTTAACCCCCCAACCTTCACTATTTGCAAGTAAATAGAAAGCGCGATTGAATACACCCGAACTGTGGTGAACACCCATGCCTATTTCAAATTTGTTGGCATGACCGATAGAACGGCCATCTCGCTCTGGATTCTCCATATAACGAAGCGCAGTTCTATTTTTAAAGATGCTCGCACCAATAAGCCAGTCAACTTCACAAGTGCCATCTGGTTTTTGATTCATAAAGCATTCAAGTGCTTCAGAAGTCATATCAGAAAATGACTCATTCACGCCACCAGACATATTGCTATAAACCAATTTAGAGTTTTGATGCGTGACACCATGACCGATTTCATGGGCAACAACCCCTAAAGACGTAAATGGATAAACGCCGTAGTTATCTAAGTCACCATCACCAAAAGTGACCTCTTTACCATTCCAAAACGCGTTCAAGTAATCTTTACGATAATGGATTCGCATTACAAGGTCGCCCGATAATGCACGGCTGTCGAACCAATCATTAAACATGTCTATGGTTGCTTGACCATAAAACATCGCGTCGTTGAGTGGTGAATAAGCACCATTTACATGCTTATGAGTATTTTCGTGACATGGGAACTGATACGTTTGCGTATTCGTTGTGCCATGTTCCATATCGATAACACGAATGTCTGTATGAGACATTTCACAATTTCCATTACCGAGCTCCTTTGCATGGAACTTTGGCATATCATCACCATAATAGTGCTTGCCAATTTTCTCATTCCCCCCCGGACCCATGCCAATTTTCGAGTGATTCAGCGTTTCAATACGCGACAGCACTTCACCGGAATGTGCATCAATTGCAAACTCTGGGCGCATTGGTGCATGTTCAGTTTCAGCAAATAAAGTCACTAAATAAGCGAGTTTTGCCTTGCCTTGATGAGGGTAAATAACCAGCTCAACCTGTTCATCTGATGTTGCAAGCAGCTCAGTAATTTGCTCTTTTGCAAACTCAATGGCTTGCTTATCAGAAATGCTCGCTTTAACCGTGGCAAGCGAGATATCTGGGACAACAGATCCACTGATTGAAGTGATTTCTCCTTCAGGTTGAAACCAAACACTTAAAAAGTTTTGTTCATTATGGTGAGTGACAATTTCACCGCCGTACACACGCACACCTTTATAATACTGGCTGCGGCGCATGTGGCGTCCATCTTGTGTTGTTTGGTGGGTGATAAACTCTAAATCTTGCTGTTCGTCATTTGATGTCGCTCTAAAAAAGCTTTGATGCTGTGACAGCTTCGATTTGATGTTTGCTTTCAATTGTTCATTATTGTGCAGGCTCACAGGCTCGCTGGCCAAAGCCGCGAACGTTGAAAAAACACCAACACTTGCCGCGACCAGTAGCGCTATTTTTTTTGCTTTTAACATGGATATTTACTCTGTACTTGTTGTTATAGTAAGAAGGTGCATCCATGCACCAGAATGAACTCGGTTTGAATAAACTTGGTTTGAGTGAGCTCGGTTCGAACGAGCTCAGTTAACTAACCTGTTATAGCTTGCGCCAAACAGAGTTGCTGCCCGGAGTTTGACCGCGTGTCCACCAGCGAGCTTGGTAGGTCTCACCATTATGAACCACTTTGTCACCACCGGTATAAACTAGATCACTGCGCCAATCGCGCACTTTGCCATCATCAGGAATGATCTCAGCCCATACGCCGCCGTTACTTGGCACCGCACCTCGGGTCCACCAACGCGCTTTATACTGAACACCTTTGTACCAAACTGTGTTGCCACCAGTGTACACCTTGTTTGCATCCCAAGTTGTCTTGCCATCATCTGGCGTTGGCTCTGGATCCGTTTCGACATTCTTAATCGTCACATTAAACTGACGCGTCACGCTGTGCTCACCATCAGATACCACAACGGTGCCTGTGATTGTCTCAGTTTGTGTTACTTCACCTGCTTTGACGGTGACCGTGCTACCTGTGCCCACAATGGTGTGACCGGGTAGTTGCCATGCAAAGCTCAGTGCTTTCCCTTCAGGATCGGTTGCTGATACGCTGATAGA
Source organism: Pseudoalteromonas luteoviolacea (assembly GCF_021654285.1). Taxonomy (GTDB): domain Bacteria; phylum Pseudomonadota; class Gammaproteobacteria; order Enterobacterales; family Alteromonadaceae; genus Pseudoalteromonas; species Pseudoalteromonas luteoviolacea_J. Next base: position 137,552 of record NZ_JAKFZS010000013.1, on the reverse strand, counting down.
CTCGCTAGTATTTTCATCGAGGGATATCGCTGAAATTGTCCCAACTACTGGCGCTTTGTTCTCTACAACAGGTGCTTTAACAATGACTTTTACTGTGCGATTAACCGTGTTTGCACCGTCACTGACAGCCAAGTTGACGGTGAACACAGAATCACTTGTGACACTTGGTGCTGTCACGATAACGCTGTCATTTTCACTTTGCAGATTTAAGGCCGCATCACCTTGCCAAGAAAAAGTAAGCGCTTTTCCTTCAGGATCGATAGCTTGAGCCGTTAGAACATGAATATCGCCCGCATTTAACGAAATCTGGTTCGTCAGTGTCACAACAGGTGCTTTATTCACTGGCGTTGGGTTAGTGACCTTACCCGCAAGGCCTTCGTGCATTGCATTTAAAATGTCACCATTGTCTGCATCGATTTCCCACGCAAATAGACCCGCTAAATTATGCTCACGTACATAGCGACCTTTTGCGCGCACAGAGCGAGGGCTGTCATAGGTAACCAAGGTGCCTTTTTGGCGATTCCAGACATATGCTGCTTCAGCTTGCTCATCGTACCCTACTTCAAAACCATTAATACCTTGCTCATCATGACCAATCATGTGTGCTTTTAGTCCCTTGTAGTCGATAACGCCTGCTTCCCAAACACCTTGCGACGTCGAACCGCGTAATTTACCATTTGCTGGCGCAGTCATTGGGTTATCAGCAATTTGTGCATTTTGTGGATATACGCCTTCCCAACCACGACCATACATCGCAGTGCCTACAACTAACTTTTCACTTGGCACACCTTGGGCCAAGAGCAATTTAATGGCATTGTCTAGCGTATATGCTGGGCCTTTTCGCGCTTCGCCTTTATCATCAACACCGGTGCCGTTACACTCATCTGTAGACATATGAGAGCCACAATAAATCGCAGTCTGGTGACCTGTTACATTGTTCCAACCACCTGCAAAGTCATACGTCATGGCAAAAATGTAATCCATGTATTGCGCGGCTTGCTGATAATCAACATCTTCAATTTTGTCGTAGCCAGTACCAATTGCTGAAGTCAGTTCAAACTCACGACCCATCTCAATCTCAAGTTCATTCAGCATCTCACGAAGCTCTTTCATCAGGATGATATAAACTTCACCATCTTTGTCTGAACCTAAATCTGGGTTTGCACCGTCACCGCCTGGGAACTCCCAGTCAATGTCGATACCGTCGTAGAATTTCCATGTTTTTAGGAATTCACGCATTGAGTTTACAAAGGTGTCACGGTTTGCTTTGACATCAAAATCAAAGAACGGATCTGAGAGTGTCCAACCGCCCACTGAAGGTAAAATTTTCAAGTCTGGGTTACGCTGCTTCAATGCCATTAGCTGAGCATAAGTACCACGAATTGGATCTTTAGAACTGATCCCCGGTAGTGCTTTTTGCACCGCAGCCCAAGGGTCATGGATCACTACTTCATAGTCTTTTGAGCTACCACAGGCTAATTTAAGCGCTCTCAAACTATTGCCATTTTCGATTTCCGCCAGCGAGTCATTTGGGCCACATACTGGGATAAATCCATAAAGTAAGTGGGTTAAGTTATCCGCAGGAATTTGTGTCACATCGAACTTACGACCATAAATCCCCCACTCAACAAAATAAGCACCGACAACTGTGTTTGGATCTGTGTCGAACTTTTTATTGTTTGGATTCACATTCAGTTTAAGTGGCTCTAAGTGGCCACCGTCTGTATCGGCGATCACGATTGGCTTTGACGCAGACATTGAACAGCCTGATGAATCACACAATGCGATTCTTAATTCATGACGACCAGACTTGTGATATGGAAAACGAATTGTGCCACCGGTTGTGCCCTCAGCGAGTGTGCCTTCATTCACCACTTCATTGTCAAAATATACTTTATAGCTATCGCCACCTTTACCTGACCATGCATTCCATTCAATTTGAATATCCACCACGTCTTTGGCTTGGATCAGCTGCTTGTATGAGCCTCGACCATAAATATTCACGTCAACAAACGAGTAATTTTGTGGTTTCCAGTTAATGCTTGGTGTTGATGGCGCAGCCACAACAGCGGCACTTGCAAGTGCCGCACCGACAGCTGCAGCAGTAGTTAAATATTTAAACATTTTTGAATTACCTCTATGATATTTTTATAGTTTTTTCCAAACGGAATGTTGGTCAGGTTGCTGATTACGCGTCCACCAGCGAGCTTGATAGCGGGCACCGTTAAAAGTCACGATTTCACCGCCACGGTAGGCTTTGCTTGACTGCCATGATGTGTTACCTGCATCTGAATCATCACCACTTGGTACTAACTCCCACGCATGGCTCGACGTTGGTAGTTGGCCGCGAACCCACCATTTAGCACGGTAAGTTTTGCCTTGATAAACCACGGTATCGCCAGCTGTGTAGATTTTGCTGGGCTCCCAAGTATCCCCTGTTGGCTTGTCTGGCGTGCCAGGATCGGTATCGATGTTTTTAACATTCACAACCAGTGGGACTGTTTTGCTTAAACTGCCATCTGACACGGTCACTTTGCCGTCAAAGCGCGTATCCGCGTCCACCTTTGGCGCAGTGATCGTGATGGTTGAACCAGAACCGATAAAGCTCAATGCACTTGGTAGCTGCCAATCAAACTTCAGAGTTGGCTGCTCGTCATCAAATGCATGGACATGCAAGTGCTTGCTCTGCTCTTCATCAATGGTGATTGGCGCTGGCGTGTGCACTGTTGGTGCGGTATTTTTCGGCTTTGAAATCACCGATAAGTTATAGCTATATGACTTGTCCGATAAAAAGACTTGGTTGCTCGAAACTGCCTCAGAACTAAACTCAATATTACCCGAGCTGTCTTTCACACCGATGCGCACAATGTCAGCAAATTGCGTGCTGAGATTTAAAGCAAACTGACTTTGCCAGTGTGTTTCATTGGCTGAAGTGACATCGAAACGCTCTTGAATAAGCTCATTACCATTACCGTTGAATACTCTGACCCACACAGTGTCTCCAGCACTTGCCTCTTGACCTTGCTTAACAAAATAGTCAACGGGGAACCAAGTTTCTGGCGTCGGTGTTGGCTCAGTACCGCGCACAATGGTCACATCACTACAGTTATAGAAGCCTTCACCCACCACATCATCACGCTGCCAGCGGCTATATAAAATCGCATCACCTGAAAACTTTTCTGGGATCGCAACTTCCATCTCGTAATAGCGCTTGCCATCTGGTGCCATGAAAAATGCAATATTGCCATGCTCTTGCACCAGCTCTAAGTCATTCCAAGCAAGTGGTTTTTGCTTAAAATCAGTACTCGGCTTGGTTAAATAAAACTGCCAAAAACTGGGGTTATGCGGTGTTGTGGCACGATAACGAATTTTCACTTTGCCATTAGCGTTTGGCTTTATCTCTGTTGCCTGCCACTGCGTTGATGGAATATTCATCCCCGCTTTTTGGCTATCACCTGCGCCACACAAGGTGCCATCTGGGATATTTGCTTCAACAGCGGCTTGGTTGCGAAAATCTGCTGTATTTGCTGCAAACTCATGCTTTTGAATAAATTGCACGTGTTCTGATTTAAGGTATGCAGCACGGCATGCGGCATTGGGGATTTTTGAGCCATCTTTTGGCCACCAAAATCCACCTTGCTCCTGACAGATTGCTTGCCTCGCTTTGGGAAAGTCCATATAGCCATGCGCGTTCACTTTACCAATGACGCCCACACCTATGGCTACGCCCAGCGCGCATAAGGTTACTTGTTGTCTCATAGTTTTCTCATTTATTGATTGTAAGAGTGATCCGCAGATCACTCCGGTTGGGAATAAAAGTGGCCGTTACAGGCTACACACTTTCTGCCATGCGCCACCGTCACTTGGTGTGCCATTTGTCCACCACTTAGCTTTGTAAACAGCGCCGTTGTGGATCATCATGTCGCCGCCGACAGCATGACTTGGATCACCTGCCCAGTTGGTGCGAGGCCAGTTTGGATACGTGTTGATGTTCTCAATTTTCACGCCTTCACACTGCTGCCCATTTGGTGGGTTTTTATCACCGTCACCTGGGTTTGGAATGTGTTTTTTAGCGACTGGCAACTCTGGATATTCAGAGGCAAACGCATACTGCTTACCGTCTTTTTCAACAATAAAGTTCACAGGGCCTGTGATAGGCATGTAGTACATAACCTGCGCGTTCACAGTCTCGCCTGGGGCAAAAGACTCAAGCTGACCACCCCACTCATTTTTAAATGTGATTGAAAAACGGTGGAATTCATTTTCAAAACCGCCGATGTTATTGCCAGCAGAATTTGACGCATCATGCTCTACACGCATACCCAGTTTTTTGCGCGCATTCCAATTTGACTTGAAAATAGCCGAGGTAGATGTGGGTACATTGAACGTGATCGTTGCACCGGTCAGGTCAATCTCAGAGTTATTAGTAAAGGCAAACGTTGGGCGAATTGGGTAGTTTTGGTCACCCACCGGGAAATCTTTCGCTTCAAATGCAATATCAACTGCTTCGGTGGGTACTGCAAATGCACTATCACCAACATGATTGTCATAGGCCACACCACTTTGGTTGAAGGTGTTGTATGCCAGCGCTGTCATTGTCGAGCCCATGAAGTACTCACCTTTATCAGCGTGATAATCAAAGTCACCAGCAAGCTCCCAGAACATGACACCACCCAGCCCCTTATCAACCACATAGTCTAATTTGGTTTTCATAGACTCTGTGTCTTCCATCGATAGGAATACTTTTTTCTCGGCGTTATACAGCCATGGTGCAACGGCAACGTCATCGTAATGACGCACATAGTCACCGCGCAGAACATCATCTGCATCGGTTTCAGGGGTTAAGCCATAAACTTCTAAGTAACTTGGGTTGATCCCATGCTCAAGGTTTTTCGCATGCCAAAGTGGGTTAGAACCGGCAGCCACTTCTTGACCGTTTTCAATGTCATGCCACAGGTTATCAATACCAATTGCGCCGTTACCGCATTTGTTCTTCTCACCAATACCTGTGCCTTTTGGACAATCGCTTTGGTTTGGCAAAGGTGCACGACCCCATAAGCCATTTTCACCACCGCGTACGTCTTTAAAGCCACGGGTGTAATATGGAATACCAATGTTGATACGCCCTGCAGGTAATGCACCGCGGAAATAGTTCACCGCCCAGTCTGTATTCAAATAACCAATACCACCGAACTCTTTAGTGTCGTAGACATTCCACACCTTAAGCTCTGTATCTTTACCCGTATCGTAAAGCGGCGCATTGTGACCAACATGATCGTTCCACGCACCGTGTAAGTCATACGACATAATATTTACGAAGTCTAGATACTGTGCTGTTTGGAAGGTTTCCATGCCACGCAATAAATAGCCTGATGACGGAGAAGCAATGGTCAACATATAATGTTTTTCGTCTTGCTCACCTGCTTTATCAAGCGCTTCACGTAATTCTTTCATCAGCACTTGATAAGATTTGTTTAACCCTGCACGCCTTGCATTACTCACAGGGAAATCTTCTGGGTGACCAGAGTCTTTCATTGATGATGGGTATTCATAATCAACGTCTAAGCCATCAAAACCATAGGTTCTTAAAAACTCAACCGAACTTTTCACAAACTGTGCAATACCAGCATGGTTAACGCTGCCATCCGCATTCGTGGTCATCGTATAGAAACCACCGTTATTCACGCGTTTACCCGTTTCGTCGAAATAGCCACCAGTTTCAGCCCAGCCACCAACCGAGATCATGGTTTTCACGTGTGGATATTGCTTTTTGTATTTATTCAGCAGGTTGAAATGCCCTTTATATGGCAAGCTAGGATCCATTTCAGCACCAGCAATACCTGGCCAAGTCATATTGGTTGCCGCATTTCCGTCTGCATTCGGGTTGCCAATGCTTATCTCATTTTTATCATTGACGTGCGCAAACGCGTAATTGATATGCGTGATCTTGTCCCATGGAATGTCTTTAACAAGGTAACTTGGCTGATCGTTTTTGCCGTGGCGCCAACTTGTGAAGTAGCCAATCACACGTCTTGGATGGTCGGCGCCCATTTTTTCCCGCCCTTCACTGTCATAAATATCACAGTAAGACGGCGTTACACCCGCCGTTTGGTATAAACCAGCAGGGCGACAATCGTCATGTGAGCTTTGACCATCATCTTTCGCTTTCACCGTAAAAGTTCGGCTTATTTTTTCTGATTCTAGACCGTGTTCATCTTTAGCGACTAAGACAAATGTCTGCGGACCTTTTGCAGTGGCTGTCCATGCATATTCGAATTCATTTTGAGATGTGCTGACTACTTCGATGCCATTCACAGAGAGTGATTGAGTCAAACCATCTGACTCTTTATCATTTGCAATCAAAGTAAATACAATCTGACTACCCACTTCTAGTTCACTTGGCAATTGTGCTGCTAAGCGTGCGATCGGTGCTGTATTTTGATCTTTCGGTGGCAACGCCTCAACACTTACTTTGCGACTGACTGATTTTGCAGTAGCACCATCATCATCTAACGCAACACCATGGAACTCATGCTTGCCCTGTTTCGCTTGCCAAGAAAAGCTATATGGTGCCTGACTCAATACTTTTACCAATGCATCGTTGTGGTATACCGCAACATGCTTCACTTCACCATCGCTGTCGTTAGCAGAGAAATCAATGATGACTTGTTCATTTTCAGCCACGGTGATATCCGCGATTGGCTTGAGCAATTTAATTGAAGGCGCTTGGTTAACAGGCTCTGCGCTACTGCACTCGCCTAGCTTCGTCCACTCTTGCCATTGGCCAGATTTTAGTTTTGGTGAAGAACGGTTCCACCAATTTGCTTTATATGCAACGTTATCTTGTTGCACCTGATTGCCGCCAACATAAATTTTACCTGCTTCCCAACTTGCTAGGCTGTCACAGTTTACCTCGGCAAAAGCCGATGCACTGATCAAACCCATGGTTATGGCACTGAGCTTGAGTACCTTATTCGAGGATTTAGACACGCTCATTTGATTATTTCCTAATTTGTATGATTTTTGTTTATAAAATTACATTTAGTAACAAAATTACCTAATGCAATACTGAGCAGCGGCGATTGTACCGATCCAAAAACACACCACAAGGGATTAGGTGAAATTAAAAATAACAAACCAAATAACTAGAAAAAGACCGTTTTAGACAAAATTATGAGTTACGTAACACATTGATATTGATTGTTTTGTTGACAAATAAACAACAAAAAACAAAGAGCGAATGTTAACTTAATTAACATGATTTTTGTTTGCTTTTATTTACAATGTGGCGAGGACAAACCAGAAGATAAACCATTTTCATTAATTAAAAATAAATTTCTAATACTTTTATTTGTACTATAAATCACCTAATCGTCATGTTGATATTTGACAAATAGAAATAAAAAAAGAAATAATTATAGATTAAGAAAGAATACTTTAGTATTTTCATGCAATTACTGAGGTACTTCACTATTTCATTTGGACCTTTAGTTAAACCTACAAATGTCAATCATCTCTTATTATTACAAAATGCACTTTTTTGGAATGTTTTTTTATTAACAAGCCAGTTAACACAAATAAAACATACAAGTGTTTGACTCCTAGAGTGGTCAAGCTAAGGTTAAGTTACATTCATTTACTAGAGCATATATAAGATGCGATTTTTGTTTAAAGTTTTGTTTACTGTGTTTATTTTTTGTGCCGGATTTGCACTGGGGGTATACTCTTTACCTATCATGATGGCTACGCCAGCCCCCACACAAACAGCGCTCTCAACGGCGGCCAATCAAGCAAAGTTCACAGCCATGTTTAATAAAAACCTAAAAGGCTCAGACTTTTTGCATTTCGGTGAAGGCAATGTGTTTATTGGGGAGAAAAATATCGCGTTTGAAGGCAGGCTGGCGCCAGGCCCTGACTATCGGCTATATCTATCGCCTACATTCGTAGAAAATGAAGTTGAATTTGAACAGCATAAAAACACGATGCAGTTTGTCAGTATGGTTTCGAGCTTTAACGGCTTTATTGTTGATGTGCCAACAGGCATTGATATAGAAAAGTTTTCGACTGTGGTCGTGTGGTGTGAAACGTTTGGTGAATTCATTACTGCAGGAAAGTATCAGTAACTAAATGATATGGTTCAAGGGGCCAAACAGGCCCCTATTATTAGATCATTAGCCACTATCTAAATGAGGATCGCAGCCTTTTTTGCAGTGCGCATCTAGCCTTTTATTTTAGCCTATCGCATGACCTCCCTTGCCCTTGAATGCAAAATTAGTAATTTGTACATGCTGTCGTATAAGAAGCTTGATGCAATGCGATATACTTGCCCACTTTCACACATATCTTATAGCACTCTTGGAAGTGACTATGGGCATCACGAAAATATAATGGTTACAATCGAACTCAACACATTCTGTTGTATGTCAACCGAGTTTAGCTCATTGATTGGTAATGGTACGAAGTAATCCGCGTTTGTGTTTTGAGCTTCACTCGTATTAATACACTGCGAAAAGATAGGAAGTTGGATATAAAAATTACATTCAGTTTATTTGATGAAGTGTGTCTATTTCATTTAAGATAAATATCATACGGGGAGTTAATCGATCGTAACTCCCCTACAGACTTACAATTAGTATCTATGCCCTAAAGTTGATTCACATCCCTCAGCATCATACCTTTCAGAGCCTTTATAAAAAGCTCTGACGTTACCTAAGGAACCATGTATCTCTACGCCATTATGTAGCCAACCTTCAAACTCAAACTTAGTGCCATATTTCCACAATCGTATATATTCTTTTCCACCTGTAGAAGCATAGCTCACCTCTAAATTGATACCTGTAAAATCAGGCATGCCCGGATAAAACTGACCGTACTCGCCATGAACAATATACTTATCTCCATAAGTTGCTTCATCATTTAATGAACTAGCCCCAATTATTGATGATGAGTTTGTTCTTATGCACATGCTTAAAAATGGTTCAAAGTGTCCAGTTTTGTATTGGTCTTTTTCAAGATATAGCACACCATAATGTTCAAATCCGCCTGTTTCTGGGTTGCTCTCATCCATAGGGAAAGTTTCAAAATCATCCGGTCTAGAGCCGTATGAATCACCTGCACCGAATGAATCACCTGCACCGAATGAATCGCCTGCACCGAATGAATCACCTGCACCGAATGAATCGCCTGCACCAAATGAATCGCCTGCACCGAATGAATCACCTGCACCGAATGAATCGCCTGCACCGAATGAATCGCCTGCACCGAATGAATCGCCTGCACCGAATGAATCGCCTGCCGTAAATTGACTATTAAACTCACTGCCTTGATACCCTTCACTAACGTGAGTAGGCTGATTTTCCCCAGTAAAATAGTCTATTGTTTGAGAGACAGCTTTGCCTGAATGGGCGGCTACCATTACAATTGGTAAAACTGTTTTTATATTAAACTTCATTAAAGTCCCTTATTGTCTGTTTGATTGGATGGATGTTTAATCGACTTCTAGCTACTCAAAATCAGTATTCACTTTTTAAGGTATAAAAAATTAAAAAGCGACAGATGGCAACCAAAAATAAATCCTTTATAATCACAATTATAAAACTAAAATAATTTCAAAAAATCAGGCTTATTTACCCAAACTGATGAGCATTTTTTGAAAGTTAGTTACTCTAAATTTATAGCAAACGCATCCCGAATATTTCGTTCTTTATCCATTACGTGTTTACTTGCACCTTACCGTAAACTAAGATTATTTTTTTATTTGTTACCCATGAGATAATTTTTTCATTAATGCATCAAGCATAGATTGTAACTCTTTCCGCATTTGGGTGTCGTAATCTGTCCATGAGCTCAGAGGTAAGTGATTTATATGACTTGCAATAGTGCCAACAATATATTTTATTGACCCTGACAAAAGTATTTCATAAATCAATGAGTCTTTGTTCTCGCGCAAACCCACTATAAAAGCGTTCAATATGGAGACTACGCCTGTTACTGAATTTGCTCTACCAACCGATTGCTTTAGCGAATTAAGTCGTTCATTAGCGTGTGAAAAATACGCGCCACAATCAAGCTTGGAGCCGGTGTGTTCTACCGCATACTCTTTAATCTTAGATAAAACTTCGCTTTTACCATTACTGCTAAAACATAATTCGGTAAACTCTACAGGCTGTGTACCTTCAATAAAGGCACCGTCACTTGCATTTTTAACTTGAGCGAGAGGGTACTGGGCCAGTAACCTTTCTTGCGCGGAACGTGCTTCATTGAAGATCCGAGAAGTAAATACATGAGGCCTAAAGTTCCCCATTACTGCCATTTCATTGTCAAAGCTAACATTTGAGAGCGCATTATTTGGATCGTAATAACTTGAGAGTTGACTATGGTGCTTATTTTGATCGATGTAACCATAATCACAACCCAGTAAAACTATATTATTAAAGCCCATACGTAAAAAAGCAGCTACCGCCATATTGGTAACGGTTGGATTGCAATGATATAGAGGCTTACTCCCTTTACATGATAGTGATGCTAATTCAGCGCCTAAATCATTGCCTTTAGTAAAAACAATTCTCCGGTCAAACTGCTGCATTAACTTAGGGTAAATAGTGCTCAGAGTAATCAGTACCACACCCTTTATTCGTGGGTCACACAGCTCATCTTCTTTTATCTCAAAGTTTACCGATGTCCTTTCCATTTCAATATGAAAATCAGGCGTGACACCCACTTTCATCAATGTACTCAATGATGTACCACAAGAAACAATCAGCGCGCGATCTTGTTGTGTCTTAATATGTTGAAGGTCTTTATCTAAAGACGGCCCGTTTCCTACAATGAGAACTGGAAAACTCGAAAACTCTGAAAAAATATTTTCATGCGCGCCAACTCGTGTATTTTGATAATTCTCGCAAGTATGTTTTAAACCAAGTAGTTCATCTTCAAGGTAACCCCACATACTTGCAAAGCCATTTCGCCATTGCTTAAAATCCGAAAAAATTCGGTCCATCATAGGCGTGCTGTAATGTCGATAAACACTAATATCAGCAAGTAAATGTACACCTTGCTTTTTAACTAGTTGTTTCACTTGGGTTAAAAACTGTTGGTAATTCTCTGTATTAAGTAATGTGAGTGAACCACCTCTGCTCTGGCACTCTGCTTTTAACGAAGCAAAATTAATATGTTGACAGGCCATTGCATAATGCTTTTCATCGGGTTCAATTACAATAACATCCGTATACCTGATCTCTGACATCAACTTATTTATATGATAGCCAGCACCCAAACCGAGTATAACTAAAGTGCCTCGTTGAGGTTTGGAATTAGCATTGCGCCCTAGGTTATCTGCAATACTATTTAATTTGTTTATACAAAGCTGGTGAGTATATGTGTGAGTATTGCTTGAAAAGCTCAGACTTAAATGTGTTGGAGTTTTTAAAAATAAACTGACCTGTTGATAACATTTAGCGGCAATACCCTCACCATAAAAATCATTTTGTAACTCTACAATTTCGGAAGGCTTTTGAGCACATACCCGTAAATAAAAGTCCATTGAAAAATACTTTTTAAGGGTTCTCAAATTGTGATCTATTAATTCCATATAGTTTATAAATTCCAAACATTTAGAGCACAATAATTTTTTCACCATTCCTCTTTTTCGTCAATAAAAAATAGGGGGATTCCACAACCTTCATCAAATTTTTTCTAAAAACCAATACTTTAAAATTACTTTTTATAGTTACTTTCTGTTTTCAAAAAAAGGAAATCGTTTTCAATAACACCTTTTGCGCTAAAAAATTAATATAATTATAAATTTAAATAGAATAAAAAAAGCCACGCAAAGGCGTGGCTGGAGAAACATTGCATGGGTATATTGCAATGAATAAAGTCAGCTGAGTTGATCAGCTATCAAGGGAAACTATGCAGCAGTCGCTGTACCTTCTTCACGAATTAAATACTCAAAAGCACCTAAACTTGCTGTCGCACCACTGCCCAAAGCAATAACAATTTGCTTATATGGTGCAGTTGTCACATCGCCTGCAGCAAATACACCTGGCATATTAGTTGACCCTTTATTATCAATTTCTATTTCACCGAACTGCGTTAAATTTACTTCACTGCCTTTTAGCCATTCCGAATTAGGCACCAACCCAATTTGTACAAACACACCTGCGATATTCAAACTATGCGCTTCGTCTGTCGTTTGGTCACGATAGTTCAAGCCAGTCACCTTATTTGAATCACCGGTAATTTCGGTTGTTTGCGCATTGGTGTGAATCGTAATATTTGGCAAACTGTTGGCTTTATCAATAAGCACTTGATCAGCTTTTAACTCATTTGCAAACTCAAGCACAGTGACATGCTCTACGATGTTAGCTAAGTCAATGGCCGCCTCAATACCTGAGTTACCGCCTCCAATTACCGCAACAGGTTTACCTTTAAACAAGGGTCCATCACAATGAGGACAATAAGCAACGCCACGGCCTTTATATTCTTGCTCGCCAGGCACATTTACATTTCGCCATCTTGCCCCCGTCGAGATAACTACTGATTTGGCTTGTAATTTAGCGCCATTTTCTAATTCAATGTCTAAAAATTCATTGCGAGCGATTTTTGCAACTCTATTACCGTCCATGACGTCAACATTATACTGCTTCACATGCTGTTCTAGCTGCGCGACTAATTTCGGGCCTTCTGTTTCTTGAACAGAAATAAAGTTTTCAATACTCATGGTATCCGCGACTTGGCCGCCAAAGCGCTCTGCAACAACGCCTGTATTTAGCCCCTTCCTCGCAGAATATACCGCCGCGGATGCCCCCGCAGGACCACCACCAACAACGAGTACATCAAAAGGTGCTTTTTTATTAATTTTTTCAACCGACTTCTGTGCTGAGTTGCTATCAATCTTTTTCAATATATCTGATAAACCAACGGCCCCTTGGCTAAATAGTGCACCATTAAGGTATACGCTAGGCACGGCCATAATATTGCGCTGCTCGACTTCCTCTTGAAATAAAGCGCCATCGATCATCGTTGTTGTGATTAAAGGGTTGCTTGCTGCTAACACATTTAATGCTTGGACAACTTGCGGACAAGTTTGGCAGCTAAGCGAAACATAAATTTCAAAGTTTAAAGGCGTGTCGATACCGCTTATGGTTTCCAATTCATCCGGGTCTAACTTGGTTTCATGTCCACCACTGTGTAATAACGCTAACACTAGACTAGTAAACTCATGGCCCATTGGGACGCCTGCAAAGCTGATTTGGGTATTCGCATCAGTTGAGCTGACAACTAAAGATGGTCGTCTCGCATTCATATCATAGTTTTCAACCACCGATATTTCGTCACTCAATGAAGCTAGGTCCTGAGCCAGCGAGTTCAACTCATTGGACTTTTTGCTGTTATCTAACGCCACTCTCAGCTCTATTGGCGATTTAATATTTTTAAAGTGCTCTTTTAATTGACCTTTAATTTGCGCGTCTAACATTTATATAATTCCTCATTGAAACGCAATGCACATGCTTGCTTGATTATTAACTGGCGGTCGAAAGTGATTGCCTACCCACAAATGTGGGTAGGTATATCTGAGGTAAGTTAGATTTTACCAACTAAGTCTAGTGATGGTGCTAACGTCTCTTCACCTGGCTGCCAAGATGCTGGACATACTTCGCCATCATGCGTTGCGATGTATTGTGCAGCTTGTACCTTACGCAGTAGCTCATTCGCGCTGCGACCTATACCTAGGTCATGCGTTTCAACTACTTTAATTTCACCTTCAGGGTTAATCACAAACGTACCGCGTAGTGCTAGACCTTCTTCTTCAATCATTACGCCGAAGTTGCGAGTAATTTTGCCTGTTGGGTCTCCAATCATTGGGAATTCAATCTTTTTGATTGTATCTGAAGCATCGTGCCAAGCTTTGTGTGTGAAGTGTGTATCTGTTGATACTGAGTACACTTCAACACCCATTTCCTGAAGCTGTGCGTAGTGATCTGCTAAATCACCTAATTCAGTTGGACATACAAAAGTGAAATCTGCTGGGTAAAAGAAAACGATACTCCATTTACCTAATAAATCTTGCTCAGAAACTGATACAAAATCGCCCTTGTGGTATGCTGTGGCGTTGAAAGGTAAGAGCTTAGTGTTAATCAATGAAGTGCTCATGGCTATCCTCTTTGTCAGTTGTATTTAGTGTTTGCGAGTGTGCTCGCCTTGCTTGACTACAAAGATATAGATTCAGAGCTTTTAAATAAAATTGATTAAAACTATCATTGCTATCGATTATTTTGATTAAACAAACTCAATAGCAATGTAAACCTTAGGTATAATCTACTCGTAACAATGAGTAATAGCAGTTAACGCACAGCGCGATTAACCTTAAAATCCAAACTAACTAAGAGTTTTTATGCATCCATATTTCAACCACATCCAATTAGGCTACTTTGGCTTTGTCCCATTTTTACTTTGCATCGCATCAACTTTGATGTTGGGTAGCTCAGAAACCCTAGTCAGTGTATTTAGCTTTTACAGTATGGGGATTTTGGCGTTTATGGCCGGCACATTGTGGCGTGCAGGTGATCAACCAAAAGTTCATGCCATACTGGCTGTTTTAGTTGTTATTCCATTTCCGGTCTTGGCTTTAGTATCCTTAACCGCACAATTAGTTTATTTGGGTGCAAGCTACTGGTTAGTACTGTGGTTTGAAAAAAGCATGCCAAAATGGCAAGACGCTCACAGGGATTATAAGCAGATGAGGTTTGTGCTCACGTCTGTTGTCTTCGTTTCTCATCTATTTATGATTGCTCAAGCCATTGAATTAACAAGATAGAATAAACTGTTTTGACAAAAGGCACGTCGATATTTTAACTATTCCTTTAACGACATGTAAAATTGCTACACGTTTATGGTGTTATCGATTAACATATTCGAATAATAAAAGAAGTATCGACATACTCCCTTTCACTAAATCAAGTACATAACTTATAACGGCAAGAATTTTTTATTGAATAATTTACAACTAAACAATTCAAATATATGAATCAATACGGTAAATTAGTTCTCAAACAAGCAGAACAACAATAAAACTGCTATAAGTTAAAGGGGAGCGTTAGGAGTGCATATATGATTCAAAAGCTGCTTTACGGATTCATCGGGGTGTTTGTTGTCACATTCTACCTCTGGATGATGGAACAGCCAGGCGATCTACTGGACTCAATAGAAGAGCTCTTCTGGTTCGCTATCGCGTTTGCCATGATTGTTTACTCCGCGCCTCACCTCAAAAACAATATCTTGATATTTGCTTGGTCTATATACTGTGTAGGGCTTTTACTTGATTTACTGGATGATTTCATCGCTGTAGATATTTTACCCGTAATCGCGCTTGATACCTCTTTAAAACAATTTGGCTTTTTACTTATCTGCTATTCGCTTTATACCATGATAGTTAGACAGCGAGAAGCTATCTCCCAGCTCAATAAAGAAATCCATCAAAGAAAGCGCCTGGAAGAAAAGCTTAAGTTTGACGCAACCCATGACGAACTGACAAAGATCGGCAATCGACGTGCATGCTTCACTCAATTTGAAAGCCTTTGTGAGCAATATCAAACGCTATTTTATTTCGACCTCGATGACTTTAAGTGTGCTAATGATAAATTTGGGCACAGTTGTGGGGATCTTATCTTAAAAAAAGTGGCCAAATCTTTAAGTGATCTTTTCGGTGAAGATAACTGCTTCAGAATTGGTGGAGACGAGTTTGTCGCGTTTGGTACATTTGACACTGAAAATGACGAACAGCTTCGTAAAAAGCTCCTCGAAGAAGTATTTGAATATGGCGTTGGTATCAGTATTGGATTTACTGCAACTGACACCGATGTTGCGCCAGACAAACTACTGCACTTGGCGGATGCTTCCATGTATAGCAACAAAAACCTTAAATCCGTGCGGTCAAAACCGCGAGTGAGTTAAGGCTTGAGTGAATATAGCGCTTTTGCAATAAAACTTTTCCAAAATAAAACCCTTTGATTTATCATTGAAAAAGTAGCAGCTATAAAATTATTTATAGTTGAAGCTAGCCAGTGTCTGGCTCAGCGAATACACATTAAAAAAATAAAACCAAGCTGCAAATTTCTAAATACTCAGTGCGCTCACATTACAAAGGGGATTGAATCGTGTTCAACAACTTATTTTCTAGCTCAGATCTGAAATCAGAGCTATCACAAGTAAAAACAGAATTGGCGCAACAACGCCAGGAAAATGAACGGCTGAGTGAAGAAAATGCTCGATTACAATCCGAGCTGATTGAAGCTCAGCAGCAGTTAAATGACAATACAGACAACCAACTCCTACAATGCGCCTTATCTGGTATGAGTCAGATAGAAGGCATACGTGAAACTGTTTTGCAGAGTTTTCAAAATATAGAGCAAGATAGTAATGCTATTTCACAGGTCAACCAATCATTTGAAACATCTGAAAAGTCACTTTCTAACATACTGACAGGAATGGGACAGTTATCAGATAATATGTCTAGCATGACGGATAATATTTCTGGACTATCTCATATGGCCGACAACATTCATACTTTTGTGGCAACAATATCCAAGATTTCAGATCAAACAAACCTACTTGCGCTCAATGCTGCTATCGAAGCTGCTCGTGCAGGCGAAGCAGGTAGAGGCTTTAGTGTTGTTGCTGATGAAGTACGTGCGCTTGCAAACAACACCAGTGCATCCGCCAATGAAGTGTCTGATCTGGTTACTAAAATCATAGATACGACACAATTAACGGTGAAAGATGTCTCTGTCATTCAAGAATCGAACAAAACACTGTCTAACAGTATAGAACACTTGAATGATGAGTACGGTCATATCGTCAATAGCTGCAGTTCTATGAAAACAACCATTTCAAATGCCACCCAGCAAACTTTCATTCAAACCGTGAAGCTTGACCATGTAGTGTGGAAAAGTGAGGTGTATGCCGTCATTATGGGCAGCAGCAATAAATCAGTATCGGACTTTGCAGATCACACTTCATGTCGTTTAGGTAAATGGTTTTCTGGAGATGGTTCCAAACAATATTCAGATAACTCAGCCTACAGACGCTTGGAAAGCCCACATAAAGAAGTGCACAGATCAGGTGTTGAGGCGATTAAAAAATTCAATAACGGCGATAAACAAGGTGCTGTGCAGCAACTCAATAAAATGGAACAAGCCAGTGTAGACGTGATGCATTTACTTGATGAATTGAGAAACGTTTAAGGCGCTTACGTATTCCCCTCTAAAAGTCGCTAAGAGTTAGCGACTTCGAGATAAAAATCTTGATATAATCCGCAACTTTGAAATAGTCAGTGTTTACTCATGCAATTAAAATCAAATTGGCGGATCTTAACTGTCGGTGATGGGGATTTAAGCTTCTCCTACTCAATCAAGAAATACTTAAACCCAAAGCTTATTGTTGCAAGCATTTACGACAGTGAAGGTGATTTGCGCGCAAAATACCAAAACCATGCACTGGATAAACTGAGAAATACCGACACTCAAGTACTGACCGAGTTTGACGCAACAAGTAGCGCTTCTTGGGCACGGTTGGCAGGACAAACATTTGATATTGTTATCTTTCAATTTCCACTTATTCCTGCTTTTTCATCTCACGAAGCGTTCAAGCAAAGTGCGCTAAGTATCAATACCTTGAACAGAAGGCTGCTGAGGCACTTCTTAAATTACTCGCAATCAGTGGCATTAGATCCAACAGGACCAATGCTCAGTGTTATTACTTCAAAAGACGTTAAGCCATATTGCGAATGGAATTTAGAGGAAACGCTTCATAGAGGACTAAACATTGATTATCTCGGACAAACTGAGTTTTATATCAAGCAATTCCCTGAATATAAGGTCCGAAATGTCGATAGAGACAAACACGTCAAAGATACTCGTGGGATCAGTTATTTTTGGTCACCAAAACATCTTGATTGCTTAGCGTTGACGAAACCCGATTACCTCAAGCCATCTCATTGTGCAATGTGTCGTGTTGGGCCATTCCTAACAGAGCAAGATAGGCAAGCACACCTTAATTCAAAAAAACACAAGCAAATGTCAAAACATGAAGATGCATGGCAGGCATTTTTAAATCAGCCGCAGTGATGCGGCCCTTTCTAGACACGCAAAAAACACAACAAAGACACCTAAATAAAACAATATAAACACTGAAATTACATAAAAGTTCAAAGCCTATTCACCCAAAGAATAATGTATACAAAATGATTGAGAGATAGTCCGTAACCCTTTAGACTAGCGCCCTTCTCACATTGGTAGGTCAAATATGCAACTTTTTGATAAACGCTTTTTATATGCAATTGCATGCCTTTTACTCGCTATGATCACTATTCAGTCGGGCGCATCAATCGCAAAGCAACTTTTTCCTCATGTGGGACCAGAAGGGACCACTGCATATCGTCTAGGCTTTTCGGCATTGATACTATGCTTGATTTTTAAACCTTGGCGGAAATTACCGAAAAATTGGCGACCTGTTATTTTATATGGCCTATGTCTCGGCATTATGAACTTAACCTTTTATTATGCTATTGCTCGTATTCCCCTTGGAATTGGCGTGGCACTTGAGTTTACCGGGCCACTTGCTGTCGCGCTATTTTCTTCCAAACGCAAAAGAGACTACTTGTGGGTACTGCTGGCCATTGCAGGTATCATTTTGCTTTTACCAAATATGAACGAAGTCGATGGTCTTGACCCCATTGGCGTTCTACTTGCACTTGTCGCTGGTGCATGTTGGGCTGGGTATATCATTTTTGGCAAAAAAACAGGGGGCCAAAGCTCAGGTGGGATGGCTGTTGCTCTGGGAATGAGTATCGCGGCATTTGCAGTCGTTCCCTATGGCGTTATCTCTCAAGGAAGTGCATTGCTGGATTGGTCGCTGATCCCATTGGGGCTTGCCATTGGCATATTATCAAGCGCCTTGCCTTACAGTTTAGAAATGGTGGCACTACGAAACATGCCTGCACAAGGGTTTAGCATCATGATGAGCTTAGAGCCAGCTATCGCCGCATTGGCAGGGCTATTGATTTTGGGAGAGCTACTTTCATTCAGGCAATGGGTTGCCATCTTTTTAGTTATCGGGGCATCACTAGGCAGCTCGATAACCACCAAAGAGGATTAACATCAATTGCAGTTGGCCCTATTCAGGGCCTTTTTGCTAACCCCAAGGTGAAGGGTATTCAGACTCAGTTTCTTGCTCGCTGGGTAATTCAAAACGCAGCGCCTCAGGCACCTGATCCAACTCCTCAACTTCTGGCAAAGGTTCAAAATGCAGCTTCAACCACTGCTGTTGCTCATATAGCATGTGCAGTAAATCTTTATCATCGCTAAAGGTATGATCACTGTTGGGAAGCAACACAAGCCTTGCTGTTTTTCCAAGATCGTTCAACGCACTAAACATTCTTTCTGACTGCACTGGATAGCTGCCAACTTGACGATCTCGATAGCCATGCATCAATAAAACAGAGCTTTTCATGTTTTGAGCAAAATACAATGGAGAGTTTGCCAAATACTTATCTTGCTGAGCCCACAAACTCTGCGCTTCATCACCAAACATAAATGGCGCTAGTGTTAGATTATATGTGCCACTTCTGGCAATACCCGTAACGAACATGTCAGTTTGCGTTAGTAATTTCATGACATTCGTTGCTGCTAGTCCATGGCCACCGATAGCAATTTTACTTTTATCAGCGATACCTTGTGATACTAATGTATCAATGACTACTTTAGCAGCATCACGCAGTTGTTTATCTAATTGCTGACCCTGTAGCTTTGCGTTTAATACAGGCATATTTTTTAAATTTAAAACAGCATAGCCTTCATGAACAAATGGGACGCCATTCATTGCATTAAGCTCAGGAAATAAATACGGCGAGTCTATTTCTTGGTTGGCTTTATTTTGTTCACCATTATTAAGCCAAATCACCAATGGGATGCGCCCTAAGCTTGGGTCAAAACTATTAGGAAGATAAAAATCACCTTTAATCACTTTACCGGCACCCACTTTAAACTGCATTTCCTCTTTGCGGATCGGCTGCATGCTGGGATATGGATGGGCATGCTTTGTTAGCTGCTCCACAACATCAAATGTGAGATTCCGAGAAAAGTAATTCGTCGGATTGTCTTTGGACTCTTTGCGTGTCACAAACTGCATACCATCATCTGCCAACACAGCAATCACCTGCTCAAAATAGGGTGCGCTAGATTGCCAGATAGGCGTGATAAGATTGCCGCGAGCATCAAATCTTGCCAGGTAAGGTACATCCACACCATCTTGCCTTTTTGTGCCCTTTAAAAATAAATATCGTCCACCTGCCACTTTAACAACTGGAACGCCTAATTCATTTTTTGTCATGACAAGTTCGCGCTGTTCACCTGACCCCATCTCATCAAACAAGCTTAACCTGACTTTCGCGCGTTCTGGTGTCAAAGGAGAAAAAGAATAGTAGGATTTATTATCTTGATCAGATTCAATCACCATAAGCGCCAGTTGGTTATCGCCCCAAATGATTTCAGACACGCGCCCTTCCACGTCTGCATACAGTCTAGGATCGCGTCTAAACGGTGCTGAGATACTGTATAAGCTCTCATTGTCTTCATCTGGCTCTGACTGTGCCCAAACTAACGTAGCCCCTTTATCCGCACGCCATTGAAAGCCTCTTTTAAGTGTCGAGTCAACAAATGGCTGAGCCAGTATGTCTTGCTCAGAGAGTGTGCTTTTTGGGCGAAACACCTCGTACAAGGGCACGCCTCTCATACCCCAGATCTGCCAAACGCTGAAGCTTTGGTTATCAAAATCTTGTTCTGACATATCTGACAAATTTTGCACATCTATCATGGCCACGATTAAATTCGTGGAGTCTGGCGATGACTTAAACTCGCTAAAATACGCTGGCTGCCCAATTGCCACAGCTTTGCCATTTAAAGGAACTTTATACAACTGCCCTAGTGCAAACTGCATAAATTGAGACTGCTTCGCTGCACTGAATCCCTCGTTATCTACTTCTGCTATTTTGGCCGTTGAAGTCACGACCAATGGCCCTGTGTCCATATCTGATGTTACTTCATGAAGAACTTTGTTGTGTGACAGATTCACTCTAATATTTGCAATCAAGCCTGAGCCATCAGCAAGCCACTCAAACGGTTTTTTAATTGCGAAGCCGTTCAGCGCAAAGCTCGATAAGCTTTTTGGTTTACGGCGCTTAATATCATAAATCCACAGGTGCGCACTCGTCATGGTTTCAAGCACAAACGCGAGATATCGGCCATTTGCACTCCAAGTGGGGTGTACAATATTCCCTTGTGGAATGCCCGTAACATTTAACACTGCACCAGTATCGATGTGCTTAAAAGACAAAGATGAATATCTTGGCAAATCAGTATGCAAATTAGTGGCTGTATTGAAATGCACACCAAGAAGATTAGACGTTGACGTATTTGAATGGGCCTCTGTTTGCTCAGTAAGTAATGCCATCCAACTACCTTGTGAATTCACTAGGGCTTCTGGAACACTATGATGTTGTATCAACTCAGCCATCTCTGCTGAGGGTTGCTTGTAGGTAGATGCATCGGCGTACCCGATACCGCTTAACATACATGCGCTAACAAATAGAATTAATGCCCTGATAATTATCACTTATGTAGTCCTAGTCAAATAGCCACAAC
Organism: Pseudoalteromonas luteoviolacea; assembly: GCF_021654285.1. Classification (GTDB taxonomy): domain Bacteria; phylum Pseudomonadota; class Gammaproteobacteria; order Enterobacterales; family Alteromonadaceae; genus Pseudoalteromonas; species Pseudoalteromonas luteoviolacea_J. Next base: position 115,854 of record NZ_JAKFZS010000013.1, on the reverse strand, counting down.
GGGACATCATATCTTTATTTTTGGTCCAGTGCAGTATTTTAGAGACATTTTACAGTCAAAAAGCTGTTTTTTAGACTATTGTTTTATACAGAAGCACCACAATTGAATTGTAAGTTGCAGAGTCGAAGTTGATAGGTTTAAACTATGCAACCGTCATCAGCACAATGTATGCGATCAGGCACTTATGAACAACGACAAAAAACCAGAAAAAATAACAATTTTTGATGTTGCCAAAGAAGCGCAAGTTTCCAAATCTACTGTTTCTCTCGTATTAACTCACTCCGACAAAGTAAGTGACAAAAGTAAAGAAAAAGTACTTAAAGCCATTGAGAAACTTGGCTATGTTTACAACCGAGATGCAGCGGCATTACGCAGCAAACGCTCTAATTTAGTGGCTGTAGTTATCAATGACTTAACCAACCCTTACTCGGCACAACTTGCTGTTGGTTTAGAAAAGCACATTTATGCTCTTGGTATGGTCCCGATGCTTGTTAATACTGGTGAAGACTTCAAACGCCAGCAACAAGTGGTCAACACACTAAAAGAATATAACGTCTCCGCTTTTGTTATGGTACCAGCGCCTGGCACGACTAAAGAGTGGGTAAATCAACTGGTATCAACTGGGTTTCCTGTCATCAATATCATGCGTGAAATACAATTTGCTGATGCGCCTTGTATTTTACCCGACAACCAAAAAGGCACCCATTTAGCCACAGGGCATTTGCTAGAAAAAGGGCTGACTTCTCTTGCCTTTTTAGGTGGTACCGACGATATATCAGATTATCATGAGCGTGTCAGTGGTTTTCGCTCAGCAATATCCGCACATGCTTCACCGATTAAGTCATATGAAATTAAAGCGCCGACCAACCGCCAAGGTGGCCGAGACGCATTTCACGAGATTATAAATCAAGTGCCTGATATTCAAGCTGTTGTCTGCTTCAGTGATGTCATCGCTTACGGTGTAATGGAAGCGATGCGAGAGCATGACTTAGTGCCTGGAAAAGATGTAAAAGTCATTGGTTTTGATGATCTTGCTGATTCGCGCCTTATGCGCCCAGCCCTTTCTTCAGTACGTATTGACGCCAATGACATCGGTAAAAGAACTTGCCAAGCACTGAGTGAGATCCTAAACAATTCACAACCGCCAGTCAGAACACTGGTTGATATATCCTTACAAATACGAGAATCATCTTCTTAAATGAATAAAGTTTTAGTTATTGGCTATGTATGGCCAGAGCCTAACTCGTCGGCTGCCGGCATGCATATGCTTTCTTTGCTTCAGTTTTTTACATCGCAAGGCTGGCAAGTTGAATTTGCAAGCCCTGCACAGCAAACAGACCATATGGTTGATTTATCAAACTATGGCATATCCAGTAAGCAAATTGCACTCAACTGCAGTAGTTTTGATAGCTATGTCGAGACGCTCGATCCTGATATCGTCATGTTTGACCGTTTTATGATGGAAGAGCAATTTGGCTGGCGCGTTGATAAGTTTGCGCCGCAAGCCCTCAAAATTTTGGACACTGAAGACTTGCAATGCCTAAGAGGTGCAAGACACGCCGCTGTAAAAGCAGGAGTTGATTTCCATCTAGACTCTCTATTGGATAGTGAGTTGGCGAAAAGAGAAATAGCCGCAATACTTCGCTGCGATTTATCCCTCATCGTCTCAGACTATGAATATGAGTTGTTACAATCAACTTTTAACATCAACCCTGCACTTTTGGTCCACCTACCGTTTTTAGTCGATCTGAATTCACTGCCTTGCGAGCTGCCAACATTTGAAGAACGCCAACACTTCATGACCATTGGTAACTTTCGCCATGCGCCTAATTGGGACTCTGTACTTTATTTGCAAAAGCTTTGGCCAGCAATTAAAAAGCGCCTACCTGACGCACAATTACATATTTATGGTTCTTACCCGCCTAAAAAAGCAACGGATTTAAACAACCCTAAAACTGGGTTTTTAATCAAAGGTTGGGCAGATGATGCATTAGAAGTAATGAAAAACAGTCGCGTCTGTTTATCCCCTATCAGATTTGGTGCAGGTATTAAGGGGAAATTTTTGGAAGCCATGTTAACTCAAACTCCCTGTGTTACCACTGAAGTTGGTGCAGAAGGCATGCATGGTGACTTACCTTGGCATGGCGCAATAGCAAGCAGTGATGAAGCCTTTATTGAGGCAGCTGTCTCGCTATACACAAATCAACAAGACTTTCATCAAGCACAAAATAATGGCCTTAAAATTCTACACAACAGGTATGACAAAAAAGAGTTAAGTTCCCGTTTAATAAACCAAATCACTGAACTCCAAAAAAATCTTGCACCTCATCGAACGCACAATTTCTTCGGGCAAATGCTCAAACACCATACACTGCGCAGCACACAATATATGTCTCAGTGGATAGAAGAAAAAAACGCAAATAAAATGCGTTGAAAATAAGGCAAAACTGGTTAGAATGCGCGGCGTAACTTATTATTAGCTTTATAGAAATGAGATAAGCGTAATGTCTTTACTGTTTCTTAGGCAGAGTACGCCGCGAGAATAGGTCTAATCAGGCATTTTTGGCCAAGTTTTTTTGCTTAGAGTATTCAAAATTACAACATAATTTAGCGGTATCATAAGTTACATAATTTGGGATTTAAGTGACCAACACTTAAGTTTATGGGCTTGCCCTCAACCTCTCAACTATTTAGGTATTGCACAGTTGAACTCAGCGACGTTTACCCAAAAGCGCAAGTTTATTGTTAAGCTTGGCAAAATGCTTCATCAATATGGCACCCCTGCTTTTCGTTTAGAAGCACATTTGATGGAAGTTGCCACTCACCTTGGTTTAAAGTCTTCATTTGTTATGTCTCCGACCTCTGTTACTTTTGTAATTTGGACTGATGGACATGAGGAAGAGTACACCCATGTAGCCAGAGTTGAACCGGGCGACCATGATTTAGGCTCACTTGCCAATACCGATGACGTCGTGAATAAAATGCTGGCTGGCGAGCTCACAATCGCTGAAGCTGATGAAAGCCTTGAGCAGATCCAAAACGCATGTTCCCCTTATTCAAGGTGGCAAATGGCACTTGCATTTGCAGTCTCTGGCGGTGCGTTTGCTATGCTAATGGGCTCAAGCTGGAGTGATGTGATCTGGTCAGGGATAATCTCAATCTTGGTATACCTATTTATCCTTTGGTCGGAGCACTCCAAGCGCGTTACGCATATGCTCGAACCTATGGTTGCCATTGCTTCCGCATTTGCAGCCTGTGCCGTCTCTGCATACCTCGACCCACAGCTCAATATTCGGTTAGTAGTGCTATCCGCAATCATTGTGTTTATTCCGGGATTGGCACTAGCACTGGGGTTTGCTGAGCTCTCTGCTCGTCACTTGGTATCGGGTACTGCTAGGGTTATGGACGCCTTTATGCTGTTATTCAAGCTATATTTTGGCGCCTTTTTAGGCATTAGTATTGGCTTTTACGTGTTTGGACAAGTTGATTTTGTTCAACCTGAGCCGCTGCCAAAGTGGACCGCTTGGTTAGCGGTATTTTTGCTGTGCGTTAGTCTTGTTGTTATATTCAAAACCAAATTAAAACATGTACCTTGGTGCATTACATCTGGGTTTATTGCTTATGCTGTTTCAGTCAGCGCAGCTATTTATTTTGATTATGCCTTAGGCACGTTTGCAGGTGCATTTGCCGTAGGTATTTTCAGTAATATTTTTAATCGCGTTGAGAACGCGCCAGCGTCAATCGTCACCATGAAAGGCTTAATTGTATTAGTCCCAGGCTCTAAAACATACATCGGCCTCAACTCCTTAATTGAAGGGCAGAGTTTTGTGATGGCAGATCATATTGGTCAACAGACCTTTTTAATCTTTATGTCGCTGGTCGCAGGCCTAATCTTTGCCAACGTGGCACTACCTCCTAAAAAGAGCTTGTAGCACGATTTAGCTCGATACAACCCTTTCTCTCATGAAGGGGTTGTCGTTTTATTTCAGTCATCTCAATTTACACACGCCTTAATGACAAATCTCATTGTCGAACTCCTTTTCTGCGCTCGAAGCACACCGGCTGCCTCCCATCAAGCATCACATTGCGCTCTGCTTTTAAGTCGTACATAACCCACTTTACACGTTTAACAGCTAGACACCTTAAATCGATATTAACAGCCTTACTAGGTAAGCAAACTAAAATTAACCGCGCATAGTTAACTTGCCAAAAGTCGCTTTAACCCTTGTGTAAAACGCAACTCAGAAAGTCGTGGCGACAAGCAGCCAATTTCTAATTCAGCCTAGACACCTCCCCTTTCAATATAATTAGTTGTGAATGTAAATAAATTCACACTTGAAAATTAAAAAATAAAATTACTTATTTAGCTAAAAAACAATGAGAAAACAAAATAATAAGCATAAAAATCATAAGCTAAGGAATATTTATAAGTATATATTTTATGTTTCACAACTAATCATATCCTTTCAAGATTTAACAAGCAGACATGTTGTTAAATTTCAACTGCACAAAGTTACATTTAAGTGATTACGTTCAAAAATTCATCCAAGGGGATTGGTATCATGTTCAACAATAAAAACAAGTTGTCGCTGGCAATAAGCTCAGCTTTAATGACTTCTACTTTGTATTTTTCACCTTATGCGTTTGCACAAAATGACAGCGCTGTTTCAAATCAAAAAGAAGTTGAAGTCATCCAAGTTCGAGGTATCCGTGGCAGTGTTGTTAAATCGCTCAATACCAAGCGTTATGCAGATGCAATCGTAGATGCAGTGACAGCAGAAGACATTGGTAAATTTCCTGACCAAAACGTCGCAGAATCACTTCAACGGATCACAGGGGTTTCCCTTACTAGAAGCTTTGGTGAAGGTGAGCGTGTAAGTATTCGAGGCACAAGTGAAAGCCAAAACCGAACATTGTTAAATGGACAAGCCGTCGGTTCAACGGACTGGTGGACTAACTCGGCTGCGAGTCGTGGTTTTAACTATACAATGCTGCCATCGGAGATTGTATCAGGTCTAGAGGTATATAAATCACCTGAGGCAGACATTGATGAAGGCTCCATCGGTGGCACAATCATTGTTAGAACAAGAAAACCGCTGGATTTAGAGGCGAACAAAATAGCTGGTTCATTGTTAGCCCAACACAGCGAAGTTTCTGGCGAAACGGATCCGCAAGCATCCATCATGTATAACTTTAAAAACGATGATGAAACATTTGGCGCACTTGTGTCGTTGATTAGACAAGAGCGAAATCTGCGCCGTGATGGTATTGAAGCTTGGAGCTGGACAGACAGAAACATCACCATGGCGGATGGTACCGTGCATGAAGATGTATACAGCCCGGGTGGCGGTGGCTCAGCAATGTTCTCTCAAGAACGTGTCAGAACAGGTATCACACTTGCACTGCAATATCGCCCTAGTGACGCGACAGATATTTCATTTAATGTATTAGATTCAACGCTGGATGCTGATAATGAAAACCAGAACTTTCTTTGGTTACCTGAACGTGGCGGCGCTCAATATACAGACATCACAATCATAGACCAAAATAAGGTCGGCAAAATGGTTGTTGGTGGCACCATGGGGTTATCTCCAGACGGTACAAACATCCTAAATGAAACAAAAGTCAGAAACTCAAAGCTCAAAACCAAAGCATATGACTTGAAAGTCGAGCACGAAGGCGAGCTCTGGCAATCCACTTATCAACTAGGTTATACCGAAGGCTCTGGTGGTTCACAAGCTGACCGCTCTGTAGGCTGGGTTGGTAACTACGTACATTCTTTTGATACATCACAGGTAGAAGATGTCAGAACGTCTTACGGTGCAGACCCGAAAGATGGCACAAAATGGAACCTCGGCTTTTTACGTTACGACAACAATGATGCAAAAGATGACGAAAGCTATTTCCAAGCTGACTTTAAACGCCCTATTGATGTTGCTGTATTCAGCGAAATAAAAATGGGCTTAAAATATCGTGATCACAGCCGTTTTAATACCAAAAACACCACAGATGCGCGCACTGACCTTAATTGGAGCTTAGCAGATTACTCCCTAGTTATGCCTAGCGACTACCTCTCCGGTTTGGGTTCATCTGGTACATTGCGATCTTATGCCATTACTGACTCAGATAGAGTTCGCCAAGATGGTGATGCCCTTAACTGGAACTATAGAGTTTTAAAAGCCAGTACTTTTGACATCAAAGAAAAAATACTAGCTGGTTATGTTAAAACAACCATAGATGCAGATGGCATGCGTGGTAACTTAGGTGTAAGACTTGTACACACCAAGCAAGAGTCTTCTGCATTTGCGGGGGCAACTGGTCTTGAAACGTGGACCACACAAGACAAAGACTATTTTGATGTACTACCAAGCATTAACCTCGCCGTTGACTTGAGTGATGATCTACTAATGCGCTTTAGTGCAGCGAGAGTAATGTCTCGTCCAGACTATGCCAGTATGACGGCTTCAACCTCGTATAACGTTGAAACTCAAACAGGCACAGGTGGTAACCCTGATATAGATCCATTCCGTGCAACACAGTTCGACACCGGTATTGAGTGGTATTTCAACGAAGCTGGCTTATTCTCGGCGGTATTTTTCTATAAGGATATTCAATCATTCTTAGACAGTACGCCAGCATTAGAGATACATGAAAATACCCCAATTAGGATCAGTCGCCCTTCAAATGGTCGCGCTGGTCGAATTCAAGGCTTAGAGTTTGGCTATCAACAAGAGTTACTTGAAGGTATTGGTATCTCTGCCAACTACACCTATGTGGACGGTGAAGCCAAAGATAAAGATGGCAACGACGTGACTATTCCTGGTAACTCTGAGCACACAGTCAATCTAAGTGCATACTATGAAAACGACTCGCTCAGCGGCCGTATTTCATATAACCACCGCTCAGGCTATGACTCAGGTAATGATTGGCCTGGTTACATTGACGCCTACGGTCAAATTGATGCAAACCTAACTTATAACATCAATGAAAACTTAGCCGTCGTCTTAGAAGCTATCAATTTAACCGATGAACATACATTTAGCTATCAAGAGGAAGGTGTTGAGCAGGCACTTACTGGTGTCTATGCAGATGGTAGACGCTTCGTAGCTGGTGTTCGATTTAACTTTTAAATAAAAAAGCAGGCTTGTAAAAAGCTAAGCGCTGGCACAAGTTCTGTACCTTGTTCGTTGTAAACACAGCGGCATATGGCAAGGAAAGCCTCTCCCTGCCCAGGAGATTTAAGCTGAAGCCTACTAATGTAGGCCTTCAGCTTTTCTTTTTAAACACCTTGTACTATGAGATATGGTAATTGTTTGTAAAAGCTGTAGAATCGGTCATTTAGGTACATAAATTAATATAGTAAATACGTAACATAACGCCTGATGTAGGTTGGGTAATTATCACAAGGTGCCACTTTAATCAGCATGAAGCATGTCAGGCCTATTGAACTAATCATATTAATTTTGGCGCTGTTCTCAACAAGCAGTCGTGCGGATCTTTTTACTGCAACACACTATTACCAACAACAAAACTACGTTAAAGCCTATAACGAATTTTATCAACTGGCCCAACTCGGTAACGGCGACGCCATTTATAACTTAGCCGTAATGTCACTCCATGGCCAAGGCACTGAAAAAAACCTATCAATTTCTCATGCTTGGTTTGCAATCGCTGCCGAATACGGCATTGCAGAGGCACTCAAAACAGCGCATCTAATTTCATCTCAGTACGCAGACAAACAGGTGCTAGAGCAAGTCCTGCAACATCGAAAAAGCCAATTTGGCTATCAATACTTAAGTGAAAAGTACCAGCCAGATTTCAGCAAAACAAGTACACAGTCTCCCTCATTGGAGAGAACATTTGATAAGCAACCTGATTATCCAGAGCAAGCCGCAAGACAAGGGATAGAAGGCTGGGTTTGGCTTGAATTTGATATTGATACAACCGGCGTTGTTAAAAACATCATCGTTATTGATGATTACCCTAAAAATATCTTCGCTTCATCTTTAATTAATGCGGTTAAAGTTTGGCGCTATAAGCCCGGAAAAGCTAAAAAGAATCATTCGCTTATTTATCACTTCACAACCTATAAGGGTAAAGAATACAAGCGGACTTTGGCGTTTCAGCAGCAAGATTATAAAGCTCAGATCAGGCGTCATATTGATGCAGCCGAGCAAGGTAACGCGCTTGTACAGTATTATATCGCAAACTGGTTAAGCTCTAATCAATACAACGCCAGTCGATTACTGAAATACCACTGGCGAGACGATAATGACTACTTAACTATACTGCTTGCCGCTGCAAAAAATAACTTGCCTATTGCGCAATACAAGCTCGCCGTTGAGCTACTTACTAACTCACATGACAAAGCACAGTTTGATGTGGCGTTAAATTGGCTAAAACGCAGTGCCCTGCATTTTTCTCCAGCCCAATACAAATTAGCCACTTTGTACAGTGATAAACATAGCCAATTGTTTGCCCCCTTTGAGGCAACTAAATGGTTTAAACGCTCAGCACCTCACGATAAAAGAGCGGCAAAAGCGCTGAGTTTGCATTTATATAAACACCCAAGTGATGGAGAAAGCCTAACTCAGTGGCTCGAGATGGCACTCGAGCAAGATGAAAGTGACCCTGAGTTACTTTTATTACAAGCAAAACTCACCCAAAGCACTGACACAACAAAGTCGATTGAAATAGCTCAAAACGCATTTAAACAAGCACAAAAAAGGCAATGGGATACAAGTCAGATTGAACAGTTCCTTGATCAACTATAGGCTGTAGACGCTTAAATTTGAAACTGCGTTTTGCGCACAGGGTTGAGCTTTATCTAACTGGTAGTAAGCTGCGAACTTGAGAAATGCACATTAACACCAGTTTGTCGAAAGCCAACTTTAAAACATCACGCGCTTGCCCAAAAGAGTTTAGGAAAAACCTGCTGTAGAGGTCTTATTTGTTTCAATCTCATGGAAAAACGAATCTTGCCTATTGATACTCTTGCACAAGATAACCTCATACTAGTATGTTAATTTTTCAGTAGACAATATTCATAGTCAAAATATACACGAAACAGCTAGACTGGTTGTCGCTACATTTAATGAAAGAGAGCCATTGGCTGGAGCAAATAATGCGCCACCAAAGGAGTTTTCTGAGTTTATCTTGGGTCTAACACAGCATTGTGCAGACAACGGATTGGGGTTTATAGCCAAAGAGTTAACAACGAACAAAGTTATTGGCGCTATTTTGGCTTCAGATCTGGCCGAGACCCTGAATAAAGTTGATACCGATGACAAAGAGCCAAGTAATCCAATTGCGACTTTGATAACAGCACTCAATAATAGCTATTTTAAAGGTGAAACTTTACCAAATAATACTTATTTAAATATAAAGTTTGTCGCAATGGACGATAGGTTTAAAGGGAAAGGAGTCGTAGACAAATTGATATCTAAGTGCATTAACGAGGCCAAGAATAAGGGGTTCAAATTTGCACAAGCTGAAGCTACTGGAAATGTTTCTCAACATATCTTTAAGAATAAACTGGGGTTTGAAGAAAAAGCATTTATAAAATACAAAGAGTTTACTTTAGGTGATGAAAAACCGTTTTCTGAAATTACAGAGCATGAAGGTATTAAGCTACTTATAAAACGGATTTAACGTTCGAACTTGCACTAACAACATACACATTGGGAATAAGTTTGTGAGCCTTGCTTATTCATAACCTAGTATGGTGAACGACAGCTTTTTGTTAGTATTTTAGATTAGACGAACTTTAATTAACGGCGCAAACTGGCATATCGCTAAACTTCGATAAAGAGTAAAAAGCGGACGTCGATAAAACGAGTAGTCATGAACGCAGCTCAATCCTATAATATCCGACTTAGTCACCGCAAATGACAAGTAATGCAAATAGAGGGCCCTAAGCCCTCACGCGATAGTAATTACTTGTGTTGAATAGTTTGTGGCAAATTGAAGCTTTTATAGTTCTGTATGTTTATAAAATCTGCTAGATATAATCTATTATTACAAGCCTGTTTCTGTCAACTTAATTAATGGAATACCCAATACGGCCGTTGATTATGACGGTGTCGATTTTCTCTATATCACTAATATTATCCCATGGGCGGCCATTAATGATGAGGATATCAGCAAATTTCCCCTGTTCAATGGTCCCAAGTTGCGTTGATTTTTTAAGGGCAATTGCGCCATTTCTTGTCGCTGCGATGATGGCTTGAGTATCACTAAAACCCGCATCAACTAAACGCTTTAACTCCATATGATAACTATATTGACCATGTTCTTTTACCGGCGAGTCAGTGCCAATTCCTAACATAACATTAGATTGGGCCAGGTGAGGGATATTTAAATGACCCTTGGGCTCTCGACCGAGCGTGGGAACATAAGTCACTTGATTGTTAACAACAGCGTCAAGCGTCTCTTGGCGAATGATGTTTCCATGCCGAATACCGTGTTCAACACTACTCACTCCTGTGTTAATCGCTTCGATTGTTTCGTTTTGACCACCGGTATGCGCAGCCACCCAAAGGCCGTTTTTTTCTGCAAGCGAAGTAATAGTAGCCAGTGTTTCCCGAGACATGCGAGGCATTTCAATATCATTAGCACTGTCGGTGTGACCTTGATAAACAACCTTAATCCCGTCAATCCCCTGTAAAATTAACTGTTCGATTTTTGCTGTGATTTGCTGTGGAGAATCTGACTGAAAAGTCATTTGTTTTAAAACCCAAGATGGAATGTCTTTACGTTGAGTGGGATGACCACCTGCAACAGTAAAAATTGGACCCGCGATAAATAATCGAGGGCCTGCTAACTTATCTTGATACAATGACTTTTTTAAATCAAAGATAGCTGGCGCTATGTCTCCTAAAGAGCGATAACTGGTTACACCAGCTTGAATTAGGTCTTGTCTTACACTGGGTAAAAAACGAAGTTGATCCCAAATTGTATTTAGCATGTTGTCATGTTTGGATTGCTCCTTCCCCCCAAAGAAGTGGCCATGTAAATCAATTAGGCCAGGCATAATTGACTTTCCCGTAGCGTCAATGACCAAGGTTTTTTCTGTAATAATACAGCTTTCTCCAAGACAAACGATTTTACCATCGGTTACTAATATTCCTGGGTTGCTTCTTGCAAACTCTGAGGTAGCATCAAATAAAGTCCCGCCTTGAATCCACATATTTTGTTTTGGGCTTTCCCACGTGTATAAGTTGTGGTTATACGCTAGTACCAACGCTAAACCAGAACTAATTAAAAATACGAACAGATATGTAAAACACTTTTTCATAACTTTTCTCCGGTTATTGCTCTTAGTTAAGTTTTAATTGAGTGTTGTTCAAAGTGCCTCTGGAGCCGTTAGAGCGCAGTTGCTGATGGTTAGCTACTCCCCGAATATCAAGGTCGCCAGCGTCATTCATTTCTATGTTTGAGTTGTCTACCTGAACGACAAGATTCGCGTTGGCAGTGTCGTTAATTTGTACGCTGAGTTGCTTTGCTGCTAAGGATAAGCTTGTTATATCGCCAGACCCTGTAGTCACAATAGTGACGTGTTCTGCAATTAATTGGTTTTCACCTGTTAAAGTGGCAGAACCTGAGGTTTTAATGTTTTTTAATTGTTCGTATGTCACATAAACTTTTACCGACTCACCACTGTGGTAGCCCTGCGTAGTCAAGATTAAGGTGCCATTTTCACTGTGTGTAATGACATCTTCTATGGGTATGCCACGGGCGAAGACTCTGACTTGTTGATGCTCAGATTGAGTGATAAATACATCAGCAAGTCCACCAACAATAATACTGTCAAAATCTTTGACTTCTCTTATTTCCTGCTGACAGGCAAAGTTGGCACAACCTGACAAAATAGTGGTAAATAAAATTAAAACAATAGTTAGTGAATGATTCATATTAGCCTCTAGCACTTTATTGGTGTGAGCATTATTAAAAAAGTGCTAGATGTAAGTAATGGACAAATGTCATGAACAAACATGACATTTGTCATTTATCTTTAAATAAGTTAGCAGTTTATGAGCTGTAGCGGTGATTTAGAAAGGTGCCAAACATACTAGTTTAAACAGCGGTGTTTTAGTGCAGAATTTAATGCGTTTTGCGATGCTGGTTTCAACTAAGATAATTAACCAAATCAGAATCATTGATTTTTATTCGCCCAATGACCACTTCTGACTCAAAGCAGCCAGCTTTGATTCAACCTTAAAATAATTATGGCATATTTAGCCAACCCTTATTCATATGTAATAAAAAGCGTCGAGTAAATGAAGGAAACGTTGATACTTTTAAGGGGTGCGAACTTTATTTCTCTTTACCAAAAGCCGAACATTACATTCGGCTTTTTATGTTAGGCTACTTCATTCTTTTCTTTAATGCTTTCTCAAACGCATCATATTGTGCTTTTTGTTTCGCAATGTAAGACGGTCGCTCATTCCTGCCCCATGCGTTATGTGGATCTTCGATAGCATCTTCGAATAGGTCCAAGCCTACTTTTATGTGTGTTCCTGCCAACAACAACAAAAACCAGCCATTAGCAACAGTTGCAAAGAGTGTGTCATTTACATTCATAAAAGCATAGAGTGTGGGTTCAATAGCAGCGAAAAATATATAGCAAAAGGCGATAAAACCAGCAGGCATAAAAGTGGTGGACACGATAACCGCAGCTCGACGACCACCTTCCAGCGTTCTTTCTTTCGCTAGCTTCATCATAAGATAACCATAGAGCCCTCCTAAAAACGCATAAATATAAAGAAAGATGGGGTATGACAGGCAAACTGTCGCTATTGTGGCAGTTATCATTGCGTTACTTTAGGCCTAATGTTCAATTATTCCTTAATAATAAAGGAGTTAGATTACTCCAGCAAGATATAAAATGTAAGCTTAAAGGAAGTGGTAGAAAAAGTAATAGACTAGATAGCACAGACAATGATTGCTATCAATGAAGTACATCTGGCAGGAGTAAGAGCAAATAGGATTACTATGCACGAAAATCACAACCTCTCCTTCCACCCGCTCTAAATAAGACATAAAAGCGGGCTTTACATCTGTACTTTGCGCTCAATTTGCAGTGTTTCATCAATGACAAGGATTAATACCTTATAACTTGCTGAATATGCTCGCAGTTCATTAGTACAACTAAAATACATTAATTGAACGAACAAAAACCATTTTATCACCTTATATCTATTTTAACCTTTGTTATTGGTTTTACTAAAAACAAGTAATGTACATACATGTACAATATATAGGTTAGTTTTTATTTGTCCACTGATGTACAATAAATTTCAAGTTGTAATTGGAGAGATTATGGGTAGAAATAAGGCATTTAGCCGTGACCAAGCAGTTGATTCGGTCATGCATTTAATTTGGAGTCAGGGATATCAAAACTGTTCTGTAAAAGCAGTATCAGAAATGTTAGGTATTACTCGCTCTAGCTTCTATCATTCCTTTGGCTCAATGGAATCCCTCTTTATAGAAGTGCTCAAACGCTACTATGTTCACTCTCCTTTTTGTGCCTTTGACCAAATCAATGAGCAAGGTGATATCTTGAAAGAAATTTGTACTGTATTTCAGAATATCTGCGTTGCGAGAGTGACAGACAAAGAAGCCAAAGGATGCTTGATGATCAACAGTATTATTGAGCTCGTGGGAAGCAATGACATTCTTTCCCCTCCATTATCAAGTAGCGTAGATGTCGTATTAACTCGATTAAAACGGCTTTTAAATGCGGCAAACATGCAGGAAAAACTCAACGAAAAAGAAGTTGAGCAAAAGGCACTTGCGCTCTTAAATTTGCTTATTGGGATCAACGTATCTGGCAAGTTTATAAAAGACTATGAGCAGCTTTGGTCTTCCACTAGACTCTCGCTGCAAAGTCTTGGAGTTTACAATGCCGATTACAATATGACTTAAGTTACCGTATTTGGGCGGGCGTATATGTCACTGTTAGATTACAAGATTGGCACAAAGTGCTCTGTGCTGCGACGTGATGTTCATCTTGTATTTGCAGACCCAAGTCCGCAAAAGAGGCTTGCCAATGCTCCATATCTAATGCATAACGATTACGCAAAGACGCTTTGATGTCCGGTTGTTTTGACTCTGTGATGTCCCGCGCTGAAAAGTGTATCTGACCTAAATAAGTAGACTCGCCTGACTTGCTTTTAAAGTTATGCTCAGTTTCGCCCATTTTATTAACCAATATGAACTGCTCACTTATCTTCCACCCTGTGAACATATAACTTCCCGCAGGGAGTTCAATAGCGAAAAGGCCCGCTTCATTCACACTCGTGCTTAAGGATATAAAGTGCTTTTTCCCAGTCTTAATATTTTTAAAATGGACCTGATAATCAGCGTAATTGCCTTCATACGCCATACTACCCCATACAATACCATTTTCACTGGATATCTGATTGCTCAGCCCTATACTAGGCGAAGCACAACCACTAATTAGCACTATGCTCAGTAACGCGATAACACATTTTATTCTTTTCATAAGTACACCATTACGTTAAAAGCGTACTCTTACACTGCACTTTTAGTTAGCTCATTGCAACAAATAATATCAAAAAAATATCTAATCAGTTAAGAACTCATGAAGGACAATATCCATTTCCAAATTTTCTATCCGATTGATTATAATATATTCACCGTCACTGGTTGCACTCAACCCTAGCTCCACATTCACATCATATAAATAAAGCCCAATATCAGAAATAAACTTATTAGTCTGCTCTTTTATGTTGTAATTAAACAATGATAATTGATGCCCTTCCCTCACAACATAATAAATACCACCTTTGTATATTGCAGGGCGATATAATTCTAACGAATAAGAAAGATGATGAAGCGGCACTTCCCCCTGCAACACTTCATACAAATACACACCAATATCATTTGTATATGAGTCAAAGCTTTCATTTTTATTTATTAATGCAGTATATGGCTGCTCTAGTTCAGGAAGAAGCGTATTACTCGCGCTAGCTATATCATGTTTCCAAAACTGTGAACGATTCTCTTCTATTGTTTTAAAATACAATGATTTCCCATCATTTGACCAATGTATATTCTGTAGAGTTTGATTTTCCTTAATCACCGAACGAGGGGTTTTTGAAAAGGTATTGATTATAAATAATGTATTAGACTCGCTCAGCATAGCTAAATATTCTCCATTAGGAGAAAAAAGCAGCAGCTTAGGTTTATCCTTTTTCAGTAAACTAGTTAAAAGACTCGGACTCGACTTAAATCGGTGCTTCAGCCATACTTCAACATGTGTGATTTGAGGGTCTGCATGTGATGTCGTTGAGACATATGCCACCTGCATTCCATCACTTGAAATCGTAGCCTGTGTATCAATTCTTGAGTTTGAAGAAACGGCCGTAAACGTATTCGATGTGATAGAAAACTCATAGAGATTAACTTCGGCACTGCCCTCTGTATGGGCAATTAAGCCGGTTTCACTGTTAATGGCAATTTCAGATATTTCGCCATAAGGCTTATACAAAGTGCTGCTCTGCTGATCGGGTGAATGTAACTTTAACTCGCTACCAGCACTCAACCAACTTCCGTCAGTTAAGCCAAAATACGGCTCATCACCTACCTCAATTAGCCCAGTTTTCCTGATCTCACCATCTTTACCAATAGTCCCTAGTAACCATTGCATATCTTGCTTATAGATAATTTGGTCACCGCGGGACCGATAAGTCTCAGCTTGAGCAACGATCTCTTTTTTTGATAATGATAAATTATTAATATCGTCCATATTAATATTATATTTCACTATCTCCTTTCTCCCTTGACTCATCTCGTTTACAAAAAGCTGGCTAGATTTATTTAATATCACTTTTTGAGGAACTTGTGCGCTATCACATTCTAATACTGATACATCCCGATTTAAACGCCACAATTCAATAGCATTATGAACGGACAAGCCTCTTACCTCACAACTAAAGGGGCTATATCGATAATATAATAGCCACTCCCCATCTTCAGACCAACTCGGTGCTTGCTCACTATAACCTGATGATTTAATTGTATGAGAAGAGTTTGTTTGGAGATCGTGCACAACCAAATCATATTGACTTTGACCTGTTACAATTTGACTGTAAGCCAAAAAACGACCATTGGGAGAAAAACTTAAATACGCTTCAGCACCCGGAGAAGAAGTGATTCTAGAGATATATTTAATTTTTGGTGTAGATTTAAATATATTAAAATCAAACAAAGCGATAAAAGTAGTAATAAAACCAATAAATGCCCCAAAAACAAGCCAATTAATTGGTATATTCTTTTGCGGAGAATGTGCTCTTTGGGCTAATGTTGGCGCATTTGCAACACTAGCAATGCACTGATAACCAAATCGAGGCACTGTTTTTATAAAGGTAGGCTCTTTAGACGTGTCATTGAGCGTTTTCCTAATTTGTGCCACGAGTTGACTAACAGAGTTGTCACTAACCACAAGATTTGGCCATAGTTGATTAATTATCTCATCTCTGCTGACAGGTTCAGGAGATTTTTCAATTAACAGCCTTATCAATGCAAGCTGCTTGTGCTCAAGTGGCCGCCATATTCCGTCCACTTTGACACTCATTTTTTGGGTATCTATCAAAACATCATTTAACAGAAAGCGTTCAAACTGCATTTACTGATCCAATCCAAAAAACGAGCCCAAGCTACATGGCCCTGCACATAACGACTATTCCATTATGATCATACTATGTTATGATGGGGACAAATTTTTTTACCTAAACGCAACTTTACAGCACTTTCTGTTGCACTTAAATAGAAATATAAAAGCAAAGTTTCCCGAACGTTAATTGAGAATAGGAGTAGGAAACAATGGTCATGAAACGTATTTGTCATTTGTTTCTTCCCCTTTTGCTTTTATATATGCCCTTTGCTCACAGCAAAGCTGATCAAGAAGCCCAAAGCCAACCGCTCAATCAAAAGCCCTCAGAAAGAGTTGAAAACGACCTGTCTCGAATAGAAATTCGCGCCTTTCATGACAGCGTTGTCAAATCATTGAATATTAAACGCTTTGGTGACCAAGTTTCAGATAGTATCAGTGCTCAGGAAATTGGTAAATTCCCAGACAAAAATGTTGCGGAAGCCTTACAAAGGATCACTGGTATTTCACTCTCAAGAGTACAAGGGGAAGGTGAACGGATCGGCGTCAGAGGAACAACCCCAGAGCAAAATCGCACCTACCTAAATGGACAATACCTAGCTTCAGCGGACTGGTGGATATCGTCATTACCTAGTAGGGGCTTCAATTTCACCCTACTACCCGCTGATATCGTATCGAGCTTAGAGGTTTATAAAACCCCAAAAGCAAATCAAGATGAAGGCTCGCTAGGTGGTGCCATAAATATTAGAACTCTAGACCCTCTTTTTTCAGATCCTGGCGTGTTGTCTGTCACATCACAACTGCAATACAATGATTTGTCACAGCAGTACGACCCGCAACTATCAGCCGTATATAGCTGGATCAATGAGCAGCGTGATTTTGCTTTACTCTTCACGGTAAATCATCACAGCAGAAGCTTACGTCGGGACGGACTGGAATCTTGGGGGTGGCATGAAAGAAGTTACAATCTAGACGATGCAGGCCAGTTAGTGTCGAATACTCAAGCGGACAAACCAAGCGACTTACAGAATATATGGTCACCGGGTGGCGGAGGCTCAGCCGTTTTCCAACAAGACAGAGCACTCAGTAGTTTCACCACCAGTGCCACCTATCATATTGATGAACTTTGGACTTTGAGAGGCCACCTTCTGCACTCGCAACTCAATGCTGATAACTCAAACCAAAATTTTTTATGGCAACCAGGAAAGGCATTAGAGGCAGGTAGCACGATAAGCAATTACCAAATTATAGATAATACCCTTGCTCACGCGTCTCTTACACCCGCGCAAAGCCAACCATTTAATACCAGCATGGAAGCAATTTGGCGAAAAGCGCAAATACAAACCCAAAGTATCCACCTTGATTTACTCTATACCGGCCCATGGTGGCAGGCTCAATATCAAGTGGGCTATACCCATGGCAGCGGTGGAACAAGTGAAGATAATACGGCTCAATTTGCTGCAAACACCCATTACAGCTTTGATACTAGAGAAAATAAAAATATTAAAACTCAGTATGACGTATCACCGCTGGCCCCACAAAAATGGTTTATCAGTGAAGCGCGCAATGATAGTCAAGATGGTAACGATACTGGCTACTTTTTACAAAAAGACTTTACTAGGGATCTCTCATTTCAACATTTTCATACCTTGAAGTTTGGCGGTAAATACAAACGCCATAAGCGTGATTTTATCCGCATGCGTTCACAAAATGGTGGGCTTAATGGCTTGGCTGGCCAACTCAACACCACATTGGCTGATTATCCAAATAAGTTTATTAATAGCTATTTAGACGGCATCGGAAGCAGCGATACTTTAAAAGCGTATAGCTTTGCTGATATCAATGCATTATCACGTGACTTCTCGACCTTAGACTTTGTTCAAAAAGAAGAAAAAACCAGCCGTTTCACAATTGAAGAAGAAACCCTTGCTGGTTATGCTATGGTTGAGTTTGCTAACGAAGGCTATAAAGCCAATTTGGGGTTAAGAGTTGTCTCTACTTGGCAAAAAGCAGGAGCATATGAGCGCACAGCGTCTTCACCAACAGATACTTATGACTGGCAATCTACATCAAAACACTACACCGACCTATTACCTAGCCTTAACATTCAATTTGATTTAACTGAGCACCTTATCTCTCGATTTGCAGTTGCACGTGTTATGTCTCGAGCACAGTTTCACCACTTGATGCCCTCCACTAATTACAATGTAACTCAGGCGCAAGGCCAAGGCGGCAATCCTGAACTTAACCCTTACAGAGCAACTCAGTATGATTTTGGTTTAGAGTGGTATTTTACTGATTCAGCGCTGGCATCGATTGCGGTATTCAATAAAGATGTAGAGTCTTTTATTGAATTCAACCGAGCGCTTGAATTACATGAAGGGGTTCTCATGTCCATCGATAGACCTATTAATGGTGCAGGAGGGGTGATCAGGGGAGTTGAGCTCAGTTACCAGCAAGCAATCGCATATGGCTTTGGGGTCATTGCGAATTACACCTTTGTTGATGGAGACCGTAACACCCAGTTAAATGGCAATTATGATTGGGTGCCAGGGACCTCTAAACACAGCACAAACCTCACAGCATATTATGAAAATAGCTCAGTCAGCTTTCGCCTTGCCTATAATTACAGAACGCAATTTGCCACAGGCATTGGCGAAACAAAAATGGATGATTATGGGCAGCTTGACGGCAGTGTTACATTCTCAATCAACGATGACCTAGACCTTATTTTTGAATTCTTAAACTTAAACAACGAGATCATATATACATTCGATCGAAATGAATACGCTCCAACTGCTATTTACCAAAATGGTCGCCGCTTCTATTTAGGGGCAAGATATCGCTTCTCAGCAAATTAATTCCAAAAGTTCAATTAACTAACTACCTCATACACCTTCTGATAATTCGGCTTTTGGACTGAATGTCGCTTTAAGGCCAATTGCATATGTGTTTTTCTCATTCACCTATTATGCTTATTTATTCACGTTAGTGATTGGTCGCATACCTCAGACGATTAATCGCAAACAGTGGCTTTCTTCAGGGCTCACCGTAAAATAGCGGGAATTTTTTTACTCGACGTTTTACGTCCCTCACAATCCTTTTTTCAAGGCTAGTAAAATGAAATTGATCAAATCCTCAATTGCACTGGCAGTTGGCTTGGTAAGCACAAGCGCACTCGCTGGCACTCAATCTGACACCATTACCTTAGAAGACATTCCAAAAATCCAAAGCGTGGTGAGTGCGCAGGTCAGCCCTGATGGTGAATCTGTTGCATTCACACGCTCTGTACCTCGCGAATTGTATATAGATAAAAATGGTAAAAACTTTAACGAGCTGCACCTAGTTAACGATGAGGGTATTGAACGTCCTTTTATTACTGGTCAAGTCAATATCAAAAGCATCGCTTGGTCAGCCGACGGCCAGTTTATCTACTTCCTTACGAAGAAAAAAACGGATAAATTCACGACCCTTTACCGTATCGCAGTAAACGGTGGTGAAGCGCAAAAAGTATTCGCATTAAAAGATACATCAATTTCTAAATATCGATTAAGCCCAGATGGCAAGCAAGTTGCTGTGTTAGCAATGCCAGCCAAAGATAGCTCAGAAAAAGAACTTAAAAAACTTGGCTTTATGGCTGAAGTGTATGAGCTTGGTTTGAGAAATAAACAACTTCATATTATCGATTTACAGCCAAGTGAAAAAGCACTCACACCTGATGTCGTTCCAGTTCAAGGGTATGTAAGCGATGTGAATTGGTCTGATGATGCCAGTAAATTACTGGTCAAAACTCAGCCAACCGCGCTCATTGATGACCAATATATGAAGTCACAATGGCATATTATGGATGCCAAAACAAAGCAGATCACTACGTCTTTCCAAACCGAAGGAAAGTTAGGTGAAGCGGAATTTTCTCACGATGGCAAATACATTGCGCTCTTAGGCGCAGAAGATAAGCATGACCCAGCTAAAGGCAGACTGTTCTTAGCCAATGCAAAGACTGGCGAAATCGAAGAGTGGATCCCGAACTTTATGGGCCATATTGGTGATTTTGAGTGGTCTAATCGTAAAAACACGCTTAATTTTGTAGGTCATGTTGGTGCAGAGAGCTTCGTAGGGCAAATTAAAGTTGGCTCGAATAAGTACAAAAAAATCATCAAAGATGGCAAGCTTATCGCCGGAAAGCTATCAGTTTCAGACTCAGATAAAACCATAGCGCTTACTGCAAACACGGCAAAACACCCTAACGAAGTCTATATGCTACGCTCAAAGCGTACGACGCGTTTGTCAAACTCAAACTCTTGGCTTGATAACAAGCGCTTTGCAAAGCAAGAAGCGTTGACATTTAAAGCCAGAGACGGGGTCGAAATCGGTGGTGTTCTTATTTATCCATTAGACTACCAAGAAGGTAAACGTTACCCATTGATCATGTCTGTTCACGGTGGTCCTGAGTCACACGATAAAAATGGCTGGCTAACAAGCTACTCAGACCCAGGTCAAATGGGTGCTGCGCGTGGCTATGCGGTATTCTACCCTAACTACCGTGGTTCAACCGGAAAAGGCGTAGATTACTCAAAACTAGGCCAAGGTGATTACGCAGGTAAAGAGTTCGATGATTTAGTCGATATGAAAAAATACCTCGTTGATCTTGGACTAGTAGATACCAAGAAAGTAGGCATTACAGGTGGCTCATACGGTGGTTATGCTTCTGCTTGGGGCGCAACAAAATTAACAGAGCATTTTGCTGCAAGCGTCATGTTTGTGGGTGTGACTAACCAATTATCGAAATTTGGTACTACTGATATTTCAAATGAGATGTTTTTAGTACACGCTCGCTCATACCCTTGGCAAAAATGGCAATGGTATCTTGAGCGCAGTCCTATTTACTGGGCTGGTCAATCTAAAACACCATTGTTAATTATGCACGGTAAAGATGATCCTCGCGTACACCCTGCACAATCCATGGAATTGTATAGATATATGAAGGTACAAGGCAAAGATGTGCGTTTAGTCTATTACCCTGGAGAAGGTCATGGCAACCGCAAAGTCGCAGCGCAGTATGATTACAGCATTCGCCTGATGCGCTGGATGGATAACTACCTAATTCATGGCAACAAAGACATGCCAGATTACAAGATAGATCATGCCGCTAAACTAAAAGCAGCAAAAGAAGCGAATAAATAAGTCACTTCCATGTCAAAAAGAGTAAAACAAAGGATTTGCGTTTTACTCTTTTATTTCACTCCTCAAAAATATGCTCGCCCTGAATTTATTGCCCAGTGTCTGACCTATGACCCCTTCCATGCGCTTCAAAGCACGAGATAGTGTAGCACCCGCTCAAAGAGCAAAATAAATAGGACAAGCTTATTTTTGAGTTGTACCCATATTAAAATAAAGCCTCGAGTTTTTAAAACAAAAAATTTTCAATTTAAACACAAAATATACACAGCTAAATCTGAGGGTCAAAAAATACCTCAATGGGCTCAGCTCGACCTTTTAAGCTCACTTCCGCTGCTTTTTGTAAATCTTGTTGCTTAGATTGCTCAACACTGACCTTGCTGATAAGCAAAGTCTTCTTTAACTCTTTCGTTTTGCTTTCTATTCTAGCGGCAACGTTAACGGTGTCACCAATCACGGTGTAATCCATACAGCTCACGCTGCCAACGTTGCCAGCAATTGCATCTCCACTGTGTATTCCTATCCCGATTTCTAAACTAGGTAACCCCTCTTTGATAAACTCTTTATTGAGGGTTTCCAGTGCTTCTAACATTTCTTTGGCGGCATTTATTGCATTACTGGCACTGTTTCCTTCACCTTGAGGTGTACCAAACACCGCCATAATGGCATCACCAATAAACTTATCTATCATGCCATCATACTTAAACACAATTGCACTCATCGCTGAAAAATATCGATTCAGTAGACCTGTGATCACCTCGGGGTCATGTGTTTCGCACATGCTGGTAAAGCGCCGAATATCAGCCATTAATACCGTCACATTGCGCCGCTCTCCACCAGGTTCTATATCAACTTTACCAGTTTCAACTGCACTCACCAATTTTTTTGGTAAATAACGAAGTAGCCTTTCCCGGTGTCTAAGCCTAGTGTAAGTGTTTGTGATATAACTAGAAATCGACCATGCCAACAAGCCCGAAAATAGAATAATTATCTGCTCATGCATCTCAATCGCTCTGGCTGTATCACTGTGCTCTAGGATCACTGTCCCCGTTGCCAAGCAACATAAGGTGGAATAGTAAATTATTAACTTACCTTGACGGAACGCACTCATCACATTGAACAAGATAAGTGCGCTTATCAGCATCAATTCAAACTCCGTATTATGCATATCATGTAAAAAGTGGCCAATCTCCGAAAGAAACTCCATCTCAAGGGTGATCAGCAAAATAATAAGATAATCAAATAAGATAGAAATATACTTTAACCACGGTTTATAGCCTTCACTTTTTGCCCACCGAGCGACACAAAAACACCACATAGCAGTCAGTGCCATAGTGCCCAGATCAACGACTATTAACGTCCAATCTATGCCTCTATTTAGCAAACCAATCAAAAGCTCCAATAAAAAGAGTGACATTAACCCAACAAATCGGATCTGATTAATGTGGTACTCCATTTCCATTTCTCTTTGCTGATAGCAATCAGTCAGGAGTGCATCAAAAGACTCATCAATATCCTTTAGCCATTTCATAAATATCTGCCATCACCTAATTACAATATTTTAAGCACTGTCTCAGTGCCCAACTTTAACTAAGTGTAGCTTGGCTTTTTCTTGTTACATGCGTAATCAAAAACTTACTTCTAGCCTAAATCATTCACAAACCTCAGCGACTAGGCTACTATTGCAGCCATAACAATGGAGTGACGACCACCAATCATGCAGTATTTTCTAGACTTCGAATTCGATCCAAAGCAAAAGCGCCTATTCAAAAATAGTCATGAGATCCCCTTAACACCCACTCAAGGCAGGCTGCTTGTCTTATTAATCGAATCACGGGAAAAGGTACTCAGTAAAGAAGATATATTGGATCATGTTTGGCAAGGTCGAGTCGTTTCTGAGCAGGTCGTATTTCAAAATATCAGTCAGCTTAGGGCGGTGATTTCTGATGCAGCCATAAAAACGTTTCCAAAACGTGGCTATCAATGGCAGCTAAAAATAACCTCGCAGGCTAAAACCAGTGATGTAGAGGTTACATCACAGTCAACTATACACAACTACTCGCAAAGGTTTATCCTCTCGTGTGTATTCACCGCTTTATTCGTTATAGGCCTTGTCAGCAGCTATTGGCTATGGCCACATCAAGATAACAACCTGTATGTTCAAACAAATACACATCAACGCATCTTATTAGTTCCTTTTTCGCCGAGATTTGAAGGACATTTAACTTCCCAAACAAATCAACTCAATGACACCTTATCTGCCAGTTACGCAGCACTCGGTGAACAGCACAGTTCGGCACAAGCCCTATTCAACTCTCCCTACATCGAGCACCAAAAGCTGTTGGGAGCAACATCAAATAAGCTTTTATTGAGCGGATTTATCTACTCAAAAGAGGTGTCTAACACACCTATGTACTTGCTTGAGTATCGTTTACAAAGCCACCTCAGGCACTGGCAAGGCTATATTTACGCCCCCAGCGTCAGCGAACTTAAAGATCAGCTGCACTCAAATATTGATAGGTTACTTAAATCCGACTATTTTCAAGTTCACTCTGATACTTTCACGACAGCAGAGCTTGAAAAGCTGTACAGCCAATCACCTGATAATTTGGATATATTGAAACATTTGGTCGAACGCCTGCTTGATGAGTACAACCACAATGTTGCCAGCGCGCATATTGAGCAAATGATAAGTCTCAGCGAACAACAGAATCATCCGCTGTACAAAGCATATAGCCAATGGCTTAAAGGCCAATTACTGATGGCGTTAAATCAATATGCTCAATCCAAACAGCACTTGGAGCACGCCAGTGCACTGATGGATGACGCGAACTTTAACGCCTTAAATAGTGAGATCAGTAAATCACTGTCTGATGTGGTTGCACACGAGCAAGACTTTTCATTGATACAAAAGCACTTATATAAATCAGCTAGCCAAGCTCGACTAGCCAATCGCCCAGTACAAGAGATCAGGGCCTACACACTTTTATCAATCAAAGCGTTTAAACTTAAATTAGAAAAAGAACAGTACGACTATCTTTATCAAGCAAAAACCTTGTTAGCCGACCACCAGCTAGATGGTAGCCATTACATGCTCATATTCTATCACTTCGCACTGTTTGCAAAAGACCTAGAACAAAAACAACATTATTATTTAAAAGTATTAGAGCAGCCCATCACGCCCGAAAACTACTGGGTTTACTTCTCTGTCAGTGAGCAACTAGCTAACCTCTACCTTGAACAAAACGAGCCGGATTTGGCGATAAAACTAGCTGAAAATATTGATGAACCTGCCAGAAGGGACATGTTATTCGCTCAGATTTATCACCAAATGGGACGAATAGATGTGGCCAAGCAGCACGCACAATCAAGTTTTAATACAGCAAGAATGCAACATATTGACTGGGTTGGATTGGCAATGGCAGTTAAGTTATTGGAGCTAAACGCCCAACTTAATGAGGATACAGATTCTCTGATTTATCGCCACTATATTAGAGATACTGCCTCACCAAGGTGGCAACAAGCACGGCGAGATAAACTCATAAAATTAGGGGTTATCAATAACCCCTATGAACAAAATAAAAGTAAAATTTAGCCACCTAACGCATCGCGATATCGAACCAATTCACTGCGAATATGGACGTTTCTCCCTGGATAGTTAGAGTATGTCGTCCTTGTTCAAATGTTACTTTGATATCTTTGATGGTACGCCAGCCGCGCTCGCCTGATAGCACTGAGGCTGTGATCGGATCCCCATTGAGCATCAATGTATAATTTTGTGTCGGTCCAGAGTGAAACAAGCGAATTGTCATCAAATAGTCCCCTGCTGTTTGTGCCTCGAGGATGTAACTTGCCTTACTTGTGCCAAGAGAGCCGATGATTTTATCGCCTTCTGGCTCAAAGCTAGAGTTCACAACCGTTGCCCCTGGCGCAAAGTTAAATGCCTCCCCTTCAATGCGCGAGGGAATAACATGAGGCTGCTTAGAAGCGCTGTCAAAAACTGGGCTTGGTAAGCTCTTCGCGCTACCATTTAACGCGACAACAGAATACCTGCCATTGTGCGAAAGCGCGGTATCATCAATAAAACTTGTCTGCTTATGGCTTAGTTTTACCAATGTGACAGTCTGGTTGGTTAGCGGGTCTTGCCTAAATACCTCGTACCCTGTTACACCAGATTTTTGCTCAGCTTGCCAAGTAATTTTCACTTTATCTTTGCTAAGGCGACTCAGCTTCACATCATTCAACTGTTTTGGATAATGTGGGTTTTCTTTCTTGTGTTTATTTCTGGCATTTGTTTGCGCTTTACTCAATTGCTTAACAAACCAAGGGGTACCTTCGGTTGCCTCTAACGCTTTTCCCTTCGTATCTTTTACTAATCGGAAACCTTCCAGCGCCGCGAAAAAGTCCTCATACATCATCATTCGTCGGCTCGAACCAAATGCAGGCCAGTGCCAACTGCCGCCACGAGCGACAAAAATCTCACAGTCTTTTTTAGTTACCGCACTACCATCCACAGGTGCCCCTTCATAGCTATCTTGATAACAATCGGCTAATCGCTCAACCACATTACCTTCCATATCATGTAAGCCAAACCCATTGGGTTTATACAGGCCAACCGTTGAGATCATCACTTCATTATCATTACACGCATTGATCGCGTCTTGAGCATAGGGCGCGTCATACAACTTCCCAGACAAGGAGTAAGCGTGTATGTCAGCAATATTTGCATATCGGCACGCATCGGATGATTGAATTTCATCACCAAAAAAGTACTTTGATTTGGTTCCAGCTCTTACTGCATATTCCCACTCGGCTTCTGTCGGTAATCGATATTGTTCGCCTGACGCCTCTGATAACCACTTTGCATAGTTGATTGCATCAATACGAGACACACAGACCACAGGGTGAAATTCACTGAGTACATAAATATTATCGTCCCATGTCCCATCGCGTTCACCACTGCCAAACCACTGAGGGCCAATATGGTGGACACAGCCTTTGGTAGACTCATAGCCGGTCGCCTCTATAAACTTTCGATATTCGGCTACGGTCACTTCATATTTCCCCATTTGGAATGCAGGTATTGTGACTTTGCGGATAGGTAACTCATCCTCTCTACCCTCTGTACTACCCATGGTAAAAGTACCTTTGGGAATACTCACCATAGGCGGTTCGATATAAGTCGTTTGCTTACTTTGTACAGGCAGTATTGTGGCTAACGACACCAGCGTAGCAGCACTAAAAACGAACGGATGTGATCTCATAATTGCTCCTTAGAAAAAGTTCGAAGCCACTATGAACCAACAGCATTTATCTCGTCTTAAAACTTATCTATTAAATATAAAAATAGAGTTCTGATAGATTTAATCCATTGAAAATAAAGGATATGATTTTAAAACCAGACACTTTTTAATTTATGAATAGATTAAAATTTTCTGGCAAAAAAAATAAATGTGTGGCACGTCAAAACATGCCACGCATCTTTTTGAGTGATTTTGCTTATTTGTTATTTATGCTGCACACCAAATCTATATAGATCAGCCGCGAGGTTATCCAAATAAGGCTGGATAATTTCTTTGCCGCGTATAAAGTCCTCACCATTTGTAAGCATGATGACGCCAGTTTTTGTCAGCGCGTTATAAATCATTAACGCATTCGTGCCCGGATCACCACCATTGTGGCCAAAGAACGCCCCGTCCCAATACCAAAAAACGCCCTGTTGATAAGGTATGTTAAACACATCACTTTGCGCACCGATTAACTGTTTTACACTCGCAGTATTTAAAATCTGAGTACCTTGATAACTGCCTTGATTTGCAATAGCAGCCAACAATTTACTTAGATCATGACTACTAATATTGAGTTCACCATCGTATAAAGTGGCGTAGCCATACTCTGGCAGAGCATGCGCAGTCCCTTCTTCATCTATGTTGTATTGCAATGCTTTTGGGTTATCCGCTGATAACTGAGTGTGATCCCACTGGGTGTTGTTCATGCCCAGAGGCGAAAAAACAGACTCACTCATATACTCAGCCAAATTCAACGCCGCTTTTTTCTCCACCGCATGGGCAGCAAGCGCGGTCCCCATATTAGAGTAAGACATGACTTCCCCAGCTTGCCCATGATCACCATCAAGATATACACCACTGCCTACATAGCGGCCTTGCTCTGAGAAATAGTCCTGCGCTAGCAACTGCTCTAAACTCGTCGTTACCGGCATATCTTCCTCGCAAAACGATAGTCCAAACATAGTCGCTAATGGAAGTTGGTCTTCATACTTATAATAAGTGCAGAAAAACCTATCGCTGTCTTTTATACCTGATGTATGGGTCACCAAATGCCGTAGCGTCATAGTTGATCCTGAACTTTGCGAGTTATTCGGATCAAACGACAGATTCATTTCTGTCAATTTATCATCTAAGCTCAGTGCTCCCTCTTCGACTAGCTGCATAATTGCAACTCCAGTCACCGCTTTGCTGATTGACCCAACGTTATAGGGGGTATTCACTGTTGCTGGTATTTTCTGCTCCAAATTAGCAAAACCTTCCGCATGCTCAAAAACAATTTTATCGTCTTTAATAACGGCGACCGAAACACTTGGCAAACTAGTTTTGGTGACGACATCACGAACCGCTTGCTGCAGTTTATCAACTGATTTGGCATGTGGGCTTGTGATATTGTGCTGCTGCATTACAAACTCAATGGGAGTGTCAGTCATATATTTTTGGTCAACGGTTGCGTAAGCATAAGTTTCAACATCCGGCTCAATGCCCACTCCCTCAACCACTTCTCCGGCTTGATTTTTATATACCTCATGGCTTAACGTCAGCTCCCATCC
Organism: Pseudoalteromonas luteoviolacea; assembly: GCF_021654285.1. GTDB lineage: Bacteria > Pseudomonadota > Gammaproteobacteria > Enterobacterales > Alteromonadaceae > Pseudoalteromonas > Pseudoalteromonas luteoviolacea_J. Next base: position 87,202 of record NZ_JAKFZS010000013.1, on the reverse strand, counting down.
ATTTGGTAATTGATGCGTCAATGTGTCAGAAACACTACCATTGGTCGCTTCACCAATTAATTGACTTTGTGGCAGAGACTGCAATGCCATAGCAAGCACTTCGCCCCCACTGATGGTATGCTCACCGATCAAAACATAAATTTGCTTGGTGAAGTTCAACTCGGTATTTGAGGTCACATCCAGATCGATCACTTCCCCTTTAAACGCTTGATTTTTTATCTGCTTAGTCCCAAACGTGTAGTCTGAATCTGTGAAATAGCCGGCTATTTTTTGCGATACCTTATCAAAACCGCCTTGGTTATATCTTAAATCGATGATAATAGAATCAACATCACGCAATTGTTCAAGCGTGTGTGTCATGATCAAATCCGTATTGTCTAAGTCTTGCTCCACCCGCGATAAGATATTGTCTGCTGCATCATCCAAAATCATGCCTGAGACTCTATCAATACGGATATAGCCAAGCTCAGGGGAAATATGACCAAAGCGAATAGCATCCGTTCCTTCAAAGCTATGTAACTGACCGTCAGACATTAAATGCTTTAAGACGCTCAGCTCTTTGGCTTGTAACTGTGCCAAATTATCATTGATATCACCATCACCATTTAATATCCCCTCTTTGATCCAGCTATCAATTTTACTGCCATCAGCTTGCTCTCCTTGTGGCCCTTCGAGGCTAAGATGTCCATCGCCAAATTCGGTGAAAATTTCATCCTTTATTATCATAAATTCAGCATGGGAAGTGGGTGCTGTTACCTTTGGCTTATAAGTATCGTAAACCGCTTGCCAATTAATATCCCGTAATTCAAAAAAACCGTAATACTCATCGAGCGACAGCCATACATAATCAAAAATTTCTGGTAATGTCATATCCGTTGTCAGGTTATCCGCGCCACACTGTGAAGGCAGCGCGTCGAGTTTGACAAGCTCAATCTTGGAAGACGCAGGACTGTTAAAGGTCAATCTATCTTTTTCGTCATTCAGTGATAAGTACTCAGCAAGTGGCTCGGTAAATTGGGCACTTTCTTCATCTGCTTTAATACATGTATTGCTATTAAAGTTGTATGTCACCAGGCCATTTGATGATAAATCCCAAACCTCCCCCGACCCTTTGATTTCCCATAGCCCGTTAAAGCTTTCAATCGTCGCGGGCTTTTCTGGTGCAATGACAACCACATCATTATCTTTATCGCATCCTGACAGCAGGATGGCCGTGGTTATAATACTCAGCGTTAATCGTTTCACATTTTATCCTTAAGGGTAATTAATAACGCATACAGCATATGAAACATGTATCTCAAAAAGTGTTTTTATCTGGGGTGATGATGTAGAGGGAAGTTAAAAGATACGCACACATTTATACGATTTTTGAAAATTTTACATAGTGTAGATATCGAGTGCTGCTGTCTATTCACCGCAATTATATTGGCGCCATAATAAATTGACGATATTTTAGCTAGGCAATCTTTAAGGAGAAATGATGAGACAGACAATAGCACTTATTGCGCTTTGCTTTGCATTTAAAAGCGCCGCAAGTACCGATATTACATTGACTTCTAGCGATGGTTTCACCATCCATGGGAGCTATTTTAGTGGCAAAGAAGACAGCAATAAAGCCCTGCTTATGCTCCACCAATGTAACTTTAATCGCTCCATGTACAACGACATTGGAAACCAATTATCCCAACAAGGGATCCATGCTTTAAGTATCGATTTCAGAGGTTATGGCGACAGTAAAAATAATCAATTTGATGTAAGCAGCATAAGAAAGCTCTCTGGCCAGTCACGCACTGATGCATGGAGAGATATGGTAAAGTATTGGCCACAAGACGTACAACTAGCCTATGAATATTTAAGACGTAAAGTATCAAACACCGGGCAGATTGGCGTTATCGGCGCAAGCTGCGGCGGTACACAGGCCATCACCCTTGCAAATAACACCAACATTGATGCTATTGGCTTTTTTTCATCTGCCCAAACCTATGACAATATTCAGAAATATGTAGCAAACTTATCTGGCAAACCAACCTTGATCATCGCAGCAGACGACGATGGTAGGACTTATACCAGCGCAAATATCCTGTTCAAAGAAGCAAAACACGCCAATAGCAAGCTGCTCACTTATAAGGGCAAGTTGCACGGCTACCCATTATTAGAGCATGATAAGAACTTAAACAACGCTATCAGTCATTGGTTTGGACAGCAGCTCAAAAAATAAGCTAGGCATTTAATCCTTGCAATGCTGGTCTTCTATAATGAGCTAAACCTAGCTTTTTACAGGTCAAAGATGGACAAAGTAATCATTGTTTTAGGACATAAAAATGATAATCAAGGGCACCTATCAGCGCTTTCAATTGCAAGATGTGAGCTTGCCCTTGACCTATTTAAGTCACAGCAAAATACAAAATTAATTTGTACGGGTGGTTTTGGCGCAAACTTCAACCAAACTGAAATTGCGCACGCACATATCAACCAACAATATTTAATCAATAATGGAATTAAAGCAGCGCACTTTTTGCCAAGCGCTTTAAGTCGCTTCACAATTGAAGATGCAACGCTCACCTATCCGATACTTAAACAGCTCAACGCACCGCAAGTCGACATAATCAGTTCAGATTTTCATATCCCGAGAGTTCAGCTCATTTTTGGCAAAGTCATGCCCTCAATGAAAAAATACTACTTATCTGCACCTAGTCCAATTTCAAGTCAAGCGCTACGACAACTAGAAAAGCACGAGGTATTCGCAAAGAAAAGAGACTTAGCAACGCTCTCCAAAGAGGCAAACGAATACTGAACAGGCGTAAACAAAAACCATCATCCTGCTAAAATACACATTTAATTATAAATAAATTTATATGCACTTTTACTCGCTTATCAACAAAGCTAATTTACCAATCTATTAATTAGCAGCTACTAACCACAAAAACAATGAGATATATAGGAGTAATATCTAAAATAGTAACGCCCACTTAGCTTGCGCTATATCAAAAACCTTTCCAATGGTACTTTTTTTACTCAACTTTTTATCATAGAGTGCTTGCGATAATAGCTGTACAAACTTTGGACATTTCAAAATGGAGGGAAACCATGTCTAATAAGTTTAAACTTGCTGTACTTACTACATCACTACTTAGCGCTTCTGCATTTGCAAATATCAGTGTTGGAAATGTTGCATTTGACAACCATACCGTGATCCCAAATCCTGGCTCTGCAAATTTTAATATTCATTATTATTTGTTCGGCTCTCAGATATTTAACCCAGGCGGACAAGTTGAGTTCTTTTTAACAAAAGATGGCGGTGCAACCGGATATTATGTCGGCAGAGAAGCCCCCGATTTGAATTGCGGCACCAATGGCTGCCGTCCAATTAATGCGCAAAACACTTTTAAAGTGAGCCCATTTAATCTCGACGGCACAACAAAAGAGTATTTGAGTAGCTTATGTATGCCAACAGACTTTCAAGTGGTCGCAAGGTTTAATAACTCAGTGTCAGTCAGCCATAACTCTGCAACTTTTGGCACCATTGGTCAACCAGACTGGCTATTTCACTCAGGCTCTATGACACCTGCGAGTGTTTCTGTCGGTTATGGTGGAAACTTAAAAGTAAACTTTGTGGTTAAAAATGATGGCTGCCCTAATTCTCCTGTATTACCTAAAGTAGGCATATTCTTAGCCGATTTAAATAACAACCCCTTAGTTTATTTTGGTGCTGTGCAGGTCATAAACGATGTAGGCTCACAACACGAGGTACTGCTTCCTTTGAAAAACATCAATTTAGCGAAAGGGACTTATCGTATTATTTTGATGGCCGATGTTGAGCAAAAAGTCCCTGAAACCAATGAAAACAATAACTTTGGTGCGTTTACGTTAAGAGTGAATGACCCTGCTACACCAGCAGATATTCCTTATTATCAGAAGAATGCAAACCTAGATAACTCTTATGAACAACTCGGTTATCAACTTGAATCGCTCACCCATAGCATCACCTCAGAGCAAAAGCTTGAAGTGCTAAAAGAGCAGCCTTTGAAGTCAAACTAATTTGCTACCTGCTTATCACAAATAACTCAGGGTAACCCCCTGAGTTCATACAAAACAGCCACACAACCAGATTTGCGCCGAACTATTAAAAAATTCTTCTAACCTGTTATTTCTGGAAAAAAGCATCGTTTTTTAAGATGACTCACACAAAAATAGCATCAATAAGGAAGATAAAATGAAAAAAGTATTCGCAATATGCGTTGGCTTATCTGCAATATCTCTGACTACACAAGCTGCTCCGACTCAGTGGCAAGGCTTTTTTAAAGGCCAATGTGAACTACTTGCACCTGGCAAGGGAGCGCTATATGCATTTCCAATGTCACTTGAAGTTGGCAGCCCCGTTGATAACCGTGCTGACTGGGTTGTCACATACGGTGAAGGCGCGCAAGCAAGACCTCGTAACTACACGTTAGTCACGGTTGATGAAGCAAAAGGGCATTTCGAAATTGACGAAAATAACGGCATTATCATCGACCAGTACTTATTCGATAATAAGTTTGTAAGCTTGTTTGAATTTGGTGATACCAAGCTGAACGCAGAGTATGAATTGCACAGTGACGGCTCTTTAGATGTTGAAATCATAAGCTATACAGCAGACAAGATCCGCGAAGAGCAAGTTGGACCTTATCTAGTGTCTAATTATGGTGGTAAACGCATCCAAAAATGTAAGCTGTTTAAGTGGTAACAACGTAGCAATACTTGAAAGGACTCCCTATACCAGTTCTACTCGCCTACTCGGGCAGAACTGGCAAAACCAAGAACTTGCCCGTCGCTTGGTTTTGAAGTGCGATCTGCTTGGTAAGAAAAATAATAATAACGACTTACCAAGCAGTATCCACGCCAAATTAATCTAAAAATTTATATTAAAGGCTATTTTTTACAAATCGATATTGCCCACTCCAAATTAATGCCTGAATCTCGCCTTTATCATTTCGCTCAATATCCACCGTTGCACCGTCGCGCACATCAATTAATGATTTCTCACTCGTCGCTATCAAACGGTTGGTGCGATCTCTTGATGGGTCATATGCCAGTATATATTGTCCATCAAAGGTCAGATCAAATAGATACTGGCTATCTTTATCATAAATATACTTGCCAACCATTTGCTTTAACTGCGCACTTGAAAAGGTATACTTTTCCACTTTTTTAGCGCTAGAAAAGTCCCAACCAAAATGCTCGCTGATGGCAAGTTGTAACTCCCTCATGACCGGCCTGGCTGCATCTCCATTGGTCATAATAATAAATGCATCGCCTTTATCAGCATACGCTTTAAATACATTGGTAAAGCCTTTGTTTTTACCGCCATGTTCAAACGCGAGCCCTTGCTGATAATTTTTCAATACTGGTCCAAGCCCCCAGTCGTTGTCATGGAAAACAAGCATGTCTTTAACCAACTTTGGTGTAATGGGGCCAACCGCTTTACCTGCTCGTGCACTTTGTATCGCTTTGACGTACAGCGCTATATCGCTCGGCGTCGTCCACAAACCCGCAGCTGCCTGCTCAGGGTAAACGTGCCAATCTCCTTCAACCTGATTACCGTTTACATCAAATGCTGCACTGGCTTTAGACCATAGGTGATTAGGCAGCGGCTGTGCAAACGTGCTGTTTGTCATTCCCAGCGGTTTCAAGATCTGCTCAGATGTATAATCAGAAAATGACTGTCCTGTTACATTTTCAACAAGCAAATCTAATACTGTATACCCGCCACCGGAATACCTAAATCCTTCACCGGGTTGTTTATCGACTATCACTTTACCTGTGTTGCCCTGTCCATTTAACACCCCAATATCGGAGGGCACTTTACTGCCGCGTTGATATCCCGGAAAGCCATGCTGAGTTAATCCAGCGCTGTGTGTTAAAAGCTGACGCACTGTCACTTTGGCTGATTTGGTGAATTCATTGCTTGGCACTTGCCAGCCTTTTAAATACTGATTTACATCCGCATCTAATTTAATTTTTCCTTCATGAACCAATTTTAAAACAGCCAGAGCCGCAACCGGTTTACTGATAGAACCAGCTTGAAATAAAGTTTCAGTTGTCACTTTGCGATTAGTCTGTTTATCCGCTAAGCCAAAGCCTTCCGCCCAAACAACTTGGCCATTTTTAACCACAGCAACACTTAACCCAGGTAAGTTGTGCTTACGCATTTGTTTTTTTATGGTGCTTGAAACGTATTGCTCACCTTTTACTTGAACCAGTGGAAGTAGTTCTAGTTCAATATTTGTGCTTCTCTGTTCGCTTGCAAAGCCCATATTTGGCGCAATAAAGATACCTGCGATTAGTGTAGCGATAACGGTTTTTTTCATTCTTATAATCCTTGTTTAATGATGTTCTATACAATAGTAAATTACAACAATTTCATATAGATACTGAATGTGACTCTGATAAATTTAACGAGGAAAATCGCTGTGCCACTCACTAGATAATACGAATAGTGCTACCACCGTGACAACCCTATTTTTTTAAAAGAAGGTAACAACATGTATCACGTTAACGCATACCAAATTCATCAATAAATATTCTTCTTTAATTCAAAAACATGGCGAAAAGCCAATCCTTTTGGCGTAAAAAAACACTCAAAATTAATGAAAAAATATTGTTAAATTAAATGAGCATGCTATAAAAGGGTTAGAGTTTATTGAGGCAATCACAATGAAAATGCGTGTTCTGTTTTTACTTGTAACTTTAGTTTTATCCGCATGTGGCGGCGGTGGTTCCGAGTCAAGTACTCCCACAGCATCTCCACAGCTACCCACCAGTGATGAAAGCACCAACGACGCCAACACAGCAAGCAGCAGCCCTCCTTCATCACCGAGCACTGAACCAAATAGTGAAACTGCTGACCAAAACACCGATAATGACATAGCCGATACACAGAATATAAGCACATCACCTGTTGTGGACATTCGCTTACCAGGCGATGTTGTCAGAAAAGGCAGTGTTATCACCATAGACAGTGTCATTGAAGGGTCTACAGAAGGCTTGTCGTTCGCTTGGGCTCAAATTAGCGGCCCGACCGTTCCCCTTACAGGCGCAGACTCTGCAAGTCTAACCGTAACATTACCAAGTGCGAGTTCTATCAATAATGAAAGCTATACCTTTTCACTGACAGTCACTGATAGTACGGGCATGAGTACATATACAGAAACCAGCATTGAGTCTGTCAATGCAATGACTGAACAACAAGCATCGGCATTAATGCAGCAAGCGACACTTGGCGCAACTTATGCGGAAATCCAGTCTGCTTCGGGCATGAGTGAAAGCGAATGGCTTGACCAGCAAATTGCGTTAGCGCCTACCCTGCATACGCCTTTACTAGAAAACTACCCAGACAGAGATAACCCAAGCCACATAAACAGAATAGACGCTTGGTGGAAAGCGAGTTTAAATGCACCTGATCAACTCAGGCAAAGAGTAGCATTTGCGCTCAGTGAAATTTTTGTGATTTCGGATGCCAATACAGCTTTACGAGGCGAGCCAGAAGGCATGGTCGCTTACTATGACATGCTGTTAAAACATGCATTTGGTAATTTTCGAAGCCTACTAGAGTCAGTCACTTTATCTCCTGCTATGGGCGTGTATTTAAGTCACTTAGGGAATGAAAAAGCCAATGCCGAGCTTAACATTCGTCCTGATGAAAACTATGCGCGAGAAGTCATGCAGCTATTCACAATTGGTTTGAATGAACTCAATTTGGATGGCTCTGTAAAATTAGATGCCAATGGCAACACCATACCAACTTATTCACAAGCGGAAATAGCCGGCTTTGCCAAAGTCTTCACTGGCTGGACATTTGCTTACTCGGCAAGGTGGGACAGACCCAGCCGAAACTATACCCTGCCCATGCACGCTTTTACCGACTATCACTCAATGGAAGAAAAGTCATTGCTAGGCGGTGAAATTATCCCAAAAAACATCGGTCCCCATGAGTCCATGCAACTTGCGCTAGATAACTTATTTGCACACAACAATGTCGCCCCCTTTATCAGTAAGCAACTAATCCAAAGACTTGTAAAATCTAATCCAACGCAAGCATATATTGCTCGAGTGGCGACTATATTTAACGATAATGGTGAAGGTGTAAAAGGCGACCTAGGTGCCGTCATCAAAGCAATTTTACTGGATGAAGAAGCCAGAAAATACTCGTCTGTACAGCTACATAGCGGCAAAATTAAAGAGCCGATCCTCGTAAAACTGCACTTATGGCGGGTGTTAAATGCACGCTCGGAGCTAAATCGTTATTATACTTGGAACTTAAACACAGCATATGGTCAAGGGCCGTTACTATCCCCCTCTGTATTTAACTTTTTTAGGCCTGACCATACGCCAAATGAGCTTCAAACCTTAGGACTCGTTGCACCTGAGCTGCAAATTGCCACCGACTCCAATATGATCTCCACTATCAACGGGCACTATGGTGACTTGGTGTGGCGGATGGCTGAGCGAAAAACAACACTCAACCCCAATACAATCTACATGTACGCCCAAGCAGACATTGAGATGCTGACAAACAATGGATTACCCCCTCTACTGGACTACTACGACCTAGTTTACTTTGCAGGCTCCATGTCGGATGCCACACGTACAGCACTCGTAGATCTAGATAGCTATTTTGTGAACAGAGATGCGTCGCTTCGAGTCGCCCAGCTACTGTACATGATTTCATTGTCACCTGACTTTAATTACCAAAACTAGGAGCGCCTGCCATGTCGTATTTTAATCATCAGTCTAGACGCGCTTTTTTATCTATGTGCCTCAAGGGCGGGGCCTCTGTTGCCGCGCTCACTAGTTTGCAGTTACAAGCTATCAGTAGCTCTATGAACAACGCCGAGCTTACTGATTACAAAGCGCTTGTTTGTATTTTTCTGCACGGTGGGAGTGACTCACTCAATATGCTAGTCCCCTTAAGCGGTGATCAAAGGCTACATTATGAGCAAAGCAGGCAAAATCTAGCTATTGCCGATCCGCTGAATTTAAATACACTGACACAATTTGAGGGCGGCGTTGGCCTGCACCCAAGCATGGGCGCCATATCCTCCATTTTTGATGCCGGTCAGCTCGGCTTTGTTGGCGGTGTTGGCACACTTATCAGACCAACAACACTTGCTGATTATCAAAACAAAGCCGTGCCTTTACCCAATCACTTGTTTTCACATAACGACCAACAAGCCACATGGATGAATGGACGTGAGAAGGTGTCTTTAAATACGGGTTGGGGCGCGCGAATGCTGGAACGGTTAAACCAGCACAACAGCTTTACTAGTAACATCTCCCTTGCTGGAGCAAACCCATGGCAAGCAGGTATCGACACCACCCCCTATGCACTCAATAAAAGCGGCATAATGAAAATAAACTCGCTGACAGGTTACCAGCCACAAGTCGACCATGTTAAAAGCATCATGGATAGATTGCTAAGCACCCAAACAAACTCACTGCAAGACGCATATGCCAGCAGACTTTCTAGCTCCATTAGTAATGTGCAGCATATGAACACCTTATTAGAGCAAGCGCCCGTATTAACCACACAATTTAGCGATAACAGTTTATCGGAGCAATTAGCTGCCGTCGCTAAGTCTCTGAGTATCAGCGGTCAAACAGGTAACCAGCGGCAAATATTTTTTGTCTCATTAGGTGGCTTTGATACCCATGATGAACAAGTCACGCGGCAACCAGCCCTGCTAGGAACACTTGCAACAGCACTGGCTGAGTTTAATAACGCACTTACAGAACTATCTCTGCAAAATAGCGTAACAACCTTTACTATGTCTGATTTTGGCCGCACATTGACTTCAAATGGAGATGGCACAGATCACGGCTGGGCCAGTAATCAACTGATTATGGGCGGTGCAGTAAATGGCCAAGACTTGCATGGCGCCATGCTTTCACAGCAGGTCGGCAGTAATATAGATGTCGGTGGCGGCAGACTTATCCCTCAATTTTCCAATGAACAGTATTTTTCACCCATAGCGAAATGGTTTGGATTAAATGACTCAGAGATTAATGATATTTTTCCAAACTTAAGTAATTTTGATGCGTTTTCTATGAAATTATTTAGATAAAACAATAATAGAAAAAATAATAAAGGAGGCCTACTTTAGCCTCCTTAAACACCAAATAAACAAAAAATTAATTAATTAGTTTAATTCGCATAGTAACCGGTATAATACAATACTTCTACGCGGCCACTGGACAAGGGGTAATTCCATTCTCGACCACCAGCACCATACCAACAGTGACCATTTACTAGTTTACCTGTTCTAAATATATTATGGCCGTCTCTGACGCCACAAACATAAGTTGGATAACTGCCTTCTTGTGATCCTTTCACTAGGTATTTACCAGGACGTTTTATATTGCCATCAATATCTATACGTAAAGTCTCAACTTGCCATTCATAGTTATTAGGATCCATTGTAAGCACTTGGAAGTTACTACTGTGGGCATATTCTCTGCCATACCAAGGTACATAACATACCCCTTTAACAGCTCGCCCTAGGACATTGCCGGAATCACGACAGATATAAACTGTTTCGCTATTATATTCACCATTCTCCGTATTGTAACTCACCGCCCATGGAGGCATTTGTTTTGCTCCAATATAATCAGACCAAACGCAATCTTCCTTTCCATTGTCTCTTTTATTTTCACCACACTCTGCGAATTCAATACTAGAACTGAAAGCATGCATAGATAACAACGCTGAGCTACTAAGCAATAGTGTAATTAATGTTGATTTTATCATTTTATACTCCTTTTTTATTTTGGTAGTTTGCCCTTTATCTTGGGCAAATCCATATTTAAAAAAGGAACATACATACACAATTAAAAGAAGGTAAAATAAGCATAAAAACAAAGTCAAAAAGCGTAAAAACCAAGTTTAACCACATGACTATTAAAGTAATATATTTATATATTATAAAAAATATAAACTATATTTTTGCGGCCTGCTCAATGACGATAGCGTGACGTTTTGCCAAACGCTCATGATCTTTGTCATATCCACCACCGATCACAGTGGCTACTGGCACACCTTTTTGATTACATGCATTGAGTACAATACGGTCGCGTTTCTCAAGCCCTTGCCAGCTAATGTCTAATTTACCTAACGTATCCTCTTGCCAAACATCAACGCCTGCATCATATAACACCAGATCAGGGTTTAGCTGATCCAGTAAATCATGGATTGTTGCTTCTACAACTCGCAGGTATTCGTGATCGCTGACATTAGGGTCTAACCCAATGTCTAAATCACTCTGTTGCTTTCTAAAGGGAAAGTTCTTTTCACAATGTATTGAGCAGGTAAATACAAAAGGGTTGTGTGTGAGCATGGCGGCAGTGCCATCTCCTTGATGCACGTCGCAATCAAAGATAAGTACATTATGAACCCGTTTTTCTTTGATCAACCGCTCTGCTGTATAAGCCAAATCATTCACCATGCAATACCCAGAACCGAAATCGTAATGAGCATGGTGCGTGCCACCCGCCAAATGACACGCCACGCCGTTTTCAAGTGCAAGCGATGCAGTAAGATAAGTGCCCAGCGGTGCTGTAAATGTTCTCGCCATCAGCTCTTTAGACCAAGGGATCCCAATTCGTCTCATTGCTTTTGGGCAAAGCTCATTATGGTATAAGTCTCGAACATACTGCTCACAATGTACTAGCTCTAAGTCCGAATAGTGACCAACAGGACCCTGATGCAAGTTTTGACCAATGAGCCCTTGTTGCTCTAGATAATTTTTTAATCTTGCAAATTTACTCACCACAAAACGGTGTTTGGGATCAAAACTGAATGAATAATTAGGGTGGTAAACTAAAGGTAAGTTCGGGTTATACATGAGGAAATTCTTATGTTACTAATTAAAACACACCGACAGGCATGCTGCATAATACGATAAAAAATGCTGTAAGCGTTATATTAAATGCTCAGTACTAAAAATATTTTGATAGTCTCGTAAAGACCATCTTGCAGTTAAAGTGGGCTATAGCAAGTTGAAGCATTCGCTTTATTACTTTTTCTGTTTTGGGATTACATATGGTGGAAATAAACTCGATGGGGGCTTAAGTTCCAAAGCATCATCAAACTTGTCGTATTCTCGTAGCTGCCAGCCATCATTACTCTTCGATAAATAGTGTACAGTGCCATCATCACTGTAATAAAACCATAATCTGTCTTGCTTATCCCACACCCAATATAGCGAGAATGCGCTTCTCATCGCTGTATTTTCATTTTTGTATACTGTCTGCCCCAAGGCATTTTCCACCTCAATATGCCAATAATTAAACGATGCAGATACCCGGGCGATAAACTGTTCAGAGCTAGAAGTATTCAAAGAGCGCCTATTCTCTTCCATGTTGAGAGCCGATGAAAAAATACTATAAGCAAGTAATAATAAGGCTGGCATCATCAAGGCCAAAACTTTAAAACGCTCTATTTTAAACACTTTATAAACTAACAAGACACTCATATGATAGACGCAATTCGACAATGACAAAACGCAAAATATCACCAGTAAGATAAAGGATAAGCCACCATTAGCACTAAAAATTTGATGCCAAAAAGTAGCTACAAATACGATGATAATGTTAATACTAAAAATCAAATATGGGGCAGCTTTAACTTTTCTCATGGCTTACCTCAAAGTCCTTGGCAAATTAGTTTTAGTCAAACAAAGTTATCACAGAATAACTACACCGCTAAAGATTTCTGCCTCCTAGCTCATACAATACCATCACACACATACCCGCGATCACCAACGCCGCAGCCTTGTTAAGCCAACGCACATACTTATCATTCAAAATATAATGAGACACTTGCTTACCAAATACGGCCCACAACAATAAAGAAACAAAACACACCAAGGAGTAAATGAGTACAAACACAAACAATTTGCTCGTTTGGCTAGGCTCAATGAACAAACTATTGCCCGCGATAGCAGCCAACCACGCTTTTGGATTCAGCCACATCAACATAAAGCCTGCCCACCACCCTGAGCGCATCGCTGTCGTTTGGCCTACTCTCGGTTCAGATTTAAACAGTTGCAAGGAAAGATACATCATAAAACCACAGCCGATCACTGTAGAACTATATACTAACCACTTATGTTGCTGCACCACCCAACCAAGCCCCAGCCCTGTTGCTAAAAGCAACAGACTAAACCCAATTGTTGCACCTAAAATAAACGGTAATGTGGCTTGGATACCACGATTCATCCCACCTGAAAAAATAATCAAATTCACCGGGCCCGGTGTAATAGACATAGAAAATGCATATAAGCCCATTGCCAATATCATCAACATTGCTCACTCCATCGCTGTATAAAATTTGAGTGTATACCCCTGTTTTAAATTTGATTAGGTGGTATAAATTAACATCACTGTTCTAAAAACTTACTCAATATGATTGACGAACTCAAAAGCATCGCCATTTTTTCAACGGTTGTAGAGCAAGGATCTTTTCGCGGTGCAGCGCGCGCACTGAACTTGTCGCCCTCAGTGATCAGCTATCACATTACTTTGCTCGAAACAAAGCTAGATACCGCCTTGCTGTACCGCTCAACCAGAAAACTCTCGTTAACAGAGCAAGGGCAGCAGTTATTCAAAATGAGCACAAACATGTTAAAAACAGTCGAGCAAGGCCTAACTGATATCAATGCCCAGCAAGAGGCGTTATCTGGCAGGATCACCGTCAGTTTGCCGACTGTACTTATACGCTCCCACTATACCCGCGTTTTAGCAGAGTTTTGCCAGCAACATCCAAGGTTAGAGGTCAACTTTCACTTTAGCGATGTGTATGAGAACTTGATAGAGAAAGGGATCGATATTGCAGTTCGCCTTGGCGACCTACCAAATAGTGAATTAAAAAGTAAAAAACTAGGCAATATAAAGCGAAAGCTCACCTGCTCACCCTTATTTTTAAAAAATAACCCACTCCCTAAAACCCCTAAAGATCTTGAAAACGTACCATGGATAAGGCTTGTCAGCTTACCCAATAAGCGAACAATCACACACCCAGAGCTTGGCAAACAGGACATTCATTTTGACTATCAAGTCACAGTCAATTCGGTTGAGGGCATGACACAATTATGTATGGAAGGGCTGGGTATTGCGACACCTGCGGACTTTCTTGTTGAACAAGCCCTTAGAGAAAATAAGTTGATTGAGTTACTGCCCAATTGGCAAGTAACCCCTATTCCGGCCTATGCTATCTGGCCTAATAACGTAACAAAAAAGAGCGCAACCATGGCCATGGTTGCGCATCTTGCTAAGGCTATAACTTAGAAGAATCCAAGCGGACTTTCGCTATAGCTGACTAGAAGGTTCTTAGTTTGCTGGTAATGATCCAGCGCTTTTTTATGTGTTTCACGGCCGATGCCCGAGCGCTTGTAGCCGCCAAAAGCGGCATGGGCCGGATACATGTGATAGCAATTAGTCCATACCCTACCCGCTTCTATTTTTCTACCAAAGTGATAAGCACGGTTCATATTACGGGTCCACACCCCCGCTCCTAGGCCAAATTCACTGCTATTAGCCATTGCGAGTACTTCCGCTTCATCTTTGAAAGTACACAAGGAGATCACAGGGCCAAATATCTCTTCTTGAAATACTCGCATAGAATTGTGACCTTTTAACAACGTCGGCTGAATATAATAGCCTTCATGATATTCCGTACTGAGTTTTTCTGGTTCACCACCAAGGAGTACCTCGGCACCTTCTTGCTTGCCAATTTCGATGTAGCTTAAAATTTTATCAAATTGTGCTTGGGAAGCCTGTGCGCCTACCATGGTGTCTGTGTCCAAAGGATTGCCACGTTTTATCTGCTGCGTGCGCGCTATCACTTTTGCAATGAATTCATCGTAGATATCTTCTTGCACAAACAATCGAGACGGGCATGTACATACTTCACCTTGATTGAAGTAAGCCAGTACAGCCCCTTCGACACATTTACTCAAAAATTCATCATCTTTTTCCATTACATCACTGAAGTAAATATTGGGAGACTTGCCGCCAAGCTCTACTGTTGATGGAATGATATTATCCGCCGCACATTTCAAAATATGTGACCCCACTGGCGTTGAGCCGGTAAACGCGATTTTGGCAATGCGGTCGCTGGTCGCCAGTGCCTCTCCGGCTTCTTTACCAAAGCCATTTACCACGTTAACAACCCCTGCAGGGAGCAGATCTTCTATCAGTTCCATCAATAATAAAATCGAGATAGGTGTCTGCTCAGCGGGTTTTAATACCACGCAATTGCCCGCAGCAAGCGCTGGCGCAAGTTTCCAAGCTGCCATTAGCAATGGAAAATTCCAAGGAATAATTTGTCCAACAACCCCTAACGGTTCGTGGAAATGATACGCCACCGTATGCTCATCAATTTCACCAATGCTGCCTTCTTGCGCACGGATACACCCTGCAAAATAACGAAAGTGGTCGGCAGCTAAGGGTACATCAGCAGCTAAAGTTTCACGCACAGCTTTACCGTTGTCCCACGTTTCGGCCACGGCGAGGTATTCAAGATTGGCTTCTATACGATCGGCAATTTTAAGCAAAGTATTGCTGCGCTCTGTCACTGACGTTGTGCCCCAAGACTCTTTGGCACTGTGAGCTGCATCCAAAGCTAATTCAATGTCTTTTTGCCCAGATCTTGCTACCTGACAAAAAACAGCACCATTGACTGGGCTGATATTATCAAAATACTGCCCCTCGACAGGTTGGGTCCATTTTCCGCCAATATAGTTATCATAAACGGGTTTAAAATTAACGATTGCATCTGATGTATTTGGATTTGCATAAATCATAAATGCCTCTTCAACTTAGTTGTTATGTGACTACGGTACTCTCTCAATGAGGAGGCCGCTTGTTGTTATTCTGTTGACATTAATTTAAAGGCGGATTAAAAACTTAACTCTGCGTATAAAATGTTTGCGCTTGAGTCCAAACAAGGAATAAAAATGCTAGAACAACTTCATAAAAAAAGGCAAAAAGTCAATTCACTGGTTGAGAATCGCGTTCATTTTGCAGGCGATGACGTCGAGCTCAGTATTTATGATACCTATGAAAATGCAGAGCATATTCGATTGTTTTCTAACAATGTGCTGTTTTGCGGCATGCTCTCGGGAAAAAAAGTCATGCATGTCGAAAGCTGTGACTATCATCATGTATTTTTACCCAATGAAAGCTTTGTATTGGCGCCTGAACAAGCAGTGCATATCGACTTTCCCACCGCCTGCATAAATCAACCGACAACCTGCTTGGCCATTGATATTAGCAAAGACAAAATAGCCTCAGTCGCAGAGCAATTAAACCAACTTGAGAAGTGCTCTGAATCACAGTTTAATTACTTGCCAGAGCTTGTTCATAACGAGCACAACTCGCAGACACAGCAACTGCTTATGCGCTTAATGCATTTATTTTGCGAAAATACGCCACAAAGAGACTTTTATATCGACCTTGCGTTAAACGAGTTAGTTGCTCGTTTACTGCAACAGCAAAGTCGCGACCTCTTGTTTAAACAAGTTGCGAAGTATGAGTTAACAACGGGGATCCATGCGGCGGTTGAATATATGCAAAGAAATCTGGATGAACAACTCGACGTCGATGAATTATGCAAAATAGCCTGCATGAGCCGCAGTAAATTTTTTGACCAGTTCAAAAAGCGCATTGGTACGACCCCGCAAAATTGGTTGAATGGCCAACGAATGATGTCAGCACGCAAGCGCTTGGAGCGCGGTGAAAGCGTGACAAGCATTGCTTTCACCTTAGGGTTTAATCACCCAAGTCAATTAAGTCGAGGGTTTAAGAAGACCTTTAAGCAGACACCAAAACAATATCAAACTCAATTTCTTCAAACGAAAACAGATTAACCCTCATAAGGGTATTGCTTGTGATATTGACCTTTGAGTGTCATGCCTAAGTATTCAAATGTTTTTTGCAGCATCTCAGTAAAAGGCTGCGGCGCAGCTTCGTGAATAGACGTGGATAATATTGAAAACTGTTTGCTTCTAAGCTCACGTAACTCAGGTTTGAGCAGATCATCATCCATAAATTCTGTGATCCTATCAATAAATGCCTTCATTCTCGGTGTTACCGCGTACCAGTAGACAGGCGAGGCAAAAATCACATGGTCAAACTGTAAAATGCGCCTAAATACACTGCGAAAATCATCATCTTTATTTTTGTGATCATAACTATAATCGTTAATCACATAGTCATCCAAAAATAGTGTTTGCGCATCAAACTCCGTAGCTAACTCTCCAACCGCATTGCCTGTATTGCCCATTTTTTTAGCGCTAGAATAAACAATGATTGTGTTCAAAATGATTCTCCTTTTGTAAATTTGTTGATAGGCTAAAACCTCAACCTAACCTTAGGTAAAGCGTTATTTTAAAAAAGGGGCAAAAATGACAACACCAACAACCCGAGACGAGCCGCGCTTAAGTGTAGGGCAAGTAGCAAAACGCGCAGATGTGGCAGTCTCAGCGCTACATTTTTATGAGACCAAAGGCTTAATTCGAAGCTGGCGCAACGCAGGTAACCAAAGAAGATATAAAAAAGATGTACTGCGGCGTATTGCGGTCATTAAAGCTGCGCAAAAAATGGGCATTTCACTGCTAGAAATCCAAGAAACCTTGTCTAAACTGCCAGAAAGCCGCACACCAACCAAGGAAGATTGGGCCAGTATGTCACGATTTTGGCAAGCCAAACTTGATGAAAAAATAGCGTATATGACACGCGTTCGCGACATGGTGGACGGATGCATAGGCTGTGGCTGCTTATCTATGAAGTCTTGTCCTATATATAACCCAGATGACATTGTGGCGAAAGAGTGTAACGGTGCTGTGATCTTAGATCAGCCAGAACGAGCGCGCGCTGCGAAAAATTGATATGATAAGGAAAATTAAAATAGGAACAAGCGAATGAAAAAAACAGCGCTCACAATGGCTGTTGCAGCGGCTCTGGCTCTAGTTGGCTGCACAACAACAAGTACTCCTTCACAGTCTACAACTCCGGTTGTTGCACAAGCATTACAAAATCAAGCATTTACTGATTTTTCAGCACAGCTTATCGAAGACATGTGGCGCCAGTACCCAGAACATTCTTTATATGTCGGGTATGGCAAGTATGATCATATTATGACCATCCCTAATGCAGAAGCACGCGCAAGCAGTGTTGCTTTCTCAAAAGCGAAATTAAGTGAACTGCGTGGCTTTGATCTAAATAGTTTGAGTGACAATCAAAAATCAGACTATTTCTTAATTGAAAATAGCCTTGAAAAAAGAATTTGGGAAGTTGAAAAGTTTAAAGATTGGCAATGGAACCCGTCTAATTACAACATCTCCTATGGATTCGCGACCATTTTAAATAGCCGCTTTAAATCAGACTCAGAAAAATACAAAACAGTATTAGAGCGCTTGAAGTATGTTCCAGATTTTTATCAAGCGGCAAAAAACAACATAGATACGCCTACGCTTGAGTACACTCAACTCGCTATCGCGCAAAACCAAGGCGCATTTGCAGTATTAAAAGATGACCTATTAGATAAAGTCGATGCGTCGAACGCACTTACTGCTGATGAAAAAGCGCTGTTTAAGACCCGTTTTGTCAACGCCAAAACTGCGATTAATGGTTACATCGACTTTCTGACTCAATTAGAAAAAGAGTTAACTGCCAATGGTAACGCACGCAGCTTCAGAATTGGTGAAGAGCTGTATGAGGAGAAGTTTGCTTTTGATATTCAATCTGGTTACACAGCTAAAACCATGTACGAAAAAGCACTTGCTGACAAAGCACGCGTGACACAAGAGATGGTAAAGCTGACCGACCAGCTGTGGCCAAAATACTTCCCAAATAAAGCACGCCCTTCTGATGAT
The DNA here is from genome assembly GCF_021654285.1 of Pseudoalteromonas luteoviolacea. Lineage (GTDB taxonomy): Bacteria > Pseudomonadota > Gammaproteobacteria > Enterobacterales > Alteromonadaceae > Pseudoalteromonas > Pseudoalteromonas luteoviolacea_J. The sequence goes on along the minus strand of NZ_JAKFZS010000013.1, from coordinate 68,294 downwards.
GCGCAAGCCATTGCTGAGCTTATTAAGCATTTATCTGTAAAGCATGTGCCAAAAGAGCAGTTTGTTGATGAGATTAAGCGTCAAATCCCGCTACTTGAAAAGTTTGTTATGGAAAAAGACTTAATCTCACTTGACCCTGAAAAGCCGTTAGTTGTGCGTGAAACACCTGAGTTTATGCGTGGTTTCGCGATGGCTTCTATTTCAGCACCAGGTCCATACGACGCAAAAGAAAACACCTATTACAATGTAGAGCCGCTTGAGCTGAGAACAGAAGAACAAGCAAGCTCTATTTTACGCGAGTATAACCACTGGATCTTGCAAATCCTCAACATCCACGAAGCAGTACCAGGCCACTATACTCAGCTTGTTTATGCCAATAAGTCACCATCACTCATTAAAACTATTTTAAGAAATGGTGCCATGATTGAAGGCTGGGCTGTGTATACGGAACGCATGATGCTTGAAGAAGGCTATGGTAATCATGAGCCTGAGATGTGGTTAATGTACTACAAATGGAACTTGCGCGTTATTTGTAACACCATTTTGGACTATGCGATTCAGGTTAAAGGGATCAGCCGTGATGAAGGTCTGGACCTACTGATGAATGGCGCTTTCCAAGAACGTGCTGAAGCGGAAGGTAAGTGGCGCAGAGCGACTCTGAGTCAAGTTCAGTTAACGAGCTACTACAGTGGCTATCGTGAAATTTACGATTTACGTGAAAAACAAAAAGAAAAGCTTGGTAAAGACTTTGACTTAAAAGCGTTCCATGAAGAGTTTTTAAGCTATGGCAGCGCACCGGTTAAGTACATTAGCCAACTAATGCAGTAACCGTCACGCATAAAAAAGCCCCAATACGGGGCTTTAGTTAAGTGAATAAGTCTTAACTTGATCTGCCAGATTAGAATAATAAAATTCAATCAAATCTTACCGTCTCATATGTGCCAAAATCGGACAGTAGTGCATTTGCAATACTCGCATCAGCAAAAGCTTTCTTTATTCAAGAATTTTCATTGCTTCAATGAGTGCACTGTCTTTTTCAGCCTTTAAATCGGCTGCGTTTAAATATTCAAAGCTCTTCTCTACTGGGTAACCTCGATATTCATAACTTTCGCCTTTATGGTCAAAATAACGTTCATTGGATAACGTAAATGACCAGCCATTTGGCAGCTGCTTAGGAAGTGAATCACTAAAACCGCCATTAGATGGCTCTCCAATGATACTAACTTGTTCTCTGGCAGCAAGACCCAGTAAGAATGATTCAGCAGCACTCATGGTTATGCCACTGGTAAGCACGACAATAGGCCCTAGGTAACGGTCAAATGTAGCGGGATGAACAATAATATTTTCGGGTTTGCTAAAACCATTTTCTGTTCGGTACGATTTACTGCCAACCAGCAATGGTTTATCAATAAAATAGGATAACAATCGTTGTGAAACAATGTCATATCCTCCACTATTCCAGCGTAAATCAATTACTAGCCCTTTAGACTTCGTGAGCATAGGCATAATATGCTGTATCGCTTTGTCTACTTCTTTTATATCCGCTTGAATAGTCTCTTCAGCGGTATAGTCACTCATATCATCAATACTTAAGTAGTTGATTTCATGGGGAAGTGAAGCCCATAATAAGCTGCGGTTTAATTTCTGTGGCGGGTGTTTTTTGTCAAAATAGCTTGAAATGATACTGTTGCGTTTTTTACTAAGAGCTTGAAAAAAATCACGAAAGGATGAAAACTCAGTCTGTTGTGAAAACCCTTCTTCAATCATCCTACTTCTGAACTTTTCCCATTTAATGTTGTTCATAGCAAAGAAGCTGTCATCATCTGATTCTACATATGCATGAGCGTCACCTAATTCATCTATAAGTTCTGTAATGACCTCAGCCAATGCCGATTCGCTCATACTATCTGACACTCTATCTCGCCAAGTTTTATAGTTGGTATGCCAGTTCCAATTAAGCTCTTCGTTAAAAGCAAAGTGTTCTGCAAAGGTAAACCACAAAATATCAAACACTTCTGGGGCTGAGAACTTTATATTTTGAGTATCTGTATTAAGCAGTAGGCTTTGCTTACATGATGTAGGTAAACGGCTCAACTTTTTTAGTTTTACAGGGTGTACTGTAAACCAATCTAATTCAGCAGCGTCACCCTCTACAGTCAAGTTACGACTAGGATATTCACCTGTTTCGACTTTATTTAGTATGCAATGGTGTTTTGTAATATCGTAAAAACGTATATCTTCGCCGATGACTTCTAATATGTATCCATAACCTTGAGTTTGCCAGACTGAATGATTGGGTGCTGCACTCTTGGCTTTACTCGTTAAAAGCTCAACATCTGAATAGAAAGCAGAAACATTTGCAGATAATAAAAATAAACCTATCAGCAAGAAAATTGAAGTTATTGTTTTGTCCATAAAGCTATGGTATTTCCCTAAATAGTATTTTTTTGGAAATCAAACAATAAATTAAAATAGCATAAATACAAAGCCTCATTTGGGAGTTATTGAATGTGAGGCTTTTATTTAGAAAATTTGGATGTTTAGAACAAGTAATTGAATGGTAATGCCAAGGTCTGTTTTTCTCTCATAGCTGCCTGTCAGATATAAGCGACTACAGTTAAAGCATAAAAATAAAGCCACTTAAGTGGCTTTATTTATTCTTATTCTGCTTCTAATCCTTCAAGATTAAAACCAATCTGAGTATTAACCACACCATTTAAGCGCGCTACTTGCGCTTCAAAAGTATGCAAAGCGACGTTTGCATCCGCTTGGAAAATAGCGCGATTACCACGAACATAAATCAGGTTTAGCTGATTTGCTTGTGCAAACTCTTGTGCATCGATTAAAGACTCAAGCTCAACAACCAGCTCACCTGTTAATACGATCGCCTCATCAGTTTTGATATCGACAAGTGCTGCACCTGTCACCAATTCTTTATCACTCTTTGCAGCAACAAGTACGTAGTCTTTGCCGTTGACGTTCACAGTCACACCAGAATCGCTGGTGACTGGCGTCGCTTCATGAACTGTTTGGGCGCTCGCTTGTACTGCGTATAAACTGCCTACAATAGCAAGTAAAGGGATTAATTTAGATTTCATTTTACGACTCCTTATTTACGTCCAAAAAAGCGAATATCCCAAGATTTAAGAACACCGTTTTCTGTATTGTTTCGGTGCACCATATTCACGTTCGGCTCACCAGACGTACGCGGATCAAAAATGTATGCTTCATCTTCAGAAGCGGTATCAATAACACGTAAAGTCCATTCACCCTTCGCTTGCTCTCCATAGAAATGGTGAGTAAGCATCTGAGTATTTTGCATGCCACTGTTACCCAAAATAGTACCCGTTCTTGGAGTCATCACGACACTGCGAGTACCAGAAGGAGAAATCAGTTCAATCGCTAAGTCACGTGTACTTGTGTGGTCAATATTTACTCGAATTTGAACCGCATCCACAGTTAGCTCTTGGTCGTTATTAAATGTGCTTTGTGCACCACTTAAGTGACCATCCGGAATTTCTGCATCAGCTGTTACTAACACTCGATCAGTCTTAACAAACTCACCTAAGTTTTTGTCGTAGAAACGCGCTAGGTTAACAGCAGCATCGACATCAACAGCGCCAAACCCAAAGAAGTTATGGAACTGATAACCCGCCGCATTTGTTTGCCACTTATCAATTGCTTGGTAGCTCACCTGCTTGCCTTCCGAGTCTTTGAATGACAATGCAACACCTGGGTGATCTGCATCGATACGACGTGAAGTTGTCGCAAGGATATTTCTTACATCCAACCATGAAAGCGCAGGATTTGCAGACATAATCACAGCAATTGCACCAGCAACGTTTGGCGCCGCCGCCGAAGTACCATTCGATCTTGCGCTGTAATCACAGTTTGGATCAAGCGGATGACCGCCGTGTAAGTCATTGCGAAGCCAAAGCGGGTTATAACCTGCCTCACAACCAGATACATCTGTTGTAATGATCGCTGGTGAAGACGTACCATACTGGCCACCAGGCGCAGAAACAAACACACTAGAACCGACTGTCGAATATGATGAAAGCTCACCATCTGCATTGTATGCTGAAGCAACTAAGTTCCAGAAATTTGTATCTGCACGTTCAAGGTTTACGTTTTGAAGTGGTAAACCATGGTTGGCATTATCAAACCATAGGTAACCACGTCCAAGCTCACTGTCTGTAAACGTTTGTCTTTCGTAACCATTACCCGCTGATTTAACAAAAATTGCACCGCGGCCACCGTGTGTTGTGCGGGTGACTTCTTCTTGTGCTTCATCAAACGTTTGTAACCAAGGAGACTCTTCATAATCGTAGCTTCTTGGTGCAGACAATGTACGGCCATAACTTTGGTTAAATACACGAGGATAGTCAAAAGATTGCTTCGCAAAGCCATCAGAGTACATACCATGAGACTGAAGCCAATTTGCTATTGTTTGGTTGCCCGAAACAATATAGTTGAAACCAACTAGACCTGCTCTTGGTGCAACACCACGACCACCAATGCCATTAAAAGCACTTGATGCAACGATACCGGCTACAGCAGTACCGTGTCTATCAGTAGGGCTACCTGGTGCTAAGTCAGGGCTATTAGTTGTGAAGTTCCAAGAACCAGGACGTGCATTATCAATTAAGTCTGGGTGCTTAATTTCTACACCACCATCAATAACGGCAACAGTTACACCTGTACCCATGATACCCATCGCGTGTGACAAAGAAACATTCATATCTTCGCCAGCTTTACCGCCTCTATCAGAGAAAGCAGCTTGGCCTGTATTTTTAAGGTGCCATTGCTGATCAACTAGCGGGTCGCCAGGCATCAGCGGATATTCGATATTTGCCATTGCGTTGGCAGACAATGATGCTGCAACAACCAATGCGAGTTTTGTTATTTTTATATTCATAAATCGCTACTTACTTTTTGTTTTAATTTGTACCCAAAAAATCCGTACTCAATATAAACACAAAAAACAATTAAAAATAACACCTAAAGCACAAAAAAATTACTAAAATGACACTTTTATGAATTTAAAAAACATAAAAATACCGCATACTATTCAGTTATATGCATTTATATAGCGTGTTATAACCCACCAAAAATGTTAACTTAATTTACAAGTCGGTTCTTCATTAAAATCTTCTAAATATCTGAATTTAAATCACGTCTTTACTAGCAGTATGTCAACAAGGAACGCCCATGAAACACCTATCAAACCTAATAGGCTGTCTTGCTATCTCAGCTTCAGCCATTGCTAATGCATCAATATTTCCAGATCCGCAAGCCCTACTTGCGCATTATCTACAAGGAAAACCGACCAATGGCAACCCTTCCTTGGAAGCGTCTATGGGATACTTCAAGCACCATGACGCAGCGCTCAGAGAAATGCTTAATAGCGGATCTGCAGACATCACAAGCATTGTCACTGGTGCAAGTTATTGCTTTGCAGCGGTTGCAAGTAAACCGCCGGTAAGCCTATTACCAAAATTGTACAGCCAAGATGGCCAATGTAACGAAGTAAATACCGCCTTGGCACACAGAAGCTGGTATTACACGGATGCACAATGCACTACGGCCATAGAATATAAAAATGAGTCAGACACCGAGTTTTGCTTAAGAGAATTTGACTACAAGGCACAGCGCTACGGTAACAGTGAAGATTTAAACTTTGTCCAAGATGCTTGGATGCCAGGCTACACAGCGACCTTACCTATCACCACAAAGCCACAAGATTTTGCTGAGATCCCGCTTGTGCAACGTACCACATATAAAACCACCTTTAACGAGCGCGGTACGTGTCATTTAGAAATGCGTGTTTACAAAAATGCCAATAATCATAGTGCCACACCCATTATGATGATCCACGGTGGTGGCTGGTTAGAAAGACTTGGCACAGCGCGCACTGCAGAAGCACAATTAGCACAGTTCACAGATGCAGGATTTGTGGTCTATATGCCATATTATCGCTTAGTTGAAGACCGAGAAGCCGGCCCTGCCTGTAACCAAGTTAATATTGAGGACAGTAAACAAGATATTCGTGACGCATTTTTGTGGGTGCAAGCAAATAATGCAAACTACACCACCAGCAACAAATCAGTGCGAATTACGGGACAATCTGCAGGTGGCCATATGGCCGTTTGGTTATCTCAGCAATTTCCTAATAAAGTCGATAAAATCGCTCCCATGTTCCCTGTTGCCGATTTTGCTCATCAATTAAAAGAAGTACAAGACGGTACTTATGTACATGGTTACATTGAACGCATGATCGCCATTTTATCAGGCAAGGCCCACTGGCAAGATTTAACAGGTAATGAGCCAGTGGTGGTAAACAATAGCTTGCTACAAGCCATTGAACAGGCGCCGACTCAAGCACCAGAGATGTTTATCAGCCACGGTATGGCTGACACCATAGTATCGCCAAGTCAGTCATTGAGACTATGTAATGCACTAACAGGCAATATAGCTTCAGGCCCAGCACAAGCAAATACGCTGGTGTTTAATGAGCAATATGCTCAAGTTCAATGCCGCAACGGCAGCGAGCTGCACTTACTAGAAAAAGCCGAGCATCATTTTGATGGGTGTGGTTTAGGGCTATGTGACGTCGGTGGACCAGATGGTTTAGTGGCAACGCAAGCCTTGATGACCAATATGATTGAATGGTTAAAGTAACCCAAGCCATTAAAGTACTCTCGCTGAGCCACAACAGTTAATTTGTGGCAAACTATGATACCAACCAAAGCAAGGCACAGCCTTGCTTTTTTAGTTTTCAAGCTAGGTATTTATCCTGTGAAAGTCATACTTGCAAACCAAGCGAGCCACCCGCCAAACAAACTAAGACTTGAAAGCGCAAATGCCATTGTTCGCCTCTTTATATTGGTTGAACGAATATGCTCATAGCAGTGCCAATAACGCGCAGCAACAAATATAAACGCAAGAAGATACCAACCTGTGCCTGCCACAGATTCAATATGTAACAGCGCTAATAGACAGATGAACAAAACAGGCTGCTGATACTGGTTATCATAGCTATTGCCATATAGCCGAGTGCGTTCAGCCATCTGATCTTTAAGCACAAAATTGACCGCTTGCAGTGATAATTCACCGCGCCGGACTGCCTTTATGCGTAAGCAGGCCGTTGCAAGCCATAACCATAAAAATAACAGTACCAAAGCGATGATGGGGAACTGGATCCACATACAAATTTCCTTACTCAATGAATGTGCCACCACTTTACAGTAGCGCTCTCCCTCTCTAAAGTGTCACTAATGACAAGATAAGGGGTGAAAGCGACATGAAAGTTGCAATGTTATGTCAACAAGGTGTGATGGCAAGCGCGTTAACAGGGATCATTGATGTTTTAAATGTTGCTAATCAGGTGATGCAGACCCAATTTTATCAATGGCAAATTGTCTCTTTAAATGACCAAAGCGTTGTCAGTAGCCAAGGCTTGTCGTTTAAGGTTGACTGTCAACTCAAGGACTTACAATACTTTGATGTGTTGATCATCATTGGTAGTCAATACCAAGGCGACAAACGCCTTTGGCAGGAGTGCCAAAAGCTAAATAGTTATGCCCCGCTGCTAAGTGAAAAATTAAAGCCCCTTACCTCACCCACACTGATTGCTGGTTGCTGTGGCGTTGCCTATGCAGCAGCGCTAGGTCTATTAGACAAACAGCGGATCACCGCAAGCTGGTGGTTAGAAGCTTTTTTCAACCGTCATTTTCCACATTTAGAACTAGACACCTCACCCATTTATCTTTGCGACCAAAAGCTATATACCGCTGGCGCCGCTCATAGCTACATGTACGTTATGCTGGCGCTTATAAAACAGCAAGTCGGCGCAGATACAGCTAAAAAAGTCATGAGTTGGCTTGCTATACCTGAACCACAACTTCGCCAAACTGCCTTTATGATGAGTAGCGCCCTAGATGCGCATCAAGACAGTGCTGTGCAATTAGTACAATGCCATGTAAAAAAACAGCTCAGTGCGCAATTCAACCTCAAGGCACTCGCTGAGTTAGCATGTGTGTCTGAGCGTACGCTCATTCGACGCTTTAAGTCCTCGGTCGGCATGACACCATTTGACTATATTCGCTTACTTAGGTTGGAGAAAACCAAAGAGCTACTTGTCTATTCAAATAAACACTTTGGGGATATTGCCCAGAGCGTGGGCTACCAAGACCCGCAAGCACTGGCAAAACAGTTTAAACGGCATTTTGGCAAATCCGTCGCTGCTTTTCGTGAGCAACTTGTGCATATCTAAAAAAAATATATGTTTTTTATCAAGCAACTGGCCATAGTCTTATTTTACAACTAGATTTTAATTAACATTAAATTCACAAAAGAATAAGCCGTGGCTAAAACTGACCGTCTCTACTCTCTTGATATTCTGAGAGGCTTTATTATTGTGCTCATGGCGCTGGATCATACTCGGCGCTACTGGGCAGAAACCCCCTTTTCACCCACAGATCTTGATCAGACGACACTGGCATGGTTTTTAACCCGCTGGGTAACCCACTTTTGCGCCCCTTTGTTTATATTTTTAACTGGCATAGGCGCTTACTTATATGCAGACAAAGTGCGCTCAACTGCAAAAGTACGTAACTATCTGATCAGCCGAGGGCTTTGGTTGATTTTTTTAGAGCTTACCGTGATCAACTTTAGTTGGCAGTTTGGTTATGACGTGGTGTTTTTACAAGTGATCTGGGCCATTGGCTGGTCAATGATTATTTTGGCTGCACTGATTTACTTGCCTCTGACATGGATCTGCATTATGTCAATTGTGGTGATCGGTGCACATAATACCTTGCCAGATCAAGCCATCTTAAACTGGTTTGGACAAGACTTCGCGTGGCTATGGCATATTTTACATAGCCCGACGACATTGACCTTTTCGACGCAAGTTGACGTACTTGCCCTTTACCCCTTGATCCCCTGGTTTGCCGTCATGTCTTTAGGGTACTGCTGCGGATATTTGTTTCAGCTCAGTGCGCAATATAGATATAAGGTCTTTGCACTGTTTGGTACTTTCGCTGTGGTACTGTTTGTATTGCTCAAATTGGGCAACATTTATGGGGAGCCGAATTTATTTACACCTGAAGCGTCTTTCGCAGAGTCCGTCATGTCTTTACTGAATAACAGCAAATACCCACCGTCGCTCGTTTATCTGTTAATGACTTTAGGTCCGGGTTTACTGATTTTGGCCAGTTTAGAGTATTTACAAAATCGCGGCTTTAAACTGACCTTATTAGATGGGTTTAAGATTTTAGGCGGCGTTCCGCTATTTTATTACCTGCTACACATTCCAGCGATAAACCTCAGCGCGCAAGCTTATAGCTGGCTTGTCTATGGGCAAACAATACACTTTTTCAGCACGCCTGAGGAGTGGCCAAGTCGCTATGAACCCAGTTTAATACTTGCTTATATTGCATGGCTTGGGATCACCTTGGCTTTATACGTGCCTTGCAAACATTACTTGGCCATTAAGCGAACCCATCACAGTCCGCTGCTCAAATACCTATAGCCTAGTTCAGTGCCGACTTATTGGGTGCCTGCGCACATGTCGGCACCCACTTGATGGCAAAGCAAGTTATAACCCCGCAGGTAAACCAAATCATAGTAGCGACAAAAGAATACACCGTCACCATATCTACATAAACTAGGCTAAAGCCAATGCCAACTATCCCCCGTAAGGTGCATAACACGCCAATGGCCCACAGTGCTATATAAGTCAGTGGTAAACGCTTAATGAGCCCTGCGCCTGCAAGTGCATATGCACCACATAAAGCAAACAAAAACGAGATGCCTACCGTGGCAATTGGCGCAAATAAGGTACCATTTTTAGCAGACTCCACCACCTCTTTTGGCGCTAATTGCGCTCGATAGCAGGCCTCCCCAAGCCAGATACAAGACATATGCGCAACCACGGTCACAGCCGCCATCAGCGCAACAAAAATTAAACCCCATATCGCAAACTTCTGCTTTTTATCCATTCACTACTCCCAATAAAGCACGTTTAAATAAGACGTTAGGCTAAACCCAAATATGGCCTTGTAAGTACAGTACAGCTTCACCGGTAATGGTGACTCGCTCAGTACTAAAATCAACCTCACACACTAAATGTCCACCCCTTTTTGAGGCTTGATAGGCCTTGAGTACTTGCTTATCAAAACGCTTTGACCAAAACGGCGCAAGACCGGTATGAATTGAGCCGGTAACCGGATCTTCTTCGCCCCCATTCGCGGGCCAAAAATACCGAGAAACAAAATCATGTTCAGAACCCGGCGCACTCACCACCACATCCAAAGGCGCCAGTTGCTTTAATTGTGCCGCGTCATAAGCCACTTGATGCACATCGACTTCATTGTCATAAATTGCAAAATACGCTTGGCGATTTTTAAGTACTTGGCTTGGTGAGATTGATAAGCCCGTTAGCAGCGCACTTGGCACGTTTGATATAGGCTCAGGCATTTGCATCGGGAAGTTCATAACTAACTTCGACTCAGCCGTTTGCGTTACAGTTAAGCTACCTACTGTTTGCGTGGTAAATTCGACACGCTCAGAGACGCCAAGGTGATTAAACAAAACAAATGCGCTGGCAAGGGTTGCATGGCCACAAAACGCAATTTCAGTTAACGGAGAGAACCAACGGATCTGATAGCTATTTGGCGTATTTTTAACTAAGAAGGCGGTTTCTGAGAGGTTATTTTCAGCAGCAATACGCTGCATGAGTTCATCACTTATCCAAGCTTCTAATGGCACAACCGCGGCAGAATTACCTTTAAATTGCGTATTTGTGAATGCATCAACCACAAAGATGGGTAACTGCGTCATGATGGCTATCTCCTTGATAATACATAGACCATGACTGTACCTGAATCCGCCGTATAAAAATACACCTGAGGATAAAACTTCCGCCCCCAAAACCAGAAGTTAACAAATATTATAAAATATTTACAGCCGTCCCCAACAGGTGATAGCATAATACTAAATCATTAGCTAACAAGGATTGTTATGTATGCGCAAAGTCGCGTTGATACGCAATCAGAAATCGAAGATCTGATCACAAAACTAGAAGCCTTTGACAAGCCTAAAGGCGAACAGGTGACTGAGCTCTATTCAGCCACCAAACTACCCGGAGATATTCGCCAAGCGCTTAAGCCCCATGCTAGCAGTTGGGTTGTGATCAAAACCCCAGAAACATGGCGTGAACTTAGAAGCACGCATGATACTCAACTGGTTTTAAAAGAAAAAAAAGGCCATGTGTTAATTACCCATGCCAAGCACGCCACCACCAAAGATGAACTCATTGTACTGAAAAAAGCTACCGCGATGCCCAGAGCACAAGCACTGCAAGGCAGCGCTGGATCACTCAGTTATCATGACACGTCGGCCACACCAGATACACAGGCCCATGTGCCCGTCGATTACACTCATTCACCTGATTTAAACGATCAACGCCTTATCGTGACGATTGAAGGAAAAATCCCCATCAGTATTGTGATGCGCGGGGGCCCAACCGTTTTGTCTCGAAGCAATAATGGCCTTGCACAAGATCAACTGCTGTTTCCGCGCTTAGAAGATGACACCCATTATAGTCTCAGCGCCAAAATACTCGGCGTCCCTGAGCAAGTATTGATCCCCAATATGGCATTCAAGGACTTTAAAAGCCTAGATAAATTAAAAGCCCTCAATATAGGTAAACGCGGTGGTGTGCAGCTACTTGATCACCAAGTCACCAGCGAAGGCCATGTCAAACTTAGCCTTCTCAGTGAACCACCGAGCTTTGGGCTCTTTTTTGACGGCACCGGCAACAACCGCACCAATGACAATAAAGTGATTGGTGATGATAAAGAGCCAACCAATGTCACCAAGTTATATGAGTTGTACCCAAGAAATGAAGCATTTATCCGACGGCGCTATATAGAAGGCATTGGTACCCGAGATAATAAAAGCGATAACACCATGGACTTGGCCTTTGCGAATAGCTTTGATGACAAGGTGAAACGTGGCTTAAATCATTTGCAAGCCTACTGTGATTCGGTACTCCCTAAGCTGATTCAGCTTATACATATTGACGTATTTGGCTTTAGCCGCGGAGCCACCGCAGCGCGCTGCTTTGTCAATCAAGTTCATGAGATCACCCGCGATAACCCAAATTATTGGGGCGGTATTACCCCCATGATACGGTTTTTGGGGCCTTTTGATACCGTGTCTTCCATAGGAGGAGATGGAGACGATCACCACAACGAGTATTATGCCAAGCAAAAGCTGGACTATCCGGTCAATTTAGATATTAACGAGCACTCTGCCGGCTTTGTCTACCATCCCGTTGCCTATGATGAGCGCCGCGACAGCTTTCCCTTGCACAGCTTAAAAACGCCAGATGGCAATACCGCCAGCAATATAAAAGAGATTACGCTGCCCGGTGCCCATGCGGATGTTGGCGGAGGCTACAGCCACCATAGCACCACCATAAAATATCCACGGCAATATATAGAGGGGCACCCATCACACCCTCATCATGATACCCGCCTCGCAACAAAAAAAGCGGAGCTTGAGCAAAAATATCATTGGCCAGGCATAGACATTACTTTTGTTAAAATGGGCACGGGATTAAACAAAAATAAACATCTTAAAAAACGGCATGAGAATACCGTGGTCACCACCTATAAGCCCCGTTGGTACCGTCAAGTTAATAACCAACTGCCCCACTACGCACTGCATGCAATGTATGCAGAGGCTGTAAAATATGGCGTGCCATTTTTACCCATTGATACGCTTTCGAGCATTTATCAAAGAAATGGAAAACGCACTTATCAATATGAATTACCCGATGAGTTAAAATCGACGGTCGAGGCTGCTATGCGCGGCGGAGTCAACAGCCAAGATTGGCAGTGGCTGTATCGATATTATATTCACCACAGCCATAAATATGCAGGCTTTGTCGACACCATTGCTTACTCGGTGGAAGATGATGCGGAATTTGTCGCCGACAATGGTATTCGGGAAATCTTTTATAACACCCCAAGCAACAGCGTATCCAGTCAAGGTCGTTGGCAGGTTTATAACATAGGAGTCAATCCACAGTGGCGAAAAGAATAATTATCTCAATTGGTATCTTGTTGTTAATCATGGGTTGTAGTTCAAGTTATCAAGTAGAAGAAATGAGCGTAGGAGTTGCCGCTGAAAAGGGGCCAATTCTTATGGTAGGGGAAGTCACATTTGATGAGACATGGAGTGTGCCAGCCGGTGCAATAGGGTGTTGCTGGAAAGACTCTGGAGCATTGTCTTTTGTATATGATACCCCCTTTCCGAATACCGTCGTTATTGCTTGGTACGACTTGAGTACTGAACTCTTTTGGGTAGGCGAAGCACAAATAGATAACAAAGCTGGTTATGAGTTTATCCAACAAATAAAGCCTTATATTAACAGGCGGACTGGCCAGTATAAAAACTGGAAACATCCCTACCTCATCGTGGGTATAAAACGAAATGGCCTAATTAAAGTGTGGATTTCAAATGCGCCAGCTGATGTTCTCGGCAGACAAATTCTCGAAATAGGCTCAGGTATGGCACACATTAAGGAACTTCCACCAGAAGACGAACGTTAACGATAAACACCAAGGAAGGAGCCTACATTGGCTACAAGAATAATTATCTTGATTAGTGCTTTGAGTTTACTCATAGGCTGCAGTTCAAATTATCAAGTCAAAGAAATGAGTGTTGGAGTAGCCGCAGAGGATAAATCTGACTTAATGGTCGGCACCGTACTATTTGATGACGCTTGGTCCGTACCTGCAGGATCGATAGGATGTTGCTGGAAAGATGCAGGTGTCCTGTCATTTGTAGATGGAGTCAGCTTCCCAAGCAAAGTCGTTGTCGCATGGTATGACATGGATACAGACCTATTCAGGGTAGGTGAAGCAACAATAGATAATAAAGCGGGTTATGAGTTTATCCAACAAATAAAGCCTTTTATCAATCGGCGGACTGGCCAGTATAAAAACTGGAAACATCCCTACCTCATCGTGGGTATAAAACGAAATGGCCTAATGAAAGTGTGGATTTCAAATGCGCCAGCAGATGTTATCGGCAGGCAGATTCTCGAAATAGGCTCAGGCATGGCACAAATTAAGGAACTTCCACCTGAAGAAGAACGTTAACGATAAACACCAAGGAAGGAGCCCACAATGGCGAAAAAAATAGTTATCTCAATTGGTATCTTGTTATTAATCATGGGCTGTAGTTCAAGTTATCAAGTCAAAGAAATGGGTGTTGGAGTTGGCGCTGAACGCAGTGCTGACTTAATGGTTGGCACCGTATTATTTGATGACCAATGGTCTATACCAGCTGGCTCTATTGGGTGTTGTTGGGAAGATGGCGGAGCCAGATCTTTTGTTTATGATGTACCATTTCCAAGCAAAGTCGTTGTCGCATGGTATGACATGGATACCGACCTCTTTCGGATAGGTGAGGCAGCAATAGATAACAAAGCTGGTTATGAATTTATACAAGATTTAAAGCCATTTATTAACAGACGAACTGGTCAGTATAAAGATAGAAAATTACCCTACCTCATCGTGGGCATGAAACGGAATGGCCTAATTAAAGTATGGATTTCAAATGCACCAGCTGATGTTCTCGGCAGGCAGATTCTCGAAATAGGCTCAGGTATGGCACAAATTAAGGAACTTCCACCTGAAGAAGAACGTTAACAATAAACACCAAGGAAGGAGCCTACATTGGCGACAAGAATAATTATCTTGATTAGTGCTTTGAGTTTACTCATAGGTTGCAGTTCACGTTATCAAGTCAAAGAAATGAATGTGGGAATCGCCGCAGAAGATAAATCTGACTTAATGGTCGGCACCGTGCTATTTGATGACGCTTGGTCTGTACCTGCAGGCTCTGTAGGATGTTGCTGGAAAGATGCAGGTGTCCTGTCATTTGTAGATGGAGTCAACTTCCCAAGTAAAGTTGTTGTTGCATGGTATGACATGGATACCGATCTCTTTCGGGTCGGTGAAGCACAAATAGATAACAAAACAGGATATGAGTTTATACAAAAAATGAAGCCTGTAATTGTTCGTTCTACAGGAGAATACTTTGATGACAGCACCCCCTACCTCATTGTCGGAATAAAGCGAAACGGCTTAATTAAAGTATGGATATCAAACTCATCATCGGAAGCTATTGGCCGGCAAATTCTAGAAATAGGCTCAGGCATGGCACAAATTAAGGAACTTCCGCCTGAAAATGAGCGTTAAGGTAAATCGATATACTGGGCCAATGTATGCAAATAGAGTGGCTAAGAAACTAACAGTAAAAATGATTTAAATTGAAGCTGGTAAAACTAAGAAAAGTAGAAAGAGGCAAGAAAGAAATTAGGGGAGAGTGTGAAATAGCAAGGTGCAGCTTGATGCCGCACCTAGACATAACTGATTAAAGTACAGTTACGTTTTCAGCCTGAGGACCTTTAGCGCCCTGAGTTACTGTAAAGCTTACTTTTTGACCTTCAGTCAAAGTACGGAAACCTTCAGACTGGATAGCTCTGAAGTGAACAAAAACGTCGTCGTTACCGTTTTCTTGTGCAATGAAGCCAAAACCTTTTGACTCGTTAAACCATTTTACAGTGCCTGTTACTTGAGACATAAATTACCTATTTATATAAAAATTAAAAAAAATGTGTACAGTATCGGAAGTAAAGTGAGTGGCTAAAATTAGGTTTTATGACAAAAACAGAAACTTAAGCAAACAACAACAAATAAATCAAATATCTTCATACGCTGCGTAGGATACACTGAAATTCTGTTTTGTCGAGCTTTTTTACAAAAATAGTTTAAAAAACACCCAACTTTTTATTCTTTCTTATTCATCGCTTAAGTAAGGGCTTAAAAAACCCCATCATGCGGTCTGCCTATCTTGCCAACTCATAATAAATTGCGCTTGCCCTGTAAGCGGATCTTCGTCTTGTGCAATAATTTCAAAACCTTGCTGCTGATAAAATGCCACGCTCGCTACATTGCGCTGATATACAGACAGCTCCAAGGTATTGCATCGAGACTTTGCATCAGCAATAAGCTGCTTTCCTACCCCCTGGCCTTGCTTTTCTGGTAAAACAAAAATTGCCGCAAGGGTGTTTTTTAACAAAGCATAAAAACCGATGATTTGTTGATTATCCAAATACACATAATTATCTGAGCTGGGCAAATACACCTGTCGCATAGTATCAAGGTGATCACGCCAAAAACTCTCTGGCACAAAATGATGTGCTTGTTGAGACGCAGCAAGCCACACCATCAGTACAGGTTCAATATCGGATGCCAGACCTTTTCTAATCATACGATTCCTCATTGCAAGCTCATTGATATCAAAATCACAAACGATGTCTATATTCTCAAAGCTCGATATTTATTTTTTTACGTTCAGTATTAAACGCCACCGCATAATAACGCAGCCGTGGGTGCTCTACGTTCCATAAATTTAAAAACTCTTCAGAAGTTTGCACAACGCGTTTCGCGCCTTTGGCATCATTTAAATACACGAGTCTTTTCGCCTCATCATAACCCACGACAACTCGGTAATGACTTTGCGATTTTGGTAACTCCCAATACTGAAATACAATAACAGGGATGCCGCTGGCAATGTAAGCCTTAATATGATTAAACAACTGCGCGCGCTTTTCATCAATGTTCTCAGCCAAATCTTGTGATTTATCGACTGTGATGCTGCGTGTTTTACCAAAGCGCTGTAAAAACCCTTGCAAATAAGTAACCTTGGTTCCCGGATAATCAGCCCAGTTGCGAGGATAATTGTTCAGTACACCAGAGCGGATAAACACCGGCATATCTCCATACTGATTCAAGATAGACTCAGCGATATCGTATTGGGTGTAATCTTTTATGCCCCAGTACTTAAAAATCATTTCTATGGTTGCAGGCCCGCATAACTTTTTCCCCTGCTCAACCAAGGGGACATTCAGTACAATTTTTTGCGAGTTCTTCGCTTCTGCCACAAAGCAAAGGCTTATCAAAACAAAGACAATAGCCGCTCTTATCACATTCTACCCTTGATTTAATCAATTTAAGTAAATGATTAAAAATTTCGAATAATACAAATTAATAAATAGTTTTTTATTAAAATATCAAACTAAATAAAAACACACTCACCAGCTGAACTTAATTAGAATAAAAGTGAATCGACATGTAAGCCATTCAGCGATTAATGAGTGTATATAATAAAAAAGCGAACCATACTATGGCTCGCTTTAAAAATACTAGTCTATTAACTTAAAATTTTTAAATTAATTGGCTTTTTACACTCAGCTAGTCTGCTTGCGGTTTAACTTAGAGCTTAAACTGTTCAACACTTGCTTTTAAACCGTGCGCCAATTCACTTATTTCATGACACGCTTGAGAGGTTTGATTTGCGCCTTCGGTCATTTCAACTGCGGCAACATTGATATTTTCAATATTACGATTCAATTCTTCAGAGACAACCGATTGCTCATTACATGCTGCTGCTATTTGCGTACTCATCGCGGCAATACTGTCAATTTCCTGCTCGATTTGCGTGATCGTATCGCTGACTGTTTCAGTTTGCTGTACGCACACATCAATGCCTTTTTGACACGTTCTAGTCGCCTCGCCCGTTTCTTTCGATTTAGACTGCAAATCACTCACTATCTCAACAATCTGAGTTGTAGAGTCTTGTGTACGCTGTGCTAAAGAGCGGACTTCATCCGCAACCACCGCAAAACCACGCCCTTGTGCACCCGCTCGCGCCGCTTCAATCGCGGCGTTTAATGCAAGTAAGTTAGTTTGCTCAGCGATTTCACGAATAACATCCACCACAACATTGATGTTTTGTGAGTTCTTTTCTAAATTATGGGCTAAATCTCCTGCATGAGACACAGTATCTGCAACGCTAGAGATCTGCACAATGTTACTTTTCAGTGCAGCACTGCCTTCACGAGACTTAACATTAGCTTGATTGGCAGACTCAGCGCCCATTTCTGTACTTTTTGCCACTTCAGATACCGCAGCCTGCATCTGCGTCATTGCGGATGCAACCGACTGTAATTCATTTTGTTGATTTTGCATGCCTGTGGCATTTTGAGCCGAGATCATATTCACTTCTTCTACGGCTGTTGTCAGTTGGATAGCGCTGTCATTTATCTTCACAACAAGGCTATTTAACTGTTCACGCATTTTCTCCAAAGACATTAGCAAAGCGCCAAGTTCATTATTACCTACTGAGCGTATATCAATACGTGAACTTAGGTCACCATTTGCAATGCTACCAGCTAGATCTTTCGCCTTCTCTAGAGGCTTTCTAATTGCGCCGCTTAGGACAAAGCAAATGAGCGCTATCATCACCGCCGAAACCAACGTACAAATAATAATGACCGTGATCACTGTTTTCACTGCGCGTACAGCTGATGTTTCAGCCATGCCCACATTATCGCTATTAATTTTGTTCAGCTTGGTTAGCTCATCCATGGCTTCTGAGTAGAAGTTATAGCTATTTAAAACAATTAAATTAGCTTTACTAACTTCACCCTCACGCACCAATCGATTAAAACCAGATGTTGCAGACGCGTATTTACGCCAAGCCTGTTCAAACGCTTGGAACTGAAGTCGTTCTTGATTTGACACATTTAACTGGCTGTATGCTTGAATCTTTTGATTAAGGCCTGATTTTGTATTATCAAGGTTAACTATCCATTCATTGATATCTGGGTGATCTGAATTCGTGACAATCAAAAACTCATCTTTTCGAATGGTTGCCATCTCAATTTGAAGATCTTTTACTATCTCAACCGATGGAATGCTGGTTTGTACAATCAGTTCAAGGTCATCATTGATCCCCTTTAAACCATTGTAGGTCATCAGGCTCACCCCGAAAAAAACCATAAAAATCGACGCAAAGCTCAACCCAATTTGCTTTGAAATAGACAAGTCTTTAAGTGCCATATGCTGTTTATACATCCCTAAGTTAATGATTACCGTAAAGCACAAAAACCAGTAGAAAGCGTTAAGATTTTGCTCTTTACTGGTTATGAGATATTTGAATAAATATGAGTGTTAACCTCCAGGTGTATGTACCAGAGGAAACGTATGAGACTTAGCTTATAGGTCCGCAAATTGATACTGAGCTTTGCAAACGAATTGAAGTGCCCTTTTATTAAAATACTTTTGCATACAAGTGCTTAATTAAGGGCACATTATAATTTAAGCAAACCAAAGTTGGAATAATTTAATTATTAACATTTATAGATTTATGTTATTAAATTACTATAAAACATGAAAAACTGATCATAAAAGGATCAGAAAGATTAACTGAGAAAAGCAATTTTTAGCTTCCCATATATAACTTGTTACATTATAAATAGTTGTAATAGGCACAATTACAATGCCATTGCACCTATTTCAAAAAATAAAAAAACATATAAAAATAATAAAAAAGAATTATAAATTAAGACAGAATAACCCTTCACTGTATAAATTATCGTTTTTTACTCTGAGCTATTTTTTTTGCTTTCTAAACGCCTTGAGCTCCGAGAGTAACCACTCACTACTCTTTATTGGTTTACTATTACTACAATGAATAATATACGGCTTACCAGACAAGCTACTTTTGGAGGCCGTTAAACTTATAAAATCTTCCGCCGACTCAATATCATCTTGATAGTAATGATACTTTTTACTAATGTGCTGCTTGGCATCACGTGCAGTATGTAGTGAACCATTACGCTCATACTGGCAATGGGACATTTCAATGAAGGTCAATAAATGCTGTATTTCAGCCGCTGTCGAGGCAGCGATTTTTAGCGAATATGTCGCGCTCCACAATATAAATATTACTAAATAAAGTTTCATTACTTTCCTAAACATTCACATACCTGATAAAAATAAATATTATGACACTTTGCATAAATATGAATACTTAGACGTTATGAACAGGTAAATGGTTGCACCGAGTTTAAAATAAAAAGCGCAGCCAATTGGCCGCGCTTAGTTGAGGCTATAAAACTTAATTTATTGAACGCTTACTACACCTGTTTTTGTGTTGTAGATAATGCGACCTGCTTCACCGGACGCATAGCCGTAGTAGCAAATGCCTTTACTTGCTTTAACCACTTTATACTCGCCATCAGCAGTAGAGAAATACCATTTTGTACTACCATCTGATTTTTTACGGCCTTTACCGCTGCGATTTAACACATATTGATGGTCTAACATGTTATTCCACATCCGCGCACAGCGATTAGCATTGGGGTTTTTAGTGAACTTATTGTGCTTATTCAACTTGTCTTTTGATTCAACAGGAAAACCTTCTGCGTTAAAGTTAAAAGTACCATCTTTGAATCCAGCCAAGTTTGCGATTTTGTTCTCTACTGCCTCGCCTCGCCAATACTGGTTTGCTTTATTAACTTCTTGCTGCAACGCATTTGCAATAACGGGCAAGGTGTTTCCACACCCTTGTACATAAGTTAAATCAGCAATATGCTCTGGCCCATCCATCAAAAATGTTGCTTGTGCAGTTTGCGCATCGAGCGTGTAAATTTTAGCACTTTCGCCACTGTTTCTCGCAGATACGTAAATCACACCATTTTCGTCCACTGCAAGACCTGAAGCCCAATTTAAATTGTGCTCACCTATTTCTGTAAGCGACATAGTTGCTTCATCTAGTACATATAACGCTTTACCGTTCAGTACATATATCAAATTACCATCTGCCGAATACGCAATATCGCCATGGTCGAAGTCATCGTAGCTTGCACTGTCTGACTTCATTTTTCCAAGGACTGTTTTCTCGCCTGTTGTCAGATCAAATTGATACATGTAGGTTTGGCTTGTCGCCAGAAGAAAATCACCGGATAGGGAAACAGCAGAGCGCTTTATGGGGTAGCTTGTCGTGTCGGCCACTTCATGTTGCTGCATGGTTTGCATATCAAACTCATACAATTTCGAGGCATTTGTTTCGTTGTCAACGCGTTGCATTGCATAAAGCTTTGCACCAGACCCAGCTAAGTTGCTTGAAGCGAAAGATGCACCGGGTACCTCTCGGCTCGTTTTTGAACTCGTATCGATATGAAAAACTGCGCTTTGCCCATCTGCTGCGAACCTGTCAATTGCAAAAAGTCCTTCTAAACAGGCGTTATCGTCAGCTAATACAGAAAAACTTGCTGTAAGTGTGAGTGCAGCTGCACACACCTTAATTGCTATGTTCTGTGTTTTTGTCATGAATACACCATTGTTTATTTAAGTTAGTCGTACTCATGCAATAATCACACCGAAGAAATAATATTTTCCTCACCACCTTGTTAATTATGGGTATTTTATTTCACCCTCATTTTTATTCGCTTATTTCACTGCAAAATAAGCTGAACGACCCTGTTAGTGACAAAATTATGTCAATACAGCAAGCCACCTAAAAACTTGTAAAAGCTCTAAGTCAAAATCGGTAAGCTATTGAATAAATTATTTATATATTTCTCTCATCTCATTTTTAGCGTATTACTCATAGATTCTCGACATGTTTAAGCAGTTTTTCATTTTGCAAATTGCAATTCGCAAAATGAAAAGATTCCTAAAATGCAAAATAACAAACCCAGAGACTTTCATGCTCATTATTTTGTCAACTCACATAACTCATTGAGGTTGATATAATTGCATTAATTTTAATCGTACCTTTATCGTCTACAAGCTGAGTGACGCAATTTTTTTAATAACAAACCGTCACCACTACCCAAAATAAGTAAGGATTACCATGAAAAAAATCACATTGCTTGCAAGCTTAATCGCAGGATTATCACTGAGTAGTTGTACGTTTGCTTTGGATCAAACTGATATACAGAAAATCTCCCAGCAAATTGAACATCGATTAGCTGGAGGAGAAACCACAGGTTTATCTATTGCAGTGGTGAAAGACAATACACCTGTCATGTTACAGGGTTTTGGTCTAGCAAATACAGAAACACAACAACCTGTCACTCCTGATACCCAATTTCGCATTGCTTCCATCACTAAAACGTTTGTCACACTCGCTGTGCTTAAATTAGTGAACCAAGGAAAACTTTCTCTAGATGATAGTGTTTATAAGCACTTACCTGACTTTAAACCAAAGACGCTTCCCAATAATAATAACGTAATAACGGTGCGTGATCTCTTAACCCATCAAAGTGGCATCCCAACAGGCTGGTTCCGTGGTGATGAGCCAACAACAAGTCCTAATAAAGACCTTAACTCATTAGCGGCTTTATTAAGTGACGACTATCTTGTTTGGAACAGAGGCACTATTTCTGCCTACAATAATAATGCGTTTGGATTAGCCGGATTACTGGTTTCAAGAATAAGTGGTCAAAGCTGGCAGGATTACTTGCACACTGAATTCTTCACGCCGCTGGCGATGAACAATACCTTGAGTCATTTACCAAACGGTCCACTACCAGTACAAATGGCGCAAAGCTACAGTGGTACTGCTCAAGAACCTAAATTCGCTTCTTTACTGACGCCCGCCGGCGGTATTATCTCAACTGGTAATGATATGGCGCGCTACATGCAAGCAATACTCGACAGCTGGAACTATGATAGCCATGCAATCGTGCCCTCTTCGCTCATTACAAAGGTTCGCAATGTGCAAAATGCGCATATCCAGTTAGACGGTGACCACGAAATGGGACTGGGTTTTTTCGTTGACCACTTTAATGGCCACATTGCAATTAGTCATGATGGCAGTTATCAAGGGTACGAAAGCATGATGTATATCGTGCCCGAACTGAACTTTGGCGTATTTGTCACAACAAATAACAGAGACGGAGACGATACAGTTTTCGATATCGCCGACATGGTGACAAACATGGTCACTCAGTCCGTAAAAGGACCATTTTTAGACAATAAAAACACTCAAAAATCTTCTTTTCAGCCATCCCAATCGAAAACGCTGGAAGCTGGTTTTTATGCTGGTAGACGCAACATATTCATTGAGAAAACGCCCAGCGGAGAATTCGTCATGTTCAGTCCTGGACAGACTATTAAACAGCTCAAACAAGTTGATTCAGACAGCTACCAAATTATCGGTGAAGAAGGCGATGTAAGGATCAAGCTGACGCAAGCTATTGATGGGTTTCGCTTTACCTACAACGGTAAAGACTCAGCCAATGTTTTTAGTAAACTCGTTACAACAAAACTGACTCCTGAACTAGAAAAGTTATTGGGCTATTACCAAGTTGAAACTACCAACCCAGACATAGGCGATATTAAAGTACGATATTCACCAGAGTTTCAAGCGCTGCTAGCCGTATCTGTCAAACATGGATTTGTACGCGCTTTGAAAGTGGTTGACGAAAACCTGCTTCAAGTTCAAGGGTATGGGCGTGGGATTGGCACCGTATTTGATTTTCAAGAACCAAACAAACTAAAAGCACTGGGTTACCAATTTAAAAAAATCTCGACTGAGATTCAGTAATTGCTAACATCTAAATAAAAGGACCTCACGGCCCTTTTATTATTTTGCCTCAGAATAATTTTTATCCACGCTGTTCAAGTAAGGTCACCACATTTTGCTTGAGTTGCTTGCGGCTTAAGAAAATACCACCCAGCGCAATCACCGCAACGATAGTAATGGCCTCAACTAAAAGCATGAAGTCATTTGGTCTATACGGTAAACCAAACCCTGCCTGATAAATCTGACCGATAAACAAATATATCGATGTTAATGCACATGCAACCGGGATCATGGTCAAAATACTCCATTCAACAATGAGCATATTGCGACTTTGCCGACTATCTAAGCCAAAGCTTAAGAGCAAACCATTCTTTAACTTATCTCTTTGAAGATGGGTTTGGATTGAGGCAATAACAAGCAAGTTACTCATCAAAGCAATAAAAACACCATACGCCAAGGTCAGATAGATAAATGTCTGTACTGTGCTGCGCACTCTTGCAATTAACTCTTCAACACGTAACATGCGAATGCTCGGGTGAGCTTGCCAAATTTCTCCAAGTTGCTGCAAACCTAGCTCTGGTAAATCGACGCTACCCATGTAAAAAACCTGCTCGTCCGCCACTGGTAAACTGTCTTGATGTACAACAAACCAGAATGTGATCATATCTGAACCTGAACGGTAATGATGTACTGAAGCAATTTTGAACTGCTGACTTTGGTTACCAACTTGCATTGTGAGCACATCCTCAAGCTCTAAATTAAGCTCATCAAACACTTCTTGTTCCATAGAGATAGCAGGCAAATCATTTTGCATTTTACTTTGCCACTGGCCAGAGACAATATTAATGTTTTGTGGCTGGTATGCTTGCCAATGTAGATTGATATTGCGCTCTAAACGAGATTTAGAGTCGCTGCTTGGCGCATCTATTTCACTTAACAATAGGTTATTTACATGTGTTACTCTAGCGCTTTGAAAGGCTTTAAACTGCTTTACTTCACCGCGGTGCTCTAAAGTAAACTCTGTAAGTGCTTGCTTTTGCTCCACTGTTGCTTGAGTCACAAATATATTTCCTTGGTCTGCGAACAATGCTCTATCAAGCACATCGCTGACATCTTGACCAACTCGAAGGCACAATAATAATAATGTTGCACTTAAGCCTAACGCCAGAATTTGTACAATTTTGACACGCATGCGTTGCTTCATCAGTAACAGTACAAATGCAAAAATACCACTTTTTCCAGACAGTAACTTGTTGGTGATACTTAAGCCGCCCCATGCCAAAACCAGCAATAATACCAAACAAACGGCAAGACCAGACAGAAGTAACCCAGTCAGCACCCAGTTATCCGTATTCAAAACCACTACAACCAAAAGAGACAGTAATGGACATAAGCCGCTGACTATGAAGGTGATTGAGTTATTCTCTCTCTTTTCTAATAGATCTCGTACATTACTCTTGATCAAAGTTACCCAACTTGGCACAGTGAGCAGAGAATAAAGTAACGCACTGATCAATAGCGCTTTACCAATCCCAACCCAATCCCACATGAGCTCAAATGTGGCCAAAAAGTGTTGCTGAATGGCATACTCCAAAGCAGCAGTAAGGGCAATGGCTATTATTAGTGCAGGAATAAAACTAATGAACAAAATGCTTGCCATTAAAATCAATACAATAAATGGAATTTGCTGACGCTTAACACCATTTGCCAACATCACTGCCAACACATTTTGAAGCGGCTCTACATGACTTTTTTGGCTAAGCCACAAACATAAGCAAGTCAGTAAGACAATGACAAAACTGATCAACCCCATAAAGTTCTGCACTCTCTTCCACGCATGCGCCATCGGATAGTTGTTCAGTAATTTACTGATCATATTTAAATCAGCACTGTTGTCCTGTAAGCGCTGGAGGTACTCCTTTTTGAAATCCAATTGATGATTAATTAACACTTGGCGCTCAAGCGGGATCATGTCCAAATGTTCAATGCTTTTTTGAGAGACAATGGCACGTTTATCACTGCTATATCCTTGAATGATTCTGTCAGGCTCATTGAGCAATAGCGCACTCACCATCAATGTGTTGTGACCAAGGGAAACTGTATCACCAACCTTAACATTCAGTGCACGAGCTAGATGAGGCTCCAGCCAGATCTCTCCTAATTTCGGTCCAGTAGACTCCAAAGAAGGCGTGAAACTTGGCGTGTAAGACACTGTCACATCACCATTTAGAGGATAGCTTCGATCTACCGCTTTGAGTTTTGTATGGCTAAAAGCGGTTTCAGCGCTTAACGTCACTTCATAACTATTGATAAAACTACTTTTGACTGCGTGAGTTTGCATCCATTGCCTTTCATGATCATGCCAGTCTCTGGTAACGGTTAACTGCGTATCAGCCCCTAACATAGTCTGCAAGTTATGGTTTAAATATCTATCTACCCCCTGACCGAATAAGCTAGTTAGGCTCAGATACAAAAATAAAAGCGCTAAACTTAACAATGTAATTAGATGCTTGCCTTGCATGGTTTGCGATAGAAATACCTTAATGAATAACTTGCTGGCAGGGATCAACTGACAGCTTGAATTGTCTAGTTGATTTTCAGCATATGACTTATTCATAGCTTTAACTCCCCGTTTTCAAGCTTGTATGTTTTATCTAGTTTTGAAGCAAGATTGAGGTCATGAGTCACCACCACCATGGTAGTGCCTGACACTCTTGCACCGTGCAGCATAAGATCAAAAACCTGTTCTGCCGTTTTATGATCTAGGTTCCCTGTCGGTTCATCAGCAAACAAAATTTGAGGCTCATTACACAGCGCACGAGCAATTGCCACACGTTGTTGCTCACCGCCACTCAACTTAGTAACAGGCTGTTTGGCTTGCGCCTCTAAATTTACAAGTTTTAGTTTCTCTAACGCACGCTGTTGTGCTGTACTTTCACCTCGTAACATCAAAGGCAGTGCCACATTTTGTAGCGCATTTAGCTCAGGTAATAGATGGAAGTGTTGAAAAATAAAACCAGATACACCAGTCACCCCACTCAATACTTCAAAGTTATTTTGATAGCAGATTGTGCCTTTTTGCAATGTCTCCAACCCTGCAAGCAAAGAGAGAAGTGTTGATTTCCCTGAGCCAGAGGCGCCCACAATAGCAATATGCTCGCCCGCCTCAATTGACATTGAAATATTTTTAAGTAAATGCAGAGGTTCTCCATTTACCAAATTAATCGTGTGTTCCAAATCGAGGACATCCAATTTAACACCCATTTTCATTCCTTATTGCACTTAAACTAATTTATGGACTAAGTGTTTATTAAGTTGCGTGAAATGCATGTGAAGAGCTTGAAGGGCAACTGAGCGTAATTTAAATATTTATATAAAAGTACAGTTCCATATAAAGATAAAATACTAATTTTAAAATTATTTTCTTGTGATTTTTATGATTTTTCGCATAAAAAGTGAATTTTTTGCAATTACCTCTTGTGACTATCGCATGATTGATTTACTATTATGCGCAGGGAAATAACATGGCTATTTTGTATCTAAATACAAGATGCTGCTAACGAACATGTCAGCACCAAAAGCAATAGAATCCCCAAACTAGGAAATTACAATTAATAAAGGAACCAAAAATGGAATGGTATATATCCGTCTTAAAAAACTATGCGGTATTTGAAGGAAGAGCGAGAAGAAAAGAATACTGGATGTTCATTTTATTCCATACAATTGCAACTGTTATATTAACTTTGGTTGATGGGCTATTAGGCACATCTTTCTTAAGCATTATTTATGCCTTAGCTGTTTTTATACCAAGCCTTGCACTCAGTGTTAGACGTTTACACGACACCGGAAGGTCTGGTTGGTGGATGTTGATTGCCTTAATACCAATAATTGGTACCTTGGCATTGTTAGTCTTCGTTATTTTAGAGGGCGAAGAAAGTGAAAACCAATATGGCCTTAACCCTAAAGGTGCAAGCGAAGGTGAAGCTGTAGCCTAATAAAGAGTTGCGTGCGTCATTAATTAGCTAATTTTTGACGCACCTCAGGTGCTTTTCTTAATATTACAGCATTTAAGCCTGTAAAAATAAATAACTTAGCTACTAGTTCATGACTTAAAATGCTATTTACAACTTTTGCTATGAGCATTTTTAAATTTTTCTGGTTCGATTTAGTCAGCCCCCATATCATGAAAATAAGCATTCGCTTAAAGACCATAAGACTTGCACTAAGAACCCTATTTATATAGAAAAATACATATCAGCTTAGAATAGTTAAAAACTTTCAAGCACTACATATAGAAAAACACTAGATACTAAATACGTAAAATCGATAGAATTCAAAGAAAGGTGCTTCAGAATACCTATTAACTAGATAAGAGCAACTAAGTATTTTATAACAATCATAAATTAAACAATCCGTAAATTGCTTGTCATCAAATTTAATAAAATCGTTAGCTTATTATCGCAAAAAACGCCGAATGATCTGCAATCAAACGGCGCTACATATCATTTTCAATTTTTAAAAGCGTGACGAGCCGCTTTCAATTTCTCTAAATGACATGCCACTCATGATACCATCTTTACCAAAGCGGATAGTTACATGTTTACTAGTGCCCTTTGAGCCACCCGCATAAGCGCCAGCAACAGGAACATAGTTTAATCCACTGCTTTTATTTTCATGGAAATAATATTGCCATGCCGTTTCACCATCAACCAAGTCATCCATGCCGCTTGGATCGCCAATGGCTTTTCTTACATCTTCTTGAGTCGTTTCACCTTTTTTAAACGACTTAACGACTTCCATGTCAAAGTCTTTTCCGCTTTGTGTACTGCTACATGCAGCAAGAATAAATGTGGTAAAAATTATAATCAGTAAGTTTTTCATTTATCTTCCTTTTAATGTTCGTCCTATACTCGTAAGTCTGTTTTAAATACTAAGACTAAAGAGCAGCAGCATTATCTGCTCATTTAACGATCATTTCAATACCTTTTACCTATATAAAACCACTTTTAATTGAAGTTTTCTCATGGAATATTAACCTATAAAGCCAAATCATTCCAAAAAATTAAATTATTAATACTGATAAACGGGATGATGTTATTCAAATAGATTCACAATCTATTTATTACTACAATGTATAAGTCATTTAAAAAGTCAGCCCCCTTACTTTTTCACTTTGTTTATATAAAGGGGACTGATAGACTCTTCTTAAAAAGAATTATAAAAACAGCCTTATCGAATGTAATGATGAATTTATCGACCAACTCAAAATTGCCCTTCATTTTTTTAATTGCCATGTCCTCTTTATGGTTCCTTTATTTCAATACACAAAACATGTGGAATGATCACGGTAAGCAAAGATGGGAGTGGTTATTTCTCATTGATGTGTTGATTGCTATACCGGTTATTTGTTTTATATGTGTAAAAGATAAAAAAGAGGCGCTTCTCAAAACCCTTATATTAATTTGCTTAGCAGCACTAATTGGTAGTTACATTATTCCAGATGAACATAAAGTACTGTGGCCATATTTAGAACAAGGCAGATATTTGGTACTTGCCATTGTTCTACTTTTTGAGCTTGCTGCGGTATATAGTGTTTACTGGGCGATAAACATCGCGTTAAAAAAAGGACAAGACCCTGATGTATCAATAGAGCAGTCCGTCTCGCGTTATCTTGGCTCTGGCAAATTCGCGCAATTTTTATGCTTTGAAATACGTATGTGGACGTTTGCACTCGTGGCAAAACGTATTCACTCAAAAACCTATCAAGGCAATGTTCACTTTAGTTACCACCAAAAAGATGGAACTCACAGTAACTTGCTAGGGTTTATTATTTTAATTGCAATTGAAATTCCCATTGTGCACTTACTGCTGCACTTTATTTGGTCTCCAGTGGCTGCAAATATTATTAGCTTACTGACTATCTTCAGTTTAGTGTTCTTTATCGGTGAGTATCGGGCCATAGCTAAAAGGCCAATCTCTTTGGCTGAAGATACTTTGATAATTAGATATGGGTTATATAATCCCATTGTAATACCAATTAATAACATCTTAGACATTAAGAAAAACAATCAACCTATCACGCGCGGAAAAGATCTTAAGCGTTTTAACTATTCTGGCGTACCTAATATAGAAATAACACTCAATAAGCCTCAAGGAACCATTAAAAACCTGTTTATTGGAGTAGACGATCCAACCAATTTCCTAGCAAGTATAAACCACAGGCTGGCGCCCTAAGCTAGTTTATTGGGCGACCGAAAAGGCTTGTCAAAATTGGCCCATTGAGTCGCTCTATAAGCCAACATATCGTATTGCAATATGGCTCGACGAGTAAATCAACCCAGTGAAAAAGCGTGAACAGAACAAATTAAACTTGCCAATCCCGCTAAAGATACTCACAGCCAAGTGCACGTGTTATAATTCGCTTTTATTCCACAATAGATGATTCCTGCTTTGTCTCAGTCGCTTTTTACTAGTTTGCCACTTTCAAACGCCCTATTAGATAACCTTAACTCTCTTGGCTACACAGCCATGACAGACATACAAGCCCAAACACTGCCCAAAATCTTAGCTGGTAAAGACCTAATTGGTCAGGGAAAAACAGGCTCCGGTAAAACAGCTGCATTTTCTTTAGGCCTGTTGCATAACCTCAACGTTAAACGCTTTCGCGTACAAGCACTGGTCGTTTGCCCAACTCGAGAGTTGGCAGATCAGGTTGCCGTTGAAATACGCAAGCTTGCAAGGGCGATTCACAATATCAAGGTTTTAGCATTATGTGGTGGCGCACCTATGGGGCCTCAAATTGGATCTTTGGAACACGGTGCTCATATCGTGGTCGGTACACCAGGTCGAATTGAAGAGCATTTACGTAAAGGCCGCTTATCACTGGATGAAGTGAATACATTTGTGTTAGATGAAGCAGATAGAATGCTAGAGATGGGCTTTGAAGATGCGATTCAATGTATTCTTGAACATTGCCCAAGTAATAGACAAAACTTGTTATTTAGCGCGACCTATCCACCGCGCATTGAGCAACTTGCAAAGCATATTATGAACAATGCTGAAAAGGTTACCGTTGAAGCAACACATGATCATAGCTCAATCGAACAGTTCTTCTATGAAGTACCAGACAACGATACAAGGCTTGTTGCAACACAAAAACTGCTTTTGAAGTTTCAACCCACATCGGCGGTTGTGTTTTGTAACACCAAAGCTGAATGTCAATCTGTATGTGATAACCTCAAGCAACTGGGCTTTGATAGCGCCGCGCTGCATGGCGATTTAGACCAAAAAGACAGAGATCGCACACTTGTTCGATTTGCCAATAAAAGCTTAACGATTTTAGTTGCAACAGATGTTGCTGCTAGAGGCATTGATGTTGACCATGTCGATATGGTTTTAAACTATCATATCGCGCATGATCCTGAAGTACATGTGCACCGTGTTGGTCGCACCGGTCGTGCAGGTAACACAGGTGTAGCATGTTCAGTTATGAGCTATAAAGAGTCTCATAAAATCAATGCACTAGAAGACTACTTAGAGCAAACCATTGAACCAACTTCACTGCCCAGTGACGATGTGTTCGGTAATCAGATTGCCAGAGCCCCTATGATCACACTACAAATTGATGGCGGCAAAAAATCCAAGTTGCGCCCCGGTGATATTTTAGGTGCGCTGACCTCAGATAAATCAATCCAAGGCTCGCAAATTGGTAAAATCAAAGTCACAGCGATTACTTCTTATGTAGCCGTAGAGCGAAAGCTAGCCAATAAGGCCTTGAAGATTATTTCAGAAGGAAAAATGAAAGGTCGTC
The DNA here is from genome assembly GCF_021654285.1 of Pseudoalteromonas luteoviolacea. Taxonomy (GTDB): domain Bacteria; phylum Pseudomonadota; class Gammaproteobacteria; order Enterobacterales; family Alteromonadaceae; genus Pseudoalteromonas; species Pseudoalteromonas luteoviolacea_J. The sequence goes on along the minus strand of NZ_JAKFZS010000013.1, from coordinate 37,018 downwards.
AATTTAGAGCAAGAAAAGTAACGCAATAAATTTATTAAAGTACGTTTATATGATGTGAATTTGATTGCAATTCACATCATATATCCTTGTATATTAGCAAGTTAATAAAAATTATCTCATTCTGCCCGTAATTTATATTATGAGAGATTAATAGTTTATAAATAATTGAACGCCTAAAATATCAAAATCAACCCCCATTCTTATGCAAGTTTTGCAATTGAAAACTTCCCTCTCCTCCCCCTAAAATAAAAGCAAATATGTAGTAGAGAGTCTCATGGTTTTAGATTCAACTTATTTTTGGCTTTTCTTAAGTGTCATAGGTGCGTGCAATGCACTGGCTTTGAGTATCTATTTTTTTTTAAAAAAAGGCTCAAACCTCACTCATAGGCTGTTATCTGTTTTTATTTTTATGATATTCATAAGGATAAGTAAATCTGTATGCTTTTTCTTTTACCCTGAGGCAAGCAAAACCTATTTACAGCTTGGGTTAACTGCAAACTTCCTAGTTGGTCCAATACTACTACTATATATAAAACAATCTTTTAAACAAAAATCAGCCAGAAACCTTAATTGGAAAGCGCATTTATTACCTCCCTCTGGCTTTGCTATCCTCGTCGGTGTAGTATGGCCATATGAACATTATTCTGCTCTTTGGAATATACATATATCGACTGCTATTGTTTATTGTTGGTTTGCCTATTTATTCGCCTCTTTGATATCTATATACCCCATAATCATAAACAAGGACATTGAACTATTTAAATCGAGATACACACAATTTCCAATCGTTGTTTTATGTACATCTATTGGACTTTGGCTTGCAGATGTATTTACGAGTTATACTTCATACACCATAGGTATCTTGTGTTTTTTGTTGCCATTATATTTAAGTCTCACCTTGCTGATTTCAAAGCTTAATAGGGCTAAACCGCAAAAATATGCTAGTAAAAAGATTTCTCAGGTTAAGGCGACGCCAATTTTAAATGCACTAGAAAAGCTCATGACTGAAGATGAGTTGTATAAATGTCCCAATCTGTCTCTATCACAAGTGGCTGATAAGCTTCATATATCAGTACCACATCTATCACAAATATTGAACGATAATTTAGGTATTTCATTTACCTCATACATCAATCACCACAGGATACAACTTGCAAAAAACTTATTAATCGAGCACAAAAAAATGAGTCTGAAGCAAATATCAGCGCTATGTGGGTATAATAATCAGTCTACTTTTTATCTTGCTTTTAAAAAATTTACCAGTACCACACCTGCAAAGTATAGAAAAGAAAAAGTAGCACAAGCAGAAAATGCCTAACTTTTATAAATTAAGGTAAGCTAAACGCCAACAATGAGCATTTTCCCTTGTGCCATTCCCTCTCTCTCACAGCTTAAATCTATTCGGCTATCAAGGGGATATTTATAAAGTAACTCTAGTTTTGGGTGATGGGTATAAACACACTTACAGCTTCTGACAAACAAACTCATTTTGCTTTGATTATCTAAAAATGCGTACGCTGTTTTGCCAAGCGCCTCTTTGCACGCTGTCATAATATGCGCATTTATTTGATTCATATGAATGGCTCTTTGCGCCTCATCTTCTGGGATCACTTCTATGCTACTAGCTAACACACAAGTCGCGTAAACATCCAATACACAGATGACACGAACCTTTTGGCTTCCTCTCTCCGCATAAACCACCATGACACAGGGTAATTTACTTTCATCCAATGATTGAGCACGAATAGGCTTGAGCGTAAGCGATTCACTGATATTCTTTTGCATTAAGCGCTCTAAGAAATCTGTTTTTGGTAATGCCAATCCCTCTTTGATTGGTACCTCTTGCTCAACCATCAATTCTTTGGCTTCTAAATCTTTAACCAACGGCATGATAGCTTTTCTAAGCTCGCTGTCAGCGAAGGGCTTAGATAAAAAGAAAGTACAGCCCATAGACTTAGCGTAATTGATTTGCTCTTCTTCATCGACCGTAGATACCATACCAACAGGGATCTCAGGATGTGTTGTGCCAACCACCTGTAGCAACTCAATGCCCGATTTATCAGGCATATGCCAATCTGTTAATATTATCTGAGGTTGCCATAACTCTATGCGCTCAAGTGCATCATCAACACTATTTGAGCACGAAATAAATAACTTGCGATACGTAAACTGTTGAAGTGCACGCCTGATAATTTCACATGTTGCATGGCTATCATCCACTATCAGAACTTTCACTTTTACCTCAATATTAAATTTTCATATTCAGTATAGGCAGAATTTTGCAGTAAAACTAAACTTATCCTATTGATAATCAATGATGCGATGAAAAGCTGACATGTTGCCGATAGAAGTTTACCAATATATTGCCTTAAATTTCGGCCTGCTTATTTTAGCGGCATGGTTTTATATTCTGTTATTGATATTAAGAGAGTTTAGAAAATTCGCAGGCGTGTTCATGAGTAATCAAACAAGCAACCCAGAGTCTAATGAGGTAATGGCCTTGTGCAAAGACTCGGTAGAACGCGCAACACAATTTAACAACCAACATGAGCAAACCATCACCGAACTCCTTCATGTACAAGCAAATCTTGAAAATCAGCTAGCCCAGATCCGCGCATCCACCGCAGACCATATCACCAAAGAAGAACAAGCCTCTATAAACGAGCTCAATAAAAAACTATCCCGTTCTCAAAAGCTGATTAAACGGCTCAAAGGAGATTTAGACATTAGCGGTAAAAAGCTCAAATATGCAAAAACGAAATTAGAAGATCAGTTTCAATCTGTAGACAGCCTAAAACAAGAAAATACAGATTTACAGAAAGAAATCGAACAATTAAAAACACAAATGAAGTCTGTACAAGTCAGTGAACAGGCACCAAATGAACAAGAAATTCAAGCTTTGGTACAACAATATGAACGACAAATAGCAGAGCAAAACCAACTCATTGATCAACTCTCGGTTGATTTACCTGAGCCGTCGGGTGACACAGATACCAAAGCACTCGAAACGGAATTACAACAAGCAAAGCAAAAAATTAAGCATCTAACCAAAGAAAACAAATTTATTGAAAGTCGATACCTTGAAGCAGTAAAGCAATCTGAGGCCAAGGATGGAAACACCTAGCAAGACTAGGGGGATTGTACTCTCATTAAAAAAGGAGCCTAAGCTCCTTTTTGTATTACTATCTTGCCCGCTTATTGCTGAGTACACTAACCAACAAAGCTGGTAAGAAAGTTAAACTAAGCAACATCGAGAACACAATACCGCACAGTACAATGATACCTACACCGCGATATAATTCTGTGCCATCACCTGGAATAAAGACCAGTGGTGCAAGACCAAATAATGTGGTCGCTGTCGACATCAAAATTGGCTTTAACCGCGTCGCTACGGCTTGTTTAACAGCCGTGACAACTTCCATCCCTTGGTCAACAATCAACTTACGGGTTTGATCAACAATTAAGATTGGGTTGTTCACCACCGTACCCAATAAAATCAAGAAACCCAACATGGTGATCATGTCAAAAGGTTGATGGAATGGCGTCATACCAAAGTTAGCTAATAACGCATTGACGCCGTTAACCGAGATCAAACCTAGTAAGCCTCCAGCCATGCCTAGCGGCACGGTTGCCAGAATAAACAACGGGTACCGCCAGTGTGTGAAAATGGCCACCAGCAGCAAGTAGCTCAGTACCAGCGCAACAATAAAGTTGCTCGATAGCGACGCTTGAGTTGCTTCTAGCTGATCAGCCGCACCACTGATAGACAGTTTAGTGCCCTGAGCGATTTTACCTTGCTGCCATAACGTAGGCAGTAACTCAGTGCGAACTATTTCTTCAGCGGTTTCCAGAGCCACATCTCTTGGCGGAATGATATAAACAGTTACGGTTCTTTTGCCATCTACTCGACGCAAACTATCACTGTTTTTACTCTCAACCAAATCAGCTAACGCGCTCAAAGGCAGCACATCCCCCGATGGTGTCACAATGGGTGACGTCGCTAATTGCTCAATGGTCTGCTGTTCTTTTTGATGGCTAAAGATAAACATATCTATTTTGTCATCATTCAAAATAAACTCATCAACATACGCGCCATCACTGAGTGATGAAATCGTGTAGCCAAATTCATTGGGGCTTATACCTAGCTCAGCCAATCTTTGCCACTTCGGTTTAATCTCAATTAAAGGCTGATCCAAGCTTAGCGCCCGTGGATCTGAATTAATTTGAGGATTATCAAACGTAACTTGAGCCTGTTCGTAAACAGCCTCGGCTGCACGGTATAAATCGGTCAAATTACTGCCCGCAATATCTACCGCAACTGCTCGTGTGCCACCATCATTACTCGAGATAATTGAGCCCCTTGCCGAGAACGCACGCATATTGTCATAACTTCTGAATTTAGCAGTTATGGCGTCCATCATCGCTTGAATATTATCAGGGTCGGTCGGTGCACTTAAAAACCAAATACGGCCGATTGACACAGACATCGAGTAATATGCCAATGGCGGCATGTCCGTTTCGCCGTTATCAAATGCGTCACTCGGCGCGTTTATATGACCGTTAAAATACACTCTCAGCTCATCACCTATCTCTTTCATTTCAGATAGGTTGTAGCTAGGCGGCGCAATCATCATAGAAAACGCTTTTGGCTCTTCACCTTCCGGTAAATATTCAGCTGCTGGCATCAAGGCATAAGCCGCCCCTAAAATGACAACAACGAAGCCAACGGTAATACCGGTCGCGCGCGCTTTGGATGCAACACAAAAAGACACCAAAGCCAACCAACGCTTTGACAAGGTAACCGTTTTCATTTCTTCTTTGCGATTAGGTAAATTTGCAAGTGTCGTCGGAACAATGAAAATAGCCACCAACATTGAAGCGATAATCGCTGAAGACACCGCGATGGCAATGTCCGAGTAAAGCTGCCCAGCTTCTTGCTCAACAAATAAAATCGGTGCAAACACCAAAACAGTCGTCGCCGTGGACGCCAATACCGCAGGCCAAACTTCCTTCACCCCTTTGATGGCTGCGTGTAGCTTACTGGTACCGCGTTTATTCGCTTGTACAATCGCTTCAAGCACAACAATGGTATTATCTACCGTCATACCAATTGCAAATGCCACACCTGCCAATGAGATCACATTGATAGTGCGATCGAACAGTGTTAAACCAAGAAATGCTGCAACGGTACAAATAGGAATACCAATCACACCGACCAAAGTTGCCCGCCCAGAACGTAGGAATAAAAACATCACTAAGGTTGCTAGCAACGCACCCAAAGCTAAGTTAGTCCACACATTTTTTAGTGAGCTTTCAACGTATTGAACATCGTCACTCATCAAGATAAGCTCTAGACCATTTTGTGCCAACAGCTCCTGATTAATTTGCTCAATTACAGGTAACATCTGCTGTTTGATATCAATGACATTTGAGCCACTTTCACGACGTACAGATAACCTAAGTGTGCGCTCACCGTCAGAATATGAAATGCCACGAAGTTCAAAGTGATCTAGTGAAATAACCGCAACATCTTTGAGCTTTGTGGTGATCCCGCCTTGCTCTGAGATGATCAAATCTTCCAGTTCATTGAGCTGCTCAAAACGACCCACCATACGCAATAAATATCGGCTCGGACCGCTTTCAATGTCGCCCGCCGAAGCATCGCGGTTTCGTGATCGAATTGCACTTCTTAAATCGGTCACACTCAAGCCACGCTGTGCTAGTCGGCTCGGATCAACGTTGATTTGAATTTGTCTGGCAGCACCGCCGCCAACGCCAACTTCTGAGACGCCTTGAACACTCTCCATTCGCGGCCTGACAAAGTCTTCTGCAAAGTCCCGCAACATATCTACGTCAAGATCAAGTGGATTACCTGTCTGAGGTTTAAGTACAAAATGCATGAATGCATTAGAAGAGAACGAACTAGAATAAAGCCTAGGTTGATCCACGTTTTCAGGATAACCAGGTACCTGACTCAAGGCATTGTTGACTCTAATGAGCGCATCGTTAACATCAACACCAAATGGAAATTCTAGCTGTATTCTCGCCGACCCCATTTGCGAATATGACACCATACGCTTTAAGTTAGACAAACTACGTAAATATCGCTCCTGCTCCACAAGGATTTCTTTTTCAACATCCTGAGGTGTCGCACCAGGCCAGCCAGTCTGAACTGTAATGGTTCGAACTTCTAGATCAGGGATCATCTGTACGGGAATTTTAAGCGCGGTTACCAAACCCAGAATACATATGATTAAAGAGATGACGGCAACCAGTGTGCCACGCTTTACGGCGCTTTCAATCATATCGACTAACCCTTATTCACGGAGATTTCACTGCCATTTTTAAGCAGCTGCACAGCTGTTGTAATAATGGGAGAGGTTAATACACTGCTATTTCCTGATACAGCAGAGATCAGCACTTGCTCACCACGCTGCTCTAATAGTCTTACCGTATGTCTTTGCGCCTTACCTTGATTATCAACAAATACACTCAGTGCACCATCCGGATGATATTTAAGCGCCGACTTTGGCACCCAAACAGCCTGAGTGCCGGTACTTGGTAATTCGAATTCAGCTTGCGCAGACATACCAGCGACAAATCCAGCTTGCTGTGGCACCGCTATATGTACTACAAAGCTGCGAGTCCCCGCATTGATCACGGGGACAATCGCCTGAACTTGGCCTTTAACCAGCTTACTTTGATCGTGGTCGGGAATAATATTAAGCGATTGAATTTGATTGTTTGAAAAAGCGCTGATGTACTCTTGCGGCACAGCGACGTTGAGCCTTAAATCCTCTGCAGAAACCAAGGTAAAAGTATGTGTCTGAGTAGTTACCCACTCACCTAAATCCACATTACGCTTCATCACTACACCCTCAAATGGCGCGAATAGCGTCTGTCTTCTCAATGACTCTTTATTAACAGCCAAGTTTGCTTTCGTTTTTGCAAGCTCAGCTTTAGCGGCAGCCACACTAGCACGTCGCTCGGCCAATAAGGTTGGCGCAACAAACTGCTTTTTAGACAGCGATTCTACTTCTTCTAGCTGTCGTTTTGCCTCCAATAATGCAACATCTGCAGCCGACACGGACGCTTCACTTTGTTCCAACTCGAGTTTCGCTAAAGTTGGATCAAGCCGCAGTAACGCCTGACCTCGCTTAACTACATCACCTACTTCTACCATTAATTCATTCACTACGCCTGCTTCTAGGCTAGCAAGGGTTGCATTTTGGGATGCCTCAACAGTACCACTCAACGCTAATTTATTTTTATATTGAAGATCCTTGGCTTGAAAAACCGCGACTTCTACTGGCGCGCTCCAAGTTGGTGCTGACCACGCCGCAAATACGGACATAGCAACAACGGATACAAACGCAGGCATACAACGCATTTTTACACCTCAAATGATAATTGTTTTTAAACAAGATACACTGAATGAGTTTGTCTAACGCGCAAATTGCGACAAACTCACTAATCTAACGGACGATAATCTAATTATGGTTTTAGAGTGTAATACTCATGTTACAAAAACCCGCTCCACACATATAAATTATCGACGTGTTATATACGTTAACGGTTGATAAAACGCTTAATTCAGTGCTGATACTAATGTCTTTCCATCTCCATCCACCTTGGACATCAATTTCAGTCCTAAAATACTGGCAACAGTAGGGTAAATATCTAAATTATTGACTTCTGGAAGTTTAACCCCTTTTTTAAACGCAGGTCCGATAGCAACAAAGGTCGCGGCCAAATCTTTTGAGTAAGGATATCCGTGCGCACCAACGTAATCGATTTTCTCATGGGTGCCAAATGCATACGGTGGAAATGCTTCAATGATGATGTCTGCCGTTGTGTCATCAATCTTAACACCTCTTGACTGTAAAGTTGTATTATTTAACACTTCAAAGCGGCCTTCACTTTGCGCGCTCAAAGATAACTTTAAGCGAGTTATATCCACCTCCGAATTTGTTTTTTTGTAAAGGTGTGTGCGAGTGCCGCCATTTTTGACATAAAAGTGCTCTAAATTAAAGCCAAGTTTATCTAAAATAATGGTTTTTTCGGGCTCAACAGACACCATGCCATGATCAGATACCAGCACCAGATTCACATCATGATCCACCTCTGTTTTAAGCCTGCTCCACAACTGCCCAATTAGCTTATCTACCTCTTGTACAGCTTGATAAGTCTCTGCTGCATCAGGGCCAAAGTCATGTCCCATATCATCAACCAATGAAAAGTATCCCGCAACAAATCTTGGTCTTTGCGACTTTTCAAGCTTTAACCAATCAATAATTTGGTCTATGCGCTTTTGATAGTTACCTTTTTTGGCGTAACGCATATAATAACTGGGTGTCCTGCCGTTAAAACGTGCCTCAGATTCTGGCCAAAAATACGTTGCAGCTTTGACCCCCTGCATCTCGGCTAAATTCCAAAGTGGTATACCACTTAGCCAAGTACTGTCTTTGGTACCTTGGCCCATTTTGTAACATTCTTGACGACGCTTATCACAGAAATAATTGTCGATAATGCCATGATTTGAGGGCAATAAACCTGTGACGATTGAAATATGATTGGGAAATGTTTTCGTCGGATAAACAGGGCGCATATGACTCGCCCGTACGCCGCTTTTAGCTATCATCGCAATGTTTTTTGCATCATGCTTTTCAATATAATCCCAGCGAAAGCCATCAAGAGAAAATAGTACAACACTTTGCTCGTCTTCTTGCGCTAAAGTAGTAAATGAAAAAAATGTAAATAAAATAGCAGTCAGTATTTTTTTTGAACAGGCCATCCAAAACCTCAAAAATAAAAAATTTTTGTGATTTTATCTTTTTAAAATGACAAATTAAAAAGGCATGAGGTAAAAAGCGCACATTTGAGATATATAACCAATTATGCGCATTAAGACTAAAAAATCGCTAATATATTTTTATCTTTACTCGTTCAATATGATAATTAAATGAGCTTTTGGGTTATCTCCCCCATACCATTAATAAGCTTAACTTTGGCCATTGCACCATTAATCAGGGTCAAATTAGGTGCTTGATGACTAATATCGACATCATATAAAATCGGTATTTCAAGGTCTCCTAGCGCTTGTTTTAAAGCCATGAGATCATCATAGCCTTCGCCCCGTTTACCCTCTGCTGCAATATTACGCCCAATTAAAATGCCAGCGGCATATTTGAATGCACCTTTGAGTTTTAAACTTTGTAATGCACGAAAATACTGTGTTGGGGTAAGTTCGCCATTTTCGAAGTAATAAATCGTTGGTTCAAACTGATTTATCAATCGGTTATAAGGTGCAAAATAGTCTGTGCCATATAACACCATATGTGTATCTAAACACCCGCCAACTAAACGTCCTGAAAACTCAAGATCAGAGGCGTCAATACAACTTGTATTGAGTACTTTCCAACAGCTCGGCTCTGTTAAATTAAATGCGGCATTAGGATGTTTACTATAATCCGCATGCTGAGGCTCATAATGTGTTGCGGCGATCTGCTTAAACTCTGAACCAATTGAGGTTGCCAAATGAGTAAATACATTTGCAGTTAAATCATCAGTCTGATTCAAAGCTAACTGCATCAAGTTCGTACAGTGACAAGTTGCCCAGCCAAGCTTAGAGCTGATAGCACTCAATACCGTGCTAATATCAGAAAACCCTAGTAACCATTTTGGTCGGGCTTTCTCTAACTGCAGCCAATCTAAAAGCGGTAACAGCTCCATCGCCACCTCACCTCCCCATGGCGCCATAATCACATCAACACTATCATCAAGTAGAAATGCCATAAGCTCTGCCACACGCAGCTCTGTAGATGCACTCACGTGTAGTTGATTGTCACGCAAACATTGCCCCTCTACTACGTGGAACCCGCGTTTAGATAAATCATTTAACACAATATCTAATCGAGCATGGCATGCTTTAGGTACACCTGAAGAAAAAGCAGTAATGGCAATTCTGTTGCCGGGTTTTATGGCCGCTGGGTACAACATAAAAATTCCTGTTTATATTTCATATTTTTATTGAATATGTTTTGCTAATTAGCAACATAACATGTTGAATTTAAAACTAATCAAGTCAGCTCATAAAGTCAACTAAAAGCACAAAACTATCAAGGCTTCAATGCTGATGACGCTCAAGTTGCGTGCTTGCAACACAAATAAGTATTCCCCCCTGCAAACAGCATCATTTTTAGCGCCAGTTCACTAAATAACCTGTACGAATTCTGCACGTTTACTATGCTTACTGAACCCAATAAATATTCTCAAACCCTACACAGTTTGTATCGTGTGTTGCGGAGGAAAAAACCATGTTTTATTCAAGTAAAAGGATGCACCTCATACTAACTTGGGTGCTAGGTGTTAGTATTGCTGGCTGTGGAGGAGGAGGTTCTGATAGTGGCTCACCATCGACACCTTCTACACCATCGACACCTTCTACACCACAAAACGCCGCGCCATCGGTGACTATCAGTGGTGAAAACTCTATTCAAGAAAAGCAAGAAATCTCCCTCACGGCGCAAGCAACTGATAGCGATGGCACTGTTGATTCATTTTCATGGCAAATCGTTTCAGGTCCCTCGACGACACTATCAAACTCAACAACCAATGTAGTGACATTTACCACACCGGATATTTCAGAAGATTCAACAATGACACTGCGAGTCACTGTGACTGATGATGACAATGCAACCACAAGTGCAGACTTTAACCTAAACGTCACCAGAATAGTGAAGTCAGTAACCATTACAGGTCTAGTCACTGACGAGCCAATCCCCAATGCTGCACTCACCATATTTGTTGGCGACCAGAGTTTTGAATTATCCGCCGATGAAACAGGAACCTATAATTATCAGCTTGATGTGGATGAGTCCATGGTTGACGACTTGGTTAGAATAAGAGCAAAAGGCGGTAGCACTCAATCTGAAGTAGAATTTTATTCTCAGCTCCCTAGCTTTTCATCAATCGAGACACAAGCTGGCGACGATGGCGTCCTAAACAAAGACGACAATTTTGGCGTGAACATCACCAATGTGACAACTTCTGAATATGCATTGATCACTCGAGAAGCGGGTACTCCGCAAAGTGAAACATCACTTAACAATGCCCTGGTAGGTATTGATGCCGACGAAAAACTTACGCTCGCTGCTTTAATTAAGATTGTGGTCGATGGTGAAGGCGATAATGCCTTTAGTTTGCCTGAAGGGGTTAACTCAACATTTGAGCTGGTATCAACACCAGCCGCGGTAGCAGAACTAACAGATACCATAAATGATAAAAACCCGACCTTAATTGAGAGTACTAAAAATAGCATTAAAGAAGATAGTGACTTAGTAGATAGCGGCCAATCGGATATCGTCGGAGACTACTTAATTGGTTCAACAAACGTCTTCGAACATCTCTTTTTCGAAGCGTCTTTTAATCAGGATAATACAGGGACTTTTGCCGATTACTCCAGTGGTGGCATGACTTGGTCACAGAATGAGAACGGCTTAGTCTCTTTAGTTTTTGAGTCAGGAATTATGGGTAAAACCTATGAATGTAAAGATACTAGTGGCAATAAATATAATTGCCACTATCGATACAAAAGCGGTTCATTTTCTATCTATGATGAAAACCCCATTGCCAAAGCTATTAGTATTACGTTCATCGGTGATGAGTACACAATGGACAGTACTGGGAATGAAATGCTAGTTAATAGCGACGTGAGTCGCAATGATGAGCTGTCAATGATTGGTAAAACGCAAACCATTACTCCAACCCAAAGCCAGTTTAGCGGAAATTGGTATATCAATGCGCTTTACTATTCCGTATCGGGTAGCTTTGCAAGCAAGGTAACATTTAACCAAGATGGTACAGGTAGTGCCCAAATGCCTGACGACACATCTCGTACTCTAACTTGGTCAATTACAGATAACCTCCTTACCCTCACACTTGATAAAACAGACCTAATGGAAGCTAAGGCGTTTAAATACTGGCTGATAAAAAGTGTAGATTCAGGTTATCAATTCTGGGCAACCACAGACAAAACCGATACAGAGCATTACAGAAGACGTTCTGGGCTAATGGTCCCTGAGCAAGCGGTTACATTGTCAAACAATGATGTCATTGGCCGGTTTAGATCGTATCAAGGTGTCGCCGAGCCTCAAGATTTCTTTGTCGACAATTATATTAACGGCACATCCTACAGATTCATGTATAAAACGATGAGTACTTGGGCGCAATCGGGCAGAACACTCAGCATGCAATCTCTAGGTTATGGTCCAACTACTTCTCGCTCCTTGGTACACCAATGCCCAGAAGGCGCAAGTGCTGATATGTGCGTAGTCAACTGGACACAAAAACTTGAGGTAATTGCACGAAATGGTGACACTTGGTATGTAAGAGAAAGCTACCCAACAGACAACTCAAATACAACCAGTGGTTCTTATATTCAACAGTACAAAAAATCGGCGCCCACCGTTGATAAATTTGAATATTATTGGTTACCAATGAGAACGCTCTATTTTGTCGAGAATCAACAAGTATTAAAAAATTCCTTTTCTGAGAGCCAAAACGATGATGGCTCAACGTCTCGCAAAGTAGAATTAGGAACTGGGGATCTTGCTGATTATTCGATTTCCGGCGGTAAATTACTGATTGACCAAATGGGGTCTGTCGGTGTGACCGAGATCCAAGATTTTGATAGAGATTACTTCAAAGTGTGTGGTTATTTCGAGGGCACAAACTGCGAGTTAGGCGAAGTCAGAAACCTCTATGTTGACTTCAATATCGCTTCAAGAAGCATGTACACACCGCCTGCCCCAATGCAATATGCAATTGACGGCGCTTGGTATCAACCCAGCTCACCTGAATTTGTTATTATCATCAGAGACGGCACTTGGGTGCATATGGAACTCAAAACCGACAATGACCCACAAGGCTTTGCTGGATTAGAAATTGGGTCTCTGAGCTGGGATGAAGCAACAGGTAACTTGCAAGTTAACAAAGTCGTAGATACTAATGGCGTTTACGGATTTGATGAGAACTTAGCGCATAAGGCAACTGTAAATGGTAATACCATGACACTAGAGGTTGAAGGCGAGTCCCCAATTACCTTTGAACGCTTGCTAGATGAAAACGAGCCAAGAGTGGGTGGTTTTGTAGAATACCCTCTCACAACAAGTCGAGTATGGGTGTCAGTATTTTTACCTGATAACAAGTTTTTTGAAGCCGAGTATGACCCCGCCAATTCTGACGGCCCAGGCATTAATTATGGCTCCTATACCTATAATGAAGAAACAGGCTTAGCAACGCTGACTTTTGAAGTGAATCAGCTCAACACCGATGATATTTCATTCTTTATGTATCAAGCTGGTCCTGATGTCATTCACTGGAAAGACACGGATGAGGTGGGTGCGGTCGTACGTACTAAATCCAATAGCGAACAACCCTACTTTGATAGTCATAAAATTGAATACGAACGCTTTGCACTGATCAATGGCGATACCACCCATTACGTTGACTTTAAAGGGGATGGAACAGCGGACTTTGTCAGTGACGGACAGACACGATCGTTCACATGGAAAGTCGTACTTGGTCAACTTCATCTAACGGCTGTCACCCCTAGTGCAGGCCTACAAGTAGAAGCGTACGTCATAACACCAACAAGTATGCTTGATGATGGCTGGAACGTCGATGTTATTAAGCTAGAACACCCACTTGATTTTTCTGACAATGACAGCCCAGATAATCATGATAGATTTAGCGGCAGCATGCGCCGTTAAGTAAATTTAGCCCTAGTGAAAGCGCGACCACAAATGTGTCGCGCTTTTTTGTGCAGTACAGGTATGCATTTTGCTTATTTTTATGTAATTGCAATGGATGGTTGCTTGCTATGAAACTAACACCTGACGAGCTCAAACTACTTCATGAACTAGAAACAGGCCACTTTGATGAAAACGACAGCTTAGCGCCGCAAAAGCTCAGCTTAGAACAGCTAAAAAAACGTATTTACCAATTATGGTTAGTGGAGCCCCTCGCGCTTTATTTAACACATAATCAATACTTAGCGAAGAAGTCATGCATTGAAAGTATTTTATTGGAAGAAAAAGCATATAACAATGATATAAACGCGCATAAAATCAAAACGCTTTTGACGCTTATCAATAAGCTTCCAGACATCCTTGATACAAGTAAATGTCCAAGAAATTGGCGTTTTTACCCATCGCCCTCAATTACATTTTCTCTGACCTACCCAAAAGTTATTTGCTCAATTCAAAGCCTATCGTTATCAGGAGCCTGTGTTGCCTCATTCCCTCTAAATGGTGCAGAACATGTGAAATGCTTTACCAAAAAACACGCATACCTTGAGCTTTCAGACAACTTGCATATTCATGTCTATATAGAACGTGCAATAGCACGTAATCAAGATTATATCGCGCTGCAGTTTAATCATCATACAAGGGAAAACCCAATGTTAAAGCTGCTCATACTCACTCATTATTTAAACTCACATATCAACTCATGAAAGCGGCATTTCCCTGCCGCCATTTGCGCTGGGAAGTTAAAAAGTCTGATAAAGCACTCTCAGCGCCAATAACATAAAGGCGACCCCCAGGATTTTGGAAATCACTCCTTGCTGTGCTCCTAAGTTAAAACGCTTTGTCGCAGATGATGCTGCAACTGACACAAATACAAACCATATAGCATCTATTATAAATACCGTAAAACACATCAAAAAGGCGAGTGTAAATGTCATCATTGCTGGATCAATGAATTGTGAAAAAAGCGCAACAAAAAATATTGCAGTTTTAGGGTTCACAAACGCTACGGTGAAACCTTCTCTGGCAGCAGACACCCAATCGGTTGTCGCTTTGTCTATTGCTTCACTCTCATTTGGCTCTGCTGGCTTACTAGTCAATATTTTAAATCCAAGATAAGCCAAGTATGCAGCCCCAAAATATAATAGTAGTGTATAAACTGTTGGAAACTGTGCAATCAAACTTGCGAGACCAAGTATAGAAAGCGCTGCGTAGCTACCTACACCAAAGGCATGCGCAATACTTGCAGATACTCCGGCAACTGTTCCACTATTCATACTATGCTTAAGCACCACTGCCAAACTTGGTCCGGGTGACATTGCGCCCAATGTACAAATTAACGCTAAACTCAGCCATGCTGATAATTCCATATTTACCTCCGCAGAATTTCAGCCGCGAGTTTACCTAAAATAACCTTGCATTGTGAACAACAATTTACGTTCGGTGGTCATCTGAGCGATACGCTATATCTGCATCTTCTCACTTAGACCACAAAACAGTCACCATATTACAACTACCACTGTGAGATATATGAGTAATAATCGCCGTTTTTAATTAACAAAACTGTGCATGCAAACACAAATACTACAATTGAACTATGAATTCGTTCTTACTGGGAATTCTTGAAAATGGTCTACCATGTGTTTCTGGCATCTATTTTCAAATAACTCTAGCGGTATGCTTGCAATTTTAGGCTCATTTTGATTTTTATATGCAATCTCAATATGTTTATGCTCTATTTTTACCATTTCAATATCCCTGTATTGAATTGTCTCCCTAGCGCCAAGTGGTGCCAACTTAAGCTCTGCAAAGGTTGAAAACAGCTTTACTGGCTTGTGGTTAACAAGTAATGAATAGTTAAGGCTGTAGGTTGCTCCAAATATTATCAAATACCCTAGTATATTCACTCCACTCAATAACCCTGCTATACCAAATAATATGGACAGGCCACCTATAAATGGCATCACTGCAACCCCCAAAAATACTTTCTTTTTATACACATGTACTGGTAACTGCTTCGTTTTTTTGCCCATATTAAGTCCTTTTTTAGTCCCGAAACCTATCGCCAAAAAGTAGTCACTTTGTCACTTCATTAGCCACTTTTCCTCACACCTAGATATAGATACTAAGCAATAAAATTGACTTGAATGGCGAAATGCTTTTAACAATAGGCATCTCGAAGAGTGGTTATTTCAGTTGGTCAAGTAGCTTATGAGACGCATAGCTATTTGGTCAATTTACTTTTTTTCATTGCTTGGCTTCCTGATTTCCACCGTGCATTTTAACAGATACTTTTTGCGTTGCGTCAATTGACTATACAAATCCCCTCTTATTTGACACCCCAAAAAACTGGCAATTAGCAATCATCCAAGCGGACAAAAAACCGGCAACCAGTTTCCCTTCACTCAATATCTCCCCCATATAAAAAGGTTACAGAATTGTAAAATATAGGTTTTATTTTGTGGCATATCTATTGCTTAATTAGCCTTATCTATACAAGGAGATAAGTCATGATATTACATTCTGGTCCGCAGCAAATCACTCACCAAACTTCAACGTACAGCACAAATCAAGCTAAGGCTGCGCAAGAAATATCTACAACGCAGGAGACTCAAGAAGCATCATCCTCTGGTAAATTGAAGCATGGTGGTGATGTGCTTATCCCCCATGTCGAAGCAGACCCTGAATTTGCAAGAAAAATGGCTAAAGACGCCGCTTATATACCAGACAAATTGCTAATTGACCTATCTAAATCGCCTTCTTTCAAAGATGCATCTACCTATAATCAGTGGAAAAGCAATACGTTGGAGTTTGATAAAATAGCAGCAGAAGTAACAGAGCAGAGAATAGAGATGTACGGAAAAATGAAAGCTGAGGGTGCATCTGACTCAGACATATATAAACAGTTGATGGCTTTCAACCACTCATTGCCTATGGACTATCAAGTAAAATCAGGCATGCTCAAAGTAAATGAGTACGCCTGACTATAAAGGCCTATTTAAGGCCTTTATAAACATCACTATTGATAGTTTACAATAACTTGGCTTGTTCTACCGAATGCAGCTGGCGAGACTACGCTACCGTTACCACGAATAACGAAGGCATAAATGAACTTTTGATTTGCAGCAAGTCCTCTGAAATTCGATAAGCTGCCACTTCGCCTGCTACTTACATCAACACATGCTGAGGTTGATCTCCAGCACAAATATACTTCTAACCCTGCAGGTACCCTAGATAAACTCCAGTTGTAGTTAACTGTGTTTATTGTTGAGCCAAAAGGCACAGAGCCAACAACGGGAAGATCTAACGAATACAATAAACCTGTGTGTCTTATCGTTGGTGGCACTCCACTACTTGCCCATGCCCCAGAATTAATAAAAATAGGTCCATCAACACTGTCTAACGATACCAAATCTTGAGACACAGATACACTTGGAGATAACAACTCTGGCACTTCATATTGAGACTGCGCGCTCGCAGTTCCTGCCCATAACATAGCAACAGAAGCAACCATCGCTGATACTTTTTTTACACTTATCTTAAACATATTTCCTTTTCCTTTTTTTTGTAAATCCAGCGCTTTTTTTAACAATCATATTTAATTCAAGTCAATAAAAACCGTTCAAAAAACAACCAAAAATATTTCATGTAAAATGCCATTTATGTGTATTTTTTAATACAAAGAACACATACCACCTGGAAACTCATTTTTTATTTCATGAAATAAAATAAACAAGAGAAAACACTAAAAGTACCGATAAAATCAATTACCATTATCTAAAATTCAAATAATGAACCTTTGATTCAGTCACTTAAAAAACAAAATAAAACAATGTAATGCAAAATAAAGCATAATACTTAAATACCAACAAAAGAAATTAATTACCCGATAAAATACCAAAAATTAAGAATTAAAAATTCAAACATGACGATGGTATTTTCAACAGTTTTTTTTCGCGGATTAATTTTTGCATAGCGGTAATATCAGCATTTCATAGCCAATAAAATTGCGATTTAAGTGTTCATGATCGTTCACTATTGGAGAGTTCTATCAACATAGATCCATACTGGTATGAGCTGTTACAATTAAGCAAAGCTTGGCATAGTCACCATATCAAGTTTGCTTAACCGTATTAGCACAGTTTGGGTTCATCAATACAAAGGACAGAAAAAGGAAATTAGTAGCTCTAGAAACCCTAGATTAGTTCGTTTTACGTATAAAAGGCTAACAAGATACAATTAACGTGATAACAAAACCTCAAAGGTGTCTGAGTAACGCTCTTGAATAGCTCTTGCACGACTCCCTTGCGCATATTCCGAAGGTACTGTGCTATATCTAATTCTTTCTATATAGACATCGCCTTGACACGCTTTCTTAGTGTTTAAAATGTCTTGCTCAAAACCTTCCAAAGAAGCTAAATCTATTGATAAATTGCCGTCATCTTGAATATCACGGAAACTCTCAACAATGCTTTGCTCATTACCCTCATTATTTTTGCACCTAACACTTAACACAACATCTAACCGTGTATCTGTAGCAGTATCAGCAGTCCAGCTAACATCAACTGTGTCTGTTTTATAAAATGACTGGTTTTGTTGTGGCGTGAAGATTGTAAAAGGTGCTGGTAAATTAAGGTTTGTTCGAATTATATCATTCGTTTCTGATCTTGAAAAAGTAACTGTAAATTTTGTATCTTTATCGGCCACATTAAAATTTGCGCGGTAATCTATGTCTAAAAAGCTATCGTCAATTTCCAAGTCTTTAGTCACACCTAGCGCAGATGCTTGTAGTTTGTCATTGTTTGATAGCTTAATGTTATTTCCATTGCGTGAGCTGACATTCAATTCAGCAATAACACGACTGTCTTTACCTTGTGAGGTAACATAAATATCAGCCCAGATGGCGTCTGTTTGAATACCTTTGGACTCAGTTGTTTCAGTTGAGCAACCAGATAGCACTAACATTGAAATAGAAATAGCTGAAAAACTCTTAATGTTCATAATTGTACCTTTTTGTTCCGTGGTGCAGACTATGATAGAGAGGTTTATGTTGAAGTAAAATAGGGGTTAACACTTTAATACAATTTTTTGTTTTTCTTATCGTAATTAATTACTAATTATTATCCTTGATATAAACATGTTAAATAGAACATCCTTGTCCAGGTAAAAATCTAGTTCACTTTATTGGAACAATATGAATATAAGATGGATTATGATATTTATCAATACAAAAATATAAATTACTTATTTTTGAACCATCAAGAGTTTATTGTCGCCTAGTTTATTTAAGGTTATATTATTATTTCACAATCATTAATTTACCAGAGACGCGCTATAGCCTATATTTTTAATATTATAGTTACTAGGCAGCCCTACATCTTCGCCGTCATAATTACACACCCCTTGGGGGAAAATCTTCTGCAAAATAGAAATATGCTTAGTCACCGGTATTGCGCCATAAACGCCATCCTCTATCGCTTTTTTCACAGGTATCAAAGGACATTTAAACATATCTCCTCCCCACTGACCGCCAGCTTCAATCCTGCTGGTACTGAACATTGGAAATCGACTTTGGCAAGAGCCATCATTGCGACTATTCCATTGCCCATCAAAAACATCTTCTCCAGAGTCAAATATACTACCATCTCGATTAAAACAGGTATCTTGCAATGTTTCGGGCTTTGCATCACTTACACTGGTGCTAGGGTCAGCTCTCAAGTTCAACAACCATATATCCATCATTTCAAATGCCTGATGAGTTGGGTCAAAGTCCTTGTGTGCAACCCATATAACGTGGTTATTACTATGTCCTTTTGCAGCCTGAATGCGAAGTCGACTATAAAAAGAAGCAGACATATGGTGCATATCTAGCTCGTTCTCTAAATAGTGTCTTGCATCTATCACAGGAACATTAATATTGCCAATAAATACCTGCCCTGATAGATACGCTTGATTCATCGCTTTAATAGAGCCCTCATGTCTTGGGGCAACTTCATCAACTGGAGTAGTGATATTGTGGTTCCCCCACAAAGTAAGCCAAATAGGTAATTTATGGCCAAATGGTAAAACAATTTCCTCTTGTTGCATCTGTTGCTGGGGTTTCCAACCGCCAATATGAGCATTTAAGTGTAAAAACTCATCAAGTGTTATTTTTTTAGCTTTAAGCGCATTGAGTCCATACTGTACACCTACATTGTCCCAAGTGCTCAAACCAAAGCCATTCTTATCAATACCAAAAACATGCGACATATCTTGCCAATAGCTCCAATTTGTATCATCAACAACATGCTCTTTAAAGTGTTCTCTTATAAATCCCTGCTGAGGGTTGTTAATAAAAGCTGATAACCCAAAATATCCATTAATGCACTCACTGCTTCCCTTTGGTAAACTAGGCACAAATCCTGACATTAACTGATTTATAGGCTGTAAAAAACCGCCCTTTTGAGGGAAGCCATTGATCGCATTCATCCCCTCAATCAGTCGTCGCCTCTCCCAATCTCGCCATGCACTTTTGTCGGCAGCCCTGAATGTAAAATAGTTATTTAACAAGTCACAATCTAACGCATAGGTCGTTTGCGTTATCATATCCGGATAACTGTATAAAGGTATTAGTCCGTCGAGAATTTCACGACTATTTTGAGCAATCAAGTATTGTGCTAATCCACCACCAGAACCGCCCACGCCAACAGTGTAAAGGGGCTTGCCATATAAACTCGTGAACTGTTTTTTAACACGTCGAGCTGTATCTTCAGCTAACAACATATTATAGGTATAACTGGTTTTATTCCCGCTCGAGCTAATGACTGCATATCCGTCAAGTAACTGCTGAGCTTGTCGAGTCATAACTCTAGAAGCTTTTTGTCTGCCTTGCCTGAACCCAATGCCAGATCCCCCGTTAAACTGATAAATAAGGCGCTTATTCCATTTGCTTTGAGCTAGCCTATCACCCAACTCAGCGTTTTTTATCGGCATAATCAAGGTATAAATAAAGCGATTGATTGTTCCTTGTTCTACTCTAAATAGTGGCAATGCGATATTCTTCGCAGTTTTTACATCAGTGATCCTTGAAGCAATATAACTGCCGTCTTTTTTGTACAATGTGTAATAATCAATGCGTGTTTTTACGCCGCAATCTTTGCTGTAGCCGATAACTTTATCGCTATCATAAACTGGAACCCCAAGCGCTTCATGATTATCCACTTCGGGTTGGCCTAACTTTGAGTCTCGTGACATGCAATAAAAAGGATACTGATTTGGACCAGAGTATAAGCTCTCGGAAGGACCGATTGCACCAATGGCTATCGGGAATGAAAAATGTTCAATCGGTCTTTTGGCTTGAGAAATGTGATCTTTAAGATCAAGTAGATAGTTATCTTTAGACTTGGCTGTGTTTTGAACAGCAAAGTGACGATCTTCATTTGTAACATCTTGGTATAACCAAAACGTAAAGCCAGCGCCAACCAGCAATAAAAAGATCAATATGAGCTTTTTTATCATATACACCTCTATGACTATGCCGATACTTTAAGTTTAGAGTTGCTCTGACAGTTACGTTGTTATATGTTTGTTATTTAAGGTAAACTGAAAAAGATCAATAAATAAAACATGATATTACAGGTTTACTCTTGAAGAGAAACTTATCTTTATATCCAAAATGGCTTGACCAAAAAACTAAAATTAACATTGCAAGCTGGTCATTAAACACTGCCAAAGGGTAAGTTTTTATTTATAAAAGGCTGACCTTCATTCAGTCGATGCAGTCTAATGGTTTTACTTCATCGTTTTTTCTTCTGGCACGTAAGAGCCAGCCAGTATATTTTCTTGCAATGATGCTAGCTTGTCCCTCTCAGTTGAAATTGTGTCTATAAGGGCTTGCTTTTCTGAGACTGTTAAGCCTTCAGATTGGTAAACATCTTTTTCTAGTAGGCTGAGCATATCCGTACGAACACCTGCTTCTTTATATTTCAGAAAATCAATTCCGAGACTGCTAAATAGTAAGGCTTCATTAACCTCATCGACCTCGATTTCGACTTTTATCGCAATGTCTTTTATTTCAATGACTGTTTCTTTAAACAGCTGAATCTGTTGGTTTTTCGCACTTTGGCTCTTATCCACTCTCTCTGGCATTAGGTAAAACTTGTTCATGATAATACCTTATTGTTTGTTCACTGATATCATCAAAATTTACATTTAAAGACAATGCTATTAAGTGTTCAGGGGCGCTGTGGTTTGGTTTCTCAGTCAAGACGCTTTGCATTACAGATGCAAAACTGGCGTGCTTTGTCACTTCATTACGCATTGATTGTTGTTGAGTCTTAACAAAAGGCATATGCTTTAACACTGAAATACTACTCATGGATATCCTTATTAAGTGGTCATTTAAACTATGATGTGGATATGACTAAGGTTTGAAATCTATTGAATCAAAGCGTTTTTTAATTTCGCCTTTATGATCTGTATTTTGCTCTAAATAGGTGCCTGCAAGCATTTCCTCTCGTTGTAGCTCCAACGCTTCTCTCCTTTCATTCAATACACTTTTTAGCTTTTCTTTATCACTAGTCAGCAATGTTTGAGAACTATTGATGTCTTGTTCCATGAGGTTGAGCATATCAATGCGAACCCCCATTTCTTTATACTGTAAAAAGTCAATGCCTAGACTGCCAAATAACAGTGCTTCATTGATTTCATGTTGTTCAATTTCGACCTCAATGGGCATGTCCATAATTTCAATCATGGTTTCTTGGTACAGCTGTATTTCTTTTAAACGATCATCTTCTAGCTCCGGGTCAACACGCTCTGTAGCTACCTCAAGAGCAAATTGATAATAATCACGAGCTTGATCCGATATTTCATCATAGTTTCGGTTAAGAGAAATCGGCATAATGAGATCAGGGTCGGTAACTTCGGGCTTGGCGTTTATTGTTTTTTCCATTAGTGACGCAAATTCAGCGTGTTTTTCTATGCTATTTTGCGCCTTGCTATCTTGACTTTGAAATACCCTATTGTGATTTAACGCAGCAATTATGCTCATTGGCATGTCCTTATCCGGCAATGTCTGTTTAACTCACTAATTGAAAGCAACTTATAGGCCAATAAACTCAAGAAATATAAATAAAAGCGGGAATTTCGCTGAAGTTGCGGACGGTTAAAACCTGCATCAACAGTAACAGGTCTAAAATTCAATTATTCTTCTATAAAAAATAAAAAAGGCGGCAAATTGCCGCCTCTATATCATCTTGTTTTATTTAAAACTGATAGTTAAACGTCAGTTTAGCATTACGTTCATTACCTGGTAATCCACCTAAGAACATCGCTTTGCTGTAGTATGTTTCATCAGCTAAATTTTCGATATTCAATTGGAAATGATAGTTATCAAAGTAATAAGCTGCCGCCATGTCCCAGCGTGTATAGCCATCAACAACCGCTGTTGGTAAGCCAAAACCAGAACTACTTACTGTACGCTCACTCACATAACTCATACCAAGACTTAATTCTAAATCTCCTCCCATAAATTGAGGTAGCATGTGTGTGATCCAAGCGCCAGCCATTTTTTCAGGTAAGCCTTTCTTATCCACTTCTCTATCTGCAGGGTCTTTTTGACTATTCATTACAGAGATAGCGTCTTGGTATGTACCGTTAAGATTTAGTTTCCAAGCGTCATTGAGTACTAGGTTTAAGTCAACTTCAACGCCTTTGGTTGTTTCATTATTGTCGTAAAAATAACGAGGCACATCAACGTTGTAGTCTGTTGAACCTACTTCAGAATTAAACTCGGTATTGCCATATCTTAGGTTGGTACGCTTTGTTTCAAAGAAAACAACAGAACCAAGTAAATCTTCTTCAAACGCGGTAAATCTGAAACCTAAATCAAATGACTCTGATTCAGAGTCTGGTTGGTTGGTTTTTTTCGGGATGTTAGTACCGTCAATTAATTCTTTTTCATCTTCTAACTTCGAAAGCACACCATAAGCAGTTCTACCTTTAGAGGCATTAATGAAAGCCGCAAACTGAGGTGTAATTTGGTAGTTTAAACCCACATTGTAGGTCGTACCTGAATCCTTAGAATCAAGCTCTTTAACTTCCTCATCAGTTCCAAAGTCTTCATATGTTTGCTTGATTTCTGTATAAGCTGCCCCAGCTCGCACGGTTAATGCATCTGTCAAATAAAGTACTTCTTGTGCACTAATACCATACGCAGTTAATGATTTTTCGTAGTTACTCTTTACAAATGGGTTATAGTCCATAAAGCTGCCAGTTGGCCAAACTGGGTTTCTAATATCAAGAATATATGGCAAATTATTACTGCGGGTATCACCATGTTTATCGTAGGCATGCCACTGCTTAAACGACATCTTTCTATCTTCGTAGTTAACACTTACTAAATGTTCACCACTTATATCGCCATAGCTCCAACCAAGCTGTAAGTCAGCAAAGTATTGCCATGTTTGCTCATCTGAAACAGCACGACGATACTCTTGACGACGTGCAGCATATGGGTGCAATACACCATCTTCAGTTACTAGAGGCGCACGAGGATCTTCATTGATTATTGAACCATGTGTTCTATTTGGGCGATCCCAATAAACATAGTTATATGCACCAGTTTGACGAGTCAAATCAGAATCATATTGGCGCCACAATATTTGCTGAGTCAATGTTGACTCTTCGCCCAAATGCCAGTCATGGCGAAGCTTAAAACGTAGCTCTTGCCCTTCGTTTGGTGTAGAAAGCGGTGATATTAAACCTGTTCCACCTAAATCAATTGGTTTTAGACCATCCGTTGTTGAAATAGATGCAGCTAGCTGTTCTCTTTGTGCTTCCGTTAATTGGACACCTAGGTACTCTTTTTTATCGTCATTGTTAATAATAAACTTAGGGTCATTGGGTACGTCTGCACCAGTAAGTTTTCTTGGTTCACCATCAATGCTAGCCCAATTGACGATTCGTACTGGGTCACCTACAGAGTCTACTTGAACAGCATCATCAATATAAGCCGCTGAAAATAACAAAGCATGATCTTTTGACGCCTCAAACTTCAAGCTTGCGTACACTTCGTCACGGTCTTGCTGTAAATCACGGTAACCATCACTACGCTCGTGGTTGAGTACCACACGGTATGCTAAATCGTCAGTAATTGCGTTGGTTGCATCTAGCATAAGTCCGTAGGTATTCCAGCTACCTACTTTTGCGCTGATCTCATAAGCTTCCTCAAACTGAGGCTTCTTCTCAATTAGGTTGACTACGCCACCAGCTGCACCAATGCCATATAAACCCGTAGCAGGACCTTTTAAAACTTCCATACTCTCGATATTAGTCATAGAGCGAGTTGGGTTGTAGTTGTTACCTAGGCTTGCACCGCCGTACATGCCATCGTAAGTATAATTTACACCTAAACCACGAATGGCAAGATTGTCACCAATACCATAGTTATTTCCACCTTGCGTAAAGCCACTCACGTTTCTGATAGCGTCTTGCAGCGTATTTGCTGTTTGTGAATCAAGTAAATCCTTATCAACAATAACCACTGCTGCAGGTGTTTGCATCAGAGCCATGTTTGATTTAGTCGCTGTGCCTGATTCTAAAATCAGGGCGTTGTGTTTGTTATAAACGCTAATACGCTCAATATCGTCTTGAGCTTTTTCAGCAGCTTGAGCTGTAGCGACAACGCCGCCTAATAGAGCAACTTTAACCGCAGTTGCAAGAACACTTTTTGAATTCAGTGAACGAGAGAATTGCATATTACACTCCAAACTTCGTAATACAATTGTTTATTCGCAGAGAGCGCGCATACTAACAGCGATAACAAATGATAACAACTCTCATTTGCGTTTAATAAAAGTTACTAAAGTTAATACTTGTTACGAATAAAATGAAATGTGCTTTTAATGTTTACACTGAGTGCTCATTTGTTTTAAATGATGTGCATTTGGTTGAATAAAGAATTCTCAATGTTACATATGTATATTCGGTTAAATAGTTCGCTACTGGTCATAGGAGCTTGAAATCTAGCTATTTTTATTATCGCAAGCAGCCGACTTAACGAGATCAATGTAATGCAGTACACTCTTCTCTTCTTCCTGTTCAAAATGTGTATGAAGCACGATGAGGGAAATAATTCGGTCTAGCCTAAATTCCCTGTAAGCATTTCTCAGCAAGCAATAGGAAATCACCGTCCATTTTCCTCCCCAGTAAACCAGACCTAACGGCTCAATGGTTCTTTCACTTACATCACCTTTAACATCTTGGTAAGTCATCAATAGATGATTTTTGTTTTCAATGGCTTCGCGCAGCACCTTATTATGTGCTTGACACCTATCGTCATGCCTATAACCCAGCGCATAATAAGGAAGATCATCATTTATCTGCTTCATTGTCGTCGGCAAAACCGCTTCAATTTTTGCAATAGCGGATTGGGCATACTGGGCTTGCTCTGGATCAGAAAATGCTTCGAGCATCCGGCTACCAATTAGCAATGCTTGAAGCTCCTGAACCGAAAACATCATGGGCGGTAAGTCACACTCACTGATTAAATAACCTATCCCCGCCTCACCTTCTATAGGTACGCCAGACGTTTGTAAATTTTGAATGTCGCGGTAGATTGTGCGCTCAGAGACATCTAACCTGTCAGCCAATTGCTTTGCTGTCACTGCAACCTTGCGGCCTTTGAGCAAATTGACTAATTGAAATAATCGCTCTGATTTATGCACAATCTTCCTCCTTTAATTAAACATCACAGCTTTTAGTCAATACAGTATGGTGGCTGATCCCAACTGATTCTTTATCAACTAGTGCACAATAGGCTTTGCATGCTGGTGCCTCTTCAAATGCAGCTTGCATTTTTTTATTATCTTCCAAGGTTTCCCAATAGCTGATATCAACAAATGTATCAGTATCCGCTTTGTGTGCCAGCGAACGGTATAAAAAGCCGGGCTGCTTAGCTACAAACTCTTCAAAGTCAGCACTTTTTTCCAATATTCGCTCTGTAGATACGCCTTCAATTAATTTAAAAGTAACGATTTCAATTATATTCTGTTTCATGGGTATAGCTCCTTTTGTTTGTTGGTTCAATTAAAACAAAAGGCACTGACAACGATTGTCAGTAGAAAGTAATGAGGATAATCAAAGTGGATATCAGATTATCCTCAATAGTGCTTTCAATACGTATGGACACTATAAGTAAAGGCTCTACAGCGCTGAAGTGCGACAAGTCTTAATGGCAAACAAGCATTTAACATAAGTGCTGGCTATTTATTTCGACGACCACTCTTTGCTTGATTATCTACTCGGATAAAGTGTGCCATTTTCATATATAGTTTTCAGCCAGCTTTCGTAAAACTGCTGCGCATATACTAACTCTTGTTCAGTCATTTTCGGATATTGCTTTTGCTCAAACCACGCATGGCGATTGTATACTTCATCATCTTCAGTAATTTCCATAAGTAGTTTGTTCAAAGCATAGGCCTGCGCAAAGCTGTTTTTTTCTAGCTGCTGTGAGTAATGTATGCTTGATAAAGCCATCATTGCTTTTTCACTTCCATGTTGCGCTGCCCGATTTAAAAACGCCCACTTTTTTTCTTTGAAACGCGAGCGTTGTGCAATATATTCATCTCTATGTTCGCGATTAAAGCCTTGCGTCTTCATATAATACTCAGTCGCTAAGCTACCGAAAGCCTCTTGTGCTGCAACAAAGCCGCTGTTTGCCGCCTCTTCAAGATACCTTGCATAGGATTGCTTTTGCGCCTTTGTGATCCCTTCGCAGTAGTGAAACCGTCTGATAACATTATCCGCAGCCGTGCCTGCATCACTGTATGATGCGATTTCCTCTAGCTTAGTTTGTAGCGCATCACTATTGTGTGGCGCAGAAACACAAAACTTAAAGTTCATCGCAATTATATATTTCGCCTCTAAGCTTCCTTTTTGTGCTTTAGCTTTTAATACATTCAAGTGCTCGTTAAATACGCCTGACAAATGCCAAATAGGCCGAGACATCGCTTTAAGCTGGCCAATGTGTTGCGCCGTCGTTATTTCAACCTCTTGACTCATTGGTATTGTCGATATCACTCTTTTTTCAACCAAAGCTTTCGAAGTTAATATTGGGCCGTCAAGTTCAGTCGAATTGTCTGCTTTATCCCCCCCTTGAATAGGGTAGATGAGTACCCAAATTGCAACAAAAGCTAAGCTGAATACACCAGCCAATAATAGCCACCGAGCCTTATTAAAGTTCATGAATACACCTTCTATCTCAAGCACACAAAATCATTTGATAAATGAATGTTTATTATCATCTTTTAAATTATTCGATTAGCGAGTAAACGATATCTAAACAAGGAAACTTCAAGGTATGATAAAAGGCTTGTGAAATATCACAAGCCTTTGCAAGGAAATTAAATGATTTTTACTTTTTGCTCTTTTATGCAAAAAAACGGAGTAAAAGTGATAATGCACAGCTCCCAAAATTCAACACCTAGGGAGTAAATAAAGAATCGTATTCACTTTAAGCTCTCATATACTTTAAACGGCTAAAAAATATAAAAATAACAACTCTAATCCATACAATATCTACACAATCTGACATTTAAGATGAAAAACCTAGATAAAAGTCCAAAATCGAAACCTTCCTCCCAAAAAACAACCCCTTCTATTACCTTTTTATACGCTCTTAGCTAAGTGAAAATTAACACTCTATATCGTTAGCTTTAATTACTATATTTAAAATAGATATCTGTGCTAGACCTATATTAGATTGAAAACTTTGTAATAAAAACACTACTAACGGTTAAAAACTGAAGTAGATAAATCGCCTGTCAATAATGGCATTAAGTCAATAAGTTAAAAAATAGTTGGCTTTTAATAACTGGTTAGCGCTTGAAAGTAATGCGGTGAAAAATAACTTTCCCATATAGGGTTAAAGCGCATTTCATAAAAAACAGATATATTCAATACCATTTAAGGAATGCGTCACAAAGAGAATCTGGGTCGATTACATAAATCCTAGAAGGCACAGGCGACTATACCTTCTAGATATTACTATTAACAAATACTAAAATTTTATTCCCATCAACAGGGATACTTCATTTATATTGTTTTCGCTTATATCAAAATATCGATACTGGACGCCTAACTCTACACGTTCACTTAACTGATAACCCAATTCAGCGCCCATAAAGGCATTTGTTTCAGCAGCCTCATAAGTTTGTAAAAAACGCTCATCTCGTGTACTGGTAATTTTATACTCCCAGTCAAATACACCAACGAAGACCTCTGCGGTTAATTTTTGCCAACGGTAAAGGTCATAATTGACTTGTAATGTAAAGCCTTCGGGCAATACAGGAGCAATACGAGAAACAGCTAGATGTGACTCTGCTGGCGATAAACTCTCCCCCTCAAAGTCAACTCGCCCTTGCCCTAAATCAACATAACCAATCCCGACATGCCAATTCGGCAGCAACTCATAGTAGCTGCTCACGGACCATGATTCACTGGAATTATCAATATTCTTGATTTGCAGGCCAGAGTTATTATCTACTCGCTCCGCAGCATTGGCTTGTCCAAGTGTACCTTTTAACTCCCAACCATCCGCATAAGCAGAAAATGGTAAAATGCAACTTAAAGAGGCCAATGCAAAACTTGGTAAACCCGATTTACGTCTACGTACTAATAATGCTGAAAGTATCAAAATAAGCCCCCCTCCTAGGCTGCCTGATGACGTATTTTCAATCGCGACAGCTTTATAAGCTGTAACGGTGATTTGTGCTACTCCCTTCGAAATTGCACCTTTACTATCTACAACGGTATATGTAACGATATCTACACCTTCAAAGCCAGATTTAGGTGTATATGAAATGGTGCCATCTGCGTTGATGCTAACCGTACCGCTTTGTGCTACCGCATCAATGACTGATAATGTATCGCCATCAGCATCAAAGTCGTTTTCTAACACATTTAAGATGATTGACGCTTGATCTGTTGTCGACGCTTCATCTAATGTTGTGGTTGGGGCTGAATTAACGGTCAAATTAACCGTGACCGTATTGCTCGCCGTTCCGCCTTGTCCATCTGTAATGCTGTATTGAATCGTTGCAGTACCGACAAAAGTTTGAGGAGGCGTATAAAGCAACTTATTGTCCTCAATCACGACAGTACCAAAATCAACTGATGCACTTGTAATAGTTAAAGTATCACCATCGGCATCTGTATCATTTGCAAGTACGTCTATCTGAATAGCTTGTCCAGAGCCCACAACTTTCTCATCAGCTACTGCAACAGGTAGAGAGTTACCATTATTGACAATTGCAACACCACCCGGATCGATGATGCTACCATTAGCTATGCCATCATCATCATTTGGCCCGCCATCTACAATCTGTAGTTTGACACACCAATCACCTTCAGTGAGTCCCTCTCGCCAAACATCACTTCCTGGAGGGGCGCAATATCCTGGCTCTCCCAGTGAGGAATAAATTTTATTTTGTTCATCAACGATAAAATCAACCCACTGAGTACCTATTAGTTTTCGATATACTGCGTTGATAGGTATCGGGTTACGCTGTGGAATAACAATGCTATAACTATCACCGGCTTGCGGAAGACCAACAGCTATAAAATCAAATAATCCTCCTATATTAGTAGCGGTATCATCTTGCTGTAATTCTTCAGGCAGAAGTTGTACACCGCCTGTCGAATTCTGTGCAATTGTTACACCTTTACGAATACATACACCGGGCTCGCCCTCAATCAAAAATTGAGAAGACTCCAATGCCTGCTCTTGCATAACGTTACAGTCAGTGATCGCATCTTGAAAATCTGGAATACCATCATTATCGGAGTCAGAATGGCCCTCCTCATTATCTGGAATTAAATCACCATCGGTATCTTGGTCCGTCAGAACAACGAGCTCAGGTACGACCTCTAGATAGATTTGCGCTGTACTAGCGAGGCTTGGCTCACCATCATCCGTCGCGGTGATTGAAACCCCATAAATACCAGTGCTAAGAGATTGAGCTGAGAAGGTAAATTCATTTTCTACTGTACTGAGGTTCTGTAGCTCATTATCCAGTGCACTCCATTGTAACTGCACACTATCACCAATGTTCGGGTCACTCACCTGCGCTGACACGGTAACTAATTGCTCATTTGCCGTCACGGTAGTACGTAACTCATTGTTTTGTTTAGCGCTGAGAACAATGCTAGGCGCGACATTTTCTTCAACAATAGTCACTTGAGTCGTAAATTTAGCGCCTCGATTCAGTGATTCATCAAGTGTGATTATAATGGTTTCATTACCCTCACTCAGCCCATCTTCAAAAATACTGAAGGTGATCTCGCCTTCAATGCCAGAAGCTATCGTAAGCGTACCACTGCTAAGTGTGTGGTCTGAACTGTTTGCCGTACCAGACACCGTATAAGGTATTTGTATTGGATACTGTGTTGCCTCACCATTTAAGAAGACGCCTAATGCGAAGCTTTGACCTTCAGATAATTGTGTATCCTTAGCTAAAGAAACGAGTGGATTCACAAATACATTTTGTGTGGCAAATGTGCTCAAACCATTGCTGTCTTGAGCTCGCCATGTCGCAAGGTGGCGACCTGGAGGAAACAACACATTATTATTCACAAGTGATACGCCGATAACATTGCCATTACTGTCTGTAGCCGTTGCATTACCAAGCTCCACTTTAGTGAATAGAGCCGTTGCATTGACATTAATATCTGCTGGCACGTTAATCGTTGGCGGTGTGCCCTGCGCATCATTTCTAACTACTGTCAGTTCTGCAACTGCTCTGCTAATTTCCCCAGCCTCATCTTTAATTACATAGTCGATGATCACCACGCCGTTAAACGTATCTTCAGGTGTGTAAACCAGCTCATTACCTGCCACTTGCACACTACCAACTGACGCTTGAGCACTCAAAAGCATCAATGAATCCCCCGTATCCACATCGCTATCATTACTAAGTACTGCTAAGCGGTATGTGCCCGTTGCTTCATCAAAGGTTTCTTCTGAATAGCTATCATCTTGGGCATCTGGTGCATCGTTGACATTATCTATAGTCATTGTCACAGTTGCGACATTGGACTCTAGGCCTAAGGTGTCTTTGACCGTGTAAGTAAAGATATCATTACCCACTTCATTGGTATTGGCGGTGTATACAACTCGACCAAGCCCATCAATACTGACTTGCCCTTTTGCAGGAGCGTTCACAATTGTCACACTTGATGGGTCGATTTCATTGTTACCATCCACATCTGTATCATTACCCAGCACATTCACCGCAAACGCCCCTTCCTCTTCAAGGGCGGCAATATCATCAATGGCCACTGGCGCATCATTCACAGCTTCAATCGTCAGATTAACTGTGGCAGGTAAGGAGCTCAACCCTTCACTGTCGTTTAGCGTATAAGTGAAGCTGAACTGACCATTTTGGTCTTGTGTCGGAGTAATTTGTAATTGACCATCTGTTAAGATAGCCACAGTTGCGAAATCAAACACTCCATTATTTTGTATAGTAATATTCGCGCCGTTAAACCCTTCGTCTTCAACATCAGTATCATTTGCTAAGATATTGAGCGTGATTTGTGTATCTTCTTGCGTTGTCACACTATCATCCGCTGCGATTGGCGCATCATTTACTTCACCGATATTAATTGACACAGTGGCCAACTCAGAAACAGCTCCGTTGCTATCCGCAATAGTATAAGTGAAGCTGTCTGTACCTTCATCGTCTTCAAACGGCGTATAGTCAATTGAACCATTAATACTATTAGTAACTGCATTGCCTTTTTGTGGTGCAGTGATGACTGCAATATCGCCTGTTGGGATACCATCTTCAATATCCGTTGCAAAGGCCATGACGTTAATACTGGTTTGCTCAGCATCTTCGTCGATATTCACAGTAATGTCTTCAACTTGCGGCACATCATTTATCGCCGAAATGGTGATCGATACAGTGGCTTTGTCTGAATTATTGGAATCTTGGTCTGATACGATATAGGTAAATAAATCAGTACCATTTACATCTTGATTAGGTGTATAGGTCGCTACCCCGTTTTCAATTAATACAGAGCCAATAGCTGGTTGATCAACGACAACTGCAGAAGAGGCTACAATATCCCCTTCAGGATCCGTGTCATTGCTCAATAGGTTTACCGTCACTGGCGTATCTTCATTGGTTTGCGCGCTGTCATCCACAGCGACAGGAGAGTCAGACACTGGCGTGATTGCAATGGTAGCAGTCACAACCCTAGATTGAGCACCAATGCTGTCTTGTAATCGATAGGTAAAGCTATCGCTTTGTGTTTCACTGTCGTTATGCGAATAAGAGAAGCTGCCATCTGCATTCACACTCAAAGTGCCAAACGTTGGCTGAGTTAAATCAACAATCGACAATACATCATTGCTATCTAAATCATCGTCAAGGGCAAAGTTACCGCTCAGTAGGCCTTCAACATTGCTTACACTTAATGTTGCTCCCTCGCTAATACTGTAGCTTGGTGCGATTGCTGTCGGAGCATCATTGGTATTATTAACAACAATATCAAATGCCGCTATAGACGCACTTATCTGACCATCGCTGACTGAAACAATAATGTTTGTATCAGTACCAACATTGGCGTCCAGCGGTATGCCTGTCATTTCACCAGTTGCAGTATTAAATTCAATCCAAGCTGGTGCATTCTGAATACTAAAGGTTAAGGTATCTCCGTCAATATCCGTTGCGCTTGGGGTAAAGCTATACGCACTGTCTTCATTAATAGAAGTTGAAGGCACGCCGCTTATCGTTGGTGTATCATTGGTATTAACAACGGTAATGTTAAACGCAGTGAGTGCGGCTGTTTCTGTACCATCTGAAACACTGATCACAATGCCTGTGTATACGCCAACATTTGCATTGACAGGTGTGCCTGATATCGCCCCCGTTGTGCTATCGAAGGACATCCAACTCGGTAAGTTTTCAATGGCGAATGTTAAATTGTCGCCATCTTTATCTTCGGCGGTAGGCACAAAACTGTATGCACTGTCTTCATTAACTTGCTTGCTTGGACTCCCTGAAATCGTTGGCGCATCGTTGATATTATTGACAGTGATATTCACCGTCGCTAATTCTGAGTCTGCCTGACCATCGTTCACTTTAAAGGTAAAGCTATCCGCTCCAAAGTAATCTAAGTTACCTGTATAGCTCAACACATTGCTATTGAGTGAGTAGCTACCATTGCTTGGTTCACCAACAAGTAAGTAAGTGAGATTATCGTTATCTATATCTTCTGCACTTAGAGTAATATTTACCTGCGTCTCTTCATCTACGCTTACAGCTTGCCCTGTGACCGTAGGTTGGTCATTCACCGCGTTGACTGTCAAAGATACAGTTGCAGCCGCAGAGTCATCTGTACCATCATTTGCTACGAAGGTGAATGTGTCAACCCCGTTGAAATTTGATGTTGGTGTATATAACCAAGTTGTATCTGATTGCTGTACCAATGTCCCGCTAGACACACCTGTGACAACGCGATAGATCAGCGCATCGTTTTCCTGATCAGTCGCACTGAGCGTAACAAGTAAACTGCCATCTTCATCTAAATTCAGGTTTTGAGCCTGTGCAATCGGTGCATCATTCACAGGAGTCACCGTCATTGTCACCGTGGCTTTATTAGACGTTGCGCCCGTTGTATCTTGAACTGTATACGTAAAAGTATCATCGCCAAAGTAATGCTGGTTCGGGGTATACACAATCCCGCCTTGCGCATTGACAACCGCCTGACCAAATTGAGGCTGGTCAACCACAGTTACACTAGCAAGATTAAAGCTGTCATTTTCATCTACGTCCGTATCATTACCCAAGACGTTCACTTCAAATGAACCCTCTTCTTGCAAACTCGCTGTATTATCAACGGCCACTGGCGCGTCATTCACTGGGGTTAGAGTGACAGTTACTTGAGCAGGATCAGAGGTTAAACCTTCACTGTCAGTCAGGGTATAGTTAAACGTGAAGGTGCCATTTTGGTTTGCAACAGGCACAATGTTCAACTGCCCGTCGGCTTGGATAGTCACCATGGCTTTTTCATAGCTACCCGCACCATTACCTTGATCCTCAAGTGTGATATTTGCCCCATTGAAACCTTGATCTTCTACATCACTGTCGTTTGATAAAATCGATAACAGAGTGCTCACATCCTCATCGGTTGTGACACTGTCAGCAGCGGCCACGGGTTTATCATTCACCGCGCCAATATTCACGGTAATTGTCATCGGTGTTGATACAGCCCCTGCACTATCTGCTACCGTGTAAGCAAAGCTATCTGAGCCTGTTTGATTGGCAGCAGGTTGATAAACAAACGTCCCCTGCTGTTGGTCGATAACAACACTGCCTTTACTCGGCTGGGTCGATATTGCCAAGTCTCCTGTTGGTATACCATCCTCTATGTCCGTAGTCTGAGCACGAACTTGCAGCGGGTCTGAATGAGTATCCTCAGATGTATTAATCACCAACTCTTTCGCTACAGGGAGGTCATTATCCGCGGTAATGGTCACCGTCACCGTCGCCGTATTAGAAGTATTTTGCTGCGCATCTTTGACTGTATAGGTGAATGTATCTACACCATTTTCATTGGCATTTGGTGTATAAGTCGCAACGCCATTTAATAGGCTAACACTCCCTTTGCTCGGTGCGGTAACAACCGTTGCAGAGGAGGCCACCATATCTTGCTCAGGATCGCTATCGTTAGCCAATAAATCTATGTTACCTGCATTATCTTCAACCACGGTCAACACGTCATTCACCGCTGTTGGCGCATCCGCAACTGGCGTGACATTAATCGTCACCGTATACGTCTCAGATGTCGCGTTTGATGCATCTTTAACACGATAGGTAAATTGATCAGTATGGTTTTCGCTGCCATCATGCTGATAGGTAAAGCTGCCATCTGTATTCAGTGTCAACTGACCAAATGACGGAGCGGCGACCTGTTCTACAGTTAACGTATCTCCGTTGTCAGTATCGTCATCTGTTGCGGTGCTGAGTAAACCTGCTTGCGCAGTTACGCTCAGCGTGCCAGCCTCTTGAGTGGCAAAATTAAACGCTGTGCCACTTGGCGCATCATTGACATTGGTCACTTCAATATTAAAGCTCGCCAATGACGCTGAATCAGTGCCATCATTCACCGAAATCACAATGCCATTGTACTCGCCTACATCAGCATCCGCTGGCGTGCCAGAAAGAACACCTGTCGTCGTACTAAACATCAACCAACTAGGTAAATTAGTGATGCTGTAGGTGTGCGTATCTTGCTCATCAGGGTCAACTAAAGTGGGTGTAAAACTATAAGCTTGGTCTTGCGCAATCGACGTTGTAGGCTGGCCAGATAGAGTCGGCGCCACGTTATACTTTTTAGTAACAGTGTCTGAAATCTGATTTGCACTATTTCCAGCCGCATCTGTCACGATTACCGTTAACGTTAAAGTACCTTCAGCCAGATTACTCACATCAATCGCGGATACTTGAGCAGTAGCAGCTGTAATGTTGCCATTGCCAGTCACCGAGGCATTATTTGCATCTGTAATGCTGTATGTGAATGTACCCGAGCTCTCCAGACCAGTTAAACTAAAACTCAGAGCCGACTCATTATCTCTATTGATAAGAGCCTGATCTATATTGACAGCTTGCCCTGTCGGCGAACTGGTATCGACACTCAAGGTGATTTGCTGCGCCGCTGTATTTGGGTTGCCAGCACTGTCGGTAAACTTGTCAGCGAGAATATCAAGCGTAGCGTCCGCTTCTGAATTTTCACTCGGCGTGAACACCACGCTATATTGTGTTCCTGAAGTGGCAGTGAAGTTGCTTAAAGTCCCTCCTGAAACGCTCACATCATCTACTGTGAAATTATCACTCGACTCACTCAACACAATAGTAACCGTCGAAGTTTCACCAACCTTAAGCGCCGTATCTGATGCACTGAATGTTGTCACTGATGGGCTGGATGTATCTAGCTCACTGGTTGCGGTGACTGCTGTAGCCGTGTTACCTACGGTGTCTGTCAGCGTCACAGACAGCGTGAGCGTGCCGTCGTTTAGTGCACTTAAATCTATATTAGAAATGGTTTGGCTTGCAGAGGTCACCGTGCCATTGCCCGTTGCTGATGTGCCGCCATTGCTACTCGAAATAGTATAGCTGTAGGTTGCGCCTACTTCGGCACTGCTAAAGCTAAACGAGGCAGCG
>NZ_JAKFZS010000012.1 GCF_021654285.1 Pseudoalteromonas luteoviolacea | reverse complement strand
GCTTGCAGATCAGCTTGCCAATTGTCGAATACTACGGACACTTGTCCAGTTTTACCGTAACACGTTCAACAGGCAATGCGTTGCGTTGCCTATTCATACAAACCAATTGCAATTTTTATTAACATGTTAAATCGGTGGCATAATAACGGACCAAATCCAGGGGAGCAGAGTAGTTGCTTCAATCGAACAAGTTAACGATTGAGACGCCAATCTTCAATGTGCGAAATTGTCACAATCCAGCTATCGGCATAACTAATTTTGAGGCAGAAACAAGTTAAGACTTATTCATATTAACTAAGGTAAAAGTAACCCAATTTGTTACTTCTACCCCTGACTTCAAAAAGCTTAAACTTCAAACTCCCCAACCATCTCGCTTAATTGCTGAGACATCTCACTCAATTGACGGCTAGATGAGTTCGTATGTTTTGCGCCTGCTTCAGTTTGTTGAGAAACCGCCACAATCCCATTGATATTATCAACAATGCTATTCATTGCATCAGACTGTACTTTCGCAGAGTTTGCAACGCCCTGACCAAAGCTTTGAATTTGCTTCACTGCACTGTCTATTTCCACTAACGTTTGATCGCACTGTTTACTCGTTATCAAACCCTTTTCAGTTGATTCTTTACACTTTTCCATTTCGCCTACCGTTTCTGACACGCCAGCATGTAGCTGCTCAATAATGGATTGAATATCCTCTGTTGATTCATGAGTACGAATGGCTAAAGTTCTGACTTCATCAGCGACAACAGCAAATCCTCTGCCCTGCTCTCCCGCACGTGCTGCCTCTATCGCCGCGTTTAATGCTAACAAATTAGTTTGCTCAGCAACTTTTTGTATCACATCCAACACTTCACCAATTTGTGCGGAACTCTCCTCAAGTTTCTTTACTGACATAGAGGTCGATTCAACTCGCTGTGCGACCTGCTCAATCTGATGGGCATTATCAGCGATATGCTGTTTACCTTGCTCAGTGAGCCCGCTTGCGTTATCAATTAACACCAAAGCATTTTGACTCTGATCGAACACGCTGTTTGCAGACTCTTTCAAATCAAGCACCTTGTCTTGAACTGATTCTGTCTCTCTATTTTGTTGAGCAAGACCCAATTGAATTTGTTGAGTGACTGCTGACAATTCTTCAGCATGTGAAGCCAAAGACAGTGTATTCACATTGATGTTGTCGATTACTTGCCTAAACTGCGCATTACTTGCGTTGAACGCAATTGCCATTTCAGACAACTCATCCTCACCGCGATGTTTCAGCTCAATGGTTAAGTCTTTTTGGCTTGCAACCAATGACATAGTGCGTGTCAGCTTGTTTAAGGGCTTAGAAATATTTTTCGCGACCACCCCTGACACAATCATTAGCAAGATAATATAAAATAGCAGTTCAAAAGCGATGAATATCAGCTCATCTTTATACGCGTCTTCAATATCGGTTAAGTAAATACCAGTACCGATAACCCAGCCCCAGTCAGACTGGCGCTTGATATAAGACACTTTACTGGTGACTTCTCGAGAATTAGGCTTAGGCCAAGCGTATTCAACAAAGCCCGCCCCCTGCTTTTCCACCTTGTCAACAAATGCGCGAAATGCAAAAGAGATAAACGCCTCTTTATGGTTCGTCATAGACAAGCCATTTAGCTGTGGCTTGATCGCGTGCGCTACCATGTCCCCATTTGTATCGAATAAAAAATAATAACCAGAATCAGCATAGCGAGCACTATTAACCAGCTGTTTAGCTTGAGCTTGGCGCTCTTGTTCACTCAAATTTGGTAGACTTGCGATTGCACTTACTTGTGAGCTAAGTGTTTCAACAAGATTTATCGCTTGATCTTTACGCTCAGAGATCATGTTTTCTCTTAGCTTGTTAGCCGCTGAAAACTGAATACCTATGATAATTGTAATGGCCACTAAGGTGCCTAGTCGTAATTTATTCGCAACCTTTATGTTGCTTAGTAGTCGGTTGATGTTCAAAAGTACTGCCCTCAAATCTAACGAAGATCTACCTGTGTTCTGTGTAGAATATTTGTTCGAATCATACACAAAACGCAACGCAAGAAAAGTTATTTTCAGCATCGTTCCAAAATGATTTTGATGAAAAAGCATACTCATCTGATTTGTATGGAAAAGAAATTTAGGGCCTATTTCGAGAACAATCAGGACCAGAGCCAAAAAACAATACTTAAGTATTTACTTTTAGGTTTATATTAGAGGTACAGATGAAATCACCACAAAAAAACTAATGATTTATCATGTAAACAAGAAATGTAAAACTCGTGTTTTAACGTTATAATTTTGCGCTATATTTCTTCATGGGACCAAATTCAGGTGAAAGTGGAGCATTTTTTATCGCTAGTGTAAGGGGAATGCTCACACTGATATTTATTCCGTATAAGTCAATAATTATTGTGAACGAAAATCTCTTCAGACTGCCACCTAATATTGATAGCAAACGAGGCAAACTGCCTAGAGGCATATCAAAAAACCACTACAACATTTCTACTAAAATTCTAATGGCAGATACAACAAGCTTGGGATCATCCAGTGGAATATTATGACTAACTGAGCTCGACACTAGATGCATCGAATTTGGATTCTCAACAATAAGAGATGCGTGCAAAGTCCGCCACACAGCTTTCCCTGCGGTGCTGTGCCCTATCCACCAATCGCTTTCCCCTTCCATGCTAGATGAAACAATGACTGTCGGGATCATTGATATCTTGCCTTTGTCCAACATGGTGCTTTTAGTATATTGATGCTGTAAGACCTGCCATTCAGCACTTTGGTGCATTATTTTATTTAGTTTTTGATTATCCCTTTGTGACCAATCAAAATTAAGATGATTTAATTCTGATAAAAATGCTTCGTGACTTGGATCAAGCAATACCAGACCCTTGACCTGCTCAGAATATGCAGTCGCATATTGCCTTACATGTAACCCGCCATAAGAATGGCCCAACAAAATAATATTATCTTGTATATTAAGTGCGCTAAGTAAAGCCTTTAAACGCTTATTGGAGGTGCGCAATGATACGTTTGACTTGTTTGTAGATCCACCAATACCTGCACGTGAATATATAATTACGCGTTGATTCAGCTTTTTAAGCTCGGGCATTACAGGTAACCAATATTGCGTACCCATGTCAATTCCTGACTCAACTACAATCGTGAATTCACCACTACCAATATCAATATATTCTAGGTAACCGCCTTCAATCGCCTGTAAACGGGCCGTTATATCAGCATGACAGAAAGTGCTAAAACAAAGACATATAAAGCATAAAAAAGTAGAAAATTTAAAACCCATTAAAAAGTACTACCTTAAATCAGTGTAAAATTGCTCTAAATCAGCGTAATTATAAAAAACCATCTCACATAAATCCAAACCACAACCCCAATAACTATGCTTTTTTCAATTGGCGACTGAACCCAGCGTTAACACCATGTATAAAACTAAATTTTTGAAATTTTATAACTGTGAAATCTATAAGCAGCTATATTACTATCACCTTTAATGTAGATATCAAGCTTAATTACCTAGTTATTAACCCTTAATATAGTGCATTTATTACATCATTCATTGAATATGCTACAACGGGTATATGTGCTCAATCATATCTATATCTATATCTATATCTATCAAGCTCGAACTGAGAGAATTCAGCAGCAGTTAATGGCTCTCTATCAACAGTGCTATTCCAACAAATAATCAAGCTCAAGAATACCCCATCACTGAGCGACTCGTCTTATCAATTGAGTAGCCTTTGCCAAGTGGCCACTGTGAATACATTTCTCTATGCTTATAATCAGCATCCATATAATTTTCAATTTATACAAGTGTCGCTTCTAATTAATTTTTATCTACACTACCCGCCAAGGTTTCAAAACGCCACTCCGCATCAAGAATATAAATTACCGGAAACTTTCTATTGGGTGAATGGTTGTGGTAGATAGAGTTTTAAGAGATAAGACACACCTGCATAATAAAGCTCTTAACTTGTTTTTTTCTGCTTTCCTTGTAAATATGGATGCCACGTTCATTCAGGCTCACAGTGAAAAAGTATGCTTAAACTTACGCCCTAAAGGAATTTGAGGGTTTACCAAGATATTTTTATGCCCTCACTCACCCTAACAGGACGTGAACATTTATACTTTAAATCAACAAGAACTAAGGCGTTCTAAAATATGGATATTCAATTTATAACCACAACAAAACATGTTGACTGGCAGCAAGTATGCACACTATTTGAAACAGTTGGCTGGCCAGCCCGTTGTCCCAATAAACTTGAAAGTGCTTTTAATAACAGTACGTTTAAATACTTCGCTTATCACAAAGAGCAACTGGTCGGAATAGGACGAACAGTCGATGACGGAAGTTTTTACGCGTGGGTAGTCGATCTCGCGATACATCCTAATTATCAGGGACATGGTTTAGGTGCAATTATACTTGATCATCTGGAAAAGTGCTTAAGTTCATATGATACAACCATGCTCACTGCGGCACTGGGGAAAAGTGGCTTCTATGAAAAACAAGGATGGCGGAAACAACGGTCAGCATATATTTTTCCTAGATCAGACGAGCAAATAATAGAGTTTGTATTACCAGAGCAAACAAAAAGCACTACGAAAACTTAACTTAAAATGGGATTTATAATGTTAAGGAATGAAACTAAACCCAACTTTCGGTTTAATCAGAGCTAGAGAGTGATTTTAGAGCTTAATAGCACCTAAAAGTTTTTACCTGATAATCAGTTAATTACTCATTTAAATGTCATCAGTTCAAGTTTAGGGGCTAGCTTTTTTCAACTGCCCCTAAGTATAAAGCCCAAGACCAACTTGGTTTAGTCAATTAAAACCTTATTAGCTAGGCTAACTGCGCACAAATTAAAATCCGGTTTCATAAGTCGCATAAGCGGTATTTGTTCTCTCCCAAGTACCATCTTTATATAAGATCAATGCAGATGCCGAAGCGCCAGCGTAAGAACGAATAGTCACATTACAGCTAGTACCACCACTACAGCGAGCAGAACCACTCCACTGAACTTCTCTAATAGGCTTAGTCACATTCTTTAAGTAAAAACGTCCTGATGTAGAATTACCGAAAGACATATCAAAACCATCACAGTGTGAAGTACCATTGCCCCATGTATGATTAGTTGTATGACCTTTTGGATATACATCACATACAAGTTCAGCAGACATCGCAGAACTAGCAAAGAAAGTACCAGCAAGAAGTGTTAAAGCTTTTATGGTTGTTTTCATTTTAATTACCTTTTTATTATTTTGTTTAACGCTAATGCGCATTTACAAGGTATTAAATGAACGGGCGTTCAGTCAACACTACAATAAACACCTAAGAAATCAATTCAACATAGCTAAACCCTCGACAAAGCTAGATTAAGCCATTGTTTTATATAGATATATAAAAATAACCAAAGGTTTTAACCTTTAGAATAAAAAATTTAAATGATCATATGATTTAAAATAAACCCGCTACAATATACTATTTTATTTCATATTAAATTCTAATTGAAATTCTAACCCATTGAAATATATAACCATAAATAAGATGAAAAATTAACCTTTGAAGTTTCATAGCGTTTTTATAAAAATCCACTCATCAAAAGTAAATTTACGTTACTTAGCTGTTATTTATTTGTTCCCATATGAAAATTAGACTTTAATGATAAAAACAATGTTAAAAACACAATAAATACTGAAGCTACAGTTTGATTATTGAACTAAATAAAACACATAGCTTACTTTACACCTCCCCCTATATAGATTTTCAACAATTATATGCAGCAAAGACTTCCATAAAAATAAACGCGCCTGTATAAATAAAGTACAGCATTAAAATATCATCCCCACAGAAGCCCGCTGCAGAGGTGTAGCCATTTATTCTTTAAGAACCAAAAACACATGAATGAATGTGACTAAAGAATTGATTACACGAACCCAAACAGTTAGGACTTTAACTCGGTAACTAAGCGCCATTGAGACCCTGTTCATCGTGCACTCGAGAGAAACAATTTGAAATGCGTCATGCACACGGGAAAT
Source organism: Pseudoalteromonas luteoviolacea (assembly GCF_021654285.1). Lineage (GTDB taxonomy): Bacteria > Pseudomonadota > Gammaproteobacteria > Enterobacterales > Alteromonadaceae > Pseudoalteromonas > Pseudoalteromonas luteoviolacea_J. The sequence continues at coordinate 178,538 of NZ_JAKFZS010000012.1, read as the reverse complement.
ACACAATACTTTAACTTGAAAAAAACAACCCAGAAACATAACATCCCATTTTCCAGATAAAGGAACGTTACGCGATTTATAAAACATTCCATAACTTAACGATTAAAGCTTCAATCACTTTAAGGACAAAAAAATGAAAATCAGAAAAACGCTAACGAGTTTAACGCTAGCCAGCTTAGCTTTTAGCCTAAGCGCATATGCAAAACAAGATATTACATTCAAATTGGCCGCTACAACTGATGGTGTAACCCACTCAGTGCCTATGCCAATCATGGGGCAAAATGGATTCACATTCGACATACTACTCGACTATCAATACCAAACTAACGGCGGTCGATGCATTATCTTGTATCATCAAGACTCTTGTACAATCGAAAACATGAACGGCGCAGTCACACTCTCAAATATTCACTGGGGAAGAGCATCAATTAACGGATCTATTCAGCAGATCTCTAGCTGGATGTATGTTAACCCACAAGAGACAAGTTCAACCGTTTTAATTCCATCGAGTAATGTACACTTTTACTACATAAATAATGAGAAGCCGTCTTCAACACTCAATGTATATGGCCGTTCATCTTTGCAAGTCAGCAATTACGGCAGAGCAAGTATGCAAACGACCAAAAATGCCAACAACGCGGGATTTGAAATTGCACGCGTGCCAGCGAGTACCTATCAAACCGGTGTTAAGTTTCCTATGATGGCAGGTTGTATGAATTTAGCTGTACTCAATACAACCTCATCTAGCATTGCTCGCGTTAACTTTACGCAAGCAAACCAAACAACAGGCCCCATAACCACAACACTGTGCGTACCAGGCAATGATACAACTACCTTCGTTGGCATAGATGCAAAAGCTGAGCGCATCGCCAATATCACCTCTAAAGTACCAACAGAGCTGAAGCATTTATATTAATAGGCTTTAGAAGCTGATTGTTAGGATTAAACAACTAAGACACGGAGTTATCTGAATTATTGTGCAGATAGCTCCATATTTTGATTACAAAGCGCACTGGTTAAAATAGATGACACAACTACACCTGTCTTACAGGTTCGTAAGTTTGACTGCTCAGTATCATTGATAAATGATGCATAACTAAGCCCATTATAATGCGAGCACATCGGGCTTTTTATTGTGGTCAAGTTATACCTATCAAGTCTCGCTATATAATTGCTTTAATAAATACTTTAGGTCATCAACATGAGACCAGAAGCTCACATACATAACAATATAGGTAGCAAATAAAAGGATCAATGGTATTACGGAAATCCATCCCCACTCATTCATTGGAGTTGAAAAATGTGAAATACATGATTGAACCAAAATTAATGTCCAAACAATAAAAAACAGCATTGTCGCTTTGTGCATTCGGATCGTTATTTCTATTTCACACCCTGCTTGACCCTCGTTCATTTTGCCAAATGCAATAGGCTGAAATCCATTTTGATACGACAGTAATTGATACGCTTTGAATTCAGTGCCGTAACGTTCACCACACATTAGGCGCCCGTCAAGGCCTTTAAAAAGCTTAGGCTGACCTAATTTACTATCAATTCTTTCGCTCAAGTCTCTAAAGCTGTAATCGCATTTAACTCTAAAACACTCATATGGAATTAATTTTATTAGGGTAAACATTACATAAGTAACCTAAAAAGAGTGCATATCAGTAAAACTGATTAAATATGTTACTTAAGCTTAGACCTAACATCGAAAAAATCATGCATGCTCGATACTCACTCACAGGAATGCTCGTCCCTTTATTGAATAATTTATTCGACCATAGTTCAACTTGGCAAACCCAGAAGTATAAAATATTCTCAAAAAGCTGATATCCAAAAGCTTTAATGTCAGCATTTTGAATACGCAACAATTCAGCATAAGCGCTTTAACAACGCTTTTGCTCGACAAACATGTAAAGGGATACTTATGAAAGTATATAAATTTAATAGCGTAGGGTTACTTGCCCTGATATTAATGTCTGTAACTCATTTTTCTTATGCACAAGATCAGTATCAAGAATTTACTGGCACCCACCAGCCGTTTAAGCAAACAAGCAACAAAGTGGTTGGCACCTACATAGCCAATTGGTCAGATCCAAGCTCCATTGATAATGTGCCAGGAGATAATTTAACCCATATTTTATACGCGTTTTTAAGGGCGTGTGGGCCAGGACAGCTCCCAAATGACGCCTCGGTATGTGCCAATAAACCCGACTATGTCCTCGCAGAGGACGAGACCACTGTTGATAAGCAATTTGCAGCCAAGTTTTTGCAGTTAAAGCAAAAATACCCTCACCTCAAAATCTTACCTTCAGTCGGTGGCTGGGGCGGCTCGGATACATTCCCCCCTATGGCGAAAGATCCACAAACGAGGCAAGTCTTTGTTCAGTCTGTCGTCGATTACCTGCGTGCACATCGCGCTTTTGATGGCATTGATATCGATTGGGAATGGCCAAATACTCCAGCAGAAGGCGGTCACTATGCCGATTTAATGCAAGACTTAAGAGCAGCCTTCGATACCTTAGAAGTGGAACTTGGCAAAAAGTACTCGATCACCAGTGCTATAGGTACTCATGCCAATAATGTCCGGAACATAGATTACGAGCGAGCAGCACCTTATCTTGACTACATTTTTTTGATGACATACGACTTTTTTGGCGGCTGGTCTAGAAGTAACATTGGCCACCATACCTCTTTAGATGCACACTGTGCAAACATCGCCGCTCATGGTGTCATGCAAGGCGTACAAAACCTGCTCAATAAAAGTGTCCCTGCCAACAAACTGGTTGTCGGTGTGGCCAAATATGCACGAGGGTTTGATGGTGTCAGTTTAAGTGCTTCAGGTACACATATCGGCGGGCAAGCAACAGGGCTATTTCCTAAAGCGGTTCAGCCATGGGATGAAGAAGGTGTAGGCACTTACACCCGCATAGTCAATGAAGTCATCGGCCAAAATGGTCAAGGGATCAATGGCTTTACTATCCGCTACGATGCAGACTGTGATTGTCACTATGCTTGGAGAGAAAGCGATGCCGCCTTCGTCGGCTTTGACCACCCTGCCAGTGTAATTAAAAAAGCCCAATACGCAGTAACCAGTAATTTAGGAGGCATATTTGCTTGGGAATACGCCCAAGACAATGGCGATATTCTCAGTGCGATGAATTTCGGTATCGGAAATAAATGGCTAGGAAGCTCCAATCCAGGAGACGGTGTGTGCAAAGGGGTTGCAAATTGGCGCGCCGAAGATGTCTATCTTAGAGGCGATCAAGTACAGGTAGACAATCGTTTGTACGAGGCCAAATGGTATTCAAGTAATCAACACCCTGCACAATATTCAGGCCGCTGGCAGGTGTGGCAATTTATCAGTGCGTGCCAGTAACCTCTAACAGAAAACTTTAACTGCTCATATTTGTATAAAAAAGGCGAGTACGAGAATGTTTACCGCACCTCTACTCGCCTTACAAATTAGGCTAATAAACCCGTGCTTTACTCCACTTCACAACCACACACAGAGCCCGCCGATGTATTAATATTCGTCCAGTTCCCATTCCACTTGAGGTAGCTTCTGGCATTTTTACATGTGCCCTTACGTTTTGCCTTGTCTTTTTGCGATGGATCACCTCCACAAATGAGCGCCGCAAAATCATTTGACGTAATTTGGCTAATTGCATTCACATCGGCCGCTTTCCCTTGGCCTGTTACAATGTCGATAAAGCTATGACTCAGTTTTTGACTGGTAATGTTATTACTCATCTTTTGCCCTGTCCCTGAATACTCATGACAGCCAAAGCAGTTACTGGAAAACTCATTGTTCAAATTAACATGTTGAAAATCAGTTTCAGCGACACTATTGGCCAATCGTAAAGACCCGCGTTCATTCGGGACACCTATGCCACCAGAACTTTTTGCCGTATCACTCACCCAGATAGCCCCCACATTGAAGTAATTGCTTAACCTTTGCATAGCAGGAGAGGCATTTGTCGTTGAAAGTGCCTCATACAAATGCGCATTCTGTGACACGATATTAGCTAAATTTTCTCCCGCTTTGTGGTCACCTGAAGCCGTTCCATAGGGATAAACCACACAGATATTCGTAGGTACTCCTGTCGCAGGCCCATTCTTTAACTCTGGTTGGTTGAATTTACACGTATCAGGATCCCTGTTTAAACTGTCTGGTAAATTGGCTGTACAAGCCTTTTCGGCGAATAGCCATGGCATAGCTTGCTCACCTTGCGCATCACATGTCGGAGAGTTCGCTTTGTACTCATAAGTTGCCCAAACGAATTCAGGGTGTTCTTCTGTTGCGACAGCAATATGCATCCCAAGCAAACCCAGTGTTTGTGGCTGGCCATCAATTATTTGTTGTTGGGTAACAAAACTATCCGAGCTTTTTTCACGCTCACTCAATACTTTCCAAGCAAACTTGAGTTCTGTAGTACCGGATGGAAAATTGATAATCCCCTTTTTTCCCAGCTCTACAGCACTGGCAGACAAGTCACACAGTGATTTATTAAATCTCACGTCGTAATAAACAACATTGCCATCTTGTGCGTAAATCGAAGCACCGCCTCCCGCTTGGCCAGTAGAAATCGATGACTTTTGTAACGACGTTCTCAAGCTTTTCGGGCTTTTTATATTGTCACAAGAGTTGGCTGGCGTGTTAAGGGTGTCATCGTTAAATTCAAGCAACGGATAGTTGGCATCAACCTGAAAATTTCTCAGCGCTGGAGCTTCAGAAGATGGCGACATCAAGTACAAATAGGCTTGCGTCGAAAACTGATAAAAGTCACAAAAGTTTGATGAACCATCAGGTCCACTCTTTTTAACTTCCTTTGGAAACGAAGGGCTCGTGATCCAAGTCGGGTCTACTTGGCAATCGTAAGTGTTTGCAGGCACGCTCTGAACATAAGCGTTTGCTGAAGCAGTCGCGTCTGTTCTCGTGTTTGCCGAATTATAACAGGCTGTAAGCGGCACAATTGATAGTGCGATAACGCTTGTGAACATTAATTTTTTAGACGGTGTTTTCATTTCAATATCCCAATTTCTAGTGGCTTGGCCAACTATGAACATTCCATAATGATGTGTATCTGACGGTTTGTAGCACTTATAAGGTTTGCACCGATGATGTGGAAAAGGTATTACACGCAATTACATTAAATTACGATTTTGATTTGATTGGTGAAAAAGGGCAATATTGCAGAAAATGAAGCTGCCCTAGGCATATTAGTAAGGTAGCTACTTACGACAGTGTACTTACAACGCACATCATCTTGAACCTATAGAAATGGGCGCACCATGGCGCGCCATTTTTTCCTTCAATTCAGCATAGAGCGCATCTTTATTATCATTAGATATCGTATTTATGACATGGCGGTTATCATAAGCATCTTTCACAAATAACCTACCCATCTTTTCCCAAAAAAACGCCTCTGAAGTGGGGAGCTGAATCCGTTCTGACTTACCCAATAAAGAAACGCGGTGAACAATCACATGATTTTTATCGATGTAAATTTCGACCTCTTTGGCAAGCAGCCCATAAAGAAACTTTATCTCCTGAACAAATATATAGGTTACACATATGCCCGCCCAAGCAGCCATTAGCTGAAATATAAAATTGTCCTTTAGCAATGGGAGCCCTTGATAGTTACCATTTAAAATGTTCATAAACAAAAAGGTAAGAGCGATAACCCACATAATCAATAAACAAGTAGGCTCAAGCAGCGTGCGCGGCACTGTGATTTTCGATGGCTCGGCTATGTCCACTGTTCTTGCTTTATCAGCATGTTTTGTTGGCTTAGCAGTTACAACTGTACCTAACTGCATTTTTAACTGTTGATAACTCACTATCCCCAACAAAAAAACAATCGCGGGCTCAAAATCAGGACTGACGAGGAACCAAACAGCACTCAAAGTCACAGCTATTAACAAAATACCCATTAGATTTGATATTATTTGTTTATTATGATGGCTCACAAACTCCCTCCTTTGCTTTACATGTCAGTTTCTTCAATTAAATCAAACTTAACGATGGCAAGTTACACAGTCGTTTCTGTGCACAATATAAACTACATTAAATATTCAATCTTTGTACACTTACTCAAGTGCGTGCAGCTTACTCAAAGATTGTATAATCTTTGAGTAAGCTGAGCTTTTAATTGATAAATATCGACTTGAGGCCAATTATCCATTTTAAGCCACTTGCAAAGGGACTGTTAACAAAGCGGCTATATGAATTACCTATCAATTAATAAAATACAGGCCTATGGGTAACTTACACTTTTTCCGTGTCTTTTCTATGCTGCGATACGGTTTTTCCGTATTCAGCTTTAAAACAGTGACTAAAATAACTTGGAGATGAAAATCCAACATCTTCAGCAATCTGTGCTATCTGTAACCCAGAATGTATAAGGTTCAATGATTGTCTTAGTCGATATTTTCTTAAATATTCTGAGAAGTTATGATCCAGAAGGTGTGCCAGCTTTCTGTTTAACTGTCGCTCACTAATATGCATCTCAGAGGCAGCCATAGTCCGGCTAAATGCTTCATCTTGATAATGCTGCTCTATCACTTTCTCAAACTTTAATATAAATTCATTATCAAGCTTCATCAGATCATTTTCAGCATCCAATACGGGCTTAGCGGTTCCCAACCCTCTACCTAAGCTTTGGCGCAACATTTTTCGGATAGAAATTAAGTTCTCAATCCGCACAATCAGTTCATGGTTGTCAAATGGCTTACCAATATAGTCGTCTGCATGATGTTTCCAGCCTTCCAACCTGCTTTCACTGTCACTTTTTGCTGTCAACATAATGATCGGAATATGGCAGGTCAGTTGGTTCCCCCTCAAAGCATGGGTAACTTCATAACCGTTTAACTTAGGCATCATGATGTCGGTAATGATCAGGTCAGGGATTGAATCTGTCGCTTTTTCAACGCCTTCCAGTCCATCACTTGCGGATAAGCAATTATATGATGGCGCCAAGAGTTGCTGTAAAAACCCGCTTAATTCTGAATTGTCTTCAATAATTAATACGTTAGATTTGCCTTCCTGATATGCGTATGGCGCTGAATAAGTTTCATTAGGCATGTCATGCATTAATGAAGACATATTTAAGTATGGTTTGGCTCTTTGAGTTTCCTCTTCAATGACACAGTCTCTCGATACTTCACATTCGACTGGAAATTCCAGTGAAAACTGACTGCCTTTACCCTTGGTGCTACGCACTTTAACTTGTCCATGGTTTGCAAGCATGAGCTCTTGTACTATTGATAAACCAATGCCAGAGCCACTAATGAGCTCTTTATTGTCAAACGGTGGCAAACGGTGAAATTTTTCGAAAATGACTGCCTGATCATGCTCATTGATACCAACGCCTTCATCAGATACGGTAAGCACAAATAATGTGTCGTTTTTTTCAAAGCTCACTCGCACCTCACTCCCCTTTGGTGAAAACTTAACTGCATTGGAGAGCAAATTACTCACACAAATTTCCAAACTGTCAGACACCAAACGTAAGTAGACACCACTTATACCCGAACGGGATATTGTCATAGCACGAGCACTAAGTGCCGATGTATAAGTGGCAATAATCTCATCTAAGCTTTTATTGACGTCATATGCATGAAATGTATGTTGTGGCTTAGACTCTAATTTAACCAGCTGTAATAATTGATCTACGAGATTTTGTAAAATCAAAACGTTTCGCTTTGCAATGGACAGTATTGCTGTGTGCTGAGTTTTGTGCATTTGCCCCATCAACTGCTCTATGGGACTTAATATTAAAGTTAATGGCGTCCTCAGCTCATGAGAAATCTGCGTAAACATATTGTTTTTTTCTTTGAGCAAAGACGCTATTACATGGTGCTTTTGCGCTAATTGTTCATTGGCTTCTTTGAGCTGCACTGTTTTTAAATCGACAGCTTGAGATAACTCGTTTGCTTTTAACTTAAGCGCTCTTTGCTTTAAAAATACAATTATCCAAATTAAGCTCAGGCCAATGCCAAAATAAATGGCATATGCTGGCCAAGTTCGCCAGATAGGTGGTAGCATTTTTATATCGAATGAGTGCTCCTCCACTGAATTTGTTGGCGTGACCTCGAATGCATAAATGCCATACTCTGGCCAGTTTTTAAAAGGAGATGGCAGCACTTGTTCATCAGAGCCCTCTTGTTTATCTTCAACTCGCTGAGTGTCAGTTTTATAATGATTCAGTCTACTCAATCGGATCGAAAACCAATCATCTTGATATGTGAGCTCTAAGTCATTAGATTCTTTAAAAGGGAGCTGTTCTTGAACTTCACGATCTGCATTCGTCATTTTATGCTCAGTTAAAACAGATCGAGATTGAATACCAGACTCAATATGTGTTTTTAGTCTGCTCGGGTTGAAATAAGGAACGCCACTATGTGCAGTAAGATAAATACGTTTCTGGCCATCAACCTCAACGGTCTCTGCTCCTTTATCAATATACCCTTGCATTTTTAATATCTCGAGTAAATCAAGGATATCAGGTGATATAAAACGCGGCTCATTAAGTCGAGTATCTTGCACAATCACGCCTTGGTCTGTGCCATACCAAAGTTTATCGCCGCTATCTTGAAATGCTGAACGTGTAAGTGACTGATTTTCGGTTTTCCAATCCTGATGACTAATCAAAGAAGCCGCCGAAGCAGCGGGCAAGGCAGATAGGCATAACAGCCATCTATGGATTATTTTCTTCATATTATTCTTCTTGTTATTTAATTATATTGGGGTAGCCCCACAACAACTTAAACTATCAAATAAATCAAAAAATCCAACCCCTCTAAGCTGATGATTTTAATGTAAAGAAATATCAGTGTCTCGAATCTGCTATTCACAGTCTCAAAATTTATAACTAAATTTCTTTTTCTTCGATAGCTTTATTCCATGCAAACAAGGTGAGTAAGTTCAGCCTCCTTCTGTAAAAGTTAATTTTTCAGACAGTGTGTAGAATTTTAAAATATTGAAAATTTATATTTCACCCTTGTTTTCTAAAAAATCACATGTCAATTTTTATTAAAAAATTGGCTAACATCACCTACAAATTAAAGGTACCAAAAAACCTTTATTAACGTAGATAAAATTAAACCATTAAATATATAAGGCACTATTATGAAACTTAAAATAAAGAAAAAGGCCATTAAATCTCTGTCTAGCAATGCTCGTCTTCAAAATGTACAGACACCGAATGTAGGTGGCGGTGCTGGAGATGCTGTGAACTCAATTTTAAGCGAGTTAAGCTGTTACTGCGACTCACATGACCTAAATGTTTGTTCATACACTTGCTGGTAAGAAATAGATTTTTCATACGCTAAAAAGTTGGGCTTAGGCCCAACTTTTAAATCTGGTGAGGTTTTATTAGCAGGGAATGCTAACGTGAGTCTATTTCGATATATTAAAAATATCTTCTTGGTATAAAAACCTCATCTATATTTTTAACCGCAAACTATTAATGACAATAATTATCTACAAACGTTAAATCATTAATATGCTCCGGTGCATCCATAACATAGGTAGCTGCTGCTGTTTGTGGATCAACGCTATAAATTTTTGCGTTTTCACCTGAAACTCTTCCCGACACATACAATGTACCGTCATCTGAAATAGCTAAACCAGATGCCCAATTAATCCCATGATCTCCTATCCAAGTTAGCGCCATTGAACCATCATCGATTGTATACAAAGATTTACCCGTTAATACGTAAAGAGTGTTGTTATCAGCAGAGTAAGCAATGTCACCATGAGAGAAAGAATCGCCTGAGTAACGCATCTTGCCCAACACGGTTTTTTCACCCGTTTGTAAGTCGTAGTCATACATGTAGGTTTTGCTCGTAGCACGCAAAGTTTGCCCATTGGCTGTGACGGTAGAACGATAAATTGGCCAAGATTTGGCATCAGCCTCAGCAACCTGCACACCGGTTTCTAAATCCAGTGACCAAAGCTTTGAGGCTTTTGTGCCTGAATCTAGCTGCTCCATGAAATACAGTTTGCCATTATGGCTCGCAATATTGGACGCCGTATTTTGGGCACCCGCAACGACACTATACGTGTTTGTCTCTAAATCAAACTTATAGACATACCCCGTTTGGGCAGAGCCATAATTATTAATGCCAAAAATACCCGTGTGGCAAGCTTGCTTTTCGGTTACGGCGACGTCGTCAATAAAGCCCCCTAAACTATCGTTAGTACCGGTGCCCGTGAAACGGATCTCTGAACTGCTTGAAGTCGCTTCTACAGACAAGGTGAAAGATTGCCAACCTCTTTGCGTCGCGTTTAAACTTAATACAGTTGTGCCATTCCACTTAACATCCACCTTATTTGTTTGGCTATTCCCTTTAACTCGTGGTGAGTAGTAAAATGACACTTCATATGTTTTTCCAGCTTCAGTCGCAAGCGATTGAAATACACTGTGATTAGCCGTCGAGTCTAGCTCGATATATTGCTTACCGTTAGCAGCAGTAATGATCCCAAGGCGAGATGTTTGAATTTCAAATTTCGCCCCTTCACTTTGCCACCCTGTCACTGAATCGAGTAATGTCCATTTTGACTTCACGACATCCTGCTCAAACGACCCATTTGTTACTAAATTGCCTGCATTTGCAATTTGCGAAGCAAACAGCGTAGATATTGCAAAAAGAGATAATTTCATAAAGTAGTTCTCCAATTTTTAGCTACATTTAAAACACAATTTAAAGTTAATTTATCTATTAAATTCATAATCTTAAAGTCATAAATAAAGTTCAGTTAAAGCTAGGTTGATATCTTCACTTATAATCAAATTGCACAAATGATGCCTAAACTGAAAGAGGTGTTTATCAATCTGGAGGTTGCCACAAAAGAACAAGATATTGTCTGCAGCCTTGTAATCGCTTTCTCACTTGCAAAAAAGTGCACAGGCCCAGCGAATGTTGACGGTTTTGATATTTAAAAACTGAATAAATATTGGGGGGGCTAAAAATAGGTCAGCGACTTTACAGTCGCTGACCCATCGAGAAAACCGAGCAGATAAAAGAGTCAGCTCTAGTAGCTTGATTTTCCATATTCTTGAAAGTTGATTTCCGTATCAGTTAGATTTACAGAAATAATTGTAATAACATACGTATGCCAGTGATAAGCAACACAATAGAAAATACTTTCTTAAGTTTTACTGCGTCTAATTTAGCTGCGAGTGATGCACCAACTGGCGCAAACAGCACAGTTAAAGGCACAATGCATAGGAACGCGACAAGGTTAACAAGCCCAAACGTACCGATAGGTGCATCAGCAGGTGATTGGCCTAAAATGAGCATGGTCGCAGCGCCTGGCAAAGAGATAATTAACCCGATGGCAGCGGCTGTCCCCACCGCTTTATGAGCTGGATAGTTATAAAGCGTGAGCAATGGCACAGAAATAGTCCCCCCACCAATACCCACCATTGAACTGAATAATCCAATTGAGGTACCCATTGTCGCTTGTCCTGCTTTACCGGGCAGGGATTGAAATAAAGCTGATTTGCCTGTTCGAAACATCATATTCAGCGCTGACAAGGTCGCGATAATACCAAATAATCCAGTCAACCAAGTACCATTGACGCGTGTTACCAACCAACTTCCTACCAAAACACCGATAAAGATAAACACAGCCCAGCGCTTTAACAGATCAAAATCTACATTGCCTTTTTTATTGTGCGAGCGAATTGAGCTGATAGAAGTTGGAATGATTGTCGCTAACGAGGTCGCAGTTGCAATGACCATGGCTGACTCAGGCGATACGCCAAAGCCTTGAAAAACAAAAAATAGTACGGGCACAATAACAATACCGCCGCCTACACCCAGCAAGCCAGCCAAAACCCCTGCAAATGCACCTGTTGCAACCAGCGCGATAAGTGTTGAAATATTATTGCTTAAAAACTCTATCATAGTGTAAATCAACAACGTTTAATTAAAATAAATAAAACCAACAAACGGAGAACCCATTTGTTGGTTATGTGTAAGACAAACGAAAAATTTATGCAGAGAGCTCTTTTCTTACTATTTCTGCTCCAGCGGCTAAAGCCTGTAGTTTACCTCTCGCCACTTCTCGTGATAGCGGTGCCATACCACAGTTAGTACTAGGGTAAAGTTTGTCAGCATCAACATATTTAAGCGCTTCGCGAATGGTATCAGCGACTTCTTCAGGCGTTTCGATGTCATTGGTAGCCACATCAATAGCGCCAACCATCACCTTCTTCCCTTTCAGAAGTGACAACACTTCAAGCGGCACTCGACCGTTATGACATTCTAAAGAAATAATATCGATACTAGATTGCTGAATGGCTGGGAATGTTCTTTCATAGTGACGCCACTCATTGCCTAAGGTTTTCTTCCAGTCGGTATTTGCTTTGATGCCATAGCCATAGCAAATGTGTACAGCTGTTTCGCACTTAAGCCCTTGGGTTGCAATTTCAAGTGCCTCAATGCCCCATTCATTCACTTCATCAAGGAACACATTGAACGCAGGTTCATCAAACTGAATAATATTAACGCCCGCAGCTTCTAGCTCTTTTGCTTCTTCATTCAATGCTTTAGCAAATTCAAACGCAAGGGTTTTACGATCTTGATAATAATCATCATAAAGCGTATCGACCATGGTCATCGGCCCAGGTAGCGCCCATTTGATTGGCTGACTTGTTTGCGATCGCAAAAACTTCGCATCATCAACAAATACTGGCTTTTGACGACTTACTGGACCAATAATACCCGGTACACTGGCGTCGTAGCGGTCACGAATTCTAACGGTCTTTTTATTTTCAAAATCAACACCGCTCAAGTTTTCGATGAATGTGGTGACAAAGTGCTGGCGAGTTTGTTCGCCGTCACTCACGATTTCAATACCCGCATTGTCTTGTTCTTGTAATGTGACTCTCAGTGCGTCTTTTTTACCGGCAATCAGTTCATCGCCTTCTAGTTTCCAAGGTGACCAAAGCTGTTCAGGTTGTGCCAACCAAGACGGTTTTGGCAAGCTGCCAGCGGTAGAAGTTGGGAATAATTTTTTCATAATTAATACATCTATACCTTAAAATCAGAATGACGGCTGAACAAAGTTAGCTGCCCACTTTTCCAGTGTTGACTGGTGTCGCTGAATGAAGTTATCTTCACACCACTTACCTTGCTCAATCGCAAGGCGGGCACGCTCTTCTCGGTCGTAAACCACTTGTGTTAGAGAGCAATCTAAGTTTTTCAGGCTTGGCTTATAAGTTTCACCAGCCGTAGAATTAGCGTTATAAATTTCTGGACGATAAATCTTCTGGAATGTTTCCATGGTGCTCAGCGTGCTGATCAGCTCCAGTGTGCTGTAATCATTTAACAAGTCACCGAAGAAAAAGAATGCATACGGAGCAACACTGTTTTCAGGCATAAAGTAACGTACTTCCATACCCATTGTTTTGAAATACTGCTCTGTCAATGATGATTCATTTGGCGTGTATTCAACACCTAAAATAGGATGTGTATTACTTGTGCGGTGATAAGTTTTGTTGTCTGATACACTTAAGCAAATCACTGGCGGCTTACTGAAGTTCTCTTTGTAAGCACTTGAACTAATGAAGTCTTGGAACATTTTACCGTGTAATTCGCCATAATTTTCTGGCACAGAAAAGTGATCTTTTCCTTCATTGTGTTTACGCAGTAGCACGCTAAAGTCGTAGTCACGGACATACGATGAAAAGTTATTACCCACAATACCTTCGATACGTCTGTTTGTATGATGATCAACAATGTACGTCTTTAGTACTTCGATTGTAGGGAAGGTTTCACCATTGCCCTCAACGTCAATATCAACATGCACAATATCAATTTCAACAGAGTAACGGTCTTTGTTTGGGTTATCCCAATTTGCCAGACTGTTAAAGCAGTTGTTGATCATATTAATTGCTTTACGAAGGTTTTCCTGACGTACTTCACCACGCGCCAAGTTAGCAAAGTTTGTAGTAAGGCGCGTATCGTTTGAAGGTGAATAATGCTCATCAAATCGAATAGTCTTAATTGAATAGGTGAAATCGCTGCTCATAATATTGTGGGTCCTTAGCTTAAAATTAAATCTGACCTGAATGTCTTGAAGCCATTCTATGACGAATGACTTATGATTAATATTGATTTAATTTTATGATTCTATGAGTTTTGCTCATAGTGCTATGTTAACGATTCGAATACAAAAATGCGCAAGAATTGTTAATTACTTTGCGTAATGGACTAAGATGGTAATAAATTCCATGTTTATAGATGCTGTTTTATGAGCAAATAGCATTGATTAGTTGATGTATTTATAAAGCAGTATTTCGAAGTAGCGTATTGTCACTGAAAACGGTTAACTGGGTGATGGGACGTAGCCTAAGCGCATAGAAAAACACCGCGTTTAAGCCACCTATCATTTATCTAATACAGGTAAAGCGAACGCTTTGACCTTTTTGTGCATTTTATTTTGTAGACAAATATAAAAAACAACTTTAGCCATTAGGAAGTGCTAATGGCTGTTGATTTACTCCGGGCTAGTTGCCACCGGATGCTCATAACACTGCGCCATTTTGATAAAGGCGCTGAGGTAGTCAATATTACTATCCCCTTCTCGAGTACCTAAATAAATCTGCTTCGCGATGCCATTTTTACCTAAACGTACAACCGATAATGGCAGTTTTGTGCTGTACTCTTCTGCCAACCAGCGGGGTAATGCAGCAACACCTCGGCCACAGGCAACCATTTGCAACATGATGTCGGTGGTTTCGACCGTTTTGTGTTGCTTAGGGATCACTTGGTCTGGATTGAGGAACTGCGTGTAAATATCAAGGCGATCTTTTGATACAGGATAGGTAAACAACACTTGGTCCCTGAGATCTTCAGCCTGAGCAAATTTTTTAGCCGTTAATTTATGATCTTTAGGAACGACGAGTACTTGCTCATAATCAAATACTGGCTCAAAGACTAAACCACTTTTAAAATAGGGATCAGGTGTTACCAGCAAATCTATTTCATAATCTAGCAAAGCCCCTACTCCGCCAAATTGAAATTTTTGTTTAACATCGACGTCAACACCCGGCCAAGTCTCTAAAAAAGGCGATACCACTTTTAACAGCCATTGATAGCAAGGGTGGCATTCCATACCTATCCGCAATGTCCCGCGCTCGCCCATAGCGATTTGTTTAAGCCTTTCTTCAGCACCGCTTAATAGCGGAAGCGCACGGTTTGCAATATTAAGTAGATAGTGCCCTGCTTGTGTTAGTCTTAAGCTTCTTCCGTCCCTTACCCAAACGGCAGTACCTAGGTTATCTTCCAGTTTACGCATTGTATGGCTTAATGCCGATTGTGTTACACAGAGCTCTTTTGCCGCAGCAGTGAGAGATCCTTGCTGATGGACAGCATGAATGATACGAAGGTGGATGCGTTCTAACATTTTTAATTATGAGTAAAATTAATAGATTGTTTATAATATATCATTTTCTCTCATCGATAAACTCACCTAAACTAGTGTCAATTAAATAATCCATACGATTAAGTGTAAGTTTATAAAATGAAAAACGAAGTTAAAACGTCCTCTACGGCACATTATGATGTGTGTGTAACCAAGATCGAATCACTCAATAAACATACCTTTGAAATTGAGCTGTTTGCCCCAGAGGGAACAGTACTGAACTATAAGTCTGGGCAATATTTGAAGCTCGAACTGGATGTTAATAATGATGGCCAACCATTGTGGCTTTCATATACGATTTCTAGCAGTTTAGATGCTGATAAACCCAATAAAGTGTGCTTAATTATCCAAGTTGCGAGTGACTTTTCAGGCAAAGTGGTTGACTGCTTGTTTGCTGCTAAAGCCAGTAACCAGCCAGTCAAGATCATGCTTGCAATGGGCAAAGCATTTTTACAAACGAACCTCGACCAGCCTCATTTGTTTGTCGCCGCGGGCTCTGGCATATCCAAAATTAAGTGTATAACGGAAGAGGTTTTGCACCGCAACCCTGATGCGAATATCAATATTTACTGGTCTAATCGTCATAGCGATGACTTTTTTCTTTTAGAACAGTTTCAGAATTGGGCGACTACGCATAAAAACGTGAATTTCCATACGGTATTAGAGTCGGCTCAGTCTGATTGGACAGGAAGAACAGGCTTTCTCTACGAAGTCATACAGCAAGACCATGCCGATCTTAAAGAGACACATGCTTATTTATGTGGCTCACCAAAAATGGTTTATGGCACGATTGACCAGCTCAACGCCATAGGCTTAGAAGAGCGAAATTGCTATTCAGATGTTTTTGAGTTTTCACCAAGAGCCGAAGAGCTTGAAGCCTAAAGCTATTCAGATAATTTAAAGATAAATGCCCTTTTAGGCCACCGCCAAATATATTTTTGGCGGTAACTTGAAGCGATGAATACTGGTTAACTGTCATACGCAGCAACGCGTAATCGAGCCAAAGGTTATGGTTCTGACTTTAACGCCTTTTTATATTCAATTAAATAGTCAAAAACCTTATTTGAAATAGCTTCTAACTTTGGTTGAGTATTTTCCTCTGCCAAATTGGTTACAACGAAAATACCAATTTTTTTCTTCGGATAAATGACCAGCCAACTAGATGTGCCCATTGAGCCGCCACTTTGATAGAGCATTAACTCATTCGAGTCATCTTTAGCTGTATACCAATAAAATGCTTTGCCATGACCCGTCCAACTCTCTTCTAAAAGTTGATGAGAAATTGCCACCTCAGGCTCTGAAGAAAATTGATGTCGAATATAGCGCGTAACAGACTCAACGTTTGAAGTTAACCCTCCACCAGCAAACCAATATGGACTCGCCAAGGGCATCTGGTTGCCATTCCCGTCTGAGCCGACTGTCACTTTGCTTACTTCAGACTTTGTACGTCTGAATTTCGTGCTGCGCTCTCCAGACTTACTTGTGATCATTTCAGAAATCAGTAATTCAAAAGGTTTTTGGTAAACAGATTCCAGAATATATCCAGCTAAATTGGTGCCAACACTAGAATATAGATAGTCCTCGCCTGGTGTAGAATTAAGCTTTACGTTTTTAAGATCATCAAAATAGTCATCTCTAGAGTATTTTGATATTTTTTCAAAATATCTGCCTTGCTCAATATCTTCGCGACTGGCAGCAAAATTGCCAGGCAGGCCACTGGTATGCGTCAAAAGGTGTCGTAAAGTTATAAACTGATTGGATAGTTCTAAATTTTTATATTCGTTATTTTTAAGGTAATGGCGGATATCTTTATCAAGCTCAACTTTCCCATCGTGAATAGCCTTAGCGACCGCTAACCCTGTGTAAGTTTTGGTTAACGAGCCAATTTCGTATATTGTTTGGTTGTTAGGCTTATCGCCATTCCTTAAAGTCCCTAAATGATATTGGTAGGTATTTTCTGAATCTACAACCGAAATTGAAACAACTTGCCCAGCATTTCCATCAATAAATTCAATGAGTTCGTTTTTCGTATTAGATTCAAAATTAGTTGCATCATGACTTTTGCAAGAAGCAAGAACTGTTATTAATGAAATAGCCAATACCGATGATATAGTTTGAGTTATTAATCGGCTCATTATTTTCCTTTTAAAATCACTAAAATCATTCTTTAGACGATAATATTGATTAAAAGGTTTAAAGGCTGGTTCAAATAAGGTGCTTAAAGTTGTAAATAAATGACTAAAAATAGTTAGCTATAATTTGTGAGGCAAAGGAAAATTTAACAAATTTTTATCTGCGCTTTTTATATTTAGCTAACTACAACTGATTGGATGTTAAAGTTACACTATAGTTAGTCTGTGTCTAAACAATAACATACGCTGTTAAATCTAAACCAATTAGTCATTCGATACACTTTGCATCGAAATCCAAGTTATTAATCGTTGAACCAGATAACTCAATAAAAGTTAATAAAAGCACAAAGGTAAAAGCTGTTGGTTGAACATAAAATACAATGTTTAAGCGCTTAATTTCATAAAACAATCGATTAATTTATCATGTCCAGATTAACTGGAAATATATTTTCTGATTAGAGTCACAGCAGGCATCTAACACATTTGTGTCAGTACAATATTACCTTTAAAATCAGAAAGAGGGATGCTGATTATAGTGACCAGCCATGATAACAGGAAATACGGCCTTTTCGACCAAACTCTCATTCTCAAGAATGGAAGTTTACTAAGCCACACTATAAATCACAAACAAAATACTGGAATAAATAATGACCCCTGAACACCTAGCGAAATTACTCTCAATGGTAATTATTTTGTTTCTAACAACCAGCAAGGTGCAAAGCTGCGAGTTTGAAGCAGAAAATAATCTGTGTATCCACCAGCAGACAATATCATTACCTTTAAAGCAACCCGTTGGAACCTTTGTTGTTCACCTAGAAGATCACAGTCGCAACAGCCATAGAACGCTTGATTTACGCCCCAGACAGCTAGGCGTTAGGTTTTTTTACCCCGCAGCAGTAATCGATAATAACGATCATAAGGAAACTAAGCTGGCGACTTTGCCAGACAAGTTTGCTCGGGTTAACCAACTTATTTTCGATGAAGCCATAGAGCCATCAGCAGTGGAAAAGTTAAAGTCGTTGAGCTGGGACATCGCTGAAGGAGCCAAAATAGATGACTCTTCGGGCGCTTTACCCCTGATAATTTTATCTCACGGGTATTATCTCAATCCGGAACTGTTTGTCATCACTGCTTCGTATATTGCCAGTAGAGGCTATCTCGTCGCTTCTATCAACCATACTTTTGGCTCATCTCACTACACTTCCCCTAATGCAGAGACTAAGCTGACCATAGAATTGCCCCATGATGACCTAGGAAGTGACTTGGCGATGTGGAGCGCCGATCAGCTCTTTGTTATTGAACACTTACAGCAACAAAACCAAAAATCAGAAAGTGCTTTTTACAACAAAATCTCCGATAAAGTGGGCATTATTGGTCATTCTTATGGTGGTGCAGCAGCTTTTCACAGCGCAGCACAATCGGACAAAGTCGATGCCATCATTAACCTCGACGGCACGGTTTTCAATAGAAAAGGCCTGACTATTAAGCAACCCTTTATGTATGTGCACGCCTACGAGGAATACTTCAGCGAAATTTTCGTCAACGTAAAAAACAAGGGCTATGTTGCCATTTTTGAAGACCTCAATCACGTGTCTTTCACCGACTTTGTCGTCTTCAAGGAAATGATTCAGCAACCGCAATCAACACAGCAAATAGATAATAACTTCAAAGCGATTGTGGATGTGGCCAACCTGAGCACGGGTTTCTTTGAGCATCACCTTGATAACAATAAAGGCTATTTTAGGCCACCAGCAAATTTGTCCAGAGATGATTTTAGCTTCAAAGTTTTTGACTGCAATTCTAAGGAGTCATCGCCACAACCGTTCATGCTCTGTACCTACTATGAATTGAAGGACTGGTTAATACAGAGATTTTGAATCCGGTTTCAAGCGTTTGTTATGTCGGCTACATCTGTGGCTGCGAAATAAACCTTAGAAATTCATCACCAAACTCCGTAGTCAATTTACTTGATAAGCTCTCTGCGCTAGTTGTTCGAGTTTTCCGGTATCGTGTGCTTAACAAACCATTGCTGTAAAGGTTTTCTAAAATTATATTACATAGCTCTTTTTGATCCTTTAGCTCTGGATATGCGCATTCTATTACTGACGCAATCCCTCTAGATCTTCCTCCGGTATCAAATTGTTTTCCCTCTTTAGCCATTTGCACTTTGGGATCTTTAAAAAATTTCAGCAATATTATATGCAAGGAAGTAAATGAATCTATAAAGTTAAGAAATAATCCCTGTTTGGTATCATTTGGGGCTGTTGATAAGGGCGAGTTCAAAACAGCGTTTTTAAAGAATCTAATTTCTCTTTTTCGTGTGTACGTAAAGCCGTATTACTTGCATTTACCAGTGTGGTAAAAAACGTTTCATTCTTTTGCAGCTCTTTTTCAGTCACAATACCTTTTTTATATAGTTCATTTATGGCTTCAGTCACTTGAAGCATCCATTTTTCCTGCCTTTTTTCCATAGGTGGCTGAATAAGGGTGTTGAAGCATTCAAATGCGACTGGACCGAATGCAGGTATGCTTGCGACCGTTGCTCCAATAACCCTATGCAACTTTTCTGAACTGGGCTCAATGGTGGGGTCTATTAACTCCCTATCAACTTTACTCATAAATTCCTCTGGCTTACATTGATACTGATATTACTCACCAAAAATAGACACCGTATTTATGCATGCCTGCTTTCATATTCCGTTGGACTTAATACTATAATGCTGAATGCAATCATACGCGGTTACATTATATTTCTATGTACTCAAATATACTCGCTTTAACTTCCTCAAGCGACTGATATTTCTCGTAACACACTAACCCCCTTTAACCTCAAATAAAAAATTAACAAATAGGACAGGCACTGTTCTTTTGCTTTTCTTGTGTACGTATAACGCCGCCCAAAGTGGTGAGTAATTATTAGCTAAAATGTTTAGAGAAGTGGAACTAAGCCAAGCTTTAGCAGTCCCGCACTTAATTGGCTTGTGATATAGGGTTGGCACTAATCACAGCCCCCTCCACTATTAGAGCCACCACCACACCTATTTGGTGGAACATCAACAGTGACTGTAGAATTATCAACGCCTTTTGATGCAGAACCAATATACCCCAAGCGATTATGAGCTAAAGTTGCGCCAATAATTGGAACAGCCCAAGTCAATAATAACAACCCAAGCTTTTCAGAGCCAAACCTAAAAGGGCAAGTCACAATTGACATTGAGACAACAAATGAAATTAATAAATGAATAGCTAACCGTATTAAATGTATTGCCGAGGTTTCCATACGCTTCCTTAGGAATATAATGCCTTGTTAAGTAGCAGCTAACTACTACTAAACCTAAACAGAGCACCGTACTTAATGAGCTCACATCAAACCAAAGTCGTCGGCTGTCCGCATAAACAATTTATTAGGTATTTTCACACCTCAATAGACGTATTCCGCCAACCTCTGCGGTAAAACCAAACTGCTCATAAAATGGTTCCATATCAGGCAAGCAATAGAGTTCAAAATGACGAACCTTGTTCAGCTTAGGATGATGTTTTATCAACTCCATTAACTTAATTCCAAGACCCTTCCCGCGCTCATCTGGCGCTACAATGACATCAAAAATGACAGCTTTATAGATAAAGTCACTCAATACACGTGCAAAGCCAACTAGTTCACCTTGGTCATTTACGATACCAACACAAACCTGTGAACCAGATACACATGCTTTTGTTTCTGCTAATGTGCGAGTTTTCCCCCACCATACCTGTTGGTACAGCATATGAACTTGTTTTACATGTTCACTCGAAAATTGATCAATTACTTCCATGCTGCCTCTTGATCCCTAAAGCTTGCCTAACCGGCGTAAAATAGCAGGCTAAAATGAGCGACGAAGGAGCGCAAGCCTGCTGTTTTGCGTCCTTTGATTAAAGCGGTTTGTTAGCTGCTATTACACCAAAGCTAATTTGAGATCTTCTAGAAATGAAGGCAAACAAGTTTGGTCCGTTTTAAACTCTACAGCCAAATTTTGAGAATGTTCACTGTACTCTACGAAACAAGCACTGACAATTAAATGCCCTAAGTGATTAAGCTCAAATTTAAGGAAGTGATCGTTATAATCCTCTTTCAATTCAGCAGAACCTTTCATTGTAGAGTTCATAATCTCAAGATCACTAAGAAACTTCTTAGGGTTGTCAAAGTAAACAGCCCCATGAAACCCAAAACCTCGCGAACTTAAAGTTACAGAGCATTTGAAGCCACTGCCTAGAAGTTCAAATTCACTTAACTTTAAAATGACTCGATCATCAATTGTTTTTAATTGGACTGTTTGAGCAAGTTTAGATTTCGTATACATGATTTTATTGGGCAGCTATCGCCTTGATAACTGGCAAATTTATCTGGGGCAATTTTTATGCGCGAAACACAATGCATAAAGCGACACAGCAAATTTAGCCAGTTATCGGATTGTTAGCTATGCCGCGCGTTCAACTCTGAAACTGTAACAACCATAAGCAGCATATCTTGCAATTACAAAGCTTACCTTTTCGTTGCTTAAAAACTCTTCAAGATCTGACTCTGCTTGTTCTGGTGATGTCAATTTTGCGTCTAATATGCGCTCGTTTTCACAGTATGCTCTTAATACAAATGTGTGACCTAAATAATCGGTTGCTGATCCATTTGGCAATGGCAACTTGTTAACATCAAATTCCTGACTATTCGAGTTAGCCAATAAAAAAATGGGACCATACTCTTTATACGGGCCTGCTTTCGTGAAAGGACAATAACTGGCTAATATTAGCTTTTCACCAGGCTTTGCGCCACGAAGCACATCTCGACATGGTTCACCACCTGTAGCTTCCAATACTTCTACAGGTTGGTTTTGATCGTCAATACCTACATTTCTAACTTTATCTAAGAAATCCGATCTTACATGTACAATTTTATATTTCATTTGACTCCCTCAATAGCTGACATTTTTATCAACGAAAAATGCCGCATAACAATGGTTACTCATACACGCACTCTATTACTATCAACCATAACAATAACTTAATTAGATGTCACCAAATCAGAAATGGTAAAAGTAGTAAACAAATAGGGCAGGCACATATTCTCATAGCATGTTGGCTTCCATGTACTCAAGTAACAGTTGGCAAGCAAACGTAATGCGGTTCATCCATGGCAAACTTTTAATGTGCGATTGGCTTATAACGTAATCAAGTAAGGGATCAAATACACCATATTCGCTAAGCAACACTGGTACTTCAATCAATAAGCCTGAATTATCTGTTTTAACTTGCGCAAGAACTTTGACTAACACGGTAACTAAACCAATTAGTGTTGTAGAGTTTTAGTAGATTAGTATAAGAAGTACTATTGATCTAATGAACTGAGAATTAGTTTTTAATTGGGTTTATAAGGGAATTAGTATGTTTTAGTATAGTTTTGAGTACTATTAATAAGACTTACACTTCAAACAATAAATGATGGAGTTTGTAGTAACTTACAAATTTATAGTGGGAAGTATACTAATTACATAATGTATATTAAAAACAAAGGGATATAGTGGTAAAAAGTTGGTAATCTAATAAAAAGGTCAACAACATTTTTATTAGATTACGATGTGACAATCACTTATAATTCCTTATTCAAGGGCAAATTAGGCGCGCAACGAATAATTTATCCGTGCGCAGCAACTTGTTATACAACACCCTCTGAATCAATCTAAATTTACATGCACGCAGTTATCAAAATAGTTCGATATATTCCTCACTTCGTCTAACTCCTCGATAAGCCGTACACAGCGCAAATTTTTCTTTGCTCTTGAGCATGCTACATAAAGTAGTTTTCTAGTTAAGGCTTGCCTAGACGGGTTATCGTCTTCCGCTCTAAAACAACTTCCAAAATCGTATTTATTCCAATTAAACTCATCTAAAACCACAATGACATTTTCGATGCCAGTTCCTTTGGTTTTATGCATTGTCATAAAATTGCTATCGTCATTCTCATATTTGAAAAATGCCATTACCTCTTTAAACTTTATATTTTTACCAAATAGCCCCATAAAGAACGCTTCGCTTTGTACATCCTTTTTGAGCTGTTCGTATTTTTCCTCTACCACCACAGAAGCTAAGTCAATGTCATCATTTTCAGCAAGATAATCACACATCCGCTTTTTCGTATTACATCCATGATCTAGTAATTTTTTGAAAGCATCAAAACTAGTATCTTCAGCAAACCGCTCAAGCTCTCTATCCCTCCGTATAAGAAAAGATTTATGGCTATCTGATAATGAGATCAACCCTGCTTTAATGGCGTGTTCCATAACAACATATGCCGCCTCATCAGACACAGAAAACTCTTCGAGCATGCTGTAAAGTTCTCTTTTATCTTGTTTGTTTTTAATAACAAATCCTTGTTTTTTCAACAATCCAATGAGCTTATTATATGACCGATTATCATTAGAAGATCTATCGAAAAGTTGGAGTATCTCGGTAAGCTGCCCAAATTGCAGTCTATCTAGCTGTTTTCTTATTTCCTCTCTTGTATCGCGAAACCTGCCATCAAAGAGATCATACAAATTACCAAAATTGGCATCGCGCGCAATCGATTTGTTTGGGAGTTTTAGTAATACATGTTCCCCAATATCGGCCTGAGCAAAAGCTGTCAAATTCTCCAATCTACGAGACAAATCAAGCTTATACTCCTTTAATTTAACATCATATTTAGCCTTGGCAATCTTATACGCACTCTTAAGATCATCCGAATCTCTTTTTTTGGGTGATACTGGCTTTTCTGGTGGTAACGGCTTAATTGAATAATAAAAGGTAGCTTCTCCTTCCCGTTCTTCTGGTTCTTCCAATTTTCCATTAACTTCCTTTAACCCTACTTTTTGGACCAAACCATCAGAACGAAATTTATTAGCGACATCAATTACTTGTGGTGAGCATCGATAATTATCTTCCTTTTCAATTAATTTTAATCGCCCATCGTCAATAAATCTTATTGCCGAGCCAATGCCATCATCGTAAATTGCTTGCTCACTATCACCAAATAGACCGATAGTAAGCCCATGTTCAGGAGTAAAGTTAATTAGGGAATCAATGATCTTTTCATCTGTATCCTGATACTCATCGATAAATATACAGTCATATTTATCGCGAACTATTTTTCCGATATTGGAATAGTTTGAGAATAATAGTGCCGCTATTTTAATTAAGCCATCATGCCCAAAAGTGGCATTATTAAAACTATCAAATGGTGTGTCATTATAAGCAACATCTTTGAAATGATGATGCCTGAAAGACTCTCGTACCACGTCATTCAACTCTTCAATTCCAGCGTTTAATGCCGCATTAAACGAACTAGGGGCTTTGTCGTATTCGCGCTTACCTGTAACTTTCTCAGTACTCTCCTGAAGTACAATTAAACGTCTGCTTGCCCAAGTTTCGTGCAATGCTTTGTATCTGTTGTGCTCTTCTGTTTTTCTTACCTTATCATCTCCCCCATAATGCTCGATACATAATTCCTCGAATAAAGGAAGACAGAACAACTCAGGTAGATACTTAAGTAGATTACGCTTATACGGCTTGACAAGACCGCCAACAAACGAATGAATAGTAGATACTTCGACTCCTGTGCCAACACGATCAATTATTTCATCAACGGCCTTATTGGTATGAGTAATACAAACGATTTTCTTGTTAGGAAACCTTTCAGTACAATAATTAACCGCCCGTTTCAATGTCTCTGTCTTACCACTGCCAGCACCGCCCTGTAAAACAAAGGATTGTTCACTCTCTATACATTTTTTTATTTTGTCTAAAGGAGTACTTAGAGGCTGATCCATATTAGCCCCTCTTTGATATATTCAGGTGAAACCCAATTGGCTTTTCCTATCAGGGCCAAATATAGAACAGAAGCGGCAAAGTCTGACTTTTTATCAAGGACATGTTTTGTTAATCCATATATTTCAGATGTTTCTATTTCTTCCAGCACAGATTTATTCTTTAGCCCAAGAAGTTCGTCGTTTAGCTTTTTAATTTCAGATTTATTTGAATTAAAAAATGCATCCTCGAAAGATCTTGCTTGATAACCATGCTCTTTCGTTTGATACACGACTTTAACACCGCTTTTAATATCCTCATGGTTTCCGCTCTTTAGCTTACTAAACCAGTCTATGAAATCTGCGTCATTTATATCAGGAGCAGAAAAAAAGTGTTTCAACGTTTCATTACTAGTATGAGTAGATTCGGAAACAGGACACGCAACATATGAAGACCTATCATTACCGGATTTATCCTCTTTTACTTCTTTTTTAGTTGAATCCAAATCAGTAATAATTAAAGATTTGATACCAATAAAATCCAAGAATGGGGCAAACGCTTTTGCATTGGCACCAGCTTCAATTATTGATATATTTTGAGAGGATATTGGGCTGCCACCGTCACCGCAATTCTCATCGTGATTTCTTATAAACCACGGAAGGAGAATTCTCTCCGTTGTACCTTCAATGAAAATTGCTTTGTCTGCAAAGAATAACTCCGCATTCTGTATTTTTAGATATTGCTCTAAAAACTGATATAATTTTGCACCCTCCTCGCCCTGCGAGGATTTGTATCTAGTGGCAAGTTCAGTATGAAAATTCTTAAACTTAACACTTGGCTCTTCGCCCTTAAAAAGATATCGAATATCTTCGAAATCTGAATTGGCAACGATATAAGAAGAATGGGTAGTAATTACAGCTTGCAAACCTTGTATATCGTTAACCACTTCTCGAATCTTTTTTGAAAAAACCGATTGCATTTGAGGATGAGTATGTGCCTCTGGCTCCTCAATAAAAAGTAAATTAATATCCGCCGAGGAAGCTTCAAATTCCTGCTTTACCATTTCAATTTTAAGCAATAGGTACAAAATATTTAAGTAGCCAAGACCATTAAGGTTTTCAGGAAGGTGATCCTCTGATGTTCCATATATAACCTTTGAAGAAGAGCCAATAAGAGAGCTCGCCTCAATGTCTGAAATCACTTTTAAACCATTTAGATCAAGAAAATTTGCTGCACTTGCCAGAAAGCCACTGAACACCTCCGAGTACCGCGACTCTAAACTTTCATCTATATCGGTCAGTGCAGATCTAATACGATCTAAACGTTCATCATCCGTGTCACTCAATTTCTTAAAGAAATGAGTCGTAACCAAGGATAACGGGCTTTTACCAGCTTCATCAGAACTGGCAACATTTCGCTTGGCGTGTATTACCTGAAAATTAATAAAATTTGCAACAACTTTGAATTCTTTTTCCTCTAATTCATCCCTTTTCTCAAGGTAATACGGGCTTTCCCCCACATAACCAGAGTCATCGTAAGCATATATTGTTGTCTTTACAAACTTACTTAGATTCCTTTCGATAAAGCTTCTTTTTTCTGCAAGGTACTTGTCTTCCTCAGCACCGTCTTTTTTAGTTGGCATCCGACTCAGCAAACTATCACGATCAATTCGTGCTTCAAACATAATATTGACAATAGATTTGTCTGGGTCCAAATCCAGCATGAAGTCAGAAATATTCTTTAGATTGTCTTCATCTGTATATTCCACTGCAATACATAATCTTATGCTTAACGCATCTACATCCGTTTCCTCAGAAATTCTGTAAAGCTGGCCCCGAACAGCAACTGGCAAATCACTAAAACTAAAAGAAGGGTTTGGCTTAGATAGAAATTTCTCTAGCAAGACTACAAATGATGTTTTCCCCGTATTATTTTTTCCGACAACCAAAGTAAGGCCATCAGTCATATCCAACACGCTATTTTGCAGCAGTCGAAAATTTTCAACCTTTATACTTTTTATTCTCATTGTTCCCTCAAAATTAAGTTATTGCTTATCTGCAACTACGTTATTGTTTTGGTTCTAAGCCGACCCTAAATCATCACTCAACGAACAATGTGGGCTTTAAACCAAGTCTAGCGCGGTACTTTATAGCAATTTGATTGAGTGACTGGGCATTCTTCTACTCAAAGTCACTTTCTTCTTACAATCCCATGTTAACACCAAGTTAATCAACTCCAGCTAACTTTAAACGTTGTTCAAATGAGATAAAATACTAATAGGTAATAAATAACTCAATTGGTCGTTTTTCTAACTCTGATAGAAAGCTTACAGCTAAGGATATAAAAGCTGTGTTTTTACTGAATAGATGAGAGTCATTTCATGCCTATTAATGTCATCGCTATCTACTTTGAAGCCTATTCACTATCCACCTATAACTGCATGGTTTGAGTTCACTTAAATCTTCCCTCTTCCTTTCGGCGTTAAGCGTATCAAGCTGTTCAAGAAACTGGTCATAGACCTTCTGATACCTCACCACCGTATGAGTACGCAGGTATTCGTTGATCACGTCATCAATTAGGTCATGTACTTCTTGAGGCAATTGCTTGGTCCGGTTGCCTTTGGCTTTATGCCTTGGCATCAGAGCGTGTTTATCCCAGCCGCTTTCCACAAATGCTTTGTTCCAATGAGCCAGCGTGCGCCACGAAGGTGGGCTGCTGTCGTTTATCTCCGACGCCTTTTGAGTAATAAACGGGGTTAACCATTTCTCTGTATAGGCTGGAACGCTTTGTTCAATTGCACCTTGCACATACTTATAACGTCGCTCCATTTCTTTTTTGGATGCAAGGTCTTCAACAGCCTCAGCTTTTGGTTTTTTAACGTTACAGAGTGGCTTAAAGGTTAGCTTGGTTGGCAATTCACGCCGAGTGATAGTTCTGAGCTGGCCGTTTAGCACCAGTTGTTCAAGTCTTGGCTTTTCAAAATTAAACCGCCCACCACTTTCAATATCCGTCAACACCACATCGGATCCCGCAATTCTTTCAACCACAAAGTAAGAGCATGAATGTTCTGACAGGCGCTTGACTAAAATCAGGTCGGGGTTTTGCAAATCCATTGTGGTGGTGTTTCCTAAAGCTACAGCAAAGCATATGTTCAATTAGCGTATACCCTAGTTGATCATCACCGATGCCGATAAAAAGTGTTCATTTAGGGTGGTTTAAGGCGTTAGTTCGCACTATGTTTATTTAGTCTAGATGCTAAATGAACAATTGCCATGAGTAAGATTGGATATGCGCGAGTTTCAACCACAGATCAGTCTTTAGATTTACAAATAGCCAAACTTGAGGAGGCAGGTTGTGACAAGGTGTTTACCGATATGGCATCAGCATCGAATACCAAACGCGATGGGTTTCAAGCCCTACTTGCCTACCTTCGTGCCGGTGATACCTTAATCGTGACTCGAATCGACCGTATCGCTCGTTCCGTACTCGACCTACAAACCTTAGTGAACCTCCTAAAATCCAACGATATTCAGCTACAAGCGCTAGAGCAGCCCATCTCAACCGACTCGGCCTCGGGCAAAGCCTTTTTAGATATGCTCTCCGTGTTCGCAGAATTTGAACTTAATATTAGAAAAGAGCGCCAGCTCGAGGGCATTGCAGCTGCTAAAAAAGCGGGGAAATACAAGGGCCGCAAGCCAATATCCGACAACATCAAACAAAGCATTTTATCGCTACGCGCAAAAGCTACACCAGTCAGCCAAATAGCAAGCACTGTAAACGTTTCAAGAAACACGGTTTATAAAGTTATCAATCAAGATATTAACAAATGAGTTGACTAGGTATAACATATTGAACTTGGCTATCTGCTTGTGAAAAGGAATAACAGTGGAAGTATTGATACCATTTGCTAAAGATAAAAATGGCTCGCTCGCGTTTGTCGATGAAGTGGACAGCGGTTTAGAGTGCAATTGTTTTTGCATCAGCTGCGATATGCCTCTTTCCGCGCACAAGTATAAAACGAACATAAGACGCGATCACTTCAAGCATGCACCGAAGGTAAACTCCAAAGATAAGCCATGTGAGATAAGTTATAAACGCGCTATTTTTTGGTTGTGCCGTAATATACTTGCTACCAATTCTAGCATTCGTCTTCCTAGATATATAGGTTATCCAAGCAGGGATAAATCCGATGAAGGCGTACTGGTCACTGATGAAAAGGTATACGAATATCAATCTAAAGTAACATTGAATCCAGCCATTGAAAGCGCTCAAAACGAAATTGCTATCCTACATACCAATGACTTCGACATTACCCTTATTTTAACGCTAGAGATTAGTACTTACCAATTTAGCCCTACATACAACCAAAAGTCCGCCATTGTAGTTGTCGACGTAGAGGATTTTAGAAAATATGTTGAAGGCAAAGTAAATGGCTATAGAGATCAAGTTGAGTCTGAATTACTTGAGAAGCTGGGCATCAAGTATTGGCATTATCACCCTAAACAAGAGCAAAGGTTTACAGAATTTTACCGTAGTAGAAGTCAAAAAATACTATTCGCTAAAAAGGAACAAGCTCAACGTCAGAGGGAGGAACAAGACCAGTTGGCTGAAGAGAGCGAACCGTTATATAACCCAGTTTATGGATTTCAGCACAACCCTCAATATAAAAGAAAACCAACACGTGCTTTTAGGGAGATTATTGACCTAAATCCTGCACCAAAACAATACGAAACAAGGTGGTTTAGGTGTTGCTATTGTACGAATATGTGGCAACGCTCAAGTACAGATGTTCCTTACTCTGTTACTGAAACGCCGTGTCCATCTTGCAATCACCTAATCAGAATAGGCTAAGGAAAACAATATAATTAGCGACAAGTCAAAAGCACTTCTTGCACAAATGAGAATTGACGCTGATGAATACTTTAAAAGCTTACGTAATAAGTTTGGTGGTGATTATAGGGTATTCGCAGATGTTTTAGGTAACTTTGATTGCAAGTCAAAAACTGAGCCAACATCCGCTTTTAGAGATTTTTGGCAGCAAAAGTACGCTTCTTATCCCATAGAATCAGAACTGTGTAATTGGGCTTTTGAGCTTTTTAACAATTTAAAACGATTTTACTCAGGAGGTGTATTTGAACTATTCAAAACCAAACAGGTTGAGTGGGGAGCACCACCAGTCAGAATTAAGCGCGAAGACGTACCAACTAACTCAGATATTGAGCAGCTTGAAGAAGATAAAGTAACGATATACCGTGGTTTATCACCCGATGAGTTTGAAAGTAAAAACTTCGAACAGTCTTGGACTATTGACTTAGAAATAGCTAGACGATTTGCGCATAAAATATATAAAGATAAGATTAAAGGCATTGTTGTGAAGGCTGTTGTTCCTAGGAGCAAAGTTATCTATTTTGATGCTTCTGACAATGAGCAAGAAGTAATTATAGAGTATGGCGCATTAAGAAAGGCAGAGATCTTAATTTAAGCCCGTTTTTGCTCACATTTTAATTTCTGTGATGTTAAATAGTTTTATAAATACAGCTTTAACATTACCTGTTTTTTAGACAAAGGAGTTGGATAATTTTGGAAGAGTTTGAAATACAATATAAAGAGTGTTTTGTAGCATTTTTGGACGTTCTAGGTTTTCAAGAAATGCTCAATGAACATAAAAAAGAAAAATTAGAAAAGTACTTTAAAATTGTAGAAAAAGAGATACACAATCTAAAAAGCGCTGACACTATTATCAAAAGATATATAAAATCTATCGTGATCAGTGACTCTATCATTTTGTGTGTTGAGCCAAATAATGACCAAAACAAAATTCAATACCTTAGAGAGTTATGCATTGCAATTGCCAAAATACAATATGAGTTGATGTCTGAGAATATCTTTCTAAGGGGTGCAATTACATTTGGAAATGTTCATTTTGATGTGGAGCGACATCAGATCGTAGGGCCTGCTTATGTCAAGGCTTACAAGATGGAAGAAGATTTGGCTAAATTTCCAAGGGTTATTTTAGATACAGAATTAGTGGTTTTGCTTGAAGAGGATAAAAGATCTTTTCAAGAGCTGATTTCACGAGTCAATACAAGCCTTTCAACTGAAAAGCTTTACCGTGCAGATGTGTTATACTGCCAAATAACACCACAGATTACTGCAGATCAACCTTTATTCGTGGATTATTTTTCGGGCCTTCTGAGAACAAATGATTGCGATAAAATCGAACGTGCACTGAACAATATTCATCGAAACCTTTTCAAGAGTTCTTACCAGTTTCCAAAGTACTGCTGGCTTCGGGATTATGTACTCACTCTAAGCAATTCAAACCCAAATCAATGTCTGAGTACCCAAAAGTCTAAAATAATACTAAAAAATTTAAGGGGCTACTAGCTGTAGTTTAATTTAGAGAGGGTTGATTTCCTGTATTAGATAGACTGAGGTATTAAATGTCATTTTTTACAGACTTCCTCAACCCATTCACATACCCGCGCTTATAGATCTCGTTTCCCTCAGCATCTTTGACTTGTCCTGTGGGCATAACTTCCCAGCCTTGTTTATTGAAAAACGCATCAGAAATTGCCGCTTTAATGGCTTCGATTTCCAGCGGTACCAGTTGTTTGTTTTCAAGTGTGCTATTGGTTTTATCGCCTTTGGTTCTGTCTATAAACAAGTCTGAGTTGGCTTTTAGTGTATTGAGTTGGTCACGGTATTTGTTTCGTTCGGCAATCAATGACCCTACTACGGCTCTAATCACTGGGTCGTCGATAGCATCGAGAATATGTTGGTCGTTGCTGTTCAATAACTGCTTTTGACGCACTGAGAGCGGCTTTTTACACGTTGTGCCTGCATAGGCTGCCCAAGCTTCAATTAATTGCTGAAAATGCTTACCTGTGCGATTACGGATGGTTTGTGTTGATGGGCCGCCTAGCTCTTTAGACAGCCGCCCGATCGTTGCCATGGAAAAATCAAGAGGTGTTATTTTACTTTGTTGCTCCAGCACAGCATTCAATACCGTTAACGCATTGGCGGTTCTTGTGGTGGCGCTTGCACAAAGCTCTTGCAGCACTAGGGTTGGGTCAATTGCTTTAGCCATTTTTCTTCACTCCTAAAGTGGCTGTTGCCATGTTTACTAATGTTCTGATGCTAATACCTGCATTACTTTCAATAGCTTGTACACCTTGCTCGAGCAGACCTGCATCTTTTAAGTAAGCTTCAGTATCAAGGTAAGTAGAAAGCATTGTCATAGCTTTGCTTTTGTCTGGCTCTTTTGTGGCATTTAGCATGGCGTTGACCATCACATTGCCAACCTCAAGCTGTGCTTCGTCATCAAGCTGCATCAAGATTGGCTGATAGCCCATGCGCATCAGCATGGTATTTAGCATGTTTGATCTATGATTGATGGCCGTGGTTTTCTTTAAATCATCTTTTAAGTCTGCAAATACTTCTGCGTCATCGCAGATTTGGATCAGCTGCCTAAATTCAGATTTTGTGTCTAAAAAACTAAAAAATGGTGATATGTCTTGTGCCGAGCCAAGCGCAATTACTTTGTCTTTGCGGTCGTGCTCTTCACGATTTTGCTCAATGCTTAGTACCTTACGGATCACCTGAAAACATGCCACTAAGTCTTTGCAGTATTCATCGGCTTCGGTTTTTTGTCGCTCAATACGCCTATCTATGCTGTTTAACTGGTCTCGCTTGCTAAATGGGGTGCCATTTACCTCGCAAAAGTATTCTTCATCCAATAAGCTCGCTTGCTCGCCCTCTAGTTCCGCAGCAATTTTAGCGGCTTCCGTGGCATGGTAGCTTAAGTTGTTAAAATGAGCTGTAAGCGATTGAATGTATCGAATGCTGGTAATAAACCAGCGGCAGCGAATACAGTTCTCAATCCCATGGGGTACTGGCGCGTGTAAATCGGCTTGGTTTCGATTCGCCTTTTTTAGTTTATCGCCGCCATTCCAGCACCCTGAAATAGAGGCATGTTCAACCAAAGGCGAGGTGTTGCCTCCCGCTAAACAAATGCCTATCGACTTTTCTTGCCACCCAGCAGGGTTGCGCACTCTCAATGCAGTTTGTAGCGATTCGATGTCTTTGAACGCCGCTTGCAGGCCGATTTCTTCAATGGACTTATTGGCCAAGAATGACTGCAAGCTATCGTCTTCTTTGTCAATTATTTTGCCTTCAGCCTCGCGCATTTTCTTGGCCATCATCACAGGTGTGAGTTTGGTGTAGTGCAAAGTCATGATCAAACGACTGTGGCCAACCAAAAGTTTTGACAATATCGGTGTGGGTATTTCCCCCTCAATGGCGTAGCAAGTGATCAAAGAAACGCGTAATGCATGCAAAGGGAATAGCGGCCTTCTGGCATTTTTAGGGTCAACAAAATGCACTTTGGCACCATCTCTTAAAGTATGCTCTTTTTTCGCCACATCGTGCTCAAGTTGGGCAAGCAAAGCCACCCAAAGCGCATTAACATAACCGTCAGTTATTGGCATACAACGTTCGCGCTTGCGATACGCTGCGGCATTGCGAAACAAAAAACAAATATCACCAATTTCACTGCGCTGAATTTTGGTTTTAGTGCTACCAAAGTGCTTGTAATCTAAGTCGTAAATAGAGGTAGGTTTGCTGATTGGGTTGTACTTTTCTTGCCAGTTTCTTAGCTTTTCTAACCAATACAACACCTCTTCGTGTTGCCATGGGATCACGTATCCCCGAGTTAATTCGTCTTTGTTCCTATCTGCGGTCTTATTGGTATTGATATACATGCCCGCCATTACATCACCAATATCTGGTGTAATAATGCGGTGGAACACGCCCTTTTGCCACGGGCGCTTATCGCTACCTTCAGCAAAAGGGTGTTCCGTATTCATTTGCCATTCGCCGTTGCTGTACCGCCATGTATCAGCCTCACCCGAATCCAGCATTCGCACCTGAAAGGTTCGCAAAGGTAGCTGCAACTTAAGGTATAAAGCCATGGAACGAACAGGCGACCAAATTAAGTAAATGCTGTCACCCTTTTCTAGGGTTCTAAGTGCACCATCGATTCTTATTTGCCGCTGTTTGCCTAGTGTGTGTTTCTGCCAAACACAATCAGGATCTGCTGTGTCTATCACCGACTTATCAACTAAAATCCAGTCTTTTAAAAAACGAGCATTGGTAAAGAAGATCTCACTGTAGTCGATGGCCCACTGCCATTGCTTAAAGTGACCTCGAGGCGCGGGGCATAATATGCTGCGCAATTGCTTTATATAGGCGTAGGGTAAAGCGTTGTAGACTGTCTCCTGCCTTCTTACAGGGTTTTGCTCTTTTTCAAAGGGGTTTTGAAAAAGTGGCACAGGGTCGCCATTATCATCTGGTTCTGAGTAGTAGGTATCAATTATCCAATCAATAAAGCGGCATACATCGTTGTTTTGCCTAACACGATACCCTTCGTTCAGCTCAAACGGCATAAGAAATTTATTATAGTCTTGATCTGCCAGTGTAAATAGCTCAATGGGATCGGTAATAAATCGCGGTACCAAGTATTCATCTAAAAAGCGAGCGATTGCGGCGCGTGAATGATCAATTCCGTATTGCTTTTGTTCAAGCCAAGTTGAGGCCAGCTCCCGCCATGTCTCCCAGCCGGATCCGTTTTTCTTGATAAACCAATTAAACTCATAATCCTGTGTTTTCATGGTTTATACCTCCTTAATTTGGGGTATTTACCGCTAAGTAGCCCATCAGGATCAATATCTTCAAAGCCTGATTCCATCACGCTTTGCCAGCTCATGCTGACGTCTTCTTTAAACTCGGCATAGTGTTGGCCATCAAGGTTTTTTGACGCTCTTTCACATGCCAACGTCACGTCTCTAATACTGGGTTGGGTATAAACGGCTTGCGATAATAACGAAGCATGGTGTAGTGCCTTTTTGATCAGTCGTGGATCAATGCTCGCGCTCGACATGCGTCTGCCATAAGCATGACGATGGGCATGTGGGGTTCGTCCTTCAGATTTTGACACGACAAGGTTGATACGGGCCATGGCCGCTTTATAACTTTGGTTAAACGCGTTTAGGGTGAGTGATTGGCCTTCGTGAGCTTGTGAAAACGACACAAATGCATAGGGGTGCATTCTTGGCAACGGTAATAGGTAAAGTAAGTATTGCTGCCACAACTTGGCAAATAGCTCACCGTAAAAGGCAGGAAACCAGTGCAGTTGAATGTAATTTTCGTCATCATCAACCACTTTGGTTTTCCAGCCGATTCGGGCGGTACCCGTCATACGGTTGCGAGGAATTAGGTTAAAGTTCTCAGCCAAATACGCTGCGCGTGTTTTTTGTCGTTTGCGGCCAGTCCAATTATTTGGTGCTCTGCCATCTTCAGGATGGTACAAGCGTACTATTACACTGCTTGGGTTTTCTGGGTCGTAAAACACATCATCCACCCAAAGGTGCAAAGCATCACTTTCTCGTACACCGGTACCATGCATCAGCAACACGATAAGCTGATCACGCAATGCTACGCGTTTATCTCTGGCTTTGCCCACGCCTTGAATAAAAAAAAGTTTAAAGAGCTTTTCTGGAAATGAAATGGCATCCCCATCAACCTTGAGCACATCCTTTTTACCACGTACCTTGCGCACGCTTTTAAGTACACTAGGTAAAGGGTTACTTTTGATATGGCCCAAAAAGTTATACTGGTTACGTTTGTACCATGCAGCATAGTTAAGGCGTTCTTGATGAGAGCTGGCTTGTTCAAACGGGTTTAAGCTAGTTGTATTTCTGTTATTGGCGAGCCAATCCGTTAAACCATTTAGCGCAGATAAAAGTTGATTTACGTTTGCAGTAGAGCGAGGTAACCAATATAAACCCGATGGATCATTCCCCTCTGGGCTAATGGTACCCAACGATAAACGCATAACAAATGATTGAAATAACTTACTGGCGTCTGAAAATAACCCTGTGTTGGCTTCCATGTACTCAAGTAACAGTTGGCAAGCAAACGTAATGCGGTTCATCCATGGCAAACTTTTGATGTGCGACTGACTTATAACGTAATCAAGTAAGGGCTCAAATACACCATACTCGCTAAGCAACACAGGTACTTCAATCAATAAACCAGAGTTATCTGTTTTAACTTGCGCAAGAACTTTGACTAACACGGTAACTAAACCAATTAGTACGGACGAGTTTTAGTAGATTAGTATATGAAGTGCTATTGATCTAATTGCTAATACGCTATTTTTCAAACAAACGATGTACATTGTAATTAACTAATTTAGTATGTAAGCGCTAAACTTGATAATTGAATCAAAAGGACAGTACGTGAGCTCGAAACTAGAACAATTATTTCTTAACATTGAAAAGGTCAATAAAATAATAAATCAACCTAACCTCGGGGCAACTTTAGAGCTTCATCGTTCATCTCACATAACTTCAACGTTGGAAAGTGTCTCAAGGCTAACCCCAATAAGTACATACAAAAGCGCAATACATTTCTCGACAGTATATACCGAATTACAAGCATCTATCTCTCAACTTCCCTTTCAGTCACAAGTTGGTACGGCGTTAATTGAAGCGTCAAAAACTGTAAATTTAATTGCGCAAGCAAGAGCAGCGCTAGGCAATAACTTTGAGCTAACCAATGTAGGTCAATTAATGAACTCCATGCATTCTAAGGTCCTACAGCCAATAGAAAGTCTAGGAATTATCGGCCAAGTTGCACATAGTTCAATATTAGGAAAAACAGTTTCATCCAAGGTCTTTTCTGCGGTAAAAGTTTTAAACTCTAGTTCAGTAAATTTCAATCCAGTTACAAATCACTCACTTTCAGAACTAACGGAAATGTTATCTAGACAGAGCTGGATACATTCTGAAGTACTTAGTTCAGCAAAACAGCTTTCCGAATATATAGAAGAGCCTGAGCAATTAGTCGAACTTGCAGATCAGATTTCGTCAGAAATTGAATCAAGTGATGCCAATACGATAGCCAAATGGCCTGCCAAGATAAAATCAGGTTTAATGTTTATATTAACTTCAGCACTTGTGCACATCACCTTTGGAATACCTACAGGGGTATTATCGGCACACGTTGATAGATATTTAAGTGAGTCTCACGAGAGTTCATCTGGCAAAGAACATGTTAGAGTCGTCATCGGAAGTGGAGTTCGTTTACGTACTGAACCGAACATGAAGTCCAATGTAATAGGTTCTCCACCTCTTGGGTATAGCGTCAAAGTTTTACACAAACAGAAAAACTGGTGCCTAATTAAATATACATATAAAGAAGTTGAGTATCGAGGCTGGATAAATACTCGATATGTTAAAAGAAAGTACAACGGCCAATAACTTCTTGAAGAAAGCCATGCATGTAGTAATCTGAGTATTAGTAGATTTAGTATAGAAAGTACTATTGATCTAACAAATGAAGAATTAGTTTTTAATTTTAAAAAGATAGGAATTAGTATGTTTTAGTATAGTTTTGAGTACTATTAATAAGACTTACACTTCAAACAACAAATGAAGAAATTTGGGTGGTAGTCTTACCAGCCACATCCCGGCACACAAGTCATCCGCTGTGGCTGCTTCCTTCCGGACCTGACCAGGTTCACGAACTATTGTTGCGAGAGGACCAATAAGACTACCATTGAGGGCCTTGTTTGGCGCGGGATGAATTATGGCGATTTTCTTACTGGGATGCAAGCGAAAACTAAAAAAGCTTGCTCGTTTGCTGTTTGTTTAAGCAAGTAAGCAAGCTTTTGATTATTTAAGTATTAAATTTGTACTAGTTAGCAATTGCGCGCTGAAAAGCTTGTAAGCGCTTCTTCGCTTTTTTCATGTTTTCAGGGCCCATACGTAAAAACAGTTTTTGCGCATCCGAAAGCTGTTCCCACTCTGCATAGGCGTACTTATAGGTCACAGATTCTTGAATAAGCGGTAGGTTTGACTCAGGAATAGGTGTTTCAAGTAGTTCACCTAGGGCTTCTTGTAGTGTGTAGTCAAACTCGTTGCCGTTATAGCCGATTTCTTCATATGCTTCGCTGATAAGTGGCTTGTATTGCTCATATAAACGAACAAGCTGCGCCGTGCTCATTGAGTTAAGCATATTCACGTATGGCGTATAGCGCTCAAAGCTATTTGGATCTGTGATGATCAAATCATCTTCAATGACCATGAAGTTATCAGCAGGCTTACTCACTGGATAGTGCTTTTTAGCCACTTTACCCTGCGCAAGGTTATCGATAAATACAACACTGCGTCTGACCATGTCTTCTGTGACCAATAGCTCCATCGCTTGCTTGCTCAAGTAACTTGCCACTGAATCGCGCACACTGGTGTCACTGTCATCTAGGCTCGGCAGTACAGGTTCAACAGGCTCAGCAGGTCTAGACTCTGGCTCGGTGACGGTCACAACAGGCTCTTCAATTGTATCTGTTGTTGATTCAGGTTCGGCCGTTGCACTCACTTGCGCTTTTTTGGTTTCTTCAGTTTCTTGACGTGCGGTGTTAACTACGGTTTTAGGGGTTTCTTCAGGCACGACGACATCCTGTCGAAATTTTGTATTTTCTGCGGGCTTATTTTCTTTGTTCGCTAATACAAATACAGCCACAATGATCAAGGCCACCGCTGCGATTGCCGCAAGAAGTAACTGACTGTTAGAAGGCTTTTTATTTGTCCTTGGTTCTGCTGAACTGTGCTCTGACATGGAGGCTCCGTAAAATTCGCTTAAAAAACTTGGCAACTAAGGGAAATTCCCTAGCAACACCTAGTAATTAAAACACAAACTAAAAGATATCTCATCTGCGTCAACGCG
Organism: Pseudoalteromonas luteoviolacea; assembly: GCF_021654285.1. Taxonomy (GTDB): domain Bacteria; phylum Pseudomonadota; class Gammaproteobacteria; order Enterobacterales; family Alteromonadaceae; genus Pseudoalteromonas; species Pseudoalteromonas luteoviolacea_J. The sequence goes on along the minus strand of NZ_JAKFZS010000012.1, from coordinate 139,367 downwards.
CATTAACGAGAGTTTATCTCAAACTCGCATCTGTTTGCTGACAATTACATGAACATAAGTACAAACAAGCGTCATATCGACAAAAAACCACATATTGATGACACATTTTTACCAAATTAAATTTGTCAAAATTACGTAACTGGCTGATATTTATAAGAGATGTAAAATATACATTCACTCTTAATTGAGTATAGTATAAGTAAGCCGAATGCTTTTACCTTTGTGACTAACAGCTAATTTTCGAAGGAACAGATATGAAAAAAGCACAATGTAAAATTGGCAAACCGCATATTGCGCTGTTACTCACCGGTGGCGGTGCTCGAGCAGCTTATCAAGTTGGGGTACTCAAAGCCATCGCCCTTAGCTTGCCCCGAAGCGCGCCCCTACCGTTTAAAATTATCAACGGCACTTCGGCTGGCGCAATCAACTCAACAGGCCTTGCTTGTTATTCATCCAACATGCATTTGGCGATTCGAAAAATTGAGTGGATCTGGAAAAACTTTCACACCAACATGGTGTATAAAAGTAGCTTGTTTGGTGCTTTTGGGCATCTGACCAATAATGTTATGCGCAGCTTTCAAGCTGACTATTTAAATCACCCACCAGCGAGTTTGCTCGACAATACACCTCTTCGCCAATTGCTTGCAGACGTCATGGATCTGGCACGAATTGACCGTAATATTCATCGTGGCTTTATTGATGCTTTATCTGTAACCGTATCCAGTTATTCCAGTGGCAAGTCAGTGGCTTTTTTTCAAGCCAAAGATGCAAAGCCGTGGCAAAGAGCCAAGCGCGAGGGTATTCAAACTCAGCTAAATATTGATCACCTGATGGCATCCAGTGCCATTCCCATGGTATTTCCAAGTGTAAGGGTTAAACACAATTACTATGGCGATGGCTCTATCCACCAGCTATCACCCCTTAGCCCTTCAATTCACTTAGGTGCCAGTAAAATATTCATCATTGGTGTTGAGCAACCTAAAGTACAAACGCCGCTGGGCTACGAACCCCACTTTCCAGGCATGTCGGTAGTGGCAGGTCACTTGTTAGACAGTATTTTCAGTGACACCTTGCAATCAGATTTAGAGCGCCTTGAACGTGTTAACCGCACCATTAGCTTACTTCCTGCAAGAGAAAAGCATAAAGAACTCAAACGCGTAGATACCTTGATTGTTAACCCATCTCAAAACTTCAATGAGCTGGCCCTCGACTTTTATGATGATTTGCCCATCGCGGTTAAATTATTACTCAGAACCATCGGGGTGAAGAAGCACTCCCAATCAAGTTTAACCAGTTACTTATTATTTGAAAAAAGCTACACCCAAGAATTGATCAAAATTGGCTACGAAGATGGCCTTGCACGATTAGACGAGATAAAGGCGTTTTTGGAGTTGGACTAGGGTAAGCCATCTAAAATAAATTGCTCAGCACGCTCTACCCGTCTGGGCTTGCCTTTTAGTAGTAATACATCGCTTGCTTGCAAAATAATGTCTTCATCCGGCATAGGGATTTCCGTGCCATCGCGCCTAAGTGCCTTAACGACAACTTTATGACGCACCAATTCAAGCTCAGAAATTGTTTTTTCAACCGCGTAAGCGTCCTCAGGTAACGCCACTGCATGCAAGTATTCAAGCCTATCCGTCACAAAACTTGAGTGAGAGTGACTGTGACCATATTCATTCATCTCATCACTGCTGCCAGTGAAAAAGCCGTGCAAGTACTCATAGCGATTCTGTCGCTCTTTACTAACCCGTTTAAAGATCCGCCTCATTGGTACCCCTGACATATACAGTACATGGGATACCAACATTAAGCTGGCCTCTAATGACTCTGGTACAACTTCTGTCACACCAAGCTGTTTTAAATCTTCTAGGTGCGTATCATCTTGCATCCTCACCAGTATTTTTACCTCTGGCGCATAATGTTTAAGTGCATCGATGACAATTTGGCTTTGTTCAAAATCATCCATAGTCACAATAACCAACCTTGCTTTACTGACGCATGCTGACTTTAAAATGGCTTTTTGCCCTGCGTGACCAAAAATGACAGGCTCCCCCGCAGTTTGCGCTTCCTGCACAATGATAGGATTACGCTCAATCGCAACATAAGGAATAGCCTCTGGTTTTAAGAAGCGTGCAATAGTTTGTCCAACCCGCGCATAACCAAATATCACCACGTGATCTTTCACAGAATCATCTTTTATACCTGCATATGTAAAATCAGGTTTGTGCTCAACATCAAGCTTAAACAGCTTTAATAACCTGTCTGTCTCACTCATCAAGTAAGGTGTGAGAGCCATAGATAAAACACCCAGCGCGATTAAAAATGAGGCGGTATCTGGCGCTAATAAATGGTGCTGCCCGGCAAGCGCAACCAATACAAAACCAAATTCCCCCATTTGCCATAACATAATGCCCGAAGAGAGCGCATCACGCTTTCGCTCTCCCATGACTTGTGCACTAACATAAATGATGGAGACTTTAACGACGAGTAAGACCGCCATTGCAGCGACAATATACCCAAAAGTACTAATTACATAAGCGACATCGAGCTGCATACCGACGGTAACAAAAAACAACCCCATTAGGATGTCTCGAAAGGGCCTTATCTCTGCCTCTAGTTGGTGTCGGTACTGACTCTCACCAAGCATCATACCCGCTAAAAATGCGCCTAACGCCATAGAAAGTCCAAATGCATACGTTAGCGCCCCCGCACACAAAGCGACGACCAGCGTGGTCAATACAAAGAGCTCATCCGTTCTGGCTAAGGCGACTTCATTAAATACTTTTGGCAGAACCCATTTACCGATAGCCCAAAGCAATAAGCACACAAAGGCACCTTTAGCCAACGCCAATATTAAGGCACCGACTAAAAATTGGTTATCTGTACTGGCCATTAAAGGAAAAACTATTAGCATGGGTACCACGGCAATGTCTTGAAAAAGCAGCACGCCAATAGATAACTGCCCTTTGCGCATATTCAGCATGCCAGACTCTTTCATGATCTTAACGACCACAGCGGTTGATGATAGCGATACAATGCAAGCAATGATCAAAGATTCAGACCAGCCAAATCCGAAGAAAGACACTAAACAGGTCCCAACTAGGATTGACAATAATACCTGAGTACTACCAAGCCCAAATACGACACTGCGCATTGCCATCAGTTTTGGTATAGAAAATTCCAAACCAAGACTAAAAAGTAAAAATACAATTCCAACTTCTGCGATTAAATGGATCTCATGACTATTATCCATTAAACCGTAACCCGCCGCGACTAAACCAGTTAATAAATAGGCTAGAATGGGCGGCAAGCCTACCCTTTTGAAAGACCAGACTAAGATCACGGCACACAGCAGCAGTGCAACAACATCTGTAAAATGACCATGCATTGCGGTCATAAAGACGGTTACGATTCTATCGGAAATAAATCCGGCAAAATTTTGCTGCAAATGGCCCCCTAGGCGTCAAAGAAATGTTTTGGTTTATTTTTCACACAATTTAACTATAGCAACCAACTGTTTTTCAGCCAGTTTAATTTTTTGGCACGAAACTAGCTTATATGTTCGGGAATGTTGTAATTAGGGGAATTACCAGATGGAAAATGTCCATATTTTGTCACAGCGAACGCCTTCGCGCGGTGATTACGTTCCGTTCACGACTGAACAATACGTAACACAGGCGCCTGAACAACCGAATGTGCTCGTTGAAAAACTGCAAACAACACTAGACGTCAACGGTATTTTAGATATCTTTGCATCTTATGTTAAACGCATCACTGATCTTGCAGGGCTGCAGTTTCATTCAAATCAAGGACTGTTTCAAACTCACCAAGGTGATAACCAACTCAAGCCGTATACATTTGACCTCGATTTAGAAGGTCAACATTTAGGTCAATTAGTCTATTTTAGCAAATACAGCTTTAGTGGCACGATCCGGGCGCGCTTAATGCAATTGCATACTTGCTTATTGTATCCACTTAGAAATGCGCTGATGTATCACCGAGTACTGCAACTGGCCACTAAGGACACACTCACAGGACTGTATAATCGTAGCCAGTTTAATGAATATCTTGAGACTAAGTTAGAGCGCAGCCGTAGGCAGCATAGAAACTTTAGTTTGATGTTATTGGACTTAGACAACTTCAAACAAGTCAACGATGAGTTTGGGCACAAACAAGGCGATGAAGTGCTTATCGGCTTTGCCAACATCCTAACCTCCAGCATACGAGCGACAGATGCGGTGTTTAGGTTTGGTGGTGACGAATTTGCGATCCTGATTGACGATCCTGCGTTTACAACCAATAAAGTTATCGCAGAGCGCATTATGGAGCGTGTTAATAACAATAGCTTGTTACTTAAGCATGCTGTCACAACCAGCATTGGCTTTACGCTGGCATCAAGCCAAGATTGCGCCAATGAAATTTTTGCCAGAGCCGATAGAGGCTTATATCAAGCCAAAGAAGCGGGTAGAAATTGCGCACGCGCAGTCTAGTTTTACAGGTACTTATCATCCCCTAATGATAAGTACCCCTTTTCAATCCTGACTATTTTTTAGCATAAATAGCCAGAGTAAAATGGCAAAACCACAAAAGAAGCCATTGATCACCCAGCCTAACGCCCAAAAATCAGGAAGCTCACTAAACAATATGGACAACATGGGCGCAGCCAATCCTAATATAAAATAACTTCCGCCCCTACCATGCCAATATGCCAGCAATAATACCGCTGATAAGACGCCAACACTCAGAGCGAGCAACAGATTCGCTAAGTTGATGGCGGAGCACAAAAATAATAACAAAAATATGACGGCACATATCAGAACAGCCATCGGTGCTTTACTCGCCAAAGACATACCTATTTGTTTGTTATTCTGCATCTTTTACCTGCCATAATATGCCTGAGGGTGCCATATAGTCGGCGTTAACAAAAAAACCAACCACTGTAACTAAGGCATCATTGTAATAAATCATAGGAATTGAGGGCCTTTCCCAACTCGGCACTTTGGCCTCTTTAAGCCAATGTTTTACTGTATTTCGACCGGGCTTACCTATCGGTTTTAATTTCTCATTTAGCTGTCCAAAGCGAATAGTCACTCGCTCATCAGCGAGAGGGCGACGCACTCCCTTCCCTTCAACTAGGATTAAAATTCTGCCATCAGCCAATTCGACATCTGATGTTAACTCAGCACATGGCATCTCAGCCAAAGTAACGGTTGTGTTTGCCACCCAGTATATAAGCCCGTTGTAGCACTTTATCGAGCCCGCTTGGAGCTGAACATTAACTTGTGCATCTTCTTTGGAATTCAGCGCTTGATTTAGAATTTGAGCTAACTGCTTTTGCGAAGGCATATTAACGCCTTTACTGCCAAGCCATAACCTAACTACATTACTTTGCCTAAGCTCAGATAACGCAGCCAAGTCCATCACATTGAGATTTTTATCGCGTCGGCACACAGCTATATCACTCTGAGCAATTTCGTCTATCAAGGCTTGTTGTGCTTGCAGTAAAGATATTGACCTTAAAACACTGGATACAAACCCTTTAAAGCGGGATTTTAAAAGCGGGATCACTTGATTACGCAAAAAGTTACGATCAAATTCATCACTCTTGTTGGACTCATCTTCTATATGCGACAAACCAAAGATCTGCGCAAATGCTTCGATATCTTTTCGCTCTACGTCAATTAAAGGTCTTGCGCAATGTCGTCCGCTGCTCAATCGCATTGATGAGTGCATTGCACCTAACCCCTGTAAGCCTGATCCTCGTTTTAAGCGAATAAAAAATGTTTCTACTTGATCATCAGCATGTTGGCCTAGTACCAGCGTGGAGCTTGCCATCGCGTGTCTATCTAGCGCCTCATAGCGTGCGTCTCTTGCTTGTGCTTCTAGGCTCGTTCTAGTTTTCGCTTCAATACTTACACCAACCGCTTGAAAAGGGATAGTTAACTGTGTACACAGCTCCGCACAAAACTGCTGCCACATATCTGCATTATCAGATAAGCCATGATTCACATAAATGGCTTCAAGCTTTATTCCTGTATGTAATTGGGAGAATTGCTGGCACAGATGCAGTAATACCACCGAATCAACGCCACCAGATAAAGCGACGGTTAACCCCTGCCCGATACGTTCACCACACTGCTTCTCAAGCGCACTGGCAAATTTTTTAAATACGCCTGTCGATTCCATATTCTTTCCTCATGCAATTATCTGGCGTTATACCCGATCCTGCTTAAAATGCAACGTGCGCTTGGTCAATTGCACACTAATCGTGAGCGAGATCACCTCGGGATAAAAAATTTTCTCAGTCAGTCGCATTTAGTTAATTCTCAAAATTGCCACTAAAAACCATTAAAAAGTGTCAATAATTTGCACTAAATAAGCAAAAACCAATAAATAAAACAATTTTAATCACTTACCGTGACTTGCCATTGAATTATCACAAAAGTCATTTGCAAGTTTTACATTGATAAAACAAACCCGAAATTAATTGACATTAGTGCTAAAATCTAGGTAAATCCCTACTTATGTTTAAAAAGTCACATTATCTTGCTGGTCTGTTTTCCAGATCCAGTTCGGGGCAGTATAATGTGCGTAAAATTGTATGTGATAACAGAGAACGCGCCTTCACGAAGGAAAAACAGTTAAAAAATGAAGAAGAAAAATGTCGCTAAAGTGCGTCATCTTCTGCAAAAACTGACTTAAATAAGCAATATTAACACTTAGTTTAAGCTCCATTTAGCAAAATAGACTACGCTAAATAATATGCTAAAAATAACTGAGTCATGGCATTTTAAATCTGTACTCTATACATAAAACCGAGACAAACTTTAAAAAATTATCAGATAGGTTAGAAAATGAGCTTAAATTATCTAGAATTTGAACTTCCAGTAGCTGAATTAGAGCAAAAAATTAAAGAGCTACAAGCTGTTAGTCGCTCAGGTTCTTTGGACCTAAGTCTGGAAGAAGAGATCAGTAAGTTAAAAGAGAAAAGTGTACAGCTTACTGAAAAAATTTACTCAGAACTTAACCCTTGGCAGCTACTTCAATTAGCTCGTCACCCAATGCGCCCTCATGCAAGTGACTATATCAAGCGCATGTTTACAGAATTCGATGAGTTTGCAGGCGATCGCGCATTTGCAAACGACCCAGCAATTATCGGCGGTACTGCAAGACTAGACGGTAAGCCTGTAATGGTTATCGGCCAAGAAAAAGGCCGTGATACTGCAGAAAAAATTAAGCGTAACTTCGGTATGCCACGTCCAGAAGGTTACCGTAAAGCTAAGCGTCTTATGGAAATGGCTGAGCGTTTTAAAATGCCAGTGATCACATTAATCGATACGCAAGGTGCATACCCTGGGATCGGCGCTGAAGAGCGCGGTCAAAGTGAAGCGATCGCGATGAACTTAAAAGTCATGGCGTCTCTAAAAGTACCTACAATTTGTAGCGTTATCGGTGAAGGTGGTTCAGGTGGTGCACTTGCAATTGGTGTAGGCGACCGCGTAAACATGTTACGTTACAGTACTTACTCAGTTATCACACCTGAAGGATGTGCTTCAATCCTTTGGAAAAGTGCTGAAAAAGCACCTCTTGCAGCTGAAGCTATGGGCGTATCTGCACAACGTATCAAAGACAACAACCTAATCAACGAAATTGTTGCTGAGCCATTAGGTGGCGCACACCGTGATTACGATACCGCAGCAAGAAACCTAAAAGCACAGATCATCAAAGATCTAGATAGCGTGTCTCAGCTTAGCCAAGAAGAAATGCTTGAGCAAAGATACCAGCGTCTAATGTCTTTTGGTTACTGTAACTAATTGAAGTTTTAATAAAAAGGCCACTCAATGAGTGGCCTTTTTTGTATCTGCTGTTTTTGTAGACTTAGTCAAAGATTAACTCTACATCTTGGCCAGTTAACTTTTTCAAAGATCTGATCAGCTCATCGCTTGGTGTCACGCACCACTGTGTCCCGAGTGTTAACTCGGCTGTGGCATCTGGACGCTGATATTCAATGATCACCTCACAAGTACCAAACTTATAAGGCTCTAATACTCGCTTTAAGTTCTCACCAAAGTTCGCATCTATTTGCGCCATATTTAGTGACATCTTAAGAGCGCTAACCCGCTTCTCTCGCGCTTGCGCTATCGTATTGACGTCTCTGGCAGTCATAGTGATACCGCCTGAGAAGTTATCAAAGCTTACCTGCCCAGATATAATCAGGATCTGGTTAACCTGAAGGAGCTCTTCATACATTTCAAATTGTTCAGGGAAGAAACGTACATCAATCCGCGCACTCTTATCGTCTAGCGTGATGAGTCCCCAACGGTTACCTTTTTTATTTATCAAGGTACGGGCGTTGATCACCAAACCAGCTGCTGTCGACTGCATATCTCGGTTAGTTGGCTGTAAGTCGACTAATTTACCCGAGGTATAATGCTTCAGCTCTTTACGGTACTGGTTAATTGGGTGTCCGGTCAGGTATAAACCCAACGTTTCCTTTTCTCCGTTGAGCCACTCATTGTCACTCAATGGTGGTGCCTGAATAAAGGCTTGTGCCACTTCTTCAGGTTCAACGGCAAGTAAGCCAAATAAATCCGATTGCCCTAACTGTTCCGCTTTATGATGCTGTTCAGCCGACTTCATAGCATCTTTTAAGCTTGCAAGTAATGTCGCACGTCCGCCTTGTTTCTTTTCTGGGCCTAATTTGTCTAAGGCGCCTGCATAAATCAGCTTTTCAATAACACGACGATTAAGACGCTTCAAATCAACACGGGCACAAAAATCGAATAAGTCTTTAAACTCTCCGCCTTGCTCACGTGCTTCAAGAATGGCTTCAACTGGGCCTTCACCTACCCCCTTGATGGCACCAATACCGTAGACAATCTCACCTTGTAAGTTTACCGCAAACTTATAAACACCCGCATTCACATCCGGTGGTAGCAAGGTCAACTTCATGTTCTCACACTCATCAACCAAGGTGACAATCTTATCGGTGTTATCCATATCCGCAGACATTACCGCAGCCATAAATTCTGCTGGGAAATGCGTTTTCATCCAAAGCGTTTGGTAAGAAACCAGTGCGTATGCTGCCGAGTGAGATTTGTTAAAACCATAACCAGCGAACTTTTCTACAAGATCGAAGATCTTCATGGCAAGTTCACCGTCGACACCGTTATTTATCGACCCTTCTTCAAAGGTTGAACGCTGCTTTGCCATCTCTTCCGGTTTTTTCTTACCCATCGCACGACGAAGTAAGTCAGCGCCGCCTAGGCTATAACCTGCTAGGACCTGCGCGATCTGCATGACCTGCTCCTGATACAGGATGATCCCGTAAGTCGGCTCTAGGATAGGAGCTAGGCTCTCATGCTGATACTGAGCATCAGGGAAAGAGATCTCTTCTCGACCATGCTTACGGTCGATAAAGTTATCTACCATGCCCGATTGCAACGGTCCCGGTCTAAATAGTGCAACCAGTGCGATCATATCTTCGAAGCAGTCCGGTTTAAGACGGCGGATAAGGTCTTTCATACCACGCGATTCTAGCTGGAATACCGCTGTAGTCTCGGCTCTTAGTAGCACCTCAAAGCTGGCATGATCATCAAGTGGAATGGCATTGATATCTACAAATGGTTTTTGTTCACGCGCTAAACGCTCATTGGCCATATCCAGTGCCCACTGCAAGATTGTCAGTGTTCTCAGACCTAGGAAGTCAAACTTAACCAGACCGGCCGTTTCAACGTCGTTTTTATCGAATTGAGTAACTGGGAATTTACCCTCTTCGTCACAGTACAAGGCTGCAAAGTCTGTGATGCTGGTTGGCGAGATAACAACACCACCGGCGTGTTTACCAGCGTTACGAGTACAGCCTTCTAGAATTCGACATTTATCGATGAGTTCTTTTACTTCATCATCGCCATCATAGGCCTCAGGTAGCCTTGGCTCAACTTCAAAAGCTTTAGCCAGTGTCATACCCGGATCGCCCGGCACTAGCTTCGAAATTCTATCAACAAAACCATAGGGGTGACCTAGTACACGACCTACGTCACGAATTACCGCCTTGGCCGCCATGGTACCAAAGGTGATGATCTGGGATACCGCTTGTCGCCCGTACAATTTGGCAACGTGATCAATCACCTCATCTCGTCTATCCATACAGAAGTCGACGTCAAAATCTGGCATCGAGACACGTTCTGGGTTTAAGAATCGCTCAAATAGTAAGTCAAATTCAAGTGGGTCAAGATCGGTGATCTTCAATGCATACGCCACCAATGAACCTGCACCAGAGCCTCGGCCAGGACCAACTGGAATATTATTATCCTTACTCCACTGAATGAACTCCATTACGATCAAGAAGTAGCCCGGGAATCCCATTTGGTTGATTACGTCTAATTCAATTCTTAAACGATCATCGTACTCAACTCGCTTAACTTTTCTGTCTTCTTCATCAGGGAATAAAAACTGCAGACGTTCTTCAAGGCCGTCTTCAGATACCTTGACCAAGAAGTCATCAATTTTTAAATCGCCCGTTGGGTAATCTGGCAAGAAATAAGTACCAAGCTGTACGGTAACGTTACATCGCTTAGCAATTTCAACGGTGTTTTCCAGCGCTTCCGGAATATCACTAAATAGCTCAGCCATCTGCTCAGGCGTTTTGAGGTATTGCTCTTTGGAAAAGCGCTTCGGCCTGTTTTTATCTTCTAACGTGTAACCATCATGAATAGCAACGCGGATCTCATGGGCTTCAAAGTCTTCTTCGTGTAAAAAAACAACTTCATTGGTCGCAACGACGGGTAAATTACGTTCGCCAGCAAGTGCCACTGCCGCATGCAGGTACTCTTCTTCTTGTTCACGCCCTGTACGATGTAATTCAAGGTAATAGTGATTAGCAAAGTGCTCTTCATAAAAAGCCACTGTTTCTAAAGCAAGCTGATGATTGCCCTTTAATAGCGCTTTGCCTACATCGCCATCTTTTGCCCCAGAGAGTAAAATTAACCCCTCTTTGTACTGCGCTAACCATGCTTTATCAACCACTGGTCGATGAAATACGTGGCCTCTTAAAAAGGCTTCTGAGATCAGCAATGTAAGGTTTTTATATCCTTCATTATTTTTAGCAAGTACGACAATTCGACAAGGTTCATCAGGAAACTCATCACTTTTTAGCCATAAATCAGCCCCTACCATGGGCTTTATGCCAGCACCATGAGCACCGCCATAAAACCGCACTAAACCACATAAGTTCATTTGATCTGTAATGGCGAACGCAGGCATCTCAAGCTCTTGCGCTCTGGCGACAATAGGTTTGGTCTTGGCCAAGCCATCAACCATAGAAAAGTCACTATGAACGCGTAAATGTACAAAATTAGGCGTTGGCATGATTACGACTGCTCCGCAATGATTCTTTGTACTGGTTTAAAGCTCTTTCGATGATGTGGCGTGATGCCATGTTGAGCAAGCGCTTCAAAATGCGCTTTGGTTGGATAACCTTTATGACCTGCAAAGCCAAACTGAGGATACTGCGCATCTAATTCAATCATTTCATTGTCACGGGTAACTTTAGCTAAAATTGATGCGGCGCTGATCTCTTCCACTAAGCTATCGCCTTTCACAACCGCTTGTGCCGGAATACTAATATCCGGTACACGATTACCATCAATAAAAACAAATTCAGCAGGAATTGAGAGACCTTCAACGGCGCGCTTCATAGCCAACATAGTAGCATGCAAAATATTCAGCTCATCGATTTCATCTACCGTAGCACGAGCAATGCAGTAACACAGCGCTTTCTCTTTAATTTCTTCCGCCAGCACATTGCGTTTTTTCTCTGACAGTTTTTTTGAATCTGTTAAACCTGCTATTGGCTTGCTTGGATCTAAAATCACTGCTGCCGTTACAACATCACCCACCAAGGGCCCACGACCAACCTCATCTACACCTGCAATGTAGTTTACTTTAGGGCGTTCAATTTGCATCTATCACCTCCGCAACAGCAATTGCTGCCTGTTCACTGGCATTTAAGCGAATACCTTTATGAATTTCGTAAAAACGTTCTATGAGTGCGGAATTGTCCCCTCTGAGCAAGGGGAGCAGTGCATCCGTCAACGCATCTGGATTACAATCTTCTTGCAAAAATTCGGCTACAAGCGGTGCATCCGCAAGTAAATTTGGCAATGAAAAGTGTTTGATGTTGAAGGTAAAAAACGTGCTAAATATTTTATAGCTCAAGGTTTTTAAGCGATATCCCACAACCATTGGTTTTTTATATAACATCGCTTCTAACGTCGCCGTACCTGAGGCTAGTAATACAGCATCTGACGCTGTCATTGCCAATGAAGACTGGCCATCTAATATAATCGGGCGAAGATCTGGCGCCACTTTATTTAGAATTTGTGTGAACTGCTTTTTGCGCTTTTCATTGACCAAAGGCACAACAATTTTGAGATCTGGCATTTTATCTACTAATTGCTTAGCAGTTTGCAAGTAAGTTTCACTTAGCAACCCAACTTCAGATCCTCTGCTGCCTGGCAACAAGGCCAAAACTGTATCTGACTCTTTTAAACCAATTTCTTTTCGCGCAGCCAAGGTATCTGACTCTAACGGTATTTCGTCTGCAAGGGTGTGACCTACAAAAGTACAGGGTACATCATACTTATCGTAAAAGGCTTTTTCGAACGGTAGCAAAGATAACACCAAATTTGTCGCCTCTGCGATGGTATGAATACGCTTTGGTCGCCACGCCCAAACAGAGGGGCTTACATATTGAATTGTCTTAATGCCAGCCGCTTTCAACGGTTTTTCAACACGTAAATTGAAGTCTGGTGCATCAACACCAATAAACACATCTGGTGGATTTTGTATAAAATAATTGACTAATTGTTTTCGAATTTTAAGTAAGCGAGGAAGTCTGCCTAACACTTCCACAAGGCCCATCACAGCAAGCTCTTCCATATCAAAAAGGCTTTTACACCCCTGAGCTTGCATTTTAGGACCTGCAATGCCAACAAACTGTGCATTTGGAAAGCGCTGTTTCAGTGCTTTAATAAGACCTGCGCCAAGAATGTCACCAGATAGCTCACCTGCAACAATCCCGACAGTAATAGATTTTTCGTTTGCCATTTTTGTTCTTCTAGAAAATAAAAAAACGCCATACTAAGTATGGCGTTATTATATCAGAACCCGCTCTTTGTTATTCGATAAATTACGATAAGGCGACAAAGAGCCAGATTAAGTTAGCGTACCAGTCCACGCTCTGACGTTGCGATAAAATCAAGCATCTGCTGTACCGCTGGGAACTGTTGCGCTTCATCTTGTAAAGCTGCAATGGCTTCATCTAGTTTTAGGCCTTTACGGAAGAGCGTTTTGTAAGCTCTGCGTGTTGCCATAATTTCATCAGACTCAAAACCACGACGCTTCAGACCTTCGGTGTTAATTGCAACAGGACGCGCAGGTGTGCCCGTAGTTGTTACAAATGGCGGTACATCTTGGTTCACACCAGAGTACATGCCTACAAAAGCATGCGAACCGACCTTACAAAACTGATGTACGCCTGAGTTACCCGCTAAGATAACCCAATCGCCGATATGAACATGCCCAGCAACACTTGCATTGTTAGCAAAAATAACATTGCTACCAATTACTGCATCGTGTGCAACATGGGTGTAAGCCATAAAAAGATTGTTACTACCAATAATGGTAACGCCTTGATCTTGAATAGTACCACGGTGGATCGTCGCACACTCTCTGATCACATTATTGTCGCCAATAATGAGCTTCGTTGGTTCATCCTTGTACTTTTTATCTTGGCAGGCCTCGCCTACAGACGCAAACTGAAATATGTGATTACCAGAACCAATTTCACTTGGTCCTTTAATAACAACATGTGATTCAATTTTACAATCGTCCCCGATAACTACATCGTTACCGATATAACTGTATGGTCCAACTGAGACGTTATTTCCTAATTTAGCGCCTGGTTCAATAATTGCGGTAGGATGGATCACGCTTAAAACTCTCTTCTAGCACACATTATTTCTGCACTACACACGACATTGCCGTCTACTTTCGCTTCAGCTGAAAACTTCCAGATATTGCGACGCTCTTTGACGAACTGCACGTGTAAATGCATCGTATCGCCAGGGACAACTGGCTGCTTGAACCTTGCATTGTCAATGGCTGCAAACAAGTATAGCTCATTGTCACTGCGATTCTCGACCGTTTTAAAACCAAGCAAACCTGTCGCCTGTGCCATTGCTTCTAAAATCATTACACCAGGAAAAATAGGTTGGTCTGGAAAATGACCTGTAAAGATAGGCTCATTTGCCGTCACATTCTTCACTGCATGCAAATACTCTCCAGGCTTGTGATCGACAACTTTATCGACAAGCAACATAGGGTAACGATGAGGAAGTAACTTCAAGATCTCTTGAATATCAAAGCTGTTTAATTCGTTGGCCAAAATAGTACCTTTTATTTATCCGTATGTTGTAACTGCTCGGTAAGATTTTCAAGCGCTTTAATGCGCGCTTTAAAATCAGAGAGATTGCGCAAGTGAGCGATATTCTTACGCCACTCTTTATTCGTTGTGTGAGGCATACCTGATGAGTATATACCTGGCTTTGAAATGCCCTTAGTAACCATGCTCATACCAGTGATAACAACGCCGTCACACACTTCATTGTGGCCATTTACTGCCACCATACCACCGATTTGACAGTACTTTCCAATTTTTACACTACCCGCAAGCACACTGCAGCCTGCGATGGCAGTGCCGTAACCAATTTCAACATTATGCGCTATTTGAATTTGGTTATCTAAAATGACATTATCATGAATTATGGTGTTATCTATTGCGCCTCGATCAATAGACGTACAAGCGCCTACTTCAACTCGATTTCCGATAATCACAGTGCCGATCTGTGGAATTTTAACCCACTCGCCTGACTCATTAGCGTAACCGAAGCCATCACTACCGATTACACTGCCTGATTGAAACAAACAATGCTCACCAATTTCAACTTCGTGATAAATTGTCACATTAGCCCATAGCTTTGTGCCTGCACCAATGCGTGCATATTTACCAACAAAACACCCAGCACCAATTTCAACATTGTCACCAATCATTGCGCCGGCCTCGATAACAGCATTGGCTCCAACTTTAACGTTTTGACCTAAAGACGCGCTCTCATCAACCACGGCGGTGCTATGCACTGAGCTCGCTGCTGCTGGGGTTGTATCCATATATTGTGCAAGTTTTGCGTATGCAACATATGGATTATCACAAACTAATTTGTTACCAGAAAAATAATCCGCATCCTCTGCGGATAAGATAACAGCGCCAGCTTGAGTAGACTCAAGCTGGCTGCGGTATTTTTTATTTGCCAAAAAAGCGACTTCTTGGTCATTCGCATTTAATAAAGTGGCAATGTTAACAATTGGCTGTTCAGGGTTCCCTTCAAGGGTTGCACCCAAGTGTTCAGCCAATTGCGACAACGTATAGTGTTTAGTCATTACTTTTTGCTAACTGCTTCAACAATATCATCCGACAGATCGCTAACTTTATCAGGGTTGAAGTAGATTGTCGTTTCTTTTAATCTAACTTCGTCAAACTTTCCTTTTTTGGCAACATTTTCAATTGCATCTAGGATCATTTTTTGTACTTTTGCTAATTCTTGATTCTGACGCTGCTTAATTTCCTGCTCTAGTGGACGACCTTTTTCAGCAAGTGATTTTTGCATACCTTGAATTTTTTCACGTAATTGCGTTTTTTGCTCTTCGCTCATAGTTGCACTTTCGCGCTTGAACTTTTCAGCTTCAAAACGGATGTCACCTTGTAGTTTTTCAAGTTCTTGGCGACGCTCTGAGAATTCACTTTTTAAAGCTTGCTCAATTTTAGCCATTTGTGGCAATTGAGAATAAACAGTCTGCATATCAACGATACCCACTTTGTGTGCAAATGCGTTGATAGAGTTACCCATTAATAAAGCTGCTAAGATACCCATAGCAGAGGTTTTAAAAATCTTTTTCACAATAAACTCCTTAGAATGTATTACTGATGTTGAAGCTGATGTTCTTAGTATCATCGTCATCTTCTTTTTTCAGCGGATACGCAAAACTAATTAACATTGGTCCCATCGGGGATATCCATTGAATAGACATACCTGTAGAAACCCTAAAACGACTTGGGTCAGAGAAATCTGAAAGTTGTTTGTATTGATACTCTGGTAGGTTTGAATAACGATCTACGTCGAATTCAGTATCCCAAACGTTTGCTGCGTCGACGAAGAAACTAGTACGCACTGAACTCGTATTCTCTTCATCTAAAAATGGCGTTGGTACAATCATTTCAGCACCAAAAACAGCCTTGGCATTACCACCAATTCGACCGCCAGTGATAATCTGGTCAAATGCTGGATCGCCACTAATCGAACCACTTTCCGTACCATCAGGTAGAGAAGAGCCAATGATAGACTGCGGTCTACGCTGAATAGCCAGTGGTAGAATGGTATTTCTTTCGAAGCCTCTTAGCTCCATTTCTGTAATACGGTAAAACTCCTGGAACGGCAGTACTTGGTCAAAACCATTTTCTTCTCCATACCCGTTACCATATGCAAGCGCAGCACGTGTCGAGAACACCCAACGATGATCATTACTGATAGGCCAATAGAAGCGAGAATCATAACTCATCTTAAAGTAATTTAAGTCAGAGTTAGGCGTGGTAATTGTAAAGTTCGCATTTTGACGCGAACCATCTGTTGGGAACATACCACGGTTAACAGTAATGCGAGACCAGCCAAGACCCAATTCATACTTAGTAAAGTCATAGCCTTCATCCGGATCATCTGGATCTTGGAAAGTTAACCTTAATACTCGTGTCTGCTCGTAATCGGCGATGCGATCTAATTCTTCTTCAACCCAACGGAAGCTGAAGTTAAGTCGGTTAACTGGGTTGATTGGAATACCAAAATGAGTACCAATACCATAGCTTCGAGAATCGTAATCAATTAGACCTATCTCTGAACCATCGAACTTACTGAAGAAGATACTGCTACCTTGAGATATACCATCAGGCGTAAAATATGGGTCTGTGTAAGAAACACTATATCGTGTTGATGCTTTTGACGTGTTGATATTGAATGCAACTTGGTCACCAGAGCCTAAGAAATTCGACTCACTCACACCAACATTAAATTGCAGACCAGCATAAGAGCCATATGCAACACCGGCTTGGAAACTGCCTGCTGGTTGCTCTTTAACGTTAAAATCTACGTCAACCTGATCGTCTACACCTGGGATTGGCTTCACTTCAAAATCAACAGATTCCATATATGGTAAACGTTGAATTTGCAGCTTAGAGCGCTCAAGGCTTTGGTTTGACAACCAAGCACCTTCTAACTGAGTCATTTCTCTTCGAACAACATGATCTGCAGTACTTTGGTTTCCGTTAACTAAAATACGGCGCACATAAACACGTTGGCCAGGATCAACAGAAAGTGTTAATTGTACTTCTTTATTCTCGTCGTCTATGTCAGGAATGGTACGGACTTCAGCATTCGCATAACCAAAACGTGCTAAATAACTTTTGATAAACTCTTCGGATGACGTCACGAGTGAACCGTTGTATAGCTCACCTGACTTCAAAGGGATCACACTTCTAATTAACTCTTCGCGGCCAAGTAAATCACCGATGAAGTCAAACCCTTTAACTGTGTATTTTTCACCTTCCGAGATATTTGCAGTAACATAAACCGATTCACGCTCAGGGCTCACAGACACCTGCGTCGAATCGATGTTAAATCGTAAATAACCTCTATCCAGGTAATAACTTCGGATTTTCTCTAAATCACCTTCAATTGTTTGCTTTTGATAACGGTCACTCGATAAGAACTTCCACCAAGGCAAATCTTGCTGAGACTCAACTAGACGCAATAATTGCTCATCAGAAAATAACTCATTACCAACGAGGTTAATCTGTCGAACAGAAGCTGCGTCGCCTTCATCAAAGTCAAATTTGAGCTTTACTCGGTTACGCGGTAACTCAACAATACTCACTTCAATTTTGGCATTATATTTACCGATACTGTGAAAGAACTCGATAAGTCCCTTTTCAACACCATCAATGACCGTTCTATCCAGCGTTTCGCCAGTTCGAATGTCTTTGCCATCTAAGCTTTCTTGTAATTGCTCATCTTTAATATCTTTATTGCCATCAAACTCAATTGAAGCAATCGTGGCACGTTCTTTTACTTTAAAAACAATCTGATTGCCATCTCTGTAGGCAGAAATATCGTCAAAATGACCTGACGAGAATAATGCCTTGATGGTTTTAGAGACCGTGTAGTTATCAACTTCATCGCCAACGTTAATTGGAATATGAGTTAAGGCTGCACCTAGTGCAACACGTTGTAACCCTTCAACTTTTAAATCTTCTACGATAAAGGAGTTTTGCCCTAAAGCGGCAAAACTAGCGCCAAGTAAACTCGTTACAGCTAAATGTTTTTTTATAGGCATTTTTTTATCTTTATCCTTTACAGCTTACGGCGAACAAAGCGCCACGTGCGCTATCACCCTTATTTTAAGAGCCTAGAGCCTCGATACATCATTAAACAATGCAAAACAGGTCAATGCTAACAGCATCATGGCTCCCAGCTTATAACCTAACTCTTGTGTCTTTTCAGAGACCGGTTTTTTTCGAATTAGTTCAATTAAGTAATACATCAAATGCCCACCATCCAACATGGGCAGTGGTAAAAGGTTGAAAACCCCCAAGTTGACGCTAATAAGAGCTAAAAAGCTCAAAAAGGCAACTAATCCATAACTAACACTATCTCCAGCCCCTACAGCAATTCCTACCGGCCCACTGATATTTTTTACAGAGACTTGCCCTGTTATCAGATTGCCAATCATTTCGAAGCTCAATTTGGTAAGAGCATAGGTTTTCTGAACGCCAAGCAAGATACTATCGAATACACCATACTGTCTAGTCTCAATGTACCCTTCAGGCCAACTTTTCTGCCTCGGCACAACCCCTAAATACCCTATCTCTATTCCCTGAGCAGTTTCACGTGCATCTGGTGTTATATTCAAGGTCACTTCTTGAGCATTTCTTAATACAGTTAAAGTGCTTTGCTTATTAGGTGATTGCTGAACGAGCTCGACAAATTGTGTCCAACTTGAGATTTTCTCTTGGTTGAACGAAATGATTAGATCACCGGCTTTAACGCCTGCACGGGATGCTGCTGAGTCTTCAGCAACCACAGCAAGCTCTGTTGTGATATTAGGTCTATAAGGCGTAATACCTATCGAAGTTAATGGGGCTACATCTCGTTTGTCTAGCTTCCAACCATCTACATCTAACGCGCGAATTGCGATTTGCCCATTTACGTCAGTGACCTTAATTTCAAGCCTTTGCTCACCCAAACCGGACATCACGGCAAAGTTCACTTCTTGCCAAGAGGACACATCCTCATCACCTATGCGCTTTATTAAGTCTCCTGACTGCATTCCTGCACTATGAGCAATAGAATTAGGCGCTACAGAGCCAACAACTGGTTTAACATTTTGAACGCCAACAATATACATGATGGCGAGAGCAAACACAGCGAATATAAAATTTGCAAGTGGTCCAGCAGCTGCAACTGCCATGCGGGCGTAGACTGATTTACTATCCAGAGTTTTGTTTCTATCTTGCTCTGAGACATCATCCACTCTTGAATCAAGCATTCTGACATAACCACCGAGTGGGACAGCGGAAATCGCATATTCGGTACCAAGCTTGTCATACCAAGTAAAAAGAGGCTTACCAAACCCAATAGAGAAGCGTAGTACCTTCACACCAGCTTTTCTGGCAACCCAAAAGTGTCCATATTCATGTACCGCGACAAGTATACTCAACGCGACGACAAACGACCCAAGATTCCAGAAAAAGTCAAACATTAGCGTGCCTGCCCTGCTATAAGCTCATTTGCAACTCGGCGAGCTTGTTGATCCATATCCATGATTTCGTCCAATGTTGTTAGCTCTCCTAACGCACTGGCTGTTAGTACTTGCTCATTGATTTTATAAATCTCCATAAAACCAACCTTTCCTTGTAAGAACGCAGCAACGGATACTTCATTAGCCGCATTGAGCGTCGTTGTCGCAGCTTGTCCTAAACGGCAAGCTTCAATCGCTAACTTAAGATTTGGATAACGATTAAAATCTGGCTCAGTGAATGTAAAATCTTTCATGCGGGAAAAATCAAGCGGCTGAACCCCTGCATCAATACGCTCAGGGTAAGCCAAGCCATACGCGATGGGGGTTCGCATATCTGGTTGCCCCATTTGCGCGATCACAGAGCCATCTTGGTATTGAACCATAGAGTGGATCATGCTCTGGGGATGAATGACGACTTCTATGTCATCAGGTTGACAGTCAAACAGCCATTTGGCTTCTATAAATTCAAGCCCTTTGTTCATCATTGTTGCAGAGTCAACGGAGATCTTCTGGCCCATTGACCAATTTGGATGTGCGACAGCTTCGGCGACACTAACTTGAGATAAGGTATTGATATCACGTTTAAGGAACGGGCCACCTGAGCCTGTTAGCAGTATTTTGTGAATACCTAGAGGAGAAAAATCTGTCGTGGTCCCTTGTTGCATCTCGCGAGGCATGCACTGGAAAATCGCGTTATGTTCACTGTCGATGGGTAGTAAAGTTGCACCATGCTTTTTAACCTTGTCCATGAATAATTTACCAGACATGACCAAAGACTCTTTGTTAGCAAGCAGGACTTTTTTACCTGCTTCCACTGCCGAAAGCGTTGGCAAGAGACCTGCGGCACCTACGATAGCTGACATTACAATATCTACGTCATCATGTGAGGCTACGTCACACATAGCTTGAGTGCCACAGAGCACTTCTGTCTTAAATCCGCTTAAACGTGCTCTGAGCGACTGTGCGGCCGCCTCATCGTTCATCACAACATATCTCGGGCTATGCGTTACGATTTGTTGATATACAACATCAACGTTTTTTCCTGCGACCAAAGCAAATACACTGTATCTCGATTGATTGCGACCAATAACATCTAGCGTCGAGGTACCAATAGAACCGCTTGAGCCCAGTATCACAACTTGTTCTGGTCGCAGTGTGGCTACGCTCATAGTGTTACCGTCCAAGCATAAAACAGGGCAAACATGGGCGCTGCAGCTGTCAAACTATCAATACGATCTAATATGCCACCATGTCCTGGTAAACAACTTCCAGAATCTTTTAATCCAGCTTCGCGCTTAAACATGCTTTCAAGCAAATCACCAATAGCTGAAAACAATGCAATCACCACGGTTAACAAACCGTACATTAACCAGTGTTTATGCTCAACGTCAGAACAGTAGCAAAAAATTAATACAAACACGACCGCTGTGATCAATCCGCCAATTAAGCCTTCAATAGTTTTATTTGGGCTTACATTTGGCATTAGCTTTCTCTTACCTAGATTTTTACCCGCAAAGTATGCGCCTATGTCTGCGCTCCATACAATACCAAGGACTACCATAATCAGTATCGAGCCGAATTGTTCTGATGATTGATAATCAGCACTTCTCAAGACATTTAAAGCAAGCCACAGTGGAATGAGTGTTAAAAAGCCTGCAATCGCTGGCATAACGATGCCCTGGCTCCATGACTTTGCCATTTTTGGATAACGGGTCACTAGTAAAGTAGCAACAATCCACCAAGCGGCTGCGAGTGTAAAGACGTAATTTGCATCTGCTACCAACTTACCAGACTGCCAAAGGCTCTCGATAGGCCAGTGGAAGTGCAGAGTGGCAATGAATACACCAGTTACTGCAACATACACCAAACGGTACAACGGCCTTGAGATCCCCATTAGCGAGGCCCACTCCCAAGCACCTAGCAGTACGATTGATGCTGCAATGACGCTAAACAAGTTTAGCGGTGTATAAAATACTAAAATCAGCGCCAACGGTGCAAGCACAGCTGACGTCATAATACGTTGTTTTAACAAACTGAATACCTTTAACTTGTTGTATTGCTCTCGGCGAGTAGTTGTTGTATTTGTTCACCTGTGCAGCCAAAGCGTCTCTCTCTAGAAATATAGCAAGCGATTGCTTCTGAGAAAGCCTCTTCGTTAAAATCAGGCCAAAGAGTTTCTGTGAAATATAACTCAGCATAAGCTGCTTGCCATAGCAAGAAATTACTAATCCGATAATCACCGCCTGTACGTATAAGTAGATCAAGCGGGCTCTGCTCTGCCATTGACATCTTATTTGTCAACGCGTCTTCGGTAATATCTGCCACGTCTAACTCACCGGTTTTTACTTTTTCTGCGAGTGTCTGAGCGGCATTAACAATATCCCAGCGACCACCATAGTTTGCAGCAACATTTAACTGCAACCCTGTATTTTGGCCAGTTAAAGCATGCGCGTCATGCACTTTATCCTGCAAACTTGTAGGAAACTTTGATATATCACCAATGATGTTTAATTTGACATTATTTTTATGTAACTTTTTTACTTCTTTACTCAAGACGAAAAGGAACAATTCCATTAGAGTACTTACTTCGTCTTCAGGCCTACGCCAGTTTTCACTGCTAAAAGCAAATAGTGTAAGTGACTCAATACCTAATTTTGAGCAAAACTGTACCGCGCTGCGAACAGAGTCGACACCTTTTTTATGACCATAAGCTCTCGGGCGCTTACGGGCTTGAGCCCAGCGCCCATTGCCATCCATAATTATGGCAACATGCTTAGGTAGTGATTGTTGAGAAATCGCGTCAGCGTTTAAAACCATAGTACTATTTTAAATAAAAAAAACGCCGCCTAGTATAGCGCAGTCATCGCTGCAAACCTAATAAAATTCTTTATCTTCAAATTCAAGGTAAAGCGTTTGATTTTTACACTTAATTATAAAATATTTGTAAATTCATGAAGCTACAATCTACAAAGCGCAGGTTAGTTGGGCTTAAAACAACAAAAAGCCGCAATAAAGCGGCTTTTAGGTCAAAAAACAGATCAATAGAAAATTAAATTTCCATTAACTCTGCTTCTTTTGCACTCAATTGAGTGTCCATTTCTTTGATGTGTGCATCAGTGATCTTCTGGATTTGATCTTCTGCTTGACGCGCTTCATCTTCAGAAATGTCTTTATCTTTTAATAGTGCTTTAATGTCACCGTTCGCATCACGACGAATATTACGAACTGCAACACGACCGCCTTCAACTTCACCACGTACAATTTTAATTAAATCTTTACGACGCTCTTCAGTTAATGGAGGTAGAGGTACACGAATAACTGTGCCAGCTGACATTGGGTTCAGACCTAAATCTGAAGCCATGATCGCTTTTTCTACAGCTTGCGCCAATGACTTATCAAACACATTAATAGCAAGTGTACGTGAATCTTCTACAGTTACGTTTGCAACCTGGTTCAGTGGCGTATCAGCACCGTAGTAAGATACTGAAATACCATCTAATAATGCAGGGTGTGCACGGCCTGTACGAATTTTAGAAAGTTGGCTAGCAAGTGCTGCCACACTTTTTTTCATGCGCTCTTGAGCGTCTTTTTGGATATCATTAATCACAGTTGCAATCCTATTTTTACTGTTCCAGTCTCAGCTAAAACATGTTAGCAGGCTGGGTTATTCTATAAGAATGGGGCCTCAAGCCCCATTCTCAATTGCTATTTATTCTGCTGCTTTTTTTGACGTGATCAGGGTACCTTCGTCCTCACCCATAATAACACGCTTTAATGCACCTGGTTTGTTCATGTTAAATACGCTCAAAGGCATATTATGGTCACGAGCCAGAGTAAATGCAGCTAAATCCATTACTTTTAATTCTTTATCAATAATTTCGTCATGCGTAAGCTGGCTGTACAAAGTTGCTTCTGGGTTTTTAACAGGATCATCACTGTAAACACCATCTACTTTTGTCGCTTTGATTACTGTATCAGCTTCGATTTCAATGCCACGCAAACACGCTGCAGAATCAGTTGTAAAGAATGGATTACCAGTACCAGCTGAAAAGATAACAACACGGCCTGATTTTAACAAGCTAATTGCCTCAGCCCAATTATAGGCATCACACACGCCGTTAAGTGGAATAGCTGACATCAAACGGGCATTTACGAATGCTCTGTGAAGTGCATCACGCATTGCCAAGCCATTCATCACTGTCGCCAACATACCCATGTGATCACCAACAACACGGTTCATACCCGCTTCAGCTAATGAGCCACCACGTAAAAAGTTACCGCCGCCGATAACCAAACCCACTTCTACGTCGAGTTCTACAAGCTCTTTGATCTCTTGCGCCATACGATCCAATACTTTTGGATCGATACCAAAGCCTTCATCTCCCATTAAAGCTTCACCGCTTAATTTAAGAAGAACGCGTCTAAAAACAGGTTTTCGATTGATAGTCATAATTTCCGGGCCAAGTTAAAATTGAGACAAAAAATAACCGCGCTTATGATAGACATAAATGCGCGGTTATTTTAGAGAATTTTCTTCATTGACGCAAAAGCAAATCAACACTTTTATGTCAATAAGATTATTCTATTGCGATTATTCGCCTTTTGCAGCTGCGATTTGAGCAGCAACTTCAGCAGCGAAGTCTTCTTCTTTCTTCTCGATACCTTCACCTACTTCTAGGCGAATGAATGAAGAAACTGTAGCGCCTTTCTCTTTAAGGTACTCACCAACAGACTTCTTAGGCTCCATGATGAAAGCTTGACCAGTAAGAGAGATCTCACCAGTGAACTTCTTCATACGACCAACAACCATTTTTTCTGCGATTTCAGCAGGCTTGCCTTCGTTCATAGCGATTTCAACTTGAACCGCTTTTTCTTTTTCAACAACGTCAGCTGGTACGTCTTCTGGCTTCAGGAAGTCAGGCTTAGAAGCAGCAACGTGCATTGCAACGTGCTTAAGTGTTTCTTCGTCAGCATCACCAGTTACAACAACACCGATACGGTCGCCGTGACGGTATGCAGATAGCTTGTCACCATCGATGTACTCAACGCGACGAACGTTGATGTTTTCACCGATTTTAGCAACTAGTGCAACACGAGTTTCTTCGAACTTAGCTTGAAGGTCAGCAATTGTTGCTTTAGTAGCAACAGCGTCGTCAAGAACAGTGTTAGCAAAACCTAGGAAGTTTTCGTCTTTAGCAACGAAGTCAGTTTGACAGTTAACTTCAAGAAGTGCAGCGAAGCCTTCGCCTTGCTTGATAAGGATTGTACCTTCAGCAGCGATGTTACCCGCTTTCTTAGCAGCTTTAGCAGCACCACTCTTACGCATGTTCTCGATCGCTAGATCGATGTCACCGTTAGTTTCAGTTAGTGCTTTTTTACAATCCATCATGCCAGCGCCAGTACGCTCGCGAAGTTCTTTAACTAGGGCAGCAGTTACAGCCATTAGAATATCCTCAATTCTGAATTCGGTTTTTTGATAAGCGAATTACCGCTTGTAAAGAATATCAAGTCTTCATCACAATTGGATGAAGACTTGATGACAGCTAATTACTCAGCTTCTACGAAATCGTCGTTTTCTGCTTGAGCAACGATGTTGCTTTCACGACCTTCAGTGATAGCAGTTGCAACAGCGTTAGTGTAAAGCTGGATTGCACGGATCGCGTCGTCGTTACCTGGGATGATGAAATCAACACCATCTGGGTTTGAGTTAGTATCAACAACAGATACTACTGGAATACCTAGGTTGTTAGCTTCGCGGATTGCGATGTGCTCGTGGTCAGCATCGATTACGAAGATAGCGTCAGGTAGACCGCCCATATCTTTGATACCGCCAAGGCTCTTCTCAAGCTTTTCCATTTCACGCGTTTTCATTAGCGCTTCTTTCTTAGTAAGCTTCTCGAAAGTACCGTCTTGGCTTTGTGCTTCAAGGTCTTTAAGACGCTTGATTGATTGACGAACTGTTTTCCAGTTAGTCAACATACCACCTAACCAACGGTGATTTACGTAGAACTGCTCACTTGAGATAGCTGCTTCTTTAACTGCTTCACCAGCTGCACGCTTAGTACCAACGAAAAGGATTTTACCTTTGTTAGATGCAACGTTTGATAAAAACTTAAGTGCATCGTTGAAAAGTGGAACTGTCTTTTCTAGGTTGATGATGTGAACGCGGTTACGTGCACCGAAGATGAACGGCTTCATCTTAGGGTTCCAGTAACGTGCTTGGTGACCGAAGTGAACACCAGCTTGAAGCATATCGCGCATTGAAACGTTTGCCATTGTATTTTCCTCTATTTAGTAGGGTTAGGCCTCCACATATCCCATAGCACCAACATGCTTATTGCGTATCATTTGTCGATACAAACATGCACCCAAGTGTATGTGTCGATATGTGTGTGTGTTAAAATTAAATTTTGTGTGTCTTAAGTACAAACAACCATCAAGATCAAATCGAGAAGATTTATTTGTAAAAAGACGGCGCGCTTTATACCATATAAAATAAATTAACTCAATGATGAGACCAAAATTTGCTCGTCATTGCTTTGTGAAAAATATGACTTGGAGTCTCAATGAGTGCAGTGATTAAAACCCCTGAAGAAATCGAAAAGATGCGTGTTGCCGGTAGGTTAGCGGCTGAAGTATTGGAAATGATCGAAGAGTATGTGAAGCCTGGGGTTACCACAGACGAATTAAATACAATTTGTCACAATTACATTGTGGATGTGCAAGGCTGCATCCCTGCTCCGCTCAATTATCACGGATTTCCAAAATCAATTTGTACATCTGTTAACCACGTTATCTGTCATGGTATCCCGAATGAGAAACCACTGAAAGAAGGTGACATCGTTAATATCGACGTGACAGTTATTAAAGACGGTTACCATGGCGATACATCAAAAATGTTCTACGTCGGCACACCAAGTATTCAAGGCAAGCGCTTAAGTGAAATCACCCAAGAATCTCTTTATCTCGCGATTAAGATGGTAAAACCGGGCGTACGCCTTGGTGATATTGGCGCGGCAATTCAAAAGTTTGCGGAAGGGTTCAATTACTCAATCGTACGTGAATACTGCGGCCACGGCATCGGTGCACAATTTCATGAAGAGCCACAAGTTATGCATTATGGCAAACCAGGTACTGGTGAAACCTTAAAAGCAGGTATGTGCTTGACTATTGAGCCAATGGTTAACGCAGGCAAACGCCAGTGTAAACTGCTTAAAGATGAGTGGACTGTTGTAACGAAAGACCGCAGCTTATCTGCACAGTGGGAACACACACTACTGGTCACGGGCAATGGTGTTGAAATCCTTACGCACCGTAAAGACGACACGATTGACCGCGTGATTGAACACGCTTAAATCAAAATCCGCTGCTTGTGACTGCAAGCAGCACCCTACTTTTATTTCATCAGACTGGTTCAGTATTAGGTAAAAAATACCCAATTAGTCGTTCAATCCTGTAAAACCCGTAAAAAAACGCGCCTTTGCCGCTTCAAGTCGTGCCCATATACAAGTAAACTGACTTCATCTTGTGCTCCAAGGATCTCTCGTGGCGTTACCAAATAAAGTAAAGTTGTTGCTTGACCAAGCCCAACAACTTGATGATTACAAAGGTTGTATGACCTACTTTTACAAGTGGCTCAATAATCAATTTTCAAAGCAGCCAGTCAGACTGCTGATTAAAGCGCGCTCTGAATTTATTGATACCTTATTGAAAAAGCTATTTGTTCAAACCGGCCTCTCAGAATTTTCTCAATTGGCCCTGATTGGTATCGGCGGATATGGGCGAGGTGAATTACACCCATTTTCTGACATTGATTTTATGCTGCTCACAGATGGGGAACCCTGCGATGAGCTTCGCAGCGCTTTAGAGATCTTTGTAACCTACTTGTGGGATTTAAACTTAGACATCGGTCACAGTGTGCGTACCCATGAGCAAGTTCTTGAGCAAAAAAGTAAAGATGTTCACTTCACAACAAGTTTATTAGAAAGCCGCTTAATTTGCGGTAACCTCGTTGAATTTGAAAGACTCAAAAGTCATATTGTAAAAACCCCGATTTGGCGTTCCGATGATTTCTTCATTGCTAAGGTCAAAGAGCAAAAGCTTAGGCGCAAAAAATGCCATGGTACTGCCTACAACCTAGAACCAAATATAAAAGAAAACCCAGGTGGATTAAGAGACTTACAAACTATTTTTTGGGTTGCTAAAAAGCACTTCCATGCTGAAACATTAGAAGAGCTCATTGGTCATGGTTATTTGACTCATGAAGAATACCAAGAGCTCATGGAATGCTTGGAAAACCTATGGAATATTCGCTTTGCACTTCACCTTGCCGCCGGGCGTTGTGAAAACCGCCTGCTATTTGACTATCAACCGCATGCTGCTGAATTGCTTGGGTTTGGCTCTGAAGGTAAACCATCAGTAGAGCGCATGATGAAACGCTTATTCAGGATCATGAGCCGCGTCCGAGAGATGAACCAAATGCTGCTCGCCTATTTTGAGCAAAGTATACTTCCAGATCATGATGCACATGTCGTCACACCTTTAGATGCGCATTTTGAACGCATCGGTAATAAAATTCGAGTAAAAGATCCCTCCGCGTTCTTTTTACGAGAAAACCTTCTAGTCCTATTTGAGCATATTGCTGACAATACTGACATCACAGATATTGACCCAAATACCATACGCTCAGTCAGACAAGTACGCAGGCGTTTACTGGGTGACCTGCAAGACTACGCCGCATGTCGTGACGCATTTATGCGTTTGCTCAAGCATCCAAATGGCATGGGTAGAGCATTCACGCTGATGCACAAACATGGCATTATCGCAGCGTATTTGCCGCAATGGAGAAGCATATTCGGGCAAATGCAATTTGACTTATTTCATGCTTATACGGTAGATGAACACACTCATAAGCTAATTAATAATATCCATAGATATCGGGAAAAACAGCGTAATAAAGACTTTCCAATTTGTACGGAGATCATGACTCGCATGGATAAGCCAGAGTTACTGTATCTGGCCGCTATTTTCCACGATATTGCCAAAGGGCGTGGCGGAGACCACTCAGAGCTAGGCGCTGTTGATGCCACTGCGTTTGCCAGCATGCACAAATTAACCCCATCAGATGCTAAGCTCATTGCTTGGCTAGTTCAGCATCACTTGCTCATGTCAGTTAC
Source organism: Pseudoalteromonas luteoviolacea (assembly GCF_021654285.1). Classification (GTDB taxonomy): domain Bacteria; phylum Pseudomonadota; class Gammaproteobacteria; order Enterobacterales; family Alteromonadaceae; genus Pseudoalteromonas; species Pseudoalteromonas luteoviolacea_J. The sequence goes on along the minus strand of NZ_JAKFZS010000012.1, from coordinate 110,223 downwards.
CGCGCAACGTAAAGATATAAACGACCAAAATGTCATCAACGAATTTGCTTCTAAAGTAAAAAATGAACGACAACTTGATTATCTCTATTGCTTAACAGTGGCAGACATCCGCGCGACTAATGACAATTTATGGAATGATTGGAAGAATATTCTTCTTAGAGAGCTCTATTTGCAAACACAACGAGCTTTAAGATTAGGCCTTGAGCACCCAATGGATATGCGCGATCAAATTCGTGATAAAAAAGCGCAAGCCATGGAAAGGCTTATTGAAGACGGGTTCATAAAAGAAGATATTGTAAATCTATGGTCCCGTTTCAAACCCAACTATTTTACGAGTTTCAGTGAAGAGTTAATATCATGGAATAGCAAACACTTACTAACCTCATATAGTAAAGAGAAATCGGGAGTTGCAGTTTCTGAAAAACCAATGCAAGGCGGTACACAAGTATTTGTTTACGCCCCTTATGAAGCAAGCTTATTTGCCAAACTTGTGTCTGTTATAGGCAGTAAAAAAGCTCAAATTCAAAATGCGCAAGTCATGACAACCAAAGATGGCTATGTGGTGTTTAGCTTTGTTATTTTAGAAGTCAACGGCGATGCCATTAGCGGTAGTCGCGCGAAGAACTTGCGTAGAGGGCTCGATAGCATTTTGGTCGATCCGAAGAAAAAAATACGCTTGAAGAAAAACCGCTCACAGCGATTTAAAGATTTTAATATCAAACCAAAAGTGATTGTCCGTCCACATGCGCGTGACGATAGAAACCTAGTCGAAATTCAAGCCGTGGATATTCAGGGCCTATTAACCAAAATTGCGGAAGTATTACAGGTTCATAACCTACATATTCACGCAGCACGGATCACCACAGTTGGGGAACGTGCAGAAGACTTTTTCGTGGTCTCAAACGAACATTATTTAGCATTAAGTGAAGATGAAAAAACCGCTTTACATCATTCACTAATGAAAAAATTAAACGCCGAATCTGAATAAAAGAGGAAACTATGTCGGATTTAAAAAGTATTATTGAACAAGCGTGGGAAAACCGCGATACCATCACACCAACTACTGTTGCACCTGAAGTTAAAAGTGCAATAATTGATTCTTTAGAGTTACTTGATAAAGGCGCAGCACGAGTTGCTGAAAAAGTCAGTGGTGAATGGGTTGTTCACCAATGGCTAAAAAAAGCAGTATTACTGTCTTTTAGAATTCGTGATAACCAGCCAATGAATGATGGCGTAAACCAATTTTACGACAAAGTACCACTTAAATTTAGCGATTACACGCCAGAGCAATTCCAACAAGGCGGCATGCGTGTTGTACCAAATGCTGTCGCCCGCCAAGGCAGTTTTGTTGGTAAAAACGTTGTATTGATGCCTTCATACGTTAACATCGGTGCATACGTTGATGAGGGCACTATGGTCGATACATGGGCTACTGTAGGCTCGTGTGCGCAAATTGGTAAAAATGTACACCTGTCTGGTGGTGTTGGCATTGGCGGTGTTTTAGAGCCTCTACAAGCTAATCCAACCATCATTGAAGACAACTGCTTTATCGGCGCACGCTCAGAAATCGTAGAAGGTGTGATTGTTGAAGAAGGCGCTGTTATTTCTATGGGTGTTTATATCTCTCAAAGCACACGTATTTATGACAGAGAAACTGGTGAAATTCACTATGGTCGTGTGCCTGCTGGTTCTGTGGTAGTGCCAGGCTCGCTGCCTAGTAAAGACGGTACCCACAGTCTTTACGCTGCAATTATTGTGAAAAAAGTGGACAAGCAAACACGCGAAAAAGTCGGTGTAAACGCCCTACTTCGCTCTGTGCAAGACTAACCCATACCTGGCCGTGCGCAACTTAGCTGCACGGCTTCTTTTCAATTCAAGTTCGATTCATTATTTTCAACCCTGTCAATCTGTGATTAAAGTAACAACACACCCAAACATGGAAAGACATAATGATAACAATATTCCGTAGGTGCCTTCTTTGCGTATTCATCTTATTTTTAGCTGGATGTGCCAATACGACAACCGTACACATTTACGCTAAATACATACCAGATGAATCTCTTATTCAATTAAAGCAAGCTCTAGAAGAAAATGGTTTCAATGTCGAGACCAACACTCTCGCTTTTCCAACCAGCATTTCCCGAAATACAATGCTTCATTCTCTTATGCTGCAAGACCCAAATGCAGTAGAAACTGCTAAGCATACGGCCAACAAAAGTGGTTTTAAGATCTCAGATATTCAAGCTCTTAAAGAGGGTAACCATTGGTACACCAAAAACGCCATTGCAATTTATCCCTTTCCAAAAGATAAACAAAATAGCCCGCTCCTTAAAGCAGACTTGGCACAGCATTTTAAAACAACCTCATGTGACAGTGAATATAAGCTCAAGCTCCATAAAAATGGCGCCTACGAGCTCTCTGGTCAGAACATATCAGAAGAAAATAAAGGGTTTTTAAAAGGTACTTGGCACTATGTGCAATATCCATATATGGAGCTCAGACCTTACAAAGGCATTAGCTGGAGCCGCTATTTTGAAATACACCAGTTAGTCACGCGAGATAAAATCAGTGAAATTGAATTAATACAACTAAAGCCAATTGAAAAACACTACGTAAGCCAACATTGCGTATATGAATTCGGCACGCGTCTTTAATTTTTAAGTTTATTGAATAAAACAAGAAAGGTGAGCCGTAGCTCACCTTTTACTTTTATCACGACGGCCTGTTTACAGGCCGCGATTCATTTCGTCAAATTTAGCTTCTATCGTTTTTGAAGGCGGTGCCGTCATTAAGCTCACTGCCACAATTGCAATGGATGCTGCAATGAAGCCAGGTACGATTTCATAAATGAATCCGCTTGGGCTTTGACCTGCAATTGTGAATGGTGCATAAATCCATACAAGCACGGTAACAGCGCCAACAACCATACCTGCAAGCGCACCTGAGAAGTTCATACGTTTCCAGAACAAGCTAAACAATACCAATGGGCCAAACGCAGCGCCAAAGCCTGCCCACGCATTGCTCACTAGGCTTAGGATTGTGCTTTCTCTGTCGTGAGCAAGATAAATCGCTAACACAGAAACGGCTGCTACGCTGATACGACCTACCATAACTAGCTCTTTATCTGTGGCATTCGGTTTGATAAATACCTTATAAAAATCCTCAGTTAAAGAACTTGAGCTCACCAATAGCTGTGATGAAATCGTACTCATAATCGCTGCTAAAATAGCAGCCAGTAAGAAGCCAGCGATCAATGGGTGGAACAATAGTTCAGACAAAACAAGGAAAATTGTCTCAGCATCTTTAACAACAATGTTGTTTTCATGAGCATAAGCTGCACCAAACAAACCTGTTGTGATAGCACCAACTGTGGCTACAATCATCCAACTCATGCCAATATTTCTTGCTGTCGGCATATCTTTAACACTGCGCACCGACATAAAACGCACGATGATATGTGGTTGACCAAAATAGCCTAAACCCCAAGACATTGCAGAGATAATACCAATGACGCCACCAGCACCCACCCAAGTGAGCATATCAACATCAGGATTCATCTGGTTTATCTCATTCAATGTAGTGACTAACGGCTGCTCCAAAAGGCTAAAGGTCACAAAAGGGACTAAAACAAGAGCAATAAACATGATACAACCTTGCACAAAATCCGTGAGGCTGACTGCTAAGAAGCCGCCAAACAGCGTATAAAGTACAACCACACCAGTCGTTACATACAAACCGGTTTCGTAACTCATACCAAATGAGTTTTCAAATAGTTTGCCCCCTGCTACGACGCCAGAAGAAGTATATAAAGTGAAGAACACAATAATAACAATGGCAGACACAACACGCAGTGCGTTACTGTTGTCTTCAAAGCGATTTGCAAAGTAATCTGGAATCGTGATCGCATCGTTGGCAACCTCGGTGTAGACACGTAGTCTTGGTGCGACAAGTAAATAGTTTAAGAATGCACCAATTACCAAACCAACCGCAATCCAAGTGCTGCTGAACCCTGTTAAAAACATTGCGCCAGGCAATCCCATTAAGATCCAACCGCTCATATCTGATGCACCAGCTGAAAGCGCTGCAACGCTAGGTGGTAGATTACGACCCCCTAACATGTATCCAGATACATCATCGGTAGATTTACGATAGGCATAAAGGCCAATAGCTAACATTGCAACAAAATACAAAGCCAGCGATATCATTGTGCCAATTTCCAAAATGACCTCCGTTAAAAAGAGCTTCTCTCCGAATAACAGTAAACTTACTCCTTAACTGATATTGGAACAAAAGCCAAAAACAAAGGCGCACTATATCACGCCTCCTCTTTACCCCCAAGCAAGTCTACGCAAATAGCTGTTATTGCGCATTTCACACTCTAAAATATTACCCTTTAGTACCAAAATACTAAAAAAGTGTAAATTTAATAATGAAATACGCTTTATATTGCCTTATATTGAAGTGAAATGAAGTAACAATTGGGTGTCTTGTTCCATGTATTTTTATGCCGCTAGGCAACCTATTTTAAATATAAATAAAGAAGTCGTCGGCTACGAACTGCTGTTTCGTGATGGCGTAGATAACGTGTTTCCTAATATTGATGACGTAGAAGCTACATCCAAATTAATAGAGGGTAGCCAGTTCAACTTCGGTTTAGAAGACCTGACCGACTCAAAGCCTGCGTATATCAACTTTACACTTGAAACAATTCTAAAAGGCTACCCCACTATGATGGGGCGCGATCAACTTATTGTTGAGATTTTAGAAACAGTTCAGCCTGGTAAGCGCCTGTTGGCCGCAGTCCAAGATCTCAAAGAGAAAGGTTATAAGTTGGTGTTAGATGACTATAAACATCAAAAAGTTTGGCGTCATTTTTATCCCTATATTGATCAAATTAAAGTGGATATGTTGGTAACCAGTGTTGATGAAATTCATGAACTCAAAGAGGCCATAGCGCCACATACACATATCGAGCTCGTTGCAGAGAAAGTAGAAACTTACGAACAATACCAACTCGCCCTTGAACTGGGTTTTACACTTTTCCAGGGGTTTTTCTTCGCTAAGCCAGAGATGGTGCAAACCAAAGCATTGCCGCCTTCTGAAATGGCATTGGCTGAGCTTTTATATGAAACATCCAGTGTAGATGTCGATTTGAAACGCATTACACAAGTGTTCGAGCGTGATGTAAACCTAAGCTACAAATTACTGCGTTACTCAAACTCAGCCGCCTTCAAACGCAGAGCTGAAATATCCACAATCAAGCAGGCATTGGTTGTGCTCGGAAATCAAGAACTGAAGAAGTTTCTCTCTTTATTGTTCGCATCTCAGGTTGCCTCAGATAAGCCCATGGAACTTATTCGACTGTCCCTAACACGGGCAAGATTTTGTGAACTGCTCGCAATCAAACACAACCAAATGCGCGATACCGGTATGGCGTTTTTGACCGGTATGATGTCCTTAATGGATGCTATCTTAGATGAAACCATGGACAGTGTAATGCAAAAGCTCCCTTTAACTATCGATATTAAAGATGCGCTATTACAAGGTGAAGGCATGCTGGCGAAATATCTAAGTCTTGTCATGGCATACGAAAAAGCAAATTGGTCTGATGCATCTCAATTGACTGAACAGTTAAACTTGCAAACTCAGTCTTTGCCCGAGTTATACTCTGAAGCTCTACAGTGGTGCGATCAACAAGTTGAAGCCATGGGTATTTAACCCATGCTTTCATTACTTCATAAAGCGGTGATGTCTTACATCATCGCTTTAAAACTCAAGATTTTTGAGCTGAATCAATTTTTCAAAGTTTTGTAACCGAGTGCGACATTTTGTCACATCCCAACCTGTTCCCACATCAGTAAAATACGCCTCAGAATAAACTATTGGCAATCAAATCAACTACCTTACTAAAAAGTTATGTTGATATACAACTCTGAGGATATCCATGAAAAAGCGTCTGATCTGTACCGCGATAACCGCATCCATTGCTTGGCAAGGACACGCACAATCTGAACAAACGATGGAACACATCGAAGTCATTGCCCCCATGCATAGCCCGCTCGATATCAAAACAGATCCTAAAGCCACAAGACAGCCTCTACCTGCACAGGATGGCGCAGATCTACTCTCTAGCATTGCGGGTTTTTCACTGGTCAAAAAAGGTGGCGCAAGTAGCGACCCTGTTTTCAGAGGTATGGCGGGTTCTCGTATTAACATTATCACCGATGGCGGTGTCACATTAGGTGGTTGTGGTGGTCGAATGGACCCGCCAACTGCCTACATTACACCGCAGACTTATGACACTTTAACCGTAATTAAAGGGCCGCAAACCGTCTTATATGGTCCTGGTAATAGTGCAGCAACTGTGGTCTTTGAACGTGAATCTGAGCGCCTGCTTGAGCGTGGTACAACGGGTTTCGTTAACACCACACTGGGTGACTTTGGAAAACGAGTCATAAACAGTGATATCAAAGCTGGGACTCAAGATTACTTCGCGAGAGTTGCTGCCAGTTACAGTGAAGCTGACGATTACCAAGATGGCGACGGCACCAGTATTCATTCGGCATATGAAAAATGGAATTTGGATACACAATTTGCATATACACCAGATGATACCACTTTATATAGCTTAAGCCTTGGTCGCAGTGATGGTGAAGTGGCATATGCCGACAGAATGATGGATGGCAGTCTCTTTGATAGAACACAAGTGGCTTTACACATTTCAAAAAGCGAGCTAAGTGGTTTTGTCACGAGCATTGAAGCCAATGTGTTTTACAACAACATAGATCACATCATGGACAATCACAGTTTGCGCCAATTTATGCCAAATATGATGATGAAAACGCCCGTCTCCTCTAACCCAGATAGAAGAACTTTTGGTGGTAAAATCTTACTCAATTCAGAGCTCAATGATAAAACGGCTCTAGCCTACGGACTTGATCATCAACAAAACCGCCACCGTATTCGAATTGGCCGAGACCTGGAAAATACCCCCGTCGAATCATTGATTCGTCAAGAAACAGCAGAGTTCGAGCAAACCGGTTTATTTGCCGAACTTGAATATAGTCTAAGTCAAAACAGCCAGTGGGTTAGTGGCTTAAGAGTTGACGATTGGCAAGCCACAGATAGACGCCAAACTCGCACTGTGATGATGAACATTGTGCCTAACCCAACAGCAGATATGACACGCGATGATACCTTAATCAGCGGTTTTACACGTTATCAAGCGCAAACAAAAAACAGTAGTTATTATATAGGTGTTGGACGCACAGAGCGGTTCCCTGATTACTGGGAAGTAATGGGCGGCGGCCGTGGTGCGGTTGATAGCCCAAGTGCATTTCTCGTCGACCATGAAACAACAAATCAGTTAGATATTGGTTGGCTTGGTCAGTCGAGTGCTTTTACTAATTCGGTCTCTGTATTTTTCAACCGTATCGATAATTACCTCCTTACTGATAACCTATATGAAAAAATGGGCATGGCCAGTAAAGTGACTCGCAATATTGATGCGCAAACCTATGGTTTCGAGGCTGAGAGCCGCTACAACGTCAGTAAAAACCTCATGGCAACAGCGAGCATAAACTATGTCAAAGGCGAAAATCGTACTGACAATATAGCCCTTGCCCAACAACCTCCTTTGCAGCTCCGCTTTGCGCTTAGCTATACCAAAGAAAAATGGCAATTTGGCGGCTTATGGCGTGTAGTCCAAGGCCAACACCGCGTCGCGATAGGCCAAGGTAATATTGCTGGCCAAGACATATCTCAAAGTGACGGCTTTGGCACATTGGCGCTCAACATGTCCTATTCACAATCAGATGATTTGGTCTTTAATCTGGGTCTGGACAATGTGTTTGATAAAACCTACGCAGAGCATTTAAGTCGTTCAGGCACAATGGTAAGTGGATATTCACAAACCAGTAAAGTAAACGAAGCTGGCCGCACGGTGTGGCTAAATATGAACTGGAAGTTTTAATTCATAGTACCGATTAATTGAACATACTAGTAAAAATATAATAGACTGCACGCCAATTTAGTTACTTTCTACATTGGCGTAAGGAAATGAAATTAGAACATATTCAATCAGATACTGGCACATGGATGGGGGTTAAATTTAAAGCCCCCGAGCACCTAAAAAAACCACTATTCTCTTTCCAATCAAACAGTCAAAAACAAATACGCTGCCAATTTAAAGATAAAACCCTATTCTTAGGTAATTTGGTCAATGCTGGTGAAGGCTGCTGGCTAATTCCAAATCACGATACGATTAATCTACTTCCCGCTATTACATCACAAGACATACAAGCAACAATAAAAAAAGATAATATTTCAAGGCTAAGGGGTTGGTGCTCATATTTTGGTAAAAAGCTAACGGAAACAACACATATTTTCGATCAAACAGATTGGTATTTGGCTCCATATCAAGTTAGATGCGGTTCATATGAGCTTCTAGGAACAAACCAACAACTTCGTTTACCCCCTTTGTACATAAATAAAAACACCATCTTCAATAAACATAGCCACTGGATTGACTGGGAAAGCAGCAATGGAAGCTGTGAGTTATTCACACTGCGCAGCACCATGACCTCAAAAGCGCGGATTAAGTGGTATACCAAATGCGCCCAACAAGGCCACTTACCGCCGATTTTGGTTATTTACGTACGATTTTTTGATGCCTATATTGTCCTAGATGGACATTGCCGTTTAGAAGCTGCACTAAAATTAAATATTTCCCCTGACATAATCTCCATATCTCCTTGTCAAAATACAGTTTACTCCCTCACAAAAGAGCAACGTTTAAGCATGCTACATAATTTAAAAAATAAAATGATAAAACGCCCAGATAAGGCTCAGGATACAGCTTGGGTAAATAGTGTTTTATTAAGTTGTTTTGCTAAAACGGAGTATATACACCCGACAATGTTTGCAACTTGTAATCTTGATCCAGAGCAGTGGCACCATGAAACCAAAAGCCTCACGAGCAGAGATCCGAATCAGACATTGATACTAAAAGGAATAGCTCCATAATGAACATTAAAAAGCCAGCGTATGCTGGCCTTTTAATTAAAGATTCTCTAAGAAATCATCATCAAAATCTTCTGGTTCTTCTTCCATTGGCGGATTGCCATCATGCAGTTCAAAAAGCTGTCTTTGAAAGTAGATATCCTTTAAAAACATGTACGGGTCTAGCGCTTCGTTAAGTAACTTTTCTTGCGACATCAATGATGCACGTGCTTCAACGGCTCGCAGTGCAAATACAATCAAAGTTTGTGGTGTCGTCAGTGCAATCTCTGGCAGCACGATATTATCAACAAGATCACCTGTGGTATTTCTCACCGTAGATGGTCCCATGGCTGGCAACATTAAATATGCCCCATCTCCAACACCCCAAACACCGAGTGTCTGGCCAAAGTCTTCGTCTTTGTGCTCAAGGCCTATTTCTCTTGCAACATCAAAAAATCCTAGAATACCGACGGTTGAGTTAATTAAAAACCGTGCAACATTAATCCCTGCATCTCCAGGCTTTCCCTGTAAGGCTGAGTTTATTGCATCCGTTGGCGCCGCAATATTGGTGGTAAAGTTAACTATACCACTGCGCACGGGTGCTGGCGTGATGGCCACATATCCCTTCGCCGCTGGACGCAAAATATAAGCATCCAGCACATCCATATTAAAGTCATAGATGGGTCTATTCATTGATTGCAAGGGATCACGAGGGTCTTCTTTTACCTCAGGGACCTGTGCGCAGCCTACAAGCATTAACGCAAGCGCTGCACCGACAATTTTTTTATACATTTAGCTTCCTGTGCTGGTTATAACACGACTTATAATGACATTAACCTGTTGGCGCATATCGTTATTTATCGTGATCACGTCGGAGGTGCCTTCAAGCTCACCTGCTTGCGTCATCACCGAGTCATCAATAGAAATACGCGCCGTTATCACAACTTTATTAAAGTTCGATAACTTCAGATCTGGCAACATTGCCATACTATCATTCAAAGTGACAACCAAAGGCAAGTTAAAAACTGTAAGTTTTTGCACTGCAAGTGGCATTCTCGGTCCGTTTGCTGCTTTTGCGAACACAAACAAGGTTGCATTGTCTGGTAATTGACTCACTAGCTTATCATCAATACGCACCTGCACACTCAACTGAGGCCCAGATCCTGAATGCACAGACTCGTTTTCCCCGAGCTTTTCAGCAATCTCATCAATACGCTGTTTGATCATGGCGTAACGTGGATCATTAGGCTGTACAGTTGACAGTAAAACCTCAAATGCAGATTTCGCTTCAAGCCAATCCTCTCGCTCATACGCAATTAATGCCAACAAAGAAATCGCATCAATGTTTTGTGGCTCAGCCCTAAGTACACGAGATAACATTCGTGCAGCTCGGTTAATACTTGCCTCGGAACCTTCAATTAATAGCGCTTGGCTGTAATTAACCAACACATTGTGATTATCAGGCTGCATGATCAATGCTTTATCAAACGCCTGCATCGCCATTTCATAATCGTTTAATGACATGGCGACACGTCCTAACAACATCCAAGCAACGGCATCATCACCACTGTTGGCTAGTTTAGTTCGCAATCCCAGTGCAAATGCTTGCAATTCGTTAGCCGATAAAGGCTCACCGGTTTGCAGCACTGCCCTTTCACCATATTCAGGTAGCTTTTCCACCGCTTTTTGCCAATTGGCTATTTGCTGATGGCTACCTGTGAAGTAGTAAAAAACACTGCTGACAACCACAGTAAACGCAATACCTGTAGCACCAAGCACTAGATTATTGCCACGCGTATCCAATGTTTGCTCTGGAGACAACTCATTTAACAGCCGCCTTTTTAACTCAATGACGGACTCTTCAAAGTCATTTTGACCGATGCGCTGATTTTCTAATTCGCCTTTTAGTTCATCTAACCTTTGGTGATATATTTCAATACGCTGTGCATTGGCATCATGATCAACTGACACCACTTTTTCTTTGCGAAGAAAAGGCATCACCACAAATAGGCAACTCAAGATTCCCAGCAACGCAAAAACACCCCACATTTGAGTCAACTCTATCATTGCTGGCGCTCCTTACGCTGATACTGTGCAATCAACCGTTCGAGTCTTTCATCATCTGCTGCGCTCCACTGCTGCTTCTTTGATGCCTTCTTTTGTCTAAACACGATAAAACCAAAACCTAACACAACGATGATCACTGGCAGCACCCACAAAATGATAGTCGCAGGCGTCACTGGCGGCTGGTAGTGCACAAAATACCCGTACCTATCAATCATGTAATCAATTACTTCTTGCTTAGAGTTACCCTCTTGTACTAGAGCCACAACCTTATCGCGTAAGTCTTTTGCAACAACCGCATCTGAGTCGGCAATATTTTGGTTCTGACACTTTGGACAGCGAAGTTCTAATGTCAGCTCTTTAAATGTTTGTGCTCGCTCAGCATTTTTAAATTCATACTTATCTTCAGCAGCATTGGCAACTGTGGCACTTAACAGCAATATCATCACCAACAGCATCACATGTCTGATCTTCATGGTTGCAACTCCTCAAGGACAGGTAAGAACTTATTTCGCCATACTCGCTGGTTAATATCTCCAGTGTGATGCAGCAAAATTGTACCTTCCTTATCAACCAAAAAAGTCTCTGGTGCGCCCGATACCCCAAGATCCAACGCAAGACTGCGCTCTAAGTCCAAAATATTAAACTGATAAGGGTTACCCGCTCGGCTTAACATGGTATCGACTTCTTCTCTAAGTGCATTGATATCAAAATGGTCACCAAAATCTGGGTCATAGGCCTGCTCATAATACAAGCCCACTATTTTAACGCCCTGCTCACGCAACTTAGTTAAATACCCCAGCTCAGCAATACATGTAGGGCACCAAGTACCCCACACATTCATCAAATATACTTCACCCAGTAACTCTTTTTCTGTCCAGCGTTTATTTTCATCCATTAAATCAGGTAAATTAAAGCTCGGCATAGTTTGCCCTAATCGACCGGTTTGTAACTCTCTAGGGTTACCAAACAAACCTTGATATAAAAATACGCACAGCAAAACAAAAATTAAGAATGGCAAAAAGCCCAGTATTTTTCGATTCATAATTAAACTTGAGCCTCTTTTTTCACACGACGACGGTAGCGTTTATCTGCCAGCACGACGAAACCTGCCAAGGAAATCAAAATCCCGCCCAGCCACATCCAACGAACATAAGGCTTATGATAAATCCGTAATGACCAAGCACCTTGACTCATTTGCTCACCTAAAGCCAGATACAAATCACGGAAGAACCCATCATCAATGGCTGCCTCTGTCATAAATTGCATGCCAATATCGTATAACCGCTTTTCGGCATAAAGCTCCGTTATAAACTCATCGTTTTTAAGTACTGTTACGACCCCAGCATGACCGCTGTAGTTTGGCCCTCGTATCTCTTTGACTCCATCAAAGCGATATTGGTACTCATTTAAGGTCGCAATATCTCCAGGCTTCATAGCAACAGCACGTTCTACCGAATAAGCAGAAGTCAAAGTTACACTGGCAATCACAAACGCGAGTCCAACATGACCCAGTACCATGGCCCAATAGCTCAAACCGAGTCGTTTGAAACCTTCTGAAATAGATGTCTGCAATGATACTTTTTGCAGTAAATCAGCGATGGTTGAAAACACAATCCAAACCGCCAGTACCGTCGCCATAAAAGTCAGCGCAGAGACTTGCTCATAACTAGAAAACAACCATGCAGCCGTCGCCACAAGGCTAAGCGCAACATTGACCAACCATTTTTTTGCCAACGGAGACAATGTGTTTTGCTTCCAGCGCAACATTGGGGCAATCCCTAACAGCAGTGCGAATGGCACGATTAAAATGGCAAACATCTGATTAAAGAAAGGTACCCCAATTGAAATTGAGCCAAGGCCTAATTCTTTGTGGATCATCGGCAGTAAAGTCCCTAACAATACAATTAAGGTCGCAACCACTAAGAAAATATTATTGAGCCACAAAGCCACTTCTCGAGAAGCAAATCGATAACGACCTTCACTATGGACTTGAGAAACACGTGCGGCATACAAAGCCAAACTGCCGCCCACAACCACAGCTAAGAAAGATAATATGTACAAACCTCTGTCAGGATCTGTGGCAAACGCATGTACAGAGACGATGATGCCGGAGCGAACAATGAAGGTGCCCAACAGACATAAGCTAAACGCGGCAATAGCCAGCAATACGGTCCAAGATTTAAATACCCCGCGTTTTTCAGTCACTGCCAACGAATGCAGCAAGGCTGTGGCAACTAACCAAGGCATCAACGAGGCGTTCTCAACGGGATCCCAGAACCACCAGCCTCCCCAGCCAAGTTCAGCATAAGCCCACCAGCTACCTATGGTGATCCCCAAAGTTAAAAATGCCCAAGCAACCATGGTCCATGGTCGAGACCATTTCGCCCAAGTATTATCTAATTTGCCTGTTAATAATGCGGCAATGGCAAATGAAAATGACACAGACAAACCCACATAGCCCATATACAGCAGCGGTGGATGTATGATCATACCGGGGTCTTGTAACAACGGATTTAAATCACGCCCTTCAACCGGAAAGTAAGGTAACAGACGCTCAAATGGGCTCGACATCCACAAGGTATACAACATGAAACCAACGCCAAGGAAACCCAGTACGCCAAGTACACGTGCTCTGAGCACCCATGGCAATGATTTTGACATCAAAGCAACCAGTGCCGTCCAGCTAGATTGCATGACTAACCAGAGTAAAATCGCACCTTCATGTCCGCCCCACGTTGAGGTCACCTTGTAGTACCAAGGTAAGGTGCTACTTGAATGATGTGCCACGTACGCAACGGTAAAATCATCCGTCAACGTGATATAAATAAGAATGCCAAAAGAAAACAATACAAATAAACATTGCCCGAGTGCTAAAGATGGGGCTGCACGCATCAACCTTAAGTTGCCCGTATATGCACCCCAAAGCGGGAAAATACAAAGAAGCAGGCTCAGTGCCATAGCTAAAACTAGCGCAAAATATCCTATTTCTGGGATCATACTAGTTCTCGCTATTTAAATTATATTTAGGTTTTTCGTGCTTGATCCCTTTTACTGCCTCAGCCACTTCAGAAGGCATATATTCTTCGTCGTGCTTTGCTAAAACTTCAAAGGCTTCTATCACATCGGGTTCAATCAAAGTTCCCTGAGCAACAATCCCCTGCCCTTCTCGAAACAGGTCAGGCAAAATGCCTTGATAGCGAATGGTCACAAGTGGCCCTGTATCAATGAGTTTGAATTCAACATCTAATGAAGTCTCATCACGCACCACTGAACCAGGCACAACCATACCGCCTATACGCAGCTTTTGGCCAATTGTTGGTTTCTCTAATTCTGGCCCTTTACCGTTCACTAACTCGCTCGGTGTGTAGAATAAGTTGATATTTTCTTGCAACGCATACAAAGTCAAACCAACCGCTGAACCAATACCGAAAATCACGGCAAGGACAGTAAACAAACGCTTTTTACGTCTTGGGTTCATACCTGTGCCTCCATTTCTTTGGCCTTTTTAATGCGTTCTTCTCTGGCCATTTGAGACTTTACTTGTTGTTTTAGTTGTTTGCCTTCGTACAGAGAGCCAAATAACAGGCCCAATATGATGACGGCACAGCTTCCAAAAGAGAGCCAAACATAAAATCCATAACCGCCCATGGCGATAAAGTCGCTAAATGATTCAAACTGCATAATCAACCTCGGCTAACTAATTGACGGACCCAAGGACGATGTTTTTCGACCTGTATAATTTCATTTTTAAGACGGATCAAAGTAAGCATACCGACCAGTGCTGCAAACCCTAAAATATTAATCAATAAGGGCCAAAGCATCGACGGATCAATTGCTGATGTATCAAATTTAGTGATAGCGCCACCTTGATGAAGCGTATTCCACCACTCTACAGAAAAATGAATAATCGGTAGATTGACCACCCCTACAATCGCTAAAATACATGCTGCTTTACCGCCTGCTTTTTTATCTTCAAAAGCATGGAATAGCGAGAGCACACCAAGATACAAAAATAATAAGATGAGCTCTGAAGTAAGTCTTGCGTCCCACACCCACCAAGCGCCCCACATTGGCTTGCCCCATGCAGATCCGGTAATAAGCGCAATCGCAGTCATCGCCGCCCCTACTGGCGCAATTGCAATGACAGCCAACTCGGCATTTCGTAGCTGCCAAACCAATGCGATGATGGCGGCTATGGCCATAGAAGAGTATGCCCCCATGGACAAAATCGCCGAAGGCACATGAATAAAGATGATCCGGTAACTATCCTTTTGTTGGTAGTCTGCTGGGGCGTACGCAAGCCCCCACACCCATCCAACCACAATACATAGCACGGACACCACAACAAAGTACGGAAGCAAAGTGTTACACAATTGGTAAGCACGCTCCGCTTTGGCATAAGGATGTAACCACTTCCACATTTTAACTTACACTCACTCTTAAAGCTGACGATATAGCAATTGGTGCGGCGACTAAAGCGACGGCTAACATCGCACCAAGGATTGCAAGCTGCCCACTATATGCTAAAGACATGATGCTAGTATCAATAGCGGACGTTGCAAAAATAAGTACTGGGATATATAGCGGTAAAACGAGTAAACTCATTAAAATACCGCCCTTTTGCAAGCCTACAGTCAGGCCTGCTCCAATGGCACCAATAAAACTTAATAATGGGGTACCAATTAGTAGCGTTAATATGGTGGCACCGAGCGCTTGCGACTCTAAATTCATCAACATAGAAAACACGGGCGCCATGACCACCATGGGGAGTCCAGCCGTTGTCCAATGTGCCGCGACTTTAGCTAATACAGCCAATGGCAATGGATAAGGGGAAGCAATCAGCTGCTCTAATGAGCCATCCATGTAATCATCACGAAAAATCTTATCTAACCCTAACATAGTTGATAAAAGCGCTGCGACCCAAATAATCCCCGGCGCCATTCTCGCTAATAAGCCTGGTTCAGGGCCAATCGCTAGGGGAAATAAAGTAATGACAATCAAGAAAAACAGGAGCGGATTAACGATTTCAGCCCGTTGGCGAAAAACCAGTGTGACATCTTTTTTATAAACGGAGCAAAATAGCGTCCAATATGAATTGCTTACTTGCATCAGTGGCGATACTCCAAAACCAAGGTTTGCAAAGAGCTAAACGAGTTGGTGAGATCTTGGTGAGTTGTTAACAAAATAGCGCCACCGTTATCCAAATGCAGTTGAAATTGCGCCTGTAACATAGCAACACCCTTTTTGTCTAAGGCAGTAAAGGGCTCATCTAAGATCCAAAGCTTGGCATCATTGAGCCACAAACGCACCAAAGCTACGCGGCGTTGTTGACCAGCTGATAGGGTTCTGATTGGGACATCTTCTAAGCCGACAAGACCTAGCTTGCCAAGGAGGTCATATATTTCCGTTTGTACGCTTTTATAGCCATGAACAGTGAGCCAATGCATGACATTTTCATAGGCAGTGAGCTGCTGATTAACACCTGTTTTATGTCCAATAAACAGCAAGGACTGAGCGAACGCATCGTAATCTTCAGTAATATTTTTCTTATGAAACAGAACACTACCTTCATCTGGCTGAGAAAAACCGGCTATTATTCTCAGCAACGATGTTTTTCCTGCACCATTTGGGCCTTCTATTTGCATGATTTGACCAGATAACAATGAAAAGTTAAGTGATTCGAACAAACAACGGTCTTGTTTGATACAAGTTAAAGCCTTAATCTCTAGCAAAATTTGTTATTCTCACGACCCTAAATGTGGGCGTAAGTCTATCATAGTGATATTGTAATACGAATAATACCTTGTGACCGATTACCGAAAATTTGATTTAGAATAATGAATAAGCAAACAATTCCTGTACAACATCCGGCAAATGTGTCAACGACAACAATATCTTCACAAGGTAGCAACACTCAACCGCAATTAGACGCCGATAAAACATTTTTAGCGCGTAATATTGTTATCAAACCAGACTCGATTCAAATGGAAGTTGCGCTAGAAGGCCGTTGGCAACCGGTACGCTTAAGTAGCGAAGCAAACATAGATCAGGTTTTGAAATTACCGGAAGCACAATTAAAATTAGATGCCACTGGCACTGTCCTAACCCTTGTGACACCTGAAGCGAAATTATCGTTAAAATCAGCACAATCACTGCTCAGTTTACTTGGCGTATTAAAAGGGTTTGGCGATCACAGTGCCATTCAAACCGACGCACAAATAAAACAAACACCTCATTCACAACTCGCTTTACCTAAACTTGGGGTAAACGTGCCAATTCCGCCCAGCATAGGCAACTTATTGCAGCAAGAATCTAAATTGGTCGCGAGCCTAAGCGCCAAAAGTGATAAAGTCTTGATGCAAGTATTTAATATGTTTGGCGACAAGCTGCATCAAATGCCGGTTGCCAAAAAGGCCATTGCAAAATTAGTCAGTCAGCTCAGTCAACAAACATCTAACTATTTGCAGCTGACGCAAAGTAAAGGCACGCTGAAGCTCGGTCGACATCAGCATGACATTACGCAAATTCAAACACCAACACCTACTGAATTAAAGCAATTACAAAAGCAAGTATGGCATGGTGCTAAGCTAAGCACTGCACCGGATGGGATTGAAGTCGCAATCGCGACTAAGTCAACTAAAATCAAACTGGCTACATCACTTAAAAGTATTTTACCCAAGCTAGATACTCAAGCATTTCAAACTCAATTAAAAGAGGCGACCCAGTCATACAAAGAGCAAACATTAAAATATGACAAACCGCTTTTTAACGTTTCCTTGGCTGATATAAAGCAAACCGTAAAGCAGGCCTTGCAAGCCATAACACAGACACCATTTTTTAATCGCGCTGCACAGCAAGATGCAAATAGGACCAATCAGCATCCAGCCCAGCAAATTCCATCTATCACTGCTACAGCCAAAAGCTATTTACACCAGCCACTTTACACATCAGCAGCACTGCGCCCTACCAGCATAGCGTTAATGACACTCTCTGAAGGTATTAAACAAAATTTCTCTGGGCTGGACTCACAAAATCAATCCGCTATGCACAAACAAGGACTTGTTAATGCAAAAAACCAAGCCCCACAATCACCTTTTGGTGACGCAAACACAACAGAGCAGCAAAAAGCTAAAAGTACTCCCCCTGATAACAGCAAGCCAAATAACTTTGCTCTTCAAGGTGACAATAAGCAATCAGTGAGCACGCCAAACACACAAGCAAGCTCACCTGTAAATACTTTGCAAAGTGCACAAAGCAGCACAGCAAAAGTGCCATTTGAGATGCGTTTGCAACTGATCCAACAAGTCCTTTCTGCAGCATTACCAAAAAGTAACGGGCCAATTACAGCTGATCAGCTCAGCATGACGCAAACAAAACTCGCGACACAAATGCAATTAACGGATGTGATCCCGCTGCGAGGCGCCCAAAAATCACAAAATGCAGTACCTGCATCACTGCCACTGGCACATATACTTAGCAAACCTTGGCGAGAAGCTGCATTAACAGAAACGCAAACACCAGATCTCAAAGATCCCGCATTGTTGAGCGAGAAAATCTCAGAAAAGATGACCTTTAAAAGCGGCCAGTCGGTGGATCTCACTCGGCTTGTTCACCAGGCATTTTCACGCTTAATGGACGAAGGAAAAGCAACACCAGACATGGTTAGCCAAGATTTGTTTAGTCGTTTACCGAGTATCGCAACGCCGCTGAACACCAATGTGCCTATGACGAGCTTTACTCAAGCATTAGATAAATTACTTGTAACACTACTAGGCACACAACTCAGTACTCAAAATGAAGCTCAACTGCCAAAAAATGTGTCACAAGAACAACGTATCGCCAGCATGGTAGAAACCTTATTTCCCGGAAATAAATTACAGCAACCCAAGCAGTTTATTCAGGCTGTGAATTTATCAGCACAGCACAATCTGGTTGAGGAACTTGGCTTTATCCAAAATGCCATGTCACCAACAAACCAAACGCAAGCACTTGGTCAAAAGTTTGACAGTGAGAGTCAACTGCTCATCAACTTATTCTTGCCGATGAAAACCCCACCAGAGTGCAGACAAAGTGAATTGCAAATAGGCAACTACAAAAAACCGGCAAAAGCGGGGTTGCCGGAAAAGCAAGTATGGTTTGTCAGGCTAAACTTTGACTATGAAGCACTGGGACAGCTAAGTGTCCAAGCTGAGCTTATGGACAAAGCCGTAGATTGCGAAATTGTTGGTGACAGCCCTAGCGTATGCCAGCTTGCCGAACCGCATCTGGACGCCTTGAGAAGCAAGCTTGCAGCCCATGGCCTGCAAGTGGGTGATATCGCACTGCGTGAAGATGCCGTGCAAGTCAAACAGTTCTACGATAAACACGCTATCGTCAACATAAAGGTATAAATATGGAACAAAAAACAGCCGTTGGGCTATTATATGAAGCGGGTAAATCGCCGGAAGTTGTCTGTAAAGGATTTGGAGAACTCGCTGAAGAGATCATCGCTTTGGCCAAAGAAAAAGACATCATGATCCACGAAGATCCTGCCCTGGTGAAAACGCTCGGGCAACTAGACTTACATGAAGAGATCCCAGAAGAGCTCTATTATGTCATCGCTGAGTTAATCGCATTTTCTTATGTGTTACGCGGTAAATTTCCACCGGGTTGGAAAAATTTTCAGGGCAAGCTAAATATAAAAGCCTAACAATTAGAAATATTAATAACGATATTAATACCTTGTGACACATGGTGCGCACCAATATTTTGTACGCCACTTCAAATCATAAAGTAAACATTTAAACTGCAAACATGAATGAATGTGCTTTTTTGCCTTACTCTCATTGCAAGCAAAATAGTTGGCTAATATAAAAAAGATGACTTTCTGATTTCAATCTCGTTTATTTATATTCTGCTTGCATAGATACTTTATTTGAGCACGTTATAACTCGCCCAAGCCACCGCTCTAGAATAAAAGTCAGGTAATGCATGCTGTTGCAGAGAGTTGATTAACCGCCTACTCCATATACCATCTAAATTGCCATTTGTTAAATAAATATATGTCATATAGTCGTCTTTATTTTCTTGATATAAGACAGACACTCTTACCAATGTGCCGCCATCATGTCCTGCCGTCGACCAATGCCCCACTTCGTCGGTATTCCACCCCAAGGCAAAGTAATTTGTCATACCGTTTTTAAGCTTCTGCGGCCGCCAAAAGTCAACTAACAGGGTTTTATTGATCAACTTGCCTTCCATCAAGCCACTCAAGAAAAGATTTAAATCGTATGCCGTCGAATAAGCGCCTGTATGGGCAATACTATAACGAGGAAAGACATAACCATTGGGTTTTAAACTATCTCCCCCATTTGACAGGTATGAACGCACAACGCCTTTAGTAAGGTGATCAACATGAAAAGCGGTGTTGGTCATTTTTAAAGGGCTAAATATGCGTGTTTTAACTAATGACTCATAAGATTGCCCAGTCATAGATTCTAATAGCGCTTTGAGCAGCATATAGTTTGTTTGCGTATACTGAATTTGAGTATTTAATTCAAAGATAGGCTGTTGGGCCCCGAGTTTTTCTATCACCGCATCTTGGTTACTTGGCGCCACTACTTCTTGGTTAGACATAACAAAGTACTCAGGCAGCCCTGATGTATGGTTCATTAAAGCGTTGATAGGTATATGTTGCCAATGACTTGGTAACTTAACATACTCACCTATACGGTCACTTAGTTTAATTTGCTGTTTTTCTACAAGTTGATACACAAGCACATTGGTGAACAGCTTACTTACAGAAAAAATTGGAAACATGCTGTGCTCGTTTAACTTTATATCCTCTTTTTGCTGAGAGGTATCTAATGCATAGTTAAACTTTATATTACCATTATTACTAACTAATACTGCTTGGGAGGGTATACCATGTTGTAGCGCATTATTATGAACCTGCTGGATCAACTTATTTTGCAAAGATAAATCAGTTTGCGCACAGCCCACAAGCATCAAAAAAATAATAAAACAAATTAATCGATAAACCATTCACTTTCCTTGGTGAAACTCAATTACTACTATTGTCGCATCGTATACTATCTAATTATTGTCTAGTAATCGAGCGTATTTAGACTTATGTTTTCATAATTCTGAGGTCATGAGCAGTATTTTATATATGTAATAAAAAAGGTGCCCTTTGGCACCTTTACTAAGATTTGTTATGTAGAGACATAAGCAACTCGGCTTCTGCTCTGGGGAGCTCACACTCTCTCATTATTTCTTCTAAATCTGCACCAAGCTCAACCATCTTGACCGCTCGAGAGTATATTTTTGCATCTGGGTCATCATACTTTTGGGCAGCTTGTTGTTGAGCTAAATCTTTTGCAAAAGTTTCACACTCAACAAGCCGCTTTCCAATACTCAGCACACTTGCTCTTACTTCTGCGATTTCACTTCTTAAAATACTAATTTGTTCAGCATCACTATGTGATTGCTTGTGTAACCTCGCAGCATTGTTTTGGGTTTGTTGTAAGCGTTTGCTAAATAAAAACAACAAACCTAAACAAGTTAAGCTGACAACGCATGATACGACCACAAGTACAATGAGTACGTCATCTAAATTTACTGCCGCCACAAGTTACAAATGACTCAGCTCATCCCACTCATCATCACTGAGTAGTTTGTTCAAATCAACCAAGATCAGTAGCTCACCTTCGCGATTAGATACGCCTTGGATGAACTTGGCGCTTTCTTCAGTGCCAATGTTTGGCGCACTGTCAATCTCAGAGCTGCGTAAGTAAACAACTTCTGCAACGCTATCGACCAAAATACCAATCACTTGCTTTTCAGCTTCGATTATCACGATACGTGAGTTATCAGTCACTTCTGCACTCATCAGTCCAAAACGTGCACGTGTATCTATTACTGTTACAACGTTACCACGCAAGTTGATGATACCTAGTACATAGCTTGGTGCACCTGGTACAGGCGCAATTTCAGTGTAACGAAGTACTTCTTGTACCTGCATTACATTGATACCGTATGTTTCTTCCTCTAGCTTATATGTCACCCACTGTAGGACTTCATCATTACTATCGGCATTTTTATCTGCAGAAAGTATTCTTTCTTGGCTCATGATTAAACTCCAGATTGATGCTAGTTACTGCTCTCGGCTATCGAGGCCTTGTTCTAGCAACCTATTTAAATTCTCTACGTCAATAAGCGCACACATTTTTTCTTTAATAACGCCCGCAAGCCATGGACGTTTACCACATGCTGTTCGCCATTTTACATCATCAGCAGTGAGTGTAATATTATTGACTAACTTTTCTGCTAGCAGCCCCCATTGGCTATCTCCTAACATTATCAAATATTGATAATTAAGCTGAGATTCCAATTCAGGGGTAAACTTTTCAGGCATAACCCACCTAGCAGTATCAACAACGTTCAGCTTCTCTTCACGGTTCAGCATCACACCTTTAAACCACTTAGGTTTTCCAAATAACTGATTGACCTCTGTAAGCTGATGAATGCCACCCAGCGCTTGCAAAGGAACAGCCAACGTCAGTCCAGCTACTTCAAAGAATAAAGCCTGAAACTCCCCTTCAATAAAAGCTTCTTTTGCAGCACTCTTAGCAGGTGCTTGTTCTTTGATAATAGTTGTATTTTCAGTTATCTCAAGCTCTTGAGTTGGCATCACTGGAGTTTCTTGCAGAACCTTCTCTACAATCTTCTCCTGTGGCTGAGCTTTTACCTCAACATCTGCTTTTAATGCGTCTTTATTCTCGATTTGTTCGAGTAGTTGCTTTTGTGCGTCAGGCACAGATTCAAGCAGCCTTGCAACTGGCGCAAGTGCAACATCCTGGTCATCCTCTTCTTGCAATAAGGCTCCTAGATATTGTTTCATCACTTGTTCATTTGCAAACAGGTGCTTACTCATTCTTACCTCTTTCTAATTCACCAATATGCTCAAGTAAGGCTCGATATGCATACACGCCTCTTGATTTGGGGCAGAATTGTACCGGAACCTTCTGTGCCAAGCTAGCATCTCTGAATTTAGTATCAACAGGTATAACTCCCGGCCACACTTTATCCTGATAAGATTCTACTAAGGATTTGTACGCTTCCAAAGATGCTTTCGTACGCTTATCGTACATTGTAGGGACTATAGTATATTGATATTGCTTAGAATGCGAACTTTGCATTAATGTCATTGTTCGCATCATTCTATCAAGCCCTTTTAATGCCAAAAATTCGGTCTGTACTGGAATTAAAATGCGCTCACTTGCTGCCAGCGCATTGACCATCAACACACCAAGCACAGGGGGACAATCTAAAATTGCGTAGTCATAATAGTCGCTAATTTTAGCTAACGCTTTTTTTAATATAAGGCCCATGCCCGAGCGATTCCCCATACTTCGATCAAGCGTTGCAATCGCCATTGTCGCAGGTAGGATATCTAAATTCTCAACGGTTGAAGGACACAAGGCTTGCAATATTTCTTCGCTTTGCATATTGGAGCCGCGGATAAAAATATCATAAACACTCACCTCTAGATCTTCAGAATCTATACCAAAGTAATATGTCAGTGATGCATGTGGGTCAGTATCGATTAATAATACCTTTTTACCTTCAGCGGCAAGAATGCCGCCCAAGCTAACCGCAGTAGTTGTTTTACCTACACCACCTTTTTGATTCGCTACCGTCCAAATTTTCACTTTATTATTTTATTCCTTTGTGACTTTCATGACAAAGCTGCAACTATCAAGTTTGTATCTCTTAAGCAATCCCCAGCTCTTTATTGATCCGCAGCGCAACATCTTGTAAAGCTAAACTTTCTGATGACAATCCAGCTGCGGCTACTGCTTGAGGCATACCATATACAACACAGGTCTTTTCGTCTTGAGCCCAAATCGTTGCACCAACTTGTTTCAGCATGCGTGCACCATCTCTTCCGTCAGCGCCCATACCTGTTAACACGATTGCCAACACATCTCCTGAATAGGCCTTTGCCGTACTTGCAAAGGTAACGTCAACGCATGGTTTATAAGTGATCCTAGGGCTATCGTCCTCAAACACCTTCAGCGTTTTACTGCCACCTCTAGACTCTACCATCATTTGCTTACCACCTGGCGCCAAATATGCGACACCCGGCATAAGTTTATCGCCCTGCTCAGCTTCTTTAACCTTAATTTTGCACAAACTATTTAATCGCTGTGCAAACGCAGGAGTAAACGCGGCAGGCATGTGTTGGATTAGCAAAATGGGGTGAGGGAAATTAGCAGGTAGTTGCGTCAAAATGGTTTGAAGAGCAACAGGCCCGCCTGTAGAAGTACCAATTGCAACTACCTTATATGATTTTCCTGACGCTTTAAAACTACGTTGTGGCGTGGTTTCTGTCGGCGCTTTTTGAAAGCTTCGGTCTGGTTGCGCAACCGTAGAGCTGCTCCTCAAATTCGAAACGGGCTTAGGCGATGTGCTAGCCGGCGTTGTAGGCTTCGCAGTCGTCATAGGACGAGTGAAGCGGCTTACACGCTTTCTACCAATTTCTTTAACCTTAGTTTGTAATGCTCGGGTAGCTTCTTCGCTGTTACGGGCTATATCCTCAAACTTTTTCGGCAAAAAGTCGACAGCCCCTGCGTCTAGCGCATCTAAAGTTGCGCTTGCACCCTCTCGGGTTAACGATGAAAACATCAAGATTGGTGTTGGGTTACTCTGCATTATTTTTTTAACGGCGCTAATACCATCTAATACAGGCATTTCAACGTCCATTGTTATCACATCAGGTCTCAACTTACTTGCTTTTTCAACAGCCTCTTGACCATTAACTGCAAAGTCAATGACCTCAATTCCTGCATCTTTTTCTAGTATTTCACTTACACGACGACGGAAAAAACTTGAGTCATCAACAACTAATACTTTTACTGCCATTGGCATCGCTCTTTTTTATGTTACAGATCCGAAAAGTGGTGCCTTTAGCACCACTAAATTCGGTGACAACAAACAACATTGAATGTTATTTGCCTGCGTAATGCTTCAACATACTTGGTACATCAAGGATCAAGGCTATACCACCATCTGAAGTAATAGTCGCACCAGCCATACCTGGCGTACCTTGTAGTAAGGAATCGAGAGGTTTAATCACCACTTCTTCTTGACCAATCAATGAGTCAACTACAAAACCAACTTGTTGAGTACCTATTTGTACTATAACGACATGTCCTTCGGCTTTTTTCTGATTAATGTCCGTGCCTTTCACCAACCAATGTTCAAGATAAAACAGTGGAATCGCTTTCTCACGCACAATTATCGTTAGCTGACCATCAACTACATTTGTTTTTGTCAAATCAAGGTGGAATATTTCACTAACACCCGCAAGTGGTAATGCAAATGTTTGCTGACCAACCATCACCATTAAGGTTGGTAGAATAGCTAGTGTCAGCGGCACCTTAATTTCTAGGATAGTACCTACACCCAACTCAGATTGGATGTTAACTTGACCATTCAGCTGCGTGATCTTCGTTTTAACTACATCCATACCAACACCTCGGCCTGAGATGTCAGAAATTTCTTCTTTAGTTGAGAAACCTGGTGCAAAAATTAGATTGTAGGCTTCAGTATCAGATAACCTGCTTGCCTGATCTGAATCGATAACGCCTTTACTTATTGCTATTTTCTTAAGTTTTTCAGGGTCCATACCCGCACCATCATCTCTGATAGTCAATAGAATATGGTCACCTTCTTGCGAAGCAGATAATGTAACTGTACCTGTACGAGATTTGCCGCCCGCCTCACGGACGTCTGGCATCTCAATACCATGGTCTACAGAGTTTCTAACCAAGTGCACTAACGGATCAGCCAATGCCTCAACTAAGTTTTTATCTAGATCTGTATCTTCACCTTCAAGGATCAGATTGATGTCTTTTTTAAGGCTTCGAGCCAAATCTCTTACAACTCTTGGGAATCTACCAAATACCTTTTTGATAGGCTGCATTCGGGTCTTCATGACCGCGCCTTGCAAATCGGCGGTCACCACATCTAGATTTGATATGGCTTTACCCATTGCCTCACTGTTGCTGTTATTAGCAAGGCTGACCAGACGGTTACGTACTAATACAAGTTCCCCAACCATGTTCATTATTTGGTCTAGTCGTTTTGTATCAACACGAACCGTCGTTTCTGCCTGTGCAGCAGGTTTTTTCTGGGCACCGCCTTTAGGCTCTGCTTTTGCAGGCGCAGCTTTAGACTCTGCTTTTGCAGGCACAGCTTTAGGCGCTGGCTTGGCTGCAGGTTTAGGCGTTTCAGCTTTTGGCGCTGGCTTTGGTTTCGCTACAGGAGGCGTCGGTGCTTCTGTTTTGGGAGCCGGCACAGGAGCAGCTCCAGATGGCTCTTCTAAATTTTTTGGCGCTTGACCTCTACCGTGGAGCTCATCAAGCAAAGCCTCAAATTCATCATCATTAATTTCTTCATCACCACCACTTGGCGCACTCTGAGAAGCTGCCGGAGGTGGGCTTGATGGTGTTGGCGTATTGGATGCTTGTCCGCTTGGTGCTGGTGTAGCTTCGTTTTGAGCACCGAACTTACCCACACCATGTAATTCATCCAACAAACTATCGAATTCGTCGTCTGTAATATCGCCATCATTTACATTGGCTGGAGGAGCGGACGGCGCAGCTGATGGTGCTTGCGGTTCTTCAGCTGCGGGCCCATTACCTGAACCATGAAGTTCATCCAATAGACTTTCAAATTCTTCTTCCGTGATTTCATCAATACTGTCAGACGTAGCCGGTTCACCTGAGTCCGTGTCTCCAATATCAAACAAGACGTCATCTTCAGGTTCGCTAACAGGTTCTGGCTCTGGAACAGGTTCTGCGGGAGCCGATGGTGTGACGATTTCTTCGTCAGCAGACTCTGGCTGGCTGAGCTTGTGCAAGACATCTAGTAATTCTTGGTCTGCGGGTTCTGGCTGCTCGCGATTTTGAATACACGCG
The DNA here is from genome assembly GCF_021654285.1 of Pseudoalteromonas luteoviolacea. Lineage (GTDB taxonomy): Bacteria > Pseudomonadota > Gammaproteobacteria > Enterobacterales > Alteromonadaceae > Pseudoalteromonas > Pseudoalteromonas luteoviolacea_J. Next base: position 83,191 of record NZ_JAKFZS010000012.1, on the reverse strand, counting down.
AACATATCATTTATCGTATCGAGCGACTGCAAGATCACATCCATCAATTCAGGATTGACCGAGCGTTGTCCTTGCCTTAATACATCGAAAACATTTTCAGCACCATGACAGGCATCAACGAGCTCGTTCATGCCTAAGAAACCAGCTCCACCTTTCACAGTGTGAAACCCTCTGAAAATTGCATTCAGCAAATCTTTGTCATCTGGGTTATTTTCTAATTCAACAAGTTGCTCAGATAACAGTTCGAGTATTTCTCCAGCTTCAACAAGAAAGTCTTGTAAGATATCTTCATCGACTTCAAAGCTCATTATTATACTCTCCTATTAGAAACCCAAACTAGATAACAAATCATCAACTTCATCTTGACCAGACACAACATCATCTCGTTCTTCAGCGTCAATGATAGGCCCTTCAGGACCAGATAGTTCATCAGTGGGGGTTTCAACTACTTCTTGTGGTTGTTCAGCCGTATTAAGTTGACCCACTTCTGTCGTGCCGAAAACAGTCAATAGGTGTATTAAGCTGTCCTCTACCTCTCTAACAAGCTCTATGACTCGCCGAATAACCTGACCGGTTAAATCTTGATAATCTTGTGCCATTAAGACATTCGTCATCAAGCTTTGTAATTCGTCGGTGCGGCCTTGTGAAGATTGCATAAAGTCGTTTAAGTCGTGACACAGAGATTTAAACTCTCCAAGTTGTATATCACGACTCATCAACCTATCCCAGGTAGGCTTGATCTCAGAAAGGTCATCAGCCAGCTCTTGAGCAAGCGGTAGACTCGCTTCAACCGCATCCATCGTTTTATTTGCAGCGTTTTCTGTCATTTCCATAACATAGTTTAAACGTTGCTTAGCATCTGGCAGGGCTTCTGTAGTTAAATCTGATAAACGCGTGTCTAACTCGAAGTTTTTCAACGACTCGTGTAACTGGCGTGTCAATTTTCCGACTTCAGCAAATAACTCAGATTGTTCTTTGTTAGTTGCTTCAATTAAAATTTGATCAGCTTTTTCTTGTTCACCGTTTTCAAGATACTCAACAAGTTGCTTCGCTTGCTCTAATGTAATTTGTGGCGCAGAGGATTCTGACATAAGCCTATCCTTACTTGTAACTAGCCTAAGCGTTCAAAAACTTTTTCTAACTTAGTTTTCAATGTTCCAGCAGTGAATGGCTTAACGATATAACCATTCACGCCCGCTTGGGCTGCTGCAACAATTTGTTCTTTTTTGGCTTCTGCAGTTACCATAAGCACGGGAATATGCTTGAGGCTATCGTCGGCTCTTATTGCTCTCAACAGGTCGATGCCTTGCATACCTGGCATGTTCCAATCTGTAACAACAAAGTCAAATTCTTGATTTTGCAACATTGGAAGCGCAGTGCTGCCATCATCTGCCTCTTGAACATTTGTAAAGCCTAAGTCTCTCAAAAGGTTTTTGATTATTCTTCTCATTGTAGAGAAATCATCAACCACGAGAATTTTCATGTTCTTATCCAAAACTTCCTCCGGTGAGGTTTGAACCTAAAAAAATATTAAAATGTACTCTAATTAATCCAGTCATTTATCTTGGCTCTGAGTTTAATCATAGCCTGACCGTGAATCTGACTCACTCGAGACTCGCTCACATCTAGGATCTGGCCAATCTCTTTTAAATTCATTTCATCGTTGTAGTACAAAGACAAAACCATTGCATCACGCTCAGGTAGAGTTTTTATTGCTTCTACTAACGACTCATTAAAGCGCTCATTCTTAACGTTATTGAATGGTTTGTCTAGCGCTAAATCACTGCCTGCAGGTGAAATTACGTCTTGGTCGACACCTAAGTCTTCAATGCCAATAATTTTACTTGCATTCACGTCATGTAAAATATGATGGTACTCATCTAAGGGAATATCAAGTTTTTCAGCGATTTCAGTGTCTTTAGGCTCACGACCTAAAGCAGTTTCCAACTCTGATATCGCCTCAGCCACCATACGACTATTTTTGTGAACTGAGCGCGGGGCCCAGTCACCACGGCGTATCTCGTCTAACATGGCTCCTCGAATTCGAATCCCAGCAAAGGTTTCAAAACTTGCTCCTTTACTAGCATCAAAATTTTTCGTTGCCTCAATCAAGCCTATCATTCCTGATTGAATGAGATCATCAAGCTGAACACTTGCTGGCAGTCTTGCAAGTAAATGACAAGCCACTTTTTTGACTAAAGGTGTATGACGCTCGACCACCTTATTCAGATGGTCTGCTGTTTGATATCCCGCCATTCGATTGACCGGTGTAGCCATAATTACCCGTTAACTAACTGCTCAATGAAAAACTCTAGATGACCCGAGGGCTGATGAGGCACTGGCCATTTCACAGCTTTACTTGCTAACCCTCTAAAAGCAACTGCAGCAGGAGAGTTAGGGTAGAGTTCAACAATGGTTTTTTGACGGCGAGATGACTTTCGCATGTTTTCATCGAAAGGAATTGTCGCGACTAGCTCTAGCGCAACATCTAAAAATCGATCGGTTACTTTGGACAACTTAGCAAATAGCTCCTGGCCTTCACGCAAGCTTCTTACCATATTCGCGACAATCTTAAATTTGTACACGCCATGCTCTCTACTAAGTACTTTAATCAGTGCATATGCATCGGTAATAGATGTTGGTTCATCACAAACCACGACCATCACGTCTTGAGCTGCTCTAGAGAAGCTCAATACCATATCCGATATGCCAGCGGCGGTATCGACGATTAAAACATCAAAGTCATTACTCAGCTCGCTAAAAGCACGAATTAAGCCGGCATGTTCTGCTGGGCTCAGTTCAACCATGTTTTGTGAGCCTGATGTGGCTGGCACAATTCTGATTCCGGCTGGTCCCTCTACTAAAATCTCATCAAGTTCACATTCGCCAGATAGCACATGAGATAAATTACGCTCAACACGCAACCCTAGCATTACATCACAATTTGCTAATCCAAGGTCAGCATCTAAAACTAATACTCTATGGCCTTGTTGTCCTAACGCAATTGCAGTATTTAATGAAACATTAGTCTTACCGACTCCTCCTTTACCACCAGTTACTGCTATTACTTTTACTCCGTGGTTACTTTTTTGATTCATTTTACGCAGGCCACTTGCTTGATCTAAAACTGTATTAATCATACATTCCTACTGTCTGGGACGCCACTGCTTCACGTCGTGAATGTTGTGCTTTTGTTCTTTTTAAATACAATTGCTCAGCCTTTTTAACTAATTTTTGAGCATTTGCTACGCGAATGTCTTCTGGCACTCGCTGTCCGTTGGTAAGATACCCTATTGGTAAACGATTTTGAATCGCTATGCTAATAATCTCACCTAAACTTAGACATTCATCAAGTTTTGTAAAAATGCAACCACTCAAATTAACTTTTTTGAAGTGGTTAACAGTTTCTTGTAAAACATGCATTTGCGAAGTTGCACTCAATACTAAATAACTACGAATATCAACTCGTGAGCTACGCATCAACGTATTTAGCTGCTCCGTCAAACGTAAGTCTCTTTGACTCATGCCTGCAGTATCTATTAATACTAGACGTTTATTTCGCAAATGATAAAGAACTTCTGCTAACTCATTTGCATCTTTAACTTGCTTTACCGGACAGCCAATAATTCTACCATAAGTTGCCAACTGCTCGTAAGCACCAATTCTATAAGTATCTGTTGTAATTAAAGCAACCTTGTCTGCACCATATTTTTGTGCCCCCAACGCAGCTAATTTTGCAACTGTGGTCGTTTTTCCTACACCCGTTGGCCCAACCATAGCATAAACACCACCTTGGCGTAGGATATCATTATTAGTCGTATGCATCTGATTTACAACCATATTCAGTAATGCACTCCATGCCTCTTTTCGAGACACATCGTCAGGAATGAAACATGCCATTTGTTCAGCCACATCAGCACTAATGCCCATCCCTTGTAATCTATCCACTAAACACGCTCTTGTTGGGTCGCGACGATCCATCTCCTGCTTCATCAGGCCTGATAGCTGGTATTCTAATAATTGACGGATCGCATTCATCTCATCACGCATAGAACTCATTTCATCCTGAGAGGTACTATTGGCACTACTGGATACTGGCTGGCTATCAAGTTCTGAGTCTAACTCATCGCCAAAGTCCCAATCAGACGAAATTGGTTCAGCATGCTTAACAGGACGAGGACGCGCAGTCTGAGGTGATGAAGTGTGCACATCATTAAACGCTGGCTGCTGCTCGGCTTTTGGTTGGAAAAGGTCGCCAGTATCAATACCTGATTGAGAAAACATTGAAGCAAGCTCAGGTGAACGAGGCTTTGGTGCTTGTCGCTCCAAAAGGGCTTCTAAGCTGTCAGCGACTTTTGCTTGAGGTTGTTGCGCTTGAGGGCGACGTGTTTGAGGCTTAACAACTCTAGCTGGTTGGCTATACGTCGGTTTTTGCATCGTTGCTGCTGAGGCCATTTCAGGACGAGCCTCAGTCGCAGCAGTTTGCGACTGAGGTGCCACTCTATCATTGTCAATCGCTGCAACAATTTCTACACCATCTGCCAACTTTTTATTTGACATAATTACGGCATCTGCGCCCAGTTCATCTTTTACTTCTTTCAAAGCTGTACGCATATCTTTTGCAAAAAATCTTTTAATCTTCATGACTCAGCACCTCGTTCCTCTATTATTGCCCAACAGAGCTAATGATCTTGATTTGTCTTTCGTCGGGTACTTCCTGATAAGACATTACTCTTAAGCCAGGGATAGTATGTTTAACAAATCGAGATAAAACACTTCTTAACATACCTGAGGTTAATAAGATGGACGGCTCGCCTAGCATTTCTTGCGTTTGATGCGCTTCTCTCAATGAACCTTGAAGTCGCTCTGCAAGACCTGGCTCTATGCCTGCCCCCTCATCACCTGCGTTCTGAAGTGACTGATGCAACATCTGTTCCAACTCGGGCGCCAATGTTATGACAGGTATCTCATCAGCGTTTCCAACGGCGTCTTGAACGATTAATCTTCTTAGTGATATACGCACTGCAGCCGTTAATACATCTGGGTCTTGGCTTCTTGGACCATATTCGACAAGGGTTTGTACAATTGATCTCATATCTCTAATTGCAACGCCTTCGTTTAGTAAGTTTTGCAGCACTTTTACAATGGTTGTCAGAGGTAGAATGTCTGGCACTAAGCCTTCCACTAAACGAGGGTGGCTCTTCGCTAGCATATCTAATAAGTTTTGTACTTCTTCATGGCCAAGCAGTAAAGATGCGTTATTTGTCAGCAATTGACTTATATGTGTAGCTACAACTGTGGCAGCATCCACTACTGTGTAACCTAAAGAATGCGCCTCATCTTTTTGGTCTGGTTTTATCCACACAGCTTCCAAGCCGAAAGCGGGATCTTTTGTCGCCACACCTTGAATAGGACCAAAGACTTGCCCAGGATTAATTGCTAACTCATCGCCATGTTTTAATTCACCATCACCAGAGCCTACACCCATAAGTGTTATCTTGTATGCGTTTGGGTCTAATTCTAAGTTGTCGCGAATATGGACAGGCGGGACAAGAAAACCAAGCTCTTGTGATAACTTTTTACGCACGCCCTTTATACGGCTCAATAGCTCACCACCTTGTGCCTGATCAACAAGTGGGATCAGGCGATAACCTACTTCTAAGCCGATGACATCAACAGGTTGGACGTCATCCCACCCAAGCTCTTTTTGATCTTGTTGCTTATTAGCAACCTGAGTCCCTTTAGCTTCTTGCTCAGCCTCTTGTGCTGCAACTTGCGCTTTGTGACGTTTTGAATAGTAGGCTAGACCACCAATCAAGGATCCCAACCCTAGAAAAGCGACATGAGGCATGCCTGGTACTAAACCCATCACAATTAAGATACCAGAGGCGATATATAAAGACTTTTCATTACCTAATTGCTGAGTTACCTGCTCCCCCATGTTATGAGATTCATTTTGACGCGTCACAACAATCGCGGTACCAATTGATAATAATAGCGAAGGTAGCTGGGCAACTAAGCCATCACCTATTGTCAAAAGTGTGTAAACTTCCATAGCGCGTGAAAAAGTTAAGTCATGTTGTACCATGCCAACAAATAGACCACCGATAATATTGATAGCCAAAATAACAATACCCGCAATGGCGTCACCTTTTACAAATTTACTCGCACCATCCATCGAACCATAGAAGTCAGCTTCTCTAGTCACTTCATCACGGCGAGTACGCGCTTCTTCTGCAGAAATAAATCCAGCATTCAAATCAGCATCAATAGCCATTTGCTTACCTGGCATAGCATCTAGAGTGAAACGTGCAGAAACTTCCGAGATACGGCCCGCACCTTTGGTGATTACCACAAAGTTAATGATGATAAGGATCAAAAATACAACTAAACCAACCGCATAATTACCGCCAATAACCACCGAGCCAAATGCTTCAATAACTTTACCAGCGGCATCACCGCCATTGTGACCTTCAAGAAGTACAACTCGAGTGCTGGCAACATTCAAAGCAAGCCTCATGATTGTCGCAATTAAAAGCACTGCTGGAAACATACCAAATTCAAGTGGCTTCATGGTGTAAACAGTTACCAAGAGCACAACTAGTGCCAGTGCAATATTAAATGAAAATAAGATATCTAATAAAAACGGCGGCATGGGCAAAATAACCATACCTAATGCAGCAAGAACGAGCAAAGGCGTACCAACCCCCTTTGCATAGTCTTTTTTGTCTCGATTAATTTGTTGTAAAACCGCTTTAAAATCCATAACTTATCAACTTCAATTTATTGACGCAGATTAATTAAAGCAAACTCCGTTCCAACTATTAATGTTTGAGGCTATCAGGAATAGGTAAATCTTTACTTAATTTTGTCGGTTTTCTGCCTCGGCCCTTGTTGAACTTTTTCAATTGGAAAACATATGCAAGTACTTGCGCGACTGCGGTAAATAGTTGATCCGGGATTTGGTCACCTACTTCTGTTGTATGATACAAAGAGCGCGTCAAAACTGGGGACTCAACGATAGGCACCTCATTACCTTTAGCAACTTTTCTTATTTGCATGGCTAGCTCGTCTACACCTTTTGCAATGACTATTGGTGCTCCAGCTTTTTCAGTATCATATTTCAAAGCAACGGAGTAATGGGTTGGGTTTGTGACCACAACGTCAGCATCGGGCACATCTTGCATCATACGACGTTGAGACATTTCTCTTTGCGTTCTTCTGATCCGTGCTTTTATCTGTGGATCACCTTCAGAGTTTTTATATTCATCTTTTACTTCTTGCAGAGTCATTTTTAATTGCTTGTGATGAGTGTAGCTTTGATAAGGCGCATCGATAGCAGAAATGATAATCATGGTGCAGCTTAGAGCTAAAAATAACCACCCCAGTATTTCCAAGGAGTGCAGCACACTGCCAGGGGCTGACTCAATACTTAGGTGTAAAATGTCATAAAATAGCCAAGTGATAAATAATATTGCAAAGCCAGCAACCAACACAAACTTTAAAACAGATTTAAGCAGTTCTATTGCAGCTTGAGGGCCAAACATACGCTTAACCCCTTTCATAGGAGACATCTTGCTTGCTTTTGGGGCTGCTGCTTGCCAGCTAAAATTAAAGCCTCCTAGCAGGGTGTTACCTATGATACCTGCAACCGTAATAATTAGTACAAACATGGACATAGGGAAAAATAATTCAGAAAATGCATCGCCCCAAACAGAAAACATTTTTGTCGTATCATAAGTCTCATTGCGATTGAGAGTGAGCATACGCCCCATTATATTATAGAGACCTTTTGCAATATCAGCGCCATACAGAATGAGCGCTACAGCTGAAAAGATAAGCACAAAAGTCGTACCTAACTCTTTCGAGCGAGCAACCTGTCCTTTGCTTCTGGCATCACTAATTTTTTTTGCGGTGGGTTCTTCGGTACGTTCTTGACCTGAATCTTCTGCCATTCCAGCCTCCTAAACCGTGCATCCAATTAAATTGCACATCAATTCAGTCATCTTTAGCCACTGAAATTCGTACTGCATTGTAAAATTGCCTAATGTAGCCCAAATTATCATCAAACCAGCAACTAAAGTGAATGCAAATCCTACGGAGAATATATTCATCTGCGGTGCTGCACGCGTCATTATTCCAAAAGCCAAACTAATCACGAGCATAGCTGTGAGGGGGGCCAAAGAAAGAGATAAGGCCGTAGCAAATAGCCACGATCCCCACGTTGCTATGTCATAGTAATTATCGACATGCCACCAATCACCTCCAATCGGCCAAGATTGAAAACTAAATACTATCATTTGGATCATCATCAAATGACCATTAAATACAAAAAAGAGGAGTGTTGCTAAAATCAAGTAAAACTGACCAACCGCTGGCACGCTCAGTCCATTTGAAGGGTCAACAACTGATGCAAAACCCAACCCCGTTTGCATCGCAAGAATTTGACCTGCAAGAATAAAGGTGTTTAGTAAAAGAAGTGATGCAAAACCAATAGCGACACCGATTATCATTTCTTGGATAACCACAAGTATCATTTGAAATGAAAATAGATCCGTAAACTGAGACTGCGGTATTGCTGGTGCCACAGCCAAAGTAACCACCATAGCAAGGCAAATCTTGATGCGTTTTGAAACACTCTGAGCTCCCAGACCTGCCATCACCATTATCATAGAGCTAATACGGATAAAGGGGATTATGTAATCACTTAACCCCTGCATGAGATCTGAGAATAAAAATTCCATGCTAACCTGCTATCTCAGGGATCCGCATGACCATTAATTTAAAAAAGTCCATAAGCTCTTGCGTCATCCAATGACCACCCGCAATCAGCGCAACAAGCGTAATAATAAGTTTTGGAAGAAAGCTTAAAGTTTGTTCGTTGATTGACGTCGCAGCCTGAAAAACAGAAACAATTAAACCAATAATCAGGCCAGGTACAACAATAGCTGATACAAGTTTAATTACTACAAATAACGAATCACTTAGAATATCAACGAATACTTCAGGTTCCATTTTATGCTCCCAAGCCAAAGCTTCGCGCTAATGTGCCCATGACTAATGACCAGCCATCGACCAAAACAAACAACATTATTTTAAACGGCAACGACACGATCATAGGAGATAACATCATCATACCCATCGCCATCAGGACACTGGCTACCACCAAATCAACAATCAAAAAAGGAATGAAAAACATAAACCCGATGATAAATGCGGTTTGCAATTCACTCGTCACAAAAGCAGGAATGATAACAACAAACGGCGTATCTTCTGGACTATCTAATTTGTCATAACCTGCAATTTTGGCAAACGTTTCTAAATCTTTAATCCGAGTCTGCGATAACATAAATGCTTTCATTGGCTCTTTAGCTGCATGCAATGCTTGCACGGATGTCATTTCTTCATTGATATACGGCTGTACAGCCTCATCATAAATTTTACTAAAGATGGGAGCCATGATAAAAAAAGTCAAAAATAACGACATACCGACCAAAATTTGATTAGATGGCGACTGCTGTAAGCCAATCGCTTGACGTAAAATCGCCAATACAACAATGATACGTGTAAACGAGGTCATCATGATGAGCGCTGCAGGAATAAAGCTGAACGCAGTCATGATGGCTAACACTTGCAATGTGACCGAATATTCTTGTGAACCATCAGGGTTCGTCGTCACACTTAGCGCTTCAATACCATCATTAGCGCTCACTTGAGGAAAGAAGAAAATTAATCCACACAGGATCAGGAATCGAAGCATGATACTCACTTTGTTTTTGTTGTGGGTTGATTCATAAAACGACTCAACTCTTTTACAAAAGGTGCCGTTTGACTTTCATCTAAGGGGGTTTCTAACTGATATAAGTAATTAATATTTTGAGGAGTTACACCGAGCAGGTGCTGTTTATCATCAATTTCGATGACTAGGAGCCTCTCTCGCGTCCCTAGTGGTAAACTCCGGATAACTTTAAAGTCCTGGTTATTACCTACGTTTGGATTAACGCGTTTTACCAACCAAGCTAATCCAATAATCAAGGCCACAATTGATATCAACGACAAAATCACGGTCACTATATCTAAATTAGGCCCTGGTGACTGCGCTGCCGCAGCCACATTTGAAAATATTATCCAAGTCATCTTAGCGTGTTTACCTAAGCTTTTTAATTCGCTCTACTTGGCTTATCACATCTGTTAATCTGATACCAAACTTGTCGTTTACAACAACCACTTCTCCGTGCGCTATCAAAGTACCGTTAACCAATACATCCAACGGCTCACCAGCAACCCTATCCAACTCAACAACGGAGCCTTGGTTCAACTGTAATAAATTGCGAATATTTATTTTCGAACGACCAACCTCCATTGAGATAGTCACTGGAATGTCTAATATCGTATCTAATTTTCTTTTTTCATCTGCACTTAGGTTGGCATTGCTCTCTTCAAGCTCTTCTAATTCAGCGACCTCAGCACTGCCCTGATCGACATCTTCTGCTTCTGCAAGCGCTGCCGCCCATTCATCCATCGTATCTTGATCATCACTCATGCACTTACTACCTTAAAAAACTTGATCACCAGTCAAGGTCCACACCCTCGGATAGGTGCAGATCTTCTTCTAATTCCGCTAACTCTGCATCCGAATCGAGCTTTTTACCACCTTTGGTAAAGACATGCAGCTCAGATTTCACAGATTCAGGACGTTTAATTTTTTCACTAATCTGTAACGCGACGTTGTCTCTAGAGCGACCCATTTTAGCCCTAAAAGTTGGTAACTCTTCAACAAACACCGTTATATGTTCAGGCATTTCAACTGGTATAATATCACCAGTTTTTAACTCCATAATTTGCTGTAGCGACAAGTCAACTTCCAATAACTGTGTCGACATCTCAACTTCAACATCCATGATTTCATCACGCAATGCCTTACTCCAACGTAGATCAGTATCTTCTGTATCTGATTGAACACCCGCATCAAGTAATTCACGAATAGGTTCCAACATAGAATATGGCAATGAGATATGAAAATCTCCACCTCCACCATCTAATTCAATGTGAAAAGAACTAATTACGACGACTTCCGTCGGCGATACAATATTCGCCATTGCGGGGTTTACTTCAGAATCTAAATATTCAAATGAGACATCCATGACGGGTGCCCAAGCCTCTTTATAATCTTCAAAGATGATCTTGAGCAGCATCTGAACAATTCGTCGCTCTGTAGGTGTAAATTCACGGCCTTCAATTTTGGCATGATAACGACCATCACCACCAAAAAAGTTATCAACTAAAATGAACACTAACCGAGCTTCCATGGTGATCAAACCTGTGCCTTTCAGAGGGCGGAATCGCACCATGTTGAGGCTGGTTGGAACAAACAGGGTATGGATATATTCACCGAACTTGAGCATTTGAACCCCGTTGATGGATACTTCAGCTGTACGTCTCATCATATTGAATAAGCTGATCCGCATGTGCCTCGCAAATCGCTCATTAACAATCTCCAGAGTCGGCATTCGACCCCGAACGATTCGGTCTTGTGAGGAAAAGTCATATTGCAAGGCATTAGCATCCTCGCCATCTTCTCCTGTGGATACTTCATCTTCTTCGACTTCATCAACACCATGGAGTAGCGCATCGATTTCGTCTTGTGATAATAAGTCGCTCACAATCTCGTCCTACTGCATTACAAAACCAGTAAACAGCACACGTTCAATAACCTTGCTGCCTTCGACGCCTTCCATTGCAGCTTGAACTTTATCTAGTGCAGATAAACGCAGTGTTTCTTTTCCTGCACTTGTGCTTAATTCATCCGCAGTAGTCGTGGAAAACACGCCCAGTAAAGTGCCTTCGATCAGTGGTATATGCTTTTTAGCAACTTCTTCGTTAACATCACCACGTACGAGTAATTGTACTTTAATTTGCACGATCCGGTCTCTACTGGCACCTGGCACATTAAAGACAAAAGGTCTTGGCATCGCGACATATAACGCACTGCCCATTTCAGCTGCATTTTGCTCACTCAGGTCTTCTTGCACCGCTGTTGACTCTTCTGCCAAGGAAGCTTCTTCTTCCTCCCCTCCAGACATCAAGAAGAAACCAGCAACACCTCCCAAAATCACTACAACTGCAGCGATGATGATGATGAGTTTCTTTTTAGACCCACCAGCTTCTTCAATTTCTAAATCGGTTTCTTCTGCCATACATGCGCTTCTATAACTAAATAATCTTTTTTAATAATAGCAGTTGTTAAGCATAGTAATCTATTGCTGAATCACTTTGTTTTCTGCTAGTCACTGATTGTTCTTTATTATTTTGCGCCTCGCTGCTCTCATTAGCAAGTTTTCCTTGAGCATTCTGCTCATTATCTCCATCGCCACTGTTACCTTCTGATTGCTGCTCGATGCTGCTGTCGCCTAATTGGATCCCCTGCTCCTCTAACATCTCTTTCAGTTTAGGCATTGACTCTTCAAGTAATTCTTTTGCTTGCTGATTTTGCACGACAAAGTTTATCTGCGCCTGTTCAGCATCAGAGCGAATACGAATTTGCATACTACCCAATTCAGCAGGGTCTAATCTAATCTCTGCTTCTTGATTGTTTAAATTGATCATCATATTCACTTTTTCTTGCATCATTTTTGCTGCATCATTTCGTGCAAGATTAAGTGTTTGCATGATCCCCTGCTCTTGAGGCGTTTTCACCTGAGCGGCACTTTGTTGTTGAACGACTTGCTGACTCTGGCGAGATTGTTCAACCTGTTGGATCACGTTCTCAAACTCTTCTTTACTTTGAATTTGCTCTGAACCTAAAGTACGGATCGCTTTAAAAATATTTTCGACATTGGCACTGGCAGTTTGACGTTGGTTGCTGCTGTTATTTTGTGATTGCTCACCATCTGACTCGGTAGCCATTTCAGGGGCTTCTTCACTTAAAGCAACATCAACGTTTTGTTTTGTTGGTTCAGCTACAACGCCCTCTTTAATTGATATTATTTTCGTAGAATTGTAACTCATTTCAGACTTATCAATCTGCTGAGAGGGTAGTTCAACCGCTGCATTACTCAATTTAACCTTACTGTCACTTAACTTATCAGCTGCGTGCTCATTATTCGAAGTATCTTTTGCCTGCTTTGGATTTACATCAGGAGCAGGTTTACCTGTTACCAATGTATATAATGTACTTTCAAGGCGTTTTACCTGAGGGTCAGCCATTTTATCACTGCTTAACTTCTCATTTAGGGCACTCTCCAATTGCTTTTTCTCTTGGGGGGAGAGTTGCTCAACCATAGACTTTAACTCTGAAAGTACTTTGATGTTTGGAGAACCTTTTTCATTTCCCTGTGTCGCAACCTCAATTGCAGGCTTTGCTTTTAGTTCATCAGTTGATGCCTTGGCTGTTAGATCAGTTTTAGAACTAGTTTCGTCAATACTTTGCGCCTGAACAGTCCCTTTTGGTTGAGTCACTTGCGGCTCCTGAGTAACAGCTTTTCTAATCTGCGAAGCCAAATATGAAGCTTCACTATTTAGTTCACTTTCTACTGACTTTGCTGCATCGTTTAAAGCAGTCTTTAATTCTGTTTGCACTTTAGGTTCTGTTGAAGCTTTTGCATCAACTGAATCTGTCTTTACAGCTTTAATTGCTACATCAGGTTGTATTTGTTTCTGAACTTCTGACTTGTCAGAAGTAGCATTTTTATTATGTAAGAACCATTCACGCGACTTTACTTCACCATTAAAAATTTCCTTACCTGTAATGATATCTTTTTGGGACTGAGGGTTATTAGTAGCCTTTTTTACATCATCTTGCACGTTACTTGGATCACCAACCGGGCCCTCAGAATAACGAGGCCCAGGATCAATGGCTTTAAAACGTTCCGATCCTGTCTGTTGGCTTTGCTGCTGAGGAATATCCGCACTTAGAAGTTTGTCAGAACGAAATGACGATGCTGATTTATTGTCTGCAAGGGCATCGGTACCGGTTTCCGCTTTTTCCCCTTGCGTTACTATGGGTCCTATTAGGTCAATAGGTCCTTTTTTCCCTTTGTTTGTTCCAGGGTTACCTGGTAACACTTCAACTTTGTCTACGTGCTCTCGCATCGCGGTCGGCACCGGAGCTAAATGGTGCTCCACATCGGTTTTTTGATTGTTAGAAGCTGTTATTTGCGATAATAAGCTATCAGGGTTTTGTCCTGTCTCCTTTTGTTGACTATCAATGTCATCTGAAATCTCTACCTGCAACACTACATCCGGGCCTGTCTTAGGTAAATGTGAATCATCTAATTTCAATGGCTCATCAGGGCCTGTTTGCACCTTACTAGGTTCATGTTCCACTTTTTCACTCTGTGATGCATGTTGTCTACGCTGCACTTCAGCTTTTGCTTCTGACGCTAACGCAACTCTTTTAGCCTCTTCTTGCTCATTCGCTTGCGCCAATACAGCCATGAACCCTTGTTCTGCTGACCTTTCATCTGCCTGTCTATGCTGAGGTGCAACTGAATTATTCAAACCTACATCTAGCGAAACATTAGCCATACTCTCACCTTTCTATGTGGCAACCTAAGACCGCTTGCCTACTTCAAATACCAATATTGTTAAAAAATGCAATTTTTAAGCCACTAATTAAGCAGTTTATTTCTCATAAACATATTTGTTGCGAACTCATCAAGCATTTTTTGTTCTACTTTTGCTTGGACTCGCTGTTTTTCTAGCAGTTTTTTCTCGATGAGCTTTGCAATGGCTTTTACTTTTGCCTGTTGTGCTAGCCATAGTTTTCTGCGCTGCTCAACAACACGTTTTGCCGTTGCAACCGTATTTGCTTGCTGTTTAATTGCCTCTTCAATTTTATTGATGAAGCTGTGGTATTGAGTAAACCCGCTACTGCTCAGCCCTTGCTGCGCCTTCGTGTGCAATTGTTGGGTATACTCCAAACGAAAGTCATTCAAGCCTTTCAACTTTTGTTGATTATCATTCAAGCTGTTTTCAGCCTGAATGAAGTTAATCCGTAACGTATCTTCTTTATCAGTTTCCAGCTTGTGTAAGAGAGATAATTTGTCAGTCGCCATTAGCCTTGTCCTAATAATTGTGATAAACCTTGTAAGCATTCATCGTAGTTAAGCACATCTTTCATACCTTGTTGCAAAAAGCCATTTACGCTTGGCATCATTGCTATAGCTTGATCAAGCATAGGATCACTGCCTTTTTGATAAGCGCCTAATGTGATCATATCTTTGTTTTGCTGATACATTGAATACACTTGTTTAAGGATCCTTGCCTGCTGCATATGTGTGTCCGAAACAACTTGCGGCATTACACGGCTAATAGACTTTTCAATATCAATTGCTGGGTAGTGACCACTGTCAGCTAATTCTCTTGATAATACAATGTGACCATCCAATATAGCTCGTGCAGAATCAGCAATGGGGTCTTGCATATCATCCCCTTCACTCAAAACAGTAAAAAATGCGGTGATTGACCCTTGACCTTCCCCGCCATTACCAGCCCTTTCAACTAAAGCAGGTAATTTAGCAAACACTGAAGGTGGATAACCTTTGGTTGCTGGTGGCTCACCGACTGCAAGCGCAATTTCACGCTGAGCCATCGCATAACGTGTTACTGAGTCAAGCAGTAATAATACATTTAGACCTTGATCTCTAAAATATTCCGCAATTGTGACTGCACTTTCGCAGCCTTTTAATCGCATTAAAGGTGAGGCATCGGCTGGGGCTGCAACCACCACAGAGCGACGGCGCCCTTCAGTACCTAGGATCTCATCTATGAACTCTTTAACTTCTCGCCCACGCTCACCGACTAGGCCAACAACAATCACATCGGCTTCACTGCCTCGCGTCATCATTCCTAATAAGACTGATTTACCAACACCACTACCTGCAAACAACCCCATTCGCTGACCTTGTCCTACAGTGATAATTGAATTAATTGCCCTTACGCCAACATCCATTGGCTCTTTGATCGGGCGTCTAGCCAATGGATTGATGGGAGCCTGGGCAAATTTGAGTCTCGTTTCTGCTTGTATTGCGCCTAATCCGTCTAATGGCCGTCCCAAGCCATCAACCACACGACCTAATAACCCCATTCCGACAGGTAATCCAGCTTCTTTTACTTGAGGAATAACTCGTGCGCCAGGCAAGACACCTGAAATACGATCATTTGGCATGAGATAGAGGACATCATTATTGAAACCAATCACCTCAGCATCAATAAAACCATTAATAGTTTCGATTTTGCACTGACTACCTACGGCAGCATTGAGCCCTTTTGCTTCAAGGGTTAGCCCAACAACACGTGTTAAGCTCCCCGCAACAGCAACACCAAAAGGGTGGATATGTTTTTGGTATGTGTTAATTCGTTGTGCAAACGATTGGTTTTGAGGTTCTAACTCTGACATTTAACATGGCGCAATTATTCTTAGATACCACTGTCATGCAAAAACTTTTCCAATATTTCAGTCAGACGGGTTTTTACCGTTAAATCGATAGAAGAGATCAGAGATTTAATTTCACAACCGCCGCGTTCAAAGGTAGGCTCTGGAATAAGCTGCCATTGCTGCTTTTGGATCATATCTGCCCCATAGGCTTCCTCAACTAAAGAAAGATCATCAGGGTGCAGGTGGACTTTAAGTTGCACCTCACCGATGGGTAATGCATCCAGACCTTTTTTCAAAGCTTGTAAGATCAGTTCAGGGTTTGTCTTTATCTCGTGGAAAGTTATTTGTTGTGTCAATAAACTGACAAGCTCGATCAACTGTTTTTCGCAAGCATCATCAACTTGCTTAAGCGGCTCATGAATTTTCTCAATTAACTGTGTTAGTGTTTGTAGCCTTTCTTCCACCAAAGGTTTGGCATCTTCAAGGCCTTGTTGCTTGCCGATCTCTAACCCTTCTTTTTGTCCAGCTTCATTGCCCTCTTTGGCGCCCTTTTCAAACCCTTCAAGATAACCTTGCTCATGACCCTGTTTTAATCCCTCTTCATAAGCATCCTGACGGATCTGTTCAAGCTCCTCCAAGGTTAAAGTCGGAATTTCAGGTTCAACTGCTTCAGGCTCAACATTACGTTCGGTCTTTGTATACAACTCTTCAAGCGGAGTACCCATTGCGGTTGAACGACCGCTCAACCCACTTAGGTCCTCTTTGACATCCGGTATCGGCCACTCTTCTAAATGATCGAGTAATGCATCGACAGCCTCTCCATGAACAGGGCGTCCACGGTGAAATTTAGGATCAGACATACTTTACAGGAACTCCTCACCGCCACCACCGCCGAGCATGATCTCTCCAGAGTCAGCTAAACGTCTGGCAGTTGCCAATATTTCTTTTTGTGCAGCTTCTACTTCACTGATCCTCACAGGTGGCATTGCCTCTAAGTCATCGGCCATCATTTCAGCAGCACGCTTAGACATATTGCTTAAAATTTTATCTTTTAATGAGTCATCTGCGCCTTTAATGGCTTTCATCAAGACATCTTGCTGTACTTCTCTTAGTATTGCTTGAATACCTCGGTCTTCAACATCCATCAAGTTTTCAAATACAAACATCAGATCTTGAATTTGCTGTGACATCTCTTCGTCATGTTCACGAATTGAGTCCATTAACTGACCTTCAACATTAGTATCTAGGTAGTTCATGATATCAGCAGCTGCTTTCAAGCCGCCCATTTTAGCGGCTTGTGCACCAGCTTGACCTGCAAATTGTTTTTCCATGATTTCGTTAAGCTCTTGCAATGCTGCTGGCTGAACTTCTTCAAGGTTTGCAATACGCATTGTTAAGTCTAACCGCACTTTCTCGGTAAACTGTGAAAGTATCTCTGCTGATTGCTCCGGCTCTAGATATGACAATACAATTGTTTGGATCTGCGGGTGCTCGTTGCGGATAATGTTGGCAACCTGTTTTGAGTCCATCCACTTCAGTGAATCTAACCCTTTCGCACCAGAACCCATAACAATTTGGTCTATTAAACTTGCAGCTTTGTCTTCACCTAATGCTGCAGTCAGGGCCTTCTTAATAAAGTCTTCAGACTGGAAACCAATAGTACTAAAACTCTGAATTTGTTCTATAAACAAATTATGTACGGCACTAATTTTGGATTGCGACAAGTCATCAATTGCCGCCATCGCCATACCCACTTTCTGTACTTGCTTGGGTTCTAAATGTTTTAAGATTTGCGCCGCATCTTCTTCTGTTAAACTGAGCAGTAAGATGGCGGCTTTATCGACGCCATCTAACTTTTCTACATCAAATGTAGGGGGCAGTTGTTTTTGTTCTTCATCACTCATCTTCAGTTAACCACGCTTTGACCACTTGTGAAGAAAGCTCAGGCTCATTTGCTACCAATGCTCGAACCGCTTTCAATAGATCTTCATCTCCATGTAAGTCTGGCAATTGTAATGTACCATCCGAGGAGAAGCCAACAGCTGATTCATCAAAGTCGTTACTAAGCATATCTAAAGTACTATCTCCTAAGTCTACACCTGCAGTAAGTGCATCCTCATCATAGTCCTCAAGTGTATCGTCTGGGTAAATAAGTCTTTTCAGCATAGGGCGAACTACCGCCATTATCAATACAATGATTACTAAAGCACCAGCAGCTAAACGTGCAACCTTCATAAACCACTCTTGCTCCCAAAGAGGTAGCTCTGAAGTTTCTAAAATATCTTCTCGTACAAACGGCACTGTTACCACTTCTAATGCATCGCCACGTTGCATATCAAAACCAACACCACCTTGTAGCAAGCGACGTATGTTATTTAACTCTTCTTGTGCGCGAGGCACCATAGACACATTGCCCTCAGCATCGGCTTTAGCGACATAGTCAACCGCAACTGACACACTGATACGACGAATAACACCTGTTTGTTGACGCTTGTGAGAAATCGTGGTGTCCAGCTCATAGTTTCGTGTTGCTTCTCTTTGAGAGCGGCTAGGCGTTGTGCCTTTACCGCTGCCACCCGCCCCAGCGACTTCTGGAATATTTGAGTCCATTGGTGGCTGGTTAGTTAATGCGCCTGGAATACCAGCGGTGATCCCACCAATGTTATTCTCTTCAAATGTTGTTTCACTGCGCACTGCAGGCAAGTCTGGGTTAAAGCGTTTGTGCGTTTCTTCAACTGCGCTAAAGTCCATGGTCAAATCAACTTGTGCAGTAAAGTTACCCAAGCCAACCACTGGGATCATGATACTGTCAATTTTTGATAAGTACTCTGACTCACGTTTGCGTTCTATTTCATATTCTTTACGAGAACGTGCCGCCAATGAATCTTGCGAACCAGAATTTAACAAACGACCATTTTGATCTGTCACGGTTACACGAGAAGGTTCAAGACCCTGAACAGCAGAGGCTACAATATCAACAATAGAGTCAACTTCTTCTCCATCGAGCGTGCGACCACGCTTCATAGTTAATACCACAGTTGCGGAAGGCTTTTTCTCACGGCGAGCAAATACATTTTCTTTAGGAATGGCGAGTAGTACTTTAGCACGATTAATATCTTGTAACTCTTCAATTGTACGCGCTAACTGCTGCTCACGGCTATGTTTCAGCCTTTCTCTCTCAAGACGCTGACTCACGCCAAAACCCATGTCCTGCATCAAAATATCAGTGCCGGAGGTTGGCGATTGCGTAAAGCCATCCCGTGCCATTTTAAGTTTGATATTTTGATAATCTGTTTCAGCAACCATGATGGTATTGCCATCTAGTTCATACTCAATTTTTTGGGCATCGAGGAAATCGAGTGTTTGGACTAGCTCATCAGTTGGGTATTGACCGAGTGGGCGCATATCAGGTTGGCGAGCCCAAATAATAATGAAGATGGCGATTGCCAAACAAATTGCTAAGGCGATTACGAGCGTAACTTGACGTAGCATATCAACGCCACTTAAAGCACTAAAATAACCAGACTTTTGTTCTTGCTGGGTGTCTGCACCTTCAGCGACTGCCCCTGCTGGGCCATCTGAAAGTGCTAGATCTGTCGTTTGATTTGTAGCCACAGTTACTCTCCAATCATCTCATTAATTACACAGGCATGCTCATAATGTCTTTGTAAGCTTCGACAAGTTTGTTACGAACTTGAACGGTTGCTTCAAAGGCCACTGATGATTTGTTTTTTGCAATCATTGCTTCTGCTAAGGAAACGCTACGGTCGCCCATTTCAACTGCGGTGACTTTTGCTTTTGCATCTCTTTGCAAATCAGCGACATTATTTAACGCGCCTTTCAAAATATCACCAAACTGCGCGCTTGATGTCGCCGCAGTCGCATCCATAGGTTGCTTAACTTGAGGCTCAATACGGCCTGCTTGAGAAGCCATTGACTGCATCTCTTGATATAAACTGGTATTTTGAATTTTCATGTTGCTCACCCTGTAAATTCTCTTACAAGGTATAAAGCATGAAACATGCCAACTTTTAATTCTTTAAATTCAATGAGTTGAATCTTAAATTGTGAGGTCGATTTTTTGACAGATGAAAAAGCAACCAGATTTAACTGGTTGCTTTATAAGTTATTAAGCAGGGACTGGCAGGCCTAAATCCCTCATTTTGGCCAATTTATATCTGAGCGTTCTTGGACTGATCCCAAGAATTTCAGCAACATCTTTTCGTTTACCATTACAACGAGTAAGCGTGTCCAATATAATTTGATGCTCTTTATCCTGAAGCTCTTCTTTGTAGCTCATATTATCACTAGAGCTAGGTGCTTCAGGCTCCATGTTTGAGTAAGCATTATAAGGTGAAGCATCAAGCTCAACAGGTCGAGAAGCCAAAGCCTGTTCAGCTGATAGTTCCACTGGTGCTAAATTTTCAATGAAAATATCAGCATCAGTGACTTGCTCCCCCTGCTGTAGGATCAATGCACGTTGAACAACATTATCCAACTCTCTCACATTACCAGGCCAAGCATGCTGTAATAATTTTTGCTGCGCAGCCACGGTTAACTTAGGTGTCAATTGGTTCGATTTTTGACAATGCCTTTCAATCAGGTGCACAGCTAAAGGGACAATGTCTGCAGCTCTATCTTTCAGAGGTAACCAAGTCAGCGGAAAAACATTTAATCTATAATACAAATCTTCTCGGAATTTGCCTTCAGCCACTGCATCTTTCAAATCTCGGTTGCTGGTCGCCAAAACTCTGACATCCAATTCGATGGTTTTTCTACCACCTAACCTTTCTACTTCACGCTCTTGCAAAACACGTAAAAGCTTTGCCTGCAAGCCTAAGTCCATCTCAGTAATTTCATCGAGTAAGATGGTCCCTTTTTGTGCTTGCTCGAACTTACCGGGACAGGCCTGTATTGCACCTGTGAATGCGCCTTTTTCATACCCAAATAGAGTCGCCTCAAGCATATTTTCAGGGATCGCCGCACAGTTAATGGCGACAAAAGGCTCACTCTTACGCTCAGAACTATCATGAATATAACGAGCCAATACTTCTTTACCCGAACCACTCGGGCCCAATACCATCACACTGGCATCTGACAGCGCCACTTTTTTGGCAAGGCTTAATAGTTGAAGACTTTTTGGATCAGCGACAATAGGGCCATCCGTATCTTTTTCCTTTTCGGGCATGTAACGGCTTACCATATTCAGCAATACTTCCGGTGCAAATGGCTTAGCCATGTAATCAATAGCGCCAAGTCGCATAGCTTCTACAGCGTCATCAATTGTTGCGTACGCCGTCATCATCAAGACAGGTAGATTTGGATAATTCAGCTTAATGCTTTTAAGCAAGTCAATACCACTCATTTGTCCCATTTGAACATCACTCACCACCAGCGAGAAACTTTGCTGTTTGAGTAATACCATAGCTTGCTCTGCGCTATCTGCCTCAACACAATCAATGCCAGCAAGCTCTAATGTGTCCAATAATGCTTCTCGTAAACCTGCGTCATCTTCAACGACTAGAATTTTATTGCTCATACAACCTCCTGAAGTTGAGTATGTTGAGATATGGGTAATAGCATACTGAAGCATGCTCCTCCGTTTGGCTCGTTGTTAACTTCAACGCGCCCCTTATGCGAATTGGCAACTGAACTAACAACAGCTAACCCCAGCCCAGTACCTTGTGATTTCGTAGTAAAAAATGGTTCAAAGAGTTTATCTGCCAAACTCATGTCAACACCTGGTCCATTGTCACACACAGCGATACGAACATGGTCGTCTTGATCTTTCACTGCACTTAGCGTAATTTCGGCGCCCGAGCCAATGACTTGAACACTGTTATGGATCAGATTTTGGATAGCGCTTGCCAATGCGGTTTTATTACCAATAATTTCAATATCTGGGTCGGGTAAAATGACGTCTAACTTGGCATGATGTAATGACAACATTGCATCAGAGCCTGCCTTAACCTCATTAAGTAACTGCTGCATAGATACTTTTTCGATAACTTGTTGCTCACCACTTTTAGCAAACAACAACATATCATTGACCTGATTTTCAAGGTCTTTTAGTCTAGACATGAGCTTATTATGGAATTTTTCACGTGATTTGGTCGGTAAGTTTTCACTGCCCAAATTTGCGCCGTATAACATGGCAGCAGAAAGTGGTGTACGAACTTGATGCGCCAGCGATGCCACCATTTTACCAAGCGCACTCAAACGCTGCATATGGGCCACTCGAGCTTGAAGACGGCGAGTTTCTGTCAGATCTGTCATTAAGATCAATTGACCCGGCTCAGGTGTCAGTGCTGATATTTCTAGCTTAATTAAGCGGCCATCACGCAATGATACTTCATGCCCATCATCTTGCTGAGGACTAAAAGAGCGTTGAATGATGTTAAACCATTTCTCACCCTCTAACGGCTCACCCAACATATCTTTGGCAATTTGATTTGCTTTGGCAATCATACCTTGACCATCCAATACAACAACGCCAGCAGGCATGGTATCAACCAAATGGCCCAACCAGCTTGCTTGTTGTCGCAAGTCGCTCAGCTCACCAATATATGCTTCTTGCAACAGGCAAGGGTTATATTGATTTTCTGGCACAAATTGTGGATTTATCACTTTCGCTAACGCCATGACACTACTCTCATGTATCTTCCTAACATGATAAAAGCAAATGCCGTGCCAAATTTATTTTATATAAATAACAATTGGTTAAGTAGAAAATGTGCAAGACAAAACTTTGACACTCTCATTGCTAGCGCACCAAAAGTGCTCTTTTCTAGATACTTTCAAAGTGCTTAATTCACATTCAAATTAATCTCACTATTTCTTGATTAAAACTACTTAATGTAAGATAAATATTTATACTCCACCTTCACCAGAGAACTGAAATGTGCAAAAGATGTTTATGGCTTGATGTGAGCAAACCGGATTATGTTGCTTATCATGATCAAGAATGGGGAGTGCCTATTTGGAATGATCACAAATTATTTGAATTTATTACCTTGGAGTCAGCACAAGCCGGACTGAGCTGGTATACCATCTTAAAAAAACGTGAAAACTACAGAGCTGCCTTTAAAGAGTTTGATGTCCAGAAAGTCGCAAACATGTCAGAACAAGATGTAGATATGCTTATGGACAATAAAGGAATTGTACGTAATAAAGCCAAAATATTGGCCACCATAAACAATGCACAGCGTTTTATTGAAGTTCAGTCAGCTTTTGGCAGCTTTGCTAAATACCAATGGGCATTTGTGGACTTTACCCCAATCATCAATGATATTAAGAGCAAAGATGACTACCCCACGACAAGTGAAATAAGCCAAATATTTGCCAAAGATTTAAAAAAGAGAGGGTTTAAATTTTTAGGGCCGATAACAGTATACGCACATATGCAAGCTTGTGGTATGGTCAATGACCATGATAACGACTGCCACAGGAAGCAGCCATTAATCGGTCTAACTGAAACTTTAGACTTAGCAGAGCAGCTAAACAAAGAACCTATTTAGTAATAATCTTAATCTCGATTCAGATTATACTTTTTCATCTTTTCGACAAGTGTCGTGCGCCTGACGCCTAGTATTTCAGCAGCACGAGCTACGACGTAATCATACCGCTCTAATGCTTGAGTGATCAGGCTAATCTCCAAATCAGCCAAGTAATCTTTTAATTCGATCCCTTCATCAGGCAGTAAACCAAGCATAGGCTGATCTGGCGCCACAATATCCTCTTCCTCTTCAAAATCACTAAAGCCTTCACTAAATAAGTCATTGAAGGCATCTCTTTCCATGAGTTCTTCAGGGTATTCTGGCTCAAAAGCTTCCACTTCAATATAACGATACTTAATTGGTAAATCAGTGACATCAACCAATTTGTCAGGAAACATAATCGCCATACGCTCCACCAAATTAGCCAACTCGCGAATATTACCTGGCCAAGCATGAGACTTTAAGCTTTCAATAGCTCTATCGGTGAACTTAACCCCTTTATTGCCTTGCTCAGTCACTCTACGAAGAAGTTCCTTTAATAGCAGAGGAATATCATCAACACGCTGGCTAAGTGATGGGTTCTCAATGGGAAATACGTTTAGACGATAAAACAAATCTTCTCTAAACTTCCCCTTTTCTATCATTTCCTCGAGGTTTCGGTGTGTCGCAGCTATGACGCGAACATTGGCTTGAATCGGCTTAGTACCGCCAACTCTTTCATAACTTCGCTCTTGCAAAACGCGCAGTAACTTAACTTGCATTTGCAGTGGCATATCGCCAATTTCATCTAAGAATAACGTACCATTTTGAGCCAATTCAAAGCGCCCTTTACGAGCCGAAATGGCACCTGTAAACGCCCCTTTCTCATGACCAAATAGTTCACTTTCAAGTAACTCTCCAGGAATAGCACCACAATTGACTGGTACAAAAGGACCATCTGAACGGTTTGAAAGTAAATGTACGTTACGAGCTACGACCTCTTTACCAGTGCCAGATTCACCAAGGATCAAAACATTAGCATCAGTTTGTGCAACTTGAGAGATTAAAAATCTCACTTCTTTTACCGCTTCAGTATCACCAACAAGTCCATCAAATGACTTAGCATCACGCCCGTGTTCGACTTGTCCCGGTAACAGACTCAAGTACTGTTGGCAGTCGTGTAGCAGCTGCATAGTCACATCATGACTAAATGGCTCAGTAATTAACCCGATCACGTTAGCCAGAGATAATAAGGGTTTAAGTGTTTCGCCAACTAAAATAAAAGGATGAGCAGGAAGGCTCTTTATATGGCGTTCATGATCCAATCCATCGAGTGCGCCAAGGACCACCTTACATTCTTGATACTTTTTTACCAGCTCTGGACTAAATTCCGACTCAGCAACTACAATTGCTGGTTGTCCGCAAAATGACAACGCGGCTGCAAGTCCAGAAGCGCGATTATTGTTTTTATCGATGATCAGTATCATTTGGACTGGATCCAAAAATTTTTATAAGTCTATGAGTATGATTGTAAGGGAGTATCTAAGGGATGCAATACCTAAGTGGCAAAATATTGACGTAAACGCCAAATAAATGCCACTGAGTATGTTTTGAATCAATACAATAGTATTAATTATTACTAAAGTAAGTTAAGTACCGAGGATGCAGATTGATTCGCTTGTCCTCTCAATGCAATCGATGTTTGAGATAGAATATCGTTTGCAGCTCTATCAGCTGATGCTTGTGCAAAGTCAGTATCAGCTATTCTACTTTGGCTCTCTGCAATACGATCGCTCTGATTACCTAAACCGCGTATTGTACTATCCAAAGTATTTTCAAATGCACCTAGTTGAGAGCGTTGTGAATTGACATCTTTTGCAACTTGATCAGCAGCAGTTATTGCTGCTTGAGCCCCTGCTTGAGTAGAAATATCTACACTTAAAATACCCGCAGCAACAGTACCGTCAGTTGGTGTAAAGCTTTGTGTGGTATTTGCATCTGGCCCAACTTGGAAGCTTGCCTGCTCACCATCAAAGAGAGGATCACCACCAAAAGTGGTATTTTCAAATGTCTCTGTGATCTGGGTTTGTAGCTGTGACACCTCGTCTTGCAAAGCTTGTCTGTCACTATCTGTTAAAGCCCCACTGCCAGCCTGAATAGATAGCTCTCTAATTCGGCTTACGGCATCATTAACACCAGATAATGCTGAGTCAGCAGTTTGAGAATAAGAGATACCATCATAAGCATTACGAATAGATTGCCCATATCCTTCTTGCTGCGAAGTTAAACGATTAATTATTTGCAGTGCTGCAGCATCATCTGCCGCCGAGTTTACTTTTTTACCCGTCGCTAGCTGTTGATTTAATTTATTATTCGTTTGCTCTGTTCTGTTAAAGAAAGAGTTACTCGGTGAATTGATTTGTAACATGCCACCTTCCTCCGCAATACTGACACTATAATCTTACGCCTATTAGTGCAAAAAGTCATCTATCGTTTAAAAATCACAATCCTGCTTGTGTTAAATACTGCAAAATTCGAAGAAGTGATATAAAGTGTTGAGTAATCACTTTTTTTAGGATGCAGGGGCACAATCTTTACCTAGTACTTTTTTCTATAGTGTAAAGAAATGATTGCACCTTTAGATGGGTAAAATATGTTTAATAACAAAACAATCTTGATTACTGGCGGAACTGGCTCCTTCGGCAAGAAATATGTTAAAACTCTGCTTGAAAGGTATCGCCCTAAAAAGATTATCGTTTTTTCACGGGACGAGCTAAAGCAGTTTGAGATGCAACAGACCTTTAACGCGCCATGCATGCGTTATTTTATTGGCGACGTGCGTGATAGGGATAGACTACGCAGAGCGATGCAGGGGGTCGATTACGTGATCCATGCTGCCGCACTTAAGCAAGTACCTGCTGCTGAATATAATCCCATGGAGTGTATTAAAACAAACATCAATGGCGCAGAAAACGTTATTGAAGCAGCGCTAGACTGTAATGTCAGTAAAGTCATTGCTCTGTCAACTGACAAAGCAGCCAATCCAATCAATTTATATGGCGCGACTAAACTTGCCTCTGACAAACTATTCGTTGCAGCAAATAATATCGCTGGCGGTCACAAAACCATGTTTTCTGTCGTAAGGTACGGAAATGTTGTTTGCTCAAGGGGCTCTGTTGTACCGGTATTTCAAAAGTTTATCGATGAACAACAAGACCACATCCCTATTACTCACCCAGACATGACGCGATTTTGGATAAGTTTACAACAGGGCGTTGATTTTGTTCTTAAAAACTTTGAGCGCATGTTGGGCGGGGAAATCTTTGTTCCTAAAATACCATCAATCAAAATTACTGACTTAGCGACTGCTATGGCCCCGGGTCTAAAACAAAAAGTTATAGGGATTAGGCCAGGTGAAAAGCTTCACGAAGTAATGTGTCCTGAAGACTTATCTTTTGACACGTTTGAATTTGATGACCATTTTGTCATCGCGCCTGGTATCAAGTTTAGTAGCCGTACAAACGATTTTGACGTTAACGCGCTTAACGAGAAAGGAAAAATGGTTCCACCTGGGTTTGAATACAATTCACTGACCAACGCTGAGTATCTATCCGTTGAAGAAATAGCTGAGTTTAATAAACAGGCACTGTTATGATCCCCTACGGTAAACAAGTCATATCTCAGTCTGATATAGAGGCAGTAGTTGAAGTCTTAAATTCACCTTGGTTAACGCAAGGACCCAAAGTGCCTGAATTCGAATCATCTGTTAGCCGATACTGCCATGCAGGTTACGCCACTGCGGTTAATAGCGCCACTTCGGCACTACATATCGCCTGCCTTGCTCTAAATGTTGGGCATAATGATATTGTATGGACGTCGCCCAATTCTTTTGTAGCCTCAGCAAACTGCGCGTTATATTGCGGTGCCAAAATTGACTTTGTCGATATTGACTCAAACACGGGCAATATGTGCATTCATGCACTTGAGTCAAAATTAATCACCGCAAGAGAAAATAACGCCCTCCCTAAAGTCGTCATTCCAGTGCATTTTGCAGGCCAACCCTGTGACATGGACGCATTGCACAAACTCAGTATCGAATATAACTTTAAGATCATTGAAGATGCATCTCATGCTATTGGCGGGCAATACAAAAGCGACCCAATAGGTAATTGCCAATACTCAGACATTTGTATTTTTAGTTTTCACCCAGTCAAAATTGTCACCTCAGCTGAAGGCGGTATGGCACTGACCAACTGCAAAGAATTAAATGAAAAATTGAAACTTTATAGAAGTCACGGTATCACAGCAGCGCCTGAACTATTAGAGCAAGACCCAGACGGCCCTTGGTATTACGAGCAACAAGCTCTGGGATTTAATTACCGAATGACAGATATACATGCCGCACTTGGTATGTCACAACTTGACCAGTTAAATCAGTTTGTCAACAAACGAAATGAACTCGCATCACACTACGATGCACTGTTCACCAAATATGATGAGATCAACCCGCTCACACAAAGCGATGACGTTTACAGTGCTTATCATTTGTATGTCGTGCGAGTCACCAACTCATCCCCACAATTACATAAACAAATTGTGACGAAGTTGAGAGCTAAAAATATCTTCTGTCATGTTCACTATATCCCGATTTACTTGCAGCCATACTACAGACAACAAGGGTTTGAACAAGGGCATTGCCCAAATGCAGAAGCGTATTATCACAGCGCGGTTACATTGCCTCTCTTTCCTGAGCTGGCACAACAAGAGCAGGATTATATTGTCACTACACTTGTTGAAACACTAACTGAATTGAGAAACGTGGAAAAATAGGGAAAATCATGTCAAAACGCTGTTTAAAACTTGCATTTATTGGGGGCGGCGCCAACTCAGCTGTAGGATATGTGCACTTTTCTGCTGCTCAACTAGATAACAGATTCCAAGTCGTCACAGGTGCATTTAGCCGAAATAAAGAGCAAAATGAACTTACGGCACAACAATGGGGTATAGACCCTAATCGCGTTTATGATAATTGGCAAGATATGCTCAAAGCTGAACGTCATAAAATTGATGCTGTGGTTGTATTAACACCCACACCGCATCACTTAGAAGCCCTTGAAACACTGTTTAAGCTCAACATTCCCACCATTTGTGAAAAGTCGCTTGTCTGTGGCAGTGATGAAATTCAGCAGTTAGCTCAAAAGTATGACGCACAAAAGCACTTTCTTGCGGTCACATTCAACTATTCTGGCTACGCCATGGTTAGGGAGCTTAAAAGCCTAATACAACATGGAAAGCTCGGCACGATCCAAAAAATACATTTAGAAATGCCACAAGAAGGATTCAAAAGACCACCTGAAATCGCGGGAAAGGCATCTCCACCTCAGGCTTGGCGTTTACAAGACTACGCAGTGCCGACAATCTGTCTTGATTTAGGTGTACATTTGCATCATCTATCTAGCTATTTACTTGAGCTAGAACCAGAAAAAACAAGTGCTCTATTCGCTACCCACTCTGAATACACTGATTTAGTGGATGATGTTCAAATGCTGTTAAAGTACCCAAACAACATCACAGGTAGTATGTGGATGTCTAAAACGGCGATCGGTCATAGAAATGGCTTAAAAGTACGTGTGTATGGCACCGAGGGAAGCGCACTTTGGTATCAGCTCAACCCAGATGAGTTAGAGCTCAACTTCAACGATGGGCGCAGAGAAATACTTGATAGGGCTGGCCAATGTCAGTATGCGAATCAATTTAGATACAATCGAATGAAACCAGGCCACCCGACAGGCTTCGTAGAGGCATTCGCGAATCTTTACACTGATATACATCTCGCTTTAGAGAGCTATCTAGCTTCACAAGACAATGCCAATGAATACGTATTTGGTTTTGAACAAGCCCGTGATGGCTTAGCATTGTTTGAAGCTGCAACACGCTCCAATCAATCTGGTACTTGGGAAAATATCAAATAATACCTATGAGTGAAGGCGATGCCTTCACTCATTTATTGGTTTTGTAGCTTAACGTCATTTCGCAGCACTTTGCCCATTTGATTTCTTGGCATCTCATCCAAACGTACAAACTGTCTTGGTTGCTGATAATCAGTTAATTCCTGCAAACACATTAGTCTCAGCACCTTATCTAAAAGTGCATCTCCTCGCTGCTCATAAGCCACTCGGATCACTTCCCCTAACAGAGGTTCTGCGATCCCAAATGCAACACATTCGATGATGTCAGGGTGGCGTTTGATCACAGCTTCAATGTCTTGTGGAAAAATATTAATACCACCACTAGAGATAACTTCTTTTTTTCTACCCACATAATATAAATACCCGTGTGCATCAAGATAACCCAAATCACCCGTGTAGAAAAAACCCTCAGAGTCATAAGCCGCTGCTGTTGCATCAGGCATCTTGTGATAACCACTAAACCCAGTAAGCGTTTTGCACGCAATCTCGCCCACTTCACCAACAGCCACTTGTTGACGCTCATCGTTACAGATTTTCAAATCCACAAAAGGAAGTGCCCGTCCAACACTGCCGTTTTTATCAGGCTCAGCCGACACACAAAAATCGGTTACAACGCCGACCTCAGATGCTCCATAGCATTCGTGAAATGCACAGTTCAACCTACTTAATAGCGCCTTTTTTGACTCCGCATTTAAAACCGCTGAAGAAGAAACAAGACAACGCAAAGAACTCAGATCAAAATTTGGGCCTTCATAGGCTAGGAAGCTCTCTAACTGAGCAGAGACTGCAAATAAAAAGCTTATTTTGTGAGTTTCTATGGCATCCAGCCAGCTTTGCAGGACAAACTTGGCCATGATCACTGTGGTTGCGCCTAACATCAACGGCATTAAAACGCCTCGCTGGGCGAGTGAATGGTACAAAGGTGTGGCCACTAAAACCTTGTCACTTTCAACCAAACCATAATAATTTTTAGTCGCTTCAATCGCACGCTGCACTTTACAATGCTGACTCAATACAATCGGTTTGGGTGCACCTGTAGAACCCGAAGTCATGGTCAAAATAAAAGGCGCATGCGCATCGACAGTGGTTTCAGCAAGGTCCAAAATCTCATTATCTTGTTCGTCAAAAACTTGCTGCCATGTCACTTCGTCTGCAACTGACTTTTCAAAGCTAATTAACTTGTCTTGCTCAATTAAGTCTTTCTCAAGCAATACCTTACTAATGGTTGGCCAAGCCAAAACGGCTGCAACAGGCGTTTTTTTCAAAGCAACTTCAAGGGCAGTACCTTTCAAACTCATTGGCAATGGCACAACAGCCAATCCCATTTTCGCAGCCGTCATTAATACCACGGGATACTCTATTCCGTTTGGTGCAAATAGCGCGATCCTATGTCCTGCTTTGAGGCCTATCTTAGTAAAATATAAAGCTAACCGACATACTTTTTGGTCCAGCTCTTGGTAACTTAAGCTGGTATGCTTGAAAATGACCGCTGTTTTATCAGGTGACGATTTCACATGGTCTTTAAAAATAGCGTAAATCCCACCCATCTTAGCCTCGGCTTGCTGGAAACTTTGCGACATAATTAAACTCTTCCTCTGATGCTTGGGGGAATATAATTTGTGTAACTAAAAACTCATCTGAAGCCTTATCTGCCTGGATAAATCCTTCTTTTTGGTTGAGTAAATTAACGAATTTATTCTCTTTATTAATCACAGCGACCCAAGTCGCGTTGGGATGTAACGCTTCACAATAGGCTAATTGCCATTTTAAAACCATTTGAGCATGAACAAAGTTTACCTTATCACTCGCCGCAAACCACCCTCCATACAGGTACTCTGTATCTTTGTGACGATATACTTGATGCCACACATAAATTAAAGGCAATCCATTGTCTTCCAATACAAATGAGTGTCGTTGATTGTTAAACCACCAAGTGTAATGATCAATGGACTTGATAGAGTCGGTGATTGTCATCCGCCACATATTTTCTGTACGATTGCGCGCTGATAAATAGCGATTAACATCTGACAATTGAACTTCTCGAACGCCCAAAGAGTCTGTTAATTGAGACACTAGGCCCTTAAGTGTAGGCGGCGCCTGATGCATGGGTAAACCACTCAACAACTGACCACTTGTCAAGTAATCAGCAATGCGCCTTGCTCCGTGACCATCGACCGATACCAAAGGGCTTAAGCGCTGTTTCTCAATGGCTGCTCTATACTCGAATAACGATTGGATCAGTCTGGCTATTTTATCAGCGGAAAAATTAAGCAAATCCTCAATATGATAAAAATGCCCCAGTTGCTCTAAGTCTTCAATGTTGTTGTTCTGGTTAACTGCGAGTGAAAAAGTCAGTGCAGGTGTTTTGGTCGCGGCCAGTTCATACAATGATGTACCTAATGCCCCTACAAACAACCCTGTTTTTCTGTAGTACTCAGATAAGCTACTTGGTGCATAAACCAGTGTTAACTGCGCGTACTGTTCACAAAGGGCCTCAAGCGCTTCAATATCTGTCGCTTTAGGGCCTATAATAGCAACAAACTCGCTAATTCCCGGGGCTTGTATGCATAGCTGCTCTATAACGGGTGTCAAAGCATGCCAACTACCACCGCCGCCAAGAGAGAAAGTAATACGATTTGTACGAGATAGCGAAGTAGACGCAGCTAAATGATACTCTGGAGATAAGATGGCAAACTCTGGCCCTAGTAGCTTATCTGTCTCAGCGGACACTAAGCCATCATATCGCTCTGAAGTCACGCTACCGGCCCATTTCATATCAAGTACCGCATCAGAAATATGTTGTCGAGCCAAGTCATCCACAGCCAGCAGCTTTATGCCATGTACTTTTGTTTCTGCTTCCCAGCTCTCACCAAACGTATAACCATCAACAACAAACCATTTAATCTCGTGCTTTTGTGACTTTAGATAGGTTAAACAGAAATTTGCGTCATCTTGGCAGCTGCCAGTTTGAGGGACGATGACAAGCTCAGCATTTAATTCGTTTTTAAAGTGCACTAATGCATCACTTTGATCAATAAAAAAAATGGTGGGTTCGCTGCGCTTTTCTAACTCTACTGCAAGCCATTTCATTCGCATAAAATGGCCCATTCCACATTGTGTATCTACACGAAATGCAATCATATGCTTTCCGTCAGAGCATTCACAAGGTTGCCCACTATGGCATTTTTTTCATCCAACAGTAATTCAGGGGCGACAGAGACAGAAAAGTGCGCCTCAATTCCCATCGTCAGTGTTAAAATTTCAAATGAATCCAACTCCCCCTCAGCAATGAAGTTATAACTCTCTAGTGAAGATACATCGAGCAATACCCCACGCTCTTCCAAAAATTGCTGAATATATTCAAGTAACGTCTCTTTAGAAATCATTATTGTAAGTCCTCCCAGCTTAGCTGTGTGCCACAAACAAGCGCCTTATTAACACGGCGGCCAATAAGCCTAGGTAACTCTTGGGGCATGATCTCACCACCTCCGGGACGCATTTGCCTTAAATGCGCTGCGGTCAGGACTTCATTTGCCTTAATATCTTTAATAATATAAACACAGCGACGGGCTTTTGACGCTTCACTAGGATAGTGAACCGTGCCCATCGCCTTTTCAATTTGACGCACACCATGTACCAGCGCTTTTAACTCATCCGGCGTCATTGAAAAAAAGCTATCTGCGGTATTATCTGTTTTATCCAAAACAAAATGCTTTTCAATCATGCAGGCACCGACTGCCACAGACGCCAAAGGTACATCATTGCCCAAGGTATGGTCAGATAATCCTACTGGACATCCAAATGCGTCACGCATATGTGGAATAGTTCGCAAGTTTATTGATTCAGCCGGTGCTGGGTAAGTGCTTGTGCACTTCATCAGTGCAAGCGCTTGTACACCTGCATCCTCAGCAACTTTGACTGCTTGTGCAATCTCGTTCAGCGTTGCACCGCCCGTTGACATGATCATAGGTTTTTTTGTAGCGGCTACATCTTTGATAAGTTGATGATCTATTAGCTCTGGAGATGCTATTTTATAAGCTGGTGCATCAAACTGCTGCAATAAATCCACAGCCGATTTATCAAATGGCGATGAAAAGCACGTCAAACCTATCTTAGCTGAAAGCTCGAACAGCTCCGCATGGAAATCCCAAGGCATATAAGCGCCTTTATATAAGTCATGGAGATACTGTCCTTTCCAGGGCCCCGTTGCTTCAAAATGCGGAAGCTTGCAGTCCATAGTTAGGGTGTCTGCAGTATAAGTCTGCAACTTTATAGCGTCTGCACCCGCCTCTTTTGCAGCGTGTACTAATTCCTTTGCTTTACTTAGTGATTGGCCGTGATTAGCCGACATTTCAGCAATGATGTAGCAAGGTGAGTCATGACCAACTTCCCTGCCTGATATCTGAAATTGAGATTTAAAATTCACAATGCTCTCTTCTTTTTTAGGCATATAATACAAATTGCGTAGCAAATTTCACGCCGACAATTAACAATGGTACAAAAAGCGCCCAACGCCAATAAACTCAACGCACACAATCAATTTTTTATTCTGTATTTGAGTGTAATGATTTGCTATATTGAACGCAATTATAATGATAACAACGACTTCGATGGAAAACGTTCAGATCATCATTCAAGCTAGAATGACCTCAACTCGATTACCGGGCAAAGTATTGCTCCCTCTGTGTAATTCTACTGTACTACAGGTCATGTTAGACAGACTTGCAGAATTTAAAGAGCACATCATTATTGCAACCACCAATGATGGTTCTGAAGCCCCCATTGTTGAGCTATGTAAAGAGCAAAAAATAAAATATTACCAAGGTAGTACTGAAGATGTGTTGTCTCGATATTACGAAGCTGCGACACAATATGGTGCGATAGAT
Organism: Pseudoalteromonas luteoviolacea; assembly: GCF_021654285.1. Taxonomy (GTDB): domain Bacteria; phylum Pseudomonadota; class Gammaproteobacteria; order Enterobacterales; family Alteromonadaceae; genus Pseudoalteromonas; species Pseudoalteromonas luteoviolacea_J. Next base: position 48,483 of record NZ_JAKFZS010000012.1, on the reverse strand, counting down.
GATACTACTATCGTACGCCTGACAAGTGACTGCCCCCTCATTGATCCACATTTAACCAAGCAAGTCATCGATGAGCATCAACGCTCTCAATTTGACGTGGTCAATTTAGGGCCACACAGTGGATACCCTAGAGGGTTAGATTGCACAGCGTTTTCATATCAGCTTTTAAAAAAGACCCATCAGCTTGCAACAAGCAAAGCGGACAGAGAACATGTCACACTCGGCATGGCTAAATTTAGCTCGATTGCCACTTATTCATTCGCAGAAGGTGAATCGCTGGAGCATTGGCGACTGACTTTGGATGAGCCTGATGATTACACCGCAATCAAAGCAATTTATGCACATTTTGGTAATAACCTCGACTTTTCCTACCCTGAGCTAAAAAAACAATTAAAGGAAAAGCCTACGCTTACCGATATAAATAAACATGTAAATCAGAAATCTGTTTAGGGGAACCAATGGAATACATTATTTATGGCGCCGGAGGAAATGGTAAAGCTGTTTTCGACGCTATGTCTAAACAGGGAGATAAAGTTTTATTTTTCATTGATTTGTACTCAAATGAAAAAGATTACAAAGGGGTCCCTATTTTTAAGCCTGATGAAGTCTCACCAAGCCAGCATCCTGTACTTATTTCGCTTTCGTGCTTAAGCCATGTTGTAAAAGCACAAATGATTGAGAAAGGATTTCAAAATTGCTACGACCTTAATGAGGTTATGTCCGAGTTTAGCCATATTTTCAACCATTTTTACGACGAAAATCATAAACAAACATTGCAGCAAAGTGAAATTCAGTGCGCTGAAAAATTAAACGCATTACATACTAAACTCGTCAATGCTCAGAGCAAAGACTGCCTTGCGAGAATTCGGGCATTTAGACAAAACCCAAGCCACACAACCTATCTCAAAAATGATTGGGAAACGCAATACTTTCCCAAGGAGTTGATGAGTAAAGGCTTGATTAAATCGCCTCTTAAAATGATTGATTGTGGCGCGTTTAATGGCGACACATTGCAACTAGCTGTAAATATTACAAAAAAATATAATATAGAATTTGACAGTATTGTCTGCTTTGAACCAGACCCAACGAACTATAAAAAGCTACAAAATCGCTTGAGAAATAGAGATGCGCACTATCCGCGCGTTTTCACTCAACCAGCTGGTGTATGGTCTAAAAACACCCAATTGGAATTTAGTTCATGTGGCGATCAAAGCAAAATTGTCGAAAATACAACATCTGAAATTAATAGCTTACAAGTCGCAAAAATAGATGATATTTGTTTTGGACTTGCCCCTAATTATATCAAGATGGATGTCGAAGGCGCTGAAATAGAAGCACTTAAAGGTGCTAGTGAGATTATTAGGCAGTTTAAGCCTAATCTAGCAATTTCAGTCTATCACGAACCTGAACACCTATGGCAGATTGCGGAGTTAATTGAACAACTCCATAGTGATTATCAATTTTACTTACATTCTCACGGCGATTTTTGCAATGAAATCGTCCTCTATGCAATTGCCGAATAGACCGTAATTTAAAGTAGAGAAAATATGACAGACAAAACAATTTTAGTCACCGGTGCAACGGGTTACAAAGGCACCGTACTCGTACCTAAGCTTTTGGATAAGGGCTATAAAGTAGTCGCGTTAGACACGCAATGGTTTGGCAATTTTTTACCTGCACACAAAAACCTTTCCGTGATAAAAGGGGATGTAAGGGACGCAAACAGTATTGATTTAAATGGTATTGACGCCATTATTCATTTGGCATCTATTGCTAATGACCCCTGTGGTGATCTCAACCCTAAACTAACATGGGAAGTCAGTGCCTTAGCTACCATGCAATTAGCTGACAAAGCTAAAAAATCTGGAATTAAGCAATTTATCTATGCGTCCTCTGGCAGTGTATACGGCGTTAAAGATGAAGAGCAAGTGACAGAAGATCTCTCATTAGAACCAATTTCTGAATACAACAAAACTAAAATGGTCGCGGAGCGTGTGTTACTGAGCTACACAGATGACATGGCGGTGCAAATTGTCAGACCTGCAACTGTATGTGGTCTATCAGATCGTATGCGTTTAGACGTCTCTGTCAATATGTTGACGATGCAAGCGCTTAAAAATAAAAAAATCACTGTGTTTGGTGGTGCGCAAGTACGTCCAAACATTCATATCGATGATATTACCGATCTTTACATCTATATGCTTGAAAACCCAGAAAAGACTTCTGGCATATTTAATGCTGGATTCGAGAATATCTCGATCATGGATATAGCAAAAATGGTACAAAGCAAGGTTGATTGTGAGATTGAAGTCACACCGTCTAACGACCCGCGCTGCTACAGAATAAATTCAGATAAGTTATTGGCGACTGGCTTTGCGCCAAAGAAAAATGTCAGTACCGCTATTAGCGAGATAATAGATGCATTTGAAAATGGTCAACTTGAAGATCAAGACCGTTTCTACAACCTAAAATGGATGCAACGAGAAGTATTATGAGCAACAAACAAGGTGCAGTTTCTGAGCTGCCAATAGCACATCCAGCAGAGTCCATTACAGCGGACTATACAACGACATTAAGTCAGGTACTCACTCAACTGGACGGTAAACAAGTCGCTCAGCTCGTAGATACCTTGCTCGATATGAAAGCGCATAACGGCACCTTATTTATCTGCGGAAATGGCGGTTCAGCTGCAAACGCCATTCACCTTGCTAATGACTTTACTTTTGGTATACACCCTCAAGGCAACGCTCTAAAAGTAGAAGCGCTCGCTGCAAACAGTTCAATTTTAACCTGTCTAGGCAATGACATTGGCTATCAAAATATTTTTAGCCACCAGCTCAAAGTCAAAGCAAACAAGCACGATGTACTGTTAGTGTTATCTGGCAGTGGTAATTCTGAAAACATCATAAACGCCATTGCACAAGCACAAGTACTCGGTATGACCACGGTCGGGATATTAGGCTTTAAAGGCGGTACAGCCAAGCCGATGCTCGATCAGGCTTTTCATTTTGATGTACAAGATATGCAAATATCTGAAGATACCCAAGTGATCATCGGGCACATACTTATGAAAGCACTTTATCAGGAACTTAAAGATGTCTGATTCTCCTATTTTAGTACTTGGTAGCAATTCTTTTTCAGGCGCTTCTTTTTGTGCACATATGCTTAAAAAAGAGCAGCCTGTCATCGCTGCCAGTCGCTCAAAAGAGCCACATAATGCCCTGCTCCCTTACCGTTGGGTTGAACAAAAAAATAACCTTGATTTTCATCAACTTGATTTAAACCATCATCTCGATGAAATCATTGCTTTGGTTGAAAAGCATAAGATAAAACATATATATAACTTTGCAGCACAAAGTATGGTTGGACAAAGCTGGGATTACCCTGAACACTGGTTTATGACAAACTGCGTGTCTACCGTACAATTACACAACCGCCTGCGACATATTGATCACTTAGACAAGTACATTCATATCTCGACGCCAGAGGTCTACGGTAGCTGCGAAGGATTGGTGCCTGAACACCGCAATTACAATCCCAGTACACCTTATGCTGTTTCCAGAGCTGCTGCAGATATGAGCTTACATACCTTTTTTGATGTACATAACTTCCCTGTGTTATACACACGGGCAGCGAATGTGTATGGTGAAGGACAGCAGTTGTATCGCATTATTCCTCGCACCATTTTATTTGCGCTACTAGGCAAAACATTACCATTGCATGGTGGTGGCCATTCTACCCGCTCATTCATTCACATCGACGATGTATCAGCAGCGACTCACTCAATTGCTCAGCAAGGGCAGCTAGGTGACATCTATCATATTTCAACCGAGCGCACCATTTCCATCCGTGCACTTGTTGAGTTGATCTGTGACATGTTACAAGTCCCATTTGAGCAAGTGTGCCAAGTGACAGAAGACCGCCTAGGAAAAGATGCAGCATACTTATTAGATGCAACCAAGTTGCGTGAGCAACTTAATTGGCAAGACCAAGTGTCACTCGAAAATGGACTTGAACGTACCATTGGCTGGGTTAAAACACACCTTGATGATTTAAAAAATCTACCAGATTCATATATTCATAAACCGTGAGAAAGCTATGCTAGGACAAGAAATAGACCTATTAAAAAACTACCCAAAGTCTAAGCGAGACACTAAAGGCCGAGCCAACGTCATTACCGAAGCCGACAGAGAGATTGCAAGGCAATATGGTAAAGACTTTTTCGACGGTGACCGCACTTATGGTTATGGCGGATTCAGTTACTTCTCACGCTTTTGGCAACCGGTTGTACCAGACTTACAAGCTCATTTTGGCTTATCCGCACAAAGCCGCCTGCTAGACGTTGGCTGTGCTAAAGGATTCATGCTCTACGATTTACAGCAATTAATCCCTGGCATACAGCTACAAGGCTTAGATATATCTGAGTATGCTCTTGAGCATGCAAAAGAAGAAGTTAAAGACATATTGACTCAGGGTAACGCAAAATCTCTGCCCTACGAAGACAATAGCTTCGATGTGGTGATGTCGATTAATACTATCCATAACTTAGATGAGCAAGAATGTGCATTAGCACTGAAGGAAATCGAACGAGTAAGTCGAGGTAAATCATTTATTACTGTAGATGCTTACCGCAACGATGAAGAAAAAGAGCGTATGCTGGAGTGGGCATTAACAGCCAAAACCATCATGCATGTAGATGATTGGAAACAATTTTTCCAAGATAACGGCTACACTGGCGATTTCTATTGGTTTATTCCGTAAAGTAAATTATGAATCTTGAAACTATAGCGGCAAAAATGAGACATACATTATGTGATGTCTCTAGCCAGACTAAAACCCCCCACTTAGGCAGCTGCTTATCCTGCGTTGATATTTTAGCCACGCTCTACTGGCGCGTTTTAAATATTGACCCCAGCATGCCCAATGCCAGTGATCGTGATTACTTCTTATTAGGGAAAGGTCACGCAGCCAGCGCCCTTTATACAGCACTTGCTTACCGTGGCTTTTTTGACATTCAGGCTCTGTACGAGCATGGGCAAACAGGCAGCCAATTTGAAGAACACCCGGGTATCAATGCCCCCGCTGGTGTTGAAACGGTATCAGGATCGTTAGGACACGCACTTTCCCTCGCAGCAGGTATGGCACTGAGCACAAAGCTTCAGCAAAAAGAGAATCGTTTTTATGTTTTAATGGGAGATGGCGAGCTCAATGAAGGCACTGTGTGGGAAGCTGCTATGTTTGCAGCTGGGAAAAAGCTTGATAACTTGGTCGCAATTGTAGACTTCAATAAGCTTCAAGGTACTGGGAAAAGCTGCGATATCATGCACTTAGAACCATTGGAAGAAAAGTGGCGCGCTTTTGGTTGGCACACCATTCGTATTAATGGTCACGATTTAAATAGCTTGCAAAATGCTTTTGAACAGGCAAAGCAATACTCTCAACCAGTCTGTATTGTGGCGGATACCATTAAAGGTAAAGGCGTATCCTTTATGGAAAATGACAACAACTGGCACTACCGAATTCCAAAAGCTGATGAAGTAGATATGGCGAAAAAGGAGCTTGGACTATGAGAAATGCCTTTGCAAGGGTCCTAACCGAACTGGCGAAAGACGACCAACGATTACTGCTTTTTTATGCTGATATCGGTAACAGACTATTTAATCCATTAAAAGAGTTTGCATCAGACCGCACTGTTAATGCGGGCATCGCGGAAGCAAATATGGCATCTATGGCTGCAGGCAGTGCCATGATGGGGCACAAGCCTTTTATATATACCATCACGCCGTTTACCACTGCGCGTAACTTTGAACAAATAAAGATTGATATTGCCTACCAGAACCAACCTGTGATCATCGTTGGGACAGGGTCTGGACTATCGTACGCAAATTTGGGCCCAACCCATCATTCATTTGAAGATATCGCATTGATGCGCTCCCTACCAAACATGAATATTGTTTGCCCAGCGGATGCACAAGAGCTCGAAATTTTAATGCCTCAGCTTATTGAGCTCAATCAACCATGCTACTTTAGGATCGGTAAGAAAAACGAACCAAGTGTCCATGACGCTGAACCAGCTTTAAAATTTGGTCAGGCACATACTATGGTCGCTGGTGAAAAGGTAACTATCTTAGCGACTGGAACGATTATGCCACTCGCGCAAGCGCTGCATTATGAATTATCAGCAAAAGGAATTAACGCTGAACTAGTAAGTTTTCATACTGTGAAGCCTCTAGATGAAGACTACCTAACTTCAGCATCAGCTCGCTTTGATCACATTGTTACTCTCGAAGAGCACAATGTTAATGGTGGCTTTGGTAGCGCAGTACTAGAGTATGTATCAGATCACACGGCAGCGGTTAGAGTTCATCGTTTTGGTATACCCGATTTCTTTATTGACCAAGTGCACTCACCAGAGGATGCCCGTATCAAAGCAGGTTTAACCGTTAGTAACATATTAAATAAACTTGTTCACAGAGGATTGCTATGATTATTGGGATTGATTTTGATAATACAATAGCGGACTACACAGGTGTTTTCTATGATGTTGCATTAAAGTTAGACTGGATCCCCGAATCCACAGGACGATCCAAAACAGAAGTTAAGAGTTATTTTATAATTAGTGACAATGAGCGAAAGTGGACCGAGCTACAAGGTATTGTATACGGTAAAGAAATTGATCAAGCTCGCCCATATACTGACTGCCTGCAAGTCCTTGAACAATGGCATGCAAAAGGTCATACTTTGAAACTCATTTCACACAAAACACGCTATCCAATTATTGGCGAGCCTGTAGACTTTCATCATGCTGCAACTAATTGGCTAAAGAGCAATGGTTTTATAGGTTCAAATGGCGCGCCCTTTTCTGAGTCTGACCTAAACTTTAACGAGACAAAAGAAGAAAAGTTATTATGTATTGATAAACTAAATTGTGATTTATTTATCGATGATTTAGAGTCAATTTTTAATCATAAACTATTTCCTGCTCGCTGTAGAAAAGTCTTATTTAATAATAATTCTAACAACAAAGAAGGTTTAACTCACATTACCAAGTGGTCTGATATCCCTGAGGTAATATGATAAGTGAAGCAATAAGACTGTGGTTGAAACAGACATTAGAAACCGATGAACTGACTATAACTACATTAAGTGGTGGTGCTAATAATCGCGGCTATCAAGTTGCATCTCACCAAGGGAGTTGGTTTTTAAAATCATTCTCCCCTCACCATACACAATCAACTAATAAACTTACGAATGAATTCAGCTTCTCACAGCACCTATGGAACAACGGAGTCAAATCTATACCTGAACCCATTGCTTCTTGCAAACAGAATTATGTAAGTCTATTTAAATTTACACAAGGGGATAGCATCGAATGCTCTTCACCTAAATTAGTCTCAGATGCACTTCAATTTATTGAAAGAATTAATGATATTCCGTTAGATAATAAAAGTTTAAATGTAGCCTCAGAGAGCCCTTCGAGCCTTATTGGTTTTCATACCATAATAGAAAGACGCCTCGCCAGATTTAAGGCAACTGAAAACAGTAAATGTTTAAAAGAGCTGCTAGAAAAAATCCAAAACAGGGCTGATAAAGTACGTTGCCTATTACCCGAAAATGCGGGAGTAAAGCTAGAAAGAAATATCTTATCCCCCTCAGACTTTGGCTTTCATAACGCAATGAAAACTAAACAAGGGCTAGTTTTTTTCGATTTTGAATATGCTGGCATGGATACAAGCTGGAAACTCTTATGCGATTTTTTTTCACAGCCCGCCGTTCCTATTGAGATGAATTCTCTGAAGTTATTTTTTGATAGCCAATTATTTCAACATATTCCTATTCAACGAAATATCTTCTTAACAACATTAGAACTTACTCATTTAAAGTGGTGTTTAATTATGTTAAACGAGTTTATTGACGATATACAAACACGTCGAAAATTCTCTTGGAACAAAAGTTGCATAACATATGATGAACTTGAGGAAGTAAAGTCAAAACAGCTAGCTAAGAGTCAAAAATACTTTGAATCAATCGCAGCGAGAATTGAATCTGCAAGCACCTTTTGTGACTTAAGCGCGGTTAAATAAATAATTAGGTTTAGTACCATTAAAAAAAACTAACCTAATGAAATAGTGAGGATTATCATGTCTCAAATAACGACGAGATTTGAAGTTGTCTATCGAGAAAATAATTTATCAGACAACGATTATTACGTTTACGGATCTGGAGGCGGGAGCTTAGATATTCTGCAATTTATTGAAGAAAATGGCTTAAGAGCGCCAATTGCAGTGATAGATCGCGAAGCGAAGAAAACACCGATAGATGTACTAAATGCTTATGAATTGAAAAATGTAGACCACCCTGTGGTAGTGTCTTCTATTTCATTTTATGGTGAGATAAAGCATGCACTCGTTAAGCATAATGAGCAGTTCAAATCTAAGCTAATTCCCTTAATGCCCTACAGTGAAAACGTAACAAACCGGCTTTATATCTCTGAATCTGCTTGGAATGAATATCAGTCTCTCTCAGAATCGGCATACAGAGGCATACATAATTGGAACGGCTCCCAATTACAAAATCAAGGGTTCTATATTTCTAAATCTGGTGAAGACTTTGCTCATGGCTTTCGCTTACTCTGTGAAAAACTACCAGAGCAAGTACAATTGATTGACTCAAGTCAGTATGACTTTGACTATTTTTCCAATGCCCTAGGCGAACAAAACACAGATTTAAAACGCCTTGAAGTAACGCCTGCCGCTCAACTGGCGATTGAAGATTTCTTGGAAAAGCACTACGAGGAAATTGCTCAGCAATTAGGTAGTCATTGGAAAGTTGTTAATTGCCGCATCACTAAGCTCGCTAAAGTGTTAAATTCTAATGTGGGGTCAAACAAACTTCATTTGGACAATATGCCTAAACCAGTGAAAAAGATCCTACTATATATAACGCCCCCTTCTGCTGATACAGGTTCTACTATGATACAACTCGAAGATGGGAGCCAAATAACCGTTGAAGGTGAAGCTGGGACTTTTTTACTCTTCCAAAACAGCCGTCTTCAGCACAGAGGCCTATCCACCGATAAACTTAATAGATTGGTTTGTGAACTCACCATAGCAACGAATCAATACAAAGACACGCAAGTTCGTACAGTAGGCTTGGTTTCAGAATATCCTTATAAGCCTTGGCAACGGTGTGGTGCTTACAAAGTTAACCTTGGTGGAGGTGCTAACTTTAATGGTGAAAACTGGATTTGTTACGATGAATGCGATGGGGCTAATATCCAACCTATTAGCTTTACTCCAAAAACGATTTTACCCAATTTGGATAACTCATGTAGCCTCGTATATTCTTCACACTTTTTTGAACATATTGATCATGAAACACTGACAAACTTACTAACAGAAAGCTGGCGGATCCTTCAACCAGATGGTGACCTATTGATCAAAATCCCTGATTTTGACTCTGCTAGGACTGCAGGTTTAAATGGTAACATGCAGTATTTCAATCAATTCTCACAATCAAAAGAGCTACTTAAAAACTGGCAAAAACATGGTGTTGATCCTAAGTGTGCTTTATCACATGCCGCGAATGTAATTACTAGTTTCTGGAATTCAGATTATGGTCATCTATACAAAGATCAAGCATCTGCTCGTTCTGGGTATTGTGGACCTGTGAGGCTAACTAGTGAAGAATATGCCGAGATCTTTAAGATAGAGTCCATAAACGAAATTTCGAAAATCTTGACGCAAAAAGTACGCGACAGCGAAAAAGACTTCCAATTTAATCATCAAAATGCGTGGACCAAATTAGAGTTTATAAATTTAGTATCTAGTTTTGGCTTTGAATTAGTTTCAACAAGCTATGAATTGATAGAGTATGCATTTCCGGACGTACCTGACTTCGAAGCACACAAACCAATTAGTAACTATTATTATTTCAAAAAAATAGCCAATACCAACAAGGGGAAATCATGAAAGCAGCCGTTTTATTCAATACTGGTGAACCTTTAGAGATCATTGATGGTATTGAAATGCCTCCGCTTACACGAGGACAAGTTCAAGTTAAGTTATTATATAGCGGTCTCTGCCACTCACAGCTGATGGAGGTCCAAGGCGGCAGAGGCGAAGATAAGTACTTACCTCATTTACTTGGCCATGAGGGTGTTGGTATTGTAGAAAAAATTGGTGACGGGGTGACCAAGATTAAAGCCGGTGATAAAGTCGTGGTTGGCTGGATCCAAGGGGAAGGGCTAAATGCACCAGGCGGAAAATACCCCCATAAAGATTATTTAATAAATTCAGGCAGCGCTACCACCTTATGTGAGAACTCCATTGTTGCAGAAAACAGGCTTGTGAAATTACCCACCAGCTTTCCCGACAAACTTGCGGTACTATTAGGCTGTGCTCTACCAACAGGCCTAGGATTAGTATTCAACGAACTAAAACCCGAAAAAGAAAGAACAATTGCCATTTTTGGTCTTGGCGGCATTGGTATGAGTGCATTGCTGGCGGCAAAACTCAGTGAGCCTACTAAATTAATTGCAGTGGATGTAAATGAAGAGAAATTATCTTTAGCAAAACAGCTTGGTGCTACCCACACTGTTAATGCAAGTAAAATAGATGCAGTAAAAGCAGTTCTCGATATTACTGATGGTGTTGGTGTTGACTATAGCTTAGAAGCAGGTGGAACTGTAAGAACCATTGAGCAAGCATTTGAATCTGTCAAAGATGGTGGCGGACAATGTGTATTTGCCTCACACCCTAGTAACGAGCTAAAAATTTCTTTAGAGCCACATGCCTTTCATCGTGGCAAATCTATTCGCGGTAGTTGGGGCGGTGGTAGTAACCCTGATAAAGATATTCCAAAATTCGTAGAGCTATATCAGCAAGGCCAACTGAACTTGGAAGCATTGCTAACCCATAGCTATGAATTAGAAGATATAAATCAAGCACTTCAAGACTTACATAACAAAAAAATTGTGAGAGCTCTGATTAAGATTGCGCAATAGCAACTTAGGAGATGCAAATGAGTACATACAAATTACCCCTCGAGCCATACCCAAGTAGGGTTTTGATGGATTTAAGCTCAGACTGTAACCTGAAATGTCCTATGTGTGTTGTGCATGGCAGCACAGATGACCCCAAAGTTAACGCAATCATCAAAAAGCACATGAAGGTTACTGATGCCAAGCAAATTCTAGATGAAATAGAAGGTCATACCAAGACCATTGGCCCTGGCCTTTGGAGCGAACCGTTAATGGGCCGTGATATTTTAATGCACTTGCGCAGCATGAAGCGCAGGGGGTTCACAATTTCAATGAACTCCAACGGCCTGCTTATGAATAAAAAAATGGCATCGTCACTGGTAGAGATTGATGTTGACAGCATTACAGTCAGCGTTGATGCAACCACGAATGAAACATTGAGTAAAATTCGCGGTGTTGAGAAACTTGAAAAAATTGAGGCGCATGTAAAGCAGTTGCTGGCAATCAGAGGTGATAATCCAAGCCCTCGAATTGGCGTATCCTTTACTAAGCAACCTGAAAATGTCCATGAAGTTCAGGACTTCATAGACAAATGGGTCGAAATTACTGATTTTGTGCGCATTGGTGAAATATTTGAAGATGGAAAATTTCCACACATTGATATAAACCACGAGCAGAGAAAACCTTGTGCCGAGCTCTATGAAACAATGTCTATCCATACTAATGGTGATGTCTCTATTTGCTGCCTTGACGGTTTTAAAGATGTTGTCGTGGGGAACGTCGTAGAAACCAGTGTTAAAGAGGTCTGGCAAGGTGAGGCGATGACAAAAATACGTGAGCATCATGAAAATGGCGAATGGGATAAAGTTCCATTTTGTAAAAACTGCGATCGCTGGGCATCAAATATCTTTGAAGAAAAACAAGAAGGCAACCTGCTTATTAGGACATCAGCCGAATTCACTTTTTACAATCGATTGGACAGATTAAACTCTTGGAAAAAATGTAGGTAGATATGGACAACACTTCTTATCTAGAAAAATTAATTAAAGTCATTGAAGGTAAAGACGTTGAACAGCTTCGTGATTCTCAACGCTGTAAGCATATTGATCTCAATACTTTAATAAATCAGCCCATCACAATCGTTGGTGCTGCTGATGAAGGAGTTAGACTCCTCACTATCTTTAATTCTCTTCAAGCGTCTGATGTGCGCATTGTTGACATGAATGAAGAAAAAGTAGGAACTGAAGTACTCGCAGACAAATACATCAAGCAATTTTGCGCTGAAAATATCGTCAATCGACACGTTATTCTTGCCACACACCGTACTTACCGCGTCTATATTAAGTGCAAAGAGCTTAAAGCAGCCTCTGTAAGCACATTTATGCACCTTCAAGCTTTATACCCTGAAAGCTTTGAGCCGCACTTTTTTCATAAAGATATGCTAGAAACTCTAGTAGATAATATATCTTCTTTAAAAACTCTAAAGTCTAACCTTGCAGATGACGTGTCTGTTGGTGTGCTTGCATCGTGCTTAGATTATCGCTTAAATGGCGACCCCACCGTTATGGGAGATTTTATAGATTGGGACCTATATCTTCCGACCAATATTGATTTATCGCCTTTCGCACATAGCTATGTTGATTGTGGTTCTTTTGATGGAGACAGTGTCGCTATACACTTAAGCCGTTATAAAAATACCGTCAAACAAGTTTATGCATTTGAACCAGATCCGAATACATTTGATCGTCTCAAAGACAACATGTCAGCTTACCAGCAAGTACAATGCATAAATAAGGGTGTTGGGGATAAAGTTACTAAGTTAAATTTTTCCGCCAATAATGAACGAGCTTCACTATTTTCAGAGTCAGGTGAACTGAGCATTGATATTACTTCGCTAGATGCTGAATTAGAAAATGCTGCCCCCTCATTTATTAAAATGAACATTGAGGCGTTCGAACCACAGGCAATTGAAGGAGCACGAGGTATTATCAATAAAAATACTCCTTTGTTAGCTATATCAGCTTACCACCAGCCTGAGCATCTATACTCTCTACAATTTCAGATAGAAAGTGTTGCACCTAACAAGTATGACTTTTATTTAAGGCAACATGATGGCGGTCTTGTTGAGACCGTACTCTATGCAGTGCCAAAATCATCACAAGGTCATATCTAAGCATGAATACATCTTACATCGTGCTCTATGGCATAAATAGCGTCACCGATCTGCTACTTAAGCAATATCCAAACGCATTATTAGCGACAACAAATGGCGGTGAAAACTATAATGGTAGACGTGTTTACAGCCTTAATGAACTTGCACGTAAAGAAAAACAAAGTATTGAAAAAATCATTATTTGTTCTATGTTTGTCGATGATATTGCCAATTCATTAGTTGAGACTGGCTTTGAGCTAGACAAAATTGAATTTTATAATATTACGTACAGCCAAGTTATGCGCTGCATTGACACCATCAGGAAAGACAATAAACCAGAGCAAATATTGCATGTCGTTTATGACCTTAGTGTAAATCTCCCATGCTTCGATGCATTGAGCTTTGCAGCAGTAGCTGAAGCGCACAGAGTTAAGCTAGGTCTAAAACATATTCACTTTTATATACTATCCCCTGAAGTGAATAAGGAGAAGCTTTCATTCTCTGCACACTACTCTCAGAGTGAAATAAACTGGCGCATTGCCAATATAGTCAGGCCAATTTTCGAAAGCTTCTCTTCCTATATTGGCACAACAGATATTACTCACCGAGACGAACTGTATCACTTCATTGGGTCCAAAGAGCATGTGTTCCCTTCTTCAATATTGTCTGAAGGGACGGGAAAAGCATATGGTTTGCTTAAATTAGAAACATACTATGATGCTGGAATACCATTACCCGAGCTGACAGTACCTTATTCAGCCCAAGTTATGGTAGATAAATTACTACAGAGTGAAGAAGCCTTTGGGAAAAAACTAATTACGCTAACGCTTCGTAATACAACGACACACCCTGAGAGAAACTCCCCTATTACTCCTTGGTTGGAGTTTATTGAAACACTCGACAAAGAACAATATTTCCCCATTGTAATCAGGGATACATCCGAGTGCTTAAGCCCCAGCCCACTCTCACACCTTGCCTTAGAGCTACCGGCGGCTTCTGTTAGTTTTCATTTAAGAATTGCACTATACAATTCGGCATATATAAATTTGAGCTCATCAGGTGGCCCAAGTTTTGCCTATTATTTCCTGAAAAACTGCTCTTCTATAAGGTATTCTCCAATTGACGATAGTCATTTTGCAACATCAAAAGCAACCCTAGAAAGAGCTGGCTTTAAAATAGGTCAAGAACAATTTTTCGCGCAAAATGGTACTCATCAAATACCGTATGATGTAGAAACCACTGAATCTATTTGCTCTTATTTCAATCAGCAATGTGTAATTTTGGAGCGCCAAATTGATGAGATTTAATAATTGGTTAGAAGACGCCTTGTTCCGTCCTATGAGCGTAAACCGCCAAAGCACTGTAATGGTTCACAGTGCCTTCACACAGTTAAGTAGGCAAGATGTGCAAGCAGAGTCATTGTGCCAATTTCTAACACGTTACTTTTGCGAAGGTAACGTGATAATGCCAACCATGACATGGCGTACAGTTAACAAAAACAACTGTGCTTTTGATGAAAAGGCAACGCCCTCTCATACGGGTGTACTCACTGAGATATTTAGGACACAGTTTGCGACCCACCGTAGCCTGCACCCTACTCACTCTGTCGCAGCGCTAGGTGTTGATGCTCAATACCTCACCCATTCTCATCATTTAGACTCTGGCCCTTGCTCAACAAGAAGTCCCTATGGCCTTATCGAAAGCTCCGATTTGAAAAGTTCTTCTTTTATTCTGTTAATTGGGGTTGCGCTGGAAAGTTGCACCTATATTCACTTATTTGAGGAAATCTATAATCCTGATGCTTTTCTTGTTGATGACGACACGCCCTATTCACTGAAAAGTAAATCAGGCGAAACCCATGTTTATACGTTAAAGCGCCACACTAAACGAACTCGGGATTTTCATCAGTTTGGTAAGAAATTGGCCAATATCGGTGGTATTAAAATGTCTCAATATGGTGACTGTGATATCACATTAGTGAATGTTGAAAAGTTATCACAGGTATTGCATGAAGAATTTAACAAGTCACCACATGCAACCTTCTGTAATCACTCTTATCAAATGTAAAACATAGGGCGCACGATAAGCACTTAACTATATTCAACAAGGCAAAAAGTGATGTTGGCTTAGCGTGTTCTATAAGAAACACATCATTACCGATATCTAAAAGTAATTTAAGTCACAATTGAAGTTAAGTAAGGTGCTTAATCAAACTCAATAGGAAATATTTTTGGTACTCTGAGTACATTTGATAAAGACGATATAAAATGATTAACGCAAAACAAATTGATGAGCCAATAATACAACTTTCTTCGCAACACCTTTGTGAATTGAAACAGCTCGCAAAAAATTCTGAAATTGGGCGGTTTAGATTTTGTCTACACAAAGATCACGAAGCTGCGATTCAAGAAATGATTATTTGTCTATACGGGGATAATTACTTTGCACCACATCGCCACCCAGAAGGTGTTATAGAATCGTATCATATGATTGAAGGCGCAATGGATGTTTACACTTTTAATGACGAGGGAAGTGTTATTGGTTGTAGCGCATTGTCTGCTTTAAGCCATTCCTCTACTGAAGAAAATAGCTTTTTCCATAAAGTTACGACACCCATATACCATACTGTGGTGCCAAGAACAGAATACGTTTTATATCATGAAGTGCTCAGCGGCCCTTGGCTCCCTGAACATACCAGCCAAGTGGCGCCTTTTGCACCTGATAGCTCAGATGACCAAGCCATCAAAAAATTTGTCGAGAACTTGAATGCATTTAAAAAGTAAAGATACATTAAAAATTGCAGTAGTTGGTGTAGGCCGATGGGGAAAGAACGTCGTTAGAACAATACGCGAAGAAATGCCTAACGTTCGCCTTACTCATATTGTCACAAGTAACCCTGCGGTTAGAGTAAAATACGAGAATGAGTTGACTGTATTTAAAAGTTGGTCGACCTTACTAGAACATAGAAACGAGTTTGACTGTATTGTGGCTGCGCTTCCGCCTGATATTAACTTTTCTCTCGCGAAAGATGTCTTACCATTGGGGATCCCGCTGTTTATTGAGAAGCCTTTGGCGATGAGCCATAACATTGCTCAACAATTACTAGACTTAGCGAAACAGCATAACAGTATCATTCAAGTCAATCATATCGACTTATACAACCCTGCTGTTAACGAAATTCAATCTCGCTTAGATAATAGTAATATTCACATCAAAGGGGCTATTGGCGCAGCATACCCACACCATGCTGTAATGACACCACTTTGGGAGTATTCCCCACATTTCATAGCTGCAGCACTGACAATCATCTCTGGGTCTCTAATTTCTCTTAAGGCAAACTACTTGCCGATCCCAGAAGATCTAAAAGATGATGAAAAAAGAGAAGTTGTAAAATTAAAACTGAGTTTTAGTGATGGCTCACATGCAGAAATTTGTGCTGGTAACGGTATGCCCGAAAAAACGCGATGGCTACACATTCAGCAAAACCAAAATCAGTACCTGTTTAAAGATCGTGCTGAAGTTCCATTAACAATTAATGGGCAAAAAATAAATATTGATACTCGCCTCCCATTGACTAAATCTTTGCTGCATTTTGCCGATAAGGTAAATAATCAAGATACTGATCTACAGGACTTTATTAGTGCTATAGAAGTTATTAAAATTCTTGAACTAGCAGATAAATCCTTAGCACAAGGGCAACCTATTAAATTATGAGTACAGCAAAAAGCACCTTAGCATTATATGGTGGAACTCCTATAATTGAATCAAGCTTTCCTCCACGAAAAGCATTTGGTAAAAATGAAGAAAAAGCAATTCTTGAGGTATTAGATTTTTATCGAGAAAAAGGGGAAGACCCATGTTATAGGGGCCCGTTTGAGCAACAACTCTGCGCTTCATTTTCTGATTATATGGGCGGAGGGTATACAGTTGCTGTCGCTACTGGTACTGCTTCAGTTTACGTTGCACTAGCCGCATTGGAACTGCCAAAAGGCAGCGAAGTAATAATATCACCAGTAACCGATGCGGGCCCGCTGAGTTCTATTATCATGCAACAAATGGTCCCTGTCGTTGCTGATTCAGAGCCGAACAGCTTCAATACAAGCTGGCAGCAAATTGAGAAAAAAATTACCGACAGAACCAGCTGTATCATGTTAGTGCACTGCGCAGGTCTACCAACGGACGTCGACGTTATTGCCAGAGAGGCCAAAAAAAGAGGGATTAAAGTGCTCGAGGATTGTGCTCAAGCACCAGGGGCAAGCCTGAATGAGAAACTCGTCGGTAGCTATGGTGATATCATGGCAACCTCAACAATGTATCGTAAAAATATAGCCGCTCCTGGCAGTGGTGGATTGGTATTCTGTAAAGACGAAACTCTGTATCAAAAGGTACTTGCCCACTCTGATCGCGGTAAACCTTTATGGTCTGAAGACTATATAGAACGAGACCCATCTCAACACTTGTTCCCTGCGCTCAACTGGAACACCAATGACTTTAGTTGTGCTGTCGCACTCTCATCTTTAAAACGTTTGCCGCAGACCATTGCTAAAAGAAATGCCTTTATGGAAGCAATCCAAGCGCGCTTAAATGAACAGTCACAAGTATGCAGCATAGCACCGTGGCATGGTACCCCGTCAGTTTTTTACATTCAGGTTTTACTCGATGTTGAAAAAATTGCTCAGAGAAAGGATGAGTACTGCCAAGCCCTCATAGCAGAAGGAGTACCAATGAACCCGAATTATAAATTTTTGATCTCTGATTGGAATTGGTCACATGAATATTTCAACACGCCTACTGAGACACCCAATGCAACCAGTGCCCGTGACCGTTCTTTTAACCTTTATGTTAACGAAAACTATGACGAATCACATGTGAATGCTATCGTCGAAGCTATTTTGAAAGTAGATCAATACTTTACAACTTTTACATCTTAAGTGAATGATATGAAAGCAGAACAACATCAATTAACGACAAAACGAGAGAACTGTAGACTATGCTTAAGCGAAAATGTGCCCGTGGCAATTCCTTTTGCCGCTACGCCTTTAGCTGAAAAATATGTTTCTGATCCTAGCAGCCCTCGAGCACCAGCTTTACCTGTTGATCTATATATTTGCAACGATTGTGGCCATGTCCAAATCCTCGATGTTGTTGACCCAACTTATTTGTGGGCTGACTACACCTACCATTCTGGGCAAACAAAAGGCATTGTCGATCACTTCAAAGAGGTGTCTGAAATGATACTGGATCTATATGGTCCGTTTGATAAGCAATTCGCCATTGATGTGGGAAGTAACGATGGCACTTTTTTAAAGTGTTTTAAACAAAAAGGCTTCAAAGTTTTAGGTATTGATCCCGCCACGGCTATCGCAGAAAAAGCGACCCGTGAAGGTGTAGAGACAATTGCCGATCTAATGACGGAAGAAAAAGGTACGTTCATTAGCGAGCAATATGGTACAGCCGATTTGGTGACGGCATTTAATGTGTTTGCACATGCAGATGAAATGATTGACCTACTTAAGGGCATTACTAAAGTGTTGAGTAAAGATGGACTCTTTGTTTTTGAAGTGTCCTATTTGAAAGACATAATAGATAAAATGCTGATTGGTACCATCTTCCATGAACACCTGTGTAATCATTCACTACAGCCACTAGTCAAATTTTTGGCCGCTGAGGGACTTGAAGTGATTCATGTTGAGCATGTTTCTATTCAAGGTGGTTCTATCATCGGATTTGCTCAGCATAAAGGGGCGCTAAGACAAGCACAGCCATCAGTTGCAGCAATGATAGCGAATGAAGAATCTGCCAACCTTCACTCCATGGAATCAATGAACTCGTTCGTCGAAAGACTAAATGCTATGAAACAAGAAGTAAAAGCAATAGCAGGCTCGGCCTTAGCTAATAATGGTGTAATTGCCGGTTATGGGGCCGCACGCAGCGGTCCAATGCTTGTAACACAATTTGAGCTAGGTAGCCAAATTAGTGAAATTTACGATGATCACCCTCAGAAAATTGGCAAATATACACCAGGCGATCATATTTTAGTTAAAGCAACCTCTGAACTCAGTGAAACACAGCCCAATTTAGTCGTAATTTTAGCTTGGATACATGCTAAAGCAATCGTCAAAAAACATATTGACTACCTTGAAAGTGGCGGAAAATTTTTAACATTAACGCCAAAAGTGCAAGTAATTACCAAAGAGAACTATGCAGAATTTATCGCCTAAAATAAAACTTGGCTTTGTCGGTGCTGGCTTTATTGGCCAAGTTGCACATATCGAGAATTATGCACAACTTGAAGAGTGTGAACTAAAAGCGATTGCTGATTTACGCCCCGTACTGCGTGAGGAAGTAGCCGATAAGTTTGCTATCAAACAACGCTATGAGTCCCATAAAGAGCTTTTAGACAATGCAGATATTGATGCAATTGTCATTGTAACAGCTCGTGTTCATACTGCGGATGTAGTAAGAGACTGTTTACTTGCAGGTAAGCATGTATTCAGTGAGAAACCTATGGCAGGTAACAGTTTAATTGCCGCAGAGTTGGTTGAACTGGCGGCACAAAAAAACTTAGTGTACTGTGTTGGCTATATGAAACGACATGATCTTGGAGTCATCAAAGCAAAACAGTTATTTGATCAAGTGATGGCGAACAAGTCGTTGGGTAACTTGCTACAAGTCAGTGCACAATGCTATATGGGCGACAGCTATTGTAAAGCAGCAGGTTATATCCACGGCCAAGAACAACGACCCCAAATGCAAGATGAAGCATTGTTTGCTCCTGACTGGCTAAGGGATGAACACAAATCGTTATTTGCTCGTTATGTTAACGTGCATTCGCATTTGCTAAACTTAATCCGTCATTTTTTAAATACAACACCACGCGTTGAGTACTTCAACTATTTATCCCCGTTGGCACATACATGTGTAATGCGCACCGAATCACAGCTCATCGTATTAGAAACTGGCGAAGTAAATCAAAAAGACTGGCAAGAGAAATGTACTTTCATCTTCGAACTAGGCCAGCTCATCATTACCTTACCTCCTGCACTGTTACGTAATGTGCCAGCTCATATAGAGCTACGCAAGCATGGTGAAGTATCTGAAAATACTCACTTCCAAGTAGAGTGGTCTTGGTCATTTAAAAATCAAGCAAATGCATTTATTAAGGATGTTAAAAACAAAAACACTGACAGTACAATAAGTGCGCAACAAGCTTTGACCGATATTCAGTTAGCAGAGGCAATATGGAAAAAACTCAGCAATTAACACCGATAGTGTTTGGCGCAAGTGGCCTACTCGGTGGTCACTTGTTCCAGCATTTCTCTAAACAAGACCCCAACACATTAGGGACCTATGGCAAACACCCTGCTACTGGTTTACAACACTTTGATTTAGAGACATCATCATTAGATGACCTGCAACTCGATCACAACCTTAATTATGTTGCTATAATTTGTGCTTCGTTGACAAACATTGCCCAGATTAATGCTGCCCCCGAGAAAACAGCCAATATTAACGTGCATGCAACCATTCGCTTAATTAAATCTCTGTTTGACCAAAAAATCCCTATTGTATTTATTTCGACAGATAATGTCTTTCCTGGAACACAAGGCAATTATTGTGACAGAAACCATGATGCAGCTGTATCTGAATATGGTATTCAAAAGCGCAAAGTAGAGTCACAGCTGATGTCAATAACAGATAGCGCTGCCTGTGTACTTCGTTTGGCAAAAATTATCGGGAACAAGCCAAATGATGGGACCTTGCTAAATGATATCGCTAATCAGCTCACCTCTGGTGAGACTGTCAGAGCGGCTTCAGATTTAATATTTAATCCGACAGCAATTGAAGATATTGTTAAGGCTGTTGATTTCATTGTTAAACAAAGAGCTCAGGGCACTTATAACTTTTGCAATCCACAACCATATAGTCGACTGGAGTTAACGTATCTAATGGCCAAGGCGTTAGATAAAAACGCGAATAAAATTGAGCCCATTTTATTCTCTGAATTAGATCCATCTGGTAAGCGTCCACTAAACACCAGCATGATTAACTCGACACTATTTGCAGACTTTAACTTCAAATCAATTGCTGCATGTATTGAGGAACAAGTTGTATGGCAGAGATAAATATTACTCCTAGATGCGTCATTGTTCAGGGTAACTTTGATGTGTTGCATCCCGGCCATATACGACTGCTAAGCTTTGCCCGTAATTGTGGTGATAAGTTGATCGTTGCAGTCAACACAGATCAAGCAATGGCTGTTAAAAGTAGGATCAATGAAACTCACCGCCTTGAAATGGTCAGCTCTCTTGAATGTGTAGATGAAGCTTTTTTAACGTCTGAATCTCCACAATGCATCGTTGAAAAGTATAAGCCTTATGCGATTGTGAAAGGCAAAGAATTTGAAAGTCGACACAATCTTGAACTTGAAATGCTCAACCAATATGGCGGGAAGTTGATTTTTGGTTCAGGTGAATATGAAACAATTGCAGAGCAATATATTCGTAAAGCGAACAACCTAACACATAACTTTGATTATTCCGAAGCAGCAGCATTTGCTCACCGACATAATATTACGCATAGTAAGCTGCGTAATGTGATGAGTCAGACTCAAGCGTTAAAGGTCATAGTGATTGGCGAGGTAATTGTAGATGAGTATGTACAAGGAACAGCCGTTGGTATGTCTCAAGAGGACCCAACAATTGTCATGACTCCAAACAAAACGGAAAAGTTTTTAGGTGGAGCAGCTATAACGGCAGGACATATCAAAGCTCTCGGAGCTCGAACAGTCTCGTTGTTCTCAGTTGTAGGTAATGACAACACGGGTACTTATGTCAAAGAAAATATCAATCTGTACAACTTAGATGCAAACCTTTTTACAGATACCACACGGCCAACCCCCTTAAAGACAAGATACCGTGCTTCCAGTAAAACCTTGCTGAGAGTCAATCAAGTTAGACAGCACAAGATATCCAAAGAGCTACAAACCGAAATCTTACAGCAATTAAAAACTGCAACTTTAGATGCTGACTTACTGGTATTCTCTGATTTTAACTATGGTGTTTTACCACAATCATTTGTCGAAAGTATTGCTAAACTATGTAAGGAAAATAACGTTAAAATAGTTGCTGATAGTCAAACATCCTCTCAAGTTGGGGATATTTCGCGCTATCATGATATGGATTTGATCACGCCGACAGAAAGAGAGGTCAGAGTTGCATTAAATAACCCAGACGATGGTTTAGTCATATTGGCAGATAAATTAGCAACCTGTTCAAATCCAAGAAATTTGGTCATTACATTAGGTGAAGAAGGCATCTTTATCCATATTCCAAATCGAAAAACAGGTGGATGGGAAAACGACAGGCTCCCAGCATTAAACTCTAATGCAATTGATCCGGCAGGCGCGGGCGATTGCTTTTTAGCAGCAAGTTCATTGGCTCTTGTTGCTGGTGCCAGTTCATGGGAAGCCTTTTATTTAGGCAGTTTGGCAGCTGCTTGCCAAGTTTCTTCATTAGGAAATGTGCCACTTTCAATCGACGTATTCGAAAAAGCAATTTCAGAGTCATTCCATTAGATATGAAAGCTATTTTACTTGCAGCGGGTCTTGGGACCCGCCTAAAACCAATTACAGACTCACTTCCCAAGTGCTTAGTACCAATTCATGACCAACCGCTGCTCGGATTATGGATTGACAAGCTCGCCGCCTTAGGGATACAAGAAATCTTAATCAACACTCATTACTTTAATGAGCAAGTGGAGCAGTATATTGATTCCCACCCCCACAAGGCTTTTATAAAACTAGTCTACGAACCGAAACTGTTAGGGACCGCGGGCACCTTAATTCAAAATAGAACGTTTTGGCAAGGTGATGAATGTTTAGTAATACATGCCGACAACTACTGCCAAAGCAATTTGCAAAGTATGCTAAAGACACATCAAAACCGTGATAAAAATACTGATTTGACACTGCTACTATTTGAAACTCCGACACCACATAGCTGTGGTATCGTAAAATTAAACGAGCATCAAGTTGTCACTGAGTTTCATGAGAAAGTTACAAACCCTCCAGGCAATCTCGCCAGTGGCGCCTTATTTCTATTTTCCTCGAGTGTATTTGATAACTACTTCTCAACGTTAAAGGTAGGGGAACACTACGAATTAAGCACTGACATTGTCCCTAAAATGGTCAATCGGATCCAAGGCTGGCAAGTAGATGGTCATTACCTAGATATAGGCACACCTGAAAGCTATGGCCAAGCGTTGAAGATAAGCAAAACATAAACAAGACTTAAAGGGATAACTAGCATAAATCTTGCTATAAAACCTAAACACAGATAAAGGTAATTAACATGTCATTTTGTCAAAATTGGGATAATTTATACCGCGCCAGCCAGCACATGTCTATTTGGCCATGGAGCGTAGTAGTTGCAGCTTCACTGCGTCACACACAACTTCGAAACGCCGATGAAGACTTCAGAGTATTAGAAGTAGGATGTGGTGCAGGTGCTAACTTCCCATTCTTCTTGTCTTACTGCAAAAATGTGTACGGTATAGACGGAAGTGAATTCATCATTAACCAATTAAAGTCTCGCTTTCCTGACATCGCTGACACGCTATTCACTGGGGATTTTACCCAACCATGGCCATTTGAAAATGACTTTGACTTAATTGTGGACCGTGGTGCATCCGTGCACAACCCAACAGCAAGTATTGAGAAGTATTTAAAGCAAGCTTTTGAAAGGCTCAAACCAGGCGGTATTTTATTAATTACAGATTGGTTTAGTACAACTCACTCTGATTACGACAAGGCACCAGTTTCGATTGATAAGTACACTAAAACAGGCTATACCAGCGGTTCGTTTGCCGAAGTTGGCAATGTAAACTTTTTTGATGAGCCACTGATTCGAAACCTTGTTAGTGCATTTGAAATTATTTCACTAACGCACGGTTGCGACGAAGATATCGCATCAGGGCATAAACATGCATGTTGGAATATGATTTTAAGAAAGCCACAACATGAAAAGTAAATTCAAATTAGTACAATGTGAACTAGATGGTGATTGGGATAATTTTATAAATCAATCACCAAATGGGGCTGCATTTTTTCAAAGTGACTTTATACACAACCTTGGCGTCCCTTACCATGCCTACTATTGTTGTAAAGGCAACGAGAAGTTTGCT
The DNA here is from genome assembly GCF_021654285.1 of Pseudoalteromonas luteoviolacea. Taxonomy (GTDB): domain Bacteria; phylum Pseudomonadota; class Gammaproteobacteria; order Enterobacterales; family Alteromonadaceae; genus Pseudoalteromonas; species Pseudoalteromonas luteoviolacea_J. The sequence continues at coordinate 24,166 of NZ_JAKFZS010000012.1, read as the reverse complement.
GCAATACTGGTGATCACCAATTCAGAAGGCAGCGCTATTGTTGGGCATCATGATGTCATATACGATGGTATAGTGCATCGAGATACCAAACATTTGAACACCGCTCAAAGCCACTCAGAACAGTTTTCTGTTCAAGAAACTATCGCTGAATTTCTCGCCCATAACTATAACTCAGTGTACTTAAAATTACATCCAAGCATTTTAGATATCCGATCTTTCCTTTGGGTAAATTATCATAACGCTGGTCCAACTTTTACAGCCATTCCGCGTTACACAACATGCATAAATATCTCTGAATTCGCAGATGAATTTATCTCCTTAGAAAACAGCCAAAACTACTTGAATAGCTCAGTATCAAGACGTCAGGAAATCAGATACGGTATTAAAAAAGGCGTCGTTGTTACCCAATCGAAGCAATTTGACACGTTTGCGCAGTACTATTCTCTCACGATGGCAAGGCAAGATATCCACATTGAGCAGGTTGCTATTGAGCAACTTGCCCAACAACTAAAGAACCTTGCGCATTGTGGTAGGTTGATCATGTTTGAAGCGAAAACCCAGTCAGGTGAAACAGGAAGCTTTGCATCATTTTTACTCCATAAAGATACAGCCTACTATTACTATGGTGCAAATAAACCAGACATGAGAGATTCACACACAGGTACTGCCGTGATTTGGCAAGCCATGCCGGTTTTAGCTGGATTAGGTATAAAAAAGATCGATTTAGAAGGGATTAATAGCCCCCAAAGGGGCTGGTTTAAACTCAGTTTTGGTGGAGATATTTCACCATACTTTCATTTGCAGCTAAGCTAGCAACACGCCAGAATCACTGCTGTAATTCTGGCTTTACACACATTAAAGCTCATTAATAGAGTTATACGCATCAATCAAAACATCTGCCTGGCGCCAACATTTACCACTATATCGTCCCGACACAATCAAATTATCTACACTTTTATCCAATAACTCAAAGTTATGAAGATTGACATCTTTAAACTCTTTCGTCGGAACAGGGAATGTATTATTAATAACCTGTGTTTGAGAACTTATCACCTGTGCGCTTTCATCGACGATAGACATTGCTTTAAGCTGCGCGACTACATCTTCAAGTGAATAAGAGGACACGTCGTCTGGTGAGCACAATATCTCTGCTGACAAATGATTATGGGATACACTTTTATCCAAATTAGGGTATAAAGTCAGTCTAAAAATATCGGTGCTACTGTCCCAAACCCAAAGATAATGAGATTTTTGATTAGTCAGAGGTTTATCAAAGTTTAAGTGAAATATAACCGCTGTTCTTAATTCCATTTGACCTCGTTGCGGCTCTATACCTAACGCATTCAGCGCTATAAACGGCGGTGCACTCCAAAACAGCAGATCGCATGACAGTACTCTGTCCGAAGCCAGTTCAATATGGGTGATTTTCGTACCCGAACGAACTATCTTTTTAACTCGCTCTGATGTAATTACTTCGACGCCAGCTTTTTCAACTTGAACAAGCAACTCTTGAACCCAATGGCCAATGCCTTCCCCATTATTCGGATAAAAGTATTTCACATCAGGTAATTTATCACGCTCTTTTCTCGCTAAAAAATCCTGCTCAGTTTGATATCCCAATTTACTGTCAAACGCTGGGAGCTCTTTAAGCTGAGCAGCAACATCAGCAGGTAATGCCAAGATACGCGTGAAACCAAAAAGACCAGCTTCCATAGTCAGTCCGCGAATATCCGTTAACTTACCATAAAGCTTTTGCAAGATAGGCACTACAATGCTGTGTGTAAACACGACCCCCAAAGAATTAATGCAATGGTCATAAATAAATTGCTCTGATGGCTGGTGAGTTAAATTAATCAACTCACCACATCCTTGGGAGTAAACCGCTGGCTCTAATTTTTGAGCATTTGGAAAAGGGCTTGATAAATCCCAGCTTCCGGCAAAATAATTACCCGACTCGAGTTTATCAATCGTATTCCACTGTGATTTACCGTCTACATGACCAAATAATATTTGGTCAAGTTCTTCTACGCCCGTTGCGTTAGGTATGTGCGAGCCCATATCATATGCTGCACCTTTACTATCCTTTATCGAGCAAAACAGCCCACCTATGCACTCTGCTTGTTCTATCAAAACAACGTTATACCCTCTTTTTTTTAACAACAAAGAGGATACCAATCCACAGACTCCACCGCCTACTATTACTGCGTTTTGATTTACCATGACAACTCCTACACTGCTTTTTTAGGATTCAACCATCTTCAAGAGCGCTTGTTCTTCCAACTTGTGAATAGCCGTTGCCATATCACCGACAGATACCCCCAGTTTTTTCGCAATATCAATGGTGTCATGTTCACCATCACCGTAACTAAGCAGCATCTTTATTTGATTTAGCTCATCCACCTGCTTTTTTCTTTCTTCACTAAAAAAGCTAAGTGTTGGATATAGCCCACGATCACCAAGTTGTGGCTCACCATAAGGATACTGGTTTTCAAACACAGCGGTTTGTTCCATCTCAAGGAAAATTCGCTCTAGTTTATCAATGCTATCTAGCAGCGGTTCAATACCCATATATTCTTTATCGTCCAAAGACGTATGATATTGAGAGTAACCATCATGAAAACTGCGACTTACACAGCAAACTGGTAACTGGAAACCCGGTGAGTTGTACTGCCTTTCATCTGAGCCAGATAAAGGTGAAAAAGCAATATTGCGATGATCATGTCCATGATCATTGAGGTGATACAGTAACTTGTCTAATAGACCGCTATCATTACGGCTGTGTTTGAAGGTTAATTCTTCCTGTTTGCCCCCAACACAGTTAATCACCAAGCCTGCAACCATATTCTTTGAAAAGTTCTTGTGCTCTAAATGCAACAGGCCAAGACTACCTATGGTTTCTGGATGAAGTGCAAATCGATAAGTATAGCGCCTACTTTTCCATTTTTTAATACGATGATATAACCCGAGTAATACTAGTGGACCGCTCAGCTCATTATTCGCCATAGATGGATGGCATAAATATGAACTTAATAAAACCTCTTGTTTACTTTCACCTTGTAATACCGATTGCGCTATATCTAACTGACCGTCAACAAATTTACTTTTGATTACTGCTTTGTAGCTGCCTTGAGATAGCTTGTCTCGTTCAGCTTGTGCTATGCAAAATCCCCAGCGACGTTTGTAATAACTGGTGACATAAGGGATAGCTGTGGGCTGCTCCGGCAAACTATACAAATGGTTTTGCAATTCATCCAAATTAAGCGCTTTATCCACCGCCTCTGAATAATTTACTACCTCAAGATTCAAGCGATGCATATCAGCAACCCGCTCCCCATCAGGTGCTTCTATATAAGCTTCCGTACAATGCCACTCCTGGGGGACTTGCCAATCAAAGATTTTTTCGCCAGTTTTAATGGAGTTTATTTCCAAGGGAATATAACGATTAAATATATCGTAACTTTGGCGCAGACCGGGTCCAGTTATGGATCGTAAAATAGGAAAAAGCTCGTCAAATAATTGGCTATAGAAATCCACTGATTCTTGATACTGCGAACTCACTGCTTACTCCTTGCCCAAGTCACACTTGGCACGATAATTAAGTTCATAAAAGTCTTTCATTTCAGATATGTAGCTTATCCATAGCGTATTTAATTTGGTGTAACTTTGTAAAGTATAGTGCTCGTCTTCATAGGTATAAAGTAACGTCAACAATGGGCAGTGGTAATATAATAAAGCGCCTTTAACCATATGAAATAAATGCGACAATGGCGTGTTTTTATAAGAATAGACAAAACGAGCTTGACGCATTAAGCAATCAGATGCTGCTTTTCTATTTTTAACATCTTCATTCGCTAATTCGATTAAATGGTCACATAATTCATTAAAAGCTGAAATGGCTACATATTGTTCATCGACTTTATCAATATCGAATCGCTTGAAGAAATCAGATTTAATCGCTTCAACTTGCACCTGTTTATTAAGCTTTTCTGGAATTGGTAACAGTTCCTCTGCAGGAACAGGGTGAGCGCCTTCTAATCTTGCACCATTACCTACATTGTAAATAGCTCTTTTAGGGTAATAATCGATTAACTTTTCCAATTGGCTATGGGCAACAGCAAAGAGTTCATTGGTTTCTACCTGTCCACCAAAATTCGCGGGTAAGTATTTACCATCCATTGTCAGGCATATCATCCCTTCTTCATCATCATCATTCTGATCGACTTTATATATGCTGTCTTTACTATGGTGCTCTCCTGTTGGTAAATTACCATTGTCGACACCGAACAAGTAAATATTTTTAAATCCTGCATACATGGCAAATGATAAAGCCGCATTTGCAACAACAGGGTTACAAAATGGGATCAAAGGCAATCCTTTACCACCATTAAAATGATTCAACATTTCAATCAAAAAGGTTCCTGCCTCATTATCCTTTGCGGCAATACCTGCCCATTTATATCGCTCTACGTTATCAGGATATAAAGTATTTAAACCAATTAAATTTGTTTTCTGGTATATTTCTTCTGGCACTATATCGCCAAAGATTTTGTAATTAGAATAAGGCCTTTCTACCAATATATGAAAATCTACTGGTATGCCTTTGTTATATAAAGTCGCAATAGAAGTTCCCGCTGCTAGTACTATTGCGTTTTCATGATTTTGTTTAATGAACTCTTCCGCTTCATCAAGTGAAGGGCCATTACCAATAATAAAAATAGGTGTTGAGTAATCTACATTTGAAGACTCTTTGCTAGCTAGAAAGGCAACGTTTTTTTCCATTAAATGAATACTGTGCGCCAACCCAGTTATCGCGTCATTAAAAAAACCATGTCCAAATTGAAAACGGAAGTATTCACTTGACCACTGTTGAATTAACGCAACGATTTCAGGCTGTGGAGTATGCTGGTAGCAAAAACTTTTCACAATTGAAAAAGCGCCAACTTTATTGGCAATAATTTCTAAATCTTTTATGAACGTATTGGTGTCTGCACCCAATTGAAAGAACAAATTACCACCTTGCTCATCAACCGTTTTAATAATATCAAACCAATCAGCACAAAATAAGCTTGCAAAAAACGTCTCTAAATCAGGCTCAACAAAAAATAAATAGTCAAACGTTGTCTGCTCAAGTAAAAGAGGTATGTGATAGCCTAGGCCAACGCCAAATATAAGCCCCGTCGGAAAATTTGCAGGTAATTCATTGAGACGTTCAGGTTCATCTTTTTGAACCTCCTGCAATGCTTCAGATAGTGCAGCCATATAACGAACATGTATTCTATCGTCATCACCAGCTGAAGGATAAGAGCTATAATCAGTAGAGCAAAACACCGGTTTTTGTATGCTATTCATCACCTGAACCCTAGTTTGCTCGATTGGGTCCTCGCTGTAGATCGGTGCGCTATAACCTTTTGGTACAAAGTTTCCATGCCCAGTCTTGGTTACATGGATACAGAAGTCCTCACGGACGGAGTAATTTTTAAAAGTTTCAGCAATATCAGGGAAATACTCTTCAAAACATGCAATATTTTTTGAAAAACGTTCATTTGCTTCTGTAGCAAATTGAGCTTCTCTTTGCTGCTGCTCGATTGACACATTAAGCTGTTCGCTCAAAGATTCGATTTGTTGTTCTAATGATTTATCTTTCATATGGGTAGAGTTTTGTGGTGGGTCACACGCTTTTGTACGCGTTAATTTTTTTCTTGTTTCCTTGCTGTGTTATCAACTGCTGAGAAACTTTTACTTTTTGCTTGGTCAAATATTGATTCAGCTGGCTCAAACGCTCATTAAACTGATTAAGAAGGCTCAATTGATACTCAGAGACCTCCCCATTACAATCAGAAAAAAACTGTTTAACACCTGTGTCTACGTCGACCATCAGCGTTTCCGCATCATCAAGTTCACCAGCCTTACATAAAGACTCTAGCCGCGTCAGGTTATCTTCTACATTAGATAAACTAGCCGACATTGGCATCTGCGCCATTTTGAGACAAGGTCTTTTCCCTAACATCGTAAGGAATAGCGTCCCAAGCTGACTTGATCTCTTTCAATAGATTCGTTACTTCATCAATAATTGAAGGATCATTTTGTAAGCTTGCATCAAGTAGCCTATCTAGCATGTAAGAATATAAAGCGTACAAGTTTTCAGTCACCTCGCCTCCCACTTCAAAATCAAGACAATCTCTCAACGCAGAAATAATTGCAGATGATTTAGAAATATGTTCAGCTTTTGCCTCAAGATGCTTTTTCTCAATCGCAACTTTAGCCAACACCATTTTCTCAATTGCGCCTGCCATCAGCATTTGGATCACTTCGTATCTATCGGCACCTGCAACTCGAGTTTTAAGTGCCTCACGCTGATAATTTTTGACTCTTGCGTTATACATAACGGCTCCTTAATTTGTTATTTCTTAGAAGTAAACCCAGGTAGATTGGCAAGCTGGGCTCCTAGATAGTTTTGCGTTTGCTGCATCTGCGCAATCAAAACATCCAAGCCAGCATATTGCTTACGTAGTCTATCTTCCAAAGATGCCATCCGATATTCATGGTTTAAAACATCTTCTTCTAGTTCCTTAATCTGACCATTTAAGCTATCTTCCCGCTGCTTAAGTATTCCACTTGAGTCTACGTAGTTACCAAGTAACGATTCAAGTTGTTTGGCAACCCCATTCTCTCCTGCAAACGCTGTGCCAATATCATCAAAATTTGAATCCATCGCTTCATTTAAACTGCGCACTAGAGTCGATTTTTCTAGATACCCTTCGTCATCCACACCTAAACCGATATCAAATATAGACTCAAACGGACCTGCATCCGTTAACGACGTTGATAACGCACTAATCAATTGGTCGTCTAAACTTCGCATTGACGAGTCACCATTCAGCGGCTCACCAATTCGAGTCCTAAACCCTATCTGCCCAATGACCGCGTTGTAGTTTGTTATTAGTTCATCGATGAGTGTGTTAACAGACTCTCTATCGTAGTCAATGTTAAGTCTAGCCGTTTCATACTCACCACCACTATCTTGCACACTCTTGGCTTTTGCTGTAATGGTCATATCTTGAACGGCGTCTTTAAAAGTATTTGTCTCACTGTTAACAAGTAAGCCATCGATAGTAATTATAGCGTCTTTCGCCTCATCATCCGCACTAATGACCATCCCACCAGTCGGATTCAAAGTATCATCATAGGTCTCCAGTGCATCCATCTCTGCGGTATCACTGGTAATAACTAAATTATTACTTGACCCAGTTACACTTGATGTTAGAACAAGCTTACTGCCAACGCCAGTAATGCCCGTATTAACAATGTTTGCAGTTAACCCAAAGTTATTATCATCCGCATTGATAGCATCTCTGAGCTCATTGAGCGTCATCCCAGCAGTCACGGATAAATCGAAAGACTTGGAACCCGCAGCAAATGATAAAGTGCCCCCTGAGGCGCTAACAACCGAATCAGCATTATCAAAAGCACCGTCTGTACTAACAGCTCGACTGCCTTGTGCTAGCTGTTGTACCGCGATATCAAAATTACCTACCGAAATATCAGAAGTTGGCGTAACACTGATAATATCTCCGCTAGTGGGTTGCGTTATATTTGCAACACGCTTATTGAAGTTCTCAATGTCCGCCAATTTTTCGACGGTATCATTTAAGGTAGACAAGGAAGACTTTACTTCGCCAATCGCTGAAAGCTCAACACTCAGGCGTTCATCTTTAATTGCGAACTGTTGCATCTTGGGTCTATTTTCAGCATCTACCGACGCTTTAATAATACTTTCAAGATCCAAACCGGAGCCTACTCCAGCAGATGTAATAAGTGGCATTTTGCTACCTCCAACTAATAATCAAGCTGTTCTATCAAACAACAAGCCCTTTCCTGATACTTTATCGGCAAATTCATCTAAAGCCTTAGCAACTTCTCGAAACTCTTCTGAAGGTATTTCCCTAATCACTTCTTCACTGTCTCTGTCAATCACTCTAATGAAAGGAGGATCTCCATTTTCATCAAACTCAAAAGACAAATTAGTGGAAGTAACAGGTAAAACATTGTTAAGCCTGTCTAGGTTAGCCTTAACCTCTTCAAACAATTCCGGTTTTACCGGACCCTTATCTTCCTTTTTTTCTGGGGATTGCTCAAGCTTAACTGTGTCTTCGACCGCTCGTAGTATTTCATTTCCGTCTTCGGGCTTCACTATGTCAGGGGTTGGCATCATGTTGTTCGATCCCACTCCCAATGCAGATTGAACATCTTTCATAATACACCTCCAAGCAACAAGCCTAGATTACAGTATACGTCAAGTTTGATATGAGTCCCAAACTTGACGTAACCGTAACGCCAAATTAACCAAGTAGAGAGAGTGCGACCTGAGGTCTTTGGTTAGCCTGACTCAAAATTGAACTACTTGCTTGTTGTAGGATCTGCATTTTAGTCAATGCCGCCGTTTCCTGCGCAAAGTCAGTGTCACGAATTCGCGATTGTGCAGCTGATAGGTTTTCAGAAACGTTCGACTGGTTACGGATAGTAGATTGGAATCGGTTTTGAACCGCACCTAGCTCCGCACGCTTTTTGTCAACAACCGCAATCAAAGCGTCCATACCCGCTAGTACTGCCTGCGCATTCGCCTGTGAAGATACAGAGATACCACTGGCGGTGAACACGGTAGCAAATGTCGCGTTATCCGCTGACGAGCCAACTGTGTCACTGATTGTACCAGCTGTAGCACTTAAAGAAGCACCTGTTACTGCACTGGCTACACCTGCAATACCCGATAAGGTAAACCCGCTATTAGCTTCAATTGAATTAGCTGTACCACCAATATTCTTCATGCTAAAGCCAATGGTTTGCACAGCATCTGCACCCACCTGGAAATTAGCATCATAAGAGCCGTCAAGTAAGTTCTGACCACCAAAGGTGGTATCCGCTGCAACCCTATTAGCTTCTTCAGACAGTGAGCGAATTTCCTCTTGGATCGCTAATCTGTCTTCATCAGTATTTGAGCCGTTTGAAGCCTGTTGCGCAAGAGTTCTAATACGCTGGAACATTTGCGTTGTTTCATCTAAGGCACCCTCAGCTGTTTGCGCTAAAGAGATACCGTCATTTGCATTTCGAATACCTTGATTTAAGCCATTAATTTGGCCTGTCAAACGGTTCGAGATTTGCAAACCTGCCGCGTCATCTTTCGCACTATTAATACGAAAACCTGACGATAGTCTTTGGAAAGATGTATCCAAAGAGCTCGACGAGTTATTTAACTGTCTTTGTGCGTTCAATGAACTCACATTGGTATTTACATACAAAGCCATAATAGCCTCCGCTTTATCGATTAACTCGCAATAGCGGGATACCCCTACCCTGCTATTACGAAGTATTAGAGTCCTAGAGTTATAGTTCTCTAACTCTGCTATCGACCGATAAAGTGAAAGCTTTAGCTAAATTTGCAAATATTTTTAAAAATTTATTAATTAACCTTGTAAAAGACTTAATGCAGCCTGAGGTCGCTGGTTTGCTTGACCTAAAATTGTTTGGCTAGCTTGCTGTAAGATCTGGTTTTTAGTAAGTTTAGCGGTTTCCATAGCAAAGTCAGCATCTCTGATCCTAGATTTTGCAGCCGCTAAATTCTCGGAAATATTAGACTGGTTTCGAATCGTAGACTGAAATCTGTTTTGGACCGCACCCAGCTCTGCTCGCTTTTTATCTACCACGGCGATCAATGCATCCATACCTGCCATAACAGCCTGAGCATTGGCTTGGGATGAAACACTGATACCACTTGCAGTATAAACCGCAGCAAAAGTCTTTTGATCAGCCCCTGTTCCTATTGCGGTACTAATCGTTGCTGTTGTAGCACTTAATGATGCACCACCAACGCCACTTGCAACACCTGCAACACCAGATAATGTGAAGCCACCGTTGGTAGCCAGTGAATTAGCTGTTGAACCGACATATTGCATACTGAAACCAATTGTCTGAACAGCATCAGCACCCACTTGGAAATTAGCTGAATAACTACCGTCTAACAAGTTTTGACCACCAAAGGTCGTATCTGAAGCAACACGGTTAACCTCTGACGCTAGCTGCCTTATTTCCTCTTGTATTGCCAAACGATCTTCATCAGTATTTGAACCGTTTGCAGCCTGTTGTGAAAGCGTACGTATACGCTGGAACATGCTTGTGATTTCATCCATGGCACCCTCGGCAGTTTGAGCCAAAGATATACCATCGTTTGCATTTCGGTTGCCTTGGTTTAATCCAAGTATTTGCGATTGCAAACGGTCGGAAATCTGTAAACCTGCCGCATCATCAGCAGCACTATTAATACGTAGACCAGATGATAGTCTCTTAAATGACGTATCAAGTTCTACGCCTGATTGTTGCAGCTGTCTCTGTGCGTTCAACGAGCTGACGTTAGTATTTACAAATAAAGCCATGATTCACTCTCTCTATTCAAAAGCTCTTATGAAGAGCTATTTATTCGTCTAAGAGGCAATCCAAATCGTTAAATGTTTTTTAACGATGGGGCAATGGACTGCCACTTAACACAACTTTTTAAAGTTTGAATATAAGAAAGCAAGCAACGTGCCAAAAATAAAATTTAATATTTGACGCTTATTTAATTTAAAGGTGAGATTAATAAAAACAAGGGGAGTTTCTTTTAATGCACTGAATTTAAAAATAAAAAAGGAGGCATCGCCTCCTTTTTTGAAAGTTTGAGAGTGAGTGTCAATATTTTATTCTAAATATTGGCACGGAAAGTGCTAACATTAATGTGTTCATTGAATACATGAACTGTTTTGGATTTTAAGCTCCTCCGCTTTATCATCCAATTCTGGTGTCTGTGTTAATACCCCATCAAGCACAGACACCGTTTTCCTCCGCTTTATCAAGTACCTAAGATTAACCTAGAAGACTTAATGCTGCTTGTGGACGCTGATTTGCCTGACTTAAAATTGTCTGTGACGCCTGCTGAAGGATCTGCATTTTAGTTAGGTTAGCTGTTTCAGTCGCAAAGTCTGTATCTTTAATACGAGATTTCGCAGCTGAAAGGTTCTCAGCGATATTTGACTGGTTACGAATAGTCGATTGGAATCGGTTTTGTACCGCACCTAGCTCCGCACGTTTTTTATCAACAACTGCGATTAATGAATCAACCCCAGCTAATACCGCTTGCGCATTTGCTTGAGATGACACTGAAATACCACTTGCTGTAAATACGGTTGCAAATGTCGCGTTATCTGCTGATGAACCCACTGTCGAACTAATATTACCGGCTGTTGATGAAAGGTTTGCGCCAGTTACACCACTAGCAACACCCGCAATGCCTGACATTGTAAAACCAGCGTTAGCTACCAAGCTATTATCAGAGCCACCCACAGTTTGCATACTAAAACCGATGGTTTGTACTGCATCCGCACCAACTTGGAAGTTTGCAGAATATGAGCCATCAAGTAGGTTTTGACCACCGAATGTGGTGTCAGCAGCAACACGGTTCACTTCTGATGAAAGCGAGCGTATTTCCTCTTGGATAGCTAAACGGTCTTCATCTGTATTTGAGCCATTCGAAGCTTGTTGCGCCAGCGTACGAATACGTTGGAACATTGACGTTACTTCGTCCATCGCCCCTTCTGCTGTTTGCGCCAATGAAATACCGTCGTTCGCGTTACGGTTACCTTGATTAAGACCGTTAATCTGTGAAGTTAATCGGTCTGAAATTTGTAGACCTGCTGCATCATCAGCTGCGCTGTTGATTCTGAAGCCTGATGATAAACGCTTAAATGAAACGTCTAATGCATTGCCTGAATTATTTAACTGTCTTTGAGCATTCAATGAACTTACGTTAGTATTTACATAAAGTGCCATGGTAATTCTCCCACTGTAAACTGAGTACTTACTCTCAAACTTGTAACTCTCTGCGCCTTCGAGCTAAATGAACTGTCCGGCTTGGTTAATTAAGTTATCGGACGGCAAAAAGTTTCCTTTAGACTTTTTTTAATTTTTTTTTCAAGACATTGAAAATATTGAGCTTATTTTGTTTTTTTCGTGGTTTTTATGGAAAACGGTAAATGCATTCCGCATGAGGAAACAAGTTTTTTACTATATATTTTTAAAATAAAACTAGTGAGTTAGAGTAGAAAATTGAATATTTGGTGGGTTTAACTAAAAAAGCCGCCAAACAACTGGCGGCTAATAGGTATTAGCGAATATAGTCGAGTAAAGATAGATTAGATAAGCGCCCATACGTTGCTTGAGACGCTTGCAATTGCGTTTCATGCTTAGTCAGCTCTGTAATCGCTTCCGCCATGTCTAACTCTATCAAATCTGCTCGCGCAATTTTATTATTAATGTCTAAGTCAATATTAGCGTCAGTGATCCGGGTGGCCGTATTCTTTCTTCCTCCAAGGCCAGATTGCACTTGAGATACTCGGTTTTTTGCATTCTCTAAACCAATCATGGAGTCAGCCAAAACCTGTCGATAATCTTTATCAGACAAAGTTGGATCTTGCACAGCATTAATTAGATTCTCAAGTGTATTTAATACATTGTCTTTTTCAGGCTTTTCTAACTCAAACGTAATCGTATCAGCTGCCCCCGCAGTGCCAGTAAAACTAAACTCCATCCCAGCAACCTTGATATTATTTTCTGTATAGGTGCCACTTTCAAAAACTGTTGCACCTTGCATCAAACGATAACTAGGCGGTGCCGTCGTGCCATTTAGCTCCAACTGAAAGTCGTTACTACCTGCCGGTGCAGTTGGATCTGGGTTAAAGTTAGATTTGTGAAACAAATCAAAAGGGCCTTGTTGAGTGACATAAACATCCGCACTTACAATACCACCTGTCGGCGTTGCTGTATTGTTCACAACATTTAAGCGCTGTTCAACACTCTCAAACACATCATAGCCATTATCACTTGACTTTATTTCTACTCCTTCTGCCACCTTTATTTTGTGTTGGCCTTGGTCCCCTCTGTATGCATATCGATTATTATTGCTATCGAAGTCATAAGTTCTCGTATTATCCTGATAACCTGAAAATAAGTAGCGACCATCTTCCGTTTTTGCATTCATGAGTTCTAGTACAGCAGTCTGAATGGCTTCTAACTCTTCAGATAATGACGCTTTATCTGGTGCAGTTAATGCACCGTTACCTGCGTTTACTGTCAGCTCAATTGAACGCTCTAATGATTCCTTGATATTTTCAAGAACACCTTCCTGGGTATCTAAACGACTTTTTAGCATCGTTAAATTTTTCGTATATTGCTCATTCGTCTGTATCTTATCTGAATAAAGTAGCGACCTCGCCATTGCTGAAGGATCATCTGATGCCGTTAATACCCGCTTCTGAGTATTAACCTGCTTCATTGAATTATTGACTTCTTGCTGACTATTTAAAATAGAATTCAAGTTGTTCTTAAAAATCATATTATGAGATAAACGCATAATTACCTCGCAGCATTAATTAATGTATCAAAAACAGTTCGCGCTGCACTCAAAATCTGTGCAGATGCCGTGTATGACTGTTGAAAACGGAGTAAATTTGCCGCCTCTTCGTCTAAATTTACACCAGCAACTGATTCAAACCACGCTTCTGATTGCGCCGCAAGTGCGTCATAGGCAGCACCATTAGTTTTTGCTTGGTTAGCAACAACGCCTATTTCTGTGACCAAGCCCGCATATGCTTCATTAAACGTCTTATGATTATCCGCCACGGTTGTTGTAACCACATTCTGACGTACTAACTGTCCTGACTGTAATTGGCTGAGGATCAATCCATTGCGGTTGTCATCAAAGCCGCCTTCATTAAATTCAATCGTGTATGTATCACCAGTAGCAGGCTCCCCATCTATATCGAAGTCAAACCCATAATTTGCATACACACCACCAGCGGACGCCAAAATATTTTCTCTTGGTGCCGCAGCTGTAAATGTTGTCGTACCGTTACCATCCGTAATAGTGTATTCATCTGGATTGCCAGTTTTCTGTATGGTAATCGTACCTTGCGCAAGCGACGGTGGATTTGTCGCCGCAAAATTGCTGGTAGCAGGATCGGTATTGGTCACTGAACCAACAGAAATTGTCGCATTACTTACATTATCAGCTGAGGATTCAGTTCTGATCGGTGAAGCTAAGGCGACGCTTTCTGGTCTATCTGTTGCTAACGACAATGTCCCAGCGGCTGCTGAATTAAGCTTAATATCAAAAATATCTCCGTCATTGGGTAGCGCAGCAGCACCGCTTACATCAGTGAAGTTAATTTGCAAACCATATAATTCAGTTCCAGCTGGTGCTGTTGTCGAATTTAATGGATCCGTATAAGCCACATTTGTTGGAGTGCCGATGGTATTACCATATGCATCGATTGCCGCAATGGTTACATTACCTGCGTTATACGTAACTCTAAAATCTGTTGCAGGGATCTGATCACCTTTTCCTGGCTCTAGCGTTGCGGATAACTGAGTTGCACTGGTGTTCGTCCGATGCGGAAAACCAGACGTGGTCGGTATCGAAAATAAATCCCCTCCCAAGTTACCATCCAAATCCATGCCTAATCTATTCTGTTGGTTGAATGCATCAGCAAGAGATAGTGCAATTTGCCCCAATTGATTTTGTGCTGGGACTAAAATTTCATCTCTAAATGCCAACAGTCCACCAATTTTACCTTGAAGCTTTGTTTGATCGACTTCTAATGCAATGGCACTGCCCTGTGTAACATCAAGCGTTAACTCTTTTCTATTTGGATCTGGATCCCCATCAAGAGAAAATAAATTAAATGTGCCATTCTCCATCACTACAGCTTGACCGGTACCAAGAAAAACTAATTTTTCACCATTTGAACCATCAAGTACCTCTATATCAACGAGTTCAGATAGCTCTTTTATTGATTGGTCGCGCTCATTCAGTACAGAATTAGCATTATTGCTATCAGGATTAGCGTTAAGCGCGCCGACTTGGCCGTTAAGATCACTAATTTTTTGAATTAAGTTATTTGCTTCTTGCGAGTATATTGCGAGCTGCTCATTAACAATATTACTTTGATCAAAAACGATACCTGATAGACGATCCATTTGATCAATCATATTTTGTGCGTCGGTCAAAAATAGAGAACGTGTTACCGTTGAAGAAGGCAAATTCATTGCTTCTTGCAAATTATTAAATAAAGAGTTAATACTGGTGTTTAAGTTATTCGACTCTTCACCAAATAATGTATCTACACGTGCAGATTCAGTCACAAACTGTTCATAGTAAGACTGGCTGGAGATGTCTCTGTATAATTGCTTTTGCGCAAACTCATTTATTAGACGAACGGTTTCACCTCGCCCTACCTGATTACCAACTAAAGTTGAGTGCTCTGTTCGCTCGCGGACATACCCGACTGTATTTAGATTGGCAATATTTCTACTGGTCGTTTGCAATAACTCACTACTTGCTCTGACGCCAGAAGTACCAATGTTCATCAAGTTAAAAGACATATTAGTTTACTCCTTGACGCATAAACGATGTCACTGCGGACTGAAAGTGCGAGCCGCCTAATACATTTTTTATCTTGTTGGCATAATTAGGATCGGTTGCATACCCAGCTTGTTGCAAAGCGTCTAAATATTCACTAGGTTTAGCCGCTTTTTTGAGGGCGTCTTCATAGCGGGGGTTAGACTGTAAAAAGTTTACGTAATCACTGAAACTATCTTTTAGTGACTCGTAAGCCCGAAAGTTTGCTTGTTTTTTAACAGGTAAGCCCTGTTCAAATTCGAGTGTCATTTTACTGGCACTGTCTCCTGTCCAGCGGCTATCCGCTTTGATATTAAATAAGTTAAAACTGCTATTTCCGTCAGGTTTTGCAATCACATGTTTTCCCCAACCCGTTTCTAAGGCAGCTTGAGCCACCATAACAGCTGGGTTTAATCCGATTTTCTCAGCAGCTGATTTCGCGTAATCCCACAAGGTATTAATAAACTCTTCTGGGCTTTCAAAAGCTTGAGGATCAGTTTGTTGTTGCTGAGCGACTTCTTTAGGTGCTGAGGTAGTCAACTCAGTACTGTCTGGAGTATTTACATGTGAAGTTTGGCCATTGGCTATTTTATCGCTTTGGATCTCCGCCCCAGTGCGAATAACGGAGGAAGGCATATAACCATCTTTTTGCGGAGAAAGTTGCTGAACAATTAAATCAGCTAAGCCTAAACTACCTTTACCTGACAGCTCTAATGCCATCTGCTGGTCATGCATGTCACGGTAAAATTTAACACTGCTAGAATTGAAAGGACTATCTTTGTCCTCGAATGCTTCATTGGCTTTACGCATACTGCTCAATAGCATTTGCGTAAAGATTGATTCAAACTGCTCTGCAGCTTTTTTCAACGCCTGCTTTGATGCATCACCGTCCCCTGCACTTTTTAATGCATCCTGTCTCAGTGAGTTCAGGTTGTTTAAATCAAAAAAGCTTTGATTATGTGTAGGATCAGTATTCATGGT
Organism: Pseudoalteromonas luteoviolacea; assembly: GCF_021654285.1. GTDB lineage: Bacteria > Pseudomonadota > Gammaproteobacteria > Enterobacterales > Alteromonadaceae > Pseudoalteromonas > Pseudoalteromonas luteoviolacea_J. Next base: position 7,704 of record NZ_JAKFZS010000012.1, on the reverse strand, counting down.
CAAAAACACGTCGTTAAAAAATGAATACTTAATTAAATGCAAATATTAGGCCAAAAAAAAGCCTCATAAATATGAGGCTAACTTTTTGATTATAAAACAAACTATATAACGACTAATTGACCATGTATTGCACCCGCTTCTTTTAGTGCTTCTAATATCGCCATCAAATCACCGGGAGCTGCACCAACCGCATTAATTGCACGAACTAGATCATCCAGACTGCTGCCTGGGTCAAAGACAAATGCACGCGAGTCATCTTGATCAACATCCACAATACTTTGTTGCGTAACAACTGCGTCAGCATCTGTCAAAGGCTGTGGCTGTGACACATTTGTTTGCTCAGCAATTGTCACGGTTAATCCACCGTGTGTTATCGCTGCTGGCTGTAACTTAACATCTTTACCAATTACAATCGTACCCGTTCTTGAATTAACGATAATTTTTGCCGAAGTATCTGCTGGTTTAAACTCAAGGTTTTCCAGAGTAGACAAATATGCAACACGTTGTGATGGATCTCTTGGCGCGATGACCCTCACAGAGGCCGCATCCAGTGCACTAGCACTATTAGGCCCCACTAGTTCATTAATTCTGTCAGCTAGGCGTTTCGCAGTCGTGAAATCAGGGCGGTTCAAATTAAACGTAATATGATCCCCTTGTGTAAACGGACTTTTAACTGCTCGCTCAACCATAGCACCGTTGGGAATTCTGCCGACTGTCGGGGTATTAATCACTACTCGGCTGCCGTCTAAACCTTCAGCGCCTAAACCGCCGACAATCATGCTGCCTTGTGCTATTGCATAGACGTTACCATCGACACCTTTTAAAAATGTCTGTAATAATGTACCGCCTCTCAAACTTCCTGCACTACCAATGGATGAAACAGTGACATCAATACTTTGTCCTGGTTTTACAAATGGCGGTAAATCAGCATGCACAGCAACAGCTGCTACATTCTTAATCTTCGGTTTTAAGTTACCTGGCAGCGTAATACCAAAGCTGTTTAGCATCGCTTTAAAGCTTTGCTCCGTAAATCGACTTTGCTCCCCCGTCCCAGGCAGACCAACCACCAAACCATAACCTATAAGTTGGTTACTTCTCACTCCTTCAACAACGCTGACGTCTTTAATTCGCTCAGCTTGTGCATTGACCGATATGAAAAGGAACAATGATAAAATAAAACTTTGAAAAATACGCATAATCTATTTCCTTAAAACGGCATTAATGTGCTCATGAAGAACTTAGTTAACCAGCCTGCGCTCTGCACTTCTTGCGTCTGTCCTTTACCCGAGTACTGAATACGTGCATTAGCAATTCGATTTGATTCAACTTCATTTTCTGCTGAAACATCTTGCGGCCTCACTAACCCCTCTAAACGAATAAACTCTTCACCCGTGTTAAGCGTTAGCCATTTCTCACCTCGGATCACCAAGTTACCATTGGGCAATACTCGCATGACATTTACAGAGATGTTACCAAACAAACTATTTGATTGATTCGCTTGTGCATCACCTTGATAGGAAGAATTCGCTCCCATATCTAATTGAATGGCATCGCCACCAATATTGACCGGTACGTTACCAAGACCAAGAAAGGGATCCACATTGACTTCACTGTCTTTATCTAATTTGGAATTAGCCGCTTTAGAGGCTTGGGTAGATTCTCTCAACACAACTGTAATTATGTCGCCGACTCTCACTGCTTTTTTATCTGAGTACAGATCATTTGAATATGAATTGAACAGTGAACCTGTTGTGACAACTGGCTCAGCCTCCATTTCGGGATACATAGGTGCGTAATAAGGATCATCTCTAACAACATCACTGTTTTCCGTAGACATGCACCCGCTTAAGCCTAAACCTAACGCAACTATCAATATACATTTACGCATGATCTGCCCTACCCTACTTAAAGTTGTTGATTGATGTAACTCAGCATTTCGTCAACCGACTTAATGACTTTCGAGTTCATCTCATATACACGCTGGGTCTCAATCAGGTTTACCAATTCTTCAGTCACGTTCACGTTTGACGTTTCAAGAGCACCTTGAACCATAGAGCCCAGCCCTTCAACCCCCGGGTTACCTTGCACTGGGGCGCCACTTACAGCTGTTTCTGTATACAAGTTTTGTCCAATCGGCTCTAACCCTGATGGATTGATAAAATCACTGATAACTAATTGACCAATGACCGTGTTTTCAGCCTGACCATTAATACTTACGGATACTTCACCATCTTGGGAAATAGTAATGGAATTCGCATTATCTGGTACTGTCATTTCTGGCTGTACCGGGAAACCTGCACCAGATGTAACAACACGACCGGTTTCGTCCGTCGTGAACTGTCCATTTCGAGAATACGCAATGGTGCCATCTGGCATTTGTATTTCAAAAAAGCCAGGGCCTTGTATCATCCAATCCAAAGAGTTTTCAGTGCTTATCATGTTGCCCTGAGAAAAGTTCTTTTGGTTGGCCACCACTTTTGAACCTGCACCAAGCATTAAACCTGAAGGTAGCTCAGTATCCTGTGATGAGCGCCCACCGGGCTGATTGATATTTTGATACAGTAAATCTTCAAAAATAGCACGGCTCTTTTTATAACCAACCGTACTGGCATTCGCCAAGTTATTTGAAATAACTGAAATATCAGTTTGCTGAGCATCAAGCCCTGTTTTACTTATCCACAACGCTGGATTCATAATCTATACCTCACTCTCTTAAACTATGCGCAGGAGCGAAGTGTGTCGCTCGTCAATTTCTTCTGCTGACTTCATTAATTTAATTTGCATCTCAAACTGTCTCTGGTGGTTTATCAAATCCACCATCTCATGAACAGGGTTTACATTAGACATTTCTAGATAACCACTCATCACTTTTGCTGTTGGAGATACTTCGCAAAAACCACAATGCCCATCATCAAGCTGGTCTTCTTGTGGTCTAAATAAACCATCATTACCCTTTTCAAGCTGGTTATTATCAGCGGTAATTATTTTCAGCCTATCAACGGTTTCTAAAAAGTTGGCAGGTGCTCCTTGAGGGCGAACTTGAATGGAGCCATCATCACTGAATACCACTTTATCGATAGGCAAAGGTAATATAATCGGTCCGCCTTCGCCAATTAATTGACGTCCATGACTTGTGACCAGAGCCCCGTCGCTAGTAATGTTCAAGGTACCTACTTTTGTATACGCCTCTTCACCACTGGCATCCATAACACTGATCCACGACTTCTCATCAACCGCGATATCTAAATCACGACCTGTTTCTGCAACTGCGCCGCTTAACATATTAGTACCAGGGCGCTCTTGCATGGCAAATACCCGTGTTGGTAAGCCTTCACCAAAAGCTTGCATAGAGCGAGCTTGAGCAAAGTCTGCTTTAAAGCCTGTCGTATTAGCATTTGCTAGATTGTTCGCCTTGAGCGCCACACCTCGCAAGCTTTGCTTAGCACCTGACATGGCGATATAGAGCATTTTATCCATGAGAACGACCTAAAACTGTTCAATATATAGTGATAAAAGCAATATTGGTGCCAAGGTGAGTGTCAAAAAATAAAAAAGCCGCAAATGCGGCTTTTAAGAAGAGATAAATATTATCGGATCTGAAGGATATTCTGTTGCAGTGTTGAGTTCACTTCAAGTGCACGCGAGTTTGCTTGGAAGTTTCTTTGCGCACTGATCAAGTCAACTAATTCATTTGTTAAGTTTACATTCGATTGCTCTAATGCTGATGAATTAATCGTACCTAAAGTACCTGAGCCTGGTTCACCGGCAATTGGCTCACCAGAGGTTAAACTTTTCTTCCAACCTGTATTACCCGCTTCTGTCAAACCTTGTGAGTTTGAAAATCTCACCATCGCAACCTGTCCTAAGAAGGTTGAGTCACCATTACTGTATGACGCAACAATCTTACCATCAGAGCCAATGTCGATACCTGCAAGACGGCCCGTTGTCGCACCATCTTGATCAAGTGCCTTAACTTCAAAGCGGCTCGCAAACTGCGTTGGTAATTTATTCGTTGTATTCGCTTCGTCGCGCCAGTTTAACTGAATATCAGACGGAAAGGTTGCACCGTTGGTCAATAACCCTGATACGTTGGCTGCTGTTAAATTAAGTGGGTTAAAGGTTGTACCTGTATTAGCGGTTTCTGCAGCACCAGTATGCGCTGGAAAACCCTGCGCATTAAATCCAAATTCAGTAATGGGCGTTATTGCAGCAGGTGCAACAATTTCATTACCGTTCGCGTCAAAAGGCTTTCCACCTAACGTTGCATAGACCTGCCACTCATTTGCGTCGGTTGTTGGGTCTTCTTTACGGAAAAATAACTGTAGGGTATGTGGCTCACCCAAAGAGTCATACACTGTCGTCGACGTTGAGCTATTATAAGATGCTGTTGTATCTGGGTCGAATGCAATGGTTGGTGCCGTCGCTGTCGAATCTAAGTTAAATGATGAATAAACATTTGTTGTTGCACGCGGAGAGCCTGACGCGTCAGGTATTTGCAACGGTGACGACGTACTTAAGCTCACTGATGTTGTATCACCCGTACTTGGGTCAACAGGGAAACCCTGTAAAAAGTTACCATTCGCATCAACAATAAAGTTATCTTTATTCAGCTTAAATGCACCTGCACGGGTGAATGTATAATCTTGGCTGCCTAAATCTTCACTTGTCGCAAAATAACCCTCACCTGTAATAGCAAGATCAAGCGAGTTTTGTGTAAAGTTTAATGAACCTTGGTGGAATTGCTGAGCAACCATGGTCGTTGATACACCATCACCATTTTTGGTTTTACCAGCACTGAACACTGACGATGCATAAACAGAAGCAAACTCCGCACGGGATTCTTTAAAACCTGTGGTATTTACGTTTGCAATGTTATTAGCTGTGGTGTCCAAATCTTTTTGGGCTGCAGCTAGTCCTGTTAAAGCAATATTAAAACTCATACTCTAATACCTCTATAAATGAAGGTTAAATCTTTTGATTAAGCTATCTCTGCAACGTCAGATAGTCTAACTGCACCAGCTTTAGTATTAATGACAATGCCCTGAGAGCCATTGACATTCACACTATCAATATTTCTAAATGTTGCTGTTGGCAATGACTCAAACTTACCGTTTGTTTGCCCTTCAGCTTTAATTGTGTATTCACCTGGAGGGGCTGGCTCATCATTATCAGTCAATCCATCCCACTCAAAACGTGTTGCACCTACGCTTTGCTTACCTAATTCAATCTTTCTTACAAGCTCATTCTTATCATTGACGATACTCAAAGTAAGCTTTTCGACAGGCTCTGCCACAATGATGGAGCCTCTTGCCTGCATCCCAGGTCCATGCTCAATGGTGTCAGATTCGAGCAAAGCTTTTTTACCTATCAATGTCGACGCTTGAAGTGCTGAATTTGATGTCATCGATGCCGCCAATGATTCAAACTTCGTATTTAAGTTTGAAATACCCTCAGCCATCGTAAAGTTGGTCATCTGGGATATCATCTGATCATTATCAGCTGGTTTACTCGGGTCTTGAAAAGACAATTGCTGAGTAAGTAGCGCAAAGAAATCTTCCTGCTTTAGCTCATCATTTTTCTCAGTTGGCACTTTTTTATCTTGCCAACGCAACGAGTCAACAAAGGACGAAGTTGCGGAATTGACATCATTACTCATCAGCTATACTCCCAATTAGCGCTGACCAAGCAACAGAGTTTTACTTAACATCTGCTTTGCTGCGTCTGCTACTTGAACATTCGTTTGGTACGACCGTGAGGCGGAAATCATATTTGTCATTTCTTCCACCACATTCACATTCGGTTTATAGATATAACCATCTTTATCAGCACTTGGGTGGTTAGGGTTGTATTCAACTTGCAGAGGCTTGTCGCTTTCAACAATACCTAAAACCTTAACTCCCACAGACGAACTCAATGTATTAGGATTTGCCGCTGCGGCCTTATTTAATTCGGCTGCAAATACGGGGTGCCTAGCTCTATACACTTTATCCTGACTAGAACTGATGCTGTTTGCATTGGATATATTACTGGCAGTAGTATTCAAGCGTACATTTTGTGCACTCATGCCAGAGCCCGCGATATCAAAAACGTTATATAAACTCATAATTAGGCTCCTTGACCACCACCAAGCGCTTTTTTCAAGCTTTTAAATTTACCACCCAAAAAGTTCAAACTAGCTTGGTACTCTAATGCATTTTGTACATACAAGTTTCGTTCCACCTGTATATCAACCGAGTTACCATCGCCCGTATCTGTTTGATTTGGATTGCGAAATAATTCTTCACTGTTAGTCAATCTTGTCCCACCACTAATGTGTTTTTCGTTGGTACGGGTCATCTGATTGCCGCTTTGCTGTGCCGACTTTGCCGCGTTCAACGCTCGGCCAAAATCTATATCTTTTGCTTTGTAACCGGGAGTATCAGCATTTGCGATATTACTCGCTAAGATCTCTGCACGTTGAGAACGGATCAACATTGTATGCTGATGCACCCCTAGCGCTTTATCAAAACTAATTGCCATAACCAACTCCAAAAATTTGACTATATACAGGTTAATGCAAAAGTAGGACCAACTTTATATTTAATTTAGACCTTAACCTTAGCCTATAAATATCAATAAGTTAAACAGTAATAATGAGTAAACCGATTTTGTAAATAATGTATTTTTAACTCTTACATAGCTGTCTTTAAGCAGGTTTTATTCCAGCAGATGTAAGAACTCTGACAATAACGATTCAAAGGATGGCACTTTGTTTGGGTTGGCATTTAGATTACTGCAAACAGCTTATCCAAAATGTGAAGCACTGAGACAAGACTCAGTGAGTAAATCAATAAATTAATGTCAAATCTCGGTATTTAAAAGCCTAAATTTATTACGTTTTCTCAAGTTGTCCAATTAATCCTTAGTAACATTTAAAAACAAAGGCGCGGACTTAGATACCATCAATATGTTTAAAGTTAAAAGCTCAGCGATAGAAAAACGTATTCAAGGTGGCATATATGAATTGTGGCGGTAGGGTGAGACTCGAACTCACATCATAACTGACGTTAACCGTTACCCATTGGAAACACTACCACCGCTACTAATTATTACTCATGTATTAGGTAGTTACAATATAAGCAACACACTAGAAATCCTCACACACGGGGATGCAGTAAACATCTTGCCAGAGATTGCTGACAAGTTCACAGACCTCAGCGACTCCATGAATGAAATTGCCGCCATTATGGAGGGAGCCAGTGAAAACGCCTTTGCTAAAGAACGAAGTCCAGTGACAGGTGAAGCTTGGCAAGGGCTCAGTGAGAACTATCTCAAGCAAAACCCCAAACGTGTTGGCGGCCAAATGCTGCAAGTCAGTGCAGGCGGTTTAGCTGCTAGCATTGCTGCGGACAGTGGCGACTTCTGGACTGAGATTGGCAGCAACAATCCTTATGCCGCGATTCATAACTTTGGAGGTGAGCCGGACATGGCACCAGGTCCGGCAGCCATGCCACAGCGCCAATACTTGGGTGTAAGTGCTGAGGAAGAGCAACAAATCATTGAGGTGTTAGCAAGCTTTATCATAGAAAATTAAAAAACGCGCTAAAACGTCCTCTATGGCGCTAAGCGCGTTTACCCGCCGCAATGATATCTTTATTCAGAGAAAACAGCGTTAACCCCGTTTCGGAACGTTTCCGAGACCATAAATTCAATCAAACGCTGAAG
>NZ_JAKFZS010000117.1 GCF_021654285.1 Pseudoalteromonas luteoviolacea | reverse complement strand
AGGTGATAAGTCAGTATCAGGTAAGGTGTTCTTAGATGTAAACCAAGACGGCGCGGTTGATCAAAATGATGTGCGATTAAAGGACATCACGGTGACCATCACGGGCACGGATAAGTTTGGTCAAGCAGTCAACCAGAGTGTTAAAACTGATACCAATGGTGCGTTTAGCTTCACAGGTTTGATTGAATCGAATGCGGATGGTTTCACGATTACGCAAACAGTCAGTGGCACTTACCAAACGGGTAACCGTTATATCGGCTCGGGTGCTGGCGTGGTGAGCAATGTCGCAAAAGTCGTGGTCGGCACAGACGCAACACCAGAGCTTAAA
>NZ_JAKFZS010000116.1 GCF_021654285.1 Pseudoalteromonas luteoviolacea | reverse complement strand
ATAATGTTTAGCGAAATCCCACCAAATAAACGTAGGACTTTAACACTCGACAATGGAAAGGAATTTTCTTTATTTAAAGAGCTAGAAGACCCTCTGAGCATAGATATCTATTTTGCTGATCCATATTGCTCCTGGCAAAGGGGAACCAATGAGCATACCAATGGTTTAATTCGGCGATACTTTCCAAAAAAGACCGATTTTTCTACTATAACTGAAGAAGAGCTGGCGGAAGTAGTATATAAAATAAATAGCCGCCCTAGAAAGATATTAAATTATCAAACAGCAGAGGAAGTCTTTGTTATGTAGATACTTTATAGGTGGTGCACTTAGATGTTGAATTCGGG
>NZ_JAKFZS010000115.1 GCF_021654285.1 Pseudoalteromonas luteoviolacea | reverse complement strand
TATCTTTGACGCAACCATGGCTATTTCTGCTCAAGCGAATCAATCTGCACAAAGACTGGTATCCCTTATCCCAGAATTGTTTTAACACCACTTGGGACTGAGGTAACTCGATTAAACTTTTTCATAGACTTACCTCATAACCAAATGGGGTTTAGATACCCAGTTAATAAAATAAAATCGAAATTAAAATATTTATAAAATACATATAACCCCAAAAAAGGTACGGCAATTGCATAATTAATAAAAATCAGTTTTTTATTATAGAACATGAATTCAATAAGGAATACTTTTGCCGCACCATGGAAAATTTGGCAGCAAAATACGGCAATTGACAGTAGTACAAAAAAA
>NZ_JAKFZS010000114.1 GCF_021654285.1 Pseudoalteromonas luteoviolacea | reverse complement strand
CAGTGATACACTGTGACCTGTTGGGGCTTTGGTGTCCACCGTGATGGGCAGCTGTGTTGCTGCGGTGTTATTATTACCTGCCGCATCGCTAAAGGTATCTGCCGCGATGTCTAATGTGGCGTTCGTTTCTGAGTCCGCCGTTGGTGTAAAGAGCACGCTATATTGTGTGCTTGAAGTCGCACTGAAGTTGCTCAGTGAGCCACCTGATACTGTGATATCTGACGAAGTAAAGGTCGTACTGGCTTCGCTCAAGACAATGGAAATCGTCGCCGTTTCACCCGCTTTGAGATTAGTGTCTGATGCACTGAAAGTGGTTACCGTCGGCTTGGTTTTATCAAGCGTTGCAGTGTCTGTTACCGCTGTGGCTGCATTGCCT
>NZ_JAKFZS010000113.1 GCF_021654285.1 Pseudoalteromonas luteoviolacea | reverse complement strand
GAGAATAACTTCTCAGAGTTAAAAACTCTCAGTTTATATAAATTTAAACTAAGTAAGAGTGCTTATCTTTAAGAAGTGGTAGTAAAGTGGTGGAGCTAAGCAGGATCGAACTGCTGACCTCCTGCGTGCAAGGCAGGCGCTCTCCCAGCTGAGCTATAGCCCCACATTACTAGGAATACATTGTTTGTTTACACTTCTTTTCGAGGCAAGGCTTTAAGCGAGGACGTTTAGTGCTTTCTAAACGACGAGCTTAAAAACGCAGCATCGGGAAGAAGTGGTGGGTCTGAGTAGACTTGAACTACCGACCTCACGCTTATCAGGCGTGCGCTCTAACCAGCTGAGCTACAGACCCAAACAATGTTGTGTTCTCTAATTCTAATC
>NZ_JAKFZS010000112.1 GCF_021654285.1 Pseudoalteromonas luteoviolacea | reverse complement strand
GGGCAACGCAGCAACTGCGGTGACAGACACTGCAGCGCTTGATAAAACCAAGCCGACGGTAACCACTTTTAGTGCCTCAGACACCAACCTTAAAGCGGGTGAAACAGCGACGATTTCTATTGTCTTGAGCGAAGCCAGTACGACCTTTACTTCATCAGACATCACCGTATCAGGTGGCTCACTGAGCAACTTCAGTGCGACTTCAAGTACACAATATAGCGTGCTCTTTACGCCCTCGGCGGATTCAGAGGCCAATGCCACGTTAGACATTGCGGCAGATACCTTTAGCGATGCAGCTGGCAATAACAACACCGCAGCGACACAGCTGCCCATCACGGTGGATACCAAAGCGCCAACGGGTCACAGTGTGTCACTGGGCGATGCGTTATATTCCAATACCGAGAAAAC
>NZ_JAKFZS010000111.1 GCF_021654285.1 Pseudoalteromonas luteoviolacea | reverse complement strand
GATGACCAGCTAAAAATACGTGGTTTTCGTATTGAACTTGGCGAAGTAGAGCACCACCTAAATCAGTGTGAGGGGGTCGACAGTGCTGTGGTCATGGCCGCTGGAGAGGTTGGCGAGCAACAACTGGTAGGTTATATCAAGGCAGATGTTGATAAAGCCGACTATGACTGGGTATCTCAAGTTCGAGCGCAACTGTCTACTCGAATCCCTTCACACATGCTGCCTTCGGTATTAATCCCCATCACCGACTGGCCCTTGACCCCCAATGGTAAGCTTCAACGCTCAGCTCTCCCTTCAATAGATGGCCGTCAACTCAGCAGAGAGTATATAGCCCCTGAGACAGACACCGAAAAAGCGTTGGTTGCTATTTGGGCGACGTTACTCAAGCTCCAGCCTGAGCATATCAGTGTTACTGCGAACTTTTTTGAA
>NZ_JAKFZS010000110.1 GCF_021654285.1 Pseudoalteromonas luteoviolacea | reverse complement strand
GATCTTTGACGCAACCATGGCTATTTCTGCTCAAGCGAATCAATCTGCACAAAGACTGGTATCCCTTATCCCAGAGCTATTTTGATCATTTAAGAGTCAACATTTATTTTGGCTCTTAAATTAAAATTAATGAAAAATTTCATTAAAATATAAAAGTAAAATCCAGACATTAAAAGCCGAAAAAACCAATTACCCACACTCTAATTTAAAAATAAAGACATATAAATAAAAATTGTATTTACAAATTTCATAATATATAAAACATATAGGCCACATAATATGTGAGCCTAAATTATGCCAATCAATAAAAATTTAAAGGCATAACTCAATCATCAAAAGGAAATTATAATGAAATTAAAAATACAAAAAAAAAGTTTAAAAGCACTTTCAAATGATAAAGGTTTAGAAAATGGCGTCACGCCTCAAGTCGCAG
>NZ_JAKFZS010000011.1 GCF_021654285.1 Pseudoalteromonas luteoviolacea | reverse complement strand
TCCTCCCGCGTCCGCCACTTTATTTAAAGTGGTTACTTCACTCAAGTAGTAAAACATGAGATAAATACCGACGAAAGTCGGTTTTTTTATGCCTGAAATTTGAACCACTTTACAGATCTGAATATTCCGAGATGCTTTGAGCCACTCAAAGGTTCACTTTTCACACGCGTCCAATGCGTCAAATCAAATGTCGCATTTATCCAATTTTACTATCAAGCCGTTACATACACTTGTATCTAACATCAATTGTGTATGAAGGTACAAGTAATGAATACAGCTTATTCGGGCGTTCAATTAGCTCAGTTATATCAAAATATTAGACTACAACATGAAGAAAGTGTGCTATTTGTTGAATGCGGATTTAAAGAAGCCACACTTGAGCAAGATAGTATTATATCGGCATTAAAGAACAAGCGCTTGACGCAGTCCCAGTTAGATACTGTGAAGCCTTTCTTTTTACTAGAGAATATTGAAATTGAAGCCCATGTAAAAGTCAAAAAAAGGTTCTTTTTTTGGCGCTGATCAGGCATATTGCCAAGTCATTGTGTGCTATAGGAGTTACGGTGTTGGTGCGTGCTATTTACTTTAATTTTATTCTCTTAACCATGTTGCCTTTCATTGCGCTGCAATCAATTGCGATAGAGGTTGGCGCACAACAATCAAAGATATATTTACCACTTTTGCAAGATAAGCGAGTTGGCTTAATTGTAAATCAATCTTCTCGAGTTGCAGATAAGCACTTGGTTGACTTTTTACTCGCGGAAAATATTAATGTCGTTAGGATCTTTTCGCCCGAACACGGTTTCAGAGGCGATCAAGATGCAGGCGCGCATATCAACAATAGTATTGATGCGAAAACAGGACTGCCCATAGCATCCCTTTATGGGAAGCAAAAACGTCCAAGCAGAGATGCGCTTGTTGATTTAGATGTACTCATCTTTGATATTCAAGATGTTGGCGTGCGATTTTATACCTATATTAGCACGATGCACTATATGATGCAGGCCGCAAAAGAGCACCAAAAAGCGTTTATCGTGTTAGACAGGCCAAACCCAAATATTCAGCATGTTGATGGACCTGTTTTAGACAAAGCGTATAGCTCGTTTGTTGGTATGCATCCCATTCCTATACTTCATGGGATGACGGTTGGAGAACTGGCCTTAATGATAGAAGGGGAAGGGTGGTTATCAGGTGCGAATGATCTAAACCTCGAGGTGGTCCCAGTAGCAAACTATGATGCGTTAGATGAATATATTTTACCTGTTGCACCCAGTCCTAATTTACCTAATCAACAGGCAATTTATTTATATCCATCATTATGCTTTTTTGAAGCAACAGCTGTGTCGGTAGGACGAGGTACCGATTTTCCTTTTCAAGTGTATGGACATAATCAAGTTAAACTGGGCGTATTTTCTTTTTCACCGCGCTCAATTGTTGGTGCGGCACGTTTTCCAAAACTAGAAGGTGAACAAGTATGGGGTCGGGATCTGCGTCAAAGCGAGCTAAAGGGGTTTGATTTAAGATGGTTTGTTGCAGCATATAGTGCATTTGAACAACACAACCAACGGTTTATCACATCCCCCAAGTTTTTAGACAAGCTAGCAGGGACTAATCTTATTAGACTTGGCGTTGAACAAGGGCTAAAGTCACATCAAATTGAAGCTATTTGGCGTCAGGAAGTGGCAGAGTTTAAACAGCAAAGAGTGCCTTATCTATTATACAAAAGATAAGGCACCTGATGCATGAGACTAGATGTTTAACATATCGCTCATGTATTCATTGGAGCGATCTGCGCGTCGCTGCCAGTGAAGATTTGATTGTGCCAAAGAGATAAACAGCACGTCAATTAGGTAACCTAAAGAAGCACGAGTCAATACTGCCGAGTGTTTAACGGCTTCAGCGTCTTGAATACAGTACAAGCAGCTATCAGCATAAGTCGCCAGTTCACTGTGGCCATATCGAGTGAGTGCCAAGATTTGGCATTCATTGGCTTTAGCTTGTTGAGCCAGCTTGACAATACTTTTGACGGTTCCTGAATTACTAAGGCAGATAAATAAGTCATCTTTACCCATTGTGGCAATGTAACTCGCAGCACTCAGTTCATCAACATGTGTGACTGCACAAACACCTAGCTTTTGTAACTTTAAGGTTAGGTCTTGTGCCATTGTATGCGTTGAACCAATAGCGCATACCATGACTTTTTTTGCACCTTTGATTGCTTGTACAGCTTGCTCAAACAATTCTGGCGTATTTAATTTACTGGTTGCAACAAGCGTTGCTTGTTGGTTTGCGATCAGCTTTTCTGAGATGTGTGCAATAGAATCATTTTGTTCTATCTCATTTGATAGCGGCGTATCTTCTTGTGTTTGTTCATTTAACGCATCCACAACAGCTAACTTAAATGCTGGAAACCCTTTATAACCTAGTTTCTGAGCAAATTTAACAACGCTTGACTGACTAACACCTGCTGACTTTGCGAGTTCAATAGATGACAGGCCGCGAATTTTTGCACCTGACTTCAACGTAAAGTCTGCCAACTTAGCTTCACTTTGTGATAGTGAAGGCTTCAAGGCCTTTATTTTTACAAAAGTAGACATGAGGATCACCTGGTAACTAAAACTAACTTAAACTGTCCATATTATAGGTTCAATTGGAACGTTGCGATAGATTGTTTCGGAATATTATTGCGTTTTTTGATTTATGTGGCTCTGGTAAGGGTACTATTGTTGCATTTGTGAATTTATATACCCGAAATAGAAGGTTTTTTTAAATAAGTGTTTAAGCTACCATGGTTATAAATTACACATGTATGATAACAATATAAGTATGAATTTACGTCTTTTCTACTGTTATCAGCGCTTTTCAACTCAATGAAAACAATAAAAGGAAAGCTATGTCTTGGTATTCTATCTTGCCCCCACTCATTGCAATAGCCGTTGTTTTCTGGCGAAAGGAAGTGATCGTCGCCTTAATATTGGCTTTGTTATCGTCAGAATTTTTACTGGTATTCGTTAAAGGTGAGCAATCTATTTTCGTTACATTTATTAATAGTATTGAACGAATAATTGAGGTAGCAACGTCTGCCGGGAATAGTCGAATTCTAATTTTTAGTATCGTGATTGGGGCACTATTGGCGTATATCCGAGAGTCCGGAGGCGTATCCGCAACAGTACAAAAATTGATGCGAATAGGTGTTGTAAAAAATAAAAAGCAAGTGGGCCTGTTGACCATGTTTACAGGCACTGCTGTTTTTATCGAGTCGAATATGAGTGTGCTCACTTCGGGCATTGTTGCACGTGGCTTATTTGATAAGTTCAAAATGAGTCGAGCGCGGCTTGCTTATATTATAGATAGTACCAGTGCGCCTGTTTGTATTTTGATCTTGCTTAACGGTTGGGGGGCGTTTGTTTTGGGTTTGCTGAGTAATTATGAACTTGAACAATCAGCTGTCAGTGTGTTGTGGGGCAGTGTCGCTTTTAACTTCTATGCCATTATTACATTGATAATTGTGCTCTACACCATCGTATTTGATAAGGTGCATGGCCCGATGAAAGTCGCTGAGGATGAACTTAAGCAGACAAAGTTAGAATTAGATGCAGGGCCAAAAGCCTCTCGTGCACGATTTATGCTGGTGCCGCTTGGTGTACTTATCTTTGGCATGATTGGCTTTATGTTGTGGACGGGCGACGGTGTGCTTGCCAGTGGCAGCGGTTCTAAATCGGTATTATATGCGACCGTTTTGGCATGTGCGGTTGCTTATTTAATGTTACTCACTGGGCGCAAATTTACGCATCATCAATTGATTGATATTGGCTTTAAGGGCATGGGAGAACTATTGCCCTTGGTGAGTATTGTTTTGCTATCTCTGACTTTAGGAGCAAGTTTAAAGGAGTTGGGCACCGGAGTATTTGTGGCACAGCTTGTTGGTGATTACTTACCCCTGTATCTGATCGTGCCTACCTTGTTTTTAACGGGAGCGGTGATGTCTTTTACGACGGGGACATCTTGGGGTACATTCGCAATACTGATACCCATAGGTGTGCCATTAATTCAAACTTTAGGTTTGCCACCTTCGTTGGTGATTGGCGCGATTTTAAGTGGCGGTATTTTTGGCGATCATTGCTCACCTATCTCAGATACCAGTGCGGTGTCCGCACTGGCTTCTGGCTGTGATTTATTAACTCATGTTAAAACCCAGCTGCCGTATGCCCTTGTGGGAGGCGCTTTGGCATTGGTTGGGTTTATTATAGCGAGTGTTGTCTTGCTTTAAGGGCACGCATAGAGATTTTTGCCAGAGGTTGGGGCGGTAATATTAATCAACTGCCCCGACTGGTTTTTACTCAATGCCAACAACTGACCTTGTTCGTATTCGAGCATATCATTTTTAGGCACTCCCAGCTCCTCGAGTAAATTTTTTCGTACCTCTAATAAAGTTCGATTTTGACAGTCCGCGATGAACCATACATCTTTCTCTGAATGCACTAACTGGCCGTAAAACTGGCGTACCGCCACGAGTGTTTCTTTGGAGCCCGCCAGCGTGTCGTCGAGTTGTGCTTTTTGCTGTGCAATGGTGGTTTGATATTGCCCTTCAACGATATTGTGTGTTTCAACAACGTGATAGTGCTGCGCCGAAAAAGAGTGGGGATCAACCTGTGAAAGGAAGTTTTCAAAGTCGGTCAGTAAGCCTTGTAAAGTTAGGCTGCCTACTAATGCGACAAGGCAGCATGAGCTTGCCCACATTGAGGTTCTTAGCCAAAACTGCCTAGTGTGCTTACGGTTTTCAAGTTTACTTATTCTTTTTAGCCGTCTAACTTGTTTAGGCGTCATTTTATTTAGTCTTTTCGATGCTGAATACGCTTGCTGGAGATCGTTTATTTTGGGTTTTGAGTCACTCATTTTAGCTCTCCTAACATGTGCTTTAGTTGTTGCTTGGCGTATCTCAAGCGCGTTTTGACTGTTTCATGGTTTGCAGTGGTGATCTGGGCAATCTGCTTGAGTGAGAACCCTTCCAATTGTAAGCAAATGGCTTCTTTTTGGGCGTGTGGTAGTGCTTTAATCGCATTGTATAACTGCTCATTGCAAGCGTAATTAAAATTGCTATCGCCATCTTGTGTGCAGATATCGGTTTCGTTGCTATCACATATGTACTTATTTTGTTTGCGAAACTCATCAATTAAGGCATTACGTGCAATTTTAAAAATATACGCTTTGGGCGTGCTATTACTTTGGTAGTATTGACGTTTTTCTACAATAGCGAGCCAAGTCTTCTGGCATATGTCCTCTGCGGTTTCCGGATCGCTTTGCGTGCATAAATAGTGGTAAAGATCAGGGTTAAAATTATCAATTGCCTGTTCTAAATAACGATTCTCACCGCAACGTTTAAATTCCGCTAAGGGATCATGTGCTTCGGTTTTGTCTTGGATGAACCAGTTTTTTATCGCAAGTAGCATATTCTCTCCGTGTTTTTTCTTATTGACACCAGAAGCTATATCAGTAGCCACTGAGCCGAAACTCAGCGGCTATGTACAAGTTTGCTTACTTGTTTAAATTAAACTCTAACATAACTGACTGCCCAGGTTGAACTACGGGTTTGCCATTGATGACTTTTGGGCGATACTTCCAACGCTTCAGTGCTTTAAGTGCTGCGCGGTTAAATACTCGCTTGGGCTTGGCATCGATAACTTGTGCATCAATTACTTGTCCGCTAGGCGAAATGCTAAACGCGACTTGCACCCAGCCCTCTATGCCATCTCTTGCCGCTGTCGCTGGGTATGTTGGCTCAATTCGAACAATGGGCGCTGCGCCACTGTCACTCATCTGCAATGTGTTTTGCATTTGAATTGGCGATGATTTAACACCCGAAGAAATATTAATATCGACCGCGACACCTGTTGTTTCAGCCGGGGGCGTGTTTGGTTTAGGCGGTGCTTTTGGTGCAGGCTTTGGCGGTGGCGGTAAAACTTGGCGCACCCTTATGGGAGTATCCTCAAGATCTTGAGAAATGAATACATCCAAAGTGGGTATTGGCTCTGGGACAAACACTTCATCTTGGCTCACTAATTGCTGCATGAAAGCGAACAAAGAAAATGTAACGCACAGTGCACCAACAAAAGATAAAACAAGTTTGTTTAACGCTTTATAGGGCGTTGGTACTTTGATATCAGTCATCGTAGTCATCATAATTTCCCCTTCTTTTTGCTAGTAAAACGCGCTAGGTCAAAAAAAGGGGTGATATATTTTTTTATTTTCTTTTTTAACTGATTAAAATGCCTCTAAGTCGCTTAATAGGAAATGCCATGCAGTTACAAGATATCGATAAATCAAGATATAGAAAGCATCTTAATTGGGTCATTGGCCTGTGCATAGTCAGTTTAACCGCTGGTAGCTTGGGTATCGCCCAACTACTCATCCAGCTTTTTCCAGACAGTGATGGTAGTCACTTTCATTGGAATCTTTTGGGGGTGTTGGTAACTTGTGCTGTGATTGCAGCTGTCCTGAAAAAAGTAAAAACCCATCCATTTATGACTGAGGTTGTTTATGTTTGGGAGCTTAAACAAGCGCTGAATAAAATTACAAGAAAAATGCCGAAACTTAAAAAGGCGGCTGCGCAGGGCAATGCCAATGCCATGTTAGCAATCCAATATAGTTACAGCGGGTCTCGTCAATTGTGGCATTTAGATGATAATACCATCACCATGGAAGAGCTGTCCCTATGGCAAGCTGAACTAGAGGGATTAGCTCAGGCTCATAACGTCACCTTAGACATCGAGTTGTATGACGAGCGCATATTGCGTGAGTTTTAGGTCGAGTAATAAGTAAATTGATTTTTGGTCGTTTTTTTAATTGTGTACATGGCGACATCCGCACATTCGACCAAGCCTTTTAAATTGTCGGCATGTTCAGGAAAATGCGAAATGCCAATACTAACACCCACATGTAATTTTAGTTGGTGCTTGTTGTGTTCAAACGTAAAAGGGGTATTTACAGCATCTAGGAGCTTAGTCGCAATGGCATTAATGGTGTATTTGTCTGACGTTTTAATTGCGATGACAAATTCATCACCGCCCCAACGGCATACTAGATCATTGTTCGAGACAATGTAAGAAATGCTTTGGGCGACATGTTTCAACACTTCATCACCAGCATTATGTCCATAAATGTCATTGATAGGTTTAAACTCATCAAGATCCAACAAAAGTAGGCTAAATTCAGTATTGGTGTCAATCCAGTCAAGCAGAGTCAGCTCTGCACCGTATCGATTATACAAGCTGGTTAAACTGTCTCTCTGTGCGCGATGGCTGAGTTGATAGATCATGGTTTTTCGAGAGGTGATATCGGCTAAAAAAACTTGAAAGTACCACTGTCCATCACTTTCTGTGTTGAGGATGATCATACTGAGCCAAACAGAAGACAAAGTGAGCGGATTGGTAAATTCAAATTCAGCCTGCATAACTTGTTTTTGTTTTATGCTATTTTCGGTGAAGGTGTACAAAATATCTGGAGTCTTACAATACTGCCCTAAGTTGTCAGGAAAGCGCTCTTCGCTGTCCACACCCATACCCGCTAACAAATCTTTAGCAGCATCATTGACGAGTGAAACATCTCCTTGCTCACGTACCAATAGTGTTGGTGATGAACTGCGTTCAAACATCAAGCGAAAGCGTTTCTCTAGCTGTTCGATCTCTAACCGCAAACTACGCTCTTGCTCAAAAAGCATTTCGGTATTGCTCAGCATGGCGTTGATCCCTTTGCCTATTTGACCTATTTCACTCTGCTTATGGGCGTCATGAATATGGATCCGGTTAGCACTTCCAGGCGTGATACTTGTTAATTGATGGCTTAAATAGCCCAATGGCTTTGAAACCAATAGAAAAGATAAAGCGGCAAATAGCAGGAGCATGGGAATGACCACAATGAGCAAGGTTTGTACTGAGGAAAATGCAATGCCCTGGGCGTTTTGACGTATAAATTGGGTGTTCGGCACGACATGAATGAAGCCAATATTTTCTTGCAGAATAAAAGGGTTAGGCAGGCTAAAAGTGAGCGCTTCTCGCTCGTTAAATAAGATGCTTTTGGCAAGCACTGTACTTTGGTTGGTCAAGGCGGCTGATTGAATTATGTCATTGCTCACCAAGCCATTGACAACTTCATTGGCTAAATCTTTGTCTTCAAGATAAGCCGCAATTGATGCTGTTGAGGAGACGGTTTGGCTAATTTGCAATACGCTATTATCTGAGCGCTCGAGCTCAGTTTCAAAAATATAGTTGTAATATAGATACGCGTATACGGCAGAAAATAAAAAAGTTGAGATGCTTAAGATCAGCATCAACCTTACTATTAAGCTTTGTTTACTTAGCAAAACGATACACTACTTTTAATTCGTCAGTTACGGCAGTTGCCGGTATGTAGGCAATTGCACTTGGAGTTGTTGCCACTTTATCAATTATAGCGTCAATTGTTGGATATGCTTGAGGCGGTGATGCTTTACCACTGAATTTAACGCGTGACCAATATGCGTTTACTTGCGATATGCTGCGACCCGTAAGTGCTTCAAAAAATACTCTACGCAAATCATGCTCTTTTTTATAGTCTAATGTCACCGCAATATGACCATTTGGAAAGGCGAGGTATTTACCCATATACATATCAATTAATTGACGCTTTTCTATACGCTCAATTGGGTTATGTTTATTTACCACGATGACAATCTCGCTTTGCACCTCTGCGTTGGACCCCCAGCTGTATAAGCAGAGAATTAATAGCACGACATTTTTGCAGACTCGATACATCAGAACACCCAGTTTAGGCTGATACCCAGCGTATTGAATGAGTTGTCAAAATCACCGCTTTGCAAGTTGCGATGTAAATAAAAAGCAGAGGGTAAGCTGTCTATTGCTGTGTGTTCTAATTGCACTTTTACTGCGAGAGAGTGATTAATTTCCGTTCGTAGGGTGAGTGAAAACGTATTTTGGTCGACGAGATAAAAATTAGTATGTCGGATCAGCGTGTTGTATAAAAGGTCTAGCTCTGGGGTTGACACTAAGGGGCGTTGTGGCGTCCTATTGTTGGATTTGGCCTGTGCTAGGGTGGCCATTAAAGTATGGTTATCATAATAGAAGCCAGCACTGATGTAGCCTGCTGTAAGCGCTTTAAGTACTTGGGAATTTGAGTCTATGTAAGACACTTCGCTTTGTAAAAACCACTGACTATTGTCGTAACGTGTGCCGATAGCAGAGTAATTGAAGCGTTTTCCTATGAGATTTAAGGAGTCGAGCAAGGTTGATTTTTGTGGCCAAATTTGATCAGGGACCAAGGCTAGTGCAGCTTGAAGCTGTTTTTGTTGGTCGTTTTCGTTGCCTGATTGCGTGGCTGTATAATTTGCTCTGAAAGTCCAATCATAAGATTGCCACTCGATAACCAGACCATAGAGTGACTTTAGTTCGACATCCCAAAAAAAACCCTCATCACTCACAATTGGCGCAGTAGATTTGCCTGCGAAGAACTTACCACTGATCAACCCCTGTGTCAGGCGACGGGTATATTTTACGTCGATCCCATCTAAGTTTTGGTGCGGGACAATGGCATAAAACTCTGTCGGGGGATGGTTATAGGTATAGGTATATCCAATATCGCGGTGTTCGGTCATCATGAACAAGTCGAGGCCTGTTCTGCCAACCCTAAGTTGCCAATTGCCATTAAAAGAATGACGAAGAAAAGCCATTTGGATGATGTTATCTAAATTTTGTTCTTCGTTGTCTTTAAAGAGCGCTTGCCCGACAAACTGGGTATTTTTACTCACTTGCCATTCAACTTGCGCACCTAATGATGAGTTAGTGAAGCCGAATTCGTCTTGATAGGTCGCATGAGGCTGAGAAATATGCTGCCTTATTCCGGCTGTGTCTGAATCTGTAACGGTTAATCCTATGGTGGCAAAGCCATCGAGCTTCAATTGCTCGGCTGCACCATAACAAGGAAGAATTAAAAACAGTAGAGTTAACAGCCTCATCGGCGACCCGCTATTGCTACCAGCAAACTATCTATGTGGATAAAGACTAGCGCTTATGTACACATTTACCAGTTTTGTGTATTTTGACTTGTAAAATGGTACATTTGTCACCATATAAAGTGATATATGCATATTTGTGATAACATCACATTTTTAATTAGGTATTTTCTAGTCGTGGCTGAAGTTAGAGCAAGAGTCGAGCTGAATGTAGGGCAGCGTAGTCATATTCCTGCAGAGATAGTATCTTTTGAAGGACTTAAAGATGGTGAAGAGCATGTTGCGTTAGTATTTAATGGTGCAGATTCTAAGCAAGAGGTGCCACTGATCAGAATGCACTCAGAATGCTTAACTGGGGATGTTTTTCATTCATCGAGATGTGACTGTGGTGAGCAGCTTAACGAATGTATAGAAGAAATGCATCAAAGTGGTGGTGTTTTATTATATTTGCGACAAGAAGGTCGAGGTATCGGCTTGTATAATAAAATTGATGCCTACGTATTACAATCTCAGGGAATGAACACCTATGAGGCCAATAACCATCTAGGGTTTGATGACGATTTACGTGACTTTTCAGATG
Organism: Pseudoalteromonas luteoviolacea; assembly: GCF_021654285.1. Taxonomy (GTDB): domain Bacteria; phylum Pseudomonadota; class Gammaproteobacteria; order Enterobacterales; family Alteromonadaceae; genus Pseudoalteromonas; species Pseudoalteromonas luteoviolacea_J. The sequence goes on along the minus strand of NZ_JAKFZS010000011.1, from coordinate 195,756 downwards.
CTGTACTCATGCTCAAAGCCTTGGGACTCAATCATGTAAAATTGATGACAAATAATCCGCGTAAATTGAATGCGCTGCGTAATGCTGGCATTGAAGTTGAAAGCGTTATCGGTACTCAGGCTCATGTGAAAGTAGGTGACTCTGGAAATCGCAATTATTTAGAAACGAAAGTGAAGCATGGCTCTCATATGTTGGATATGGAGCAAATAAAAAAGCCAAAGTAGCCAAATAAGGTTTGATTTGCTGTATTGAATGGATTGTAGCAATAGAGCAAATCAAACACTGAATATGCATATTATTTTGTATTTCACTATTTTGTTGCATTTAGTCACGATAAGCCTCATAAACTTCCTTTCAAGTACTCTCTCGAATCAGTATAATTAGAGCGTTTTATAACTAAGTTAATCATTTATGTCTGCAGATTTTCAAAAATTCAAAGCGAGTTTTGGGGTGAGTTGGTTTAAAGCCGGATGGGCGGTGTTTAAAACTCAGCCTTTGACTTTTATGATGATGTACATTTTTATCGTCATCGTAGGACTATTCCCATTTGTTATTCCCAACCCCATCATTCAGATGATGTGCGCGTTGGCTGGGCCATTTTTAACGGTTGGTTTTTATAATGCTGCGCTGAATATACAAGCGGGCAAATCCATTATGTTGGCCGATATTTTAAAACCGTTTACCACTAAAGGTCGCAGGCTGAATTTATTTCGTTTAGGTCTTTATCAACTGGGTGTCGCGCTTATTTTGGGTGTATTGATGAGTTTGCTGTTTGAACCTGTGACCAGTGCGCTGCAAAACCACACTCCAGATCAAGATATGCAAATAGTCATTGAGCAGATTGCGCAAGCGATTAGCTTTTCTGACATTGTTATTTTCATTGCTTTACAATCGCTCGCGATGATGGCATTTGCCTACGCTCTACCGCTAGTATATTTCAAAGAGCAGGCGAATATCTTTGCTGCGATGAAGCAGTCATTGACGGTGTTTTATCACAATATGGCACCATTAACAGTCTATGGTGGTATTGCTGCGTTGTTGATCATTTTATCAACGCCGTTGTCACTTGTGCCGTTAATTGTCATTATGCCGATATTGTATATTGGCTTTTTTGTTTCTTTTCAGGCAATTTTTGTAACGCAATCACCTCAAAGTGAAGATGGTCCTAGTCAAGGGAACAAATCACAAAATGAGCAAGAAAATGTGACTCAATCAGGCCGGTTTGACGCTTGATGGATGATAAAGAAAAACAAAAATTAAAAAATTACGCAGTGTGGCTGTTATCTAGGCAAGAGTACTCACGTAAGCTACTCGGTCAAAAGCTCCGTCAAAAAGGCGCGACAGAAGAGTATGCTGAGTCACTCATTGAGTGGCTCTGTGATATCGGGTATCTAGATGATTTAAGGCACTGTGAAAGCTATCTAAACCGCCAATTAGCCAAGGGGTTGGGTGAAAAGCGGGTAATGATGGATGCGATAAATAAAGGCGTTGATAAGTCGCACCTAACGCAACTTATCGAACAAAGAGAAATTGATTGGTTTGCCGTAGCTCAACAAACCTATGAGAAGAAATACGGTTACTCCACAAAACAATTAGATTATCAAGAAAAGTCAAAGCGTGTTCGATACATGATGTATCGTGGCTTTAGCTATGACCAAATAGATTTTGCTATACAGTCGCAAAGTGAGAGTTGATTTTGACAACTTCCTTTGTGGTTTACAGCACACAGCAGCAATAAAGGGTGAATAATCACATGCAGCACATGACTACCGCACAGATTAGGCAAAGCTTTTTAGACTTCTTTGCTAAACAACACCACCAAGTGGTGCCATCAAGTTCTCTAGTTCCAGGGAACGATGCCACACTTCTGTTTACTAATGCAGGTATGGTGCAATTTAAGGACGTATTCTTAGGTGCGGAAAAACGTCCATATAACCGCGCGACGAGTTCGCAGCGTTGTGTACGTGCTGGTGGTAAGCACAATGACTTAGAAAATGTGGGTTATACAGCAAGACACCACACATTTTTTGAAATGTTAGGCAACTTTAGTTTTGGTGATTACTTTAAACAAGATGCGATTAAATTTGCATGGTCATTCTTGACTGATGTGATCCAGTTACCAAAAGAAAAGCTGTTGGTGACTGTGTACCACACTGACGAAGAAGCCTATGACATTTGGGCAAACCAAGTAGGGGTACCTGCAGAGCGCATCATTCGTATTGATACGTCTGATAATTTCTGGTCCATGGGTGACACTGGTCCTTGTGGTCCATGTTCGGAAATCTTCTTTGACCATGGTGAGCACATTTGGGGTGGTCCTCCAGGCAGTCCTGAAGAAGATGGTGATCGTTTCATCGAGATTTGGAACCTTGTATTTATGCAATACAATCGCCATGCAGATGGAACGATGGAACCACTACCTAATCAGTCAGTCGACACCGGTATGGGTCTTGAGCGTATTTCTGCGATTATGCAAGGTGTGCACTCAAACTATGAAATTGATTTATTCCAAGCCTTAATTAAAGCAACTGCTTCTGTGACTGGTGCGCAAGATCTAGAGGACAAATCTTTACGCGTTGTAGCTGACCATATTCGTTCATGTGCATTCTTAATTGCCGACGGCGTAATGCCATCAAATGAAGGTCGTGGTTACGTGCTTCGTCGTATCATTCGTCGTGCAGTAAGACATGGTAATAAGCTAGGTGCACAAGGGGCATTCTTCCATAAATTGGTAGGCGCACTCGCAGAGCAAATGGGTGAAGCGTACCCTGAGCTGATCAAGCAGCAAGCAATCATTGAAAAAGTTTTACGTATTGAAGAAGAGCAATTTGGCAAAACACTTGACCGTGGTTTGACTATCTTAGAAGAGAATTTAGCTGGCCTTGAAGGGGATGTTATCCCAGGTGATTTGGTATTTAAGCTATATGACACCTATGGTTTCCCTGCGGATTTAACAGCTGATGTTGCTCGTGAGCGCTTCATGACTATCGATGAGCGTGGCTTTAAAGCTGCGATGGAAGCCCAGCGTAAGCAAGCGCAACAAGCTGGTAAATTCGGTGCGGATTACAACGAGCAGCTGAAGTCTGAGAAAGTCACTGACTTTAAAGGCTATGATGCTGTCCAATACAGTGGCACTGTGGTTGAACTATTTGCAGAAGGCGAAAGCGTCTCAGAGCTAACAGAGCAGCAAAAAGGCATTGTTGTGCTTGACCGTACTCCTTTCTACGCAGAATCAGGTGGTCAGGTTGGTGACACGGGGATTTTAAAAGTCTCTGGTGGCGAATTTGTTGTCACAGATACGCAAAAGTTGGGTAATGCGTTTGCACACCATGGTTATGTCGCAGGGCGTATCGGTATCAATGATAAGGTCGATGCACAAATTGATGCGCAGCGCCGTGAACGTATCAAGAAAAACCACACAGCAACACACATTTTACATGAGGCTCTTCGCCAAATCTTAGGAGAGCATGTTGCCCAGAAAGGTTCATTGGTCATGCCTGATAAGTTGCGTTTCGACTTCTCACATTTTGAGGGCGTAACGAAAGAACAACTAAGAGAGATTGAAACAACAGTCAACAATGAGATCCGTGCTAACTTTGCGTTAAATACTCAGCTCATGGATATTGAAGATGCAAAAGCGAAAGGCGCAATGGCGCTGTTTGGTGAAAAGTATGATGATGAAGTGCGCGTTGTTTCAATTGGTGATTACTCAATTGAATTATGTGGTGGTACACACGTAGAGCGTGCTGGTGATATCGGCTTCTTAAAAATTGTATCTGAAAGTGGTATTGCAGCAGGTGTACGTCGTATCGAAGCTGTGACAGGTGAAGATGCGGTGGAGTATGTTGCAGAGCAAGAGCAAGTACTGTCAGATATCGCTGCTTTAGTAAAAGGCGACAGTGCAAGTGCGCTTGAAAAAGTGGCTGCACTAATTGAGAAAGCAAAAGGCCTTGAGAAGCAAGTTAGTCAGTTGAATGACAAGCTAGCAAGTGCGGCAGGTGCATCTTTACTTGAGTCAGCGGTTGACGTTAACGGCATTAAGTTACTTGTCGCAAATGTGGCAGGTACTGAGTCAAAAGCACTGCGCGGAATGGTTGACGACTTAAAGAATAAGATGGGCTCAGGTGTGATTGCACTGGGTGTTGCCAATGGCGATAAAGTGAGCTTAATAGCTGGTGTCACAAAAGACTTAACTGGCCAAGTTAAAGCGGGCGAACTAGTAAATCACATGGCTGCGCAAGTTGGCGGTAAAGGCGGTGGTCGTCCAGATATGGCACAGGCTGGCGGTTCACAACCAGAGAACTTGGAAGCTGCATTAGCAAGTGTTCCTGTATGGTTGAATGATAAAACGCAATAACCTGTGGCATTAATCGTAAAAAAATTTGGCGGCACCTCTGTTGGCTCAATAGAGCGAATCGAGGCGGTCGCCGATTTGATCATTAAGGCTAAACAACAAGGGCATCAAGTTGTCGTTGTTGTCTCCGCTATGTCAGGTGAGACCAATCGCTTGTTGTCACTGGCTAAGCAAATTGATGAGCGACCAAGCGCGCGTGAATTAGATGTTTTGCTTACAACAGGTGAGCAGGTATCGATTGCGTTGCTGGCAATGGCTATTGTTAAACGCGGCCATTCTGCAGTGAGCTTGTTAGCTGACCAGATTGGTATCAAAACGGATAATGTCTTTGGCAAAGCACGCATTCAAAGCATTGATGTGGCCCGTTTGCAACAAGAGCTTGAACATAACCGTATTGCGGTTGTGGCCGGGTTTCAAGGCCGTGACTTTGAAGGCAATATTACGACCCTAGGTCGTGGTGGAACAGATACCTCTGCAGTTGAAATTGCCGCTGCAATTGGCGCAGATGAATGCCAGATCTACACGGATGTTGATGGCGTCTATACCACAGATCCAAGAGTTGAACCCAAAGCGCGTCGCATGGATCAAATTACGTTTGAAGAGATGTTAGAGCTGTCGAGCTTAGGTGCGAAGGTGCTACAGATCAGATCCGTTGAAGCTGCAGGAAAGTATCATATTCCACTGAGAGTTTTATCTACGTTCAAGCCCGATTCCGGCACCCTAATTAGCTATGAGGAACCTAAAGTGACAAGTAGGACTGTATCAGGTATTACTTATCAAAAAGATGAAGCGTTAATCATTGTACGTCAATTACCTGAAACGCCGCGCTCTTTAGCAAAGGTTTTGTGTTTACTTGCTGAATATGACATCGAAGTGGACATGATAAGCCAAATTAATCATCAAGTTGGCAAAATAGACTATGCTTTAACTGTACACAGCAATGAGTATGCACAAGCACTTGATGTATTAGACACGAACTTAGCTGATATCGGTGCTTCGAGCGTAGAGTGCAATCAACAAGTTGCTAAAATCTCTGCTGTGGGTGTAGGTATGAAGTCTCATTCAGGCATTGCAGGCATATTTTTCGACGCCTTGGCGAAAGAAAATATTCATACACTTTTGGTGTCGACATCGGAGATAAAAATTTCTGTTTTAGTAGAAGAACGTTACTTGGAGCTTGTTGTTAGGGCACTTCATGGTGCATTTGGCTTAGAAAGTCGTGAATAAGCAATTATTTTGCTTACTTTTACATGAACTTTTAATTAAAATGAACTTGACGCGGAATCTTTTAAATTTTGGAATAACAGGAGCAAGAGAATGCTAATTCTAACTCGCCGTGTAGGCGAAACCCTGATGATTGGTGATGAAGTAACAGTAACGGTACTAGGTGTTAAAGGCAACCAGGTTCGTATCGGCGTAAATGCACCAAAAGATGTTTCGGTACACCGTGAAGAAATCTACATGCGAATTCAAGCGGAAAAATCTAACCCGACGGGTAACATGTAATAAGTACAATGTTACCTATGTTCGAGAAATGGCCACATTAAAGTGGCTATTTTTTTGCCTGTTGCAATATAAAGTCATATGCATCTTGCTCTAGTGCTTGTTTAGAGATGTATTGACGATACTTTGCATGCTCTATTAATAGTCCTTTGTCTGTTTCAATCACGTTATCAATATCCTGCCAACTGAGATCAAAAGCGCGATACGGGTTTTTAGCGTTGATCCCTTGTTCATCTATTCGTATATGTACTTTCGAGCCACTTGCTCTACTGACCATTTGCCTTGCAACCCACCAAGGGCGACGATAATAAAATGAGACCCCTTCAATGACCGCCAGTACAAATAAAAAGTTGCCAAGGTAAGCTTGTCCTAATAAGTAATGAGATAAAGCGCCTAATATCAACAAAAAACCAATTAAGCCATATTTAGGCTTATGATGCTGACTTAGTGCGACTGATTCATCAAAGCATTCCTGAAAATATTGCTTATCTAGGGTAAATTCACTTTGAAACACGAGTATTCCTCAAGTTGACTAATCCCTAATTATACGACGTTCCCCAAGGTGTTTAAATCTGAAAATTTTATAAGTCAATTTCCGGTATCGCTTCCTTTTAGGTTTGTACCCAAGTCACTATTTATGGTGTTTAACTTCAATTGCTGAGTATTTACTCTTGTTGCGATTTTTGATTTTTCTATTTAGGTAAGACCAATTCTTAATGGGCCAACATTAAACCAGTTCTCACATTGGTTCCCTCATATTTAGTTATATTTACCCTTTATATCTTGAGTATTTTTCATATTTATTTGGTGTTTTACACTTTGTTTTACCATTATTGATGATTAAGTGTGTGAAAAGAAAACAAAAACACTTATTGGTAATACCAATTTACAACCAGCTTTACATGAAGGATTTGTTTGATATGATGGTTGAATAAATATTTACAAAAGTTGCCTATCTATTTCTTTGGTTGGGTGGGTGTATACAAATAAATAACAACTAAGGGGGCGGAAATGGAAATCAGCGAATTGCTAGCGCAGGCTGCCAATCTTATGTTAACAGGCATGATTGGGGTATTTTTATTTTTATCAATTCTCATCTTTGCAGTAAAAGCGTTATCTAAGCTGGCTGCAACAGAGCAAGAGTCTCAGCAACCTGCAATTAAAAAATCTTCAAAACCAGTATCAACAGGTGTGCCTGCGGCACATGTCGCTGCAATCAGTGCAGCAGTTTCTCTATTTAGACAAAAAAACTAAGGGGTATCTCATGTCAAAACTAAAACTTACTGAATTAGTCCTAAGAGATGCTCACCAATCTTTATTAGCAACACGCATGCGCCTTGAAGATATGTTACCGATTGCGGAAGAGCTCGATAAAGTCGGTTACTGGTCTGTAGAGTCTTGGGGGGGCGCAACATTTGATGCGTGTATCCGTTATTTAGGTGAAGATCCTTGGTATCGGATCCGCGCGCTAAAAGAAGCCATGCCTAATACAAAGCAGCAAATGTTGTTGCGCGGTCAAAATTTGCTTGGATATCGCCATTATGCAGACGATGTGGTGGAGAAGTTTGTCACTCGGGCACATCAAAACGGCGTTGATGTATTCAGAATTTTTGATGCGATGAACGATGTTCGTAATTTGGAGACTGCGATCCGTGCTGCGATCAAAGTGGGTGCACATGCGCAGGGTACAATCTCTTATACTGTGAGCCCTGTCCATAATTTAGAAAGCTGGCTTAAGCAGGCGAAACAACTTGAAGAAATGGGCTGTCATTCAATTTGTATCAAAGATATGGCGGGGCTACTTAATCCATATGATGCAGATACCTTGATTTCTGAGCTCAAACGAACTGTGTCTGTGCCTATTGCGATGCAATGTCATGCAACAACAGGCTTAAGCACCGCAACATATCAAAAGGCCGTTGATGCGGGTATTGATATGCTGGATACCGCCATTTCTTCCATGAGTATGACATATGGGCACAGCGCAACAGAAACGCTCGTGTCGATTGTTGAAGGAACCAAAAGGGATACTGGGCTGGACTTAGGTCAACTTGAATCTATTGCAGCGTATTTTAGAGATGTACGTAAAAAATATGCGGCATTTGAAGGCAGCCTCAAAGGGGTTGATGGGCGTATTTTATCTGCACAAGTACCCGGCGGTATGTTGACCAATATGGAAAACCAACTTAAAGAGCAAGGTGCAGGTGATAAACTCGATGAAGTATTGAGTGAAATTCCTCATGTCCGTAAAGACTTAGGTTACATCCCTTTGGTCACACCTACCTCGCAAATTGTCGGCACGCAGGCGGTATTAAATGTACTGACTGGCGAGCGTTATAAAACCATCACCAAAGAAACAGCTGGTGTGTTAAAAGGGGAGTATGGGGCAACACCTGCCCCTGTAGATGAGCCGTTACGTGCCCGTGTTTTGGATGGTGTTGAGCCAATTACATGCAGGCCTGCTGATTTGCTCGAGCCTGAAATGGACAGTTTGGAAGCCGATCTATTGGCCAAGGCTAAAGCTGAAGGAATTGAGCTTGCCGAGGAAATTGTCGATGATGTACTGACTTATGCTCTGTTCCCTCAGATAGGCTTGAAATTCTTAAAAAATAGATACAATCCAGAAGCGTTTGAGCCAAGCCCAAGTTTAGTTGTCAACACGGCTGTTGAAAAAGCGGTTAGTCGCCCTGCACCTGCTCGCAAACAAGAAAATGAGCGTTACAGCGTAAGAGTTGATGGCAAGGTCTATGATGTAGAAGTGTCCGCAGGTGGTGACTTGCAAGAGATTGCGGTGAAAGACAGCGAACTGATGCCACAGTCTGCATCCGTGAGCTCAGGTGAAACACTTAATGCTCCCCTTGCAGGCAATATTTTTAAGGTACATGCAAGACCAGGTGATGATGTTGTTCAAGGTGATGTTGTTCTCATCATGGAAGCGATGAAAATGGAAACGGAAGTTCGTGCAACTTCGACGGGTAAAATAGCAGATATTTTAGTCTCAGAGGGTGACTCTGTCTCTGCTGGCGACGCGATTATCGAAATGGCATAGGAGCGCTTGAGATGGATGGTTTGTTAAATTTATGGCAGGCAACCGGCATTGCTAACTTAACGTTTCCAGCGCTATCTATGATAGCCGTGGGGTGTGGTCTTCTGTATTTGGCTATCGCGAAAAAGTTTGAGCCACTTTTATTGGTGCCGATTGGTTTTGGTGCGATATTAACGAATATTCCGGTGGCTGCGCTATCTGAGCCGGGTGGATTACTGTATTACGTTTATTATATCGGGATCGACAGTGGCATATTCCCCTTATTGATATTTATGGGAGTAGGTGCCTTAACTGACTTCAGTGCACTAATTGCGAATCCTCGTATGTTGTTACTTGGGGCTGCGGCACAGTTTGGTATTTTCGCGACTTTATTTGGTGCGATTTTACTGAACTTTATTCCTGGTTTTGAATTTACCTTACAAGATGCATCTGCCATTGCAATTATCGGAGGTGCAGATGGGCCTACAGCGATATTTTTAGCGTCTAAGTTATCACCAGAGTTATTGGGTGCAATTGCGGTAGCAGCATATTCATATATGGCACTGGTGCCTATTATTCAGCCACCCATTATGCGTTTATTGACGTCAGATGAGGAGCGCAGTATTGCAATGCCACAGTTAAGAGTCGTTTCTAAGAGAGAAAAGATTCTGTTCCCATTGATGGTATTGTCGTTAACTCTATTGTTTTTACCAGCGGCAGCGCCCTTGGTTGGTATGTTCTGTTTAGGTAACTTAATGCGTGAGTCTGGTGTGGTAGATAGGCTTAGCAATACAGCGCAAAACGAGCTGATTAATATCACGACGATATTCTTGGGCTTGGCAGTAGGTTCCAAATTAGCAGCCGACCAGTTTTTAACGGTAGAAACCTTGGGTATTTTGGTACTTGGCGCGTTGGCATTTAGCATTGGCACGGCTTCAGGCGTTTACATGGCTAAAATTATGAATCGTGTATCGTCTAATCCAATCAATCCATTAGTGGGGGCCGCGGGCGTGTCTGCTGTACCAATGGCTGCACGTGTGGTAAATAAAGTCGGTCTTGAGTCTAATCCGCATAACTTTTTATTAATGCATGCAATGGGGCCCAATGTAGCAGGGGTACTTGGTAGTGCGGTTGCTGCAGGTATTTTGCTTGCACTAGTCAATTAACAACACTCTCCAACCTTTAGTGGGGCATTTGCCCCACATTTTTCTTATTTATATTTGAGGCGCTTTCTTCTGGAAGCGCCTTTATTGTTATGAACACTGTTTGCATTGATCTAGTATAAATAACGGGCCAAGTGAGTTTGTCCATGTTATAAAATAGTCTGGTTGTAAAAATTAGGGAATACCATGAATATTATTTTGATACTGGTTTGCTTGATTGCGGCGTTACTCATTTTGATCCCGCTTCTTGAGAAATATCAGGGAAAGCTTGGCTTAGATAAGGCGCAAAAATACAGTAAATATATCCTGCCTTTGGCGATGATAGGCGTTGTGGTTAAACTGATCCACTCAATGGTTCAAGGTTAAAGTTGGGATTGTTTGGTAAAGCCACTAATGTGGCTTTACCGATAGGCGACTAAACGTTAATTGGCAGATTGTAAGTACTTTTGAATAAACTCTGTTGCTTTCATATAGGATTCTTCAAGCTCATCTCGAAGTTGAATCAATTGATCTGTCGTCATTTCGTCTGTTTTACACTTTGACTCAAACTTTTCAGCGATAAGCGCAACTTGCTCAGCGCCAATTGTTCGAGATATGGATTTAAGCTGGTGACACGCCTCAATGATTTCATTTTGACTTGACGAAATAACCGCACCATTTATGTCACGGGCTAATTCGCTACTTTGCTCGAGGTACATTCTAAAGAAGCGCAGCCGCTTAGCGCTATCATCATTTACGTATTTGTTGAGCTGATCCATATTAATCGGCATATCATCGTTAGTTTGCTCTTGTGCAACTGATGGTGTACTCGTTTCTTCTACCTCTACAATCGGCGCTTGTTCTTCTATTACCTCTGGTGTATTTGGCTCGGCATAATTAAAACTCGGCATATCAAGTTGCATAGCCGATGTTGAAGGCATTTCTCTGTCATTACTCACTTGCTCTACTTGAGTGGGTTGGTTATCAGGCTGTGCCTGAGTAACCGGCTCATCTAAAATAGGCTGTGTTTGAGAGGGAGCGCTATCGCTGTCCGCTGATGTAGCAGAGATGCTAGGTGCTTGCGTTGTTTTGTGTCCAGAGACGTTTTGCCATTTGTCTAAGGTGGCTTCAAGCACATTGAGTTCGACAGGCTTTGTAATATAGTCGTTCATACCAGTGGCAAGGCAACGGTCACGTTCGCCCTTAAGTGCATTGGCAGTGATGGCAATAATATAAGGTTGAGCGTTGATGTCTGGCGCATGCTCGGCAATATCACGGATCTTAGTAACCATGTCGTAGCCTGACATTTTTGGCATATGCAGATCGGTTAGGACAACGGCATAATGCCCCTGTTGCCACATCTTCAAGCCCTCTTCGCCGTTTTCAGCAACTTCCACTCCGTAACCGAGTAGATGAAGTTGATCCGTGAGTACTTGTTGATTTAGGACGTTGTCTTCTACTAATAATACTAGTTTATTTTGAGCTTTAGCATCTTCAACATTTAGGTAGCTATTCATCGTGCGAGATGGTTTAAGCTGTTTTGGCTGATGCAAGCCGACCGCAACTAATACCGCAGTCATGAAACTTGTTTTACACAGTGGCGCTGCGTTAAGGTAGAAAATATGGCCGTGATTCAACGCGGATTCGTCCATCGTGCTTAATACAATCACTTGCTGATTATTATGCTCGATAGAATAAAGCAGCTCTCTTAATTGCTGATTGACTTTATCCATGCCATCTAAGCCATCTAGAACCCACACAACATCTTGCTCGTACTGGTGTTCGTCTATCTCGCTTGGTTCAACAATGATGGCGGAGTTTGCCCCCATGAAAGATAAATAGCGCGCTAAGATAGCTCGGCGATTAGGGTTATGTGTATAAGTAACGACCTTACGGCCAGCGAGTACGCCCTTGTTTGCATACTCAACTTTACCGCTGATACTAAATGGCAGTTCAACAATGAATTCACTGCCCATGCCGATGTCTGAATTTACATTGATAGAGCCTAACATGAGTTCGACAAGGCTTTTACAAATAGACAGTCCTAGTCCTGTGCCACCATATTCTCGAGTGATGGAGCCTTCAGCTTGAATGAAGGGGTTAAATATTTCCCTAAGCTGGGCTTGAGTCATTCCTTTACCGTTATCTGTCACTTTAAAGCGCAGCGTGTAATGCTCAGATGTATTTTGTGCGACTTCAACAGAGATCTTTACAAAGCCTTGTTTGCTGTCATCAGTTGTGGTGAATTTGATTGCATTACTACATAGGTTATAAAGTACTTGGCGAACACGCACAGCATCACCGACTAAATTGCTCGGAATATCTGGGGCAATAGCAAGCTGCAGGTCCAATTTACGCTTTTTCGCGACAGAGGAAAGGACACGGGCCACTTCTTCAATGGTTTCCGATACAGAGAATGCACTACTGTCAATTTGTAGCTTACCAGCTTCAATTTTTGAGAAATCTAAAATGTCATCCAATATACCTAGTAATGAAAAGGCAGAATCACGAATAATGGTGGTCAATCGGTGCTGAGCACCATCTAACTCGGTTTGACGCAGTAAATCTATGGTGCCAATGACCCCATTCATAGGAGTCCTGATCTCATGAGACATGGTTGCTAAAAAGGTGGTCTTCGCTTCTGATGCGCGTTCAGCGTTTAAAGTGGCCTTTTCCAGTGCGAGCGTTCGAGCTTGAACTTCTGTCTCTAGGCTTGTTTGTAGCTGCCTCAATTCATGTTGAGAAGCTTTATTGCCTCTTATGATATCGCGAATTTGATTGATTAGACTATTAATGCCGATTGCTGTAGAAGACAAGCCAAAGCTCAGTTGCTCAGTGACATGAACATCGTAATCTTTCTTCTTTATTAAGTGTTCCAGCTCTGAATTGAGTAAGTTGAGCTCCTTAGCCAACTTACCGACGATTTGCTTTTTCAAAAAGAGTGCAAACCCTACTGTGAGTAACAAAGCAACAAGGGCCAATGCATAACTTAATGGGTTACTGCTGGCAACGGTGACTTTGGGCTCGCTATAAACTAACACCAATTCACCAACTGGAATATCATCTAGCGTCAGTGGCTGGTGAACAATCACTTTGCCATCTATGGTCAATTTAGTGCGTTGTTTAATAGCTGCTATAGGTTCATCATTTGATTGAAATACTAAACTCGGCTTACCCATGCCACTATCAGCATATAAATAGGCATCTATATTTGGGTTACCTGCTTTGACGGATGTCAGCATTTGTTTGGCGTAGTTGTAACCTAGCTTCATCATGGTATTACTCAGCGGCGCTGCCAAGTCCTGAGCTTGCAGAGTAAGATCTGGTTGGCTATGTACTAGGGTACTTTCTTGCTTTGGCCAAAGGTAGGCGCCTAACGATGCAATACTAGTAATGATGAGTGTGATAAAAACAAACAGGGGCACGAAACCTTTGATCTGTGCTTGTGAAGATTTTTCCATTGAAATAGTCCGAGCAAGTAACTTTCAAATCAAGCTTTATAATAACTTAACATCCTAACACCTATAATGGATGATTTCTCTACGTTTTTACTTCTTTATTATTGCTACAAGGAGATCCTAAAGAAGGAATAAAGTATAAAAATCAGTCTTTAGTCAGTTATTTTTGTCAAATTTGCATGAATTGTGCGCAAACAAATTATATTGCAAAAAAATAGTTGACTTAAAAGGGCAAAACCCGTTTAATACGCCGCACGCCCAGATAGCTCAGTCGGTAGAGCAGAGGATTGAAAATCCTCGTGTCGGTGGTTCGATTCCGCCTCTGGGCACCATTTTTAGGTGCGCCGACTTAGCTCAGTTGGTAGAGCAACTGACTTGTAATCAGTAGGTCATCCGTTCGACTCGGATAGTCGGCACCATTTATAAATTTGGTTCTGCATTGGAAATAAATCCAAGCTAATTAGTTGACCAGATAGCTCATTCGATAGAGTTGTGTGGAATTGTATTGAAAATCCTTAGAGAGTTTTAATACGCGTAAAATTATTTGCCCAGATAGCTCAGTCGGTAGAGCAGAGGATTGAAAATCCTCGTGTCGGTGGTTCGATTCCGCCTCTGGGCACCATCTCTTAAAGATGTAAAATAAAGAATTTTACTAAAACGCCTTACAAAAGCGCTTTAGATTTTTGAAATGCATTGAATGTATTTTAAATATATTTAGTATTTACCCAGGTAGCTCATTCGGTAGAGCTGTGTGGAATTGTATTGAAAATCCCTAGAGAGTTTTAATACACGTAAAAATTATTTGCCCAGATAGCTCAGTCGGTAGAGCAGAGGATTGAAAATCCTCGTGTCGGTGGTTCGATTCCGCCTCTGGGCACCATTATTAAGTGTGCCGACTTAGCTCAGTTGGTAGAGCAACTGACTTGTAATCAGTAGGTCATCCGTTCGACTCGGATAGTCGGCACCATTTATAAAACATGTAGCATGATATAAATCAGATTTCTGATTTTTTAAAGTAAAAGATTTGCCCAGATAGCTCATTCGGTAGAGCTGTTTGGAATTGTATTGAAAATCCTTTGAGATTTTTAATACACGTAAAGAGTATTTGCCCAGATAGCTCAGTCGGTAGAGCAGAGGATTGAAAATCCTCGTGTCGGTGGTTCGATTCCGCCTCTGGGCACCATTATTAAGTGTGCCGACTTAGCTCAGTTGGTAGAGCAACTGACTTGTAATCAGTAGGTCATCCGTTCAACTCGGATAGTCGGCACCATTTAATTTTAAAGCAGCAATTTTCTGTATCCAATGCATTAAAAAGCTTATTTTCCTAGATAGCTCATTTGGTAGAGCTGTTTGGAATTGTATTGAAAATCCTTAGTGAGTTTTAATACACATGAAACCTTATTTGCCCAGATAGCTCAGTCGGTAGAGCAGAGGATTGAAAATCCTCGTGTCGGTGGTTCGATTCCGCCTCTGGGCACCATTCTTATAGTGTGCCGACTTAGCTCAGTTGGTAGAGCAACTGACTTGTAATCAGTAGGTCATCCGTTCGACTCGGATAGTCGGCACCACTTTTTTCTAAAAGCCAAAATTTCTAGTATCTAAATACTTTCCTGATATTTTTGTTCATAAAAATTATTTGCCCAGATAGCTCATTCGGTAGAGCTTTTTGGAATTGTATTGAAAATCCTCGTGTCGGTGGTTCGATTCCGCCTCTGGGCACCATTCTTACAGTTTGCTGACTTGGCTCAGTTGTTAGAGCAACTGACGTGTAATCAGTAGATCCTGCGTTCGACTCGGGTAGTCGGCACCAGTTTAATCTATTTTTCAATACATAATTAAATTCAATGCGAGTCTAGAGATATTCATTTTCTACACTGCCCAAGCTGTGACAAGGTCGCTTGGTATTTATTATTGTTCATAACTACTTATCTAGATACTTAATTAACGTGAACTAAGCGTTAAAGGCGACTTATCTTAAATGGCAAACGTTATTTAACTTCAAAGCTCAGCAGTTGCTAAAGTATGGTAATAACTGAGGGTGACGAAAGAACGAAAAGAGACCTACTTTTTAGAATTGAACTCCACAATAAATTTAATAAATAAGGGCTTAACTTGTTGCTTACCCCCAGTATAAAGGTCTCTATTGAGCAGTAAATTTTACAACTTTGACATTGGAAACGATAGCTCTGTTATGGTCACACTCATCAGTATCAGTAAATTCGAGTATGTCACCGTGTTCAAAAGCTTGCATAACAATTGCAAATTTACGATTGGTGATATTCACATCACTGCTTTTTACACGGTAAATGCTGCTTCCACATTCATTTGACTCAGCAATACTAAAATCAAATTCAGTGGGCAAAGTATCTAACTGGTAAACATAGCTAACTAAGCCTGCCCGGACAGTTGGTGTCGGAAGGAATTCTCCTTCATATTCGACAAAGTAACCAATGACTGGGTCAACATTATCAACGGGAACACCTTGTACACCTGAGTCATCAGCCCATTGCCCACCCGCAATGCCCCAGCTACTCTGGCCGATATTCATGTATACATAGCCTGAGTTGTTAGGTTCACTTCCACCAAACCCTAAATAGTTAAATGGTAATGGAGATGTACCTCCGGTTAACCAGCCTTCTGGGGAGTAACCTCCGAGCCAGGCACCTTTAAAACCAGTATATTTTCCAGTTACTAAGCTATATAAAAAGTCATTCTCTGCTTGGGAGTCAACAATGGCTAAGCGTCCATTTACACCTTTCAAAACACGTTGGTTAGCTTCTTGCTCTGCTGTTTGCCAAGTATTGTTATTACCTAGGTATGGTTCGGTAACCTCAACGAATTCATAAAAATTATCGTTATATTTAACTGGCGATGCTAGAGCAGCACAAGAAAAAACGGCAGAGATTAAGGCTACAGAAGTATTTATTGATTTCATTTTAATTTCCTTTATTTGATTATCAGCATCGGCTTTATTTTCGAGCTCTTACCCATTTAACGACGGCATAACCATTTTCACAGACTTGTGAATCGTGAAAGTCAAATGTTGCCTCAGACCGAAATGCCAATAACGTAATTTGCTGTTTCCTATGGGCTACTTCTGCTGTTGGGCTTTTCACAAGGTATAAGTTGGTGCCACAAGAATTGAGCCTTGGCACACTAAATTCGAATTGCAGCTCATTACTGTCCAACTGGCTAACAAAAGTGAGGTCTGTCGACACTACATCTTGTCCAGCTAAAGCTAAGGCCGTCAATGACAAAATACTCAAAGCCATCCTAAAACTGATTTTTTCATTCTTTCTCTTTATTTATTTAAAAACAAAAAAACCGTAACTATCTGATTTCGAATAGTTCATGCTCAGTATAACTAACAAGCAATTTATGGAGCAAAGGAAACTGCTGTTTAATGGAGTTTATAGATTCAGAATTTAGTATGGAAATTAAATTGTTGAGTGTATTTAAAAATGTAATCAATGACGAGCTTATAAATTAAGCACTGAGAAATCGATATCATTGCTAATTTAGTAGCTTGATAGTGGCCGATAGGTCGCTTGTTTTATTTGCCTTCTCTTCATACTCACAAGCTTTAGCTAGTTTATGATATTTCAACTAGTATTTTATTAAAGCGCCAAGTTAGGTAGTATTTTGATTGATGTGGCCACTTTATGTACAGATTTGATCGTTGACCCTTAGTATGGAACAAATAGAGATATTCACAATCCCAAGTCCGTGTCAGGGGATCTGTGAAGTGAACAATCGCGGTTATTGTAAGGGCTGTTTTCGCAGCCGAGAGGAGCGCTTTTGTTGGAATAAAATGACAGAACATCAAAAAAAGCTGGTTGTAGATCTATGCCAGCGCCGAAAAAAACGTGTGATGGCGAAAAAGCAGTCGGATAGTGTTAGCAGCACGTCACAAGGACAAGATGATTTGTTTAAATTCGATATTTAGCTTTTAAAACCTTGATAATCCCTTTTTTTTCTAACTTTTCTAATGTCTCTTTTAATTTGGGGATGAGCTCTGCATGCTTATGGTGAAGATAGTGGTAGCTGTCTATGGTCATTAAGTCTTCAATTTTGATTGATTCCATGTCCATATAAGGCAAATGTTCACGCAAGTGAAAGTCTACAATGAGCGCGCCTTGTACTTTTTTTTGCATCAACAAATTTAACTGTGCCGCACTGCTTTTAACTTCCAGCAGTTCTCCTTGATAACGATTTTCCATCATGTATTGATAAGCGACGAGATAGCCACTTTGTACGACCAAAGACTCAATATCTTTAAATGCACAAGTAGTACAGTGACTGAGCAGCTGTAGATTGAAAGAGTAGAGGGGGAAATCGACATGGAGTAGATTTGCATAGCTATCTGTTACACCCGCAATACGCCCGAGCTGCCCATCAAGCTCACCTTCATTTGCGGCAACTAATGCGCTTTGTAATTCAAAATCAATGAGTTCTAATTTGTGGCCAATGTCGTTATAAGCTAAGCTAAGTAATTCAACGACATAGCGTGCTTGGGGAGTGTCAGCAGGGCGATTGAAGTAGAGCGTTTTTGCCTGAGTAACAGAGCAGTATGATAGTAAAAAAATCCATAAAATTTTGATATGCCCCACAGAGTTCTCCCTAAATTACAGTGTTGCTGAGTGTGCTTCTAGTTCGTAAAACCTCAATTATTACACTCTAATAATTAACTTTGTAATTCAATACTGCCGTTGTCTAGTACATATATGATACACTGTTTTTATAATTTTCAATAATTGTACAGTTCGATGTCTTATAATCTGTGTAATCTCTCCAGAGCGGAAAAATATCAAATTCAACTAGAGTATGAAGCGTCATTTTGGGCTTATCAAATTAAGCGCGGAAAAAATACTCGTGAGGCAATATACGACGCAATTAATAGCCGCCCTTTGTCAGAGCGCGATACGTTAAAAGCAAAATTTGAGCAATATTTGGGACTTATGTTAGTTTAGTTATGCAATTGAGTTGTTTTTGTTTGCCTGCGATTCAGACGCCATTAGTAAATAAGTTTTATCAGGCTAACAGAGTTCGTGGAAGAGCAACTAAGCAAGATGCTGTGTGGGTGGTTAAGAACTCAAGTTTGATAGCCGCTTGTCGGTTGCAAGCAATCGAACAAGAGACGTTTTTATCAACTGTTTTCGTCGACCAAGCATACCGAGGAAAAGGGGTTGCTAAGCAGCTGTTACAGGCAGCCATTGAGCAAGAGTCTTGTGTTTATACTTTCGCATATCAAGAGGTTGTCCCACTGTACACAAAGCTTAACTTTATAGTGATAGATGAAAAGGAGTTGTCGAATAAGCTTCGGCAAATGTTTGAGAGTTATACCAAACAAGGACGAGAAATTATCGCGATGTGTTTTCAAGGGAATGTGCACGCATGAACTATCTAATTGCTTTGCTAATCTTGGTTTTCAGCGTATTGTGTCATGGACAAGTGTCTCGCATTTCTCCTGCAGAAGGCTTATCACAAAGCTATGTAAATACATTACTATTCGATAAAAAAGGCTACCTTTGGTTATCTACAGAGGGCGGGTTAAATCGCTATGATGGATATCAAGTTCTTGAAGTCATGGGTCCTAACAAAGCCTTGGACAAAATGCAAATTGACCGTATCTATCAAGATCCTGCTGGCAAAATTTGGATAGCATCAGGCCGAGCGGGTTTATTTAGTTATCATCCAGAATTCGATTTATATCGTCAATACATTCAAGCCCCTTCTTCTGAGCAAGACTACATCCAAAATAGTGTTTTTCAAATGCTAGAAAAAAGTCCCAATGAATTGTGGCTTGGGAGAACAAAAAATGTCTCTGTCTTGAACAAAGATACAGGCCTCATCACTGAGGTTATTTCTATTCCAGGGATGAATGATCGAAGCTTAGTTCGCTCGTTATTGCAATTTGAAGACATACTCTATATTGCGACTACGGAACATCTATTCGCCTACCATATTCCCAGTGCGCGCTTAAAGCCGATAAAACATATTGATAACCCCGAGCATCCGTTTCAACATAATACAAAATCTTTAACCTTACTAGATGACTCTACTTTACTGGTGGGCGCAGTGCTTGGCTTATACCAGCTAGATATTGGTGAGTTGCAGAAAAACTTCGACGCTACACCAACATACAAAACGATACTAGAAGAGTTTAATGTTTGGCATATGTTGAAGCAGCAGGCGTATTTATTGCTCGGCACTGATAAAGGACTCATGCGGTTTGATCCTAAGACCGGCGAAGTCGAACCTGATAAGCGTTTGACTCAAAGCCGTTTCTCGATCTCTGACAGTAGCATTATTCATTTAAACGAAGATAATAATGGCGGTGTTTGGGCAGCTACTCGCACAGATGGCGCGTTCTATTTACCACCGGATAACCACATCTTTGATAACGTTCAAAATGATTCAGTGATCGGGGAGTTTTCACATGGTGCAGTGTGGGGCATTGTAGAGTTTCAAGGCTATCTTTGGGCAGCTACTAGAGATGGGTTAACTAGATATGATCCTACTACACGAGAAGCGAAACCTTTATTGCAAGGATATATGGGAGAGAGTTTTTTACCCGAATACTCTATTTTTGATTTATTCCCATTTAAAAACAAATTATGGCTGATAAGTAATCGTGGTTTGTTTGTTTTTGACCCTAAGACTGAAAAGATTTCTCGGCCAAGGGCACAAAACCCAGAGTCTACGGAGATACTTTCAGGCTTTGTAAAAGGGGCTGCGCTGGTTGAACCTGGCTTTTTGTATTTTGTTGATGGTAATTCGGGCTTTTATTTGTTTAATATGAACAACGGCATACTAGAGCCTTTGGGAGATAGCTTTGCGCAATTTGATCCTTTTTTGAGTTATGGTTTTTTTCCACCGTTGTTGAGCCACCCCACTCAACCTGTTTTTTACAGTGAAGGTCGATTATTCCGATATGACCACTTAAAGCAAAAGCTCACACAAATATATCAGGTGCCTAAAGCGCACAAGCAATCAGCTGTCGACTTACTAAGTTACACGATAGACAAAAATAACGTGTTATGGCTATCGTTTGCGACACATGGTTTAGTTCGCTTGACCGCCGATGGTTATAAACCATTGCCGCTTCCTACAGACTCTCTGTCTGTGACGAATTTTATTTTGTATGAAATGCAGCAAGACAAAGAGGGAATGATTTGGATGTCGTCTCACCAAGGCATATGGCGCTTAGACCCAGATAATTTTCATTTGCAAGGCTTTACCATAAACGACGGTTTGATGAGCAACGAATTTAATAGCGGGTCTTCTGTAAAGTTAAAAAATGGTCACATTGCCTATGGTTCACTGCAGGGGATCACCATTTTTGACCCAGAAGTTAATCGGCCAAATAGACCACTGCTAACACGTGTCAATGTCACTAACGTAGATTTGATGTCGAGAGAGCTAAAACCTGCGGGGCTAAAGACCTTCTCGTCGATTGAGCTTAATCACGATGATATTGGGTTAGAAGTGTCGTTTTCTGCCATGGCATTTACCGCCCAAGAGCGTATTGTTTACGAATATCAGCTGTCGGGTGAGCAGAGAATATTGAGCCGTAACAGTAATCGAGTCGTCTTTCCTAAACTAAACCCTGGTAATTATCGTTTAAAAGTATGGGCTAAAGATCCGCTTACAGGTGATTATACAGAGCCAGCAGAATTGCATATTCGTGTTAAGTATCCGATTTGGCGCTCACCGTTAGCGCTGGCATGTTATCTTATTTTAGCCAGTGCGCTATTTGCGCTTTGGGTGCACAGGAAAAATCGCGTCGCGCAACTATTAATGGAAGCACATAAAGAAACTCGCAATAGTGAAACACGTTTAAAAATGGCTTTGGAAGGCAGTAACTCGGGCGTATGGGATTGGCAATCTGGCTCTAACCTAGTATATCAGCCTCGCTTGGTGAACGAGCTTGGTTATAAAAATGAGTATATAAACCTAGATGATTATTTAGAGCTTATTCATCCTCAGGATAGGGCTTTATTTCGCATAGAGTGGTTGGAGTTTGTCTCCACTGCAAAAGGGTATATTGACTGTACTTATCGACTGCGTAATAGAGTTGGTCAGTGGCGCTGGTATAAAGATTACGGCAAGGTGATGGCGTGGCGAGAGGCAGTGCCTATGCGCGTTGCAGGTACCTACACTAACTTGACGCGAGAGCGAGTATTTGAAGAACGCGCCGCATTATTTGGTGAAGCTTTTGAACAGACCCGAGATTGGGTTATGATTTTTGATAAGCGTTTTCGAATTCTGGCATGTAATAAAGCACTTCAAGATGCGTTTGGGGTTGAGGCAAACCCGACGTCTAGTACCAGTGTGAGTCTGGGATTAGAGCGCCATGTGCGATTACATTATTTAAGGGCAATGAGCAAACTGGCAGAAGGGGAATATCATAGTGCCGAGGAGGTGTTGCGTTTACCAAGTGGTGAGATACGTCATGTACTTGTGAAAGTGACCGCAACTTTGGGCCAAAATTACATTATTGTTTTGACCGATATCAGCAAGCAAAAGCGTACCGAAAAAGAGCTTTATCAACTTGCAAACTATGATGCGCTTACGAAATTGCCAAACAAAGTTCTATTTATGGACAGGGTACAGCATGGCATAGAGCAAAGCGAAGAGTCACTGCAATCCTTGGCCATTCTGGCGATTAAATTTGGTCGCCTGCAACGTTTAGCAGATACATTTGGTGATGATTTTGTGCTGGCTGTGATCCGTCAAGCAGCCAAAACATTGCAGTGCTGCTTTAGGGAAATGGACAGTCTAGCGATCGGTCAGGAGCGAGACTTTTACATTCTAATGGAACACCTTGACGATGTAGATGCAGTGACTCGCTATGCACAATGTTTGGTGGCACGCTTTGAAGAGGGGATGCGCGTTCATGAGCAAGATGTGCACATTGATGTCCATGTTGGTATTTCACTCTACCCTGATGATGCCAGTGATGCGTTTGAGCTAAATCAAGCTGCGGAAATTGCTTTGAGCCATGCAAAGAAAAATCCGCAAAGCCACTATCAGTATTATCATCAAGATATTAATCAACAAGTAAGACGTAATATAGAAGTGGAACGACGTTTAAGTGTAATCTTCAATGACGATCAACTATGCAACTATTACCAGCCGATTTTAAACGCGACGCAAGGCCATATTGAAGGATTTGAAGTGATGCTCAGATGGCCTGATGATCCTAATGTCAGTGCTGAAGAGTTTGCAGCGGCGGCTGAGAAAACAGGGCTGGGGAACGACGTTATTTTACAGACGATTGAGCGAGCCTTAATTGAGCTGAAGGTGTGGCATTTGTCATGGCCGGAGCTTTATATTTCAGTTAATTTACCTGCACAGTTTTTACACTCCAATGGGTTTGTTGAGGGCATAAGGGCAGCACTGGCGAAAACTCACCTACCCGAAAGGTGTTTGGTATTTGAGATATCTGAGTCGGTTATGATGAAAAATGTCGCGCAATCTATAGAACGAATGCTGGCACTGAATGCGTTAGGGTGTCGTGTATTTATGGATGATTTTGGTACTGGATACTCGTCTTTGATGTATTTGACTCAGTTCCCAGTGAGCACAATAAAAATTGATGAAGGCTTTATTACCGACATCGGTAATAACCAGGATCATGAAAGCATTATTCATTCAACGTTATCCCTTGCTCATAGCTTGGGTAAAGATTGTATTGCTCAGGGAGTAGAGAATATCGATCAGCTTAAGTTTTTACGAATGCTTGGCTGTGAGCGCTTTCAAGGCTATTTGTTTAGTCCAGCGCTGCCAGGTGACATGATTGCACACTTAATGGCGAACTCTTGGCAAGAGATGTTTGAAAGCTAGAGCTTCTCGCCACAGTGACGACAGTAAAGGCTTTGTGCTCGCTCTGAGGTCATCAGTTTAATTGCTTGATTGGCCTCAGAGGCACTGAGGCCCAATTCTAGCCTGAGTGCTTCTAGATGCTCAGCTTCAGCATCGTCTAACTTACCATCAACCAACGCATGTAATACCGCTTCATGAAAGGCATCTCGGCGTTTACGCAATTGATCGGCAAAGCTCGATGCCAATAATCCAGTCGGAATGGCCACCATGCCCATACTGAGTAGTGTAATGACGCCGCCGAAAAAGCGCCCTAATGGTGTAATTGGCACTACATCTCCATACCCTACTGTTGTCAGTGTTGCCATTGCCCACCACATAGCAGCGGGGATCGAACCAAACTTGTCAGGTTGAATATCGTGCTCAATGAGATAAATGCCGCATGATGCAACAATCAAGACGAGCGACATAATAAAAAAAGCCGCCATTAACGAGCTGGCTTCTTCCTTAAATGCTGCCAGAAGTAACTGCATTGCTCGAGAGTACCGAGTAAGCTTAAAAATACGCATTAACCTGACGACGCGCAAAAACCTGAGGTCGAACGTAAAAAACACCATCAATAAGGTAGGTAAAATGGCGATTAAATCAATGACAGCAAGGGGGGAGCGGATATACTTCAATCGAATAGCAAAATGACTTTTGTTATCGTCTTTAAAGTTGAGCTTATCGACACAACACCATAATCTCAGTAAATATTCGATACAAAAAATACCGACGGATATTACCTCAATATAGAAGAACGCGGAATAATATTGACTTGCTAAGTCAGGCACGGACTCTAAGACAATCGCGACCACATTAAAAATAATTAAAGCGATTAGAAATATATCTAAGCTGTGGGCAATTTTGCGGTATTTACCGCTGCCTTCCAATATGGCTGCCGTTTTTTGTCTTAGCGTTAAGCTCATGTTTTTTAACTACGGATTAGTTGCTTGAAGCGGCATCGTCATAATCGCAGCGCCCTCTTCAAAGTCTCTTCTGACATTAAAACCTAGGTGTTTTGCTAAATTTATCATACCCGTGTTTTCAAACAAGGTGATCCCTTCAATCGTGTCGACACCTTTTTCTTTGCAGTAATCAATGGCTGCGCTCATCAGTATTTTCCCCAAGCCTAGGCCTTGAGAATCCGAGCGCACTATGACAGAAAACTCAGCCTGCGTGTTGTCTGGGTCCATCAAGACTCGCGAAACACCCAGTGTACGAAACGTGCTTTTATGTCGTTCACTAATGATAAATGCCATTTCGCGATCGTAATCAATTTGTGTCATCTTAGCCAATTGGTCGTGGGTAAACTGTGGTAACTGGCCAAAAAAGCGCTTATACCTATCTTCTTTTGTAAGTGATTGGTCAAACTCTTGATGGTGGCGCTCATCTTCAGGTCTTATCGGTCTAAGTGTAACTTGCTGGCCATTTTTGAGTGTAATTTGGCGTTCCAGTTCTTTGGGGTATGGCTTAATGGCTAAGCGTTTACGATGTGCTTTGGGCTGATATGACGATAGACCTATCTGTGCATCTAGTACTAAAAACTGTCCAGAGCTTGCCAAAATAGGGTTGAGCTCAAGGCTATGTATATCAGGTTGCTCGATGATCATTTGAGACACCCGAGTGAGTAGGGCACACAGTCGATATTTATCGACTTTATCTGGCAAAGTACGTTCTTTTAAAACGCCTTTGTCATGGGCTGCGGCGATGAGGTATTTAGCCAAATTCATATTTAAAGGGGGAAGTGCAACAGCAGCTTGAGAGAAGTTCAGGCCTGTACCGGCTTCCCCCAGTAGAATCACTGGCCCAACATCAGGTTCTGTTTTTATCGCAATGCGCAGTTCTTGTGTACCGGCTCTAGATGCCATTTTTTGTAGAGAAAAGCCTTCTATTTCTGCATCAGGATATGATTTTTTTATTCGAAGCAGCATAGAAAAAGCGGTTTGCTCCACTTCGTTTCCATCGTTTAGGTTGAGCACCACGCCGCCGACCTCTGATTTAGACGGAATGGCCGCACTCAGTAACTTTAATGCGACAGGAAAACCAATGGCTTCTGCTTGCTCTTTGGCTTCACTCGGGGTGAGGGCGACTTCGGTTTGAATACAATCAATCCCATAGCTTTTAAGGATTTGACTCGCTGAGTGGGTTGATAAATATTGATGCCCTGCACGCAAGTAATGATTGATTTGTTGCTTTGCAGCAAGGCTATCGATTAACTCGTCTTGAATGATGGACTCAGGGGTTTGCGTCAGGTGCTTTTGGTTACGGCGATAGGTGATCAGGTGCATAAAGGCACTGACTGCCCCTTCAGGCGTTCGATATGTTGGTATGTTACTCAGTACGCAAATATCTCTGGCGGAACGTGCGGCTTCCTCCCCCATAAAGTTAGTCATTACAAACGGTCTGGCCATCTTGGGCAGTTTTTCTAGCGTTTGTGCGATGATCTTGGCATATGCTGAACTGGGTGCCAGTGCTGAAGGCGTATGAATGATCAGTAAATTTTTAACTTCATCGGCTTTTAATAAAACTTCCAAAGCTTTCTGGTAACGTTCAGGTGACGAGTCGCCAAAAATATCGACCGGATTATCAGTTTGAGATGATTGAGGCACAATATTGTTAAGGGCTTCTATGGTTTTGTCGCTGAGCTTTGCAAGCTTACCTGATCGCATCAATAGGGTATCGACAGCCATTATCCCTGGGCCGCCACCATTGGTTAAGATTGTTAGGTGTTCGACTTTGAGTAATTTGGGGTGGAGGGCAAGTGTTTGCGTGGCTGCAAACAGCTCTCGTAAATCGTTTACGCGCAGCATCCCAGCACGTTGAAACATGGCATCGTAGACCGCGTCATCTGACGTTTTACCGCCTGTGTGATTGTATGCTGCGCGCGCGCCGGCAATAGTTCTACCTGTTTTTATTGCGATAACTGGCTTGTTGAACGCAGCTGCGCGAGCTGCGGAGATAAAGCGTCTTACGTCTTTGATGTTATCGATATAGAGCAAAATGGCTGAGGTTTTACTGTCTCGTGCTAAATAATCAAGTAGCTCATCAAAGTCGATGTCAAGGCAGTCCCCGACAGAGACAAAATGAGAAAAGCCAATGTGCTTGTTCTTCGCCCAGTCTAAAATGGTTGAGCAAACTGCAGCCGATTGCGATACGAATGCGAGTTTACCCGGTTTCGCTACTGTGTGTGAAAAGCTGGCATTTAAACCAATATGCGGCAAGATGAGCCCTAAGCTGTTACTTCCAAGTAGGGTCACCTCGGCTTGTTGTGCGCAGTGCCTTAAGGTATTTTTTTCTTCATTGTTTAATCCAGCAGCGACGATAATGGCGTGTTTGCAGCCAAGTGTACCGAGTGCATTTATGAGTTGGCAAAGGGTGGCTTTATTCGTGCATATAATGGCAAGATCTGGGATACAGGGCAGCTGCTCTATATCCGAATAGGCAAGTACACCATTGACCGCTGTATATTTTGGTGTGACTGGCATAATAGGCCCTTTAAACCCACCTTGTAGCAAGTTTTTCATGACGACATTGCCAGCCCTGTTTGGGTTATTGGAGGCGCCGATGACTGCAACCGATTTGGGATTAAAAAACTGACCGATGCGCTTTACACTCATGCCTACTCCTTTGAATTGCCTATATTAAGCGAGATGCTTACTCAAGACTGTAACATGTTTACATCATATTTCGAGAAGATAAGAGAATTACTTTGATCTCGCGGCACTTTTAAGGTGCAAAAGTGCCGCTGTGTAAGGCGTTTGATGATTTATACTTTGAATTTAGATACGTCCTCCTGCATTTTATGGGCGTCAAATTCAAGTGCTTCACAGTTTTTGCAGTTTTGGCAAGAGTCAACATAGAGCTGCTCTGCTGATACAGAGATATTGGCTGCCGCATTTTCTACCCCTTGAACGGTTGCCATTTGCTCTTCTGTTGCGCCTGCGATTTGGATCACCATATCGCGTATTTTATCCATCGCATGTTTGTTATCATCCATGCTTTGCTGGGCATCTGTGATCCCTTCGTACATTTGTTCACTTAAAGATAAGCTTGTTTGCATTGCTTGCTCTGAATCATGGACCAAGCTTTGCAGACCATGGATCATGCGTTCGATTTCAACGGTAGAGCTTTGAGTCCGTTTTGCCAGTGTGCGCACTTCGTCAGCAACGACCGCAAAGCCTCGACCGCTTTCACCAGCGCGCGCAGCTTCTATAGCGGCGTTAAGTGCGAGTAAGTTGGTTTGTTCTGTGATCCCACGTATGACTGAAGTCACACTTTCAATTTCGCCACTGGCAGAGGATAATTGCTGCATCAGTTTACTGTTTTCGTTGATGTGCCCCGTCAACTCCGACATGTTGTGGTGGGCTTTGTGCATGATTTCTGAGCCGCGGGCCATATTTTCATCGGCCTCATTGACATTGTTTTGCACTGCAACGCTGTTTTCTGCAATCAGAGAAACGGCTTGCACTAGCTCACTGACCGCCACCTTCACGGCATGGGTATTATTTTTTTGCTCTTCGATGGCTTGTTGTGAGCGTTTCGTCACCTCAACCGATTGATGCGCGCCACTCTCTACTGTTTCGCCCGTATGCTTTATTTCCCTGACAATATCGGCGGTTGTATCGATAAATTGATTGACTGACCCTGCAAACTCTGTGACTTCATCACGACCGCTCAGCTCGATATGGTGGGTCAGGTCCCCTTCGCCATGGCTAATGGTAGCCATATTAGCATTGGCAACTTTGAGTCGTTGCACAATATGCGCACCTTTCCATAGTAATAGCCCAGCGATAATGACGGTTAGGATACCAGCTAGCATCAAGCCTTGATTTTTCGCAGCGATAAGCTCGTGCTGGATCCCTTGATCTATATCGCCAGACAGTTGATTCATTGTGCTCTCAACTTTATGAATACTGCCTCTAAGCTCTCCTCTTAGCCCTGAGCTTGCATCTAGCCCTCGCTCAACCAGGGCGGTAGTGAGTGCACGCGCCGTATTTTCAAATAAAGTAAGGTCATTTTGTCCACCGCTAAACTGATCATTGAAATAGACTTTCATTACTGCCAGCTGCTGGGTTACTTCATTTTTGGTCGACATGTTGAGGTTCGTTTGAAAGTCATTTTCCAACAGCACTAGCCGAAGCGCTTTACTCATTGCTGTGATATCACCGATATTGGTGAGCGACTCATGCAATGCGATTTCAGCTTGGTTGAATTCTCCTCGCAGGCCTTGGTTAGGGGTAAATCCAATCTTTGTATCCAGTGCGACTAAGTTACGTAAGTTGGTTTCATAATTGCTCAGGTCTTTTTCGGCGACAATGAGGGCTTGCTGTAAGTGAGTAGGAAGCTGCCCACTAAGGACTGACATATTTTGTCGCATCAGTTTGATACGAGCGTCAAACTTATCGACATACTTTTGTTGCTTGCGAAGCAAAAAGTCTTTTTCATGACGTCTGAGCATCAAAAGGTCATTACTGATCTCTTTACTGGTTGCGAGTCGCTGTCCTAAATTCGCTATATGGCTTGTTTCATACCACAAGACACCCACCATGCAAAACAGTGCGATCATGACAAGAGAAGAAAGTAAAATGAAAGTTTGACGTATGGTCATAGTCTACTCCTTAGCTTCGATACTCCCATCACAAAACTTAGAACAGAATTTTGAAATTACCAATTAGCAATGAAATTTATTGAGATTATTTGTCTAACCACTTATTCATTATGACGTCACAAGTTATTTTTGTTACATTTATATTACAAACATGCACATGTGGCCCCAAAACATGAGAAATGGTATAGGATACTCCAAAGACAATGCCTTTTATTTATTTCAACAATCTACCATCTCGGTGCAATGCAAATAAGGGAGAGCCTGGTGATTACTCATAATTGAGTGGGGTATGAGGTGTTTGTTTTATGTTACTTCTTTGTGTGACGAACTCTCATCAAAGAGTTCGTCACTGGCATGAACTGAGACGATACATTATTTGTGATAGCCTCGGGCACATTGCGAGCCAATGTCTATGTTTTCCTGTAGCGAACGGACTAGCTCGCGCTGCTATTAGGTTTAGCCTAGGTTTAACTTCATGATATCTTTAGCGATGTTTTCCAAGATGGTTAATTCTCTTTGTACAGATTGACCTTTTTTATCACTATTAGCCAAAGTATCTCGATTGTGTGCGATGGCATCTTGAATTGGTACCCACACAGGTCGCATACCATTGGCTTGCTCATACGCTTCCATTTGAGGTGCTGTGAAGTTCCCGCAAATTTCTACGATGAAGCAGTGTGAGATAATATGTACATTATCAAATTCAGGTTTGTGCCAGCGCTGAAACTCTTCATAAATACCATAGGGCTTAATCTGGGTAATGGATTTTGCACCTGTTTCTTCTAGCAACTCTCTGCCAAGCGCAGCTTCCATATCCTCATCTTCATCAACACCGCCTCCTGGCAAAGTGTAATCATCATACCTAGCGGTGTAGAGCAGTAAAATTTCTTGATCTTTAGTGACGATTGCACGTGCTGCGTGCCTAATAAAATGACTGCCAGGCAACGCCTCAGCGGGTTTGGTATTGAGTTGCTTCATAATGACTTTGTTGTTAGAGAATGCAAATTGGTGAGTGTACCATATTTACATTCTCGTTGTGTGCGACGACTAGAAAGGCACCGGGTAAGTTTTTAAGATGGTATCAATTTCAGCAAGCGCTTCTGGAGGTAGTGGTTTATCAAACGCGCTGATATTCTCTTTTAATTGCGCCATTGATGTTGCACCAATAATGGTAGAGGTCACACCATCGACTTGATCACACCAAGCTAACGCCAGTTGCGCTGTTGTTAAGTTGTGCTCATGAGCAATTTCTTGGTATGCAGCTGTTGCTTGTTGTGAATACTGGGTGTCTCTGAATAAGCCATGGCGCTGCATTAACGTCCAGCGGCTGCCATCTGGTCTTGCACCGCCTAAATATTTACCCGTTAGCAGGCCACCAGCTAAAGGCGACCATGGCAGGTAGGCAATGTCTTCGTTAACACAATTCTCTAGTAAATAAGGCCAGTCTTTTTCGTGTAGTAAATTGAATTCATTTTGAATTGAAACGGGCTTTTCAATATGATGTTGCTCACATAAGTTGAGGTAGGTATTGATACCCCAAGGGGTTTCGTTAGATAGTCCCCAATGGCGAATTTTGCCTTGGCTAAAGCATGCTTTGAGACCTTCTAAAATGTCACTCATTTCGTCTAGCTGCTGCTTTTTACTCACCGCGTGCAGGTCTAACATACCATGCCAGTGTTTACCAAAGTGGGGAGATGTTCTGTTTGGCCAATGTAACTGGTATACATCAATATAATCTGTATTTAATCGTTTGAGAGAGTGATCTACAGCTTCGATCACCGCCTGTTTGTTTATGGGTTTACCATCTCGCACCCAACTTAGTCCAGCTCCGGCGATTTTAGTAGCTAAAACAATTTCAGATCTTTTTTCTTCATGACGTTTTAACCAGTCCCCTATGATTTGTTCGGTTTTTCCATAAGTATCGGGCGAAGGGGGGACAGCATACATCTCAGCAGTATCAATGAAGTTAATACCCTGACTTAAGGCATAATTAATCTGTTCATCCGCATCATGCTGATTGTTTTGCAAACCCCAAGTCATACTTCCTAAACAAACTCGCGAAACCTTTAATGGTGAGTGGCCTAATTGGCTGTACTTCATAGATACTCCTTGCAAAATCTGACAATTTCACACTGCTAAATTGCAGCGCTAAGATTTATATCGACTACCAGCAGTGTAGAGCATTTCTTCTTATTGTGCAGGTGTTTGTTGGCGCGTGAGTACTGAGTCACTGGTGAAGATAAAAAAGTTGGCTGGTATTTTATTTATTGCGTGAAAATACATTTTGGTTGTGTGAATGCGACATGTAACTTATTGTATTTTATATATCATCTTTGCAAGGCGAGCTGTTGTATTAAGTATGAATGAAATAATTATTTTTACGATTATCGACCATTTGGTATTTGTAGTACTTTTTCTTGGCCTCATCATCAGTTGGCGTGATCCGCTTGCTAGGTGGCTTCTTCTCTGTTCTGCGATAATTGAAATGTTTCAGTTCTTTACCTTTAATGAAGTAATCACATGGAGAGTACACTATTATATTTTTGAGGTATTTATGTGCCTTGTGTGTATGGCGCCTATCGTTTTTAGACATCCAATGGCCTTATTTTGCTATCGATGTACTCAGCAAGCGTTTTTCTTGAGCGTGGCTAAGCGTGCTATATTGTCTCGTTATGAAGTTCGATTTCTTCAATTATTAGCAGCAGCGGCATTGGTTAATTTTATTACTTGGGTAGAAGTGCTTTGCTATAAGTACGGGGTAATAGAGAATGCATTCATCAAGCTATATTTTAGAAACTACTTTATCGCATGCGTTATTTTAGCCCAATGTGCTGCGATTTATGCGCTGAGTATGTACACACTGACCTTGAAGCCAGAAACTAAAAAGTGTATTTGATATAGCTTTGGTAAAGCCGCTTTTACTGTCAAACTAATCTGATGCGCGTCTTCTTTAAACCAAGCCTGTTTGTAGCTATGTAAGAAGCTTTAATTGAAGCGACACTTGTGATTGCTGACCCTAATGCATTCATTTATTTGATGTGTATTTTAAGATGTTAAATAATAAGGTTATTTTCGTCTAGTAAAGGCGCTTAAGGTGGTACTTAACCAAAAGGAGTGAACAGAGCGTAGACAAGCGAGATATAAGCTGTCAATATACTGTATAAGTAAACAGTAGTTAGGTGTGCGTTCGTGAAAAAGTTCATTCACATTGATATGGATTGTTTTTATGCGGCGGTAGAAATGCGCGACAACCCTTCGTTGGCTAATGTGCCAATGGCCATTGGAGGCAGAAGCCACCGAGGCGTGCTCTCAACCTCTAATTACATTGCACGCCAATACGGTGTGCGCTCAGCCATGTCTAATTATAAGGCCAAGCAACTCTGTCCTCAGCTTGTCATTGTGCCAGGGCGTATGCAGGTCTATAAAGAAGTATCCCATCAAATTCGTGCTATTTTCGCAAGGTATACGTCGTTGATAGAGCCTTTATCCTTAGATGAGGCTTATCTTGACGTGACTGATTGCACTGCATTTCATGGCAGTGCCACATTAATTGCAGAACAAATCCGCAAAGATATTTTTAATGAGACAGGGCTCACTGCATCAGCAGGTATAGCGCCAATTAAATTTTTGGCAAAAATAGCCAGTGATGAAAACAAACCCAATGGGCAGTGCGTGATCACGCCAGAGCGTGTAGATGCGTTTATCGATGAGCTACCACTTCGCAAAATTCCGGGGGTGGGTAAGGTTACACATGAAAAATTATTGGCTTGTGGCTTAGTGCATGGCAAGGATGTGAAAGGCTTAAGCTTGGATGAAATGGCACATCGCTTTGGTAAGTTTGGCAGGGTGCTTTGGCGACGGTGCCAAGGAATAGACGAGCGGGGTGTTGAAACGGAGCGTGTGCGAAAATCCGTGGGGGTTGAAACCACGTTTGAAAAAGATATCCAAGATCTGACGCAATTAAAGTCGATTTTATGTGACAAACTCATACCTGAACTGACTCGTCGCAGTGAAGGGTATCAAACAGAGCGTGCCTTCACAAAGTTGGGTGTTAAAGTGAAGTTTTACGACTTTTCTCAAACCACAAAAGAATGCCAATGTAGCCATATTGATCCAGATATTTTGTGCACTTTATTAGAGCAAGCGATTGCTCGTCATGGCAATAAACCAGTTCGTTTAGTTGGGGTGCAAATTGGGTTGGGTGATTCGCCAAGCAATCAAATTCAAATGGGATTATTTAATTGACGCTATGATGTCATTTTATCTCTGCCCGTCTGTGCGACTAAAATATAACTGAAATTGCAGTTTTCCGTGTTAAAGTGGTGTTAATACAACAATAACACTGAGGACAACCCATGCAATCTATCATGATAGTATTGTTTGGTATCTTGGGGATGCTATTTGGCTGGTTTGTGTACTCCAAGTTTATCGCAACGAAAATCTTTAAAATGGACGATAACTTCGTCACCCCTGCCCATGAATTTAACGATGGTGTTGACTATGTCCCAACTAATAAAGTGGTACTTTGGGGGCACCATTTCACATCTGTTGCTGGCGCAGCTCCCATCGTCGGTCCAGCGATTGCCGTATATTGGGGTTGGGTACCAGCTGTTTTATGGGTGGTCTTTGGTACTATCTTTTTTGCCGGTGTGCATGACATGGGCGCTTTATGGGCCAGTGCGCGTCACAAAGGCAAGTCCATGGGGGCACTGTCTGAGTCAGTTATAGGTAAACGCACACGTTCACTGTTTATGATTGTGGTATTTTTGGTATTACTGATGGTCAACGCCGTATTTGGTGTGGTGATCGCAAATTCATTTGTTGCTAATCCAAATGCTGTTTTCCCTGCTTGGGCTGCTATAGTCGTTGCACTTATCATTGGTCAGCTATTAAAGCGTAAAGTGCCTTTAATTCCGCTCTGTTTGGTCGGTGTTGTGGTATTGTATGCAACGATTTATGCAGGTAGTGGAATGCCGATTGCACTGCCCAGTGAAGTGTTTGGGCTAACAGATAAAGCCAGTTGGATCTTAATTTTATTCGTCTATGCGGCGGTTGCTTCGCTATTACCAGTTTGGATGTTACTTCAACCCCGTGATTTCATTAATGGCATGCAACTGCTGGTTGGTCTCGTTCTTCTATACGGTGCGGTATTTGTCGTAATGCCAGACATCACAGCACCTGCTTTTAACACACAAACCGCAATAGATACCCCTAGTATTATTCCGCTACTGTTTGTCACGATTGCATGCGGTGCTGTATCTGGTTTTCATGGTATCGTGTCTTCAGGTACAAGCTCCAAACAATTAAATAAAGAAACCGACGGGCGATTTGTTGGGTATTTAGGTGCAATTGGTGAGGGTTCTTTAGCGCTGATCACGCTGGTGGCCGTCAGTGGTGTGATGCTGGCGGTTTCCCCTGAAGAGTGGCATGAAATTTATAGCCATTTAGGTGCGGGCTCAGTCGGTGCGTTCATTCAGGGAGGCTCAAACTTGATAAGCACAGGTTGGGGGCTGTCTGCTGAGATAGCTTCTACATTACTGGCTGTGATGGTGGTGTTGTTTGCAGGTACAACGATGGACTCAGGTGTTCGATTGCAGCGCTACATTATCCAAGAGTGGGGTGATATTTATAAACTCCCTATTTTGAAAAATGGCATTATTGCTACCTTAGTCGCAGTAGGGTGTTGTTTGTTATTGGCTTTTGGGGCTGGTGGCGCATCTGGCAGCGGTGGCATGATCATTTGGCCTTTATTTGGTTCGACCAACCAAATTCTGGCAAGCTTAACCTTGTTGGTCATTTCTGTGTACCTTATCAAGCTTGGCAGACCCGCAAAATTTACATTAATCCCCATGATATTTGTTATTTTAATGGCCTTTTTTGCCGGTCTTATTAAATTGGGTGAATACTATGAGAAAGGTAACTGGCTATTGGTTGGCCTGGATATTGTGGTTTTGGTGGTGAGTGTCCTTGTTATGCTCGAAGCATGGAGTGTTGTCAGTAAACTCAAAAGTACAGCGGAAGCTGCTCCGGACAGTGAAGAATCGAGCAGCTAGCTTGGCTCTTGTGCCTAAATAACCGATAATTGGCCCTTAAATTACAAGAACAAGGGCCATTTTTATGTCTTTTCCTCTCTCATTGCCAGCTTCTAACTGGCAGCAAAGCGATG
Organism: Pseudoalteromonas luteoviolacea; assembly: GCF_021654285.1. Lineage (GTDB taxonomy): Bacteria > Pseudomonadota > Gammaproteobacteria > Enterobacterales > Alteromonadaceae > Pseudoalteromonas > Pseudoalteromonas luteoviolacea_J. The sequence goes on along the minus strand of NZ_JAKFZS010000011.1, from coordinate 160,633 downwards.
CCGATGCAGTGATCGTTATCACATCTGATGTAAACGACTTAGGCGATCAGCAACTTAATGACATAGCCGCACCGTATTTAGCCGTTGATGCGCGTTTGGCCACTCAAGCGAATGTTTTGTTAGCACCTCAAGTGCCAGGGCAGCGTTTAATCATTGCACCAACAGGTCCACTTAACCGTGATTATGATGATGTGCGTCGCTTTTTTGCCGCGGGCCAAGCTGCCATTGCTCAAGCAAAAGCGTCAGGTGCTGTGAAACCAGTGATCGTGTTAGCGGGCGTCCCCAGTGACGAACGTTATAAAAATGCGTTACAAGTTGCTTTTTTAGGTGCTTGTCAAACATTGTGGCAACCACTAGAAGCGCGTGAGTATCGCGGTGAGCATATTGAGCCAGTTGAGCAGGTTTTCTTGGTTGATGCCGATGACGCTATGTGTGCTCAGATCAATGCGATCGCAGCGGGTCAGTATGCGGCACGTGATTTATGTGGTACTGAACCAGAGCGCATGGCACCGCCGCGCTTTGCTGACTATTGTGTTTCATTGTTTGAAAACACCTCAGTCAAAGTTGAGGTGATCTCAGACATTAATGCCATTGACAAAGACTACCCTATGCTTGGCACTGTGGCGCGTGCATCGTATGCCGTTGAGCGTCATCACCCACGCGTAGTTAAGATGGAATATGTACCTGAAGGCGATATTGAACGCACATTGATGTTTGTCGGTAAAGGCCTTGTTTATGACACGGGTGGTGCAGATCTGAAAGTAGGTGGTTTTATGGCAGGCATGAGCCGCGATAAAGGTGGTGCAGCATCTGTTGCAGGCTTTATGAAATCAGTAGCAGAGTATCAGCCAAAAGGCGTGAAAGTGATTGCTTACTTGGCGGTTGTGCGAAATTCAATTGGCTCTGATTGTTTTGTGCCAGATGAGATCATTGAAACTCGCGAAGGCGTGCGTGTTCGTATCGGAAATACCGACGCTGAAGGGCGTTTAGCGATGGGCGATCTGCTAAGTGAAATGAAAGATTTAGCTAAATCAGAGGTTAACCCTGAGCTGTTCACTGTAGCAACGTTGACAGGTCATGCAGCGCGCGCTATGGGTCCATACAGTGCGTTTGTTGAAAACGGTCCGGCACGCGCTAATGCGGTTTCACGCCAAATTGCAGATCAAGGGGATATTTGGGCTGATTGTGCAGAGGTATCTCGCAGTCGTCGTGAAGATTACGATTTTGTTCAGCCTCGCACGTTGGCGGATGATGTGCTTTCAAGTAACAATGCGCCATCAGCTGTGACAGCACGTGGTCACCAGTTCCCTATGGCATTTTTGGCGATTGTAGGTGGCTTGGATAAACATGGTTGTGACTCTGAACTACCTTTACCTTACGTTCATATGGACATTGCAGGTAGTGGTGTTGAAGGCGGCGATTGGCAGCATGGTAAGCCAACGGCTGCAACTGTGAGCAGTTTGTTTGCACGTTATTGCCTGTAAGCATTGATAGAGTATTATGTGCTCTAACTAAGTAAAATTACCCTAAAGCAGATACTCGTTATCTGCTTTTTTATCGGAGTAGAAAAAATGGCATTTGAACTTGCCCCAGAATTACAAAGAGATTGTATTGAATTAGCGCAGTGGCCTTTAAGTACGGTGCTTTTAATGAATGATAGCCAATACCCTTGGTTTATTCTGGTCCCTAAAGTTGATGGCGCGCGTGAGATCATTGATTTAAATGAGCAGCAACAACAGCAGTTTTGGCAGGAGTCAAAGCAGTTGAGTGAGTTGTTAATGGCAGTTTTTACGCCTGAAAAGCTCAATGTCGCCGCTCTTGGTAATATGGTGCCGCAATTACATGTACATCATATCGCGCGTTTTACGCATGATGTGGCATGGCCAAAACCAGTATGGGGTCTGCATCCTGCAATACCGTATACGGATGAGCAGCTCACAGAATTGAAAAAGGCGCTCGCACTGTAGCGCCTTTAATGGTTAAAGGCCCAATACTGCTTTACCTTGTTTAAATGTCACATCTACTGGGATATTCGCATTTGCCAGCTTATCTAAGTCAGCTTGCAGCTCAGCTTTTATATCACCGTGGGTTGCAATGAGCTGGTCGACTTTGTGGTAATCACCTTCTCCTTGTAATGTGAGGATCAAGTTTGATAATTTCTCCATGGCAGCGCCCATTTTATTCATATCTACCTGATAAAGGCCTTGTGTATTTTTAGAAAACGCGCCCTCTTGTTTAAAGAAGTTAAAGCGGATCATATTGGCTTTACCGTGAGCACTGGATGCACCAAAGCGCACTGAGCGGAATATGCCAGCCATAAAGGTGACATAGTAATCTTCCAATGTGCCTTCAGTAATTTCGCCTTTTCTCAAAAGCTGTTCAACCATATATAAACCTAAAATATCGGCTTTACCTTCTTCGATTGCACTGGCGTGCTCTTGTAGTGACTGTCGAACAGTGCCCTTACCTGTAATGGTATTTTTAATACCTAGGCCATGGGCAACTTCATGAAACATGGTGTTGGCGAAAAATGCGTTAAAGGTAATGTGCTTGCGCTGTTCTGGCACAATCAGTTCATCAGCGATAGGGACTAAAATTTTATCAAATTTAGCACGCATTGCATTTTTTAGCTGAAGTCGACGGGTACCCTTTTCTAGTTGTACCTGCTCATCATTAGGGAGATTGATGGCAATTGTTTTACTGCCTGCGTTTGAGTGACCTGCATAGTACACTACATCATAGGCGTTGAGATCTGCATCAGAGCCCGGTACTTCTTGCTTGTATTTCTGCGCAACTGGTAAACCTGTTTGAAGTTCTGGTAAAAAGGCCGCAAATTTAGCTAGACGCTCACTCCATGCTAAGTCCTTAATTAATACATAAGACTCAAATGCACTGCGATAGCCAAATAGTTGGTCTTCGTATGTTTCAATAGGGCCGATGACAACATCAATGGGATTATTTTTCATCTCCATCCATGCAAAATCAGAAGGTTGATAGCTGTTATTTAATAAGGCATCTGCGCGCAGGTTTAAGTAGTTAGAAAATTGCTTATCTACAGCTAATGAGCTTGCTTGTCTGAGCAGGTTTGCAGCGTGTTCTAGCTCAGCTCGATATTCAGTGGCGTAGGGTACGGAATATAGGTTTCCTTGCTCATCTCTTTTTACCATGGAGTAAAGACCTTGCTTGTCTTTAAATTCAGCTTGGTTTAACTCTGCTTTAGTCATGTCACTTGGGTAAAACTGTGCGCCAGGTGTTTTTTCTTCAAACCCGCTCAGAAATACTTTGTCGCCATCTAAGCGGTCCCAAGGGCCATAATTAATGTCGGCAAATTGGCGTATTTTGTCATCCTCGATGCCCGCTAGGAATGCGGATTTATTTTGACCGAAAGCTTGTTTCCAAAATAAATCATCCATTATTTTAGATGCATCAATGAGCAGTGAAATCATCTTTTTTTGGTTGTCATTAAGGTGACTCAAATCACTTGTTAAGGTGACCTCGGTATAAATATTGAGTCGCTGCTGATCAATATTTATTAATGAATGTGTTGCAGAGGATTGCGTTTCTGCTTGCTTAGCATCTGCTTTTTCTGATGGTTGTTGAGAGCATGCGCTTACTATCAGGCCTGAGGCGACCAAAATAGCACTGGATAGTTTAGAAAGTTTCATCATTTACCCTTGAGATTTTAGTTATTATGATTGTGAGGCATCTATGATGCTTAAAAAATAGCAATTGAGCAAACAGTTAAAACGAAGTATTTATTCGCGCCTAAATGCTAAGAATAATTTTTATACTTTTCTTAACTTTATCGAGAAGTTAGACAATACTTAAAGCAGTAAAAATTATAAGGCCATAGTTAAGTGGCGAATTTAAAGGACTTGACCATATGTCTACAGAAAACGCATTACTTACCATTCTTGTCGATAAAATCAATAATGACACACTTGTCTTACCTACACTCCCCGAAGTTGCTGTTCGAGTCCGTCAGGCTGCCGACGACCCTGAAGTAAACTTGTTGCAAATGGCGGATGTCATTTCTCATGATCCGGCATTGGCTGCACGTATGATTAAGGTCGCAAACAGTGGCTTTATGGGGCGCTCTATTAAAGTTAATACGCTCAATCAGGCTGTGACCCGAATCGGCTTGCGGCAAATTAAAAACATTGCAACGGCGATGGCGATGGAGCAGTTGTTTGTTTCTAACAATAAGTTAATCAAAACCTACATGGACAAGGCATGGCAAAAAACGTTAAAAGTTGCCTGTCAGGCCATTTCTACCATGGAGTTTTATCTGCGTTTAAACAAGCATACTTCACTGAATAAAGATACCATTACGCTGGCATCTTTGGTGTTTAACATTGGGGTTTTGCCAATTTTAACTGAGGCAGAAAAGCACCCAGAAGTGTTTGCCAATCCCAGCTTCTTAGCGCATGCAATCCAAAAGTTAGCTGGGCGTATTGGCGGAGCGATTATGCGAGAGTGGGGCTTTACTGATGATTTTGTTGAAGTGGCAGAAAGTTGGGCGAATCCGAATTATAAGCCGGAGCATGTTTGTTATGTTGATTTTATTCGTGCAGGGGCCATTGTAGAGGGTATTTTACAAGTGTCAGATAAAGCTGCTGCACTTGGGGTCTATGAAGAAAAAGGTGTGCTTCGCTCTATTGATATGTTTACAGATGACGCGTATTTAGACTTGCTAACGGATGTGAAGTCGATGTTTTCCTAAGATGGATTAATTAAAGTAAAAAGGGCCAGTTGGCCCTTTTGTCTATTATAGGTCGTCTTTTTCACCAAGCTCTTTGGTGAGGTCTTCGAGCAACTCTTTGATCTCTTCAGAAACGAGGATAAAGTCAGCGTCTAGTTTGATTGCCAAGTCTTCTTTTGGAATATCAGCGTTTTGCTCTTTGAGTGCATCGTTGTAGCTAACACGTTTGATTGAGCCATCGTTTTGTAAGAGGAATTGAACACGCTCTTTCCAATCTAATGCAAGCTTGGTAACACGCTTACCATTTTCTAAGTGAAGCTTAATTTCGTCGCTAGCTAGGTCATGTTGTTTTAGTTTAACCTGTGCGCCTTCATCGGCAGCATCTTGCAATTCAGCGTCATTGCCAATGGCAAACCCTTCAGGTGCCTCAAATTTAGTCAACCAGTCAGTTAAAAAGACATCTAGGTCGTAGTTTGCAAATGCTGGCACAATAGGCAAGGTACCCAGCGATTTACGCAACAAGGCCATCATCTCTTCGGCTTTGTTAAAGCTCGCGCTATTTACAATCACCCAACCGCTTTCTTGATCGATAAAAGCAAATTGTAAGCTCGACTTTTTAAATGCTTGCGGGAGCAATGTTGCTAAGATATTTTCTTTGAGCTCGTCTTTTTCTTTTTTCTTAACTGGGCGGTTTTCTTCGCGCTCAATTTGCTCTACTTTTTCTGCAACCATGTCATTAATAACGGCAGCGGGTAGTACTTTTTCTTCGCGTTTAGCGCATAAAAGAATGCTATTTTGTGAAAAGTGAGACAGGGTTTGACCGTGTTTCCCTAATGCGTTTACCCAACCAAAGGTGCTCATATCTTGGCTACCACAAGCGCGAAATATGTCTTGCTCTAGTGCTTTTTCAAAGTCTTCTTGTGTGTACGAAACATCTTGTTTAAAACGGTAACAGATTAGGTTGCTGAACCACATATATTCAAATATCCAAGTTAAAAATCGACTTGCATCATAGCAAACCTATTGGGCTGGGCAAAACGAAAATTATTGTGCTGGTTATTTTGCAAAGTGGTTGGTTAGTGGGGCATGAATAAAATGATTTATTCATGCCCCAGAGCGTGAGGTTAGCTAAACATAGCTTGTTGTGCTTTCATTTCTTTCGGAAAACGTATGTGGTATGTAAGCCCTTGACCTTCCTCGGAACTGACTTCAATATCGCCATTGAGAGTTTGCTTCACAAGGTTGAATGTGATGTGCGTTCCCAAACCGCTACCGCCTTGATCTCGTTTGGTGGTGAAGAACGGGTCAAACAGCTTTTCTAGTTGTGCAGCTGATACGCCTTTACCATTGTCTTTGTAAACGATTTTGACATCATCGTTGTCGTCTGTGATCTGAATATCTATGGTGCCTTTATTGACGCCTTCAAAACCATGGATCAAAGAGTTCATTATCAGGTTGGTAAATATTTGGCTGATAGCACCCGCAGGTAAGTTGAGAGTAAGATCAGCAGGGCAGTCTATGTTCACTTCGTGTGCTGTTTTTTTCAGCTTGGGATGCAATGAACGCAGCACTTCCTCTAAATATTGCTGAAAATTAATGGTTCGAACGGCCTCACTTGCTTGGTCGACGGCAATTTGTTTGAAGCTAGCCACCAGCTCAGAAGCGCGTGCTAAGTTGTTGGTGAGTAAGCTCGCACTTTGTTTCGCTTCATGCATAAATTCTTCTAACGCTTTGGGCGACAGTGTTTTTTCTTTGTAAGCGGTCTCTAGTTGATCTAAACGTTCTTGCAAGAAAGAAGTTGCGGTTACGCCAATACCAACTGGTGTATTAATGTCATGTGTTATACCTGCAACGAGCCCGCCTAGTGCTGCCATTTTTTCGGAGCCAACTAAACGTTCTTGGGCCATATTAAGTTCTTCGACATATTTTTCCAATTCATTTTGCTTAGTCAGTAGCTCTTCTTCTGTTTGACGTCTGAGATCAATTTCTTCGGTTAACGTCAGCTTTTGTTTTTCTAATTCATATTTTTGCTGTTGCAGGTCCATCATTGCTTGGCTAAGATTTGAGGTTTTCCTCGCTACTTCTTGTTCAAGTTGAATATTATGTTGATCTAACTTTTCATTGCTAATGATGAGCTCTTTTTGGGTTTGGTCCAATTGTTTTCGATATTCAGCCACTTTATCTATGAGCTTGTTGAATGCCTCTTCCATGACTTTGAGCTCATTTCGCTCTGTGGTATCGATGTCAATCTTGTGGCCATCCACATTATCCACTTCAAAATCTTCAATTTGCTCAGTCAAATCTGTCAGCGGCTCGGTGAGCAGTTTTCTAAATGCCAACAAAAATAGAATGATTAAGAAGGTTGTTTTGACCATGGCATTCCCTATCAAGAAATAGATAGAGATCATGATCCGGCTAAAGACCACTTCCCGGCTTGAAAATAGTGTGACGTCGCCGACTTGTGTGGCACGGCCAGAGAATTCGAAAATGAGTGGAAAGGTGTAACCAAACAGTCCTGAAGGGGTATCTTCAATTAATGCCTCTTCTTGCACGAGTTGCTGACTGTAGAGCTCATGGATGTTCAAAGAGCGGCCAAGTTGAGAGATGATTTCACCACTGTCATCACGCACTATGATCCCTTCAATCATGGGGATCGCAAGCAGGCCCTCTGCTGTGGTGACCGTTTGCTTTGTGTTTAATTCCCAAATCGCACGAGTAAGGCTACGGCTGAATGTTTTCTGTAACATAGTCAGTTCGTTACGAATGTAGTCTTTGGTATTGACATATTCTGCAACCACTTGTCCACAAGTGACGACGAACGTTAGTAGAAAGTAAACTGACAGAACGTTTGTTAGTAGTTTTTTGGACAGACTTTTCTGTAGCATGGAGAGTTCTTAGCTCCTGAAGACCATGTTATAGCACACGTATTAAACTTAAAGTTAGCCAATAAATGGCTAAAAATAAATGTTTATCTTGCTATCTTTACAACATATAAGAGTATATAAAAAACTTACTGGATGTTGATTATTGTGTTATAAGATTAAGACAACAATAACGTTTATTTGTTACTAGAACAATAAAGATTTACCTTCTTATGAGCTACTCCGTGTTAGTGTGTGACGACTCTACTGTTGCACGTAAGCAAGTTATGCGATGCTTGAGCTCCAACCTTGATGTTGAGATCCGTCAGGCAAAAAACGGCCAAGAGGCTGTTGAAATATTGCAAAATTTGCAAATAGATTTGCTGTGTTTAGACTTAACTATGCCGATCCTTGACGGCATTGGTGTCCTTGAAGCGATTAAAGCGAACAAAATAGAAACTTATGTTGTGGTTATATCTGCAGATATTCAGGATCAGATGAAAGTGAGAGTTGCTCAATTGGGCGCACTTAAATTTCTCGAAAAGCCAGTAAAGCCAGAACAATTACTTTCTTTACTCAATGAATATGGTATCCGTTAGATAAGCTTTTCACTTTCCTGTACGTATCTTGAACATTTTGCATATTTAATTTTCATTTATCGTCTTGACAGGTTGACTGTAAATCGGGCAATCTAAATCACGTAGACATTTTATAAACAAATTTTAGTTAGGTTAACAAACAACCATGAACCCAATTTTATGTAACGTGACAATTATTATTACGACCACCATCCACACTGGATAGTGGCATAGGTCCGTGCATATTTGAAAAAGGCCTGTGCTCACTGAGAGCACAGGCCTTTTTTGGTTTTGGAATGAGGAAAATTGATTATGCGAGTTTTAAAATTCGGAGGCTCATCACTTGCCGATATGGCTTGTTTAAAGCGGGTCAGATCTTTAATTCTAAATTACGGTGGTGATAAGGCTGTTGTTGTCTTATCAGCACCTGGCGGTATGACCGACAGTTTAGTGTCTTTAGCACAAAGCGCAGAAAAAGGTGAACAATACACAGCTCAGTGGAATGCATTTGTCGCGCGCAGCGAAGGTTTGAAGCAGGAAGTTGAATCTGAGTATGGTGAAGTACTAGGTTGGCCTCAGTTGGAGCAGCTTCGTGAAAAGTTGGAGGGTGTTAAGCTACTTAAGCAGTGCCCTGCGGCGGTTAATGCATATGTAATTAGCTTTGGTGAGCGAATTAGCGTTTCCTTGATGGTCTCTATGTTGAAAACACATAATGCTCAGGCGTTAGATGCTGTAGCATGTATAAAAACGAACTTAGAGTATCTTGACTCAGAAGTTGATTTAGACAAAACAAAAGTTGAAGTTCGCCAACATATTAATGATAAGAATGACGGCATCTTCGTTATGGCAGGCTTTACTGGCAGCAATGTCGAAGGCGAGTTAACAACCCTAGGTCGAAATGGTTCTGATTACTCGGCAGCAGTTATGGCAGCGAGTTTAAATGCAGATATTTGTCAGATATGGACTGATGTTGACGGTGTGTATAGTGCAGATCCAAGACTCATAAAAAAAGCGACAAAAATTGAACGTCTCTCTTATAAAGAAGCCATGGAGCTCGCCTATTTTGGTGCTAAAGTGCTGCACCCTAAAACTATCTTACCGTGTGCGAAAACAAATGTACCTTGTGAAATCAAAAATACGCATGATCCAGACGTGCCCGGCTCGCTCATTTCTTCCCAAGGCGGTGGTGATGAACCTGTAAAGGCCTTATCAAGTTTGGATAAGCTGGCTATGTTGACTGTTTCAGGGCCAGGCATGAAAGGCAAAGTGGGGATGGCTGCGAGGGTATTTGGTGCGCTTGCCAACGACAACGTTTCAATTGTCCTAATCACACAATCTTCATGTGAATTTAGCATTAGCTTTTGTGTTTATGAACACGACTTATCTTTGGCTTTAAGCGCCTTAGAGTCGGCATTTGAATTAGAAACACAAGCCGGTTTAATCGAACCTGTTGAAGTTCGCAAAGATCTTGCAATTGTTACCCTAGTTGGTGACAACATGAAGTCACATAAGGGCTTAGCGGCTAAGCTTTTTGCATCCTTGTCGCAAGCTCAAGTAAATGTAGTGGCCATTGCGCAAGACTCTACAGAGAGCGCAATATCTGCGGTTGTGCCGGGTGACTTATGCAAAGATGCGATGAAGGTGTGCCATGAAAACTTTTTCACTCATGTTCCGTCAATAGATGTCTTTTTACTTGGCTGCGGCTTAGTGGGCAAAGAGTTAATTAAGCAGCTAGAAAAACAGCAAGCCTGGCTTGCAAATCGCAATATCAAATTAAACCTATACGGCGTGGCAAACTCAAGGCAATGCTTGCTGAGCTATGAAGGCGTTGTTTTTGATCAATGGGAAAACGAATTAAAACAGGCTAATAAAGGCTTCGAGCTCAATGAACTTGAACAATTTGTAAAGCGCAATCATCTGATCAACCCAGTTATTGTGGATTGTAGCTCGTCTGAACGATTGGCAGATCAATACGCAGACTTTCTCAAAGCAGGCTTTCATGTGGTAGCAGCTAATAAAAAAGCCAATACAGGTGACATGGCCTATTATCGAGCATTGCAACAAGCTGCTCAGTCATCAGGGCGCAAGTTTTTATATGAAACAAACGTCGGTGCGGGCTTACCGGTACTCGATAATTTACAGCTTTTATTTGGCGCAGGGGATGAGCTACTGTCCTTTAGTGGGATCTTATCTGGCTCTTTATCATATATGTTCGGTGCCATTGAAGATGGGTTAAGCTTATCTGAAGCAACTGCACAAGCGAAGCGAAATGGTTTCACAGAACCAGATCCAAGAGATGATTTATCTGGTACCGATGTGGCTAGAAAGCTATTAATTATTGCACGTGAATCAGGCTTGGAACTTGAACTAAGTGATATTGAAGTTGAGCCCGTTGTGCCTGAGGAATTTGCGGCTGGTACTAGCGTTGATGATTTTATGGCGCAATTGCCTGAACTGGACGCAGCTTTCGCAGATCGCGTGCAAAGTGCAGCGAGTGAGGGGAAGAAGTTACGTTATGTTGGCAGCATAAAAGAGGGTATTTGTCGCGTTGGCATTGAAGCGGTCGATTCAGAACATGCGCTATATGATATTCGTGATGGTGAAAACGCGTTGGCAATTTTAAGCCAGTATTATCAGCCGAAGCCTTTTGTTATTAGAGGGTACGGTGCAGGCGCAGAAGTCACCGCTGCGGGTGTTTTTGCCGATATCTTAAAAACACTGTCTCGCTAGGGGTACACGATGAAAAAATTTTATGCACCGGCTTCTATCGGAAACTTCTGTGTCGGATTTGATTCTCTCGGTGCGTCACTCGCGCCGATAGATGGGCAGCTTTTGGGTGACGTTGTTCATATTGAGCAAGCCCATGACGATAGGTTTGAGTGTATTGGTGAGTATGCGCATAAGCTCCCAACAGATCCAAAAGAAAATTTGGCATTTCAATGTTTGGTCCATTTTAGAGCGCATGTGAAATCTGACATGCCAAGTGTCTCTTTGACACTTGAGAAAAAATTACCAGTTGGTTCTGGTTTAGGCTCGAGCGCTTGTTCTGTTGTTGCAACTTTTGCGGCACTGAATGGGTTTGCTGGCACTGAGCTGTCTCAACCCCGAATGATTGAACTAATGGCGGACTTTGAGGCAAAAGTGAGTGGCGCACGTCATTATGACAATATTACGCCATGTTATTTGGGTGGGTTGCAGCTTACTGCGGAATTAATACCAGACAGAGCACTGGCATTACCTGTCGACCCGAACTGGTATATTGTTGTGGCATATCCTGGATTTGCATTAAATACATTTAAAGCAAGGGCGGTATTACCTACGACGCTCACATTAAGTGAAAGTGTTGAGTTTGCCCAAAGAATGTCCTCATTTTGTACTTTGTTGCAGTTAAATCGATTTGATGAGGCTGTTGCGCTTATGCAAGACAAGGTGGCAGAGCCAAGTCGTTCGCCACTTATTGAAGGGTTGAAGGAAGCAAAGTTGAGCTTACCGGAGTTGGGCGCCAGTGTAGTGAGTATATCTGGCGCTGGACCAACACTATTTGCGCTGTGCGATTCATTAGAGATTGCGCAAAAGTGTCAAAATTGGCTGCAGTCACACTATCTGAACGAACAAGGGTTTAGTCACATCTGTCAAATAGACAGTATGGGCACCAGAGAATTGGTTTAAGGAATTAAAAATGAATTTAGTTAATCTTATGGATCCTGAGCAGCAGGTTTCATTTACAGAGGCGGTGAAAATTGGCCTAGGGCGTAATCAAGGCGTTTTTTTTCCTGAGAAATTAGTGGCAATGGAAGATGTTGATGCGCTGTTAGCGATGCCATTTAAAGCCCGCAGTAGTAAAATCTTACAGCATCTTATCGGTGATGAGCTACCAAGTGATACGCTTGATGAAATGGTGGATAGCGCCTTTAATTTTCCTGCGCCAATTGTTGAGGTTGAAAAGAATACGTATTGCTTAGAGCTATTTCATGGCCCGACACTAGCCTTTAAAGATTTCGGCGGGCGCTTTATGTCTGAGTGCATCGGCTTATTTAATCAAGGCGAGCGGGTTACAATTTTAACAGCGACCAGCGGAGATACTGGCGCGGCGGTTGCCCATGCATTTTACGGTAAAGAAAATGTAGACGTCGTAATTTTATACCCGCAAGGCAAAATTTCGCTGGCACAACAAAAACTATTCACAACGCTGGGTAAAAACATACATTGCTATGCGGTAGAAGGGAGCTTTGATGATTGTCAAGCACTAGTAAAGCAGGCTTTTTTGGATGAGGAAGTAAAGTCTAAGCTCGGGCTAAATTCGGCAAACTCAATCAATATTAGCCGTTTGTTAGCTCAAGTGTGTTATTACTTTGAAGCAGTTGCACAATTACCTGAGCGTCAACGCCAGCAATTACATATCTCTGTCCCTAGTGGTAATTTCGGTAATGTGTGTGCTGCGATGATAGCCGCGGCGATTGGACTGCCTGTCAATAAACTCAGTGCGACGACAAATCAAAATGACACTGTACCGCGTTATATTGAAACAGGAAGTTGGTCTCCCAATGCGACTTTAGAGTCGTTATCTAATGCAATGGATGTGAGTAAACCTAATAACTGGCCTCGTGTTGAAAGCATACTTAATGCAGAAATATTTGGCAAAGATGATTTTTATTCATGTTCGGTGGATGAATCTCGTACTCAAGAAGTGATGAAGCACATCAACAAGCTTGGCTATGTTGCAGAACCACATACCGCGATCGCTTATGAAGGTTTGCAAATTAATAAATCCGATAATCAAACGGGGATATTTTTGGCGACAGCACATCCGGCTAAATTTAAAGACTCTGTTGAAGATGTGTTAGAACAACAACTTGATATGCCGCAAGTGCTTGCACAGGCTTTAGCTAAGCCATGCTTAGCAGAGGTTATCCACGCTGATTATGGTGTGCTTAAGTCACGTTTGTTTGAGAAACTAGGGTCTTAACCGCACGTATTTCATTGGCCTGTGCATACATAAATCAACAAAAGGTGAATGTATGCACATTTTATTTTTTAATGAATGAGCTAATCCACATAAATATTTTTTATATTTAAATAAAAAAATATCATCCCTGAAACACTGTGAAATAAATTCAATCCTTGCTTAAATAGAGCCACGCAGATTTCGTAGGCAATTGGATGTAAATTGCGTACAATTGCATTCGGTAAATTTAATCATACGTGCACCTAGGAGAAACCATGTTAGAACGTAACATGAATATTGCAGATTTTGACCCTGAATTATTTAACGCGATCCAGTCTGAAACGACTCGTCAAGAAGAGCACATTGAGCTAATCGCATCTGAAAACTACTGTAGCCCGCGTGTTTTAGAGGCTCAAGGGTCACAACTTACAAATAAGTACGCAGAAGGTTACCCTGGTAAGCGTTATTACGGCGGTTGTGAGCACGTAGATGTGGTGGAGCAGCTGGCAATTGACCGCGCATGTGAACTATTTGGTGCAGACTACGCAAACGTTCAGCCGCACGCTGGTTCTCAAGCAAATGCTGCTGTTTTTCAAGCGCTACTTCAGCCACATGACACTGTATTAGGTATGAGCCTTGCTCACGGTGGTCACTTAACGCACGGTTCTCATGTAAACTTCTCAGGTAAAACATACAATGCAATCCAGTATGGCCTAAACGAAGAGACTGGCGAAATTGACTATGCACAAGTAGAAGCGTTAGCACTTGAGCACAAACCAAAAATGATCATTGGTGGTTTCTCTGCTTACTCTGGTATTGTTGATTGGGCTAAATTCCGTGAAATTGCAGACAAAGTTGGCGCATATTTACTTGTAGACATGGCACACGTTGCTGGTCTTGTAGCTGCTGGTGTTTACCCTAACCCAGTACCTCATGCACACGTTGTGACTACAACAACGCACAAAACATTGGCTGGTCCTCGCGGTGGTTTGATTGTTTCTGCATGTGGTGATGAAGATGTTTACAAAAAGCTAAACAGTGCAGTATTCCCTGGTGGTCAAGGTGGTCCTTTATGTCACGTGATCGCAGCAAAAGCGGTTGCATTCAAAGAAGCACTAGAGCCTGAATTCAAAACTTACCAAACACAAGTTGTTAAGAATGCACAAGCGATGGTCGCTGTTCTACAAGAGCGTGGTTATAAAGTTGTTTCTGGTAAAACAGATAACCACCTATTCCTGCTTGACCTTATTGATAAAGACATCACAGGTAAAGATGCTGATGCAGCACTGGGCCGTGCAAACATTACAGTAAATAAAAACTCTGTACCAAATGACCCTCGCTCACCATTTGTGACATCTGGTCTTCGTATTGGTTCACCGGCTATCACACGTCGTGGCTTTAAAGAAGCTGAAGCAGGTGAATTGGCAGGTTGGATCTGTGATGTATTAGATAACATCGATGATGAATCAGTACAGGCACAAGTAAAAGAAAAGGTAAAAGCCATCTGTGCTAAATTACCTGTTTACGCATAATTAGAGTCACAATTTGCGTTATTTTTGATATTATAAAGGCCGCATTTATGCGGCCTTTTTATTATCTATGCGTTCGGTGTGCTAAACAAAGGCACCTGTTAAGCAGAGATTGACCATATTTATACGCCGCATTAAAAATACTACCCAACAGTGAGAATTTATGCATTGTCCTTTTTGTACGGCAAAAGATACTAAAGTGATTGATTCGCGCTTGGTGGCGTCTGGGCACCAAGTAAGACGCCGCCGTGAATGTATAGTTTGTCATGAGCGCTTTACGACGTTTGAAGGCGCGGAATTATTAATGCCCCGAGTGATTAAGCAAGATGGTACACGGGAGCCTTTCAATGAAGATAAATTGCTAAATGGTTTACATCGCGCATTAGAAAAGCGCCCAGTTAGCACTGAGCAAATTGAAGAAGTCGTACATCAAATCAAATCTCAGATCCGAGCAACCGGAGAGAGAGAGGTTAACAGCAAAATGATCGGCGAATGCATTATGGAAGCTCTGAAAAAGCTCGACAAAGTCGCTTACGTTCGCTTTGCTTCAGTTTATCGCAGTTTTGAAGACATCAAAGAGTTTGGTGAGGAAATCGCGAGGTTGGGAGACTGATGCATTTTACACAAGCTGATCATGAGTATATGGCACTGGCCATTGAACTTGCTAAGCAGGGTCAGTACACCACAACGCCAAATCCAAATGTTGGCTGTGTCCTTGTTAAGAACGAAAAAATAATAGGGCAAGGCTTTCATATTCAGGCAGGTGGTCCTCATGCTGAAGTACATGCTTTAAGAGAAGCAGAAGGGAAGACGCATGGCGCTACAGCTTATGTAACCCTAGAGCCTTGCAGTCACTATGGCCGAACTCCGCCTTGTGCTAAAGGGTTAATTGATGCGGGCGTGAAAAAAGTGATTTGCGCCATGGTTGACCCAAATCCACAAGTGGCTGGCAATGGCATAAAAATGTTAGAGCAAGCAGGTATTGAAACCGCATTTGGCTTGCTGGAGCAAGAGGCGCGGGCTTTAAATAAAGGCTTTCTCAAAAAGATGGAAACTGGAAAGCCTTATGTGATTGCAAAACTCGCCGCAAGTTTAGATGGTAAAACGGCGCTACGAAATGGCAAAAGTAAGTGGATCACTGGTCCAATTGCAAGACAAGATGTACAGAGCTATAGAGCGCAAAGCTGTGCTATTTTGTCTGGTGCCGACACGGTGTTGGTTGATGATGCCAAGCTCAATGTGCGCGCCAGTGAATTTAAAGACTTTGAATTGGTGGATAACCTAGCGCAATTACGTCAACCCATTCGTGTGATCATCGATACGCAAAATCGCTTACATCCTAACCTAGGCTTATTTAGCCAAGAATCTAAAATTATTATTTTACGTACCAAGCTTGATAAACAGCATCAATGGCCTCATTTTGTAGAGCAAGTGTGCTTACCTGAAACCGAAGGTAAGCTAGATTTACATGCTGCAATTGACTACTTGGCGACGCAAAATATTAATCAAATCTGGCTGGAAGCCGGCGCAACTTTATGCGGTGCAATGCACGAGCAAAAGCTCATTGATGAATATATCATTTACATGGCGCCAAAAATTATCGGTGAAGGTGGCAGGGGCCTATTTAACAGTTCTGTTTTAACAGAGATGTCCCAAATATCAGAAGTTAAAATTACAGAGTGTGTCCAAGTTGGCACAGACATTCGCATAAGTGCGACCACTAAATAAGAGTACATATGTTTACAGGTATCATTGAAGCAACGGGTACACTCACTGAACTTACTTTGAAGCAAGGTGATTTAAGTGTAAAAGTGCAATCTCACAATTTAGATATGACTGATGTGGCGCTCGGCGATAGTATCGCCACTAATGGTGTTTGCCTTACCGTAGTTGAAAAATACAGTAATGGCTTTAAAGCGGACGTATCAAATGAAACCTTGTCGCTTACACGTTTTGGCGATTATCAAGTTGGACAAAAGGTCAATTTGGAAAAAGCACTGCAGCCGATTTCGCGTCTTGGCGGGCATTTAGTATCTGGCCATGTTGATGGCGTTGCAACCATTGTGGCAGTTGAAGAAAATGCTCGCGCCACGGATTATTGGCTATCGGCGCCAGATAGTCTGATAAAATATATTCCTTATAAAGGCTCTGTTGCTATCGACGGGATAAGCCTGACAGTCAATGCTGTTGAAGGAAATAAATTTAAACTCACCATAGTGCCACATACCGCACAAGAAACAACAATAGCGGATTTTAAAGTCGGTACTGTGGTGAATCTAGAAGTTGATCAAATTGCTAGATACTTGGAGCGCTTAATGCAAGGTACTCAAACGACTTCAAGTGAATCGACTCTCACAACCAGTTTGTTGGCACAAGCTGGCTTTATTAAGTAATTGGCCATTCAAACAAAGTAATTAATGGGAAAACTATGAGCTTAAACAGCGCAAAAGAAATCATCGAAGACATTAAAGCCGGTAAAATGGTTATTTTGATGGACGATGAAGATCGAGAAAATGAAGGTGACCTGATCATCGCGGCAGAACATATTACGCCTGAAGCGATTAACTTTATGGCGACCTATGGCCGAGGTTTGATTTGCCTAACGATGACACAAGAAAGATGTCAACAACTCGACCTGCCACTTATGGTGCGAAATAACGGCGCGCAGTTTTCTACTAATTTTACGATGTCAATCGAAGCGGCTAAAGGGGTGACAACAGGTATTTCTGCTGCGGATAGAGCCCGTACAGTGCAAGCGGCTGTTGCTAAAGGCGCTGTTCCAGAAGATATCGTTCAGCCTGGTCATATTTTCCCTATTATGGCGCAACCTGGTGGTGTTTTGACTCGTGCAGGGCACACCGAAGCGGGCTGTGATTTAGCACGTTTGGCTGGACTAGAACCGTCGTCAGTAATTGTTGAAATTCTGAACCCAGACGGCACTATGGCAAGGCGTCCAGAGCTGGAAGTGTTTGCAAAAGAACATGATATTAAAATTGGCACCATTGCTGATTTAATCGAATACCGTAACCTGAATGAAACAACAATCGAAAAAGTGGCTCAGTGTAAGCTGCCAACTGAGTACGGTGAATTTGACCTAGTTACCTACAAAGATACCATTGATAATCAGCTGCATTACGTGTTGCTAAAAGGTGAAGTTAAAGAAGATGAGCCGACACTGGTACGTGTTCATTTACAAAGCACATTCAATGATATTCTCCTATCTGATAGAAGTGCAGATCGCAGCTGGACTTTACATGGTGCAATGGAATACATCGCAGAGCATGAAGGCGCATTGGTCATTCTTGGTAAAAATGAACAGACTGAAGACTTAGAGCAATTGGTTAAAGCCTTTGCAGCTGAAGATCAAGGCGAGAAAATCAACTACCGTAAGTTTCAAGGTACATCTCGCACAGTTGGTGTAGGTTCACAAATTTTGGCAGATTTGGGCATTCAGAAAATGCGTCTGATGAGTTTGCCGAAGAAATATCATGCACTTTCTGGCTTCCACTTAGAAGTTGTCGATTACGTAGAGCCGAAATAGTCTCGCTCTTCACTTTTTACACCTACTGTCTGGTTGGACAGTAGGTGTTTTTCTTTAAGATGTGCTATTATGCGCGTCAATTTGGCTATTGCTAATACTGATCAGGAATCATCTAATGAAAATAATTGAAGGTAACAAGTTCGCACCAGGTAAAAAATTTGCCATTGTCATTTCTCGTTTTAACGATTTCATCGGCAGCAGCTTATTAGAAGGTGCAGTAGATGAGCTTAAGCGCACAGGTGGCGTGAAAGATGAAGACATCACTGTGGTTTATGTACCAGGTGCAGTTGAGTTACCTCTTGCAGCTAAACGTGTTGCAATGAAAAAAGAGCATGATGCTATTATCGCGCTAGGCGTTATTATTCGTGGCGGTACGCCACACTTTGATTTGGTTGCTAACGAATCAAATAAAGGACTAGCATGCGTTTCATTAGACTACGATATTCCAGTTGCTTTTGGTGTATTGACGACAGAAAGTATTGAGCAAGCTATTGAGCGTGCGGGAACTAAAATGGGTAACAAGGGTGGCGAAGCTGCACTTGGTGCACTAGAAATGGTTAACGTACTTGAGCAAATTTAAGAGGAATCTAAGTGAAACCAGCAGCTAGACGTAAAGCGCGTGTGCTTGCATTGCAAGCTGTCTACTCATGGCAGTTAAGTGGCAACCCAATTGCTGATATTGAGCAGCAAATGCTAATTGAGAACGACGTATCAAAAGTCGATGTGGAATACTTCAAAGATTTAGCACGTGGTGTTGCAGTAAACCATAAACAGTTGGATGAAGCGATTCAGCCTCACCTGTCTCGTCCATTTGACGATTTAGACATGGTTGAATTAGCGACTTTACGCGTAAGCGCGTATGAGCTTAAGTTCCGTGAAGATGTGCCATATAAAGTGGCTATCAACGAAGGGATTGAACTGGCCAAAATATTTGGTGCAGAAGACAGCCATAAATTCGTGAATGGCGTGTTGGACAAAGCAGTTAAGAAAATCCGCAAGTAATCAGAATCATGAGGAGAGCCGGCGTTGGCCGGCTTTTTTAATGTATGAAGGAATTTGAGTTAATTAATCATTACTTCAAAGGCAGAGGCATAACTCGCCGTGATGTTGCCGTTGGAATTGGTGATGATTGTGCTGTAGTTGATATTCCTGAAAATTGTCAACTTGCAGTTACCACAGACACCTTAGTTGAAGGTGTGCACTTCTTTCCCGATATTCCCGCAAGGGCGTTAGGACATCGTGTTCTAGCCGTGAACTTAAGTGATTTGGCAGCCATGGGTGCTGAACCCACTTGGATATCCATCGGTTTAACACTGCCTGCAGTTGATATGGCATGGCTTGAGGAGTTTACTGAGGGTCTGCACGAAATCGCTGAATACTATAATGTACAGCTGATTGGTGGTGATACAACACAAGGTCCGCTGACAATTACTATTTGTGCTAAAGGTATCGTGCCCAAAGGTAAAGCCTTAACACGATCGGGCGCAAATGTGGGTGATTGGATTTATATTACAGGCCCAGTAGGTGATGCTGCTTTGGCAATTGAATCTCGCAAGCGTGGCATTGCATTAGATCCAGACCAAGAAAAGCGTGTAACCGAAAAATTGCACTATCCAAAGCCTCATGTTGCTGCAGGGCAGGTATTAAGAGGCCTTGCCACTTCTTGTATCGATATCTCTGATGGCTTACTCGCGGATCTCCAGCATATTGTTGACCGTTCAATGGTAGGTGCTGAGGTAGATGTAAGCAAGGTCCCGATTTCCGACGATTTACGCGCACTAGATAACGAAAACCTTCGAGAAATGCTGAGTTTGTCTTATGGTGATGACTACCAACTTCTGTTTACTGTCAATGACAACAACAGAAGTGCTGTTGAAGCGAGGCTGGTCCAGTATGGCGTCCAGGCAATTTGTATTGGGCAGATCACCAATACAGCGGGCACCGTAGAACTTTATAAAGATGGCGAGAAATACTCTATCTCAGAGCAAGCTGGCTATGAACACTTTAATTAGGAGCGAGCTTGGATAAGTCGTTAAAATTCAATCTCAAACGCCCACACCAATTGTTTGCGTTGGGGTTTGGTACGGGCCTTGCGCCCAAAGCACCTGGCACAGTTGGAACACTAGCAGCATTGCCGTTTATTTTTGCCACAATGACATTGCCCGTTTGGTTTCAGGTTAGCCTTGCCGTTTTGATGACGATATTTGGCATTTGGGTATGTGGTAAAACAGCTAGAGATGTAAATGTGCATGACCACCCTGCGATTGTTTGGGATGAAGTGGTTGGCTTTTATATTACTATGATTGGCGCTGCTATTAGTTGGCAGTCGTTGATTGTGGGCTTTGTTTTGTTTCGTTTTTTCGATATAGCAAAACCTGGACCCATTAGAATGTTAGATAAAAAGCTGCACGGCGGGCGTGGAATTATGGCTGATGATGTTTTGGCAGGTATTTTTTCATTGATTTGTGTCCAAGCTTTGTTTAAAACAGGGGTCCTAGGCGGCTAACTCAAAGTTGAAAAAGAGGGAATCTATGCGCACATTTTTTCTACTGTTAATCATGCTAGTGACATTCAATGTGAATGCCGCTATTAACGATTACGTCGTAAAACAGTGGAACATGCAAAATGACTTACCATCACAAAGCATCAAAAGTGTGGTGCAAGATCAACAAGGTTATATTTGGCTAGGTACTCAATTTGGTCTGAGCAGATTTGATGGGCATCAATTCGTCAACTTTAACACTCAAAACACCAACTTTTTAGTCAGTAATGCGATCAATAAGCTGGTTGTTGATCGCTTCGGCATGCTTTGGGTAGGTACACGCCGAGGTGTATTGCGTATAGATCCCCAAACTATGAAGGCGCAGAAGTTCAAAATTCAAGCCGATGTCAAAGATATTATCGAAGATAATAATGGCAATATTTGGGTCGCTGCAAATGGGCTTTACTATATTTCTGCAAAACGTTTAATGTTGGATAAAAACAACTTAGACGATAGTAAATTATCACTCACTCATATTAGCCAGATTGTTGGCTCAGTAACAAAAATGGCGCCATCCCCTGATGGTATTTGGGTTGTCAATGAGCGCCATCTTTTACGTATAGGCGAAGCACAGTTCGTTGGGTCTAACGGTATGCGGTTAGAGTTATCGAGCAAAATATCTTTGCCACGTCAGCTTGCACAGACCAATATTCATGACTTAGCTTGGGTTGATGGCAAGCTTTTTCTTGCATCTCAATTAGGTGCATTTTTCCTTGACTTTGACGAAGTATTAAGACGTTTTGATGAGATAGGTAATAGCGCGGTCTACAAATTTCTGAGTGATGAACAAGGGGGGATGTGGGTCTCTACCTATGGCCGTTTGTTGTATAAAGAGAGTGGCGGTGAGTGGCAATCAGTAGATTTAGTACAACTTGATCAGGGTATTTGGTTTACCGACCTATTCATAGATAAGAGTAATAACGTTTGGCTTGCGAGTATCAATGAAGGCTTATGGCTTGCTCATTCAGGTCGCGTTGAACGCTTTCAAGCGGGTCTTCGAGGTAAACAAGCAATCTCCGCAATGACCATGGGGCCTCGAGGTAATGTTTGGGTGGCTACCCGAGAAGGGGTTGGCATGCTGGACCAAGATGATAACTACCAGCCAATTATTACGCCAGCGCAACTAAAGGGTGTTGAAGTACATGACATGGAGTTTTTAGATGGCCGCCTATATTTAGGCACTGGCCGTGGTGTCGTGATATATGATAATGGTCAATTACTCGCTATTCCAAATCGAGAATTTCGTCAAACTCAAGTATTTACCATTAGTCCATCCAATCAAGGTGGGCTGTGGATAGGTACAGGTCGTGGGTTATATCGCCTTGACTATAATGGACTCACGCCGTTTACATATAATGCGTTTTTGGGGAGTCAATTTGTAACTTATATTGTCGATTTCCCCCGTTATGGTTTTATAGGTACTGATAAAGGTGCGTATAAATACAATGAGCGCGGTATTGAAAAAATAGGTGGTCAAACGTCGTTAGAAACTGCCTATGTGACCAGTATATTGCATGTTGAAAACTACACCACTTTGGTGGGGTCATTTTACGACGGATTATATTATCGCACCGAGTCTGGTGATTGGTTTCAATTAGATGCCTCTCATGGCTTACCTTATGGTCCTATTCTGTCTTTGCACTATGACAAAGAGCAAAACTTTATCTGGGTCAGCTCTATGAAAGGTGTTTATCGCATGTCAATAGAGCAATTTACGCAAGAGATTGAAAATTTAAAAGTGGAACAAGTTATCAACCCGTTCGATAGGCAATTAGATGGGATGCCCAGTCAATGTTGTACTGGCCTTGGCCATGACTCAGTTGTTGAAGTGGATGATGTCTTATTGTACCCAAGTCTACAAGGTGTAGTTAGAATTCCGAAAAGCGTTAAGCTGTTCAGCGACAGTGAACTTGAGCCTCGCTTTGAAGGGATCACCACACCAATTAGAGAGCTCACGCCAAACAAAATTGTAGAAAGTATCGTTTTGGATACCAATGAGCGAGACTTAACCATTCGTTACACAGCCATTGACTTCTATGCACCGCAAAGTATTGAGTTTAGATATAGGCTTGAAGGTCATGATGATCAGTGGCGAGATGCACTTGCAAGACGTGAAGCCATTTATACTAATTTACCACCGGGTGAGTTTACGTTTCGCTTAGAAGTAAAACGTCGTGGAGAAGATTGGCAAGAAGCCCATTCGAAAGCGGTCAAATTGACGTTGCCGCGCCGTTTTGATGAAACCGTATTTTTTAGGCTTATTATTACTTGTGGTTTTATCTTTTTATTCTATCTCGTGTTTTGGGTGTTTAGAGCGCAGGAAAGACGGAAGCAAGCTGCTTTAGAGGAACTGGTTACAGAGCGTACCACTGAACTTAGAAAAGCCAATGAAAAGCTCAATAAAGTGAATACACAATTAAAGCTTGTGAGTCATTCAGACGAACTTACCGGATTGAAAAGCAGACGATTTTTATTTGACCAATTGCCTAAAGATATTGAACATTATCAGCGCAACGCACACTCATTGAAAGAGCAAGGTAAAAGTCTTGTATTGATGATTTTGAATATTGATAAGTTCAGTAAAATTAACGATGCAAATGGACCGATTGGCGGGGACAGTTGCTTACAACAATTAGCGACTTTATTAAATACTCGCACGCAAGGCTCTGATTATGTTGCGCGTTGGAGTGGTGATGAGTTCTTACTTTTACTGCGAGATT
Source organism: Pseudoalteromonas luteoviolacea (assembly GCF_021654285.1). Taxonomy (GTDB): domain Bacteria; phylum Pseudomonadota; class Gammaproteobacteria; order Enterobacterales; family Alteromonadaceae; genus Pseudoalteromonas; species Pseudoalteromonas luteoviolacea_J. Next base: position 137,215 of record NZ_JAKFZS010000011.1, on the reverse strand, counting down.
TTCAGTGTTCTGATGTGGATCAGTATGTTAAAGATCTTTGTAAGGCAATTGGAGAGTTTGATTTTACTTTGCCTAATGGCAAATCTACAAAAATGACAGTCTCTGTTGGTTGGTCGTTCTACCCACTACAAATGTTAGGCGGACACGTTATTGGATGGGAAGCCTCAGTCAACCTTGCGGATATTGCGTTGCACCAAGTTAAGCGCAGCGGTGGTGATGGCGCAGCAACCGTGGCTTTTGATGACGAGTTGGATGCGTTTGAATTTGAGCAAAGCCAGAATGTAGAATCTCAATTGCAACTACTTCAGTCTAATGGTTTAGCTGAAATTAAAGTGTGGATGCGTTAAAGCTATTAAGTGCAGATGAAAAGTGCCAAGTTGAGCAAGTGTGCTCTTGGCACTTCTACTTTGTTATTCGCGCATTTGTTTCTGGACATTAAGCAGCGCTTCATCCATCTTTTTTATAAAATCATATTTAAATGGATATTTACTGCCATTGTCTCTCGTGTAGCCAATATGTGCAGTGCGGCTTAAAACGACTCTATCTTCGCTAAACTGCCTAACATTTATGTCGTCTCGTTCTTTTTTGACGGATTCAAAGCCCATTAATGTCGACAATCTGTCATTGACATAGCAATCTAAACGAAACTTAGATAGTTTTTTGATATTCGTCAGGGTATCTTTGTTTTCCCATATTTTAATTAAGCCTTTTTTTCTTGCTAACCTAAGCTCTTTATCCAGAATTAAAAAGCCGGCATTGATGCCAATATTGATTGGGGGCTTTTGAGTGGATCTGTCCAGTATATTATTGAGTGTGATCCCTGGATTGCAAAAAGCAACAACGGCTTCTTCTCCCAGCGGTACTGAGTAGGGCCAGATATAAGGCCGCTTATCTTTATGAATATAGGGTGGTAACAGTGCAAAGGCTTCACCATTTTCCATAGCTGCAACACCACGCTTCCAAGGAATAGGCTCTAATATCACCTGATAATGATTGGATAATCGCCTCGCAGCGAGTCTCACTTGCTCAATATAAATGCCATATAAATAACCGTTACTTTCATAAGAGTAGGGTGGGTAGCTATCGTCAACTAAGATTGTTACACGTGGTTTTATAGTGGCATGTGAATTTAAGGGCAAAAGCGCACCATAGGCCAAAAGCATAACAACAAGCAGGGAAAGCATGGGACGCATCATAAATAGTGTAATAGTTAAATTGAAGGCAGTCATTGATAACTTTAGGCAACTATGGTCGATATTACCAGTGGGAATGGTTAGCCGATTACGGGGAAAAGCGCGGTTTTACACACAGCTACCATGCTGTAATGAAGCGTAATTTATTTGTCTGTGCTTTAGAGTTACACTATAGGCAAGGAAAAGCGCTGTGATTAAGCGCTTACTTGTCCTTGCAACATAGAGTATTAATAGAGGAATAGGTGACCCCATGGCTAAGCTTAAAGTAAAGGATTGTTCAGATGTTATCTACTTAAAGGCGTTCCATCGCTTTGGTAGGTTGACTTATTCTGTAGATACTCATGTTAGTGGCGTAGAAATCTCTCGTATCCATGCTGTGATAGAGCATAATGGTGAGGATTGGGAGCTCCGAGATCTCAGTAAAAATGGCGTGTGGCTAAATGGTCAGCGCATAGCTTACAACCAAGCGATACATCTTAAAGTGGATGATGAAATTACCTTTTCTGAGATGCATCCTCAAACATTTGTCGTCGATTCTATTGCTCCACCAAAAGATTTATTAATTCCGTCATGTAATGAGCAACCAGATGAAGTGATACCGCTAGAGAAATACCACTTCTTGCCATCAGAAACTGACCCTGAGTTGGTTGTTTTTTACGACAATGAAAAGTTATGTTGGTGCTACGAGCACTTGGCCTCGGGCAAAATTGTGCCTTTGACTGACAGTGACAATCTGTGTGTTGCTAATGAACTTTGGTATTTGTTCCAAGTTGAAGCAGCATCTCAAGAAGCGACTATGCCAATTGATAAGGCGCATCAGTCCAGTTTAGAGTTTGTATTTGATATTAGCCTAGACGAAGAAATAACTGAGCTAAAAGTCAATCATAACGGCGCATCACTTGATTTTGATGTTAGGACTCATCACTATTTAACTGCCTTATTAGCCCGTTATAAAGCAAGAGATGAGGCAGCAGTCGAAGAAGAAAATGAACGCGGTTGGGTCAGTGTTTCACAGTTGTCAAAAGACTTAGGCATTAGTGAAAGCCATATCAATATACAGATCCACCGTGCTCGCAAACAGTTTGTCGACTTAGTTAATGACAAAAGCCTTGCTGAGCAGATCATTGAGCGCAAACGTGGTCGTGTCAGATTCGGTGGAAAGCACTTTACTATTAAGAAGGGCTCGCACACCGAGGCATCCTACGCAGGACTGCAACTAGCACTATAATTGGAGTTCCGATTTCCTTACTTCTATTGAGTGTCTATGCACTTTGCTACGTGGTTACTCTGTTTTTTTAGCTCAAGTTTGTTTGCTTTGGGCAGTTCGGCCGTGATCACGTGGCACAATACTTCACCTACAGCTCCCCATGTTGAAGCAGTTCCAGAGTGGATCCATCATGGAATTGATAAGACGGTATCAGCACTTGGTGAGCTTCCAAATAATGTAATTCCTGTATCTGTTTATTACATGAAGCATGCGAAGGAGCCTGTACCTTGGGGGGAAATATTGCGTGGTGAACCAGATAGTATCAAGTTGTATATTGATGAACATGCTTCGCTTAGTGCTCTAACAGCCGATTGGACGTTATATCATGAATTAGCGCATTTATATCATCCACGGTTAGATAATCATGATAGTTGGTTGGCTGAAGGACTTGCCACTTACTTACAAAATGTGATTATGCTCAAAGGTGACATTATTTCAAATCGTGATTTTGTCGAAAGAATTAAAGCAGGGCTCGAACGTGGTGAGCTTGCGACTAAGCAGTTTGCTGGACAATTATCGCAGATATCCAATAACATGTGGCAGTTGAAAGCCTATCAGCGTGTATATTGGAGTGGCGTTGCTTTTTTTATTGAAGCTGAACTTGAATTACAATCCAAGTGTGCCGATTGCAACATGGTTAAATTGCTCGCGCGTTACCAGACCTGTTGCCGGGATAATAAAACTATAAATGTCAGCCAAAGCGCCACAGTGTTCCTGTCATATTTTGATATGCTAGCCGAGAATAACATGTTTATGCCGCTTTATAAGCGCTATAAATCGAGACGGGATTTTCCATATATTTCAGAAAATCAGATTATTAAGATACTAAATCGTTATACAAAGCAGGTCGCAGTGAGGTAGGCAAAGACCCGTGCCTTTACCTACTCGTATGGTTAAAGTCTAGCTTTTACATATTCGCCTGGGGCGTCGTAAATACCTGGGTTTGCCTTCGTTTTTACAGCGCGTGCCGGGACTTTTTCATCAGTAAATTGGGTTATCCATTTACCCCAATGATTCCACCAAGAGCCCTTAGTATGGTCCGCTTTTTCAAGCCAAGCATTGGCACCCCCCTGTGGTGCCGGGCCTGACCAAAAGCCATATTTGTTAGCTTTTGGTGGGTTAATAACACCGGCAATATGGCCAGATTCGCCAAGTACAAAAGTTGTTTTTGAACTGGTGTATTGAAAGCCTTTGAACGTTGCTTGCCACAGTGCAATATGGTCATCTCGGGTTGATAACGCGTAGATAGGCTGTTTGACCTTGGCTAAATCGATCTTTGTGCCTCGGACTTCAACTTCTTTTGTGGCGATTAACCTGTTTTCTAAATATAAATCTCGCAGCATAAAGTTATGACACTTAGCTGTAAGGTTGGTGCTATCTCCATTCCAGTACAGCAGATCTAAGTCCATTGGTGGCTGGCCTTTGAGGTAATTATTCACATAATAATTCCAATACAGGCTATTTTCTCTTAACATGCTAAACGAGACGCCTAACAGGTGACCATGCATAACACCATTTTGCAGGTTGTAGGCCTCTAGCGCAGATATAGTTCCTTCATTAACAAAGACACCTAGTTCACCTGGTTGTGAGAAGTCTAGTAGGGTTGTTAGCAAAGTCGCGCTCTTAATTTTTTGCTTCATGCGTTTAGATGTAAAGTATGCCATGGCTGTTGCCACCAGCGTACCAGCGATGCAATATCCTATGGCATTGACATAAGCTTCACCAGTTTGCTTTTCTATTTCATCCAAAGCGGCAATCACACCATCGACGACATAATCTTCAAATCCAACCTCTGCCATGCTTGGATCTGGGTTTTTCCAAGAAATCATAAACACGGTATGGCCGTTATCAACGGCCCATTTAACGTATGAGTTTTCTTCTTTTAAATCTAAAATATAGTATTTGTTGACGTAGGGCGGTACAAAAAGCAATGGTGTTTTGTGCACTTGCTTAGTTGTCGCAGTGTATTGAATTAATTCAAATAAATGGTTTTTAAAAACGACTCTACCAGGTGTTGTGGCCAGATCTTTTCCCAGCTCATAAGCGTTTTCATTGGTCATGCTGATCCTCAGCATATCACCGCTTTTAGCCATGTCTTTTTTAAATAGTTCAAGTCCATTTATGAGGTTTTGACCTTCAGACTCAATGGTTAATTTTAAAAGCTCTGGATTAGTCGTAATAAAATTACTCGGAGAAATAGAGTTTATAACTTGTCTTGCAAAGAATTCGAGTCTTTCTTTTAATTTTTCATCTAAGCCAGGAGTTTGGCGAATTGAGTCAAGTAATGACTGGCCAAAAAGTAAATAACTTTGCTTGATATAGCTAAACCAAGGGTTATCTTGCCATTCGTCGGCAAGAAATCTTTTGTCACCGCGCTCAGTTGAAATTACCTCTTCGCTTGATGCATTGAGGCTTTGTTCCCAAGTTTGTTGAACAATTTTTAATTGTTCTTGCCACCAGTTAATTTGTTGTTTTGCGAATAGTTCTGGTTGCTTAGTAATTTCTTTTGCCCATTGGCCAAAGTCTTCCGCGCTTTGTTCGTTGAGCGCTTTTTGAACCGGGCTGTTATTAAAAAGGTTTTGCGAAAAAATACTGTAGAGATCTTGATTATACTGCCACCAAGCGGTCATGGTCTGAGTAAAATCTTTATTGTCGGTATCCATTTTATGCTTCCTAGTCGGAGATGTGACAGACGAGTTATTGCTTTAAAAGATGCGCTGCATGTGCTGTACAAACTTTTTAACGAGAGTGTGAGTCGACGTTGTTTATTGGCACATATATTCTCTAATACTCATACTCACAGATCGTGATGACCAAATATAAGCTTGTCAGTGGTATTGCATGTGAATAAGGTAGATCAGCCTAGAAAAATTGAATTCCACTAGGCTGATATTGGCGCATTATACTTTTGCCGCTTTAACAGTCTCGTTCGAGATAGTCTCTAGGTTATCTTTAAACTCTTGACCTAATTGAGTTAACTTTTGACCATCTTCGATAAGCTGCTGACTCAGCTTGTTCACTGCACTTAGCTGGCTTGCATTGAAGTCAATGAAAGACTTAACGTCTTTTACTTCAGCGGCAGTTTTAAGTTGCTCTACAGATGTCTCTGTAAATGAATGCGCAGCATCTAGCTGAATTTTCGCTAGTTGCTCGATATTTTTTGCAACTAGTTGGTTGAACTGAATTGCAGGTGAGAAGAATTTTTCGCTTTGATCAGTGATTGATTTAAAAAAGTCGTTGTACATGGCTTGCTTCCTATTGAGAGATAATCCGTTTAAAAATGCAATACCCATCTACTACAGAAAAGTTGCCTTTTCTAAATGGTATCGTTGAGTTCTTAGTTCATATACAGGCCGCCGTTTAAGGCAAGCGTTTCACCAGTAATATACGCTGCACCATCAGAGGCTAAAAAGCTCACTGTTTCTGCAACTTCTAATGGTGTCGCTAGTCGTTGCATCGGTACTTGCGCCTTGATGCTTTCTAATACGTCTTCACGCATTTTTGCAACCATAGGGGTTTCTGTATAACCAGGTGCAACAACATTCACGGTGACACCTGCTCTTGCGCCTTCATAGGCAAGAGATTTACTAAAGCCAATCATACCTGCTTTGGCTGCCGCGTAGTTTGCTTGGCCAAATTGTCCTTTTTGACCATTGACGCTAGAGATGTTGATAATACGACCCGACTTATTGCTACACATGTGTGCAAAAAGAGGTTGAGTCATATTGAACATAGAATTTAAATTTGTATCAATGACATCGTGCCATTGCTGCGCGTTCATTTTCTTAAATGAAGCATCACGAGTAATACCTGCATTATTAACCAAAACGTCAATTTTCCCGTGATTATCAATAACTGACTCAAGGCTATCAGTGCATGCTTGTGCGTCAGTCACATCTAAAAATAATGGTGAAACATATTTCGGGTTGATATTTGATTCATTACACCAAGTATCAAAGTCTGCCTCGTTACGTCTTGGGCTTGCGACTGCAATAACAAAGTAATTATTTTCTACGAGCTTTTGGGTAATGGCTGTACCGATTCCACCTAAAGCGCCTGTTACTACTGCTATTTTTTTATTTTCCATAATGTGCTGTTCCGAACATTAAGTGGCAAAACAACTGAACAACTAAGCCACGTATCACTGAAGTGGTTGTATTCAGTGACGGGTTAAAACTAACGTTATTGTTCATGTCTAATGTGACGAATTAATAACTAATTTGTTTAATATAAAAGACAAATACTCATGATTTTGTATTTGATTTAGGCACGTATTACTTAAATCCCTGCCATACTGCTCAATATCCAATTTTAGATTAGACTAAAAACTCAAAATTTAACAAGGTGAGTTGTCTAACCAATTGTCCAATCGCGCGTGCAGTAAGTAATAGTAGGTATTGGGATTTTCGGTATTAGACTAAAGGATAGTAGACGCTAATTAATTCAATAAGCGTTTTATTTTCTTTTAAAAATTAGATGGTTAATGTTTTTTTGGGGTTGGTGTTTTTTTTAAAAAAAGATTTGTTCAATGGTACATAAATCGTCTTTTCATGATTTCTAAGGTAGGCTATTTTGGTAATGCGATTTTTCAAAATTTTTTAAGGAGTTTGTTGATGTTGAGTTCTGGACGGTTTATTGAGGCATTTATAATAAAAATAGTGTTGGTTTCTTCACTGTGTTTTAGTGCAGTGGTCAGTGCTAATGTTCAAGTTGTCAAAGCAGCAGAGTTGTTAATTAATCAAATGTCAGATGCTCCATATACGATTATCGATGTGCGTACTGTTGAAGAATACGCTGATGGTCATATTAAAGGTGCAATCAATATTCCTTATGACCAAATTGAAGCACAGTCATTTCTTCTTAATGAGCTAAAAGATCAAACATTAGTTGTCTATTGCCGCTCTGGCAGGAGGGCGCAAATTTTTGAAAACACTTTATTTAAACGCGGCTTTACATTGTTCCACCTAGAGGGAGACATTTTGGGCTGGAAGTCGCAGGGGCTACCACTGGTAAAGTAGTAACCCCGATAGTCAAAGTATTATATGAGAGTTGCTAGCATTTCTTCATTGTATTCGGTTAAAGCTTGCTGATTCTTCACTTTGGACATGTAATCTGGGTTGGCAATAAATGGCCTGCCAATTGCGAGTAAGTCAAAGCGGTCGGTCTCTATTGCTGTAGCCCCTGTTTCTGGGGTAAATCCACCCACACCGACCAATGTTTTTTGATATCTTGCTCTAACATAATCAGAAGCTCGGCCACCAAGATGCTCGAACGTCATGTCATCATCGAATATCCCAATATGTAAAAAGGCTAAATCGCGTTTTTCCAATTCAGGTAATAAATAGTCAAACACAGCTTTGTCGCGTGCGTCTGCAGCCATGTTGAAATATGCACCTGGAGATAGGCGTAAGGCTGTTTTTTCATGACCGATACGTGCTGCAATGGCATCGACGACTTCCAAAGCAAATCGGCTCATATTTTTTGGAGTTTCGCCGTATTGGTCAGTTCGGGTATTGCTATCATAATGCAAAAATTGGTCGATGAGATAACCATTCGCACCATGGATCTCAACACCATCAAAGCCAGCATCTATCGCGTTGGCAGCTGCCTGAGCGTAGTCATCAACCAGTTGCTTGATTTGCTCAACGGTAGCAGGAGTTGGCACTTGATAACTAAGCTCTCTCATACGTGGGACTGTTCCCTCAAGACCTCGATCACTGGGCGCTATGACGGTGTCTCCATCATAAAAGTAGGGGTGTGCCGTGCGGCCTGTATGCCATAGCTGCGCAAAAATCTTACCACCGTTCTTGTGCACAGCATCAGTGACCTTTCTCCATCCAATGATTTGCTCAGGAGTAAATAACCCTGGCGTATTCGGATAGCCTTGGCCATCAGGTCGGATAATAGTCGCTTCAGAAATAATCAATCCAGCATCAGCTCGTCTTGCATAATATGCTGCCATATCATCCGTAGGGACGAGTGCATCGTCTGCCATACAGCGTGTTAAGGGCGCCATTAATACGCGGTTTTTTAACGAGATTGCGGCGTTTAATTTATAGGGCTGAAATAAGATGTCTGTCATGGGTTGTGGTTCTCTTTATTTTGAATGTTTATTCAAGATAGCTTTATTTGAACGATCATTCAAGAGTGTTTTTGAACATTTGTTCAAAATTGTTTAATATACCTTTAAATCCCCACGTGGAGTTATCAATGAGAAGCGCAGAGTTTGATAGAGAAACTGTTCTAAGAGCCGCTATGAATGCATTTATGGAAAAAGGCTATAATAAAACCAGTATGCAAGACTTAAAGCGTGCCACAGGGCTGCATCCAGGTTCGATTTACTGTGCATTTGAGAATAAAAAAGGATTATTACTTGCGTCGTTAGAACAGTACAACTTGGATAGAAGCGAAGAGTTACGTGCTATTTTTCATGAGCAAAACGGCGCATTAAGTGGTTTACAAGCATACTTAGATAGTATTGTTGCTGAGTGTATTAGTGGCGATCCCACTCAATCTTGCTTAAGCCAAAAAGCCATTAATGAAATTGCACAAACAGATGCGCAGGCACAAGCTGTTTTGAGCCAGCAGTGCGTCATGTGGCAAAGTTTTATGAAAGACATTTTTATGCAAGCAGAAAAAGAAGGTGTTATAACTGGGGAGCGATTACCTGAGCAGCGTGCACAAAGTTTAATTGTTGGCATTTATGGACTTAGGACATTTTCTCAAGCTCAAAAGGACGCGAGTATCATAGCGAGTCTAGCTAACCAGTTAATATATGATGTTTGCCGCTAACAGCCCGATTGAAAGCCTGTATGCACACTGTTTACGTATGATAAATGGACTAAATGTGTTCAGCTAATCAGACAAAGAAAGTGTGTATTTAGGTACATTCCATTAGACATTATTACTAGCTTGAAAGACTAGCTCTGTTGAGGACTTTGGTATAGTCTATGAATTCTTTTGATTATTAGTTAATTAATTGGAAATCATGAAGATATGGAATATCAGTTTTCTAATGCAGTGTTAAACACTCGAAGTCAAAGCTTCGAAGTAGATGGGAAAAAGGCGGTACTTGAAGATCGCACTTTTAAGCTACTTGCTTATTTAATTGATACCCACCCTAAAGTTTGCTCTCAGGAAGAGCTGGTTGCCTACTTATGGCCTGATTCAGTCGTCTCCCCATGGTCGCTGCCTCGCTTGATTTCAGATACACGAAGTTTGTTACGAAGATTAGGTGTAAAACAAGATGTGATTTTTACTGTGCGAGGGCAGGGCTACAAGTTTAATCCTGAAGTCACAATTCGCAGTGCAAATGACACCGCTCAGCTTGAGTTAGCAATACTACGCGCAGAGCATAATTCTGATGGAGCGCATCTAAAGTTTTGGATAGGTGTTACTTTGTTGATGTGTTGCGTATGCATATGGCTAGTGATTAACCACGGCTTTGTACATGAACAAACTACGAGCTTTAAGGCCAGTGAACCCGTTGATGCCAAAGGGAGAATACTGTGGGTCGATGATAACCCTAAAAACAATACAAAAGAGCAAGGGTATTTTCTTAAGAAAAAGATAGGCGTTTACAATACGACCTCCACACAAGAGGCACTGCTATTATTGAGCATGTACGAATATTCGGTCGTTATTTCAGATATGGGACGCGATGGTGAACCTTTAGCAGGATTGAAACTGCTCAGAGCGATGCGTGCTGTGGGAGATGAAACCCCATTTTATGTCTATACCTGGGTTGAGTCTGATAAGCAAAAAGAAGTGATCATATCGGCAGGTGGCCAGGGAGTCGCTACTAAAAAGCAAGAGCTCTACAATTATGTATTGCTGCACTTTAGTGATGAAAAAATTTAATCTAAAAAGTTAAATATTTGATTTATCTGCTTTTCAACTTGTTTCAAAGCGATTCAAGGGACAAATTCATGCAACTATGTCAATGTTTAGTTGCTGCTCTCTTACAGCAAATGTCTTGGCCTTAACATTAGTACCGTGGTGGGTGCTGCAGATGTTAAGGCCGTTTTCTTTTATGCTTGTAACAGCAGATGCGTATACCTTCCTATTGATGCATATGGCTCTGTTTTGTTGTATTGCAATTCAAGCGCTAAAAGTGCTTCAAATTGGTTTTCTGCTTTTTGCAGCTCGCGTAAATAATCGTGAAAACAACGTACGCCCGTTTTACTCATCGTTTTGAGAGAAAGCTCGGTTAACCAAAGTTCAACCTGCTCACTTTCTAGTGGCTGATTTGGACTAAGTCCAACTTTTTGTTTAACCTTCAAACCGCTTGCTACGTAATCAAAGTTACCATAGACCATGTTGGCTAAACGTTGCGCTGCCTTATTGAAGTACATCAGAGATAATACGCCATCAGGCTTTAAGCAATTTTTTAATATGGTTAATGCGTGTTGCTGCTCAACTATCCATTCTAAAACGGCATGACAAAGCACTAAATCAAACTGTCCAAGGTCAAGTGCCGGGATATCTTGTAACTGAGCATGAATGAAGCTCATCTCATTGATAAGGTTTTCATTTTGAGCTCGTTCTTTAGCAAGTTCTAACATAGGCTCAGATACATCCAATAAAGTCACGTGATGACCTCGCTTGGCAAGGTAAAGCGCAAGTTGGCCTTGACCTCCACCAACATCCAGTATCCTGAGGGCTTTATCTGTAAAGTGTTGATTCAATAGCTCGTCTAAATCACGCTTGAGGACAGCTTCACGAATTTTTCCTTTGGTTGTACCGTAGATATTATTCTTAAACTTGCCAGCGATATCACAAAAGTGACGATCTTGTGGGCTAGGTTTACGTTGCTTTTTCGCCATGTTGGCTTATACCGGGTTATTAATATCGACAAATTCAACATCAAGGTCGTATTTGTCAGCCAAGTATTCTCCTAAGGCTTTAACACCGTAACGTTCTGTTGCATGGTGTCCAGCGGCAAAAAAGTGAATGCCTTGCTCATTAGAGCTATGGATAGTTTGCTCTGATGCTTCACCTGTTAGGTAGGCATCAATGCCTTGACTTGCCGCTAGATCAATAAAGCTTTGACCGCCGCCTGTGCACCACGCAATCGTTTCAATCTTGTGCTCACCAGCTTGATTTACCAGTGGTGGTCTATCTAACTTATGTTCTATTAACTGCGCAAACTCATCGACTGTCATCGGGGTTTTTAGCTTTCCTTTAACAGCGACACTGTTCTTATTCCACGGCTCCAGTGGGCGCTCTACAATCAGGTCTAGGAGCTGACCAAGTTGTGCATTGTTGCCAAGCTCTGGGTGCACATCAAGAGGCAGGTGATAAGCCAGTAAATTAATGTCGTGTGCAAGTAAACTTTGGATGCGACGCTTTTTCATACCTGTAATTGGTTGGTCTTCACCTTTCCAAAAATAGCCATGGTGCACTAAGATGGCATCGGCTTGTTTTTTTATTGCAATATCTATCAGCGCTTGGCTGGCGGTAACACCGGTAATAATCTTTTTGATTTCTGATTTACCTTCAACCTGCAAACCATTGGGGCAAAAGTCACTTATTTGAAAAGGTTTGAGTAATTCTGTGAGTTGGTTAACTAATTTTTTGCGCTGCATAATGACCCTGAGATGCGATAAAAACGCATAGTTTAGCGTTTTTTTGACGGAATAAAAGTGTCATATTTTTATCCGTGTTACGAGGGAAGTTCAGGGCAAAGTTGTGCTTTACAAATATTAGGCTAGTTTTAGTTTCACATACATGGCTTAGGAGCAACAATTATGGCGGTTAAGGGAATTCCCGAAGGGTATCATGCGATCACGCCTTATTTAATTGTACAAGGTGGCGCTGATGCCATTCATTTTTATCAAAAAGTATTTAATGCGTCATTGGTTATGCAGCTAAACATGCCGGGTGGATTAATTGCACATGCTGAGCTGAAAATTGGCGACTCGCATATCATGATCAGTGATGAATGCCCTGATATGCATTTCAAGGGGCCAAAGCAATTGGGGGGAACTTCGGTTTCTTTGATGCATTATGTAGAAGATGTCGACTTTGTTTTCTCACAAGCTTTGGCAATGGGGGCAAAAGAGATCAGAGCTGTTGAAGATCAGTTTTATGGTGATAGGGCGGGCACATTAGAAGACCCGTTTGGACATGTTTGGACAATTGCAACTCATATCGAAGACTTAACTGAAGCAGAGTTACAAGAGAGGATGGGTGAGTTTATGTCTAAACATCAAGCGCAGTGATAACATCAAATGAAGCCCCACAAAAGGGGCTAATAGTGCTTGTATTACTGGTTGAGCTTGTCTTGGGTGTTTAATTCGAAATCGCTGCTGTCGTGTCTTTGGCGAAGCTGTTCACTTGGCTCACCCCATGTACGGTTGACCATTCGCCCGCGCTTGACTGCAGGTCGTTTTGAAATTGATTTAGCCCAGCGCTGAACGTGACCGTATTCTTGTACATTTAAAAACTCTGCCGCCTCATACAGCCCGCCTTCCACGAGTACCCCATACCAAGGCCAAATAGCTATGTCTGCAATGGTATATTCATCGCCACACATATAAGTATTGTTCTGTAGGTGATTATTTAACACATCTAGCTGTCTTTTTACTTCCATGGTATATCTGTCTATGGGATATTGGAATTTTTCCGGTGCATAAGCATAAAAGTGCCCAAATCCACCACCTAAAATAGGTGCTGATCCCATTTGCCAGAATAACCAGTTAAGGCACTCGGTTCGAAGCGCGAGAGATTTAGGAATAAACTCAGAGAATTTTTCTGCCAGATATAACAAGATTGCGCCAGACTCAAATACTCGAATAGATGGCGTTTGATTGTTATCAATGAGCGCAGGGATTTTTGAATTGGGGTTAATATCACAAAATCCAGAGGAGAATTGATCTCCTTCCATAATATCAATTAAAAAGGCATCGTATTCTGCTCCTGCGATACCTTTTTCAAGTAGCTCTTCGAGTAAAATGGTGACCTTAACGCCATTAGGAGTCGCTAAAGAATAAAGTTGGAGCGGGTGCTTGCCAATTGGCAGAGCCTTGTCGAATCTGTGTCCTGCTGTTGGGCGATTTATATTGGCAAATTTTCCGCCGTTACCTGCTTGCCATTGCCAAACTCGTTCTGGTGTATAGTTAGTCTTTGTCATCACCTTTCCTTTTATTCACTGGTTTTAATCTTCTAATGTGGACCGTGGTCAGCGCGTTTTCAATTCAGTTGATCAATATTAGTGCAGAGTCCCATGTATAAGTTACAAGTACTTTAGTTGATTTTGTTATGTATAAGGAGTTAGTTAATCGCTCATCCGGCAGGTATTTGGAAGATAATACAGATAGCTAATACGCTTTAGTCCATTATTTTTACTATTTCATTACATTGAGTGTAATTCATGTGATTTTTTTAAAAGTAATAAATTCAGCCTGATAGCGCTTATAAAAAGCGAAAGTTGGATGGAGTTATGCTTTAAGTTCTGCGTAGTTGGTATTTGCTAGTTCCTAAAGCGGGTTGTGTTTTACTTTATATTAGGTACATTGGTGTTAATAACATTAATGATTTTGTTAACTTAATTTGAGGGCCTATAGCAATGTACAAAGCTTTTCGTTCGATATGTGTGCTTCTGACAATAAATTGTGCTTTTTATTCAAACGCTGATGACAGCGCTGTCTCTTCTTCGATAAACGTAAATGAACAGGTATCTGAGCGACGTATTGCAGGTCTTTGGCATGATGTAAACAACAGCAATTTTGCCAATGGCCACTTGATTGTTTCGCAGCAAGGGAATGAAGTGTTTACTGCGCATTATTTAGAATTTAAAGGGACGCCGTTTGTAGAGCATGGCAATGGTGTACGTGAAAAAGACACTATTACGGTGAAGGTTCAGGTAACGCAACAAATTCCGGGATGGACAACAGAGGGTGTCCATACGTTGACTCTGTCCGAGGACGGACAGTATTTGATAGGAGAATACGCTTCAGGGGGAAGTAAGGGTCCGCTGAAGTTTAAAAAAGCAGGTCGATAAACCTGCGTAACAATAAAAACATGTTGAAGGATATAAAATGAAAACATCAAACAAAAGGGCATTAAACCGGGTTAAGCACGCGTTGCTTCTCTCTGGTTTTTTCACCTCTCTTTCTACGCTTGCAGCAGCCCCTGGCGCGCCAAAAGTAGAATGGATGGTTGAAAAACACAGTTTAGTTACAATCACAGATTCACTTGCATACAAAGACGTTTTGGTTGCGCCAAGTGTTGATGTTTCTGTGCCTTGGTCAAAGTGGACTGGGGAAGCTGGTGAAACAGTTAAAGTATTACTTGATGGTCAGGTAGTCCACAGTCGTGTATTAACTGAAGTCGGCAGCTCGCAATCGGGTGTAGAAACATTAACATTTACCAAAGGCGGTAAATTCAACTTAACGGTTCAACTGTGTAATATTGATGGTTGTAGTGACAGCACCAATAATAAAGTGCTTGTGGTGGCAGACACTGCGGGCAGTCACCTAGATCCTTTACCGATGAAAGTGAACGATCCTCGTTTTCCAATCGAGATGACTAACCGCTCTTATGTTAATACAACAGGCAAAGTGGTCGCGGCATATGCCGCGGAATGGTCTGTGTATCGTGTTGAAGGGATGGATTATTACATCGATAATATCCCTGCGGAAAACCTGACGCATATTTTTTATGGGTTTGTTGCGATTGCCGGACCTAACGAGTCGTTCAAAAAGGAAAACCCGACAGGTTATGACACCTTTCAACGTGTTACAGCCGGTCTGAGCGATTTTGAACTTGCGCCACCTGATCCTTGGGCGGCGTATATGAAGCCTGTCGGCGATCAGGTAAACCAAGATGCGATAAAAGGTAACTATGGCCAGATGATGGCACTTAAGCAGCGTTATCCTGATCTGAAAATAATTCCATCTATCGGCGGTTGGACGCTCTCTGATCCTTTCTATTTTATGGCAGACGATGCTAAGCGTAAAACATTTGTTGAATCTTGCCGTCAGTATTTAAGAACATGGCAGTTCTGGGATGGTATTGATATCGATTGGGAATTCCCAGGCGTCGCGGCAGCAAACCCGAACTTAGGGTCTCCAAGTGATGGTGCGACGTACATTAAGTTGATGAAAGAGCTTCGTGCGATGTTGGATGAAGAGGAAGCGCGTACAGGTCGTAAGTATGAACTTACTTCTGCGATTAATGTCGGTTTTGATAAGCTTGAGAAAGTGAATTACGGCGAAGCGATTAAGTATATGGACTACATTTTAATGATGTCCTATGACTACTTCGGCGCATGGGATTTAGAAGGCCTAGGTCACCAAACAGCAGTATATCCCTCAGATTTTAAACCTTCAGATGTACGTACCACGCAGTACAATCTCAAGACAGGTATTGATTTACTTAAAGCACAAGGCGTGCCTGGCAATAAGTTGATCGCAGGTATTGCCATGTATGGTCGTGGTTGGACTGGTGTTGAACATACGCCTGGTACACACCATATGCAAGGTAAAGCAACTGGTCCTTCAGCACCGGCAGATGCATTTAAGCTAGAACCTGGTACCTTGATGTATGCCAATATCGCACAGTGGGCAAAACACCCTGACTGGGAGTACCACTATGATACGGTTGCGCAAGCACCATATATCTACCGACCTAGTACGGGGGATCTGATCTCTTATGATGATCAAAAGTCGATTAAGGCAAAAGGTGAGCTTGTATTCCAAGAAGGCCTAGCTGGTATGTTCGGTTGGGAGATCGATACTGACAATGGCGATATTTTGAACTGGATGCACGAGTCACTTGGTCACCCTCTCGTGGACGGCTCTAATCGTGCACCTGTTGTGAATGCTGGCGCGGATCAAAGTGTGTTATCAGGTTCTGTGGTTAAACTGGCTGCCTCAGCGAGTGACGCAGATAATGACGCACTTACTTATCAATGGCAGCAAGTGTCAGGCCCTGCGGCTACTTTAGGCGTCACCAGTGCATTGAACCTAGAATTTGTCGCGCCTGATGTGATAGGCGAAGCAACGGTAACTTTACGTTTTAGTGCCAGCGATGGCAAAGGCGGAAATACCAGTGACGAAGTTGTGATCACAGTTCGCGACAGTGTTGTAAACACACCACCAGTGGTGAATGCTGGAGCAGATCAACAAGTTGAATCAGAAACAGCGAGTGTCGTGTTAGATGGTAGCGCAACGTCAGATGCAGATGGTGATGTTTTAACATATACATGGTCTCAGGTTTCTGGCACAGCTGTTGTACTGGCTGGTTCAGATACCAATCAAGCTAGTTTTGCAGCGCCTCAAGTATCACAAGCAGAGCAATTGGTATTCCAGTTGAGTGTATCTGACAATGGTGTTGATAACTATACTGATACAGTAATCGTTACAGTTACACCAAAAGGCGCCGGTGGTCATCCAGCTTATGATGCTCAAGCGGTTTACAACACCGGCGATCGAGTGAGTCATTTTGATCAAGAAGTAAAGCAAACACTTGTTTGGGAAGCTAAATACTGGGTTTCTGGTGTGGAGCCAACGCGTTTTGCTGACGCATGGACTTTGATCACTCAAGCTGAATTTCCATGGCACATTGATGTTGCTTACAATGCAGGTTCAGAAGTGAATCATTGTGACGCTGCTAACTCATGTGCACGTTACAAAGCATTATGGTGGACCAAAGGTGATGAGCCAGGTAAAAGCAGTGCATGGCAAAAACTCTAATTAAAATATGTGTGGGCTGACAGTCCACACATTAACCCATAGGAAAAGATTTAAGTGAGATCTTTTCCTATCCATACCACCTTCCCAATGATCTCAAGTTGCTCCATTTCATCAGGTTTTACGACTTGCTCAACATATTCTTTGTTGTCGCTGATAAGCCTTACTGACCCGTCTAGATACTGTTGCAAGCGCTTTGCGTATAGCTCTTCCCCGAGTCTAACTACATAAATTAGGCCTTCACTGAGTTTCTTGTCACTTAAGTCGACCAAAATTGTATTGTTGTTATGAATGGTGGGCTCCATAGAGTCGCCTTTGGCAAAAACAACGGCTAGTTTACTTTTTTCAAGGTTTTTGTATTCAAGCCACTTTTTTCGAAATGCGAGATGTCTTGAAACTTGAGTTTGGTCATTAAATGCACCATGCCCTGTACTTACAGATACGTGGTAACCAGGAACTAAAGCAAAGGCATCATTAAATTCATCTAATTTTACGACTGGATGTAATGACTCAACATCCTCTACACCACTTTCTGTGCCAGTGATAAGCCATAATAGGTTTACCTGCGCTTCATTGGCTATTCGTTCAATGATGCTCAGTTTAGGATCTTCGCCTTTTAAAATACGACGCAGTGTACCTTCAGAAACATCAATTTTTGACGCAAATGCCCTAATACTATGTGGTTTAATCGCTTCCTCGACTCTCTCAGCCAAGGTATTGAGGTAACTTACTCCGTCCATAATGGGTTCTATTTCCTATATCACATTTGTTTAAGCGTCATGTCAGACATTATAGGGAGGTTTAAAAGTAAACTCAATGCAATTTTTTACGCATTATTAAATTCAATTACGGTTGTGGTGCGTAGTATTTTAATCTATACTTATTAAAAAATTACGCATTCGAGCCTTTTAATGGTTCAGTATGCATTAATTACGGTAAGTTATAACAGTTAGTAGGGCACCTCTGGGTGCAGACGTACTCACTTGCGTAAAAAAATAAGGAAAGTGAACATGGCCAAACACCTTACATTCAATACCCAAATGAAAGCTCGTTTATCTCAGCACTTGGTGTCTGCTCAAAGTAGTGCTGATATAAGCCCCCAACCATCTAAGTTAATTCGTACGCCAAAAGGTGCACAGTTATTAAAGTATGCGAGAAAGTGCAGGGGATATACGCAGGCTGAATCAGCAGCTTGTTATGGTATTGAAGAGCGGACTCTAAGGCGATGGGAAAATAATGAATATAATCCTCGTTGGAATGATGTGATTTCATTGATTGAAGATGTTTACCTGATGGACATCACTCAAGTGATTGAAGGTGTGCGAAATGATCCTGAGTTGATTGCGTAAAATATGACGCACATACCAAATGATATCGATTATTTTATTTATTACGCATTTAGAGTAGGTGCGTAATAACCAGTTGTCAAAGGAGGATTGCACTTTGTTGCTAAATGAAATGGATGCACTTAGTTATTTGTAAAATATTGATGATGATTACTAGTGGGTTTCATAGGAATACTAGTGCGTGATTATGAAGGGTTATGAAATACTTTTTATCAACTAATTATTTTAAAAAGGTACTCACCTAACAGGTTAAAAAATTTGGATAAATTCTCAATTTTTACGATGATTTCGACCATCATCATGTTTTTTGTAATAGAAGGAACTGGCTGATAAGTTGTAGTCATCAGATAGCTGAGTATGTAGTACAGACTATACCGATTTCTCTCAATGAAAAGGAAATTGTCATGTCTTTATCTAAACTTTCGATTGTATTTGGTACGTTAATGACGAGCTTGAATGCGGTTGCTCTTGCGCAAAATATTGCTGACGAAGATGGCTTTGAACGGTTAACACACTATACTGAAGGCCCTGTGAGTCATGTTCTGATCACCAGTGAACATGCCCACAAGTTAACGCTCAATGTGCAGCTTAGAGATGAGTTCAGCCGCTGTTATAACGCCAACGTTTATTCTAACGAAACCCATAATAACCTCGCAAATTTAAGCTTGTCTGTGGATGTGGATTCGACGCAGAGCTTGACGTTAGAGGCGGATCTGCATGATGAAAATGCATTGCAGGCATCCAAAACGGTGCATATTAACTGTCTTGATGGCGACGGCATCGATTACAACGTGTTGGTCAATGTGCCAGGCGCTCCAATTGTGGATTGGCAGGTAACACTAGAGCCTGAAGGTAAGTTTATTTATCAGCCATATTCATACGGATACCACTCAGCATATCGTATTCGCAGTCGCTTAAGTGTGAATAATCAAAACACACAATCTTACTGCTCAACAGTAGCGAATCGAGGCGTGTCATTAGGTCTGTTCCATGGGGAAGATCGCAAAGGGCCATTTCACTCAGATGTGTTTATTAAAAATGAGGTGTTAACAAACCCTGCCCACCAGGTTTTGTATCAAATTATTGAATGTGAAAATGCGGCGGGTAAAACCATGGTTGTTAAAGTGTTTAACCTAACGAACCCTAATATCATCCACCTGTGGGAAGACCAAATAATTGTAAAATAGAAAATTAGCCACAAAAAAAGCAAGCTCAGGCGCTTGCTTTTTTTGTGTGACGTAAAGTTATTTTACTTCTTTACCGGCCGCTTGTTGGTCTGCGTGGTAACTTGAACGAACAAACGGGCCACATGCTGCGTGTGAAAAGCCAATTTCATCAGCGTAGTCTTTCAGTGCGTCAAACTCTACTGGTGGCACGTAGCGCTTAACTGGCAAGTGGTGCTTCGAAGGTGCCAGGTACTGTCCAACAGTTAACATATCCACGTTGTGTTCACGTAGATCTCTTAATACTTCTTCAATTTCAGAGATCTCTTCACCTAACCCCACCATTAAACCAGATTTGGTCTTAACTTCTGGGTGTGCTTCTTTGAAGCGGCGTAGTAACTCTAGAGACCATTTATAATCAGCACCTGGACGTGCTAATTTGTAGAGTCTAGGCGCAGTTTCCAAGTTGTGGTTAAATACATCAGGTGGCGTTTCGGTTAGGATCTCAAGTGCTCTATCCATACGGCCACGGAAATCAGGGACTAGGATTTCAATGGTGATCCCCGGATTATGCTTACGGATCTCTCTGATACAGTCTGCAAAATGCTGTGCGCCGCCATCGCGTAAGTCGTCGCGGTCTACTGAGGTAATTACCACGTACTTAAGTTTCATGTCTTTAATTGTCAGTGCAAGCTTTTCTGGCTCAGCTGCATCAGGCTTTAATGGGCGACCGTGTGCGACATCACAGAATGGGCAACGACGAGTACAAATAGCGCCTAAAATCATGAATGTTGCTGTACCGTGGTTAAAGCACTCAGATAAATTGGGACAAGATGCTTCTTCACAAACTGAGTGTAAGCCATGCTTACGCATTGCGCTTTTAATACCTTCAATTCGCTCACTTGATTTTGGTAAGCGGATCTTAAGCCACTCAGGCTTACGGAGCATTTGCTCTCGCTCAGTTGGTAGTACTTTGACCGGAATTAATGCCATTTTTTCGGCATCGCGTAATTTTACACCCGGCTCCATTTTGACTGGTTTACTCATTCGTTCTCAAACCCTTCAGTGTGAACAACATGCTCAGCGTTAATGCGCTTAAGCATATGCTTAATAAGCCCGTTACCTGCTTCTTCAAGCGTAGCAGGCCCATTTAAATCGCTAGTTTGTATCATCTCCATGCCTGCATAGCCGCATGGGTTAATACGCAAAAATGGACTCAGGTCCATGTTGACATTGAGTGCAAGTCCGTGGAACGAGCAGCCTCGTCTAACTCTTAAGCCCAAAGAAGCAATTTTGCAATTGTTGACATAAACACCTGGCGCATCAGCTTTAGCATAGGCATCGATATTGTACTCTTGCAATGATTCAATAATGGTCTCTTCAAGCCAAGTAACCAGTTCTCTTACGCCAATTTTCAGGCGGCGTAAATTGAACAAAACGTACATCATCTGCTGGCCAGGTCCGTGATAGGTCACCTGACCGCCTCTGTCGACTTTAACAACAGGGATATCACCCGGAGCGAGTACGTGCTCCGCTTTGCCAGCTTGCCCCTGTGTAAAAACAGGGCTGTGTTCAACTAACCAAATTTCGTCGGCCGCTGAGTCATCACGCTGATCAGTAAAGTGCTGCATTTTTTGCCAAATAGGCTCGTAACTTTGTCGCCCAAGGTGGCGAATGATGACATTATGGTTGCTCATGGACTTCCTTCACTACAGTACGTAACGAACAGCTTCGATACTACCTAGCTCAGTGTATATCTGCTCAATGTGCTCTTTTGACGTCACTGTTGCAACCAAAGTGACAGATTCGTATGTGCCTTTGCTACTCGGTTTAACCTTTGGCGCATAATCGCCAGGCGCAATGGCTTGCATTTTGGTAAGAATCTGATCGGTTAGATCAACATTAGCCAAGCCCATGACCTTAAAAGTAAACGGGCAGGGAAATTCTAAGTACTCATCAAACTTAGTGTTTTTTACAGGTGTTACCACGACGGTTTCCTCACTACAGATACTAAGCAATGATTGTGTAATGTGAATTGTTTTCACTTAGGCATCATTACCTCAATAATGGCGGCATTCTATCATTTTTATGGCAAAAAAAAACGCCTCAAATAGAGGCGCTGTTGCTTTATATACGTACTAGATACAGGGTTATTGCATGATCTGTAAACGTAAGTAGTCGTAAATGCGGCTGAAGAAACTGCCTTCTTCAATTTCTTCAAGTGTGACGAGTGGATACTCGGCAATATCTTCACCGTCTAGTTGCAAGAATAGCGTACCTACAGTACTACCTTTAGCAAGTGGGGCAGTCAGCGTTTGGTCTAACTCAAAATGTGCTTTTAAGTTTTTGCGCTGACCACGTGGAATAGTAATTGGCGTATCTTGCGTGATACCCAAAGAGACTGTTTCTTTATTACCCATCCAGATGCGCTGATCGGCGAAGCTGTCACCAGCTTTGTAAGGTGTGATTGTTTCAAAAAATCTGAAGCCGTAGTTTAATAGCTTTTTACTTTCGACTTTTCTGGCTCTTTCGCTTTCAGTACCCATGACAACTGCGATCAATCTCATATCGCCTTTGGTTGCTGAAGTGACTAAGCTATAACCCGCTTCCGCAGTATGGCCAGTTTTAATACCGTCAACATCTAAGCTTGCATCCCACAATAGTGAGTTTCGGTTATATTGTTTAATGCCGTTAAAAGTAAATGACTTTTGCTTGTACAGTGCATATTCTTCAGGTACATCACGAATAAGTGCGGCACCTAAAGTTGCCATGTCTCTTGGTGTTGTATACTGTTCTGGCGCATCTAAACCGTGGCTGTTAATAAAGAAGCTGTTGGTCATACCTAGCTTTTCAGCATGTGCATTCATTAAGTCAGCGAATGCACTCTCGCTGCCAGCGATGTGTTCGGCCATGGCAACACACGCATCATTACCAGATTGAATGATAATACCGTGGTTTAAGTCGTCAACACTGACTTTTTTACCGACTTCGATGAACATTTTTGATGATTCAGGGAAGTTTTTCGCCCAAGCTTTTTCGCTGATGGTCACCATATCTGTTGGCGCGATGTTGCCAGCTAGAATTTCAGTACCAATAACATAGCTGGTCATCATTTTTGTTAAACTAGCAGGCAAAAGCTTGGTATCCGCTTCACCCTCTGCAATCACTTTACCGGTTGTAAAGTCGACGAGGAAATAACCTTTTGCACTCATTTGCGGTGGAGAAGGTATGATCTGTGCGCTTGCCGAAAATAATGACAAAGAACACACGACACCAAGGATTTTTTTAACTACTTTTGGTTTAAATACTGTCATCATGCTCGCTTTTTAATTTAGTTTGGGCAGTGACTTGCTTTTGCACTACCCAGCAGGTTTTATTTTTGTTCTACATGCCATTCAGTATACTTACATGTTGGCTTTAAGTCGCGGAACAAAAATTACGTAATTCAGATTACGAATATTTTAAAGTTCATATTCGCTATAAAGCAAGAAGGCTTTGTTAAATTCACCTTCTTGTAAGGTTTTTAGCACCTTTTGTGCTGTTTGGTCATCTAAAATCGGTCCAAGTCGCAATTTGTAAAGATTATCTTCAAAAGCGATAGGGGTACCTAATTCAAATTTATTAGACAACTGAGAAGCCAACGCCTTCACATTTTCCATGTTACTGCCAGCTGCAACTTGTACATACGTCAAACGTGGATTTTTACGGTCAATAGTAATGGCTTCAATCTTAACCTCCGCTGTACCTTGCAAATGGTATCCAAGCTTGTAAGCGGCTGCATAAGAGAGATCGATGATTCGGTCGTCATGAAATGGGCCGCGGTCATTTACTCTGACAATTGCGCTGACATTATTTGCTAAGTTAGTGACTTTAACAAAACTAGGTAAAGGGAGTGTTTTGTGCGCAGCTGTCATATCAAACATATTGAAGGTTTCACCATTGGAGGTGTAGTAACCATGAAATTTGCGTCCATACCATGATGCTGTCCCTGTCTGTGTAAAGCCTTTTTCATCTGAGATAGGGGTATAACTTTTGCCCAGTACAGTATAAGGTCGACCCGCACTGACGCTTTTTGGTTCGTTGGTAACTTTTGCATCTTGCATTTCAAGCTCGGTCGGCGCACGTAAAGGCGCCTTATCTTGGCTTGTATGGTATCTGCTGCTACAAGCGCTCAAAAGTAAAATGGCACTTAAAGGGAGAAGTAATGTTTTATTCATAGATTATTTTAGTAGCATTTTTTTATCTGTTGCTATCGCCATGATGATACCGAAACCAGCCATCAGTGTAACCATTGAGGTACCGCCATAGCTGATAAGCGGTAAAGGTACGCCAACCACGGGCAATAATCCTGAGACCATTCCAATGTTGACAAAAATATAGACGAAAAATGTGAGTGTGAGCGCCCCAGCGAGTAATTTACTAAATGCCTCTTGTGCATTGACTGCTATGTATAGCCCTCTACCAATGATAAATAGATAAACACTCAATAGCATAACAACGCCAAGCAAGCCGAATTCTTCGCTTAGTACTGAGAATATAAAATCTGTGTGGCGCTCAGGTAAAAACTCAAGTTGGGACTGTGTGCCATGTAACCAGCCTTTTCCTTCAATGCCACCGGAGCCGATGGCAATTTTTGACTGAATAATATGATAACCGGCGCCGAGAGGGTCGCTTTCGGGATCGAGTAAGGTCAAGACTCGCTGCTTTTGATACTCGTGCATGACAAAGTGCCACATGGCAAATGCACCGGGGATGGCCAATAGGACGCTGCTGCCGATCAATCTCCAGCTTAGACCAGATAAAAATAAAACAAAGATGCCTGAGCTTGCAATGAGCAGAGAAGTGCCTAAATCTGGTTGCTTTTGAATGAGGATAGTAGGTACCAGCACAATGGCAAAGCCAATAAAGATATGTAAGATTTTGGGTGGTAACTGCTGCCGACCAATGTACCATGCTACCATCATGGGTACGCCCAATTTCATGATTTCTGAAGGCTGAAAACGTGTAATGCCAATGTCTAACCAGCGCTTAGCACCGTTAATCGTAATACCAAAAAAGAATACGCCGATAAGCATGATCAACCCCACTGTATAGAGCGGAAATACTAGTCTCTTGAGCGTATTTGGTGAGATTTGAGCCATCACAAAAAGTGCAATAATAGCACCGAGCATGCGAGTTGCATGGCGAGCCATCATATCCATGTTTTGACCGCTGGCACTGTAAACGACCGCAAGGCTTCCAGCCATCATGACGAGTAGTGCGATAAGTAATGGCAGGTCAATGTGAATTCGTTGCCAGAACGAGCGTCGTTGCCTTAATTGATTCATTTACCCTCCGTATGACTTGGGTAAGTTTCGAAGTAATAATCCATGAGCTTTCGCGCAATTGGTGCGGCAATGGTTGAACCGCCACCTTGGTTTTCAACAATCACGGTAACGACGATACGTGGGTCATTGTATGGAGCGAAGCCAACATAAATGCCATTATCTCTGTGCTTTTCTTTGAGGCTTTCTGCGTCGTATTCTTCACCTTGTGCGATACTGACAATTTGAGCTGTCCCTGTCTTTCCAGCCGGATCATAAGTCGCCCCTAAGAAAGCTTTATGGGCTGTACCTCGGGCTTTTTTCACTGTGTTGTGCATCGCATCCAAAGCTATCTTCCAATGGTGCGGATTTTTTAATACGACGGGCGGTTTTTCTTCCGTGTACATTTGCTCAACATCATTGTCTTGCTTTGCAACTTGCACCAAGTGTGGAGGGCGGTGTATCCCTTTGTTCACTAAAATTGAAACGGCGTTGGTAATTTGCATAGGTGTAGCCGTCCAATAACCTTGCCCTATGCCGACAGATATGGTGTCGCCAGGCCACCAAGATTCTTTAAAGCGTTGGCGTTTCCACTCTGTGGTTGGCATGATGGCAGCTGTTTCTTCATGAATATCAATACCGGACAGATCGCCAAAGCCAAACTGACTCATAAAGTTACTGATTTTTGTGATGCCAAGCTTATAAGCGGTCTCATAGAAATAGGTGTCGCAAGATTGTTCTATTGCTTCATAGACATCAACATGTCCGTGTCCCCACCTTAACCAGTCACGCCAGCGGTGTTCTACATTAGGAATTTGGAAGAAGCCGGGGTCCCAAATTTTGGTTTCCTCTTTTACGATACCTTCCTCTAATGCCAAAATGGCAAGGTGTGGCTTCACGGTAGAAGCAGGTGCATACCTACCTTGCGTTGCGCGATTGATCAAAGGTCTGTCAGGGTTGAGCAGCGCTCGGTAATCTTTGCTGCTAATGCCATGTACGAATAAATTGGGGTCATAGCTTGGATTTGAATAGAGGGCTAAGATCCCGCCATCTTTAGGGTCCATCACCACGATTGCGCCCCTAACGCCTTCAAGCACTTCTTGGGCTATTTTTTGTAAACCAATATCCAAGGTGAGCACCAAATCTTCACCAGGTTTCGGGTGCTCGATACTGAGAGAACGAATAATTCGACCGCGGTTATTGACTTCAACACGTTGCGAGCCAACTTGGCCATGCAGGCGCTGTTCGTAGAACTTTTCTATGCCTAACTTGCCAAAATCATGTGTGGCGCGGTAATTCTTAGCAAGCCCTTGAGATTCTAGTTCACTGAGCTCTTTTTTATTGAGTCTGGAGACATAGCCCAGCGCATGCGTCAGTGCATCACCGTATGGGTAATGTCTGGCAAGTCTGGCTTCAACACTGAAACCAGGGAAACGGTGCTGGTTAACGGAAAAAATTGCTACTTCTTGTTCATTCAGGCGGGCCTTTAAAACTTGGCTTTTAAAGCGCCTAGAGCGACGATTACTTTTTATGATGGCGTTTTTTTGTGTATCGGTAATGCTGATAATTGCACCGAGCTGCTCTAAAGATTGCTCTAGATCTGTTACTTGCTCTGGGATCACTTCAAGATTATAAACAGGCCTGTTTTCCGCAAGTAAGACGCCATTTCTGTCGTAAATTAAGCCACGATTTGGCGCGATAGGAATGACCTTTATCCGGTTATCATTCGAACGCGTTTGATAGGTCTCGTGCTTCTCAACTTGCAGAGTATAGATGTTATTAAGAAGCACTCCGATAAGGAGCACGACAAAAACAAAGCCAACAAACGCGCGGCGCGCAAATAAATTGGCTTCAGCGCTGTGGTCGCGGATCGTTGGCCGGTTTTTTATCATGAAATACTTATTCTCTGTGATAAGGGTGGTTGTTGTTTAAGCTCCAACCACGATAGAGGCTTTCAGCTACGACAATTCTTACCAGCGGATGAGGCAGAGTTAGGTTGGAGAGTGACCACTTTTGCTCTGATGCAGCAATACACTCTGGTGCCAGCCCTTCAGGTCCACCAATCAGTAAACTGACATCACGGCCATCCAGCTGCCATTTTTCCATGTTGTTCGCCAATTGATGTGTATCCCAAGGTTTTCCCGTGACTTCTAGGGTAACGATCCTATTGCCTTTTGGGATTGCTGCGAGGGTTTTTTCACCCTCTTGTTGCAAGATCCGTTTGATGTCAGCGTTCTTACCGCGTTTACCCGCAGTAATTTCAATCAGCTCTAGTGGCATGTCTTTGGGGAAACGGCGTTGATATTCTTTGAACCCCGTTTCAACCCATGCAGGCATTTTTGTACCAACAGCGATTAACTGAATTTTCACACTAGCCCCAAAGCTTTTCTAAGTCGTAAAAATCACGCGTTTGGTCTTGCATAACGTGTACAACAACATCACCGAGGTCGACAAGCACCCATTCACCACTGTCTTGTCCTTCGTGGCCAAGTGGTGTTTCACCGGCATGACGTGCTTCTTTTGCGACGTGCTCAGCAATAGATTGAACATGACGTTTTGAGTTGCCAGAACAAATGACCAAATAATCTGTGATGGAAGATGTTTCTCGCACATCTAGCTTTACAATATCACGGGCTTTCATATCGTCGACTTTATCAAGCGCAAAGTCTAATAGTTGTTTTGAATCCAAATCAGGGTCTCTTTACAATATACACTTCAAATAAGGGCGCAATTCTAACATGATTTCCAACAGAATTCCCAAGCGGATCAGCAGCGATTAATGCGCGTACAACCCATTCTTATTAATATAAGCTATGACTTTCGGTGACAGCCAAGGTTCAATGGATTTACCAGATTTTATTGCTAAGCGTATTTCACTGGAAGCCGCGGAAAATGTTTGACCAGTTAAAAAATAGCACTTACCAGCTGTAGCTTGTTGCAAAGATGCTGGAGCGGATACTTGCGCCTTTGCTAAATATGATGCCAATTGCTCACAAGGCGCATATGTATCCCCTGGTCTTGCGTAAACAACAATGTGGCAAAGTTGGGTGATTGCTTGCCATTGATACCAGGTGTGTAAGCTGTTGAATGAGTCCATACCCATTAAAAAGGCGATAGGGGTATCTGGGTGCTCATTTCTTAGCTCTTGCAGGGTTAAAACTGTATATGAAGGTTCTGTCCTAACAATTTCTCTGGTATCTATAGCGAATTTAGGCTCAGTCTCTGTTGCCAGTTTTAACATGGCTAGACGATGCTCTGTGGTGATGCTAGGCCCTTGTTTATGAACGGGCGTGGCATTAGGTATAAAGGACAAAGTACTCAAAGAAAGCTCATTCAAGCACTGCTCTGCCATATTGATATGGCCTAAATGAATAGGATCAAAGGTGCCACCAAATAGTGCTATCATTACCGGGCCGCTCCAATTTGATTGCTCTCATCAGAAAATGGCATTGGGAAGTTAACCGGTTGACAAAAACTTAAGGCAATATGGGCCAAACCTTGGAAGGGCGCACTGAGCAAGTTGCTTTTATATGCAGAGTCAAATTGTGCCAGTAAAGTAATGATGGTTTCTAGCTGTGTTATTGGTAATCTATCCAACGCCTGTTGCGTTGATGCTTGCTGATTTTTCCAAATATTATACTGCTTAAACAGTTGATTAATTGGCTGACCTTGGACTAACGCGCGTTTAATGTTTAAAAGTGTTTGTGCTTGGTTTTGGATAGTCCATGCAACGCTGGTTGGCTCGATATTATCTTTGGCCAACTTGTTCAGTATTTTAATAATGTATTTTGCATTACCTTTGAGTAAGCCGTCATTTAAATCAAAAATATCAAATTTAGCTTGGTTTAACAGCCCGCTCATTAACTGCTGTTGGTCGATAAGTGCATCTTTATGAAGCAAAGACAGTTTTTCTAGTTCTTGAGAAGTAGCGAGCAAGTTTCCTTCGGTTGCAAGTAGAAGGCTGCGTTTGGCATCACTTTTTAGGTTCACCTTTAATCGCTTACATTCTTCATCCAGCCATTTCTCTAAATGGTAGCCAGTTAATGCGTAACAAGGGACAAACAACCCTTTTTTATCGAGTGCTTTGAACCATGCAGAACGTTGAATATCTTGGCTGGCTTTTGCGCCTTTTAAGATGAGGATAACATCTGGGTTGATACTCGCCGCGAGTTCTTTGAGTATGTTTACACCTTGTGTTGGCGGTTTTTGTTGGTTTAGGTCGAGTTCAATGATCGTTCGAGCGCTGAACAAAGACATACTGTTGTATTGTGCGATTAACTCTTGCCAGTCGAAGCCTGGCAGCAGGGCAAACTTAATTACTTCGTCAAAACCTTGTTTTTTAGCCGCTTGACGAATATTGAGCACACAGTTGTTTTCTTGGAATGGCTCTTCGCCAAATACCAGATAGAATGGGTGCAGGTCTTTACTTAATTGACCTGCTAATTGATTTGCATAACAGCGCATTAGAGTTGTGATAGTTCGCGAATAATTCGTTTGGTGGCAAGCTTACGCATTTCACCAAGAATAATTTCTAACTCTTTTGATTTAGCAAGCGAGTTAGTGGGATCATCTTGATAATTACGATATAACTCAAAGCTTTGTTCAATAGGGTCTTGATCAGGGCGTACGAGACGGTATGACACTTTATAAGCAAGTTCATACTGAGCAACCTGGCCATTTGGAAACAAACTTAATGTTTGCCTATTTAGTTCATCTTGATATAAGTGCAGCTCTGCAGTGTACTTTGTTTGTTTATGTTCAATTTGGTCGTTAATTTTTACTTGTGAACGTTGTAACTCGTACTTTAGCTGTTCGAATAATGCAGATTTCTGGTCATCTCCAGTGAGGTGCAACACTCTTAAATCTTCTGGGATATAAGACGCTTGCTTGAGGTGAAAACCACAGCCAGAGACAGCAAAACAGACCAGCAAAATTGCCAGTCCGTTTTTAATGTCTGCAAGCGAGCGAACAGCGGAGCCAATTTGGCCCGCTGTTGAAATGACTTGCTGAACAAAGCCAATCATTAGTTTGCAACCACATTGAGTAGTTTGCCAGGTACATAAATTACTTTACGGATGTTTTTTCCGTCAGTGAATTTAGTTACGTTTTCTTCGGCAAATGCAATCGCTTCTACCTGCTCCTGAGTTGCATTAGCTGCGACAGTGAGTTTTGCACGAAGCTTGCCGTTAACTTGAACAACAATAAGCTTTTCGTCTTCAACTAAAGCACTTTCATCGACAACAGGCCAAGATGCATCTAATACATCACCTTCATGGCCAAGTTGTAGCCATAACTCGTGACACATATGCGGCGTAATTGGCGCCAACATAATGATAATCGCATTGAGCGCTTCATTTGCAAGCGCGATATCTTGTTCGTTTTCAAGTGGCGCTTTAAGCAGTTTGTTTGACAGTTCCATGATTGCAGCAATTGCTGTATTGAACGTTTGGCGACGCTCAACATCATCAGAAACTTTAGCAATGGCTTTATGGATTTCACGACGTAGTGCTTTTTGGTTGCCAGAAAGCTTGCTTAGGTCAAGGTCTGCTTTACCAGCATTTTTCACATCAACTGCATATTTCCATACACGGCGAAGGAATCGCTGTGCACCTTCAACACCAGAATCAGACCATTCAAGCGTTTGCTCAGGCGGCGCTGTAAACATCATAAATAAACGAACAGTATCTGCACCGTATTGTTTAATTACAGTTTGTGGGTCAATACCATTGTTCTTAGACTTAGACATCTTACCCATGCCCGCAGACATCACAGGCTCGCCATCGTCTTTGTGCCATGCTTTGATGATACGGCCTTTGTCGTCTTTTTCGGTTTCCACATCAAGTGGAGAAATCCAGATATCACCGCCTTTTTCGTCTTTGCGGTAATAAGTATCAGCCAGTACCATGCCTTGACATAGTAGACGCTCAAACGGCTCGTCAGAATTAACTAATCCGAAATCTCTTAGTAACTTGTGGAAGAAGCGAGAGTAAAGTAGGTGCAATATTGCGTGCTCAATACCACCAATATATTGGTTAACAGGTAACCAGTAGTTAGCAGCGCCTGGCTCTAGCATCCCTTCATCATAACGAGGGCTGCAGTAACGTGCATAGTACCAAGAAGACTCCATAAAGGTGTCGAATGTATCTGTTTCATGGAATACTTGCTCGCCATTCACAGTTGCTTTTGCCCACTCAGGATCTGCTTTGATTGGTGACGTTACACCATCCATCACGACATCTTCAGGTAGGCGAACTGGCAGCATATCTTCAGTTGCAGCAAGCTCAGAGCCATCTTCTTTATTTAGCATTGGGATTGGAGAACCCCAATAACGTTGACGGCTTACACCCCAATCACGAAGACGGAAGTTTACTTTGCGCTTACCTGCATTTTGAGCTTCAAGCTTATCTGCAATCGCATTGAAAGCCCCGTCAAAGTCAAGACCATCAAACTCACCAGAGTTGATGAGCACGCCTTTTTCAGTGAATGCTTCTTTGGCTAAATCAGCTGACTGTTCAGCGTCTGCAGAAGGGCTGATAACTTGTTTGATTTCAAGGCCGTAAGCGGTCGCAAATTCATAGTCGCGTTGATCATGACCTGGTACAGCCATCACCGCACCAGAGCCATAATCCATCAATACAAAGTTGGCGATCCAGATTGGTACTTCTTGGCCTGTTAATGGATGAATCGCAGTAAAGCCTGTCGCGATGCCTTTTTTGTCCATTGTTGCTAAATCAGCTTCAGCCACTTTGGTATTTTTACACTCATCAACAAAGGCAGCAACTGCTTCGTTATTTTGTGCAGCTTCCAAAGCAATTGGGTGACCTGCCGCAACAGCAACATAGGTTACGCCCATGAATGTATCAGGACGTGTTGTGTATACGGTGAAGCTTTCGTTGTTGTCAGCGCGTTTGAAATCGATCTCTAAACCTTCAGAGCGGCCAATCCAGTTGCGTTGCATGGTTTTTACTTGCTCTGGCCAGTGATCTAGTTTGTCTAAATCGTCTAATAGCTCTTGTGCATAATCAGTAATTTTAATAAACCACTGAGGAATTTCTTTTTGTTCAACGAGTGCACCTGAACGCCAACCGCGACCATCAATAACTTGTTCGTTCGCAAGTACTGTTTGATCAACGGGATCCCAGTTTACTGTAGACATTTTTTTGTATACTAAGCCTTTTTCGTAAAGCTTAGTGAAGAACCACTGTTCCCACTTGTAGTATTCAGGGTGGCAAGTCGCAATCTCACGGTCCCAATCGTAGCCAAAGCCTAATTGCTTTAACTGACCACGCATGTAATCGATATTTTCGTAGGTCCACTTTGCTGGTGCTGTATTGTTTTTAATTGCCGCATTTTCTGCAGGTAGGCCGAATGCATCCCAACCCATTGGCTGCATGACATTTTTGCCTTGCAAGCGCTGGAAGCGTGACACAACATCACCGATCGTATAGTTACGGACATGGCCCATGTGGAGTTTACCACTTGGGTAAGGGAACATAGACAAGCAGTAGTATTTTTCTTTGCTTTCGTCTTCGACTACTTTAAATGTTTTGTTTTCTTCCCAATAGGATTGAACCTTGGGTTCGATTTCTTGTGGGTTGTATTGCTCTTGCATTGACGTTTCCAGACTTCT
Source organism: Pseudoalteromonas luteoviolacea (assembly GCF_021654285.1). Lineage (GTDB taxonomy): Bacteria > Pseudomonadota > Gammaproteobacteria > Enterobacterales > Alteromonadaceae > Pseudoalteromonas > Pseudoalteromonas luteoviolacea_J. Next base: position 104,617 of record NZ_JAKFZS010000011.1, on the reverse strand, counting down.
TGCAAACTGATTGTAAAATTGGTCAATAGCATACCCGAAAACTAAGCTTGATCACAGCGTCTGATAAGCATTTTCAGCTGATTAATTCTATTTTAGTGGATTTCGATTGGTTTCACTCTTTGCATGCTAAAAAGTAACTTGATGTAGGCTCAATGGCCCTTTCTCAAAGGTGCTCTATACTTGGTTGATATATGCAAAACTATCCAACACAGGTTGTGATGACTTCACAAGCCAATTGCTTCAACAGCTAGTTAGCATGATATTCGGATTTTTATCGGAGTAGCGTAGGCAATTAAATGTGAAGTGTCGTTGAGTAGGGGGCGGCATGGCAGATTATCAACAATGGCTAAGTGACTTTTCTAAATGGTGTAAAGATGTCAAAGAACATGAACTTAAAAAGTTGATGGAGGACTTTTTACAAGAAGAGGAAAAGTGGCGGCAGTTTGGGAAGAACAAGTTAAGTGATTATCGGCACTATTTTAAACGTGACCTACATCATGTTTCTGAGTTTCAAGATCATTATGAAGGCGTGGCGTGGGAAGAGTTCAAAGAGTCAATTTTATATGAACTGGCTTATTTAGAAGATAGGACTCAGCTTGAGTGGCATGCACTGATGAATGATTTTGCGCATGACGGTATTTATAAAGAGGGTGAATGGATAGCTTTGGGGCAATTAGTGTGTAAGAATTGCGGCAACAAAATCGATGTTTATCACTCTATTGAAATAAAAGCGTGCAGCGAATGTGGACATGATACGTTTTCAAGAAAAGCGCTCACGCCTTAGCCAAAGTGCTTTGATTTTACTAAGGTGAACAATAAAGAAATCAGGAATGACTAAAACAAATAAGCCACTGAGTTCGGATCAATTGACTCCGACTGTCTCTTTGCAGCATATACGTTCATGTATGCAAAACCCCTATCCAGAGTCTTTACCTTTTATCGGCCAGCAACGCGCGCAGAGCGCGCTTGACTTTGCGCTTGGTATGGAGCTACCCGGTTACAATGTTTTTGTCATGGGCGAAGCGGCCACAGGGCGCTTTACCATGGTCAAAGACAAACTAGAGGCGCACAGTAAGACTCGCCCGACGCCAAAAGAGTGGCTATATGTAAATAACTACGACGATCACCGAGAGCCGATAACTATGTTTATGCAGCCTGGCGAGAGTCGGCAGCTCGCTGATGATATTGATGCATTTTTAGATGAAGTAGTTGATACGTTCCCTGCTGCATTCGACAACCCTGGCTATCAGCGTAAGAAAAAGTCAATCGATAGAGATTTTGACAACAAATATAATGCAGCACTCACAGCCGTTGAACAGTTAGCTATACAAAAAAGTGTTGTAATGCTTGAAGAAAATGGTGCTGTGAGCTTTGTTCCTGTGGTGAATGGCAAGCAGCTCGATGACAATGAATTTGCCGCTTTGAGTGAACAGGCGCAGACACAGTTTTACGATGCGATTGACGAGTTAGAAGATGGGTTAATTGAGGCATTAATTGAACTTCCTAGATGGAAAAGAGAGTCTTCTGAAAAGCTTAGAAAATTAAAAAAAACTACTATTGAGCTGGCAACGAAACCACTTTTAAAGGCGCTTGAACATAAATATGCTAGCCATATTGGTGTTATTCGATATTTAAAAGATTTGCGTGTCGAAATAGTTGAAGCTGTCTTGGACTGGTTGGATGATGATTCAGCCGGTACGGACGAGCAAAAAGATGACTTTGATGCCAAAGGTATGCTCACAGACTTTTTTGCGCCAAATATTCTAATCGAATACAAAGAAGGTGCGCCAGCACCAGTTGTTTATGAGCCGAATCCGACGTTCGGTAATATTTTTGGCAAAATTGAGTATGAAAGTGCTCAAGGGTCGTTAATCACAAGTTATCGCTCCATTCAAGCAGGGGCTTTGCATCGAGCTAATGGCGGTTACTTAATTATGGATGCGGAGAAAGTGCTGTCATCGCCACAAGTGTGGGATGGGTTGAAACTTTCATTGAAAACGCATCAGATAAAAAATGACTTGCCATTTCAAGATAGCTCTGTGGGTAGTAGCTTCACGCTAAAACCTCAGTTAATCCCGATGGATGTGAAAATCATTTTGCTCGGTTCCAGAGATCTTTATTACACCATAAGTGAGTATGATGAAGAGTTTGGTGAGCTGTTTAGAGTACTGGCTGATTTTGATTATTACTTACCGTCAAGCGATCGATTGCAATATCAGTTTGTCAGCAAAGTACAAGAATATTGCGAGCAAACTCTGAACTGTAACCTATCTGCCGAAGCGTTGATCAGATTGTTAAAATTCAGCTATCGTCAAGCTGAACATAGAAGTAAATTATCTGCCCGTTTTGCGGATGTGTTAGAACTTGTTGCAGAAGCCAGTTATTACGCAAAGCAGGATAACGCAGAGACCATAGATGAGCATCATATCAATGAAGCATTAGTTGGCAAGCAATATCGTACGGGTCAGCTGAGTGAAAATATGCTGAGCGACATTGAAGAGGGTCACACCTTGATTGCCACACAGGGCAAAGCGGTTGGCAAAGTCAATGGCCTGACCGTACTCCATATTGGTGATACTGCTTTTGGTACCCCTGCGAGGATCACTGCGACAGTGTATGCGGGCTCTGATGGCGTCATTGATGTTGAGCGTGAAGCTGAGTTGGGCAAATCAATTCACTCTAAAGGTGTTATGTTGCTTACTGGTTATCTAGGTAATAAATACGCGCAGCGATTCAGTTTAACTTTAAGTGCAAATATTGCGATTGAACAAAGTTATGGTTATATCGATGGTGATAGTGCGTCTTTAGCGGAATTATGTGGTTTGATTTCTGCGATCACGCAACTTCCAATTGATCAATCTTTGGCCTTAACGGGATCTATTAACCAGCATGGAGAAGTACAAGCGGTTGGTGGCGTGAACGAAAAAGTGGAAGGCTTTTTTAAGTTATGTAAAATGCGAGGCTTAACTGGGAGTCAGGGGGTAATAGTACCTCATTCGAATTTGATTAATCTGGTTTTAGAGGATGAAGTTGTTGAAGCTATAGAGCGCAAAAAATTTCATTTATTTGCAGTTAAAAGTGTTGATGAGGCGCTCGAGATTCTGATGGGTGAAGAAGCTGGATACCTCATTGAAGGCTTATACCCTCAAGGTACAATCAACCAGTTGGCGCTGGAAAGGCTTGAGCAAATAGCACAAGTTGTAAATGGTGATGAAAAAGAATCATCTGAAGACAGTGAGTAGGAGTAGTTATGTCTGTGACAGGTATTGTAGTTACGGTTTTAGTGCTTGGGTTGGTATGGTTTATTTATAGTGGAAACCAAAAGCAAAAAAAAATTGCAGAAATTAATCGACAAGATGCGCAAGCTTTCTTAAAAGATAATACTGAAAAAGTAGGTGTCATTACCACCGATAGTGGGTTGCAATATGAAGTAATCGAAAAAGGGGAAGGGGATGTTTTTCCCACAATGAACGACAGTGTGCGTGTACATTACCACGGAACTTTGTTAAACGGCATGGTGTTTGACAGTTCAGTTGAACGAGGACAAGCGATAACCTTTACCCCCAAACAGGTTATTGAAGGCTGGAAAGAAGCGCTTCAGCTTATGGTGGTTGGTGATAAATTTAGGCTCTATATTCATCCGGATTTAGGATACGGAAATAAATCTGCCGGTAAAATTGGTGCTGGATCGTTGCTTATTTTCGATGTCGAACTTATCGCTATAAACTAAGTTGCATTACACTTGTTGTTTCTCTATTGTTAATTTCAGCTTGCAATTTACTCGATTTGTTATTTTAATGGGAACAGGTATCGTCATGGCAAGGAGGTGATACTTGACATATCTGTTTTTGATATTAGCCAATGTTGCAGGGGTGTTGATTTGTAGGAAAGTGAGCAGTCACAAATTAAGTATAATAGAGGGCTACTTTTCTTCAGCTTATCCCAACTTTTATAGACGACTTTCGTCTGATAGATTTGATATTGGTAAAAAATACTCGTTTGTTTATAACTTAGCTGAGTTTTCATCGGCGGGTGAATTACAAAACTTAAACGATGCAAAGTTAAAAGAGCACGTCTTTGAGCTACATTTAGCCGATATAGGCGTGGTTTTTTTCTCTGTCGGCTCGGCACTTTTTTTATCTATTTTGGTTTTAGGTATATAAAAAAACCCACTTTGGCTGCCAAAGTGGGTTTTTCTTAGCTCCAACCATCATACCTTTTTCGTCTGGATAAAAACAAAGTTAGGATCACGCCTAAAATTAATCCCGAAAGTGCAATACCGCCACCATACGAAAGAAGTTTATGTTGTTCTTGCTCGACCTTGTTCTGATTTGATTCAATTTGCTGTTGAAGTTGTGCGTTGAGATCTTTTATGGTGTTTTGCAATTCAATATTTTGAGTTTCTAGTAGTGCATAATCATTTTGTAAGCTAGGCACCGACTCTTCTAAACTATCAAGCTGTTGCTGAGCACTTGCTAAAGAAGTATTTAAGTCTATCACTTGCTGTCGAAGACCAGCTTCAGCAGTAACAAACTTTGATTCAACCCAACCACTTCTATTTTTATTGTCAATAATCCTGACGAAATTGTTTTCCTGTTCATTGGTTATCTGGATGGAGGCACCCGCCTCTACAGAGCCTAGAATACGGTAATTTTTTCCAGGGCCGGAGTGTAAAAACAGGTAGAGATTATCAACGATAAAGCCGTTAGGTGTTATCTGTTGTGCCGCTTGTTCAGTGGTGCTTGTATTATCATTATCTTGCGCACTGAGCGTAAGGGGCGAAAAAACAAGCAGAAGTGGCAATGCGAGGTACTTTATCATTCGCGAGCCCTTATTTTTTAAGGTTTGTATGAATTTATGAAAATAGTATGGCTTTAAAAAGCGCTTGGCAAGGGCTTAAAGCTTAATCGTCATTTTTTATTTCAAATCAAGCAGTAAAATGAATTCGATCTGAACATGGCTCGTTTGGATCTTGTGGGAATAATACCCTCACGATGTTGTTAGTAAATGAACTGGCAATATTTAAGGTACTTAACAAGATGTGGTGATTTAACTTCATTTCTCCATTGTTTATAGTAAAAAGATTGCAAAAATAGGTGTCATTGTATATTTTGAACCTTCTCATATTATATAGGTAACCTACCCCCTGATGGACACTGAAATAGAACTGAAGTTTTTAGTTTCAGATAATGAAGTTCCGCTTATTCCTGCATTGATCACACAGTTTGCGAAGCGGGTCAATAATAAGCCAGCTAAAAATTTAGAAAATGCATATTATGACACACCTAGTAGAGAGCTGAGAGCTCTTGATATTGGTTTAAGAACACGTTGCATGAACAGTGACTGTGAGCAGACGATTAAACTCTCAGGGGAGGTGATCGGGGGCCTTCACCAACGTCCAGAGTATAACCTGCCGTTAAAATCGAGAAAGCCAGACCTATTTGCATTTGATTCTAATATTTGGCCAATGGGAATGAGATTAGAGTCTGTTGCTGAAAACATTTTCCCTATATTTAGCACTAACTTCATTAGAAGAACCTGGCTCATTGAGACCGAGGCCGGTAGTCTGATCGAGGTTGTCTTAGATAAGGGGGAGATCTGCGCTAGTGGTAAATCAGAATCAATCTCTGAACTTGAATTTGAATTGGTTGAAGGAGAGCGCTCAGATCTATTTTTATTAGCTGAGCAACTTGTGTCTCAAATAGGTGTGAGACTAGGGTTTTACTCAAAAGCTGCAAGAGGGTATCGCTTAGCAGATGATAAACCTTTACAACCGAATGCAGAAATTGGATTTGTGTCACTCTCTACAGATATGAATCAAGAGCAAGCTTTTATAAAAACGATTAACTATGCTATTGAACTAATTCAAAAACATGAGCAGTGCTATCTCAATGACCCGAGTTTGAAAACACTGAAGCGCATCATTGATGGTGTACGTTTAATAAAACATGCATTTTGGCTATTCGAAGAGTTTGTCACCAGAGAAACCACAGACACTTTACGCAAAGAGCTTAAATGGCTGCTAGGTGAGCTCGATTGGGTAGAAAGTGCAATTTATTTAAAAACTTATACCTCTAAGAGGCACGCATATTATAAGCGTATTCACAGTGCACCAGAGCTTTCTGATGTTATAGGTGATTTAAAGCGTGTACAACCGACAAAAACTGATTTAGAGGACCTTTTTCATTGTCCAAGGTATAATAAGCTACTACTCTCACTTACGCGATGGTTGATTGAAAAAAATTGGCGACAGCAATGGGATCAAAATGCAATAAACGCAGCGCAAAGTAGTATCAGAACAATGGCTAAGAAAACTTTCGATGGTGAATGGAAAAAGCTTCGTAATCTATATCCGGAAAAGTCTCAGATGGGCGTATCAGATTATATTCAGACGCGAACCAGTATTGAAGAAATGTTGTTGAGTGGGAGCTGTTTCGGTGCCTTATTTAATGAAGAGTCAAGAATAGACTTTCGTGCTCCGTGGATGGATATTCTATCGGGTGTCTATGAATTAGAGACTCTACATTATTTGAAGCAGCTATGTGAGGGGCAAGAAGCCCAACCTTTCTCAGATATACTCACTTGGCTACAGCAGAAATCAGATTTTTTAATCAGTGCAATGGAGCAAAGTAGACGAGCAACTGTGAGTTGTGAGCCTTATTGGTAAGTCTCCTATTTTTATAAAGGCGTGATCACACGCCTTACTTCATAATTACTTGCGCAGTTCGCTAGCGTAATCTCTTTTACATTCAAAGAGCTTGTATATAAGCATGCTTCATAATTAGTGTCATGTATCAGTTTTAAAGTCGTGGTTTTCAAAATCATGCAACATGCATTGTTATAGATTATGAAATAGTTGCGACAGGTCAAAGTTGATCTACTACACTAAAATCAAAGCCGCTACATAGGTGACCTATGATAGATATTGATGACAAAGTTTTAGCAGACTTAAGGTCAGGTTTTAGTATACCAGCCAAGCCAGAAATTTTACAAAGCCTCCAAGATGAATTAAACAAAGATGAACCTGAATTAAATCGGGTCGCAGCTATTATTACAGAAGATGTTGCTACGTCTGCTGCTGTACTTAAAGTTATCAACTCTCCTGCATACGGTATGTCGAGAACTGTGACGGATATTAAACAGGCAGTGATGTTTTTGGGTATGAACTGTATTACTCAAGTCGTTACTGGGCATTTGCTAAAAAGTGCTTTTGCGCAGGATGATTGTTGTATTTCATTACAGCGCTTTTGGGATAGTGCGTCTGATATTTCACAAGTGGCCATGCTCATCGGAAAAAAAGCAAATTCGGCAATTCCAATTGAGGATTTACAGTTACTTGGTCTGTTCCATGACGCTGGGGTGCCAGCAATGGCAATGCGCTTTGAGGATTATAATGAAGTGTTGATGCGTGCTGCACAACGTCCTGAGCACTCCTTGATAGAATATGAAGCACAGCAGTACGCAACAAATCATACTGTGGTGGGGTATTATTTAGCAAGTTCTTGGCATTTGCCAAAAAGAGTATGCCAAATTATCTTACGACATCATGATCCGTCGTTTTTTCAAGATAGTGACTCTAAGGTTGAAAAACAAATCATGGCGACATTGAAGCTCGCGGAAAACTTTTGTTTTGAAATAAAGCACTTTAGGAGTTGTGCTGATTGGCATACATTTAAAGATGATGTGATGCTTGCTTTAGATTTGAGCGATGATGACTATACAGATATAAAAGAAGATGTAGAAGAGTATTTGATAGGATAAAAAAAGGCGCCAAAGGCGCCTTAATAATAAGTAATGACTTATTAAAGACCTGCAGCAGCTTTAAGTGCTTCTGCTTTATCTGTTTTTTCCCATGGGAACTCTTCACGGCCAAAGTGACCATAAGCAGCAGTTGGCTGGTAAATTGGGCGCTCAAGGTCAAGCATAGTAATAAGGCCGTAAGGACGAAGGTCAAAGTTTTCACGAACTAGTTCGATTAAACGGGCCTCATCTACTTTGCCTGTGCCAAATGTATCAATGCTGATAGACGTTGGCTCTGCAACACCGATAGCGTATGAAACTTGGATTTCACATTTGTCAGCAAGACCTGCAGCAACGATGTTTTTAGCAACATAACGACCAGCGTAAGCTGCTGAGCGGTCAACTTTAGATGGATCTTTACCTGAGAAAGCACCGCCGCCGTGTCTAGCCATACCACCGTAAGTATCAACGATGATCTTACGACCAGTTAAACCACAGTCGCCCATTGGGCCACCGATCACGAAACGACCCGTTGGGTTGATAAAGAATTTAGTCGCGTCAGTGATCAACTCTTTTGGCAGAGTTGGCTTGATGATGGTCTCCATCACTGCTTCAACTAGGTCATCTTGAGACACTGAGTCACAATGTTGAGTAGAAAGCACAACTGCGTCGATACCCACAGGTTTGCCATTTTCATAAGCAAATGTTACCTGTGACTTAGCGTCTGGACGCAACCAAGGTAAAGTACCGTCTTTACGTACTTCAGCCTGACGCTGAACTAAACGATGTGAATAAGTAATTGGCGCAGGCATTAAAACGTCAGTTTCATTACATGCATAACCGAACATCAGACCCTGATCGCCAGCACCTTGTTCTTCTGGGCGAGAGCGGTCGACACCTTGGTTAATATCAGGTGACTGCTTACCAATAGTATTTAAAATAGCACATGAATCGGCGTCAAAACCCATGTCTGAATGCGTGTAACCAATTTCACGAACTGTTTTACGAGTAAGCTCTTCGATATCTACCCAAGCGCTTGTGGTTACTTCACCACCAACCATGACCATACCTGTTTTTACATAGGTTTCACACGCTACTCGTGCTTTCGGGTCTTGCTCAAGAATTGCATCTAGTACTGCATCTGAAATTTGATCCGCAATTTTATCCGGATGGCCTTCAGAAACTGATTCTGAAGTAAATAAGTGTTTCGCCATTATTTTATACTCACAAAAAGTGCGCTTCGCGAACATGCGTAAAACAGCGCTGGAAAAATCTAGGGCGTTATTCTAACTAAAACAGGGTTATATGCATAGTTTTTTTACGCCTAGACGTCTATTTTTATCTGCTTGCAATTTACTTATTAAAAACAATGTGAATTTATCGTTTTTCTTATGATTTTAATTGCAGTGGTAATTTTATTAGGTAAGAATGGGCCTTTAAAAATCACCGTGCAAACACTTAAAGGTAGGAGAATCCATGCCATCTCGCAAAGAACTTGCAAACGCAATTCGCGTTCTATCCATGGACGCTGTACAAAAGGCTAAATCAGGCCACCCTGGGGCTCCCATGGGCATGGCAGATATCGCAGAGGTACTTTGGCGCGATTATTTGAAGCACAATCCAAATAATCCAGAGTGGGTAGATAGAGATAGATTTGTATTATCAAATGGCCACGGCTCAATGTTAATTTATTCTTTATTACACTTGAGCGGTTATGAGTTATCGATTGATGATTTGAAAAATTTCCGTCAGATGCACTCTAAAACACCTGGCCACCCTGAATATGGGTATGCACCTGGTATTGAAACCACAACTGGCCCCCTTGGACAAGGTATTACTAATGCTGTCGGTATGGCAATTGCCGAAAAGGCACTTGCGGCACAATTTAACCGTGATGAATACGACATTGTAAACCATTTTACTTATGCATTTTTAGGCGATGGCTGTCTGATGGAAGGCATCTCTCATGAAGCATGTTCACTGGCAGGCACTTTAGGCCTTGGCAAGTTAATCGCATTTTGGGATGACAATGGTATTTCAATTGACGGCGAAGTAGAAGGGTGGTTCAGTGATGATACACCTAAGCGCTTTGAGTCTTATGGTTGGCATGTCATTCCAGCTGTAGATGGTCATGATAGCGAAGCTATTAAAGCAGCGATTGAAGCTGCGCGAGCTGAAACAGGCAAGCCAACATTGATTTGTTGTAAAACTGTTATTGGTTATGGTTCACCTAACAAATCAGGTAGCCATGATTGTCACGGTGCGCCATTAGGTGATGATGAAATTAAAGCAGCGCGTGAGTTTTTAGGTTGGAAGCATGATGCTTTCGAGATCCCTGAAGATGTTTATGCTAAATGGAATGGTGCGGCACACGGTCAGCAAATTCAAAGCGAATGGTTGGTTAAATTTACAGAGTACCAGATGCATTACCCAGAGCTTGCTGCTGAGTTTGAGCGTCGTACCAAAGGCGAATTACCAGTAAATTGGACTGAACAAACTGAAGCTTACATTGCTGAGCTACAGGCAAACCCTGCTAACCCTGCAACACGTAAAGCGTCGCAAAATGCACTAAATGCATTTGGCCCAATTTTACCAGAGTTTATGGGGGGCTCAGCGGACCTTGCAGGTTCTAACCTAACAATTTGGGAAGGCTCTAAAGGTCTAACTGCGGACGATGCGTCAGGCAACTATATCTTCTATGGTGTGCGTGAGTTTGGTATGTCTGCAATTATGAATGGTATTGCCCTGCATAAAGGCTTTATTCCTTACGGCGCTACATTCCTAATGTTCATGGAATATGCACGTAATGCAGTGCGTATGGCTGCATTAATGAAGCAACCAAGTATCTTTGTTTATACGCATGACTCAATTGGTCTAGGTGAAGATGGACCAACACACCAACCAGTAGAGCAACTTGCTAATATGCGCTTGACACCTAACTTAGTTAGCTGGCGCCCATGTGATCAGGTTGAGTCAGCAGTCTCATGGCAGCAAGCGATTGAGCGTAAAGACGGTCCTACATCTTTGGTATTTACGCGTCAAGGTCTTGCACAGCAAGCTCGTACTGAAGAGCAAGTTGCTGCAATTAAGCGCGGTGGCTATGTATTAAGTTGTGATACAAACCCTGAGGTGATCCTGATTGCAACTGGTTCAGAAGTTCAATTAGCTGTAGAAGCAGCAGAGCAATTGCGTGAAGAAGGTAAAAAAGTACGTGTTGTTTCAATGCCTTCAACAGATGTATTTGATGCGCAATCTGCAGAGTATAAAGAATCAGTATTACCTGCATCGGTAACTCGTCGAGTTGCAATTGAAGCGGGTATTGAAGATTTCTGGTACAAATATGTTGGCTTAAATGGTGCTATTGTTGGTATGAGTACTTTTGGTGAATCGGCACCTGCTGGTGAACTATTTAAGCACTTTGGCTTCACTGTTGAAAACGTAGTGGCTAAAGCAACCGCTTTATTCTAATCGCGTTTCAGCAATTAAAAAACCGCCCAGTAAGGCGGTTTTTTTGTGTGTATGTTTTTACTCTATTTTTTAAACGATAAGCCCAAATGAAAAATATGGACTTATCGCATAATTAAGTCAGTCTATTTACACTCTAAACTGTGATACAGATTGACGTAGCTCTTCGGCAAGTTTTGCGACTTCTGAGCTGGAAGTTGAAGTTTGATTTGCGCCTTCAGCTGTTTGCTCGGCGATCGTTACAATTGATTCAAGGCGTTCACTGATCTCCTGAGATACCTGTTGCTGCTCGTTTGCTGCAGTTGCAATTTCCTCACTCACATCGTGTGCTCTTGAAACCGCATCAGTGATAGAGTTCAGTGCTTCGTTGGCGATATCGCTCTGTGCCACACATGATTCTGCTTGCTGTTGTCCTTTTGACATCGCGGTAACCGCTTCTTCAGCCCCAGCTTGCAATGATTCAATCATTGACTGGATCTCTTGAGTTGATTCTTGTGTTTTACTTGCCAAAGAGCGTACCTCGTCTGCAACTACCGCAAAGCCACGGCCTTGCTCACCTGCACGGGCAGCTTCAATCGCAGCATTTAGCGCGAGTAAATTAGTTTGTTCGGCAATTCCACGAATAACATCTAAGATCCCGCCAATAGCAGAACTATCATGGTGGAGTTTATTGATAACGGTAGAAACCTCTTCCACTTCATGAGCCAGCTGCTCGATGGTTCTCTTGTTATCATGTGAGATGCCTTTAACGCGTTCAGCCTCTTGATCTGCGTTTTTAATTTCATCAAGTGCCTGATGGGCACTGTTGCTCACACCGTGCGCCGTACTGCTCATTTCTGTTGTTGCTGTCGCGGCTTGCTCTACTTGAGATTGTTGGCTCTTAATTGCGTGACTAGACTCAGAAGTAATTGCTGATGTTTGTTCTGAGGCAGCTGCCAATTGTGTTGAACGTGACACGATACCTGTGATCAATTCTTTTAAGCTGGTGATAAGCGTGTTACAGCTTTGTGCTAGTTCTCCAAATTCATCTTTTGCAGAGGCATCAAGTGAGTGTGTCATATCACCTCTGGCAACGATATCTAACACGCGGTTTACTTCTGCAAGTGGTTTAGTGATGCGGCTAACAGTAAAATAAGCAATGCCTATAGCTAGCAGAGTAGCTGCAATCATTCCTGTCCAAGTAGCGATGTTGGCAGATGATACATCTTCGGTTACTTCGCTTTGGATTTCAAAGGCCAATTGTTTAGATTGCGCAACCAGTTCACCGAGTTGTTCAAGTGCTTTTTTAGTTGCCTGCTCTGCGCTATTAAGCTCATTTTGTGTATTAATGCGCGCAGTGATTAAGCGTTGACGATTATTTGCAATACTGTCACTACCCTGAAGTTGCTCTTTGAGCGCTCCATAGTATGAATCAAGGTCATTAAGCAAGTCTTCATCTAATTGTGCAACGGTCGAGCGCATTAGTTCGATATTACGATCTATATCCTCAAATACGTAGCTTTGCTCTTTTTTGACGATATCCAAGGTACTTGACTCATTGATGGTGAGTATATCCGCGCTACTGGTGGCCAATGAACTAAATGAGTTTTCTAATTTATTAGCAGCTTGATATGCACGTGAGTTTAACGACTCAAAGCCATCCAAGTCTAAAATATCAACCACAACGGTAGCAGCATCGTCAGCGGCAATTTCTGCTTCTTCTAATTGTGCTATAAGCTGTTTATTTAAACTCATTTCTAATGATTTGTCGGCAAATAGTGAAGTAACCGATTTAGAGAATGTCCCAAAGCTTTCAGCGACATCCTGACTACTGCCTGACAGTGTAGGCTCGTCTTGGACAATTTGGTTTAGAGCTGAATAACTTTGCTCAAAGGTTTTCTGACGAGCATTGAAAGCAGATTTTAAACTGCTCAATTCATCACTGGACTGAGTGTAAAAACTGGCTTGTGCAATTTTACTCATTTGAGTAAATTCGATTTGTAAAGCTGCGCTCCTATCTAGCGCGGGAAGAGACAGATTGTTGACCAGCTGAGTTGAACTATCGATATTTGCGATCCTGAGCAGCGAGTTCACTCCGATGGACAATAAAAGCAGGGTAATTATTATAAAGCCACCCCAAATACGTTGGCTAACGGTTAAATTCATACAAAGATACCATCAAGTTAAAGCAGTACAACCACTTATCGGATTTATTGCGCATTAGTTAAGTATTTTATAGCAGATGTGAATATAAAATTCAGTAAAAACGGATAGGTTTTGATTAATTGCTGTTAATTTGTTCGTTTGTGGACAAATTAAGCAAGGTCATTGGACCACCCCATACACAACCAGTGTCTAATGCAATGACCCGATCTAGATGTGTATTACCTTCTAACGCAGCCCAGTGACCAAAAACGAAACAAGTTTTGCTTGCCTTAAAACGTGGGTGTGTAAACCAAGGTTTTAGCTGTCTACTATCATGGAGCGTACCTTTATTATCAAAGTCAAGAAGCCAGTCTTGTGTTAGAAAGCGCATTCGCGTGAATACATTGACTGTAGTATTGAATTTCATTTGTGGATCGTCGTCTGGCAAATCAATATTTGAATTTTTACCATACATACCTGCTAAAAATTGCGCAGACTTAGCGCCCTGATAACAAGATTGTCCCCATTTTGACAACTCAATTGCTTGTTCTATCGTCCAATGGGGATGTATTCCAGCATGTGAAATGAAGCAATCGAACTCCGGTAGGTAAGTGCATAGGGGTTGTGATTGCAAAAAAGATAGATATTTTGGTAGCGACGCACTAGAAATCAACGCGTCTAGTTTATCCTTGGGATTGGCTTGCTTGCCATTAATCACTGTCGACATTAAATGAAGATCATGATTACCCAAGGTAACAGTGACGGAGTTTTGTAAGGAGTACACATACTGCATGCAGGCTAGGGAATCAGGCCCTCGAGCGACTAGATCCCCGACTAAGTATAAATGGTCTTTACTTGGGTTAAAGTCAACCATCTCTAACAGTTGCTTAAATTGTGTATAGCACCCTTGTAAATCACCTATTACATAGCTTGCCATTATCAGTGCAGTATATCTGGACGATTAAGCCTGAATACACTAATTGGCGCTTTAAACTCAGAGCCGAATTCATTGCGCATTAAGTAGTAGCCTTCCATCGTTCCTACAGGGGTGTCTAATACGGCACCACTGGTATATTGGTAGCTTTCTCCTGGACGAATCGTCGGTTGCTCGCCAACCACGCCTTCTCCCTCAACCTCTGTTTCTTTGCCATTTGCATCAGTGATTAACCAATAACGGCTTTCAAGCTTTGCGCTACACAGGCTATGGTTCTTGATGGTGATAGTGTAAGCAAAAACGTACTTGTCTTTTTCTGGTTGAGACTGCGCCTCCACATAAAAAGTCTCAACAGAGACTTTTATAGGCGTGCCTATTTCACTGTTTGTTGTCATAGATCCAGTTTGCGATTTCAATAAATTGAGAAAGGGAGATATTTTCCGCACGCAGTGACGGATCAATCCCAAGCTGTGTTATTTCTTCTACTGTAAGCAGATTTGAGAGACTATTTCGCAGAGTTTTACGTCTTTGGTTAAAAGCCTCTAGACAAACGGTATTAAGTATTTTGGTACTTTTTGCACTACGTTGTTCTGCTTTTTTAGGAATTAATCTAACCACTGCCGAGTCCACTTTTGGTGCAGGCTTGAAACAGGTAGGTGGCACTTCAATGACTGGCATAGCATGGCAGTAATATTGTGTCATGACACTTAATCGACCATATGCTTTAGAACCAGGACCAGCAACCATTCTATTCACAACCTCTTTTTGTAGCATAAAGTGCATGTGTTCGACATTGTCTGCAAACTCAAATAGATGGAATAATAGGGGCGTTGAAACGTTATATGGTAAGTTACCAAATATCTTTAACTTTGCTGTTTCGCTAACTAGGCTTGAGAAGTCAAACTTCATTGCATCGCCTTGATGAACGTTGAGTTTATTGCCCATTGTTGGGTGAGCAATCAGGCGTTCTGCAAGATCTCTATCAAGTTCAACTACCGTCAGTTTGCCGCTCAGTTCGACCACAGGTTCGGTGATAGCACCTAGACCAGGGCCAATTTCAACAAGGTTATCATTAGGTGTTGGATCTATAGCCGTGACTATTTTGTCGATGATGTTGTCATCATTTAAAAAGTTTTGGCCGAATCTTTTACGGGCACGGTGGCCCAAATGTACTTTATCTGTCATGAATTTTGTATTTTCTTGCTTGCAAGCTTAATTGCTTCGTGAATTGCCAGTTCAAAACTACCAACTTCAACATCACCGGATGCTGCAAGATCAAGAGCAGTGCCATGATCAACGGAAGTTCTAATAAACGGCAATCCCAAAGTAATATTAACTGAGTTACCAAATCCTTTATATTTTAACACAGGTAATCCTTGATCGTGATACATCGCCAGTACCGCATCTGCATTATCAAGATACTTGGCTTGGAAAAGAGTATCCGCAGGGAGTGGACCAATGAAGTTTTTCCCCTCACTATTGAGTCTTGCAAGTACTGGCGAAATTGTATCTATTTCTTCATTACCTAAATGTCCGCCTTCTCCTGCATGTGGATTTAGTCCACAAACAAGTATGCGGGGGTCTTCAACACCAAACTTTGTCTGTAAGTCGTGGTATAAAATATTAGCGACTTTGGTTAGTCGCTCTTGCGTAATTGCCTTTGACACATAGGCTAGAGGTATATGTGTTGTAGCCAATGCTACTCGTAGCCCCGTTGTAGCTAGCATCATGACAACATCTGGTGTATTTGACTGGTGAGCAAAATACTCTGTGTGGCCACTGAACGAAATACCTGCTCTATTTATAATACCTTTGTGAACAGGACCTGTAACAACGGCATCAAATGTGCCATCCATATTTTTCTCTGAGGCAATTCGAAGCGTATCAAGTACGTATTGCCCATTTTGTTCATCAAGTTGTCCCGGTGTAACGTCACAGCCTTTGTCGACTTGAAGATAATATAGCTGCTTTTCTGCGGCTGGCTTTATTTCTTCTTGAGGATCAAACGCAAGCAACTCGATATCTAGACCAAGTTCACTTGCTCTTTGCTCTAGAATGGTGCGGTCAACAACAGCAACAAGCTGGGCAGGCCAGCTTTGTTGGGCTAATTTGATAACTAAGTCAGGGCCAATTCCAGCTGGCTCACCAGGCGTAATCGCTATTCTCAAGCTCATATGTGCTCTTCTTATTTGCTCTCAAGTACTTCAACGTGAGCCTGCTCTCGCATTTCTCTCATCCATTTGAAGCTTTCTTCTTTGAATTTTCTTCTAAATAATAGCTGGTGTGCACGATTCATTTTCGCTTGTTCAGTCTTATCAGCAACACGTTTGTCTAGAAGTTCTACAATATGCCAACCAAATGTACTTCGAAATGGCTCGCTTATCTCATTTTGTTCAAGTCCGAGTAAAGTGTCTCTAAATGCCGGCACATATGTGGTTGGATCAGTCCAGTCGTATTCACCCCCTTTCAATGCGGAGCCTGGGTCTTCAGAGTGCTCCTTTGCAAGTTCTGCAAAGTTCGCTGTACCAGCTCTTAAACCTTTAACAAATCCGGCAAGCATATCTCGTGCTTTTTCTTCACTTAGAATAATTGAAGGCTTCAATAAAATATGTCTAGAACGTACTTCAACTGTTTCTACAACTTCACGGCCGCGGACGTCTTGCACTTTGACTATATGGAAGCCAGCGCCTGAACGTAAAGGGCCGACAAGTTCGTCTTTTTTCTTGCCTTTAATTGCTTCTGCAAATAGCGTTGGCATCTCATTGATGCCCATCCAACCTAGTTGGCCACCTTCTAGAGCATTTGCACCACTGGATGAAGCGATAGCAATGCGTTTAAAGTCCCTACCTTCATTTAAGAATTTAATCACGTTTTCAGCACGCTTTCTCGCATCTTCGACTTCTTCAGGGCTCGCTTTACTGTCTATTTTAATCAAGATGTGACCAACATTGTATTCTTCGGTCTGACCGCTTTGCTGCTCTAAGATTTTATTTAAGTTATCTATCTCTTGTGGGCTAATATACACTCTTCTATCAACTGCACTGCGCTTAACTTGACCAATTGTGATCTCTTTTCGGATCTCTTCTCGGTATGCTTGAAAGCTATCACCTGCGGCTTCAATTGAACGGCGTAAGTCACTAACTGTACCGCCTTGCTCTTTTGCTATATTTGCGAGAGTTTGATCTAAATGAGCATCAGAAATGATCATTCCCATTCTATTCGCCAGTTGGAGAATGAGCGTTTCATCAATGAGTTTGTCTGTAGCTTGAATACGCAGAACCTTGTCAGATGGTAACTCAGTACCTTGCAGTGTAGCTTGTTCTTTAACTCGGTTTATAATTTGGTCCACTTCACTTTGAAGTACGACTCCCTCGTTAACCGTGGCTACGACTTTGTCTATTTGTATACGTTCAGCAAATGCTGGCTTACATAGCGCAACACTTAAAACGGGAATGAGTAACAGCTTTTTGAAATTCATAAGAGTCTTTGTTGTTAATTATTTAAAAAATAGGGTCTACGATAACCGAAAATACCTTGTTTTAGTAAATGGCTCGCATCATATCTTGATTTACTTCCCAACCCTTTTAGCACAAAATTAAAGTTTATGCTTGAATCGAAAACAGGGTCTTGAAAATTGGTGGATTGATTCAAATCAGTCTCAATCGTTCTGTTTCCTGTAATTTGAATAGCCCAACAGCAAGATTCGTATTGCAAGCCTGCAAATACCTCAACACTTCGCTTACTTGTTAAGTCCCGGTGATAACTTGCTACAACTTGCCAACTGTCGTCAATTGGCAAACTTGTGAAGATACCGACCTGATCAATCTCATTACCTGAGACATCATTAACGTAGTGATGGTTCAACTGTACCAGCTTTTTATTATTACCTCGATAATCAATTGTCATGTGCGAGCGGATCAAGTCTTTTTCATCTGCGTCATATTGTATTCCGCCAGAGAAATACCATCTTGGATGCCAGTGTATTTTGGTTTCTGCTGCAAACAATGCGTTATAGTTATTGCCGTCAAAGCGATTATTTAGTGTAGTTTCAGTTGGTTTGACTGAGTTACTTAAATAGATAATTTGGCCGATACTTAAGCTAAAGCGCTCAGTATTTTTATCATCTAATAAACGAGTAGTAGCACCTAACGTAACTTGGTTTGCTTCTGAAATATAATCTACCCCGGAGAAACGACGTTCTCTAAACAAACCAAAAAAGTCATCTTGCATT
Source organism: Pseudoalteromonas luteoviolacea (assembly GCF_021654285.1). Classification (GTDB taxonomy): domain Bacteria; phylum Pseudomonadota; class Gammaproteobacteria; order Enterobacterales; family Alteromonadaceae; genus Pseudoalteromonas; species Pseudoalteromonas luteoviolacea_J. Next base: position 86,123 of record NZ_JAKFZS010000011.1, on the reverse strand, counting down.
TTTACAGTATCGTAAGAACCAATTTTGCTCTGATCTTTTTCTGGAGTATATAAATATTGGATCTGTGGCTCTAATGTTTGTATGCCATTTTCAAGTAAGAAATGTGTACTACGTTCCAAGTTTAATTGACCATGAAGACGTACCTGTGGCAAGGTGCGAGACGTTGAGTCCTTATATTCGTTATCGTTAAAATCACCATTTTGCTCATAATGAGTATGTAGTAATGATAATTTTGAATCAAATGACCATGCGTAATCACTGAGGTTGTAAGTCACACTTGGCTCAAGGTGGATACGTGTTGCATCTGTAATCGTAGCCTCATTATTCTTGAAGTGGCTCATTTGACCTGTGAACTGCCAGTCCAAGCCAAAATACTCTTCTGGGGTACGATTTTTGATGGTAATTTCTGGCAGTGCAGAGTAAGACTCAGCATGGTTACCGAGTACTTTAAAGTTTTGTAGTTGCAGATCAACAAGCCAATCTTCGCCTAAGTAACTCAGTTGCCCTTTTCTAGCTAATTGGGTGTCAGTTTGATTTGCGTAGCTAGAGCCAAGATCAGTTAAGTAATTGTCATCGCTAATATTGGTTATATCAATATTGGCACGCCATAAATTATTGAAATAACTTTTTTGTTGCCAATGAACCAAATAACGCTCGTCTAAATTAGGCTCTGACTTATCATTGCCAAGAAACTCTGTTGCAAAAGTACCTGTGTGTTGCTCAGTTAAATATCTAAATTCTGCTTGCAGTTGCAGGCCTTTGTTCGACATATATCTCGGGGTGAGTAAGGCATCATAGTTTTCTGCGAGATTAAAATAATAAGGAGTTACAATTTCTACACCATAACGATTTGAGCTCGATAACGTTGGGGTCAATAGTCCAGATTTTCTTTTGTCATCAATGGGAAATGTGAAATAGGGTACGTAGACAACAGGCGTATTTAATATTTTTAATACCGTATTATATGTTTCACCCCAGCCCTTTTCTTTGTCAAGCGTGATTGTACTCGCCTCAATTTCCCAAAAAGGTGATTGTCCTGGGCATGTAGTGAAGCTAGAGTTGAACAAATCTACTTGCGAACTGGTTGCTCTTAGTTTCTCTGCTTGTCCTTTACCTTGCTGCTGTGTCAATTGATACCGTGCGCCAAGCAAGCTAAATTCACTGTGGTTGAGGTCTGCATACATGCCGGTACTGTTAACCATTGTATAATCATCTTGAAATAACAATGGGCCAGATGCGTTTAGCAGACCTTTACGTTTGTCGACCAACGCACTTTTTGCGGTCACGGTCATCGTGTTTGTATTGACCTCAACATCGCCAGAAAACTCTGCACTATCTGTGCCTTGTAGTTCAACCTTATTTGCTTGAATATCGATGGTGTCAGGCAGGATACCTTCCATAGGTTGCCAGTCTTTTGGTTGCAGATAGTCTTTACAGAGTCCGCTAACAGTGTTCGAATTAGCTAAAACTTGTGTACTAATAAGGGGTAGGACTAAAATGCCCCAATTTTTGCTCATTTATCGACCTTGTCTACCTTGCACCACGATTCAGCCAGACATGATAAATGAAAACAGGGTTAAATACAGTAATTAAGATCAGGAATTGGTGAAAATATGGCGAGTTTAAGTCCATTTGATGGGCTCGAAAGAGAGCAAAATAGACAACAGTTTATAGAAACCCATATTAAACAGTTGGTAGGAGATATTGGAGAGATCGATGTTCGGGCGATAACAGGTGATGCGAGTTTTAGGCTTTACTTTCGTGTTCAGTGTGCGCAAGCCCAATTTATCTTGATGGATGTATCTCCCGATAAAGGTGAAATTTCTGCGTTTGTACATTTAAATCAAGTCTTTTCACAAGGGGGACTGGCGGTACCTGAGGTATTGGCTTTTGATGATAAATTAGGGTTTGTACTACTAGAAGATTTGGGGGCCGTTCATCTTGCCGACCTAATCGAAACTGAGCACAGAGAAGCTCATTATATGCGGCTTTTATCTTGGTTGCCGAGAATAGCTAAGCTGCCTGCATCAGAATGGATGAAAGAATATGATCTGGCATTTGTCTTACAAGAGATGGATATTTTTAAATCTTGGTTGTTAGAAAAATGGCTAGGCTATGAGTTAAATGACGAAGAAAACGATAGATGGCAGTGTTTAACAGATAGTTTAGCGCGGTCTATGCTGGTTCAGCCTCAAGTTGTAATGCATCGTGATTTCCATAGTCGAAATGTGATGTATCATGAAGGTAATGATCGGTTAATAGATTACCAAGATGCAGTCGTTGGCCCTGTGTGTTACGACGCCGTTTCTCTACTAAAGGACTGCTACGTAAAGTTACCTGCAGACGAATTTGAAAGATTAAAAAAAGTAAGTTATCAGCAATTGTTGAGTAATGGGCTTTTAGAAGGCATGGAATATGAGCATTATGTTGATTACTTTAACCTGACAGGTCTTCAAAGGCATTTAAAAGCTGCGGGCATTTTTGCTCGGTTAAATCTGCGTGATGGTAAGCCCGGATACTTACCCAATATTCTACCTACTCTAGATTATATTGTGGAAGCTGCTGGTGTATATTCGGATTATCAATGGCTTGCAACTTGGCTTCAATCCGAGATAATACCTATGGTAAAAGATAAACTAGCAGAGTCTTTATGAAAGCAATGATCTTAGCTGCTGGGCGAGGCCAACGTATGATGCCTTTAACCGCACACATGCCAAAACCGATGTTAACAGTGGCAGGCAAGCCTCTGATCGCGTATCACCTTGAGAGATTAAAGCGTGCTGGTATTGATCACGTTGTCATTAATCTAGCGTGGCAAGGGGAAAAGATCGAACAACATTTCGGTGATGGTAGCCAGTTGGGTATGCACATCGAGTATAGCCATGAACCCGAAGGCGGGCTTGAAACCGCTGGCGGTATTGCGATGGCACTACCTAAGTTATGTACAGAGAGAGATGTTTTTGTGGTTATAAACGGTGATATCTTTACTGATTATGACCTGCATGCTTTGACTCAATTGCAGCTGATGGCTGGTGAGGCACACATCGTATTGGTAGAAAACCCAGCACATAACCCCAACGGTGATTTTCGCTTGACGCATCAACCGCTCAATGAACAGACCTACACATTTTCTGGCATAGGCTTGTACCACAAAGATTTTTTTAAAGATGAGGTGATTGCAAAAAAACCGCTAGGTCCGATGTTGCGAACAGCGATAGATGAGCATATGTTATCTTGTGAGCTTTTTTTAGGTCAGTGGCATGATATTGGCACGCCTGAACGGCTTAAAGAAATCAATGCTGTGATGGAGTCGATTAATGTGGGGTAAGCTGCTAGGTGCAGGTTTTGGTTTTTTGTTTGGCAAATGGTTAGGTGCGATCTTGGGCTTTTATCTGGGCCATTTGTTTGATAAAAGCTTAAAACAGGACTTCGACAAAGCGGGGGGGTTTCAAGGCTTTTTTAGTGGGGATGATCTAAACGAACGCCAAGCACTGTTTTTTTCCAGCTGTTTCGCCGTGATGGGGCATATTGCAAAATCAAACGGTAGAGTGAGTGAAGTGCATATCCAAGCAGCATCTGCCTTTATGGATGAAATGTCCTTACATGGGGATGATAGAAAGGAAGCGCAAAGTGCTTTTAACGCAGGTAAGCATGCCGATTTCTCTATTAAAGAGGCTATATACGATTTTAAGGAAGCATTTGCTAAGCGATACGATTTGTTGCAGTTATTCTTAGAAATTCAAATTCAAATGGCTTTTTCTGATGGTCACCTATCATCAAAAGAGCTAGAGCTTTTGAAGCTGGTAAGTAAATACTTAGGTATTGGCGGAAAGCATTTTAATTTTGTTTTGAAACGTTATCAGGCAGAATTTAAGTTTCGTCAACAGCGCGCACAGTGGCAGTCTCAACAAAGTAATCAGCGGTCTAATAAATCACAGAGTAGTGGATATCAACAATCGCACCACAACACAGTGACACCTGAGCCTGAAATTTCTCGAATGCAGGCATTGGCTGTACTTGGGTTGGAGCAAGGAGCTAGCGAGAAAGAAATAAAACGTGCATATCGAAAGCTCATGGCACAGCATCACCCTGACAAATTAGTTTCTCAGGGGTTACCTGAGCATATGATGGAAGTTGCAAAAGCAAAATCGCAAAATATACAAGCTGCTTATGAGGTATTAAAAAAGTAGTGTTTTTATAATTGTCGTAAAAAACCAGCCAATTCTTTTTGTAGTCTGTAATGCTGGTTTTTTTGTGTGTTCTGACCAAATAATTCACGTTGGCGATAATCGTATTTACTGTTTCTTTTAGCCCAGCGACGTCTATCTTTTACTGTGTGGAGCACAGCAGGGTTATCATAAGAGTAAAAAACATCTAATAATGCTGGGCTCACTAAAGATAGACTGGCTGCAAGATGTTTATTTCTGTTTGGGTGAGCAAGTTGTGCACTGACAGTGATTAAAGCATCAACTCTTATCTGTGGCAAGGTTGCTAGGTGTTCTGCAAAAAGCCCTGCACTGTTACCAAAAGCTAAAATGGCAATATGTTCGCTCTTTCTCAGTGCCAGCGTTTTGTAAAGTGCATCAAAGCGCGCTATTAACTCCATTTTATAATCATTTAGCGCTGATTCACTCACAAAGGAAATTGTATTTTGTTGCCTCGACGTTGGCTGATTCTGGTCTGTGTCAATAATGCCATCTTGAATCATATTTGCGTTGATATTCAGCTCTGGTGATGGAATAACATATGTGTCATAACCATCATCATTAAGCGCTTCTCTTAGGTAACTTAACCCATTACCTTGCAATGGAGATTGCTCAATACCAGGAAGCATAACGATAATACCGCGCTTATTGCTACTCATATATTCAGAAAACAACACTGGTATTTCTCGTTCGTCGTCTTTGATGGTTACAAATGAGTCATTAGATAGCCAGTATCCCAAATCAGATTTGATTACCTCAGTTTTCGGTTGCGGTTCAATGTGTTCCGCAGCTTGACTGACACTGTGAAATGCCAATATGACACTGAAGTAAAGCGCCAAATATAACTTAGTCTGTTTTCTCATAGTGCAAGTAAATAGATATGCTGTTTATTTTACTATCGGCTAAAAGCCACTTAGCTTTAGCATTTTAATTTGGGAATTTGATACAATGGGCAAATATGCAGTAATGGAAATGAGAGGATGTCAAAATATGGCAGATAGCAAGCGCGATTACATTTGGTTGTTTTTTAAAGGTGCAGGTATGGGTGCTGCCGACCTTGTACCTGGCGTATCTGGTGGGACCGTGGCTTTTATTACAGGTATTTATGCTCGTCTATTAGCAGCCATTAACAGTGTGGATACTGCAGTACTAAAAATGGTTTTGAAGGGCCAAATTAAGGCAGCTTGGTCACATATTGACGGTAATTTTCTACTTGCAGTATTTGGTGGCTTATTTACAAGTGCATTAGCTCTATCAAAAATCATTGCTTATTTACTTGAGCATCACCAAACTTTTGTTTGGTCGTTCTTTTTTGGCTTGATCATTGCCTCATTTGTTTATATCGCCAAACAAGTTAAGCGTTGGCAGTTAAAGCATATTATCAGTTGTTCACTCGGTATAGTGATTGCAGTATTGATAACGTCGTTAAGTCCGGCTGAAGCACAAGCACAACCGTGGCTTTATTTTGTTGCGGGAAGCATTGCTATTTGTGCGATGATACTACCAGGTATTTCGGGTAGCTTTATTTTGCTACTTCTGGGTATGTACGGTCATGTATTAACGGCAATCAATGAACGAGAGTTTATGCTCATTGGTTTGTTTTTGATGGGGTGTGTATGTGGGCTGATGGTATTTTCAAGGTTTTTATCTTGGTTATTAGCAAGATTTGAACAAGTGACTTTTGCCTTGTTAGCTGGCTTTTTAATCGGCTCTCTTAATATGTTGTGGCCATGGAAAAAAGTCGTCTCTACTTACGTCAACTCAAGTGGAATCGAGAAGCCATTGATGCAAAAAAATATCTCGCCTATGGAGTTCTCTCAGTTGACAGGCCAAGATGCGCAATTAGGCATTTGTATTGCACTCGCTGTATTTGGACTCTGCTTAATCCTTGCTCTGGATAAACTTAGTCATCAGGATTAATTCGGTCATTAGCACGTTGCTCATCAAGCCCAAATGCAACGTGCTACTCTTGCTACTTCCTCTGTTTTTATTCCCATCGTGCTATTTATTTTGTGGTATGCAATAAAACCAAGGTAACAAAATAATCACATTCGTTGTTTATCATACAATGCAAGATAAAATACCATGCTTTAACCTGTAGTTTCGTAAATTAGCTGTAAAATTAGACTAGAGTACAATGTCGCAAGTGTAAAATGTGTGTTACTTTCTGGCGAAGATGTACTCACTAAACAAGGAAACACCTTGAAATGAAACTTGTAGGGATCAGTTGCCTGCTATTGTTCTGTTTGCTGGGGATTAATTTCTCAGCGTTCGCTTCTACCACCCAACTCGACTTGACTGCGAATACACTAGGGTTTGTTTGTATCGCTATTTTTGTCGTTGCATATGCACTGGTGATGCTTGAAGAAAAACTCCATATGCGTAAATCCAAGCCGGTCTTAGTCGCTGCAGGTTTAATCTGGATTTTAATTGGTGCATTTTACATTGAGCAAGGTATGCCGGATGCGACTGAGCATGCGTTTCGTCATAACTTACTCGAGTTTGCTGAGTTGATGCTGTTCCTACTGGTTGCGATGACCTATATCAATGCGCTTGAAGAACGTAGATTGTTTGATGCGCTGCGTGCTTGGATGGTGAGAAAAGAGTTTAATTATAAAACCCTATTTTGGTTAACTGGATTTCTATCATTTTTTATATCCCCAATTGCAGATAACTTAACGACCGCTTTGCTCATGTGTGCTGTGGTAATGAAAGTAGCAGAGGGCGATAAAAAGTTCATTAATTTGAGTTGTATAAACATTGTTGTTGCTGCAAATGCAGGTGGTGCATTTAGTCCTTTTGGTGACATTACTACCTTGATGGTGTGGCAAGCTGGCATGGTTAAGTTTAATGAGTTTTTTGTTTTACTTGTGCCATCGATCGCCAATTATGTTGTCCCAGCGGCAATTATGAGCTTTTTTGTTGCAGATAAGAAGCCTGCCGCAAGTTGCGAAAGTGTAGAGCTTAAACGCGGTGCGCTGCGTATTCTTACACTCTTCTTACTCACTGTCGCTACGGCAGTAATGTGCCATAGCTTACTACATTTACCCCCTGTGCTTGGCATGATGATGGGGTTGGGGTATTTACAGTTTTTCGGTTACTTTTTAAGAGTGACATTGCCAGGGTCACTGGCTCGCAAAATGGCGATGGCAGAGCGTGAAGGCGATAAAGAGCGATTGAAAAAGCTCGGTAGTGTTGTGCCTTTTGACGTCTTTAGCAAAGTATCAAGGGCAGAGTGGGACACTTTGCTGTTCTTTTACGGCATCGTTATGTGTGTTGGGGGGCTTGGTTTCTTAGGGTATCTAAATCTCATGTCCCATGTGCTGTATGGTGGCTGGTCTGCAACAGGGGCGAATGTATTCTTAGGCGTTATTTCTGCTGTCATTGATAATATTCCAGTTATGTTTGCAGTATTATCAATGCAACCCGAAATGTCCCATGGACAATGGTTGTTGATAACTTTGACCGCAGGTGTAGGCGGAAGCCTACTCTCTATCGGATCTGCAGCAGGGGTCGCCTTAATGGGGCAAGCTAGAGGTAACTACACTTTTTTTGGTCACTTAAAATGGACCCCAGTCATTGCGCTCGGTTATGCTGCCAGCATCGCAGTACATCTTTGGTTAAATGCTGATTTATTCACTATTTATGGCTAGCACATATCTATTTAGTGGTTTAATTTAGATATATGGTGGTAGGCCGAGTGTAGTGCTCGGTCTACTGGCTTGTTTTGTTCAGTGGCTCTGATAATACAGTGCCGTGAAATTTGACCATTGACTTTGCCCACCATGATCCCGGTATTATGTTTGGCTGCACTCACTGCTTCAATACCTAACTCAGTGGCTAAGATACGATCCTCAGGGCAGGGGCTTCCACCGCGTTGTATATACCCCAATACACATACTGCGCTTTCAATATTTGCGGTGTCTCTCAAGGCTTGTTGCAGTCCATGGGGCCCTTTAGGCCACAGGTTTTCAGCTAGTACAATCACAAAGCCTGTATGTTGCTCCAATAGTTGCGATTGTATTTGAGCTATCAGGTGAGACTTGGCTTGCTCCAAACTATTGAGGTTGCAGTTTTCAAATGAAAGAATGGCTTCAGCACCTGCTGCCAAGCCGACATTAAATGCAATATGACCACTACGACGACCCATGACTTCGACAATAAAAACGCGTTCAAATGCGTTGGCTGTGTCACGAATTTTATCTATAGCCTGTGTTGCCGTATTAACGGCACTGGTAAAGCCAATCGTTTTATCTGTACAAGCAATATCGTTATCTATGGTCGCGGGCACACCAATAAGGTTCCCAAGCCAGTACCCCTGTAGTGCCATCATGCCTCTAAACGAACCATCCCCGCCGATGACGATAAGGGCATCTACCTTGTGTTTGTTGAGTGTATTGGCAGCTTGCTTTACCCCTTCATCCTGGTGCATCTCTTTACAGCGAGCACTTTTTAAAATTGTGCCCCCGCGCTGGATAATAGGTGAAACTAGAGCGGGAATTAGAAATGTGAATTCATCATTTATAAGGCCATTATAGCCATGATAGAAGCCGAGACATTCGATTTGTTGATCATGACATGAAAATACAATAGCGCGTATTGCAGCGTTCATGCCAGGCGCATCGCCGCCACTGGTGATAATTGCTATGCGTTTCATTATTTCCCTCAATAAAAAAGGAGCATGCAAATTTTAGCCTAGACAGCGATGCATAAATGTCAAAGTTGTTTACTGACTGGATAAAGACCAAATTGACACACTACCTGAAATCTCATTACCTACAATTAGCAAAGCTTCTCCTGTTGGGCTTTGTGCTTGATCAATGAAAATCATTCCTTCTGGGGCGAGGTCTCCACTTATTTGCGTATCGGCTTCTAACCCTCTGTTGATCATATAAGTGTTCATGGTGACATTAAATGGATTGGTAACGTCATAGACCATGATGCCGCCCATTCTTTCTAAGCCTATAAATGCATAAGTACGGTCATTGATTTGGCCAATAGCAAGCGCTTCTGGTTCGGCACCTTTAGCGTCTGAACGTGTATCACCCTTGTTTTCATCTTCATCATTGTTGAAAGCTTCGCCATGGATGGCTGCTGTGATTTTCCCAATGTCATCACCTGAATCATAAACTCTATGGCCATGATGATCCCAGATTGAAAATGAGCGAGCACCATAAGTGTAAAGCGCTTCATATTGGTTGTCGTTGTCTGAATCACCTAATACGGTACTTACTTTCAGCCTGCCGATATCTTGATCATCATTGTTAAGGTAGTCGAAGTTGTTGCTAAGTGTTAAGTCTTCAGCTCTTACCTCATCAGTGTAAGCAAGACAGCCGTCATCATTGTCGAATTCCAGGCCGCCTTCAGCTAAACAAGTTGCTTCGTCAGGGGAGTCAAAAAAGTATTCCCTACCATCGCCTTCATTAGCAGAAATAATGAAGTTGGCACCTTGCCATTGATAGGCTGCGATCGTATCGGGTTGATACATACCGTACAATCCAGGATAAGTTGCGAAGTTAATTGCGTTGTCTTTATCTGATGCATCGAGTGTCGATTTACCCCAGTCTTTGAAGCCAAGAGCATGTATGGAGAGGCTATTGTCAGTTAAGTCGACTTTGGCGATTGCATTATTTTCTTGCAGTGAAACATAGGCATAGCGGCTATCTTTGCTGATTGTGACATATTCAGGCTCTAGGTCCATCGATACAGTCGTATTAATGGTATTACCTTTGATTGTACGCCCCGTCGGATTTGCAAATACAACACCTTGGGTTTTTAGCACAGCCAACTGACTATCAAACTGATTGAAATTTAAAATGCTTGCGGTATCGGATATTTGACCGTTATTTATGTCGATGACTGCGATGCTACCTTCTGGGTCGATACTATAATCCCCTTTAGGTTCTCCTTCATTTGCGACTACGACTTTTTGCCCGTCAGGGCTAAATGTAACCATGTCTGGCAGGTTGCCAACAGTCACCGATTTCATAAACTTAGGCGTGTTAGCAATATCGAAAAATACGATTTTACCTGATTGGCCGGTGTCTTTGGCGATTGCAACCGCGAGTAAATTATCGTGAATAGCTAGGCTGTTTGCATCGCCTGTTTCAAATTCACTCAGGTTGATACTGGCATTGCTCTGTAAATTGGTATTGGTTACCACACCTTCTGCATTATTCGTCAGTGTTTGTGGGTCCATGTCCGCGATATTGATTATTTCAATTGTAGCTGGTGAAGAGGAGCTGTTTAGGGCAAAGATACGCTGACCTTGAGCGTGGTAGGCAACTATCTCTGCAGCGCCTTCTGGACTTTCTGCGTTGAGCACTGCTCGGCCAATAAGCTTAGGAGTAATTTGTTGGAGTGAGTCTAAGCCTGGTGCACCATCTACACCGTTTGTACCTGGTTCCCCGTTATCTCCTTTGTCGCCAGTGCTACCAGTCTCTCCGATCTGGCCGTTGCTACCATTTTTACCATCGACTCCATTTCTGCCATCTTCGCCATCAAAAGTACAGCCTGCGAGTAAAGCTGAGATAAGTAATGGAATTACAAGTTGTTTCATTTTTGTTTAGTCCCAAAATATTATTGAATTTAGGAACATAATTAAACACAAATAATTTACAGGTAAGTGACAAAGACGTGTTTAGACACAAAAAAGACATGTTTTAAGGGGGGCTGATATCAGTTAAATGGCCCTCGCACAGAGTGCGAGGGAGGCCAATTAATTATCACCAGCGGTGATACGGTTCAACTCTTCACGCTGTGCCGTAGGCAGGTTGTCTACAACAATATTATAAGAGTCATCAATCAACTTTTTTAACTCATCTTCTGGAATGCTGCCATCAAGCACGATGGTGTTCCAAAGACGTTTGTTCATATGGTACCCAGGCACAATCGACGAATACTTGTCACGCAGTAACAATGCTTCATCTGGATCGCACTTTAAGTTTAGCCACCAAACTGGCTCACCATTTTCGTTTGTTTGGCCTTCTTTACCTTCATAAAGTGTTGCAAACATTTTGTGTTGCACTTTATACACATCTACTTCTTGTGCAAATGGCTTGGTAATAAAGGTCCCAGGCTTTGCCTGTAAATAATTATGTACACTCTTCTGATCCATAGCCCGTGTCCTTGAAAAACTATATTAATTAAAACAACATGGGGCTAATTTTAGCAGCTATTGAGAGAATTCTGTAATGAGTAAGGCTTCTTATGTAAAATGTCATGAAATAACAAACATAGTTGACAAATACAGGTCCGATACTATCCATCTAATTACATAAATCAAATTTACAATCCATTGAAATTTATTAAATTAGAAAAGATAAGTTCGAAAAATATGTCTAATAGACTTTTCTCATCATTAAACTATCTCAAGTAGGCATTAAATGCGCTACTTTTGGGGTAGCTGCAAACTACACCATGACCGACTGATCTAACAAGTACTACCTGAACTACTTATTACTAACTTTAGTCTAGTATTCGTAAATACACTATTACGATTTACCAAACTTGGTTTTACATGGCGAAACAGTGTATGCATGTCACTGCCCTTGTCGCAATTTGCAGCTAAATTGTATCTGGTTACACTTTTTTATGATGCAATAAAGCGGTAATTAATGACTAAACTCTAATAATAAGTTGTTTATTATAGAGTTTTTCATTTCATGGACCATGTTGTCCCTGTTTTAGCACTAAGTATTTTGCAGTAACTTGTTTCTTCAAGGCTGGTATTAAATTAAATAATGCAATATTTTGCAACAATTTTATGTTTTTGATTGGTTTTTATCCGTAAAATGATGGTTTTGTACTATTTTCATACTGAGTTTGTGACATTACCTCTACAGGCATAATTTGGCACGCTGAAAGCTATTGATAGGTTGAAATAATAGAATTTAGATGATTGAGCAGTTAATTAACAAGTTGTAGGCTGGGTTTTACTTCATTTTCTGCTTGCAAGAAGCGTTCAAACTCGTCACTAGAAAGTGGTTTGGAGTAGTAGTAACCTTGTATTGTTTGACACTCTAACTGTTTTAATAAAGTCAGTTGCTCTTCTTCCTCAACACCTTCAGCAACGACATGTAAATCTAAGTTATGTGCAATAGTGACGATTGAATCCACCATATTGCGGCCCCGCTCACTGCCCATATCATCGATAAAAGCCTTGTCAACTTTTAGCGTATTAAGCGGAAATTGCTTTAAATAGGCTAATGAGGAGTATCCAGTACCAAAATCATCCATTGCTAGGTGAATACCACGAGAGCTAAGCGACCTCATAATTGAAATTGCCTCTTGAGGATCGTCCATAACTGTTCCTTCTGTAATTTCAAGCTCAAGAAAATATGAAGGAAGTTGATTTTTTTGCAAGATAATATCAATGCGGGCAGTTAAATCAGGTAAACTAAATTGCTTGGCAGACAGGTTGACAGCTACTCGACCATTGAAAAGACCTTTATCTACCCAGCGTTTGACGTCTTTACAGGCTTTATCCAGTACCACCTCACCAATTTCAATGATCTGGCCGGTCTCTTCTGCAATTGGTATAAAGACCCCTGGACTTATAATGCCTTTTTTAGGCGTAATAAAACGGACCAATGCTTCCATACCAACAAGTTTTCCTGTTCTTATATCCATCTTGGGTTGATAGTAAACTATAAAATGATCTTCTTTTAGGCCAAAACGCATCAGGTTTTCTATTTGCAAACGCTTGACTGCTTGCTCATTCATAGAATCATTAAAAAATAAATAGTGATTACCTTTTTGCTTTGCATGATACATAGCTGTATCAGCATTTTTTAAAAGAATTTCAGGTGTTTTACCATCTTCTGGAAAGAGTACAATACCGACTGATGAAGTGATCACCAATTCATGATTTGCCATTTTAAATGGCGTCGCAATAGCTGCTAAAAACTGTTTTGCGACTTTTGTGATTGTATGAATGTCATTAGTGCCAGACATGACGAGTGCAAACTCATCGCCACCCAAACGATAGAAAGTATCTTGTTGCCGACATAACTTATTCAGCCTCATAGAGAGTTTTGAGAGCAAACTATCACCTAGCTGGTGTCCTAATGAGTCGTTTATCTTTTTGAAGTTGTCTAAGTCGAATACTAATAAGGCATGATGGGTACCTTGCTGAGAGAGCTTTTTTAAATTGGTAAAAAATAAATTACGATTAGGTAGCCCTGTGATCCTATCTCTATTTGATAGGTTGTGTAGCTGCGATTCTGCTTTTTTTCTTTCCGTTAAATCTGAAAAGACGACAACATAATTGGTCACGTGGCCATGGCTGTTCTTAATCTCATCGATAGTCACCTCAATTGGTAGCATGCTGCCTTTATGATCGTAGATTTTCAGCTCTTCTTGCCAGTGTTCCGTTTCTTTAAGTGCAGATTTTATTTGTCTGATAAAGCGATTGTCATAACCTGGAAGCTGAAAATCTGAGTCGATATATTGCGCTCTTTTTCCACCAAAGACTCTTAAATAGCTTGGGTTAAGATCGACAAGTTTGAAGTTATGGTCATAAATCGCAATGGCATCAGTGAGTGACTCTACACATTTGGCAAATAAATTCAGACGTTCTTCGGTACTTTTTAAGTGATTGATATCCCTCACAGTGCCGGTCATTCGAAGCGGGTTAAGGTTGTCGTCTTTACTGATTACTTTGCCTTTATCCAGCACCCAGTGGTATTGGTTAAGGTTATCTCTTAACCGATAGGAAGCTTCGAAAAATGCTGTTTTTTCTGCGAAATGCAACTTGAGCTGTTTCTCAACAAGTGGAATATCTTGTGGGTGTATTCTTTTAGCATTAGGGATAAAGTGACTACTTTTTTCCTCGTTTAGTGCGTACTTATCATTTATGCGAATGATATCACCTGATTGAATGTTCCAATCCCACAGTGTGTCACCACTGCCTTCAACTGTGCTTTTCAACCATTTTTCAGACATTTGAAGGTTTTCTAGCTTACGCTTGGATTTACTATTTAGAAGCAGCATAATGAAAAACGGAATGGCGCAAATCACTGCCACAACCAAAAAAGGCAGAGGTGCATGATATAGGGGCTCAAAAAGTGCAGATGCGTGTACAGGGGTACTCAAAGCAAAAAGATAAATAAGAGCCAACAGAATTCTTATATTGTTTTTATATACCATAGTGTACAAGATTAATACATTCACTGTTAATCTAATCGAAACAGCAGGCCCGAGTCAAAGCTTAATTGACGAAATATGGAAAGACTCGGATAAGACTGTTTATTTTGTGCATTATTGAAAGGAAATAAAGTTAACTTTTCCTCATGCTATATGAGCCACGTAAAGGAAAAGCTAATTGATGGTTAGGGTGATACTTGGAAAGTTTCTCGCAGTGGCCTGGCAAATGAAACTCTTCAATTCTGAAAATGTAAGCTCATTGAGTGCATCAAGTAATTGAGCTTGCATCGAGAAGGTATGATCATCGTTGCCTATTGCTATCCAAAAGCGTTGTGAACGAAGACGCAAATTTTTATCTTTTTCTGCTATTTGTGACTTGAGGCTAGCTTTCACATCTAGCCAATGTTTCCCATCTAAAGTATCGATATTCGAAACGAAGTCATTTAAAAATAGCTGGTGGTACCTGATTAAGTCTGCACTGTGGTAATTGGGAGACTGAATATAAAAAGCAATACCGGCTCGAGTATTAAAAGGTGCGTAGCCAGCACCTACAAGGTAGCCTAGTTGTTGTTCAGTCCGCAGTTTCTCAAAGTAATGCTGACTAACCAACTGGTTGAAAGCCATTATCTTTATTTTATCTTGTACATCGAGAGTAGGCGCTTGGATATAGTGTACAAAAGCATGTTCACTCTGCTCATTATCAAAGTGCTCAGTATGCTGCTGTTTAATTGTCATGAGTGGCTTTTTTAGATCTTCTAGTATTTCACTTTTCGCAAAGTTACACAGTAGCTGCTGTTCAGTTGCAATTGCATGCTTAGACTGCCAATTACCATGTAAGAATGCCTTTGCATGAATAGAGGTGAAAAATGCATCTCTAAACGCATTAAATTCGTTAAAGCAAACATTTTGCAGCGCGGAAGCTAGCTCATTTGGGGTGGGATTCCAAGGCATAAGTCTAGCACCTAAAATGCTAAACAGCTCACTTACTGGCTTGTTCTTATTATGGTTTTGCCAATGCCGTATGAGTTGCTTTTTATATTCGGCAAATCTTGCTGCACTGATAGGTTGCTTCTGTAAAGCTTCAATCAGTTGAGAAATTAGTTTTAATTGACAGGACGAGAGCCCAGCTGTGTGCAATGTTAGCCCGCCTTGGTGTGATGTTAGATGGTAACTGAGGCCTGCCAACTCTGCTGAATAGAACTGTTCAGCGACGCTATCCATGAATAAATCTGCGAATAATCTGGTCAAAGCCATTGTGGTGTGATTTGAAATAGATGTCTCAGAGTCTATTTCAAGATAAAAATGACCTTTAGTGACCCTAAATGTTGCATCTTGTTTAAACCAAAAAGCAAAACCAGGTCGCTCTTGCAATCGAGTTGGGAACTGCGCAGTGGATTCGATGTCGAATAGCGCATTTTCTTCGCTAAGGTAGGGATTTACATTAGGTAGTCGCATTTCTGGTAGTGGGTCAGTTATTCGCCCAAGTGCATCTAACCACTGTTGGTTGATTTTTACGACTTGATATGGAGTGTTATACCACTGTGCAATTCTGTTTATTGCATCTGTTGCATCTGTTGCATCTGTTTCATCTGTTGCCGTCGGGTGAATAAGTACCAAACGCATATTGTTTGGTATCAAATAGCCCATCAACTCGGCATGTAGAGTCTGATTAAAGTGCTCCATGCAATAGTCACCATAAAGCGTATAGTCTTTGCTATAGTGGTGCATGTTTACGCTAACATTACTGACCCAGTCAATGAGCTTATTAACTTCCTGATTGTCAAAAGCTAATTCCATTAATTGCTTTTTGTCAGCGTATAATGCTGGAAGAGTGTGGTGTTCTGTTTTGATCAGACTAATATATTCAAATAACATTTCTACAATATCTTCATAAAACTCTATACCTAAATCAGTGAGTGCAAAACTCACGTTAAAGTCTTTGAAGTTACTGCCATTTACACCGCCACCTGCAGATAGGGCGTTGATCCAGCCATTTTTTTTCAGTATTGCATATAAAGAACCTTCACCTTCGTACCCCAATAGATGCGCGAGGAAGCTTAAACTTTTGTATCGATATAGTTCATCTATATTTGGCATAGCAAAGCTTACTATGAGCTTTTGTAAATGTTTTCTGGGCTTTATGTTTAGTTTTAACCCAAGATCTTGCGGCCGATAAAAGGGGACTTGAATCTTTGGCTTAGGCCGGTTGACGTCACCGTGAATGGCGTCGAAATGTGTTTGGGCAAGTTCTTCAAATTCGACGATTGTTTGTGGGCCTGCAATGACAAGAGTCATCCATTGTGCCTGATAATGTTGTTTGAAAAACTGAATGACTTCGCTGCGAATGTCACCGTGTTTATCTCCCAAAGTATCGTGATTACCAACTGAAAATTTGGTGAATGGATGCGCAGGGTTTGCTGTTTCTTTATGTGCTTGAATGATACGGCGGTTATCATCCTTTACTTTAAGGTTAAATTCAGCATCTATTGCATTACGTTCATCAAGTAGTGCACTTTGCTCGAAGCTTGGGGCAATAAAAAAATCGGCGAAACGGGGAGCGAGAGTGTCAAGCTTAGTTGCTAAGCAATCAAAAAAGTAACAGGTATGCTCAGTACCCGTCCATGCGTTGCTGTTGCCACCATGTTGATTGACCAGTTGAGAAAACTCACCTTTAATTGGGTATTGCTCTGTACCTAAAAACAGCATATGCTCAATAAAGTGAGCCATACCTTGACGTCCAACAGGATCGTCGAAGTGACCCACGTTGATTGTCAAAGAGACTGCAGATTTTTCACTGTTGGAGTCAGATATAAGTAAAACTTTAAGACCATTGTCCAGTGTTATGTGCTTATATTGTTTATTATCATTGTTGCTTAATTTCAAGTTAACGCCGCCGATATAATAAGTGAGACAGTCTTAAAAGTAGTAAGCTGCTTACCAGTTCTAAGTAATTTGTTTTAATATAGCGGACATAGAGCTAGGTTTACTACTGAATAGAGATAAAAAACCAATACTTTTCGGAGAGCTATGAAAACAATACTGATTATGCGTCATGGTGAAGCAGGTCCAATGCAAGCCGATGATGCTGCACGTTTATTAACTGAGCGAGGGCAAAAACAGGCGTTTGATATGGGCGAATGGTTATCTCGGGTTCATAATCCTGGTGCGATTTTAGTCAGTCCATATGTGCGTGCACAGCAAACAGCAGATGCAGTGAAACAAAGCAATGAATTTACGTATCAAGAAACATGTTCTGATATTATTCCGAGTGGCAGTGCTTCCTTTGCTATTGATTATTTAGAAACTTTGATAAGTATGCACGAAGAAGTAGATACCTGGTTAGTCATAGCGCATATGCCAATTGTTAGTTATATGGTTGATCAGTTAGTGCACGGTGAGATGCCTATTTTTCCTACAGCGGGTGTTGCGGTGATCGAATATTGCCCGAAAACACACAAGTCAAATTATAAAGGTTTACAAGCTCCTCGCATGTAATACCCGCCCAGCTCGTATATAAAGCTGAATGCTTATTCCTTTGCAAATGTGCTTCTCTCTACTGAAAAGCTGTAAGCTTTTTTATCCTTTTCGTGGAACTTTTTCTAAATATTGTGTTCTATCATTATGTCGTTATCTGCCTAATGAGGTCTAATGTCCTCTTATCTCCTTGAGCAGTTCGATAGTATAGATATGCTTTCATGACACCGGTTACCATTTTGGGCGATGTGAACTTGTGTAACTTATATTTATTTCGTTTTCTTTAGCAAAGTCTAATTTTTGCAAATTTTGCTTTATCAACGAAATATTGATCTTATGTATATTAATTGGGTAAAAAATATTTTCCAGACCATAGTATTGATGAATTTATAAGGACAAATGTCCGCTTTTTGTAGCGAAAAGTTGTAAAGTTTTACCTAACGTCGTCGAACGTTGTAAAAATGTGTGTAATTTATGTGTTTATTAGAAGCATTTTAAAAATATGCTGCTATAATTACGCCCGTTGCGTTCAGCCTCGTTTTAGCGTTTTGCACTCTCGTGAGCGAGGTCCGCGTTGTTTGTCATCAACGCGCAAAATTGAACGCCATAGCCAATGTGATACGGCGCCCAAATATACCGTTGAACTCAAAGAGTGCATTAATAAGGTCAAAAACCAACATGAAAGCAATGAAAAGATCTACGTTAGCAACTTTAATCAATGCAACGTTGTTCTCTGCTGTGGCAGGTACTTCATTCACTACGCTCGCTGAAGAAGAGCAAGCGAAAAGCAATCAACTGGAAGTGATTCAAATTACTGCGCGTAAGCGTGTTGAAAATGCACAAGAAGTGCCAGTTTCAGTGTCTGCATTACAAGGTGATAATTTAGACGCCTATAGTTCTGCTGGTATGGATATCCGCTTTATGAACGCTAAGATCCCGAGTTTATCGGTTGAATCTTCGTTTGGACGTACATTCCCGCGCTTTTATGTTCGCGGTCTTGGTAACACAGACTTCGATTTGAATGCATCTCAGCCAGTTTCACTAGTGGTTGACGAAGTCGTTCAAGAAAACCCTATCCTAAAAGGTTTCCCTGTTTTTGATATTGAGCGTATCGAAGTATTACGCGGTCCACAGGGCACTTTATTTGGTCGTAATACGCCAGCTGGTCTAGTTAAATTTGATTCTGTAAAACCAAGTCAAGAATTTGATGGCTACGCTTCAGTTGCGTATGGTAGCCGCGAATCTGTTGACTTTGAAGGTGCTGTAGGTACAGGTCTAACTGACAAAATTTCTACACGTGTATCTGTATTGTGGCAAGAGAAGCCAGACTACATTGATGTTCGCTCTCCTGAAGGCATTACCAATGAATTTGCAAAAGATAATTCACTAGGTGGCTACAGCGAAAAAGCAGCACGTATTCAATTTTTATACGAAGGTGATGACTTTACAGGTTTATTAAACTATCACGTTCGTGACCTTGACGGTCGTCCAATTCCTTTCCGTGCAAATCTAATCGAGAAAGGTTCGAATAACATCAACCCTATTTATGATAATGATGTTGTTTATCATGATGCAGCGTCTCGCGCTACACAAGAAGTTGAAACTCAGGGCTTAAGCTTAAAACTTGAGTGGGATCTTGCAGAGCACACTGTAACGTCAATTACCGCTTGGGAAAGCGCTGAGATATACTCGCGTGCGGACATTGATGGTGCATATGGCAATGAATTTGCACCGACTATGGGACCGGGTAAAATCCCTTTCTCATCTGAAACAGCAGATGCGCTTCCAGACCATGACCAATATACACAAGAATTACGTCTTTCAAGTAACTACTCAGGTGATTTTAATTACCAAGTAGGTGTGTTCTTATTTGAAGAAGAAATGACCATCGAAAGCTTCAGCTTTGACACTGGTGTATTTGATACAGCAGCGGGCCAATATGGCTTACAAAATGGCTATGCTATCCAGAATCAAGACACTTCAGCATGGGCTGTATTTGGCTCTTTTGATTACACACTGTCTGAAAAGTTAGATGTGACTCTTGGTCTTCGCTACTCAGATGATGAAAAAGAGTTTTATGCGAAAAGAACAGATAACCCAACACCTTGGAATGGTTCTCCTGACTTCCTAGAAGGCAGCGCAAACCCTAGTGACAGTCATGTGAGCTGGGATTTAAGTGCAACATACAAGCTGACTGACGATATTAACTTATTCGGTCGCTTAGCAAATGGTTTCCGTGCACCAAGTGTTCAAGGTCGTATTGTATTTGGTGATGAAGTAACTGTCGCTGAGTCTGAAACTACAAACTCAATTGAGTTCGGTGTTAAATCAGATGTACTTGATGGTCAAGGTCGTGTGAATGCGACTGTGTTCTATTACCAAATGGATGATCAGCAGCTGACGGCTGTAGGTGGTGGTTCTAACTTTAACCGCCTAATCAATGCGGACAAAACAACCGGTTATGGTTTTGAGTTGGATACTGAGTGGGTACTTACAGATGAATTAAACGCGACGTTTAATTTGAGCTATAACAACACTGAACTCGATGATGCAAACTTAGCAGTTGCGGTATGTAATCAATGTACAGTGACAGACCCTACTTATATGGTTGAAGGCCCTAATGGACCTGAAGCACGAGCAATTTTGGATGGTAATAGCCTTCCACATGCACCTGAGTGGATTGCAAACGCAACGCTTCGCTACACTAAAGAGTTAGAAGGCGGTGACTTCTTCGTATACGCTGATACTTCTTACCGTAGCAAAATTAACTTCTTCTTGTATGAGTCAGTTGAGTTTGAAGGCAAAGCCTTATTTGAAACAGGCGTGAGAGCGGGTTATGCATGGGCGTCTGGTGACAACGAATACGAAACATCTGTATTCGTACGTAACTTGTTTGATGAGCAAGCTGTTATCGGTGGTGTAGATTTCAATAACAACACTGGTATGTTAAATGAAGAGCGCTTTATTGGTGCTGAGTTCAAGGTTCGTTTCTTTTAATTTGTAACTGAAATGAATTAGTTAATCTTAAACCCGTGTTATTGGATAAATAACACGGGTTTTTTATTTCTTTAATGCAACTGTCGGAATTAGCTGATACAGTCGCATCGTAGTTTAAGTAAGAGGAGTTATACATGTCTGGGTTTTGGAACTATCGCGTGATTTTTTGTGAGGGTAAAGATAGTGAATCACCGCTATACCAAATTCATGAAGTTGAATACAATATCAATGGTAAAGTGACTAACTGGTCAGAGACAGGTGCAGCTCCTTTTGGTCACACGATTGAAGAGTTACAAGCTGATTCTGATAGACTTAAATCAGCGTTTGAAAAGCCAGTATTAAAAGTTGTTCGCAAGCAACGTGGTTACGAGTTAGTTGAAGTGGAGACGGGCGAAGAGGCGTACGCTGAGCCACCTGCAGCTTTGAAAGGCTAAATAAAAAAATGATAAGGAGTGTTTATGGGTTTACAGGCAATATTATTCGATTTTGATGGTACCTTAGTAGACTCAGAGACACTCCATTACACCAGTTGGTGCAAAGTACTTTCACCATTTAATATTTTCATTAGTGAATCTGAGTTTTGCGATGAATTCTCTGGTGTGCCTACTGTTAAAACCGGCCATATTTTGCAGCAACGTTACAACCTTCCTTATTCGGGGGATGAGTTAGCAACGTTAAAAAATACACAGTTTGTAGAAACTGCTGCTACTGAGAAGCCTAAACTGATGCCACATGCTATGGACGTGCTCTCTCTTTGTGCACAACATTATAAATTGGCTTTGGTTACTGGCAGTACACGAGCAGAAGCGTTTCCCGTATTAACACATTATCAACTGCGCGAGTTTTTTGATTATATTGTTTGCAAAGATGATGTAACCAACCCTAAACCACACCCAGAACCTTACTGTTTGGCCATGGCTAAACTCAATATTAGCGCACAAGAAGCGATTGCCGTAGAAGATTCACAAACAGGGCTAGCATCTGCTACTGCTGCAGGAGTGAAAACGGTGGTGATCTCTCACCTACACTCAGCAGGCCAAGATTTTACCAAAGCTGCGTGGCGAAGTGATAGCTTGGAAGCGATGTGGCAGCAAATCGTAAAGCCAAGTTAAACTGTACAAGTCCGATAAAGGTGCTATTTTAAAAAGAGCCATTGAAACGCTAACAAGGTGTTTTAGCTGTGATGGTCTTTATTGTCTGTTTTTATCTGCAAAGGAAAGTAGCATGAAACACGTCTTTTTTTGGCTGTGTACAGCCGCCATTATTTGCGCCAGTCCCACTTCTTTTTCTAATATTGCACCTGATGTTCAACTCGCAAAAGTGTATACGCAACAAAAACCCGTCAGCGATTATTTGGTAAGTGAAAAGTATGATGGCGTACGTGCAGTTTGGGATGGCAAGTTGCTTAAAACCCGAACCGGGCATATTATTCATGCGCCAAAATGGTTTACGGCTGTATTACCTAACCGGTGGTTGGATGGCGAATTATGGGCTGGGTATAACAACTTTGCGTTTGTTAGTAGTTTGGTGCGCAGAAAAGTCCCTGATCATGAGAATTGGCAGCAGGTTCATTACCTCATTTTTGATGCCCCAGATCCACTGCTGACGTTTGAGCAACGCTTTGAGAAATATCAAGGTATCGTGAATGGCTTACACAGTATCCATGTGAAGCCAATTCCTCAGCACCATTTTACTAATAAAGCTCAGTTAGATGAATTTTATACTCAAGTATTGTTGCGTGGTGGTGAGGGGGTAATGCTACATGAAAAGGCTGCTACCCATCAGGCTGGCAGAACCGCTCAAGTACTTAAATACAAGCCTAAGTTTGATGCTGAAGCGGTTGTTATCGCTCATTTGCCAGGAAGAGGTAAGTATCAAGGAATGATGGGGGCAATTAGGGTAAAAACGATGGAAGGGGTCATATTTAACATCGGAACGGGATTTACAGACGAGCAGCGTGTCTCCCCGCCAGCCATCGGAAGTACAATTACATTTCAATACCAAGGGTTTACCAAATACGGCAAACCGAGATTCGCGAGTTTTTTGCGAATGCGTGACGCTTTGTAAGGAGGGATATCCTTTAAAATCGATCTGAGCTATGGTAAATTTCGTCCTTTTTTGCGAGCGGATGCGAGGTAAGAATGGTCGTTGGGTTTGATTATGGTAGCTCAAATTGTGCAATGGGTGTAATGCGTGCAGGCGCAGTAGAGTTGATCCCTTTGGAAAACTCTAAGTATTACCTTCCTTCTACGCTATATGCACTACATAACTCGCTTATTTCTGACTATGTTGCAAAAGGCATTCAGGAGAGTGCCCAGTCCCAGTACAGAGCACAGAGAAGTGGCATATTGAAAAGCGCACAGTTTGCTCGTAGCGACTTAGACTTGATGCCACAAGAAAGTGGTGTTTTTGTTGGTCAAGAAGCGATTGAAGAATACATCTCTATGCCAGAAGAGGGCTATTTTGTTAAATCGCCTAAGTCCTTCTTTGGCGCAATAGGGCTAAAGCCTGAGCAAATCGCATTTTTTGAAGATATTGCCACAGCCATGATCATGGCGCTGAAAACACGAGCCGAGAAGCACTTAGGTTCAGCACTAACGCAAACGGTGATTGGTCGTCCGGTTAATTTCCAAGCGGTCGGTGGAGAGGATAGTAACCGTCAAGCTATATCTATTTTAACTACAGCGGCGAAACGTGCGGGTTTCACTGATGTGGAGTTTCTCTATGAACCCCTGGCAGCAGGTATTGATTTCGAATCAGATCTGCAACAGGATAAAAAAGTGCTCGTAGTTGATATTGGCGGTGGTACAAGTGATTGCTCATTTGTACAAATGGGCCCAAGTTATCGAGATTGTGAAGATAGGAGTGCTCACTTCTTGGCTCATACGGGAAAGCGGATTGGTGGCAACGATTTAGATATTGCTTTGGCGTTTCATAAGTTAATGCCTGTGTGTGGTTTAGGTGGACAATTTAAATCTGGTTTGCCTTTACCAAAGCAAGCTTTTTGGCAAGCATGCAAAATCAATGACATTCAATTGCAGAGTGATTTTTACAGCAGTGCCTTCGGCCGTGAGCTCAATACCATGCTACGTGATGTCTGTGAGCCTGAAAAGCTAAAGCGCTTGCAAGTGATCCAGGAAAACAAGATGACACATCAATTTGTTAGGCAGGCTGAACTAGCGAAAATTGCATTGAGCGATGATAGCGTGCATCAAGTTGATTTATCATTTATTGAAAATGAATTGGAGCAAAACCTCAATCTTACTCAATTAACCGAGTCTGTTGAGTCGAGTTTACAACAGGTGGTGGCACTTGCCGAGCAAGCGATTTTAGATGCAGGCACTAAGCCTGATGCCATTTATTTGACTGGGGGCAGTGCACAATCACCGTTGCTAAAAAGTGCATTACAAGCAAAGTTGGGCGATATTCCAATGTTGAATGGTGACAACTTTGGTAGTGTCACCGCAGGCTTAACAAAGTGGGCTGAGCGTATTTATCGTTAACGAATACGATTAGAAATATATGCTGAATAATCGGGCTGTGTTCTTGGCAGCTCAGTATTCATCAAAGTTGAAGTCAGCAGCATATCTGCGCTGGCTTCATTACACGCAACTGGAATATTCCAAACAGCAGCCAGTCTCAATAGCGCTTTCACATCTGGATCATGGGGCTGAGATGACAAAGGGTCCCAAAAAAATATCAACATGTCTATTTGTTGCTCAGCAATTTTGGCGCCTATTTGCTGATCTCCACCCATTGGCCCGCTCATTAACTGTGTTACTTCTAGCTCTGACTTTGAAGCTATCAGTGCGCCTGTCGTGCCGGTCGCACTCAAAATATGCTGTACTAAAACGGCTCTGTGCTTTTTGCACCAATTAGCCATACTTGATTTTTTGCCATCGTGGGCAACTAAAGCAATGCGCTTGGTCGCAGGAATTTTAGCTTGTGTGTATTTCATAAGTTTCCTTACAGCAATAGATTAACAGCCAATGCAATAAAAATGGCTGCAGATATTCTATCTATCCATATAGGCGCTTGTGGATGACTTCTAAAGTAGCCTGCAATTTTATCTCCACCATAGACGTATACACAATCAACAGGAAAAGCCAAGATGGGGTAGAGTAGACCAAATAGTGCTAATTGAACTGTTGTGGATGTATCTAAACTGGTATCAACAAATTGGGGGATAAAAGCGATGAAAAACAGCGCAACTTTAGGGTTCAGTACTTCGGTCATCATTGCCTGAAAAGTCACGTTCTTACTGGATTTGCTCGGTGTACTATTATCCCCCTCAGAGTGTTCGTCATTGATGTTCGTTAAGGTTGCTTTAAAGGTCATTATCCCGAGATAAGCAAGATATCCGGCACCGAGGTACTGGACTGCTGTGTAGGCCGTTTCAGACGCTTTCAAAATAGCTGATAAACCAATGACGGCAAAAATAGTGTGTACCACGCCACCGAGAGCAAAGCCAAGTGCACTTTGCATCCCCGCGGTTTTACCATGGGTAAAGGTTTGCGCCATTAAAAATGCATTGGAGGGCCCGGGTGCGATAGCAATAATGAAGCTCGCAAACAAGAATGAAATCAAAAATTCAGGATTTAGCATAATAGAGTAAATGTAATACAGTTAGATGCTAGTTTAATCACTCGGGAACAAGTTGAAAATGCTTTATTGCGGTATTTTTAAAACTATGCGGGTCGTATGAACCCGCATAACAAGGTTGGGGGATTTTGATTCAATATAAATAAATGCTAAAAAAGAAGTCTTATGCCTTCTCAACAACAGCCTGTGCAGCTATTAGACACAGTATGCCGAGTTGATGTGACAGTTTTACGACTAGTTAGCAAAAAGTGTCACGTTAATTTGCACTGTGTAACGCTTGGCGATGTTTTGAGAACAACAACATTAAAAAAGGCAATCCCATGCACAGGTGCAGTGCTAATTGCAATGGTGCAGTCAGTCCTAACGGCTGAGTCAATACAGCTAATAGCCCGGCACCGCTCATTTGCATAAGGCCAATTAATGCGGAAGCTGTACCAGCTTGTTTAGGGAACTCTGCTAACGCATTGCCTGCCGCTGCACCAATGGTAAAAGCAAATCCTATTGAGGCTACATACATTGGCAGCATGTAATAAGCGGCTGCTATTTGCGGCAGTATGAGAATGATGGCACCTGCACTACAAAATAAAGAGAGTCCAAATTGCAAAGCGCGACGACTATGACGTTTAATAAATTGCGGTGCTACAAAACTAGATACGATGCTGATAAATGCATTAAGCGCGAACCAGAAAGTAAAGTCCGTCATAGGGAGATTTAAATGAGACATTATCCACCCCGGTGCACCGACTACAAACACGAGCATTGCCGACATACACACCATGGTAATTGATGCGTTAAACATAAACTTGGGGCTACTGAGCATAGGGCCAAAACGGCGAAGATCGAGGATGTGGCCTTTGTAAATGGAGTCCTCAGGTTTCGTTTCTTTAAAAATGAAAAATAATAAAATAAGGCCAAATACCGCAAAGACAAATAAAAACGCAAAATTACTGCGCCAGCCAAGCTCCACAGTTAGCCATGCCCCTAAAATAGGTGCTAATGCTGGAATAAAGCAGACGATGCCATTTAAATATGTGATCATTTGGCCACTGCCTTTGTTACCAAAGCTATCTCGCACAACGGCAAAAGCACTGACAAAAGTAGCACATGCGCCAAGACCTTGAAGTACTCGAGCAAACATCACTGACTCCCATGTATCCACAACTGTGGCCAACGCTGCGCCAATCATAAATAGGCTTACACCAGAGAGGGCTATCGGTTTACGCCCATACTTATCTGCCAATGGCCCAGCAATTAATTGCCCGAGTCCCACAGCAAGCATATAAACACTGACAGTTTGTTGAATTTGAGCTTCGCTTACTGCTAGTGCATTTTGCATGTCGACAAAAGCGGGCAAATATAAATCAATACCGAGCGGGCAAAATATGACTAATAGGGCGAGGATGAAAATAAGTGATTTACTGGTGTGGTGTTGCATGCTGTCTCCTTTTCGACGCTATTGTATTGCGCGCAAAAAAAAAAGACAGGACAAATCGCCGTAATACAATAATATTTTATTAATCGAAAGGGTTTAATAAGAATTTTGAATGAATAATAATCATTAAAACAGTGCTTTACCTTTTATTGGCTCAGGTTTTTTATTGTGCTTTTTTTCTAAAAGGTACTTACTTCTTGAATAGCTTATATGGATATTTTTATATACTGATAACACTAGAGTTAACTGGTCTGATGTGTTAGGTTTAAGCAAAAAGGCAGGATAGTTTATGGCAGGTTCATTGTTAAATACTTATAAAAAATTTCGTTGGCTACCATTTGGAAATTGGTTATTTAGTAAAGCGGTATGTAAGAGAGCGCCATACTTTTCGACCATTAAACCTAAAATCACGCATTTAAGTAGCGGTAGAATTTGCGCGCAAATGCCTAATCGTCGTGCGGTGCATAATCATATTGGTACAGTGCATGCCATTGCCCAGTGTAATTTGGCAGAGCTATGTGCTGGAGTCGTGACTGACGCAACAGTTCCTGTGAATACTCATAGGTGGATCCCCAAGGGGATGACAGTACAATACTTAAAAAAAGCGGATAGTGACCTTAAAGCTGAAGCGGTGATCCCATTGCCACATCAGTGGCAAGATAAAGAAGATTTAATCGTTCCAGTTGAAGTGTTTAATGCTGAGGGCGTGAAAGTGTTTCACGCCGATGTAACAATGTATATAACTGCGAGAAACTAGGCCTGCTCTTGCTTTTCAATTGGGGTGACATTTGAAAGGTCTGTTTTGTGTGTGAGCTGACCTTCAATATGTGCCCCAGCCTCGATACTCAAGGTATCATGGATGATATCGCCGTGTACTTTAGCTGAAGGCTCTAAACGGACTTGCTGTGCAGTGATACAACCGTTGACAGTGCCTTTCACATGAACTTGTGTGGCTTTAATATTACCCTCAATGGTCCCTTGCTCACCAATTACTAAGTGCTCGACGTCGAGATTACCAGAAACAATGCCATCAATTTGAATTTCACCTTCGCAGTGAATGTCACCAATGACTTTGGTGTTTGGGGAGATCATGGCGACGTAGAGCGCTGAGGATTTATTATTTTTTAATTTATTGAACACGTTCGAGTACTCTTGCAAGTTTAACAGGGTTAATATGCTTTTTATCCTGTAATACTTCGTAGTGCAAGTGTGTACTGGTACTTCTTCCTGTGCTGCCCATTAATGCAATTACGTCTGATTGCTTAACTTTTTGGCCTTTTTTTACTTTAATTGTGTGTAAATGCCCGTAACGTGTCGTGATCCCGTTGACATGTTGAATTTCAATAAATTTGCCATAGCCGCCATATTTTCCGGCTCTGATAACTTTGCCATCTGCAGGTGCGATGATTTCTGTTTTGTGCCACCCAGCTAAATCGACGCCTTTGTGGTAGGCGCGGCGACCGTTAATTGGATCTTTTCGATAGCCAAATGCACTAGAAATATAATATTTGTCTTCTTTAACTGGCATGCTTGCTGGCAGCTTTTGGACTAAGCGTTCCAGTTGGTTTAGTTGCACAGAGCTGTCAATTGCGTTGAGGTATGATTGAGGCAGTTTATCACTTTGAACCTGGTGATAAGGACCACCTTGCGCTTCATTTGAGGTGTTTGCTTTGATGCCAGCTTCTTGCATACCCGCGAGTAAAACTCGATTTCTGCGTGCGATCAAATTGTGCAATTGGTTAAGCAGCTGGCTTTGTGCGTTGTTTAATTCAGTGGCATGATGATGAAATGACTCAGTATGTTCTTCGTGTAGCTCTAATGACTCGGTATTCACTTCGCGATTTTCATTAGGTTCTGATGGGAGAGGGGCTGTGTCACTCACCTCACCTTCAGTCAGCGTATTGGGGAGCGAAGCCATAAGCTCGTTTAGTACTGCATGCTGTGCATCGAGCTGTGCTATGCGTGTTTGTTGTTGGGCAAGTTGCGCTTCAAGTGCGGCTTGCTTACTAAGAAAAGCAGCTTCTTTGCTTGAAACTTCATCTGACAGTGCAAGTAAATGTGTTTTTTGTGTGAAATATTGTGAGGTTGTAAAGCCAAGCCATGCCAAAGTTGTGATTAGGCATACTATAATCGTGATTTGCACCCAAGCTGGTATAGCCAATAAGCTTACTTCGCCATTTTGACGTAGCATGACTTGTTTGGGTTGAAATAGCTTTAAAACTAGGCTTTTGATAACGCTTAACATAACACTTAAAAATTTAGATAACGCCTAACTCTAACAATTTTTATACAAAAAGCCAGTATAAAATCATAAAAAAAAGGCGTGTTTATGCACGCCTTTGATTTGAATGAAATTATTTTATTCAATTATTTTGCAGGAAGCACAGTGCCTTCTACTGAGCCGAAGCCGATGCGGTTGAAGCCGTCAGCTTCACACCAGCCGCGCATAATGACCTTGTCACCGTCTTCAAGGAATTTACGCTCTTCGCCATTGCTTAAAGTAATCGATTCTTTACCGCCGCGAGACAGCTCAAGTAATGAACCTGCTTCTTCATGTTCTGGGCCTGACTGTGTGCCTGAACCTAACATATCACCTGGTAAGAAGTTACACCCGTTGACTGTGTGGTGTGTAACCATTTGTGCAACTGTCCAATAGCTGTGCTTGAAGCTTGACTCAGAAACTTTGCTTGGCGCTGCATTTTCGCTGCGCATTTTATCTGTTTCGATAAGTACGTCCATTTGAATATCAAATGAACCAGTTTCACGGTTCTGTGCAGACTCCAGGTAGCTCATTGGTTGTGGGTCGTTTTCGTCACGGTGCCACGCAGTGCGGTATGGAGCTAACGCTTCCGTTGTCACAATCCATGGTGAGACTGTTGATGCAAAGTTCTTCGCAAGGAATGGACCTAAAGGTTGGTATTCCCATGCTTGTAGGTCACGTGCTGACCAGTCATTAAATAGACAGAAACCGAATACGTGGTCTTCTGCATCTTCAATTGCAATCGCATCACCTAGCTCATTGCCTTTACCAAGGTAAATACCTAGTTCTAACTCGTAGTCTAGACGCTTACAAGGGCCAAATGATGGTGCTTCAGCATCTGGTGCCTTAGTTTGACCTTTAGGGCGCGGGAAAGTCTGACCTGATACATCAATTGATGAAGCACGGCCATGGTAGCCGATTGGTACCCACTTGTAGTTAGGCAGAAGTGGATTATCAGGGCGGAACAAGCTACCTACTGCAGTTGCGTGATAGATTGATGTGTAAAAATCAGTGTAATCACCGATGTGACACGGAAGTGCATATTCAACGTCATCTTGTGCCACAAGTGCGTTCTCAAGGGCACCTTGGTGCTCAGAGCCTTCACGTAATGCACGAGAAAGTGCTAAACGTAAGCCTGACCAATGTGCTTTACCTAGACCCATGAATTCGTTTAGTGCTTGTGCATTTGCCGCTTCAACCGCCTCTTGCGCTGCACCGTCAAAGATGTTTGCAGCAGCAACGACTGCTAGATCTAGTACTTGATCACCAATTGCTACGCCGCCACGGAATTCTTCATTGCTGCCTTTGCGACGAAATGACGCAAACGGTAAGTTTTGAATTGGGAAATCGTTACCAGCCTGGTTTGCACTTGCAACCCAGCTTTTTAAATTAATATCGTGTGTTTCATTGATAAAAGACATGGTCTTTCCTTTTTTCTACAAGCTGCATATGACTATGCATTTTTATTTGTGCTTTCGCCAGAATATGGCCAAGTTTAAATAGCAAAAGCAGCTTAGAAAAGCTGCTTTTTATTTTGTCTTAACTGGTAAGTGATTAAATCACACCACGACGCTCTTGGTCACGTTCAATTGACTCAAATAGAGCTTGGAAGTTACCTTCACCAAAGCCACCGTCATCAACACGTTGGATCATCTCAATGAAGATAGGACCGAACAGGTTCTTGGTGAAGATTTGAAGTAGGTAGCAGTTTTCGCTTTGGCTATCTACTAGGATCTGGTGCTCTTTGATCTTCTGCTTATCTTCAGCAACCCAAGGTACACGGTCGAAAATTGTATCGTAGTAGTGATCAACAATATCTAAAGTCGCGATGTTTGTTTTGTCTAGCTTATCTAGAGAGCCAACAAGGTCGTTCGTTAAGAATGCAAGGTGCTGTACGCCCGGACCATTGTACTCGTCTAGGTACTCATCGATCTGGTTGTTGTTGTCATCTTTACCTTCATTGATTGGAATCGAGAAAGTACCACAAGGTGACTTAAGTGCGTAAGAAAGTAGCGCAGTCTTTTGACCTTTGATGTCGAAGTAACGCACTTCTTCAAAGCCAAATACGCCTTTATAGAAGTTTGCCCATGTTTCCATTGTGCCTTTGTAAACATTGTTAGTTAGGTGGTCAATGCGAATGAAACCTTTGTCTTCAACAATGTTTTGCTCTTCTAGGTCTTCAAAATCATTTTCAAAGATAGAGCCTTTATCACCGAATACATCGATGAAGTAAATAAGGCTGTCACCAATACCGTAAATAGCAGGGTATGGTAGGTCTTTGTTTGCAGAATCAGTCGCTGGTTTTGCACCACGCTCTACAGCAATGTCAAACGCTTTTTGTGCGTCTTCTACGCGCCAGCCCATAGAACAAATTGCTGGACCATGTGACTTAGCAAACTCAGCAGAGAAACCGTCACGCTCGTTGTTTAGTAAGAAATGGATCTCGTTCTGGTTGTAATGAACGATGTCTTTACCTTTAAACTTTTTAAGTTTAGAGAAACCAAAATCAGCAAAGATTTTGTCCATGTAATCTGCGTCTGGGGTTGCGTATTCAGTAAATTCGATACCTACAAGTCCAAGAGGATTATTTACTTCACTCATTGTCATTCTCCTGCATTAAGCACTGGATTGCTTGTTGTAATTTATGCAGTGGATAATTAATCAAAATGACCTAAAGTGAAAGGTTTCAACATCAATTCACTCATGGCTGTTTTGTAAATTTGATTGCACATTTGGTGCCGTTTTAAGACAAAATGAAAACAGACAATTTTTTTAGATTGAAAAGCTGTAATTAAACTGAAAATCAGGTTGTTAATTCGCTTATTTTAGAAAAAGATATAACTTCAACGTTATGATTTTATAGGTTTTTTATGTTTTTGATATGATTGCTCAAGAAGTCTACAGTCATATGAGCGATGTGAATCAACCAGGTAATTACGGGGCATGCTGTAAATTTATTTGTACATTTTTAGGCTGAGATATGAAAAAGCCGCATTGAAAAGTGCGGCTTTTTCGTAAATTTTATTTATGGGTTATTGTCTTTCGCCAGTCACTTCGAGCTCTTTTTCAAGATAGTGTGCTTGCGTGTGGGGTTCATTGTCACCCTCAGCACCATGCATCCAGTCAACCAGCTTGTTACTGAGCAAGTACATTGCCAGAGCAGAAATGAGTGCTGTTGCACCTAAGCCAATAAAGATACCCATTGCATTCCCCATTGCTTCTTGGCCTTCGCCAATGAACGAACCGACAAAGCCGGCGATTTTATTTGCGACTGCCGTACATAGAAACCAAATACCCATAAGCAGGGATGCAAGACGAAGTGGTGCCAGTTTACTCACCATGGATAGACCAATTGGAGATAAACATAATTCACCCAGAGTATGAAATAGGTAGAAAAGGACTAGCCACATCATGCTGATTTGC
Organism: Pseudoalteromonas luteoviolacea; assembly: GCF_021654285.1. Lineage (GTDB taxonomy): Bacteria > Pseudomonadota > Gammaproteobacteria > Enterobacterales > Alteromonadaceae > Pseudoalteromonas > Pseudoalteromonas luteoviolacea_J. The sequence continues at coordinate 53,584 of NZ_JAKFZS010000011.1, read as the reverse complement.
AGTGTGTCTCCAGGTGCTGCGCCTTCGGTCATTAAAGCGAACATCATAGTTAGGAAGCCAAGCGCTAAAAACACCAAGCCTATGGCAAACTTAACTGGCGAGTTTGGCTCACGTTTGTCCAGTTTTAACCAAATCATGGCAACAATGGGTGCAAAGATGATGATGAAAATGGAGTTTAAAGATTGGAACCAAGACGCTGGGATTTCAAAGCCCATCAACATGCGATCTGTATAATCATTGGCGAATAAGTTCATCAAACCACCGGCTTGTTCAAAGCCCATCCAGAAGATGATACTGAATACAGACATGGTAAAGATCACGCGAATACGATCTTTTTCCACTTTAGTTAATGGCTCTTTTGTGCCTGATTCTGATTGCTGTTGTGATAGCTTTGCAGCTGGAATGACACCAATATCACCCAAGTACTTTTGACTTAGTAACATTTGCATGACGACAGAGATCACCATACCAATACCTGCCGCAACAAAACCGGCTTGCCAGTTTATTTCAGATGCAACATAGCCTGCGACCAATGGGCCTAATGCGCCACCTAAGTTAATGCCCATGTAGAATATGGTAAATGCACCATCACGACGCTTGTCACCTTCTTCATATAAGTCGCCCACCATGGTAGAGATATTTGGCTTGAATAAACCGTTACCGATACACAGCAGTGTTAGACCAATATAGAAGACATTTTCTTCTTGGCCAGCAACTACACTGTGTGGGACCCCCATGATGAAATGACCTGCTGCCATTAAAATACCACCAATGATGATGGCTTTGCGTTGTCCCAGTACGTTATCTGCTAGCCAGCCGCCAAATAGCGGAGTTAAGTATACGGCCATGGTAAAGGTGCCGTATAAGCTAAGTGCGTCGGCATTCGTCCAGCCAAAACCGCCACTTTGTACCTGAGCTACTAGATAAAGTACTAAAATTGCACGCATACCGTAGTAGCCAAACCGCTCCCACATCTCCGTGCCGAATAGTAAGAATAGGCCCTTAGGATGGCCTAAAAACTCACCTCGATTAGGTATTGAATTCATATTTATTACTTCCAGATTTATCACATGTGTGTTGTATGGCCTTTATATCATCGACAAATTCATACTTATATAAGTGTGAACCCATCTATTTTTAATTGGGAGGCCAGTTCCCAAAAGCTCTACGTGCGAAGTTGGTATTGACTAACTATTCACGAAAAACGCGTCAGTATACCCAGCAAGGTGGCTATGGGGAAGCCTTACCAGATAGGTTCAGAGGCGAATTAGCATAAAAAAACCAGCCAAGAGGCTGGTTTTTAAGATTAATAATTATTAACGGCAATAATTATCGACAAAAGTTAGGTCGTTAATATGCGCGGGGCCTTCCATCAGCTCTGTCGCGACTGCTGTATTTGGATTAAGTGAGTAAATTTTTGCATTCTGGCCACTTTGACGGCCTGACACGTACAAAGAGCCAGTGTCTGAAATGGCAAGGCCAGACGCCCAATTTACGCCATGCTCTCCAATCTTGGTGAGGCTCATGTCTGCGGTATCTAGCGTATATAGTGCTTTACCGGTTAATACGTATAGCGTGTTGTTGTCAGCTGAGTAAGCGATATCGCCATGACTAAATTCATCGCCAGCGTATTTCAGCTTACCTAATACAGTTTTTTCACCAGTCTGCAAATTGTAGTCATACATGTAAGTTTTACTTGTAGCGCGAAGGTGTATACCGTCATCACTGACCGCAGAGCGGTAAATAGGCCATGATGTCGCATTGGCAACGGCTGTCTCAACATTACCATCTAAATCAAGTGACCATAATGTAGAGGCTTTGGTTTGACTGTCATTTTGTTCCATGAAATACAACACGCCGTCTTTGCTTGCGATATTTGACGCGGTATGAGACACACCAGCAACTTTGCTGTAAGTCATGGTGTCTAAATTGAAATTGAAGATATATCCATCACCCGCACTGCCATAGTTATTGATACCAAATAAACCTGTTACGCAATCTGCTGTCACAGATACATTGTCTAATAAGGCACCGTATGAATCTGATGTGCCACTACCTGAAAACGCCAGTGTGCTTTGAGCACTGTTTGCTGTCACTGTGACTGTCACGTGCTGCCAACCTCGGTTAGCGCCATTCAAATTCGCGATAACTTGACCATTCCAAGTAACCGTTGCTTGATTTGTTTGGGTGTTGTTGCGTACTCTCGGAGAGTAATAAAAACTGACCACATAACGCTTCCCAGCTTCAGTAGCAATGTTTTGATATGCAGTGTAGTTGCTGGTTGAATCTAGTTCTAAATACTGTGAACCATCTTGTGGTGCAATAAGGCCGAGTCTATCGGTTTGAATTTCAAAACGTGCGCCTGTGCGCTGCCAGCCTGAAAGGTTATCGAAGAGTTTCCAAGTCCCTGAAATGTTTCCTGATTGTTCAAATGAACCATTGGCAATTAAATTATTCTCTGCCAGAACATTCTGGCTCGCTGTCAATGCAGTAACTAATAATACAGATGACGTGGATAGCTTCATATATTACTCCCAACTTGATTACATAACATCCGTTGTTAGTAAAATGTTAAATTAAAATGCCTTTGTCTAATCTTATTTTCCTAGTTTTGAGTGCTCAGGTCAATTAAAATACAAAAAATGATTGGAATTTATTATTCCTTAAATTTTATTCTAGATTAAATTAGTTAAAAAGTACTAATTTTTGGAGCTTGGGATTCTTTTACGTTTCTGTTGTAGAGCCAGCCAACCTGGCTTCTGGCTGCGATTGAGTGCGGCCAAAACTGCAATGGCTTTTTCGAGCGTGATACGCTGTGATGCGATGTCTTTATAAACTTGTTGAGCTGTTTTTTTGCGCTTCACAGCAGCACCGGCATCTAAAAAAGACTCCACGACTTGCAGGACAAAGCGGGTCACACGATTTTGTTTTACCTCTTCTTCCTCACTGTTTGATTTGGGGTCTTTACTTTGCAGGCGCTCTTTTAGATGGGCGATTTCAGCCTGACTAAATTCGTTTTGAGCATGGGGTAATTTACTGAGCTTACCAAGAAAGTCATTAAAGTAGTCGTGCTCTATTACGCCGATCCGTGAGGTTTGTGCGAGTTTCATCAACCCTTGTCTAAACTGTGCTTGGCTGATGTGGTGATTTAACAAATGATCGCAGGTTTGATGTAGATGATGCCATTTTTGCCACGCATAAACGTAGTTAAGACCGGCGCCTTTTATGTTTTGCATACCCACAATAAGTTGATGTTGGCCATCTAATCCGAGTTTGGCAATTTTTCGAGTGAGTTCATCGGCGCTAATGTAGGGGTTTTCTATTAGCCGCGTGCGCGCCGCAAGTAGTGTATTTAAGTGATCGCTTATTTCTTTAGCGTGTGCTTGCAAATCCTCTATGGACATTATGTCATTGGCCAAATGCCAGCTTTCAACTAAGTGATTAAAATAACGGCGCTGACGTCCACTATCTACATGCTGCTCAAAAAATGCTGCCATCCTAGATTTGTCCTGTAGTGTCTTACAGTCCAACTGGGTGTTTGGGAGCAGCACATTTAACTTATCACAGAGCATTTGATCAGATACTAAGCATTTAAACTGTTCGAGTAGTTTGGCGAGATCTTCTCGGTCATTATTCGTAATAATACGCGTTATACGTGCGCTCAATGCTTGGTTAAAGTAAGCGAGGAAGCCATCCACATTAGTACCGATAACGACGATATAATCAAAGGTGAGATCTTCAATCAGTATTTGCGCAAATACCTTGGTGCGTGCAATGCGGTCATTGCGATTATTGATTAGCGCAATGGTCTGGATTTTGGGCTGCTGGCTTTGACCAAACAAATTTAAGCGTCGCCAGTTTTCTATTGTAGCAAGGCGTTCATTGGCTGACATACTATTGACAAAAGACTGGGTGAGTGCCCCGATGGGCGCTTGCTCAAAATGCTGTAAAACACCAATATCAGGCACAATGCGCTCGGCAGTTTCTTTAAATACGTAATCTTTATTTATGCCTATATACTGCGCCATTTTGCATACCAGTGCGATGTTATCTGGGTGCTCCTCATAGGGGTAGAGTGCACGAATGTCATCCGTGATTTGAAATCCTTCACCCCAATGCACTTGAATAAGTGTCGAATCTTTTTGTTCTGCCGACTTATTAAGAATTGGATACATGCTTTGCTCAGCGGTAAAGACTTGGGTGTTTGAGCCAATAAATGACGACATTTCAGTGGCGACATCTAAACCGGTTGGGCCTAAAATATCTTCATGATCAGGATAAGCATTAGTGATTGTCGCGAAGTTGTCATTCATCCAGCGACGTAAGATCCGCACATATCTTGGCGTCAGTCCCATACATTCCCATAAAAACACGTCTGCTTTTACTGATTTAGCAAATGCCAATACGTCGCTTTGCTCCCAAATACTGGCTTTATCAAAAGGCCTGAATAATGGCAGCTCATGTTGTTCTCCATTGCTGGTGGTATATATCATCATGGCTTCACAGCCAGTTGTTTTGGTGATCACTTTTAGCGCGATACTACTAAATAGCGCTGCCTTTAATCTCTCGGTCCCTGATTTACCACGTGTTCCCCAACCGCCAATAGAGATAGGAATCTGTTTTCGATTTCGTTGTATATCTTGGCTCACTTTAATATGACGAGACCAAAAGTAGGCCATAAAGGCGCAGACAAAAAACACCAGTTGGCCAATGCTATTTTGATAGATGGAATATAAATACTCTTTAAACCCTAAGCCAATATTAACCAGTGCGGTGGTGATGGACGTTCGACTAAACAATTGTCTAATGCCGCTTTCAACTGGGAATTGAGCTTTGTGCGTGGAGCCATAGCCGATAAACTCAATTTGAAATCCAAGCTTTCGAATCGCGTCCAAGTAGTTTTGTTGCTCAAGCTCTCCGCCTTTTCTTAGGCGGTCCAGTGATGAAAACTTGATAGAGATTTGCCAATAGGCACGTATACGTTGAATGAGCTTATGTGGACGTGTGATCAATAAAATGCCATCAGGTGTGTAACTTTTAGCTTGCGCAGGTAATTGATCTTGACTCAGGATAGAAAGCAAATAGTCAGGTAATGGCAAATAGGGTCTCGCGCTATGTTCTTTTAGGTTATAAAGCGCTTCACCAGGTACATTGGTTTCACTTATTTCAGCGGTTGAGCAGCTCGTGACATGCAGCTCAGCAGACGGTTTTTGCGCTTTAGTATGGCTATAACTTTGTCGTTTATCTGTACTTGGCGTAAAAAACTCGTGCCAGATCCGCCAAAACCTTCGGCCCTTTAATGTACCATTGTGGATCTGCCATTGATCACCATGTTGATAGCCATTAAACCCAAGCTCGGACTGTGCAATGAAACTCAGTGCTCTGCCGATTTCTTCATGAGCGGCATCAGTGGAAATTGTGACGGTCTCTCCTAGCGCCAGCTGATCTTCGATACTCACAATAAGTTCTTGTATATAAAAACTGTTTAGTTGCTCTCGAGTTCTGGTAATGAAGCGTCTGACTGCGGTACTTGAGTCTTGTTCTAATTGCAAATTGAGTACATCAATGAATTGTTTAAAAATAGACTCAGGTTGATCTGTTTCTAGTTGCATATTAAGCATCAGCCTAGCGCTTTGCTCTAAAATGATGCGCTTTATCTCGAAGCTTTCTTCACCTTGTAGACAGCGCTTCCAGTGTTTGAATGCCAGCCCATTTTCGCTAAATCTGGCGGCAGTTAACTGCTTAACGAGCGTAAAGCGTATCGCGTTTTCTGTTTCGTAGCGAAATCTGCTTTCTAATAATTGAGTGGCAAACTCATTTTCGTAGCTTGGTATACACTCAATCGTTGCTTGTCTTACTCTATGGTATGGATGAGTGCTCAGCTGTTGTATCAGCTTTATGTCGGAGTCTGTTAAAGCTCTTTGCTGTATCAGCACTTTTGGCATAGCAGCTAAGATAAATAACTGATCATTATTTTTTGGTTTATCTGGGAAGTCATTCACAGACTCTGCAACTTTTGCCCACATAAAGCTGCGAATAAATGTCGGCCTTTGGTGTATCAATATTTCCAGTATATCTATGATGGCGAGGTAAGGTGTATTGTCAGCCTCTAAAAGCTCAATAAGTTGCGCTACCAACTCAGCATCTAATTCAGGATCGGCACTAAATTCATGAATAAGAGAAACTTGGTTAACCAGTGCACGGATCATACCGTGACGAATATGCAGGCTGTTACTGTGCGCCAGCAAATGAATAAAAAACGGTTGTAAGTCGAGCTTTTGCCAAGCGGTATTCAGGTCATCTTTACTCGAACGAAGGTAGCGGTTGGTCAGCGCCCCAAGTTTTGCAATTAAAAATTTTAAGTCTTGTTCAATTTCAGACACTTTTGACTGATAGCGCGCGATGACTGCGCCTTCATCGAACCAGCGTGAAAAGGCCAACTTGTCTTTTTGCAGTTCTAATCGTGAGGCGCCGAGTTGCTCTGCATACTTTAAAATGTGTAATTCTCTCTCGGCTTTTAACTCTGCTTTGTTTAATCGTTCAATGAAACTTTTATAGTCTGCCTCGATGGCTTGCAAATTACCATGATGACTTTCAATTTTATGACGTAAAAACGCAATCGTTTGTAATAATTGCCAATAGGATGCTTGTTCTTGTTCTGGTTTGTTTTTTACTAGCTCCCAATCAGCTAACTCATCGACGAGAGTTTGATATTTGTGCTGATATAGGTTGAGCCAAAATTGTTCTGTGTCGGCAAATAAGAGATCTTGAAGCTGTCGTTTTAACGTTTTATCTGCCATTAATATCTTGCTCTAGGAAGTGTGTTAGTTGTAGTGATTCAAAAATAATTTCATCATGTGCAAAAGGCGCAAAGCCTGTATTTTGTAGGTTACCTAAAGTCACCTCAAAGCGTATGTTATGGTTGTTTCTAAACCAATCTTGTGTCCAATTAAGACTGATCCACCCCGCGGTCTGCTTACTAAAATCAAACAAGGTTTGCCAGCTCAACGAGGTTAAGTACTGCCAAGTTGCATTTGGACGGTTTTGATCTGCGAAGACATAACTACTACTGAGTCCCAATGTGAAAATATGCCCTTCATAATATTGTTGCCAATTCCCGCTCAGTGTAGCGGTGTCTAGGCTGGTCCAGTCTTCATTGGAGGTGGTGCTAATTTGCGCACTAAATTGACTGTCTACCCAAGGTTGATAGCGAATTCGATATCCTGCTTGCCAGCCATGCATATGGTTTGCGCGATAAAAATTGTACATGTCTTGGCTAATAAACGGGTCATCTAGGTATTCTTGTTTTGCTATGCTGGTGTAATAGTAATAGGGTTGCCACCACCATTGATGTCTCACGGATAGATCATCTCGCCAAATTTGACCAATGGTCGCGTCAATATGGCTGGTCAAATGGCTTTCTTGTGCAAGTTCAGCCTCTTGCCAGCGGTTATAGAGTCCAACTTCACCAAACCAAGGGCTGTCGTGATCTAGCCAATTGTATATGCCGTTAACCGCCAAAGACTCATAGCGTAAATTATTAAGTCGATATGCGCCTTCTAGCCGATACCAGTGCTGTCTATAGCGGTTTCTCAAACGGATCCCGAAATCGAGTCGGTGAGCGGTATCAATGGGATCATTGGTTTGAAAAATACCGTCTCTGTCATAGCGCATAAACCCCTCAATATGTGTTCTATTGCCGTTGGCACTGATCAGCGGTTCATTGAAGTGCTTGGCAAGCCGCTCAAATTTCAATTCTGCTCTATTCAGTTTTAGAGGGGTAACAGGGGGGGCGACCGCTAGCTTTTGACGGTTCGTATTAAGTCGCCAAGCAAATAATCGCGCAAGACGCGCATAGTCACTTGGGATCTCAATATTACCAGCAGGGTAGAACCCAATATCTTCTTGGCGTTGCTTTTTCTCGAAGCGTTCAATTTTAACCAAAGCGTCTTTATCGAGCTTCGCTAAGATTGATTGTGATGCGGTGGCATAATAAAACAACTGGCGCTGGTCTAGCTCGATGCTTTGCCAGCGTCTGCCTTGACGAATTTGCACTTCTACTTGCAGGATTTGTGATAAATATGGATTTAGCCAACGTATTTTAATTAGCCCATTACTTAACTCACTCTGCGTTAAGCCAAACTGACTTTGCTGGTCTGAAATTGGCCATGCCGTCTCGCCATTGCCTGTTTCAATGGCGACTAAGGTGGCAGCATTGGATACCAGCTCCGCATCAGAAAAGTGAAACACTAGACGCATTTGCATTGATTTTAATTCACTAAAATCGAGTGAAAGGGTGTGATAAGGACGTACTGTGATCCCTTTTACATCGTCTCTTTTGGCTGTGTGGCGACTAAGCTGTTCTGCGATACTGCGCGTTTCAATAGGGGACAGGTCGACAAGTTGAGTGCCAGCGTAGTTAAGATATTTTTGCAGTGGTACCCAGTGCCCATAGCTTTGCACACGGTCATGAAGTTTGGATAAAGATGCAGGAATATCCAAGCCGTTTAGTTTTGAGAATAACGCAGTAAACTCATGATCTGCTAGGGTTGCGTTTTCTAGCCTAAATAAGCTGTTATTGAGTAACTTAGTAAATGCGGCTGTGTTTTGGGCGTTAGTCGTATGCAGTAATTCCAAAAAAGAAGTGCCTAATGCAAATTCACTGAGTTGTTGTGTTGAGTAAGGGTTAAAGTGTGTTTCATCAAAGATTTGAAGCTGCGCAAAGGTAGTTTGTTTGCTGCTCAAAGTTAAAGTCTCACCAGCGCGTAACGTTACCATACTGCTGGATGCCACAGATAAGGGGGTCTCAATTGGGCTGGTAACGGAAGTAGTCGACAATATGTCGCTGTAAATTGGCATAAAATACAGCTCACTGTCTTTATCAACATGCAGCCAAGCAATGTTGTTTTCTCCAGTTTCTAAGCCAAAACTGCGGGCGCTAATTTGGATATTGATGTTTGAGTGGGCTGTGATAGAAACAGGCTGCTCACCTATTTTGTAGGCTTTATATGAAGCCGTTTCAGCCACTAACTGCACTTGTTTGCGGTGGACAATATCATATCTTGGCTGAATATCTCGGCGCTGACCACCATAGATTGTGTAACCCAACCTATCAAAAAGTGCATTGGATACTTGTTGTTGATCGTGATCTAACCACAATGTCTCAAGTAACTTACCTTGTGATAGCAAAGTACTGGTGAGTAACTGAGGACACCCTTTAAGTTTATGCTTTAGTGCACATAAACCTTGGATATTAAATATTTGATTGGTCTGTTGATAGCGGCTCAGTAACCCTTTTGCAGCAAAATCGCTCAATAATGTATTCGAGCTTTGCAATAAAGCACTTAAGTAGCGCAGTACAGCATTGCTACGGTCAAGTCGTGTAAGAACCGCTAACCGCAATTGCCATGCACGTAGCTGCACATCAGCATGGGGGCTGTTTAATAACATTCTAAGCTTGGGCAGTGCTTTGGTTGGCGCGTGTTTGGCCAAATGCTCAATCTCCCCAAGTTTGTACATCCAATGATTCTTTGTGTACTGGGATAAATAAGGGGGGGGTGGGTCTGATTGTAGTTTGAAGTTAGACAAACTATTGATGTAACTTTTGGCTTTATCTGATTGGATACGAGCGAGCAGCGCCGAAATAGTTGGACTCTTCAATGCTAATTTTCCGGGCTGGGCGTAAAGAAGTTCATTATTTGGTAGCGGCAGCAAGGTACGAATTTGCAGTGCGATATCTATTTTTGCATCACTGGCTGAGAAAATAGTGATTTGTTCTACATCCATATCTACGTCTAAATTAACAGGCACAAACCCTTGTTTTGGGGTCACAGCGATTTTATGACGCATCGCGTTGATTTCTACTATCAGCTCCGCCGCGCGATTAGTTCTGACATATAAAATCGCACTGTTTGTGATCCTCTGTTCCTGACTCAAATCAAACTTGAGCGATTTATTCAAGCGGTTATATTGCAGCATGCTGGATGTTTGGCTTTGGAATAAGTACTGCTTTGCTGTTCTTGCCGTTTGGTATACAGAAACTAGCCTTTTGTGTGTTGTGAGTGGCTTTTGGGCATTGCTGGTCGGCGTTAAAAACGTGCCTGTTGATATTGTACTGATAAAGTCTTGATGGCGTCTTAACTCAAGTGCGCTGGCGCTCTCAGGCTTAAATTGAGTGAGTTGGTTGATGTTATTTTCAAAGTAAACTTTGTTTAGTGCACTGTCCAAATTATTGACCCAGTATGGACTGAGTAATTTTTCTTGATGTTTTATCCCCGCATTTTGATCATAAATGGCGCGATGCATTTGCTCTAATTTAACCCAGGTTTTAGTACTGCTTTTTAAGGTCAAATAACTGTTTGCTGGCACAGCGAGATAATCGACATTGCCAACACCAAGTTTGTGTTGTGTATATTCCTGAGCTTGTGCATCGGAGACGTTAATGATACTGATTGGGGCATCATTTACCAAGGCGACAACCTTGCCGCCTTTTTGCAGGTCATACAGGTCGCGATGTACTGTGAGTTTTAGCTTCTTTGCTTGCTCAAAATACAGCTTCACACTTTGCTGGCTATGTAATGGATATAAAGTGGTATGTTCCTGTGCCAGTGCAACGGTTTTGCCTGGCATTGGGAATTTGACTGCGCGACGAAATGGATCTCTGTGGGAGTGCTGATAACCACGCCATATTTCAAACTTTCCATCTTGCTGCTGGTTGTAAACTTTTAAAATCCGCGATCTTGCAGAGGCACTTAATTGACACATGTGCTGCTGGCATAGCCATTGTTGCTTGGTGATCTGCATAAAGGCATTTAATGTTTGCCCTTGCCAAAATGCCAGTGATTCAAGGTTTTTAAGGGGGGTTACAAGCCACTGTCCTGCAGGTAAGAATAAGTACTTAGCCTGCTGATGAGTGAGACTAATATCAGCAGCACTGCGCTCCAGCGCTAAAGTCTCGGCATCGTACCACTGCACATCAGCTTGTAAGTTGGCAGTTTGTGCTAGGCAAACGGAGCTTGTCAAACTTAGAAACGCAATCAACGTGAATATGAGAGGCATAAATTAAATTGCTCCATACTGGTTGATTGAGTGATCAGTCGCTTGCGCATCGGCTTACTGATCTCGATATGAATAAACCGATGTGGGGCGAGTCCTATCTTGTGCAGGATGTTTTTAGTGCCACCGAGCTCGAAAATATCTTTTTGATAAATATAGGTATGATTACTTAAACCCGATAAACAGCGCTGCAACTTTGCCAATTTTGCATTGTAGCTTCGACCTTGGCTAAGTATAAAGTCAGCCTTTTTCCCTTCGGGGGATTTGCGCTTTTTTTGATTAAATCCATGTATTTGAAAAATGGCGGCGTTGGGGTGAGCAAAGTGAAAGGCTTTGATGGCAGCAACATGCAGCCCACGCTTTCGCTTGGAGTAATCCATTGGCAGCTCATCTAGGCTTTGGCTATGCCTGTGATGGGTATTAAAAACCATCATATTGCAGCTAGATTCAAAGAGTGCCCGACCAATTTTGAATGTGTACTTGTCGTGAAATTGATGAGGAATAGACACAAAGCAAGGGGAAGCCGCTACGCGATATATGAGTGCACCTCCACCATTGATGGGCGAAGTGGCAGTCAGTGTATGTACAGGGCTGCGTAATTTCCCCTGCTGTTGATATTCCCATGGCTCAATCGCTTGCGGCTTTGCTATCCAGCTATTAATTTGCTGCCAGCTTAATTGTGATTGTGCAAAGCCGTTAAAGCTTGTAATGCTGATGAGCGCGATGATTATTTTATGTATTTTCATTTTGCCACCATAAAGGGGTAAGTGGTTGTGCGCTATGTTCTTCTAAAATACTTATCCACATTTCATCTTCAGCCGATATCGCAAATTTTTCAAGTGTTTGAATATCTGTTCCTATTTTGATTGTGACAGGCGGATAGCTAACGATATTGGTCGATTGCGGATGCAGCATAAAAGCAGGAACTTGCGATGGTATGAGCGCATACCTTTTAGTTGCCACCGTATATTCATCCGTGATGCCGATTTGATATCTTCCACTAAGGCGAGTATTGATAATGAGAGGCGCTTGTCCATTCTTTGCAGCTGGATAAATAAAAGGCTTAATGACAATCGATAGAGGCCTGTTTTTACCGCGATAGTCTAAAGATAAAGTATCGCCGCGATTGATTTTGTACAGACGCGTTTTAATGAAGTGACGCTGCTCACCTTGGTTAATAAATACATGATTTGCTTGGCTTGCACTGGTGATGATCGAGTTGTCAGTGGTACTGCTCGTTGCATCAAACTCAATGTATGTGGGGGCTTGTGTTTTTAATGCGATCACTTTTGGGATCTTGAGAGAAGGGTCCTGATCCGAGTTAATTGAGTGAATATCATCGAGTTGTCTAAAGTGAACTTGTGTTGGCTCACTGGGCGGCTCGAAATAGTTAGCAGGGCTGTAAATTAATGCGGTATTCGAAATTGGATGCCGGTCAAATAGCGATTCAGATGCATAATCTGTCTCTTTAATAACAGGTAAAGGTGGGGCTTCAAATAGTCGTACTTTTAGGATTTGTTGTAACTCTGTAAAAATAAACTCATTAGTTGCTTTTTGTGCAAACCAAGCGCCAATTTCAACAAAGCCAGTTAAAGGGTTATCGCACAGTTGTTCGCAGACCACATTCTGATAATGAAAATCACGATGTCTGCTTTGTAGCTTTACAGCAACACTGGTTTTGCTAGAAATTCTTAATTTAACGGCTTCATCAGGTAGGCGGAGATAATATTTTTCACTTTCATTAACGGCTTGGCGCAGTGTTTCAGGTGTTATTAACCGATCGAATTGTGATAGCCGCGATTCCAAACTTATTTTGTGGCGAGCAAAAATCTGACCTTGTGCGTCGTATAAAGAGACTATCGCGTGTGAGTCCTCAGGGGTTAAATCCCGAATATCGAAGACCACATCACTACCACCTGAAACAGCATAATCAACAGGGGTATCAGGGGTTAATACGTAGTAATAACTGTGTAAGGGTGCAATTGGTTGCGCGTGTTGATACCACTGGGTTAAGGCGGGTAAACTGGATTGCACAGTCACTAAACCAGGCCTAATATCTTCTATTTTATAGCTATTATCTTCGAGCTCCACTGCGCTTAGTTCAATAGGCGCCAGTTGTTGGCTCAAGTCATGCCATGTTAGGCGTAATGTACTGACAGGCACCGTCGACGTAAAATGAAGGGGGGCGGTACTTTTAACTCTAAAAGTGGCTGTGAGGTCTGGCGCTGAGTAAAAGCTATCGAGATCCCACTGTTGTGCAGAAAAATCATAAGTGATGACATTATACGGCAGTGTTTCGTATAAGATGTCACTGACGAAATCGATATTGGGTATGCCTTGAGGCGCCAGTTTTTGCCAATCATATCTTACTGCGTTGGTAAGCTCCCACGGCGCGAGCGCATTGCCTCCTAGGGTATGGTAATTGAGCATTCTCTCGCGCCAATCAAGTGGTAACTTCAACCATATTTGCTGACTGTCATCGGTATCTGTAGATGTTTGCGCGTGAAGCCTGACGACAACACCTCTAAGTGTATCTTCTTCAGGGATAAGCTTGAGCTTGATTTGGCTGGCATTCGGGTAGCGTGACACATCGATATAAAAAGATTGCCCAGAGGCCACCGACAGCGCCTGTCTATCCTCTATAATTTGCTTTACTTGCTGCTCTTGCGCTGCAAGCACCAGTTTTGAGGCGTGGTGGTAAGTGTGTTTATTGAGTTGTACGCCCTGACTATCAAACAGTTGGTATTCGATTGCATAGTTTACAGGTTCGTCAAATACTTGTTGTCCCTCAAAAATGGCGTTTGATAGCAATCTGACTGCGCGCGTTCTGGATGCTGAAAAATTAAATGCAATGTACTTGTCACTAGGTAACCAGTGCACAACTGAGCGTGTTTCTTCTTCGCTGCGCTCTTCTAACTGCTCAGCAGATGCCAGCCATGTAACGCCATTAAAGCTCACCCATAATAAGACTAAGAGCAAAAATCCAGTCGCGCTAAGGTGTAACAGCTTTTTAATCCAATACATGCATTAGCCCCCCTGTAGCGTAGTTAAAATCCCTGATTGTCAGCACTTTATTGCTGGTGGGGGTGTAAATAGCAAGTAATTTATCACGTAGCTTAATTGTCAGAGCAAGCTGTTGTGATTGCTCTATGCGTACGGCTTGTAATTGGCATTTTGGATATTTTTGACAAAACTCTGATAGCAGTGGCAAGTGCTGATCTTGCGAGTACTGTTCTGCAAGTTGCAGCACCTTCTCTAACGAGGGGGGGTTGTCTAGTAGCCAATCATTGGGGCTCAACACTAAGGTATTTAAAGCTCTTACTTGGGGATCTCTTGATACTGCGAGCAGGCGTTGCAAGAGCGCTTGCTCTGAGATGGCAAAATGCTGTTTAAAATCGGAGGCCAGCCACAAGGTAGCAAGTTCACTGATTGGGCTAAATAAGCGGTAGCCAGATTGCGGTGACGTACCGATCTCAAGCCCTCTTGTTTGCACTTGCCCGCTAACAACTTGTGTATTCACACCCAAGTCAATTAATGTGTATTGTAATTCTTTCAATGTGTTAGCGTGTTGTTCATCTGGGTTTGTGAATTGAAATGCGATTGCACTGGGTCTAACGTATGAAGGTGCGCTATGACTGCGCACTTGTAAGCTTAAAATCGGCTGTTCAGCGAAGTAACGTAGTGTACTCTGATGTACGACGTTAAACAGACTTCTCACATTACCCGGGGCCATGACATTAGCTTGCTCATTCGCGTATGGGTGAGCGCCAGCGATTGACAGTGCTTTGGCGCCTGTACTTGCAAATAGATCACCTGAGAACTTTAGCGTATTACTTTCAAATAAAGGTCTTGGAACTTGGATATTGAGCATGGCACTTGGGTGCAGGTTAATAACATATAGTCCTTGGCCCTGCTGTAAACTCTCTTGGTTGCTCAGTGGAGCCAAGACAATATACTGGGCTTGGTCATTATCTATGATTTGCAGCTGATAACCCATCATATTAGCAATGTGATTAATTCGGGCTAGACGGTTTAGCTCATCCTGATCAAATTCTCTATCTGATTGCTGAGCCACTAATTTATACAGTGGACCGAGAATTTCAAATTCCCAGAGTGCCGCTTCATTATTTGTCAGCTCTTGGTAGTGATTGCTGCCTTTGGCACTGATATAGGGAGCGAAGGTTTCGATGACCTCATCTAGGCTAGTGTCAATAAAGGTGGCAGCGACATTGCTGCCGCTGCTGGTGCTAAGAACAACCTCTGAAAGCAAGTTGGAGTAACTCGCGCCATCGATATAGGCTTCAACCATTTTTCCATTAAAATCAGCCGTGGGCATACTGCTGGTGTGCAACATACCAAATTGGCCTCGCTCGAATCCCATGAGGTTGGTAAGTTGCTTCTGAGATAATGAAGTAGGTAACTGATTAAAAATCCAAAATTGACTATTTACCCCGTAGGGGCTCAATTGTAAGTGAACCCGGGTATATTGATTTACTGACCGTATTTGCAGTACTTCCAGCTCCTCAAAAACCGAGAAAAACGCACTGTAATAGGGACTTTGCTGGGATACTTGCTGTGTTGCGATTGAAGGCGTGAATTGCGTGCCTAGTACCAGTGCATCACTACCAAGTAATTCAAATAAAAGTCCCGCAGCATCACTGGCGACTCGCTCACTTGAAGGGTAGGGGACGCTGATAATATGAGACTTACTTGGTTGTTTTGATAAGGCAAAAAAGCCCCTTACTGCACTTGTGTCTGTGTCCTTAATATACAAGTACTGTTCGTCTTCATATAAAGAAAATTGTGCCTGTGATAATAGTCGCCTAGCTAACAGAACGTTTTCCCGCTCTTGTCTGTTGCGATTAAGTACTCGAATTGCACTCATAAAGTGTTGAATGGACTGAGCCTGTTGATATTGGCTTATAGAGACAGGTTCACTTTGTTGCGTATAAAGGTAGCTTTTATAGGCGCTGATCTGTTGGCTGAGCGCAATATCAGTGTTGTCGCTTGAATTGATCTGCGCAGGAGTTGTTGCGAATATCGCAGGGATAAACATGATTAAAAAGCCAGTGGTTATGGCAATTAATCCGCCGACTATTGAGGTTTGGAAAGTTGCGCGGATCACCAGTCCTAAAGCATTTTTTTGGTAAATTTTTAGCGCTAATAGGGTGGACAGCATGTAACCAAAAGCAAAGGTATCAGTCACTTTTAATGTCGGATAATAATGTACAACAACATAATTTAAGATAATTTTGTATAAAAAGCCGATATTGAAAAAGAATAGTAATAGTCGCGCCCCTTCAAAGTTTGCGTGGCGCAATCGAGTGAAGGTCAATATGGAGCCGCCAAGTATCAGGATCACAGCGGTCTCAGCAAAGGATGTGAGTAATTTCGTCGGTTGCATGAGCTGCAACGCGAGCAGTGCAGGCAGCATGATGCCGTTAAACTCCCAGCCGTATTTGATGTTGGCACGAGAGGCAATAAAGGCAGTGATCACTAAAATGATATAGGCTTTGGGCGCTGCGACAATAGAGGCCGCAACAGCTTCATACATGATTGCCAGATTGGCAATACTAAAATTGGTGAAAGGCATGAGCACAAAGCGGACTAACAGGTATGTCACAAAGAGCTGTATTAGTGTGACCCGCATGCCATAT
Organism: Pseudoalteromonas luteoviolacea; assembly: GCF_021654285.1. GTDB lineage: Bacteria > Pseudomonadota > Gammaproteobacteria > Enterobacterales > Alteromonadaceae > Pseudoalteromonas > Pseudoalteromonas luteoviolacea_J. Next base: position 36,872 of record NZ_JAKFZS010000011.1, on the reverse strand, counting down.
TTAAATCCACCATTCCACATGACGTTTGCAGTTAAAGCGATGATCACCAGACCCAAGCTGTAGAGTTGGCTGGAGTAGTCAAACGTGATATCCCATTGTGCTAAGTACATGGCAACTAACGGCCAAAATAGCGTATCCATCACCACTCTGACTAAAATACTGATTAGGATGATGGCAAAAAAACGGTCTCTGCCAAACATTTCGCTAAACCCAAAGCGCTCCATGATTGTTTTAGCACTAAATAACATCACAGCATAAACAACGATAGCTTCTATGATGATAACTACCGCTGATATTGGCGTAACTATGAAAAGTGGCACAAGGTAGCCTGGAACTACGAGTCCAGTAAGCGGAAATCCAAAGCGTAAATTCAACATACAAACAACGGCGATGCCAACCCAGACTGTTGTAATCACAGACTGTCCTAAGCCACTGCCGGTCGGGAAGAGTTGCAGCACCCAATCCATTAAGTCTGCACCTTAATATGATGTTCTTCTGGGTCGAGTGGTTGCATCATTTCTAATTGTTTTAACAGTAGAGCAGGGTCATCTAGCTGTTTAATTAGATAGGAGATATCGATAAATTCAAATAATATTCCGCCTACTTCAAAAGGCTCGCCAATGCTGCTGGTGGAGCGAGATGATCGCAATGAACGAATACTCAAAATAAACGTTGCTTGCCCTAATTGAGCAGGCATATATAACTCGCCTTGTTGTAAGGTGATATAGCGTAATTTCCCTTTGGCTTTTTCACTGTCAAGGTGGGTGACGCGTTCTAACAAGTCTAATGCTGTCATCTCAAATAAAGACATTTCATTATGCTTGGCGATTTCTTCTATTTTCTGGTTAGTTTGCACTACTTGTCCAAAGAGGTTAAACATGATCGCGGCAGTGTGGATCTGGTTAAATACATGCTCAAGCGTCGATAGTTTTTGCTCCATATCGCCAATGGAGGATTTAACTTGTTGACTCAAAGGTTTTTGCAGCGCCAAGGTTAATACCTTGGTAAGTGCACTGGTATTGGCTTTTTGTTGGTTTTCAAATATCCGAAAGTGAAAAAGTAACTCGCCTATCTGGTTTGCAAAGCGATTTACATTTTGTACGAATCGTTCTTCGTCAAAGTACTCATTGGGCTCAACCGTCATTGCCCAAAAGCCTCGAATATCTCCTGCATACATCAAAGGCACCACATATTGTGCCTCAGCTTCTTTTAAGTCATTGAAAAATGGTCTCGTTATATGTAAAGCACCAAATGCTTTGATGGCGTCCGAGTAGGGAGGACGTTCATAGTCTCTGCGCATCTCGTGGATATCGGATAAACTGCAATTAATGGCGCGTATTTCATGGAGCCTATGGTCGCCTTCAGTGCGGGCAAGAAATATCGAACGATTTAAGGCAAGCTGCTGATTTACCAGTGTGATAATTGCATCCCAAGGGCTGCTTTGCGCGCTAAAAGCTTGCGGCAAGTAACGTCCCATCATCCGTTGTTGAACGTTGCCTATGATGTCATTTAACTCAATTTCTTCAACCCACTTTCGAGAAAAGAACACCCATAAGAGCGTAACAAGGTTGGTAAAAATAATTTGTCCAGCTGGTAAAAAGTAATCAAAGAAACGAACGCTAAGATAGACCGAAGCGATACAAAGCAAGATAACTGCACATGCGATTAAAATCCCTGTGTTAAAGCTGCACCTTTGATAGGTGATGAGCAAAATCGTTAATATTAATAACTGTAGGGCTGCAGCATATGTGATAGGCATTAAAGTTACTAAGGTCTGCTCAGCAAAGTTATCAGCAATATAAGCGTGAAGATAAATAGGGTCTTTGAAAGAATCTATTTTTGGCGCACGTACTGGCAGAGCAAACGCTAATTGGCGCTGAGAGACGAGCACTACTTTATCCTGTAGCTGAGCTAAAAATACATCATCTGAGAGCAGTCGTGTTGCACTAAATTTAGTGAGGGCTTGTGGCGCAAGTGAAAAATCAAGCAATTGACCTTGTGCTTTGTACTGAGGGTCGAATACATGTTGCCAAACACTTTTACATTGTTCTGGTGCATCTTTAATGACGATTTCATAGCCAAGCCACGACTCTAAGCTGGGTAAACAGTATCTAGAGTCGGCGTATGGGAAATACACGTTGTCAAAAGAGAGGTGCTGCTCACCAGAGACATGGCTGAATATCACTATGGCTTTGGCTTTATTTTTACGCAGTTTTGAAATGATGTCACTTTGCTGCGCTACGAGGTTGTCAGACTCAATCACAACGACTTGGGTATTTTGCCGATTGAGGTTTTGGCTAAGCTCGAGATAAATAAGTGCATTGAGCTTGTCTAGCGTTCCGCTTAAGGTGACTAATAAAATCAGGGCGCACAGCAGCATCGTAGACCAAAAAGTCTTTTGTCGTTTGATGATAAAAAACTGCTGCTTTATCGACATGTTAGGCTACCTAGTTAAATGCCGAAAACTCAAAAGATAAGGTAACGTCCTGTTGTGTTGTGACACGTAAAAAATCCAACCCGTGAATGACATTACTTTGCCAAACGTTATCGGACAACGAGATATCTTTTTGCCATGATATAAGGGCTAAGTCATCTAAGATGAGCGTTGCTTCGCCATCATCTGGCGGTGAATGTGCAAAGGTTAATTTAACTGCACGAGCCGGTAGTTGTTCAGGGCCAAGCGTATTTGTATCGTCAGGTAGTGAAAAGCTATATTCAAACTTGCGCCAATTATATTCCCCAGGCTCAGCAAGGCGAATGGTTTGCTCTGAGAAGAGCAGGTTGTCTTCCGATGTGGTGATGGAGAGTTCAACATCCAGTGCACCTGCGTTCACTCCTTTATTGTATCCATAGAGGCTCATGTCATGATATGCCAGCAATGTAGATTCATTGGGGGTAATTGGCATAGTGCGAATTGTATGTTTAAAGGGCATACGTAAAGGCCTATTGTCGAACTGGGTACGAACTAGGCACATGGCTTGTTTGCCACTACGCGCGCCTGTTAAGCACGGGGTGATATTTTCGCTGTCATTTTCCCAACGAGAAACCTCCCCAAATGTGTCATCGTTATCCCAATCTTCAAAGTCACCAAATAACATCAAGTCTCTACCCAATTTTAGTACTGCAGAACCGCTGGATGATACCTTAGTCAAAAAGGCATTACTCGGTACAAACTCTCTTAAATCAATAATATGCTGACCTGCACTGAGTGAGATCTGGGCGGTTTCTACAAGATCTGGCGTACGGCTATTATAAAAATCAATTTCCGCATAACCGGTGCGAGGAATGACTGACACACCGCCTTGAGAGAACTCACCAAGTCGTCTCATAAGGTAGTCACTTAAAAAGCCAGTGACTAATTTGGGCTGATAGTCTTCAAGGTAAATAGGGTAAGCCCGAGCGCGTGTGGTTTTAGGGGTTGCATTTGGCTGAACCTCCAATGTCACAGCGACGCCGAGCAAGGTTTCTATACGGTTTTGTTCAAATACAAAGTTACCTAATCCGAGTAACACGGGGGTTTCGTTTTGCAGGCTGAAACCTTGTGCAACGTGAGGGTGGTGCGCAATCAGTAAATCAGGTTTTAGCTCACTGAGTAAATTAAATCGATTACTAATATAACGCGTGGGTGCATATGAGTATTCATCGCCGCCATGTAGCTGTGCTACGGCATAATCACTTTGTGCGATTGCTTGCTCTACAGCCGAAGTAGCTTGCTGGCTTTGGGTGAGATCTGCTGCACCGCCTTTTTGCTCCTCTGCAATATAATTAATGGGGTTGTCATCACCAGTAATGGATGTTGCAGAAACGAGCCCAAGTGAAAACCCATTTACCGAGGTAATTAAGGGGGCATAAGCTTCTGTGTTGTTGTTGCCTACGCCACTGTACAGTAAGCCAGCCTCTGATACATATTTGATGGTATCTGCTAAGCCAGGCTGCAAATAATCATAAACGTGATTGTTACCTAAAGCGACATAATCGACGCCGATTTCTGTGAGCCCTTGTAATGTTTCAGGCAAGGAGAAAAAAGCAAACTCTTTGGTTGGGTGCACACTGGTGGGAGTATCTAGAATAGGGGTTTCAAGATTAACTGATGAAAAGTCTGCATGTTCAACCAAGGGCTTAATATACTGCGTGATCTCAATGGCATTTTGAGCCGCCGAGCTGGCACGAATGAGTGCGCCTTCAACATCTGGAACCGAATTGCCCATAGTGGTTAAACTTGGGTCCATATAGCGTCTACCAAACATGGTATCACCAGCAAAAAATAAGGTGATTGCTCCCTCGGGCTTGGCGACTAAGCGCAAATTGAGCTGTGTGTTGGTACTTGATACCTGTACTGTGGTGAGTAAAGGCTCGAACCCTTCTTTGAAAACCGAAATACTGTAATTACCGGGTTTTAAAGTGGGTATAGCAATAACACCGCTGCTATTGGTTTGATAGGTGTTGCCAGCAATAATGACTGTCGCGTCGGTGATATTATTATTTGACGTATCTGCAATGTTGATCTGCCATTGCAGCGATTCGTTTTGTTGTTTGTCTTGCTCGGTTTGTTCAGCTTGCTGAGATTCGGTTGGCCCCGTCTCATAAGGGTCTTCAACGGAGCAAGCGCTAAGAAAAATGGATGTTAGAACTACAGCTAGTTTTTTTGCTTTCATTGGCTCTCTCACCATTTATATTAACATTATTTAGTTATTTAGTTATTTAGTATTATAAAGTGTGTACTGAACGACTTGCAATCATTTATTCTGAATTAAACACCTTAAATATCATGTGTTTATTATAGGTCATTATTATTAATTTTGACTTAGAAAATATCTGTCCAAAAATGTTTACAATTTGCTAGGCTGAAGACTATTCTTAGAGTATGATCCGGCCAGAGGTAAAAAACCGTTTTGAGGAACAGATGCGTTTAGAGATTCATTGCGCCGACCGTATTGGTATTGCACAAGAAATACTCAATATATTGGTTAACTATCGAGTTGATTTAAAGGGGATTGAAGTTGACTCGGTAAATTGCCGTATGTATGTGAGCTTTCCCCCCATTGAGTTTGAACAGTTTCAGAAAATCATGCCTGAAATTCGATTAATTGATGGTGTTGAAGATGTTCGCACTACGGCGTTTTTGCCTTCTGAGCGTGAGCATAATGAACTCAATACGTTATTAAGTGCATTGCCTGATGGGGTCATTTCTATTGATGCAAAAGGTGGCGTGAGGCATTGTAATGATGCTGCATGTAGAGACTTAAACTTATCACTTGATGAAGTGATTGGCACCAGTATCAACTTGCTATTGAAAGGCTTTAACTTTACGCGCTGGTTAGAAGGCAGTGAGGTGTTGGGACAGACAACACGTGTTGAAGTTGCTGGAGAAGACTTTATTGCAGACATATTGCCTATTTCTGTACCTCAGGCTACTGAGGGAGATGTTTTGGCAGGTGCGGTCATCAATATTAAGTCTCAGAGCCGTTTAGGCCAGCAAGTAAGCGCGTTTAGACGTTATGGACAAGAAAGCTTTGCAACCATACATAACCAAAGCACAGCGATGCGACGTGTGGTGCGTGAAGCGCGCAAGATGGCTCAGCTAGAGGCGCCTATCTTAATTACTGGTGAGACGGGAACTGGAAAAGAGCTATTAGCAAGAGCATGTCACTATGCATCAAACCGCTCGTTAAAACCTTTTATTGCTTTGTCTTGTGCTTCACTGCCTGATGATGTTGCTGAGTCTGAACTGTTCGGCTACGCAAGCTTTGATGAGCAAGTACCGTCAAAACGTGGTGTTTTAGAACAAGCGGATGGTGGCACCGTGTTTCTTGATGAAGTCGGTGAAATGTCTGAACAGTTACAGACAAAGTTACTGCGTTTTTTACAAGATGGCACCTTTAGAAAGGTGGGCGACGAAAACGAAGTTAAAGTTAACGTTCGCATAATAGCCGCGACTCAAAAAGACTTGCCTGCCATGGTACAAGAAGGCGGATTTAGAGAAGACCTCTACTACCGCATTAATGTTTTAACCTTAGAAATAGCACCACTGAGAGATCGCAAAGCGGATGTTAAGCCATTGGCAGAGCATTTTATTCAAAAATATGCACAGCAAAATGGTCAAGCAGTTCCTTCTTTACACCCTGAGTGCCTTGAGTTTTTAGAGCAATACCCGTGGCCTGGTAACGTACGCCAGCTGGAAAATGCTATCTATCGCGCAGTGTCCTTATTAGATGATAAAGAGCTACGTATTGAAAATATGCAATTGCCAACCTTTACACATGACTTAGGTTATTTGGAATCGGACTTTGAAGGCACGCTTGAGCAAGCCGTTAAACGTTTTGAAGCAACGTTATTAAGAAAGCTTTATCCTGCTTATCCAAGCTCAAGACAGTTAGCGAAGCGCTTGGGTCTGAGCCATACTGCGGTAGCAAACAAGTTACGCGAATATGGCATCAATAGAAAAACTGTAAAGGTATAATGTGTTTTCTGGGCGCCTACTTCTTGGTGCCCATACTTCTGGTGACGCCTTCTAAGCGAACATGTTTGACGCCAGAATCATCAAAATGCACGTCAATACTAACGTTATTTCTACTTAAAAAGTAATCGACATTATTGAGTGTAAGCACATAATTCCCTTTAACTGGGGTTTTAAACTCTTTCTTTGCCAACTCTAGTTTGTTTTTACCAATTTGCCATTGAAAGGCTTCAATATAGCCGGCATTAAATTCTTGGATCCAAACTCGAGAATCGTCTTTACTTAGGGTCAAAGCAATAGAGTAAGACTCAGGAAGTTGAGACATTGAATAGGCTTTTTTGCCAATGCGGAATTTTTTGTCTGATGCTTGCCAGCCAAAACCAAAGTCAAAATCTTTTGTGATGCCAGTTGGGTAAGTAACAACCCCTTTCCCGGACAAGTCAAAGTTAGCAAGTACATGATCACTGAAACTCAGCGCTGTGATGAATAAGCCAAGTTTGAATATATTATTCATAAATAAACACTTATCTTGAAGATAAAGAAAACTTAATTCAGTTTATAACATAAAGCAAGTTGCTCAAAATTTAACAAGTCATTAAATATATAACTGAACACGCTTGTTGCAATTAAAGGCTATGATACACTGGCAAGACAAATTACTGGTTAGACCAATTGGAACATGAATTTATATTTTCGCTTATTGCTTCTGTTTTGGAAAATTAAACAAAATAAAACTTATGAAGGGATGTTGGACCCAACAAGTATTGACTTTAGAGCCTTACCAACGGACTGTGATATTAATTTACACCTAACAAATTCACGTTATTTGGCAATGATGGACATTGCTAGAACTTGGATGACCGAGCGATTAGGCTTGCTCAATAAAATCCTCAAGAGAAAATGGTTTCCTATCGTAAATGCCACAGCGATCACTTATATTCGCGACATTAAACCTATGCAAAAGTTTTCAGTGACGACACGCGTGGTAGGTTGGGATCATAAGTACTTTTATATAGAGCAAAAGTTTCATTCTGAAAGAGGTTTACATGCTATTGCCTACGTCAGAGGGGTATTTAAAAGTCGAAAAGGTATCGTTGCGGTTGAAGATTTATTGGAGCTTGCAGAGTTTAAAGGAACTCAGCCTGAGCTACCCAACGAAATTGTGCATTGGAAAGCAATGTTGGAACAGAAAAAAGCGAACAATAAAAAGGCCACATAAGTGGCCAAGATTGAGAAATCTATTTTAAGTATTAGAACTTGTATTTAGCGCCAATCATCGCTACAAATGGGTCAATTTCAACATCAGATGTCAGCGCTTGGCTGCCATTTGCATAAACGGTTGCATCTGTGTCGATATCCATTTTCGACACCATTACGTGCAAGCCCCATTTGTCATTGATTTCGTAATTCAAACCTAGTTGTAATGCCAATCCAAATGAGCTGTCTAGTTCGACTTTTACATCATCTGTACCTAACGTCTGCTTTAATGCTGCACTCGGTTCCTCATCAAAGAAGACTGTATAATTTAAACCTGCACCAATGAATGGTCGTAACTTTGCACTCTTATCAAAAAAGTGGTACTGAGCTAAAAGTGTCGGGGGCAAGTGCTTAATCTTAGCGATGTCATTTCCTGCTAAGCCACCTTCGCCTTGCACTGTGTGAGAAAATGGCGTTGCTGCGACTAATTCAAATACGATGTTATCGTTATAGTGATAGTCGAAAGTGATACCTAATTGTGTGTCAGAATCAGCTGATAGCCCCAGAGCTCTATTTTCATTGATCGCTGATGCTGAGTCGATAGGGTTTACATGAATCGCACCGATGTTAACGCTAAATTGTGCATGAGCGAGTGGCGCTGTTACCAATAAAGTTGAAATTAAAGCAGCTGTTAGTTTATTCATTTTCATCTCCTGAACCTATACCAGTTGGTTCTCTTTAATGGCTCTATAGTAAAGGCTCCGGTAATTAAAAAGCTGTTCTAGATCAAATTTGACTTTCCATCTTTCAGAAATATCTGAAAGTTTGATTTGGAATAAGTTTTGATATCGTTTTGTGTTGAAAGTTTGCTGTATTTTGCTGCTGTGTAATCTAAGACTCACTTTGGGGGTTAGATATTTAGTAATAAATGTGCAATTTATTCGACATGAATTGGACACTTTTGGCTCGTTTAATGAAGAAAATCGTTTTTTTGGTGATAAAGCATGCCTCTGCCTTTCCAAACTCGTATTCAAACTATTCCTTCAGTTGTAGAGAGCTTACAGCATTTGATTAGAGCCCGTTCCATTACGCCTGATGATGCAGGGACCATGGCATTTTTGCAAAAGCAATTACAGAGATGTGATTTTGAGGTCGATCTGATTGAATCTAACGGGGTAAAAAATTTAATTGCCCGTAAGCATTTCGGCAATGGTCCCGTTTTTGCGTATTCTGGACATGTGGATGTTGTTCCTGCTACACCTGAAGACTGGCTTGTTGACCCATTTTCGGGTGAGATTGTAGATGATATCATTTACGGCCGAGGCGCTGCAGATATGAAGGGCTCAGTGGCCGCCATGCTCAATGCAAGCATTGACTTTTGTCAATCAAACACCAAGAAAAGAGGCTCATTTTATTGGTTGATCACATCAGATGAAGAAGGAGAGGCAACTGATGGTTCTGCTCTTATTGCTGAGTATTTAAAGAAAAAAGGGGTGGTATTGGATGCTTGTCTGGTTGGTGAACCAACGTCGCATAAACTAGTCGGGGACATCATAAAAAATGGTCGAAGAGGCGCAATTTCCGGCCGATTTATTATAAATGGCAAAGCAGGTCATGTTGCGTACCCTGAATTTGCAGTCAATGCAGCACATATCGCAGGTGACCTAGTTACTCAATTATCTCGCTTAAACTGGTCTTTGGATAAACCCGGCTCTAAAACGACGCTGCAGGTAACAGGGATAACGGTGCCTAATATCGTTGATAATTTGGTCCCCGCAGAATGCGAGGTGACATTTAATGTGCGATATAGTCACAGCTATAAAAGTGGTGATATTTGCCAGAGGCTGACTGCGCTTGTTGAGTGTTTTGATGCTGATATTGATATTTCTTGGGAGCGCCCTTGTGAGTCATTCTATACTGGAAAAAAACAAAGTAATTGCTTTTTATCTTTAATAGAAAACGTAATTGCTGAAGAGCTTGGGCAATTCCCTGCACTGAGCACAGCTGGTGGTACATCAGATGGCCGCTTTTTTGCTAATGAGCATACACAAGTAGTGGAATGTGGCGTAAAAAATGATTCAATACATCAAGTGAATGAACACGTATCTATCGCGGATTTACGCTCAATTGAGCAGATATACAAGCGGATTCTATATGCTTATTTAAGTGAGTAATTGCAAAATTTTTTATTAATATATTGAATATAGTGATTTTTATGTTGTTCTCTCCAAGGCGTGGTAACAACAATTAGCGTCACTGTGCATCGTAGCTCTTTTTTTGTGAGAAAAGAGTTGTGCTAAAAATGTAAGAAGCGTGGGTTTCTTATCGTGTTACAGGCATTATTGACTTGAGTAATTATCATCGCTAATTCTTAGGTAAATTATTTCGACTTATTATATCCTTCTTATCGGATCAGTACGCTGTGGCAATGTTTCATATAGGAGTTTAATTTTGCATTATATTGTTTTTCTCCGTGTTGACATGTCGTTGGGGAAAGTCCTTATACAGTCAGTAACGTATTTTTGTATAAAAGCTTGGTGTAATTGATTTTAATGTTTACTTGTTGTATGAGAAATGCTCAGGTATGATCTGGAATTGAATTCGGCACAAACGCGCAATAAAGATAATAAGTAATGAAAAAAATAACGTCAGTGCTGCTTGCGATGTGTATGACTATTGCAAGTAAAGCACATGCTGAGCCTTGGTACGATGAAGATGAGTTTGAATGGCAGCTAAGTGTAGGTGCTTTTTATGTCAATACTAAACTACCAAAGCTAATTGGCGCCAAAAATGAATTTTCTTCCCTTTCCCCCTTGGTAGATGCCAAAATCCAATACAAACAATTCTATCTGAATACGCATTCAGGAGATTTTTTTGGTGGTTCTGATTTAGGCTATCAGTTGATCCAAGAGGAAAACTGGGGGTTAGATGCGATTTTTGGCAATTATCAAATCCCATTCTCTGATACAGGTTATTATTCGAACGAGGATGATAAAGTAGAAAAGTTAAAAACGATTAATCGTCGTAAAGTCGACCAATCTATAGGCCTTGCTTATTATCGAAATGTTGGAGAATTTTTAGCCGTTGCTGAATTAGTCTATGATGTGTTTGGTGACTCAAATGGCTGGGTTTTTCATATCGAAGCGACGCGTAACTTTGAGTTACGTAATTGGGATCTTTGGTTGAACTTTGGCGCTAACTATTACTCTCAAAATTTTAATAATTACTTTTATGGTGTATCGCCTTCTGAAGTAAATGATTATTTGTATGGCTTTACTGCTGGGGATGGCGCGACAGCATTTGTTCAAACTCAAGTTAATTATCCTATTGCACAAGATTGGGTATATAGTGCAGGGGCTTCAATTTTGGTTGGGTCAGGTGGTGTGAAAAGTAGCCCACTGATTGATTCAAACTATGCTCGAGTATTTTTTACTGGAGTGAAGTATGTATTTTAGATTTACTTGGGTAATTATGGTTTTGGTTATTACATTGGCACCAGAGTCAATGGCTAACGAAACGCGTAAAGGGATATTAAATGCATCACCTACAAAATGTGTTGCGCTGAACCAAGGACGTACTTGCTATGCTGATGTTGTGTTTGATATATCAGCACCGATAGCAGGGGACTATTGCCTTAGAGAAAGTGAATCTAAACGCATTTTGCAGTGTTGGGCTAATACTGACAACTTCACATATACACTGAACTTCGGCTCTGTAGAGAGCGTAAGTTATGAGTTGATTGCTAAAACGCATAGTGATGTTTTAGCAGTGACCACAATTGAAGTCAATTGGGTACATAAGGTGCGTACTAAGAAAAGACGCTGGCGTCTCTTCTAGCCTGATAAGCAGTGGTCATGCGTTATGCATGTCCACTGCCGTACTTAATTACACTGCTCTATTAATCCACGTAAGTGTGTGCCGATATCTTCTGTTTTTGTTTGACCTTGCTCAAGGATTGTTGCGAACTGTGTTTGTAGCTCAGCCAAGTCATACGTCTCTAATAAAGTTCTTAAATAAGTAACTGTCTCAGCACCTGCTTTAAGTAATTCGGGGATGCTCTCCAAACTGATCTCTTGTTCTGTCAAACTGGCAATTGAATTTGCTAATTCCGCGACGCTTGCGCCATCTTGCAGAGCACCTTCTACTTCAACCAATGCACCCATAGGGTCGCCATCAAGTTTGCTTGCAACACAACTGGCCATAGTACCAGCTTGTGCACTTTGTGCCATAGCTTCAAGTCCTTGCTCACGGATTTGTTCAATAACCGCTTGAAGTTCATGGTTCTCCGACAAATATTGCGCTTCTATTTGAGCTTTAGAGTTTTCAAATACATCACATCCAGTGGTAAAAAATACACTCAATCCCATTAAAACAGCGATACGTTTCATAAACTCACCTAATTAACCTAAATTAGGTCCAGTTTACTCATTAGTGCTATGGTTGTCATTATAACTTCAGGAATGGCCGATTTGCTTTTGTTGTCTAATTTGATCTAAGTAAACAATATTTGACATGCCAAACAGCTCCGCTTTAAGAACATTTGCAACGATATGTAAAGCGCGTTTCCAAGCATTTCTGACAGCGAGTGTGAATTGCTTACCAAGGTGTACTTTAAGGGTATCTAAAAAGCAGTTACACAAAACTCTGATATCACATGCGGATGGTCGCAGTGATTTTATAGTGGTGATATTATCTGTGATATATCGGCAAAGCTCTTTTTGATTTGCCATTCTGATCAAGCTTTGTTGGATAAAAGCTCGTAACTGATATTCGATTGTCAAAATTTGTGATTCGGCGTTGGGTATGGCCATCGACATAGGATGCATTTTTAGGCGATGGTTGAAACTGACACAAAAGCAGTGAAAGTTAGGTTTAATAGTCGCAAAAGACTGACTTAGCAGTTGATATTGATAGGGTGAAATACTCATAATCGCTCCAATTACGATTAGAGCGGATCCATGCTCAAGTTTTTAATCAAATCTGCTTTGCCATCACTCAACTGATACAACAAACAAAACAAATTAAACTTGGGTAATTACAATTCGTGCGCATTCAATTTTGTTTAAAAAGCACACTTTTCTTAAGTATAGCCATGAGACTTTTATGATTGCAAACTTATTTATCATTAATGCAGAAATGAGAATAGCCCACTTCTGCATAACAAACTAATTTTACTTAATTGGAGACAATAGCTTAGGATCTGTAACTAGCTGTCTAACACCATGTGCGTGATCTTCTTCAAAGGCGTTATCTTCACACCACTCGGCTAAACTGTTGATGTCAACTTTCGCGCAAGCTGGGCGGACGCTCCAAGTCACTTGTAGAGGAGAACATTGCTTGTCATTGTAACTTGGTCCAGTTGTCGAACCTAAAAACTCAACCGGCTTACCCGTTGTATTTGGAATATGTTTTGGTTGGTGATAGCCATTAACGATATTTCCGTCATAGCTTAAGTCATTAAAATCAAGCGCATTTTTATCATTTACGACCAAGAATACTTGCGTTTCTACACGTAGATCTGGGTTTGCACATTGCTCATTAAGGCATGATCCTAATCCTTTACCTGGTTTGACATCACATGAGCTATGTACCCAATGTACTTCGATAGTGTCACCGGGTTTGACATTTTTACATACTTTGCCTTTTGGCGCTTTTAGTTCAGCAGGTGTAAGGCTTGAAGTCGCATTACACTGATAACCGCCGTATTTTCCATCGCCCGCAAATACCGAAAAGTCTTTTGCTTTGTGCTCTGCATTTTTGTGAAAGTGGATATTACAAAGATTCATTTGTGATGAAGGAGGAGCGAGACTAAAGATGCGCTTATTTTCACCTGCTAGGTTATCAATATCGCGTGGAGTTTGTGGGCCAGCCTTCGCACATGAGTTTGCTGTTGCGACACCACTAAAAATTAATGTCGAGAGTGCAGCGATTGTTGCCTGAAATGACCTTTTATTCATTTTATTGTCTCCTAATTGTAAGAAATGTGAAGTATAAAGAAAACTAAAATAGGTACAAGCGCTGTATGTTAATGATTGTTAAAGGACTAATCGGTAATTGGACTGTATTAGAATGGCTAGCTAATTTATCTAGTTAGTGGTTGCGTATTAATGGAACAATCTCTATAATACACGCCAATTGAGCAGCTTATTGCTGCATGTGGACGCGGGATGGAGCAGCCTGGTAGCTCGTCGGGCTCATAACCCGAAGGTCGTCGGTTCAAATCCGGCTCCCGCAACCAATATTAAGAAGTTTCTATATTTCTTAAAGGTCGCGCATTCATGGTAATGCGCGTTTTGCGTTTAAGCGCAAGCTTAATTTAGGCTGGTACAGTCCGCAACCAAGCACGGCCTTTGGCCACACAGTTTGTTTTTGGTGTGACGCCCCGCTTGGTTCGGGGCGTTGTTGTGTCTGGTGCTAGATATTAGCAAAGTAGGCCCAAGAACATGCAGCTGAATTGATGGGGCCATGAGCCCTTTTTTTGTTTGTATGGAGGTAATTTGTGTCAAAACTCGAGCAAGATTTAACCGCAATGCTAGAACCCGCTGTTGAGGCGTGCGGTTTTGAGCTACTCGGTCTAGAGTTTGTGCAAGCTGGTCGTCATTCTACACTTAGAGTGTACATTGAACATGAGAATGGCATTAATGTTGACGATTGTGCAGAAGTAAGTCGCCAAATTAGTGCGATTATGGATGTAGAAGATCCCATTACAAATGAATATAACTTAGAAGTGTCTTCACCGGGTGTGGATAGACCATTATTCAAACAAGCTCATTATGAGGACGCGCAAGGTGAAGAGGTGCGTTTGCGCACTAAACTTCCACAAGATGGTCGTCGCAACTTTAAAGGCGACCTAGTAGCAGTTAAAGGCGATATGATTACGCTAACTGTCGACGGACACGAGCATCACATTATGCTTAGTAACGTCGAGAGAGCTAATATTATCGCCAAATTTTAAGATTAAGTGCGAAGGACCAGGGCAAGCGAGGCAAAACCTATGGCAAAAGAGATCTTGTTGGTTGCAGAAGCTGTATCCAACGAAAAAGCAGTCCCAAGAGAGAAAATTTTTGAGGCGTTAGAGTTCGCACTGGCGACTGCAACAAAGAAAAAACATGACGGTGAAATTGAAGTACGCGTTTCTATTGATAGGAAAACGGGTGAATACGATACGTTCCGTCGCTGGCAGGTTGCAGAGCCGCTAGAAGATGGTTCATTAGAAAATCCATATTCTGAAATTACCATCGAAGCTGCACAAGTAGAAGAGCCAGAGTTACAACTGGGTGACTATGTTGAAGAGCAAATTGAGTCTATTCAGTTTGACCGCATTACAACTCAAATGGCAAAGCAAGTTATCGTACAGAAAGTACGTGAAGCTGAGCGTGCACTCGTCGTTGATGCATATAAAGATCAAAAAGGTGAACTTGTTACGGGCGTAGTTAAAAAAGCGTCTCGTGATACAGTTGTGATTGATCTGGGTAACAATGCTGAAGCGGTTATTTATCGTGAAGATATGCTGCCACGTGAAAGCTTCCGTCCAGGTGACCGTGTTCGTGGTCTATTGTATGAAGTGAAGCCTGAAGCGCGCGGCGCGCAATTATTTGTGACTCGCTCTAAGCCAGAGATGCTGATGGAATTATTCCGCATTGAGGTACCAGAGATTGGTGAAGAGATGATCGAGCTCAAAGGTGCAGCTCGTGATCCTGGTTCACGTGCAAAAATTGCGGTTAAATCAAATGACAAGCGTATCGACCCAGTAGGCGCATGTGTAGGTATGCGTGGTGCACGTGTACAAGCAGTGTCTACAGAGCTAGGCGGAGAGCGCGTTGATATAGTACTATATGACGACAATCCAGCTCAGTTCGTAATTAATGCAATGGCTCCAGCAGAAGTTGCATCAATTGTGATGGATGAAGATACACGTACAATGGAAATCGCTGTTGAAGCAGATAATCTTGCACAAGCGATTGGTCGTAACGGGCAAAACGTTCGACTTGCTAGCCAGTTAACTGGTTGGGAACTGAACGTAATGACAGTTGAAGATATGGAGCGTAAAAACGCTGAAGAATCTGATAAACTGATAAGCCTATTTACTGATAACCTAGATATTGATGATGACTTTGCAGAGTTTTTAATCAACGAAGGTTTCTCTACGCTTGAAGAAGTGGCATATGTGCCAGTAGCTGAGTTCCTTGAAATTCAGGGGCTAGACGAAGACACAGTTGAAGAGTTACGTAAACGTGCAAAAGATGCTTTAACAACGAAAGCACTTCGTGATGAAGAGTCTTTAGAAGGTGCTGAACCTGCTCAAGACCTACTAGACTTAGAAGGTTTAGATCGTCACTTAGCATTTGTGATGGCGAGCAAAGGCGTTATCACCCTAGAAGATTTAGCAGAACAGGGTATCGACGAATTAGTTGAGATCACTGAATTATCTGAACAGCAAGCGGGCGACTTTATTATGGCTGCACGTAATATTTGCTGGTTTAGTGAAGAGTAGTTTATTAACGGGAGGTAACGCATAGCATGGCAGAAGTGAGCATAGAAAAACTAGCCGAGAACATTGGTACAACTGTCGATAAATTACTACAGCAGTTAACAGATGCAGGGATCACCAAAGCCAAAGGCGATCAGGTAAGTGAATCTGAAAAAGCCAAGTTACTTGACCACTTGAGTAAGCAACATGGTGGCACAGGTTCAGATGGTCCTGAGCGCATGACTCTTCAGCGTAAAAGCAAGAGTACATTAAGTGTTACTGGTTCTACTGGTAAAGCTAAATCGGTTCAGGTAGAAGTACGTAAAAAGCGCACTTACGTTAAAAAGAGCGCAATCGAGCAGCAAAAAGAGCAAGAACGCTTAGCTGCAGAGGAAGCTGCGCGCAAAGAAGCAGAATTGAAAGCTCAACAAGAAGCTGAGCAACAAGCGAAAGAAGAAGCTGAACGCAACGCCCAACAGGAGGCAGAGCGAAAAGCCAAAGAGGAAGCTGAGCGCAAAGCTAAAGAAGAAGCCAAACGTAAAGCAGAAGCAGAACGTCAAGCGAAAGAACAGCAGAGTAAAGAAGTGGATAGCGCCCAACAAGAGCAAGAGAAAATCGAAGCAGAACGTCTTCGTACAGAAGCAGAAGCAGCAGCTGTGAAAAAGGCTGAAGAAGAAGCAAAACGTCAAGCAGAAGAAGCTCGTCGTCTAGCGGAAGAGAATGAAGCACGTTGGAAAGCTGAAGAAGAAGAGCGCAAAAAACGCGAAGCTTCTGCAGATCACCATATGACGACTTCTACATATGCACGTGAAGCAGAAGACGAATCTGACGCACGTGAAGAGAAAAGTGCACGTCGTAAGAAAAAGAAAAAGCCACAGGCGAAAGGCGATTCTAACGCACAGTCACGTGGTAGAAAAGGTAAGCTAAAAGCGCCTACTTCTCTACAGCACGGTTTCCAAAAGCCAGCGGCAGAAGTTAAACAAGAAGTTCGCATTAGTGAAACAATTACAGTATCTGAGCTTGCATCACGCATGGCTGTGAAAGGTGCTGAGGTTGTAAAAACACTGATGAAGCTTGGTGAAATGGTAACGATTAACCAAGTGATTGACCAAGAAACTGCACAGTATGTTGCAGAGGAAATGGGTCATAAAGTTGTTCTTGTTAAAGAGAATGAACTTGAAGAGAAAGTATTAAACGATCGCAGTGACAACGAGAGTGTTGGTCCACGTGCACCGGTTGTTACTGTTATGGGTCACGTTGACCACGGTAAGACGTCAACGCTAGACTATATTCGTAAAGCGAAAGTAGCAGACGGCGAAGCTGGTGGTATCACTCAGCACATTGGTGCATACCATGTTGAAACTGATGGTAACATGATCACGTTCCTAGATACTCCGGGTCACGCGGCGTTTACATCAATGCGTGCACGTGGTGCAAAAGCAACGGATATCGTTGTTCTAGTTGTAGCTGCTGATGATGGTGTAATGCCTCAGACTAAAGAAGCTGTGCAGCACGCAAAAGCTGCTGAAGTACCGCTTATCATCGCTGTAAACAAAATGGATAAAGAGGGCATCGACCCAGATCGCGTTAAAAACGAGCTTGCTCAATTGGATGTTATTCCAGAAGAGTGGGGTGGTGACACGCAGTTTGTTCATATCTCAGCGAAAACAGGTCTAGGTATTGACGACTTACTTGAAGCTATCTTGATGCAAGCTGAGCTATTAGAGCTTACAGCGCCTCAAGAAGGTATGGCACAAGGTGTTGTTATCGAATCTCGTCTAGACAAAGGTCGTGGTCCAGTTGCAACTGTACTTGTGCAAGGCGGTACGCTGGAGCAAGGTAACATTGTACTTTGTGGCCTTGAGTACGGTCGTGTTCGTGCGATGAGAGACGAAAACGGTAAAGAAATTTCACAAGCTGGTCCTTCAATTCCTGTAGAGATTTTAGGTCTTTCAGGTGTACCTGCGGCAGGTGATGAAGCAACGGTTGTTAAAGACGAGCGTAAAGCACGTGAAGTTGCTCTATATCGTCAAGGTAAGTTCCGTGAAGTGAAGCTTGCACGTCAGCAGAAAGCGAAGCTTGAAAACATGTTCACTAACATGACTGATGGCGATATTTCTGAAGTTAACGTTGTACTTAAAGCAGACGTTCAAGGTTCAATCGAAGCAATTTCTGATTCACTAACTAAGCTGTCTACAGACGAAGTTAAAGTGAAGATTGTAGGTAGTGGTGTAGGTGGTATCACTGAAACTGATGCAACACTTGCTGCGGCTTCAAATGCTATCATCGTTGGTTTCAACGTCCGTGCGGATGCATCAGCACGTAAAGTGATTGAAGCTGAAAACCTTGACCTTCGTTACTACAGTGTTATTTACGACCTGATCGAAGAAGTGAAACAAGCAATGGCTGGTATGCTTGCGCCTGAGTTCAAACAAGAGATCATTGGTCTTGCTGAAGTACGTGACGTGTTCAAGTCGCCTAAGATTGGTGCTGTTGCTGGTTGTATGGTAACTGAAGGTATCGTTAAGCGTAGCGCTCCAATTCGTGTACTACGTGAAAACGTGGTTATCTACGAAGGTGAACTTGAGTCACTTCGTCGCTTTAAAGATGATGTACAAGAAGTTCGTAACGGTATGGAATGTGGTATCGGCGTTAAGAACTACAACGACGTTAAAGTTGGCGATCAAATTGAGGTATTCGAAACTGTTGAAGTACAGCGTTCACTGTAATTCTCACAGGGTCTAAACCTTGAAATGGGGGCATTCGCCCCCATTTGTGTTTGTGTTTTTTGGATTTTTATAACATAAAAATCAATAGTTTATATAAGTGGTGACAATGAGAGAATTTTCTCGTACGGATCGCGTTGCACAGCAAATTCAAAAAGAAATTGCGGTAATCTTGCAACGAGAAATTAAAGATCCAAGATTAGGTATGGTGACTGTATCAGCAGTTGAAGTATCTCGCGATTTATCCTACGCAAAAATCTTTGTAACTGTTTTAAACAGTAAAAGCGATGAGGATACAAAGCAAAACCTAGCAATTCTGAATGATGCAACGGGCTATATCCGTTCATTGCTTGGCAAGCGTATCCGCGCGCGCATTATGCCAGAGTTACGATTTGTACTTGATAACTCACTGATGGAAGGTATGCGTATTTCTAACTTGGTTGATGAAGTGATCCGCACTGATAAAGAAAAGCGTGGTGAAGATACGGATTCAGTTGAAGGTGGTGAAGAGTAATGGCCCGTCGTAGTAAAGGTCGCCCAGTTGATGGCATTGTACTTTTACACAAGCCACAAGGGATCTCATCTAACAAAGCTTTGCAACAGGCTAAAGGTATTTACTTTGCACAAAAAGCGGGTCACACTGGTGCGCTAGATCCGCTTGCAACAGGTATGCTGCCAATCTGTTTTGGTGAAGCTACAAAGTTTACGCAGTTTCTATTGGATACTGATAAAACTTATGTTGTACGTGCACAGTTAGGTGAACGTACAACGACGTCAGACTCGGATGGTGAAATCGTTGAGACACGCCCTGTGGAAATTACGCAACCGCAATTAGAGCAGGAAGTTGCTAGTTTTTTAGGTGAGTCTGATCAATACCCTTCGATGTATTCTGCGCTTAAATATCAAGGCCAACCATTATATAAGTATGCACGTGAAGGCATTGAAGTGCCGCGTAAATGCAGAAAAATAAACGTATATAGCATCACGCTTGATGAATACGATGGCGACAATCAACAGATCCAGATGACCGTGCACGTTTCAAAGGGTACCTATATTCGCACTATTGTTGACGACCTGGGTGAAAAGCTTGGCTGTGGTGCACATGTGATCATGCTTCATCGCAGTGGCGTTGGTCACTACCCAGCAGAAAAGATGATCACCATTGAAGCGTTAGAAGAAAAGTTGCAACAAGCTAAAGTCGATGGTGTGGAGCCATCAACATATATTGATGAGCTACTTCTTCCGATGGATACTGCTCTGGTTGACTTACCGACGATCACTTTAACCAAAGAGCAAGGCGTTGCTTTTAGCCATGGGCAAACTGTGGTGGTGGGTGAAGTACCTGAAGGCGTTATAAAGGTGATGGCTGAAGATACGTTTATCGGTATTGGCGAACGTAACAAGCATGGCCATCTAAAAGCAAAAAGAGCACTATCTAGCGCACAATAGCTTTGTCAGCGGCATCAATTACTGATACAATGCCGCCGCTTTGTCGCTTTGGCTGAATTAGTGATCGGCTGAAGCATTAAATTTATTTAAATTGGAGTTTATTATGTCACTAAGCAACAAAGAAAAAGCAGAAATCGTAGCAAAATTCGCACGCGCAGAAGGCGACACTGGTTCTCCAGAAGTTCAAGTTGCACTTCTAACTGCTGATATCAACAAACTACAAGGCCACTTTGCTGACCACAAACACGACTTCCACTCTCGTCGTGGTCTACTACGTAAAGTTAGCCAACGTCGTAACCTTCTTGACTACCTTAAAGGTAAGAACGTTGAACGTTACGCTGCGTTGATCAAAGAGCTTGGCCTACGTCGCTAAGAATTTGATGAATTGTTGGATTTTTATCCGACAATAAAAAAGGGGCGAATTCGCCCCTTTTTTTGTGCGTGTACTAGCAGTATACTTACCCTCGCTCATGCATAGTGCTGAGCAAGCGCCGATACTTCTGCCAATTGTAGTGCTTAAGTAGAACTATATGAGTAGCCAGTAATTTTGGTTGTTCTATTTAAGACTGTAATTGGTTGTTGTTGGCGTTTTAATATATTTTTTAAGGAATATTTTTGTGCAAGCAATAATTAAAGAATTCCAGTTAGGTCAACATACAGTGACTCTGGAAACAGGTGCAATCGCACGTCAGGCTGACGGTGCGGTTTTGGCAAGCATCGGTGACACATCAGTACTAGTGACTGTTGTTGGTAAGCGTGAAGCAGCGCCTGGTCAGGACTTTTTCCCTCTTACGGTTAACTACCAAGAAAAAATGTACGCAGCTGGCCGTATCCCAGGTGGCTTCTTGAAGCGTGAAGGTCGTCCTTCTGATTCAGAAACACTAACAGCGCGCCTAATTGACCGTCCAATTCGTCCACTATTCCCAGATGGCTTCGTGAACGAAGTTCAAGTTATCGCGACAGTTGTTTCTTCAGATCCTGAAGTTCAGCCTGATATGGTCGCGTTGATCGGTACTTCTGCAGCACTTGCTATTTCGGGCGTGCCATTCAATGGTCCTATTGGTGCAGCACGTGTTGGTTACATCAATGGTCAATACGTACTTAACCCAACTGTAACAGAGTTAGCTGAAAGTAAGCTAGACCTAGTGGTAGCAGGTACTGAAAATGCGGTACTGATGGTTGAGTCAGAAGCTGAAATCTTAACTGAAGAAGAGATGCTAGGTGCTGTTGTATACGGTCATGATCAGTCTCAAGCTATTATTAAAGCTATTGAAGAGTTTAAGGCTGAAGCTGGCAAACCAGCTTGGGATTGGACTGCACCCGAGAAAAACGTTGCGCTAGCAGACAAAGTAGCTGCAATTGCAGAAGAAAAAGTAGGCACGGCTTACCTTATTACTGACAAAGTAGCGCGTAAAGAGTCTCTATCTGAAGCAAAAGCAGAAGTACTTGAAAAGCTAACTGCTGAGCTTGCTGAAGGCGAAGAGCTAGACGAGCAAGAAGTTGGTAAGCTATTCAGCTCTCTAGAGAAGAAAATTGTTCGTGGTCGTATCATTGCAGGTGAGAAACGTATCGATGGTCGTGAACCAGATATGGTTCGTGCACTTGACGTAATGACTGGTGTACTTCCACGTACACACGGCTCATCAATCTTCACACGTGGTGAAACTCAGGCATTAGTTACTGCTACTTTAGGTACTGAGCGTGACGCACAGATGATGGATGACCTAGTTGGTACTCACAAGCACCACTTCATGCTTCATTACAACTTCCCTCCATTCTGTGTAGGTGAAACTGGTTTCATCGGTTCTCCAAAGCGTCGTGAAATCGGCCACGGTAACCTTGCAAAGCGTGGTGTTCAAGCTGTAATGCCAAGCTTAGAAGAATTCCCTTACTCAGTGCGTGTTGTTTCTGAAATCACTGAGTCAAATGGTTCATCTTCAATGGCATCTGTATGTGGTACTTCTTTGGCTCTGATGGACGCAGGTGTACCTGTTAAGGCTTCTGTTGCTGGTATCGCAATGGGTCTAGTTAAAGAAGGCGAAGAGTTCGTTGTTCTTTCTGATATCTTAGGTGATGAAGACCACCTAGGTGACATGGACTTTAAAGTAGCAGGTAGCAGCGCTGGTGTAACTGCACTTCAGATGGATATCAAGATTGAAGGTATCACGAAAGAAATCATGCAGATCGCACTTAAACAAGCTAAAGCGGCCCGTATGCATATCCTTAGCGTAATGGACCAAGCAATTGCTGCACCTTCACAAGAGCTATCTGAATTCGCTC
This sequence comes from Pseudoalteromonas luteoviolacea, assembly GCF_021654285.1. Lineage (GTDB taxonomy): Bacteria > Pseudomonadota > Gammaproteobacteria > Enterobacterales > Alteromonadaceae > Pseudoalteromonas > Pseudoalteromonas luteoviolacea_J. Next base: position 14,293 of record NZ_JAKFZS010000011.1, on the reverse strand, counting down.
CGCGTATTTACACGATGAACATTCCACCGAAGAAGATTGCAGACGTAATCGGTAAAGGTGGTGCAACAATTCGTCAGCTAACAGAAGAAACTGACACAACTATCGAAATCGAAGATGACGGTACTGTTAAGATTGCTGCAACTAATGGTAACAGTGCTAAAGAAGCGATTGCACGTATTGAAGCACTGACAGCTGAGCTAGAAGTTGGCACTATCTACAATGGTAAAGTAAACCGTATCGTTGACTTTGGTGCGTTTGTAAATGTACTACCAGGTAAAGATGGCCTTGTACACATTTCTCAAATCAGCAAAGAGCGTGTAAATAACGTATCTGACCACCTGAAGGTAGGCCAAGAAGTTAAAGTTAAAGTACTAGAAGTAGATCGCCAAGGCCGTGTACGTCTAAGTATTAAAGAAGCGCTAGAGCCGTCGGAGCCTGCTGCAGAGCAAGCACCAAAAGGTGAGTAATTTTATGTAAAGAAACAATAAGTTTCGTTAAAAGGGGCTGAATGGCCCCTTTTTTTGTGCTTTAATGGCTGACACTATAATTATCTGGCCCAAAGAGGGATATACCTTGAGATTTTTACTATTACCTTTACTTGGATTGAGCTTATTGGGCTGCCAAAGCACTCAGCAGGCGAATGTTGAAGATAAACTGCAACCACTGCTACCAATCCCTTTCACCGAGCCAATGCAACCTAACCCTCGCGCTCAAATTGAAGTTGCCCGCTATAGTGAATTATTAAATAGTGCTGAGCTTACTCGTAATCAAAGAGCGGAGTTATACCACATACGCGGTAAGTTATATGACAGTTTGGGTTTAGCGCAATTGGCACAAATAGATTTCAATCGTGCACTGAAACTCAGACCAGATCTTGCTGAAACATATAATTTCATTGGTATACATCATACATTGCGCCAGGAGTTTAGTGAGGCTTACGAAAGCTTTGGTTCGGTGCTTGAGTTAGATGAAAGCTATGAATATGCCTATTTAAATCGCGGTATTGCGTTGTATTATGGTGGTAGAAAAGAGATAGCAGTCACTGATTTTGAGCGCTTTTTATCAAGCTCACCAGAGGATGCATACAGGATGCTCTGGCTATATATAGCACATAGTTCTGTAGACCCGATTACTGCGCAAGCGCAATTAAAAGCCAACAGTCAGCAACTCAATCACGAAGCTTGGTCAACGCAAATTGTACAGTTTTATTTAAATGAGATAAGTGAAGAGCAATTCTTAGATGGCATAGCAGTGGGTGTGAAAACTCAAAAAGAGTATGCAGAAAGACTCTGCGAAGCATATTTCTACATTGCAAAAAGGCACTTGAGTACAGGTAGTTATGTGAAAGCTGCAGAGTATTTTAGGTTAACTTTAGCAACCAATGTATACGAATTTGTCGAACATAAATATGCTAAATTAGAGCTGCGTCTTTTGCGGGAAGCATTGCTAAAAGCAAGTGCTAGCTAAGTGATGTTACGTCAGTACCTGACAGGTATTGTCTTTTTGTTGATGGCTGTTCCGAGTAGCAGCCAACATATAGCAGGCTTGGCCGAGATGAAAGGCCCTCATTTGAATATACTCGTCACCCGTGCTGCGCAAAACTTCAACCCCTCAAACTATGCTTATCTGCGACTCAAGCAAATCCCCGAGCAACTCACCGATGAGCAAGTTCAATCGCTAAGGCGCACTGGCTATCCTATTTTTGCTTTTGAATGGGCTATTAGGCTTATAGCAAACAGTCATTATGAGCAAGCGTGGCTTTTAATCGAAAAATATTGGCACCAGAGCACATCTTCAGCACGTATTCGGTTGTTAGAACTATTAGAGGAGCAAGGAGAGTATGCACTCATGATACGTATATTTGAGCACCTAGAGGTCGTAGAGCCTTATGTTTCTGTATACAGTCTTGAAGTCGGCAACTCGATAAGTACCCTGAATAAGGCCAGTGTTGATGATTTAGGGGTGTCTGTATTTGGTTGGCATACTCCAACAGTCAGTTGTAAACATTCTATTATGTTATTAGCGGAGACCTTATCTGGTATTAAGCAACTTAAACGCCTAAGTGCACAGTACAATCAAAGCCAATTATCTGAATTGCTTCCGTATTGCTTATCTGAACCTTTGTATGTTGGAGACCTGACACAGTGCTCAGGAGGAGAGTCTAACTTCATCAAATGCAATATTGATCATTTACTTCAAGAGTCATCAGTGCAACAAGCCAGACATTTAGTGATCATGACAAATAAACAAGGCTTGGCAAATGTATATAATGGTGTGATGAGGCTTCATAATAAGAGCCAATATGAGCTGTTTGTACACGAAATGATGCATTTCGCTCATTTTGAAGATGAGTATCCAGTGCCTCAAGCAAAAGCTGATTGGCTATGTAAAACATCAGGCTATAAAGCCCCCAATTTATATGTTGGTACAAGTGCCCCAAAAGGATGGTATAAGAGCGAGACTTGTAAGTTTGGGCAGCTAGCGTCGTACAAACCGCAACATATCGCATCAAAAATGCAATATCACGAAATTCACTTGTCAAACCACTATTTAGGATTATGGTTAAAGTCATTAAATAGAACTTTATCAGTGCCCAGCGATTATCAAGTTTATCTCAACGAGCTAAATGCTAAGCATTGATCTGAGTTAAATGAGCGTACCTTTTATGAACAGGATCTGAATTGTTTGTTAATCTTGTCTACAATTTAAACAGCCAGTACGTGAAACCCTAGACAAGTCAAACACTAATAAAGTATAACTGGTAGACGTTATGTGTGATAAAAATGCACGTAAAAAATAAACAGAACACGATCGCCATGACGTAATCATAACGTGCATTTAATAGTGATGAACGGCATCGAAGATATAAGGCTTCTTTATGACTTTGCTTTGGATACCATTGATATCCTTGTTAGGTAGTTTACTCTCATCGTTAACAGGTAAACTCTCTCGCAATCAGTCTACTGCAATCACCTTGATTGCACCTACTGTGGCTCTTTTATTAGCCATTGATTTAGCTCCCGCAGTGTTTGCTGGGGAAGCTGTTCGCGCAACGCTAGATTGGGTACCAATACTCGATCTTGACGTGTCTTTCCGTTTGGATGGATTGGCACTTTTATTCGTATTTATGATCTTAGGTATTGGCATATTAGTTATTTTCTATGCACGCTATTACCTGAGTGAAAATGACTCAATGCCCAAGCTTTATGCTTATCTAATGTTATTTATGACAGCCATGCTAGGCATTGTAATGTCTAACAACGTCTTGCAATTGTGGGTATTTTGGGAATTAACCAGTATAAGTTCATTTTTGCTGATAAGTTATTGGTGGCATAAATCAGAAGCGCGTAAAGGCGCAAAAATGGCGCTGGCAATTACCGGTGGCGGCGGTTTAGCATTATTGGCTGGTTTACTATTACTCGGTAATATCGTTGGAAGTTACGATTTAGACATTATTTTGGCTAGTCGTGAGCTTATCCAATCTCATGATTTATATGAAGTGGCATTAGTACTTGTCCTATTAGGCGCATTCACTAAATCCGCGCAATTCCCTTTCCATTTCTGGCTACCGCACGCTATGGCTGCGCCAACACCTGTAAGTGCTTACTTACATTCTGCAACTATGGTTAAAGCGGGTATTTTCTTACTTGCACGTTTTTACCCAGCTTTGGCGGGCACAGAAATTTGGTTCATCTTAGTGGGTTTGACAGGTCTGATAACGCTACTTGTTGGTGCGTATATCGCTTTATTTAAGCATGACTTAAAGGGTCTACTGGCATTTTCGACTATCAGTCACCTTGGTCTTATCACCCTGCTACTGGGCTTGGATACCGAGCTTGCTACTGTCGCGGCTATTTTCCATATTATTAACCATGCTACGTTCAAGGCGTCGCTCTTCATGGCGACCGGCATTATTGATCATGAAACTGGCACCCGAGACATGCGTAAACTCAATGGTATGTGGCGCTTTATGCCTTATACCGCTACATTGGCGATGGTTGCTGCTGCATCGATGGCCGGTGTTCCGCTGTTAAACGGTTTCTTGTCGAAAGAAATGTTTTTTGCAGAAACATTGCACCAGCAGTTACTGGGTTCAATGTCATGGCTTATCCCTATTTTAGCAACCATTGCTGCTGCTTTCTCTGTGGCTTATTCTGCACGATTCATTCACGATGTTTTCTTTAATGGCGATCCGGTTGATTTACCAAAAGAGCCTCATGAAGCACCGCGTTATATGCGAGTACCTATTGAGATATTGGTGGCGCTATGTTTGATTGTGGGCATGTTCCCGAATTTTATTGTCGACGGCATTTTAAGACTGGCTTCTGGCGCTGTTTTAGGTGGCGAGCCGCCTGAGTTCTACATCGCAATTTGGCACGGCTTGAACTTACCCCTGCTAATGAGTGCAATTGCTGTTTGTGGTGGTTTACTGATATATACTCAGCGCAAATACCTATTCCAATTCCAAGCATCTCTTCCACCAATTAATGCCAAAAAAGGTTTTGAGAAGACCATGCACTCTGTGGTGATCTGGAGTCAAAACAAAATTAGCGCTATTGAAAATGGCTCATTGCAGCGTTATTTAATGCTGATGCTGTTGGTTGTGCTTGTCAGCGCAGGTTGGCCTTTATTTGAGATGAGTCAATTAGTGGGTGAGAATACACTTACACCTGTTGATATTCATAATGGTATTGGCGCTGGACTATTAATGATTGGTGCGATTAGCACTGTGATTTGGCACCGCACGCGTATGGTTGCCTTGCTTATGATCTCAGTTGTAGGTTTGATGGTATCTGTTGCCTTTACGCGCTTCTCTGCACCAGATCTTGCGTTAACACAGTTAACGGTTGAAGTGGTGACCATTATTCTGTTGATGTTGGCTTTGTTCTTCTTACCGCAGAAAACACCAAAAGAGTCTAGCTCGATTAGAACGCTGAGAGACTTGGGGATCGCGTCAGCGATTGGTGTCATTATCGGCAGTATTTGTTATGCCCTGATCACACGACCTTTGACTTCTATCTCTGATTTCTTCGTTGCTAACGCGAAAACGGGCGGCGGTGGTACTAATGTCGTAAACGTTATCCTAGTTGACTTCAGGGGCTTTGATACGCTTGGTGAAATCGTTGTATTGGGGATTGCAGCTCTGGGTATATACAAACTGATTATTCATTTACCATTGTTTATGCCAGGCAGTGACTCTGAGGGTAGACCTTGGGCGAAAGAGCGCTATCCGCTTCTATTGGCTTCAATTTCTCAAAGCTTGTTACCACTCGCGTTGTTAGTGTCGTTCTACATTTTCTTGAGAGGGCATAATCTACCAGGTGGAGGCTTTATCGCAGGTCTAGTCACAGCAATAGCCTTTATTTTGCAATACATTGCACATGGCTCAAATTGGATTGCAGAGCGATTTACCTTGAACTACAGAAAGATTATCGCATCAGGTATTGCGATAGCGATGTTATCTGGTTTAGGTAGTTGGGTATTTGGACGTCCATTTTTGACTACGTGGTTTGATTATTTTGATATTCCATTGATTGGTGAGATTGAGCTTGCCAGTGCATTAGTATTTGATTTAGGTGTTTACATCACCGTTGTAGGCGCAACGCTGATGATACTAGCAAGTCTTGGTAAAGTGACTGCAAATGCACCCAAAGAAGAGGTGAATATTTAATGGAGCTTTTGTATTCTTCATGCGTGGGCCTCTTAGTGGCCTGCGGTGTATTTTTGATTTTACGTGCAAGAACGTTCCCGGTTGTCCTTGGTTTAACCATGCTCTCGTACGCAGTTAATTTGTTTTTATTTGCATCAGGACGTTTGTCTATGAACCAAGCCGCTGTGCTTGGTTACAGCGAAAGTTATGCAGATCCGCTGCCACAGGCATTAGTTTTAACAGCCATCGTAATTGGCTTTGCGATGACTGCATTTGTGGTGATTTTAGCGATCCGTGGTCGTGCTGATTTAGGTAATGATCACGTCAATGGGGTAGTACCTGATAAATCAAAAACAAATTCTCGTCAGGTGAAGGAGCAGGGTAAAGCATGAGTCAACATTTAACTTCTTTACCTGTTTTATTACCTATGTTGGCGGCAGTGCTTATGCTGATGCCGCCATGTGGAAAAAATTTAAAAATTAGGCGTTACGTCTCTGTTTTGATGGGCTTGATAACGACAGTGGTATCTGTGTCGTTGCTTGCTTATGTAAAAGTTAATGGGACGCAAGTGTACGCTATTGGTGATTGGTCAGCGCCATTTGGTATTGTGTTGGTTGCGGATCCTATCTCAACTTTACTGGTCTCGCTTACGTCGTTTTTAGGCTTAGTTTGTGCGCTTTATAGCTGTGCTGGTGATGACGAGCAAGGTAGTTTTTTCCACCCGCTTTTACACTTCTTAATTTTAGGTGTGAACGGTGCCTTCTTGACGGGAGACGCATTCAACCTATTTGTTTTCTTTGAAGTATTGTTGATTGCATCCTATTCATTGCTGATGCATGGTGGCGATAAACGCAATACCCGTGCAGCATTGCAATATGTTATTTTAAACTTGGTTGGTTCATCTGTGTTTCTAATTGCCCTTGGTATTTTATACGGTACTTTGGGTACATTAAATATGGCCGATATGGCAACACGCGTGATGGAATTACAAGGCGATGATGTATATCTGGCTAAAATAGGTGGCTTGTTGTTGCTGGTCGTATTTGCTCTAAAAGGTGCTTTATTACCGCTTCATTTGTGGTTACCAAATACTTACTCGACAGCAATGCCAGTTGTTGCTGCTTTGTTTGCTATCATGACTAAGGTTGGTGTGTATTCAATGATGCGCGTTTACACCTTAATTTTTGGTGAGCAAGCAGGAGAGTTGAGCCATATGGCACAACATTGGTTGTGGTGGCTTGCGCTGGCAACTATCGTAATGGGCGCAATCGGTGTGCTTGCAAGCCAAGATCTTCGTAAGATGGTTGCAAACTTAGTGGTAGTTTCTGTTGGCACCTTGGTGGCACTTGTCGCTGCACAAACAGTTGATAGCAGCGCCGCAGCAATCTATTACTTAGTTCATTCAACACTTGTCTCAGCAGCTTTATTCTTAATTGCTGATTTAGTGGGTAAGCAAAGGGGTAAAGTGAGCGACCGGATAACAGCGGGTCGTCCTGTAGCGCAGCCGTTGTTCCTTGGTGGTGCATTTATTTTTGCGGCAGTAACCGTCATTGGCATGCCTCCGTTGTCAGGTTTTATTGGTAAAGTTTGGATCTTAGAATCAACGTTGGAGTCAGCACACGGACATTGGTTCTGGCCAATTTACTTAATTGCTAGTCTAGCAGTATTGGTTTCCGTATCAAAAGCCGGTAGTACTGTTTTTTGGCATCACACCGGTAAAGGTGAAGCGAATACCGAAGAAAAGGCACATCCTGTGCAGATGGTTGCCGTGTTGATGTTGGTTGCGGCGTCTCCATTGATGGTTATCTTTGCAGGCCCAGTTACTGACTATGCTCAGTTTGCAGCAGTTGAACTGCACAACTTTTACGGCCTTATCCAACATGTATTAGGAGGCAAGTAAATGAGATTAGAAGCTAAATACAAATGGTTACCTACTCCGTTTAGAAGTTTGCTGTTATTTTCGGTATGGCTATTACTCAATAATACTGTTGCCCTCGGTCATGTTATTTTAGGGTTAATTTTGGCGATTGTGATCCCATTGATCACACACCCTTTTAGAACCAAGCAACCTCTGGTTGTGAGACCGTTTAGAGCGCTGAGCCACTTAATGTTGGTTTTGTATGATATCTTGACTGCAAATATTGAAGTTGCGATTAAGATTTTAGGTCCGACTAAAAAGCTGAAGCCGGGTTTTGTAAAAGTGCCACTAGATTTAAATGAGGCTATGCCTATCACAATTCTAGCGAGCACGGTATCGTTAACGCCAGGTACTGTTAGTGCTGAGGTATACCCTTGGCCAGAGACAGTTGAGGGTGAAGCACCGAATTGTCAAAAATACTTACTTATCCACGTTTTAGATTTGGATGATGAGCAAGCGTTGATCAATACCATTAAATCTCGTTATGAGGCGCCTTTGAAGGAGATCTTTGAATGTTAGACACGATCATCTTAATTGTTTTTGCCATGATTGGTTTGGCGCTACTGTTGAACTTATGGCGCTTAGTCGTTGGCCCATCAGTGCCAGACAGAATTTTGGCACTGGATACCATGTACATTAATACCATTGCGTTAATTATTCTATATGGAATGAACATGGGGACGTCGCTGTATTTTGAAGCTGCGTTGTTAATTGCTTTACTTGGCTTTGTTAGTACGGTTGCCGTGTGTAAATACCTGCTTCGTGGCGATATTATTGAATAGGAGGCCATGTAAGTGGATATTGTAATTTCAGTTTTGCTCTTAATGGGTGGGGTTTTGGTACTAGTAGGCTCAATCGGTTTGGTAAAAATGCCAGACTTTTTCATGCGCCTACATGGGCCGACTAAAGCAACCACTTTAGGCATGGCATGTTTGCTTTTTGCCGCGATGGCACATTACAGTGAATATGGTGATGGGCTTAGTTTAAAAGAGATTCTAATTTCTTTGTTTTTACTTATTACCGCGCCAATCAGTGGTTATATGTTGATTAAGTCTGCAATTCACCACCGAATTGATTCTACTGATAAGACGACTGGCAAAGACAACATAGAAGAAGATTAAACCCTTATATTAAGCTGGGTGTGTCGGCACCCAGTTTTATTTCTTACCCTATCACTTTATTCTTAAATATTTATATTCTTAATAAGCAATTAATCCAGATTAATTTATTCTTGCACATTTCAATTTAAACACTTATTGTCAATTAATCTTTAATATTTCTGTAGCATAATCAATTCTAGAAATTAAAGAACCAACTTCTAACAGTTCACTCTTCGTGCGTTTTTAGACTCACCTGTGGTTAGTCAAATTAGAATTACAAGGTCATTTATGCGACAAATCTCAATTAAATACAAACTCATGTGCTTTGTTATTACGATAATAATGGCAGTAATAGCAATGCTCGTGATAACAACATGGTTGCATTTACAAGATGAAAATAAAAAACAAAGTGAGCAAATACAATCTGTAATTCTATCGGAAATTAATAGCCGCTTGGCTGCTCAAGGAGATTATTACGCACAGAAAATTGCTGCGTTTTTAAACTCCGCATATCGTGTACCAAATACATTGGTGGGTGCATTAGAGTCGACATTAACAGCTCCTCTTGCTCGTAGTGATATTCAATCAATGCTTAAAGGTGCCTTGAAAGCAAGCCCAGATATTTCTTCTGTATATGTGCATTTTGAAGAAAATGCCTATGATCAGAAAGATGCGCATTTTACTAATGATGCTGCGCACTCGGTTTTAGGGAGTGGCGCACTTGAAATGTATTTTACTCAGGATAATGTGGGTATTACTCAACATAGCGTCATGTCCTCCTCAGCAAAATATTCAGAAGCGCTCAATCGCTATGGTATACGTGAGGCTGAATGGTATTTATGTGCAAAAGAAAGTAAATTGCCATGCATTATGGAGCCGTATCTATACGAAATTTCCAAAGGCAATGAAATGTTGATGACATCACTGACTGTGCCTATTACACAACATGGACGATTTAAGGGAATTATTGGTGTGGATGTCAACTTGCCAAGTCTACAGAGATTAGTGCAAGAACTTTCAAGTCAGCTTTATCAGGGACAAGGAAAGGTATTATTACTCAGTGAACTTGGCTTGGTTGCAGGTGCAAGTCATCATCATGATAGTTTGGGTAAACCTCTCTCTGAAATTTTAGAGGGCACACTTGCTGAGCAACTCACATCTTTGCATATGAATAAAGGCTATCAAGAAGTTGGCAGCTCCATTTTTGTTGCTAGTCCAATCAAGATTGAATTGGCAAATGCGGTCTGGTCTTTAGTTATTGAAGTCCCAAAGCAAGAGGTTTTATCTTCAGCCTTTATGATTGAGAAGCAGTTGCATCAGTCCACTGAAGACCTTGGGATCTGGATGTTGATGCTGGGAATAGTGATTGTCACTGTGGCTTTGGCTTTGAGTATCTTTTTGATCAATACGATCACTAAGCCTCTTTCATATATCCAATCTCGGGTTTCTAATCTTGCCTCCAATGAAGGGGACCTAACACATAAGCTAGATGTCACTCATCACGCAGAATTAATCTCTTTGGCGAATGGCTTTAATCTATTTACAAATAAATTAAGGCACATGATCGAGGATCTAAAAGGGCTTGCCCAGCAGTCGTATCAACAGTCATATGTTACGACAGAGGCGGCAATCAATATAAAAAATAAAGTATCAAATCAACATATTGAAATCGATAGTGTTGTGACAGCGATTAATGAGCTTAGCGCGACGGCCAATGAAGTGGCCAGAGCTTGTGAACAAGCAGCGTCTACAACAGATAAAGCTGTTGGAACAGTCAATGAATGTGAGCGCAGAATCGTTTCAACAACGAGTACGGTTGAAGGGATTGCCGATCAAGTTTCAATCGCTCAGTCTGCATTTAATAAGGTTGCTAAACGCAGTCATGATATTTCACAAATCTTGGATGTGATCAGAGCGATAGCAGAGCAAACGAACCTACTGGCATTAAATGCAGCGATAGAAGCTGCGCGAGCTGGAGAGCAGGGCAGAGGGTTTGCAGTGGTGGCAGATGAAGTACGTTCTTTAGCATCTAAAACACAAGCGTCGACCGATGACATTGCAAAATTGATTGAAAATTTACAAAGCGAAATTAAAGGGTCTGAAGAGATAATCGAACATACGGTGAACAAGGGCCGTGATGCAACACTTTTAAGCCGGGAGGCAGCAAGCACTATGAAAGGACTTGTGGCTGAACTACATACTATCTCCCATGAAGTGACTCAAATAGCAACCTCTGCTGAAGAGCAAAGTATGGTAACAGAAGAAGTTAATACAAATACGACGAGTATTGCTGATGCAGCTCGTGAGTTATCGCAGTTTGCTGATGAAGTCGAGCTGGCAGCGAGTATGATGACTCAATTGGTCGAGCAAAAACATGGGCAGTTAAATTTGCTGAAGACATAACTCCCACTAGTACGGGCTGTTTTTGATAAAAACAGCGAGTTTCTTATTTAGTAAAAGACGCAATTATATGTAGACCCTAGATTTGTTTAAATGAGTTGGCTAGAATGACTGTAATTATATACAGTAAATGAATTTTATGAAGCTCTATATCGCAGAAAAACCTTCACTTGGGCGAGCAATTGCCGATGTACTACCAAAACCGCATAAAAAGCAGGATGGGTTTATAGAGTTAGGCAATGGTGATTGCGTTACTTGGTGTATTGGCCATCTGTTAGAGCAAGCTGAACCAGAAGATTATGATGAGCGCTATAAAAAGTGGTTGATCCAAGATTTACCCATTGTGCCTTCAGAGTGGAAATTTAAAGCTAAACCAAAAACAAAAAAACAGCTATCTACTGTTAAGCGGTTAATAAAAAAGGCGAGTGTTTTAGTCCACGCAGGAGATCCAGATAGAGAAGGTCAGCTACTTGTTGATGAAGTGATCCAAGAGGCTAAACTTTCACAAGCAAAAAAATCATCAGTTGAGCGTGTACTAATAAGTGATTTAAACCCCAGTGCAGTAAAAAAAGCGCTTAACCAATCTAAATCTAACATTGAATTCATGCCTTTAAGCATCTCAGCGTTAGCTAGGGCAAGAGCAGACTGGCTGTATGGTATGAATTTGACTCGTGCATTTACCTTAGCTGGACAAAAAGCAGGTATTCAAGGTGTGCTATCAGTTGGACGAGTACAAACGCCCGTATTGGGTTTGGTTGTGCGCCGTGATGAAGAGATTGAAAACTTTGTCTCAAAACCGTTTTATGAAGTGATAGCAATACTTCAAAAGCAGACTGGTGAGCAGTTTGAAGCTAAGTGGATCCCCAGTGAGGCATGTTTACCTTACATGGATGAAGAAAAGCGGGTGTTATTGAAATCACTGGCAGAGAATGTAGCGAGTAGAATAAAAGATAAACCGGCAAACTTAACTGAACTCGAGCAAATACCAAAAAAGCAAAATCCGCCGTTACCATATAACTTATCAGCTTTGCAAATCGATGCAAATAAGCGGTTTGCTATGTCAGCCAAGCAAGTATTAGACATCTGCCAATCCTTATATGAAAAGCATAAATTAATTACTTACCCTAGATCAGATAATAGATACTTACCTAAAGATCATTACAGTGAGCGCAATGACATATTAGCTGCAATGCTGAACAACAAAGGTGAAAAAGAGTCGCATATCAACAATGCGGACTTAAGCTTAAAAAGTAAATGTTGGAATGATAAAAAAGTAGAAGCTCACCATGCAATTATACCAACAAAGAAACAACTAAAAACAGCCCAGCTGGGTCATCATGAGCAGCAAGTTTATGGATTGATCTGTAGGCAGTATTTAGCACAGTTTTACCCTGCTTACTTATATTCTCAAACTAAAGCGCATATACAGATCTCTGGTGGTAAGTTTATAGCCAAAGCAGATACAGTGATCGATATGGGCTTTAAGGTTTTGTATCAATCAAATAAAAAAGAGCCAGAGGATAAAAAGCAACTACCGATGCTTGAAGTTGGTGAGCCATTACACTGCACAGATGGTGTAGTAATTGAAAAACATACACAACCCCCAAACTTTTATACAGAGGCGACATTATTAAGTGCCATGACGGGTATTGCTCGTTATGTAAAAGACAGTGATATTAAAAAAGTGCTGAAGGAAACAGATGGTTTAGGAACCGAAGCTACACGTGCAGGTATCATAGAGCTTCTTTTTAAAAGGAACTTTTTAAATAGAGAAGGGAAGTCTATAAAGTCTACAGAGCTAGGACGGGGGCTTATTAACACAATCCCCAATAACCTATCACTGCCTGATAGAACAGCGCTGTGGGAATCGCAATTAACAAACATTGCACAAAAAACGGCTTCGTATAATCAGTTTATGTTACCGCTGCAAAATGAGCTATCGGAACTCGTGGGGCTATCTCAAACAATTAATACAGACGCATTAAAAGGGATCTCAACAACAAGTGCTTTCAAAAAGAAAGGCAGCTACCGTAAAACCCGTCGTAAGTCAGCATATACGAAAGGAAAAAGTAAATAGTTAGTGATAATTACCTTGTAAAGTAAAAACAAGACACTATATAGCTATTAGAATCTAAATTAAGAATGCCTTATTTATGGAAAACAAAATTACATTAACGCCTGAAAATATCCAACAGGTACTATCATCTTCCTCTGCAGATCATCTTGTCTTATTGAGCTTCTATAGTGCTCAGCACCCTGATTGCGTGGCTCAAGCTGCTATATTAGATGAATTAGCAACACAGTATAAAAGTAGCATTACCATTGCGACATTGGATTGTGATCTTCAGCAGGCGTTAGCAGGGCAGTTAGCGCAGCAAGTTGGTTTACAAGCCCTACCTACTATAGTTGTTTTAAAGGCAGGTTCGCCTGTAGATGTGTTGGCTGGCGCTAAGACAAAGGAAGAAATTACGAAAGTACTTACCGAGCACTTACCTTCGCCAGAGTTGATTTTGCTAGATCAAGCAAAACAATCTTTAACAGCAGGGGATTTAAATACTGCGTACTCACATGCTAAGCAGGCATATGATATTGCTAAAGGTAACCCTAGAGTAAATTTGGTTTTTGCAGACATTTGCATTCAAATACAAAAAACAGAGGACGCTGCAGCATTACTTGCGACGATTCCAGAAGATCAACATGACGCTTATTACAATAACTTGCAAGCTAAGCTGATCCAAGCGCAAGAGGCGCAGGAATCTCCTGAAATAAAAAGATTGACGCAAGCTGTTGAACAAAACCCTGAAGATTTAGCTTTATTATGCGAACTAGCTCAAGCACAAGTTGATGCAGGGAAAAAAGAAGATGCTTTAGACTCACTGTTTAAAGTCCTGAGCAAAGACTTAGCGTTTGGTGAAGCAAGAAAAGGCTTTTTAGATATTATTGCATCTTTACCGGAAGGTGACGCAGCAGCGGCCAGCTTCCGTAGAAAATTATATAGTCTTCTTTACTAATCTCCTTGATATGTTGGCGTGGTGAAGATCGCGCCAATAAATTTCTTGCAACTTCTCAAATATGTACAATACTTAAATTCCTTTTTCGAAAAGTCATGACATTTTGATTAAAAAATGATGACAATGCTTGTGTTTTTAAACGTTTCGGGCTGAATTTTAACCGTTTAAGTGTTTTTTAAAAGTTTTCTCAAAAAAACACTTGATCAAAGTTATG
>NZ_JAKFZS010000109.1 GCF_021654285.1 Pseudoalteromonas luteoviolacea | reverse complement strand
CAGGGCAGTCACTCACGTATAAAGAACTGGATAGACGCGCTAATCAGTTGGCTCATTATTTACGAAATATACACGGTGTGGGGCCGGATAAACTGGTAGGTGTATGCCTAGAGCGCGGCTTTGAGATGGTCATCAGTATAATGGGTATTTTAAAGGCCGGTGGGGCTTATGTGCCGTTAGATCCCAGCTATCCGGGTAGCCGTTTGGCATACATGGTCAAGGATGCCTGCATGGATACGGTATTAACCGTGTCATCCGTCAGTTCACGTCTACCTGAGGGTGAATTTACTCAAGTGTTGCTGGATGAATTGACTTTATTGGATGGATATAGCGAGGCCTCACCCAAGGTGATTGATACTGCCGTGACCAGCGACAACCTTGCTTATGTCATCTATACCTCCGGCTCTACTGGGCAACCCAAAGGGGTTATGGTGGAGCAT
>NZ_JAKFZS010000108.1 GCF_021654285.1 Pseudoalteromonas luteoviolacea | reverse complement strand
CTCTAAATGGCATAAGCATCTCTATTGTCGCCTTTGTGACTGCATCAGCCGATTTTGATGGCACTTTTTTCGCTAAATAAAAACGACTTTTTCGCTCTAAAATGGTCACTATCGCGCCTGTTCCATGCTTACCTAACACTGTGTCAATTTCCCAATCGCCAAATCGTTCTCGACTTTCAACAATCACTGGTCGGTCATCAATTGATATCGCATTTTTAATCGTTGGTGCCTTATCTTTTTGGCCTCTACGATATCGCTTATGTCCTTGTCTTAAGTGGCGATAGAGCTTACCACCTCGACATTTATCTCGAGCTATATAACGATAAATCCACTCATGGCTGACGGTTTCACCTACGCTTGTAAGCACATTGGAAATTTGCTCAGGACTCCAATCGATACTAAGCAAAAAGCAAACATATTTCACGCGCTGAGCCGGTATCCGATACTTGCGCGCAGTCACACGCCTTTTAACAA
>NZ_JAKFZS010000107.1 GCF_021654285.1 Pseudoalteromonas luteoviolacea | reverse complement strand
GTGGTATTGGGAAACGCAAAAAACTGCGACTGAATGGTGGTCGCCAGCACATGTTTAGAAATGTTTTTTTGCTCTGGTGCAAAGTCTTCAAAATCATCTGGGGTGAGGGGCGCGCCTTTGATAGACTCCATCGATAATTGCTGGATGTTTTTACGCTCTGAGACGATTTCAGCGGCAAGGTAACGGGCCACGCCTATTGGGTCTTTTAATACCGGACGGTGCAGGCCATTTTTTGGCATACGCGGTAGCGGGATGTGCTGTGGCGCCTCATCATTGCTGTAGCCTTGTGCATAGTTACCCAATTTATCAAGCACTTGCATACGTTGGCTACGGCGCTCGCTGGCTGCATCATCATTGGTGCCCGGCTGAACTCTTGGGCCATAGTTTAAGCGCGGATCGTTTTCGCTCATGCCGCCAAAGGCTTCAATTTGTCGCCAGCACCACTGGGTTTCACTGAATGCAATTTCTACTCGGCATGGCTG
>NZ_JAKFZS010000106.1 GCF_021654285.1 Pseudoalteromonas luteoviolacea | reverse complement strand
GATGTTGGTGATGAAGGCATCGAGACTGAGCTCGAAGCAGGAATTGATGAGCTTGTCGCTGAAGGTGCGGATAATGCGCATGAGCAGTCAATTTCTCCATTAGGAACTTCAAATGTAGAAGCTGGTCATTTGGATGGAATGATTGATGAAGACGTTGATCTACCCGAAATATCGCAACAGCACACTGCGCTAGAAGCAGAGCCTGAACTAGAAGCAGAGCCTGAACTAGAAGCAGAGCCTGAACTAGAAGCAGAGCCTGAACTAGAAGCAGAGCCTGAACTAGAAGCAGAGCCTGAACTAGAAGACGAACTTGGTCTAGAAGACGAGCCTGAGCTAGAAGCAGAACCTGAGCTAGAAGCTGAACCTGAGCTAGAAGCAGAACCTGAGCTAGAAGCAGAACCTGAGCTAGAAGCAGAACCTGAGCTAGAAGCAGAACCTGAGCTAGAAGCTGAACCTGAGCTAGAAGCTGAACCTGAGCTAGAAGCTGAACCTG
>NZ_JAKFZS010000105.1 GCF_021654285.1 Pseudoalteromonas luteoviolacea | reverse complement strand
CCCAGATCAATTTGGTTCAAACAGTGAGATCAAATTGGTACTAGCTGACGGTGCAGCTCCAGATCTTATCTTCACAGAGCAATTAAATGCGGGTGATAAATCTATCTCAGGCCGCGTGTTTGTGGACATTAATCAAGATGGCACAAGTAACGGCAATGACTTTGTACTTGCTGGTATTCAGATCACGCTAACGGGTCAGGATCTTTACGGTGAAGCGGTGAGCTTAAGCACCACAACCGACGCAAACGGTGCATTTAACTTTGCTGGTCTGCGCCAATCTAATGCGGCGGGTTACACCATCACGCAAGGCGCAACGGACTACCTTGAAGGCCAAGATTACCAAGGTGCAAACCCAGATCAATTTGGTTCAAACAGTGAGATCAAATTGGTACTAGCTGACGGTGCAGCTCCAGATCTTATCTTCACAGAGCAATTAAATATTGGTGACAAATCTATCTCAGGTCGTGTATTTGTGGACATCAATCAAGATGGCACAAATAACGGCAATGACTTTG
>NZ_JAKFZS010000104.1 GCF_021654285.1 Pseudoalteromonas luteoviolacea | reverse complement strand
TTCATGGATGAATTAAGTGCAAAGTACAATGACATAGAGCGAAGCGAGTGCATTTACTTTGCGCAAGGTGAATTGAGCCATTTTAACAGCAGCGGGGTTATTTAATTGGGCCCTTGCTGCGCTACGCAGTAGAATGTCCTACTTTCATATGAAAAAGCCACCGCTGGCCGCCCCACACACTATCATCGGCGCTATCGTGCAAAAGGTTAGCGACAGCGAACGCAGTGAGAGCGCTCTTTTTGCGCAAGGTGAATATCGTGCGAAAGGTTAATGACACAGCGCGAAGCGCCGGCATTCTTTTCGCGCAAGGTGAAATGAGCTAGTTTAACCGCTGCTAAGGGACTTAAACGAAAAAAACCCGTTACATTTCTGTAACGGGTTTCTCTAATTTGACGCTTGGCAATGTCCTACTTTCACATGGGAAACCCCACACTATCATCGGCGCTATTTCGTTTCACTACTGAGTTCGGCATGGAGTCAGGTGGTTCCAAAATGCTATGTTCACCAAGCAAATTCTTTGCTTTTAGTTTTTATTATTTATTTTTTAA
>NZ_JAKFZS010000103.1 GCF_021654285.1 Pseudoalteromonas luteoviolacea | reverse complement strand
CTCTGAATTTGGATCAAGTGTTTTTTATAAAAAACTTATAAAAACACGCCTTTCGAACAAAAAACAGACTAAACCACCTTTTTTTGTATATTTAACATACAAAAATTAAAAAAAGATCATGTAAGGCATATATCTGAGATCAATTAGATCATCAATTAATCCCCTAATTAAAGATGATCTACTTGCTATATAGTTTATGATCTTTATATGTTTGTTGAATGGCCCTACTTTTACCCAAGCTACCTAGTGCAAGGTACTAACGAAAAGTAACAAAGCGAGTACGTTTACTTTGCATAAGGTGAATATCGTGCGAAAGGTTTATGGCAAATCGCGAAGCGCTGACACTCTTTCGCGCAAGGTGAAGTAAGCCGTTAACCGAAGATAACCAGTGCACCTCCAGAAACGCAGCAACTGAGATAAAACAAGCAAAACATGGATCCTGAAACCCGTTCAGGATGACGTAGTGCAAAATGTAACGACAACGAGCGAAGCGAGACCGTTCAATTTGCGCAAGGTGAAGTGAGCCGTTTTAACCAGATCTAAGACAGAAGAATATTCTA
>NZ_JAKFZS010000102.1 GCF_021654285.1 Pseudoalteromonas luteoviolacea | reverse complement strand
TATACGCCCTATAAAAGCGAGACTGCCATCAGGTAAATAACGTACCAAATCACCTGTGCGATATAAGCGGGGGCTGCTGCTAGGTAAATTACTATCATAAAAAGGGTTTACGATAAAACGCTCAGCCGTCAATTCCGGCTTATTAAGGTAACCTCTAGCTAACCCCACTCCACCGGTATACAATTCTCCAACTACACCTGGCGGCACCAACTGTTGCTGTTTATCCAATATATAGGTTTGAACATTAGTGATAGCCTGTCCAATACCTAATACTACATGATGCTCATTCAATTCCTGTATACTGGTACATACAGTGGCTTCAGAAGGCCCATAAGCATTGTAAATATTAAGTTTACCATGCCAGTCACGCACAAGATCTAAATCAAAATTTTCTCCTGCAAGAATCAAATTCTGTATTGGTGCATTCGCTTGAGGCCGAAAATGTCGGAAATAAGCAGGAGGTAATGTAGCGTGTGTAATCTGCCTCTGTTGCATATAGCTCTGTAATAACTCAGGTGACTCTTTTACATCCTCGCTGACAAGATAAAGGCAAGCGCCACTGAGCAATGCTACCACCCACTCGGATACGCTGGCATCAAAACTCATAGAAGCAAACTGTAATACTCGGCTACCGTCATGAACTTCAAATGCTTTCTTAAGTGCCATTGCCATATTGACAGTACTGCA
>NZ_JAKFZS010000101.1 GCF_021654285.1 Pseudoalteromonas luteoviolacea | reverse complement strand
AAAGCTTTGGCCAACCGAATACAGTGGATGGATAAAGTATATGGGTGCTTACCTAAGGATCGTATCTTACAAAAGACACCTTTTAGTTTTGATGTGTCTGTTTGGGAGTTTTTTTGGCCATTGACTCAAGGTGCCTCTTTAGTTTTGGCAAAAGCAGAAGGACACAAAGATCCTGCGTATTTGTGTGAGCTTATTCGTAATACGGGAGTAACTAAGCTGCACTTCGTACCTTCTATGTTGCATAACATGTTGAGTTTAGGTGAGTTGCAAACATGCTCTTCCATTACTCAAGTATTTTGTAGTGGAGAAGCACTACCGCCTGAAATGGTTGCTTTGTTTCGCAATAAAGGGATTCAGTCAGAGCTACACAATCTTTACGGCCCTACTGAAGCCGCAATAGATGTTACGTTTTGGGATTGTGCAGGTTATGACGAAAAGATGCTCAGTATTCCTATTGGCCATCCTATTCAAAACACGCAACTTTATGTGCTAGATGCACAACAGCAATTGCTGCCACCAGGCTTGACAGGGGAGCTGTATATTGGAGGCGTTGGCTTAGCTAGAGGTTACCTTAATAAGCCAGAATTGACGGCTGAGCGTTTTATCGTAAACCCTTTTTATGATAGTAATTCACCTAGCAGCAGCCCCCGCTTATATCGCACAGGTGATTTGGTACGTTATTTACCTGATGGCAGTCTCGCTTTTATAGGGCGTATG
>NZ_JAKFZS010000100.1 GCF_021654285.1 Pseudoalteromonas luteoviolacea | reverse complement strand
ATTCACCACCTGACCAAATTTATCCGTGCCCGTGATGGTGACTGTGATGCCATTTAAAAGATCATCATTTTGATCAACCTTGCCATCTTGGTTGATGTCCAAGAACACTTTACCTGATACCGACTTATCACCCGCTTTTGGTTTCTCTGTGAAGGTGATTTCTGGCGTTGCCTCTGTGCCGACAATGACTTTTGCGATGTTGCTGACAACCCCTGCTTCAGTACCAATGTAGCGATTACCCGTTTGGTGATCTCCACTCGCTATTTGCGTGATGGTATAGCCATCGGCATTTGATTCAATCAAACCTGTGAAGCTGAATTCACCGCTGGCATTGGTCGTCGTTGTGGTGTCCACCGCCTGACCAAACTTATCTGTGCCCGTGATAGTCACTGTGATGTCTTTTAATTGCACGTCATTTTGATCAACCGCGCCATCTTGGTTGACATCCAAGAACACCTTACCTGATACTGACTTATCACCTGCTTTGGGTTTTTCCGTGAAGGTGATTTCAGGTGTTGCGTCTGTGCTGATTACCACTTTTGCGATATTGCTGACAACGCCTGTGCCTGAACCAATGTAACGATTACCGGTTTGGTAAGTGCCACTCACTATTTGCGTGATGGTGTAGCCATCTGCATTGGATTCAATCAGACCTGTGAAGTTGAATTGACCGCTCGCATTCGTTACTACACTTTGAGTTACCGCCTGACCAAACTTATCCGTGCCCGTGATGGTCACCGTGATGT
>NZ_JAKFZS010000010.1 GCF_021654285.1 Pseudoalteromonas luteoviolacea | reverse complement strand
AACTAATTACAACTTAGTGTTTCTCATTTATATAAACACGCCAAATTCAATGTAAACTTATGTAAAAATTACTTCCCCCATTTTTTCACCAACATCTCCCACCAAAAAAATTAAACCAATAAAAACAAACAACTTGGGTTTAACTTCTTCTGTTATAATCATATTCATAATGGTCACAACCTCTTTGATTTATTGCTCCTTGAGATTTAAACTAATCTAATCACATTTCAATAAATTTAAGGGAATAAATGTGTCTACAAAAAAAGCTCTAATACTTCCATTACTCTTACTACTCAATGGGTGCGGCAGCAGTGACGCTCCGGCGGAAAATTCAGGAAACACACCTGACGCAACCGCTAACTCATCAGAACAGTCGAATAATCCGCCAGATCAAACGACTGATACACCTGATAGCACAACCACACCACCAAATAGTGGCAGCGACGACACCGGCGGTGGCAACGATAACGGCGGTGGCAACGATAACGGCGGTGGCGACGATAACAGCGGTGGCGACGATAACAGCGGTGGCGACGATAACAGCGGTGGCGACGATAACAGCGGTGGCGACGATAACAGCGGTGGCGACGATAACGGCGGTGGCGACGATAACGGCGGTGGCGACGATAACGGCGGTGGTGATGATAACGGCGGTGACGATGATAACGGCGGTGGCGACGACTCAGATAAAGAGCCTGATTTACCTGATACAGATGGTGACGGCACTCCTGATGAAGAAGACCCCTTTCCACTAGATCCAAAACATTCAAATAACTCAGTTGCGTCAGACGTGACTTTAAGTTTACAAAGCGATAAAAACAACTTAATTACTTTCAAATGGCTAGATACCTTTAGCGATGAGAAAGGTTATAAAATACAAAAGTTACAAAACACGGCTGGCAGAAATTCTCAGAACAGTGCAGAGTGGAGCACAGTTGCATCAATTGGTCCTGCTCCTGAAGGCTTATACGCTGAGCAAACGATTGAGAGCGAATCATCTGCTCATTATCGTGTCCTGGTAGTAAATAGCGATGATACAGAGTCAATATTAAGTTCATCACAAGACGTTGTTAGGTTTAATATTGAACAGCAGACTATCGAGCAATTAACCCTTACGTTTCCTGATGGGCAAACATCTCCATACCAAGGGACCATTAATATCGGGTTATCCCAAACAGTACAAAGTACTCAATGGTTTATTGACACCCAAAACATGTGCGCTCTACATAATTACTGTGGCGCTGAAGATGCTCAATTAAATACGGCTATATACTCTGATGGTACCCACCGTATCGACGTCACCGCAGAAGTGTCACCAAGCATATTTGTTCAAGTTAGTCAGACAATTGATATATACAACCCCAACTTAGAGCTAATCGTTGCGATAAAGGACTATCAAGATAAAAAGGTTATTGCAGCAATTGGTAAAACCAAATCGGAAATTGAAACCGTTTCATATTGGGTGAATGGTGTATTAGTTGAAACACAGACAGAAGAAACTCCAATTACAGTAGATACATGCGAGAGTGAGCATATCATATGTAATACAACGTATCCTTTCCATATATTATGGGACCCAGAGTATGGAGACAACGAAATAAAAATCGTAGCGCAAGATACGGATGGCGTAGTAAAAGAGCGTGCGTTTAAAGAGGTTGTCAATTCTCCAGCAGTTATAGACATAACTTCACCACGAGATAATTCATATATTTCAGATGACACATTAATCATGGAAGGCCGTATCACCGATGAAAGTGAGAATATAACCACATCTGTATACTTTGGGGATATTAAGCTAGCAGAGAAAAAAGGCACTGGCGAATTTTCATACACCTACCCTTTGAATGGCTTACCAAAGGGAGACTATATGTTTTATATGATTACTTTTGATGAGTATAACGTCAGGTCATCTGACCAAATAGATTTTTATTATGACCCAGACCTTGCCGAAAGGAATTTGGTATATGAAGTTCCCGAAGACCACAAAATAATAACCATTAATGACAAGCAATTGTTATTAAAGGACATGCGTAGCTACCATTCAAAAGAGTCTATCGATAAATATACAGTTGTTGATTTATCTGCTAATCCAGTAACTACTAGAGAGTTCAGCTTTTCAGGTGATCGAAAAAGTGTATATAGCGAAACAGTCAATAGCACAGGGGGTTTTGCAGGCAGTTTTGGCTCACCAGGCCTTCGAGATTTATACGTAAACAAAGATGGAAATAATATTAATTTAAGCGCCTTAATCACTGAAGGAAATGGTGATGATGAATATTTTAACTTTGAAAGCAACTCCATAATACAATCAACGACTGATAATAGCGGAGTATATTTATGGAATTTAGATTTATTAACTTATGAATTTTTACAGGCGCCAAATAACGATAAAAACTACAAACCGAAGTTTATTAACGATAATTATTGGTCATGCCAAGCCTCTTACATTAATTACATTAGTGACGTATTCATTTATCAATATGGTACTGACACACAACCTATCAGGTTAACTAACAATCAAGAGGCAGGAGAAAACGGTTCTTATTGTATAGGTATAAATAATGAATACATTTTCTATTATACATCCCACTCTGAGAAAAATGAGTTATTGATGTATAATATAGAAACCAAAACCACAACAAAGCTGAGTGACCAGGTCAGATCAGCGCTATCTAATGTAATATTAAAAGATAACTTATTAGTTTGGGAAGATCGTATAAACAACGAGTACAACCAAATCACCATTAAGGACTTTAACAATGGTCATACAGAAACTATTAGTCATGTAGGTTTAAGAAAACTCGACTTTGGGAGAGTAAGTTACACTAAAAAACTTGAAGATAGACTCTACCCACTATATATTTGGGATAGAACGACGCAAAAATCTGAAAGGAAATGGGACCCTGTTGCTAGCGACCACTTCATAAGCTCAGATACCAATTACATTATTTCTTACAAATTAATATATGACATTGGGAAATAAAGTTACTAATAATTAAATTTATTATCAGGGGCAGAATTTACCTTCACCCCTGATAATAAAACTAAAATTAAAGAGAACCAATCCCACTTCCTAAGTTCACATAAATACGAGAACCTTTTCCTTACAGGTTAAAACCATAATTCATTGAGTACAGTGGCGATACTCCTCACACCCACACTTACCAAAGTGCATCAACTTGATCCAGCACTGCTTTTACCACGGGGTTATTTAGCGCTGATTGTTTTGCCACTATGTTCAGTGATATCTCAAAGTCCAACAAGGTGAGCCGCTGTGCTTGCTTGGCTGTAACCATGGCTTGTGCCACTTCCAATTCGATAAAACTGGCGCCAACGCCCTGTTCAACTAAACTCGCACGAGAGGCGTTATCTGCACTTTGTACCTGTGATTTAATGGACTGAGTAATCCGCTTTTGCAGTGCCGTATCGAATGGGCAATGCTCACCAACGCTTATCCAAGGTAGATCAGCTAGATCGTAAACATTTTGAATCGCGGTAATATCAAATGAGGTTGGCACTATCGTGGTAATGGGCTGCAAAGCTAACTCGGTATGAAATAGGTCAGGCGAACTATCACCATAAACAAATCCGCCATCCAATTCACCACTGCTTACCTTTTCAAGAATTTGCCCTGTGTTCAGCGCATGCAGCTCAAGCTCAATACCCGGGCAGTGGCAAACCAAAGCTTTGACCAACTCTGCAATACGCAATGTACTTGCGTCTCGGTTTAAACCCAGTTTAAAGGTGCCTATCACTTGATCTGCATTTTCTACCGCCAGATTCACCATGTCTGTGGCGCTGTCTAAAGTTTTTTGCGCTTGCAAGCGCAACTGCTCGCCTTTTGGGGTCAAACGCATGCCTTTGCTGGTGCGCTCAAATAATGTGGTTTTCAGCTCATCTTCTAATGCGCGAATATGGGCACTGACTGCAGGCGGTGTAGTAAACAACTGTTTTGCAGCCTTGGTTAAATTGCCCGTTTCAGCAACCACCACAAATGACCTTAAATGGTAAAATTCCATGTGCTCACTCACCTGATTTGAATCTGAACCACAAATATACAACAGGCTGTCACCAAGACCTATTCACAATGTGTGAACATCGCGTTCAGAAATGATGAATTTACCCAGTGCAACGCCCTTTGTAAGCTGTTACAACACCAACCAAACAGGACAAATACTGATGACAAATATTCAAATAAACAATACCGCAGAACCAAGTGCAGCACGGGCACACTTTAGTGCAAAGTTAGACTGTGAAACGGATTGCAGCGATGTGTATGCCGATATCAAGCAAGGGACACAGCACTTTGTGCTCGTAGATACTCGCTCTGTACACGCTTTTGCCAAGAGCCATGCGATCACCGCTATAAACATACCCAATAATGAAATCACCGCCGCACGTATGGCAGACTTTGCACCCGACACCTTGTTTGTTGTGTACTGCTGGGGCCCCGGTTGCAATGGCGCGACCAAGGCTGGATATAAACTGGCTCAGCTAGGTTTAAAAGTCAAAGAAATGATAGGTGGGATCCACTACTGGGAAGACTTTGAGCGCTACCCAGTTAATAGACGCTTGGGCGACCCACAACAGTAACCGCATAGAGCTTGTTATAAACAAGCTCTATCGCTCTCAAATTAAACAAGTACCGCTGAAAGTCCCGTGGTGCAACACGGCTTTTTATATCAGCTAATAAAAATATCGTCTGCCCGAACATCAGAATAAAAACACCTCAACATGCGCAAATCACAAGCAAATGAACGCTCAACATGCTCAGTTTTGCAATGTTTTTGAGCACCCATGTCTCGGGGCAGATAAATCCGCACTTTAAATTGGGTTTAAATAGACAAATATAAAACTGACCACAATACTCAAATTGTCATCAAAGTTATATGAGCGGCTATGAAGCAAGCTAGGTTATTCTTCTTTTTACTCTTTGGCATCCTCAGCCACACCTTGTATGCCAACACCGTGGAGCACAAGCTGATTGTGTCAATGCATCCACTTGAGCCTTTTGTCTATATTGAAAATGGTAAAGTCACCTCAGGTTTTGTCGCAGACATCTACAATCAGATGGCTAGTCGTCTGTCTCATTACCAGCCTGTGCAAGTCAGCTCTTTTGCCCGAGGATTAAACATATTAAAGCAACCTCCAAAAAGAGTTATGTCACCTTCTGGTAAAGTCACTTTGTACCATAGAGCGCACCTTATCGTCGCAAAGACGACTGAGCGACTCCCTGCCTTTAAATGGGTGGGGCCTTTTTTATATGACGGTTCTGTTTTATATAAACGCTCAAGCGATAAAAGAGAGTTTAAGCAGCTGGGAGACATTCGCCGTCATCAAGCAACCTGTGTATCACAACGTAAAGTCGCGGACACAGAGATATACAAAAAATATCAGATCCCATACCATGAAACGGACAGCCAACTTGAAGCGATTCAATTACTTCTACAGCCCAGAAGCCGCTTTGATTGCACAATTATTTCACTGATGAATACCCGGGAAATACTCGCTTCTTCTGGCTACTCACTCGATGCCTTAACCCACATGTCTATTCAGCTACCCCCGCATGGCGTGTATATGGCTTTTTCTGCGCAAACGCCAGATACAATTATCAACAAATGGCAATCTGCACTCGATGAATTGGACTCACAAGGCCTTAGACTCACCTATATTCAAAAGTACGTGCCTTTTTATACACAAGAGCTCGAACTCATGTTGCGAGGTGCACTGGATAGTCACAGCCAGTCACACCCATGATTCTGTACTTCGATTGCATCAAACTGGTCCCAAATTAATTACAATTAAAACTATTAAACCCGCTGTGCATATGAAATTCATTACTATCTCAAGACATACCTAGCAAAGGTAGGAAAAATATTTGCTAAATACTCTATAAAAGGGGGCTTTTTTGCTTAATCCCATAGCAATCTGTAACGTAGCTTTAATTATCCCCCTCAAAAAGTTACAATAAAAAATATTAGAACTCTAACTAAATAGATTCCTGTATATAAAACAGGCATAGAGGGTTATATGCAAACTTATGAGGCAACACCATTATTGCCTAATGACAAGCAACATAAACTGCTTGCAATGGAAATACAGACGCAACATCTCTGTGACAACACACTCCATCATATAGAGAATACAGCAAATCAAAACCGCAACACCAAAGTGCTGCTACAAGTTAAAGAATCAAATTCACTTGCCTTAATGTCGAATGGATATCAAATCGAGGCAACCATCCCCAAACTATATTGCAATGAAGATGCGATTTTTGCTGCAAAATACTTAGATAGTCAGCGCAAAATAGAGGAAAACAGCGGTTTATATGATGAAATCCTTGAGCATGTCATCAGTAACACCGATAACGTTGAAGCAACACAACACAATACCTCAATGGCACGGCTTGCAAACCGCTCCGATGCGAGAGGCATTGCCAAGCTCTTCGCAAACGATGATACGCTTTACTCGCATCAGCAAGAGGATGAGCCAAAAATTAAAGCAAGTATGCAAGGCGAACATGAATACGTTGTCATTGACTACTTGGATAATATAGTTGCTGCGGTCAACATCAAGCATGACGCAAAAACAAAAAGCTGCTTTGTACAAGATTTGTCCGTTGCCTCTTTTGTTCAGAGTCAGGGGATGGCGACCACTTTAATTGACTTCGTGCTGGACCGACTGCTTCGTAATGACGTAAAAACAATACATTGTCAATGCATTGCTGATGATTATGCAATGAATAAAGTGCTAGCGCGCCATGAGTTTAATTTTGGTGGACGCCTTACTAACCAAATTATTGCTCAAGACCAGCTACATTCCGTAAACATGTGGTCCAAGAAGTTATTAAAAGACCGCTAATGCGGTTACCTCAATGACAAATGTATTATTTTGTCCTTAGCCAAGCAAAGTAATTTGTAGTCTAATCAATAGAGTTTCACTATGAAAAAAGACAACACCTCTCTAAATCTCCCCGTTTTTTACAGCGCGTCAGCAATTGTATTGGCGTTGGTGATTTTTGCAGTGATCAGCCCTTCAACTGCCTCATCACTCTTTTCTGTTACTCAATCAGCCATCACCCAAAATGGCAGCTGGTTTTATGTCTTAACCGTCGCCATCATATTAGGCTTAGTCGTGTATTTGAGCATGTCACGTTTTGGCGAGATTAAATTAGGACCCGACCACTCGGACCCCGATTATAGTTTTTCGACTTGGCTGGCCATGTTATTTGCCGCTGGCATGGGCATAGGTTTGATGTTTTTTGGTGTCGCTGAGCCCGTGATGCACTTTGTCTCGCCGCCGTCTGCAAATACCGGCTCAGTTGAAGCCATCAAAGAAGCCATGCGGATCACCTTTTTCCACTGGGGGTTCCACGCATGGGCCATCTACGCCATTGTGGCGATGATTTTGGCTTATTTTAGTTATCGACATAAATTACCACTGACACTGCGATCAGCGCTTTACCCGATTATTGGTGACAAAATTCATGGCTGGATAGGCCATACTGTGGATGTTTTTGCTGTTGTCGGCACTGTATTTGGTGTCGCGACCTCTTTAGGCCTGGGCGCAGCGCAGGTCAACTCTGGGCTAGCCTACTTGTTCTCTTTTGATGTCTCGGTGCAAAATCAAGTCATCATTATGATCACCATTACGGCACTGGCATCTATCTCCGTGGCGACGGGGTTAGATAAAGGCATTAAAATTCTATCCCAGACCAATATGATACTCGCTGTAGTACTGTTAGCCCTGATCTTCTTTATTGGCCCAAGTGTGTTTTTACTGCAAGCATATGTACAAAATGTCGGTGACTATTTATCGGATATTGTGTCTACCACCTTCAACTTATTCGCGTATGAGAAAAAAGATTGGATTGGCGGCTGGACGATTTTTTATTGGGGTTGGTGGCTTGCTTGGGCACCTTTTGTCGGCCTCTTTATTGCTCGTATATCAAAGGGCCGTACTATTCGAGAGTTTGTGATTGGCGTCACCTGTATTCCGACCGCATTCACCTTATTGTGGATGACCATTTTTGGTAACTCGGCACTGGCAATGATTTTTGAGCAAGGCATGACAGGGATCTCAGATATGGTCAGCAACAACTCGGCCGTTGCCCTGTTTGTATTTCTAGAAAACTTCCCTCTGTCTGAGTTTTTAATCGGCCTATCTATCATCATGATTGTGGTGTTTTTTGTCACCTCTTGTGACTCTGGTGCCATGGTTATCGATATGCTCTGCTCAAACGGCAGCAATAACACCCCACTTTGGCAGCGATTATTTTGGTCGATTGGGGTCGGGGTTGTCGCCGCAGCGCTGAGCTTAGCGGGCGGTCTTGATGCACTGCAAACACTCACCATAGTTAGTGCTCTGCCATTCTCAGTGGTACTGCTCGTTGCCTGTTACGGCCTCATTCGCGCACTGCGTATTGACGATGCCAAACGCAGTACACACACCATGCCAATGACGTTTGATAACCAAGTCAATGATGAGCAAACGTGGCAAGAGAGCCTTGCGCTGCTTATCGCGACGCCAGCTAAAGGTAAGGTTGATAAATTTATCTTAAAAGAGGTGAAACCTGCGCTGAAAAAAATCAGGAATGAATTTGAAAGCAACCAAGTCGAGGCTGAAGTCAAAGTAAATAACGCAGCCGTTATTCTTACCGTTCATCACGGTGACGAGCACGACTTCATTTATGGTGTGTATAAAAGTGAAGCATTGCAACCAGATTTTACGCAAAGTGATGTCGCAGATAGTGACTCGTATTATCGCGCCGAGGTGTACCTCAGTGAAGGCGGTCAAAACTATGACATCATGGGGTGGTCTGAAAGCGCCATCATCAGCGATGTATTAGCGCAATATCAAAAGCACCTTCACTTCTTAAATGTGCTGCGAGAGTAGCACGGTTACTTTCCCGATTCGGTTTGGTTCATCGGTGCTATCTCAAGCACCGGTGCCGCATCGAGTTCATTTGCATCCATCATGGTGGCGATCCGCTGCATAGACGAGAGTAACAAGGATTGCTCCCATTCCTCTAACTCACAAAAGTTTTGTATAAAGTGTTCTTGCAATGGCTGCGGTGCATCAATTAATAAATTCTTCCCTTGTGGAGACAAAAACAGACTCACACGACGTTTATCTTGTGCGCTGCGCACTCGCTCGACTAAACCTCGGCTCTCCAAACGATCAAGTATGTTGGTCACCGTCGCGGCACTTAAATTAACATGCTTCGCGATTTGGCTAGCAGTGACACCTTTTACGCGCGCAATTTCCTGCATAATCAATAGTTGTGGACCAGTCAGCCCCGATGACTTATTAAGTTGCTTTGAATGCAAGTCAATGGCGCGGATCACCTTTCTAATTGAGACTAATAGTTCTTCGTACTTTTCCATTTATTAGCGCTTCCGAACAATACCAATTTCGCCAGTATAATCGCTTCAGTGGCGCTGAACCACAACAAATCACAATCAGTATCAACAGCCAAACGACAACAAATGCGCGACAGTATTCAGCCAAGTTAGTATTAAATACCTGCATTTGGCGATAATGGTTAAATTAATAACCCGCCGTAAAAACTTTCTCCACATACGTCGCCGACTCGGCTTCATTAATTAGCGCAATTGCAAAGTCTTGCCATGAAATATGCGACTTGCCCGTCTCATCAACCAATAACTCGCCCTCACTGACTCTAAACTGTTCGGTACGTGCGCCTTCACCAATCAATGCCGAAGGACTGGCATAACTCCAATTCTGATTTTCATGTGCTTCACAATGTTGATATTGCTCAAAGCAGGCTTGAGCGATGTCTTTCCATGCGGGGGGGACCAGCGAAGTATCGTTTAAAACCAGACCACCGTTCGAGTTGGGAACCGTCAAGCAAGCCGCGCCACCTACGAGTAATAAACGTGTGCGTGTCTCTCGTAAGCCTGTCAGTAAAGACTCCGCAATATCGACAAGTTGCTTTTCCTGGCCCGCCGTTGGCCTGGTTGCACTGATCACCAAATCTTGCCCTTTACTCAAGCGGATCACATCTTGAATGTCATTTACATCACCCACTTGCGCATACGCCTCAGCAGGTAGCTGTGACACTTTTCGCACATCTCGCGTTACCGCCGTCACTTGATGTCCTCGTGCAATTGCTTCATTGACGACCGCCTGACCTATATTACCTGTGGCTCCAAATACTGTGATACGCATGTACTTCTCCTTTCAATTTATATGCTTAAGAAACACCTCCACTTTAAAAGTATTTTCAATCATAGGAATTAACCTAGGTTTATTTCTGCAAAAAATAAAAATTCAAAGGAATAAACCTAGGTTCATTACAACCTACCTGCTTACGATTAAGCTAGGCACTCAATGAAAACAAGGAGCAAACACCATGACAGACATGCAAATCGTAAACGACTATTTGGCTGATTTAGCGCTTACTGAGCTTCCACTTGACACGGATTTTTTAGCGCAGCTGCAAAGCCGACATGTGGCTAAACATACATTCAACAGTGTATCAGCAGTGTTAAAACACCCCTTACCTTTGGAGGTAGACCATCTGTTCACTAAAATCATCCAAAAGCAATTTGGTGGATATTGTTTCGAACATAACAAGCTGGTTTTTCATGTCCTGAAAAATTTAGGTTTTGAAGTAAAACTGCTGCTCGCCAAGGTGGTATACAACAGAGATGTAGAAGTGCCGAGAACGCACAGAGCAACGCTCGTCACATATCAAGGTACACACTATTTACTCGATGTTGGCTTTGGACCGCAAGGAGCGATATTCCCGCTTAAGCTGGTGTTAGATGTACCACAGCGACAAGGGCACATGACCTATCGCATAAGTCAAAATAAAGCCCAAGAGTACTGCTTTGATGTTTTAAAAAATGGGGAATATTTCACACTCTACACTTTTGATCTTAACCACTATAGCGAAGCAGACTGTGAACTCAGTCACTTTTACTCTCACAAGCATCCCAATGCTGCTTTTGTAAACAACTTGGTTGTCAGTAAAAAAACGCTTAATGAAACACATTCTCTGAGAAATGGTGAATATCACCATATTACCGCTAACCACACCGACGTCACCGAAATTGATAACATCGAGCAGCTCCACCAGCTACTTACTGGGGTGTTTTCGCTCAATATTGATGAGGCAATCTCCGCCTATTTATTTAGCAAGTTTGCAAAACCTGCACAACAAAGCTGATCCCTTTACCGAGGTGAAAATTATGAATCACACGCTCGCCCAGCCCATACTCCTGCTTGTATGGGTCGGCTTACTCTCCTCATCGTTTGTGGTGTCTGGCAAAGTACTGCCTTACGCCAGTCCAATTGCAGCGACTTGCTTGCGCTTTATCCTGACAAGCCTTTGCCTCGCGCCGCTTGTTTGGCGCTCCAGCAACGTCAAACTAACCGTAAAGCAAATCGGGCAATACACTTTGATCAGTGGCTTTTTAGTGCTGTTTTTTGTCGGCTTATTTGAATCTTTAAAAACCATAACCGCAGAAAAAACGGCGGTCATCTATACCTTACTGCCACTCATTAGTGTGTTTTTGAGTTTTATATTTATGGGCATTAAAACCCGCACAAGCCAATTACTCGGTTTTTTGATTGGCACCGCCAGCGCTATCTGGATGCTCATAAATGGGCAGAATAACCTGCAGGCTCTAAGCAAATGGCAATATGGAGACACTGTGTTTTTAGCTGCCTGTTTTTGTCTCGCCATGCATGTTATTTTGATAAAAAAGTGGGCAACCACACAGTCAGCCCTGACCAGCACATTTTATATTGCACTCCTTGGTAGCCTGCTGCTTTTACCCATTATGCTGTTTTATGGTGACCTCACACATTTAGTTTGGCAGAGCCACACATTTTGGACATGGCTCATCTACTTAACTTTGTTTACGACACTGGGCACTTTCTTTTTGCAGCAACACTTATTAAAAAAGGTAAGCCCAAATGCTTTTTTAGCCATGACCTATTTAGTGCCCGCATTTGTGATCTTTTTTCAAGGCGGATTGTCCCAATTTTTACTTAGCACACCCGCTTTATTAGTTGCATTTTTTGCACTTTACTTGATAACGCGTGCACCCTAACATGTTCCTATAAAGTCGTATCATCAAGGAATGTCGCTTGAACATACAACATAAGCTCGCAGATTTCGTCTCTTTTTTCAGTACCGACGCAAAGCCTCTGTGCACCGAAGATTTTCAAAAGTATGGCTTACAAGGCAAACTCAAACACCATCCTAAAAATGCTTTACTAATGAGCCAAGGCAGTCCCGCACCCAACTTATTTTTTATCACTCAAGGGGACGTGCGCTACTTTAACGTCTCTGCGGAGGGAAAAGAGTTTACGCAAGCCTTTGCCAGCGCACCTTGTATCGCCGGTTCTACTCGCGCTATGACACAAAATACGCCTGCATTATTTAGTATTGAAGCTTTAGATGATGTGATCTGTCTTGAATTTGAATGGCATACTTTCTTTCATACCATGAAATCACACCCAGGGTTTTTAGAGGCTTATACGCAACTACTGGAAAACCTCTTTATCAAAAAAGAAGAGCGTGAGTATGCCTTTGTCCATCACAGTGCAGAGCAAAGGTATTTAAACTTTATTGACCGAAACCCTGAACTCAGTGAGCGCGTCCCCCTAAAAATGGTCGCTTCGCATATTGGTATTACCCCCATAGCGCTGAGCCGTATTCGCAGGAAATTGGCATTGTAAACGTTGAAATTAGAAAAAACTAAAACTCATGTAATTATTTTTGGTGTGAAATTTACTCATCATTGAATAAATAATTCATCTAGAACAATACAATTTCTTTCCATTGGGGTAACCTGAGAAACCACCATACAAATGGAATGAGGACCATGAGTTTTATATTAACAACACAATGTAGTGACGATATCGGGCTAATCGCCAAAATAACCAGCCTATGTCACGAGCATCATTTAAATATTGTTCGTAACAATGAGTTTGTAGACAGAGAAGGTAAACGCTTTTTTATGCGAACCGAATTAACCGGTACGCCGACCGAGCAGTTTATTTCGCAGCTCCAAGCTAATTTGCCTGATGATGCGCTAGTAAAATTACACAGCCCGACAAAAGTAAAAGTGGTATTACTCGCCACAAAAGAAGCACATTGCTTAGGTGGTGTGTTGCTCAAGCAATTTGAAAATGCGCTTAATATTGAAGTACAAGCCGTTATTGCTAATTATCCTACTTTAGAACCTCTAGCAAACGCGTTTGATATCCCTTTTCACTGCTTGTCTCATGAAGGTTTAAGCCGTACAGAGCATGATCAACAGGTGGGCGACTTAATTGAAAGTTACAATCCAGATTTAGTTTGCCTAGCGAAATATATGCGTATTTTAAGCCCTGAATTTGTTGCTCGATTTGAAGACAAGATCATCAACATTCACCATTCATTTTTACCCGCATTCATCGGTGCTAAGCCTTATCATCAAGCATTTGAACGCGGCGTGAAAATCATTGGGGCAACAGCCCATTTCGTCAATAATGAATTAGATGAGGGGCCTATCATTGTACAGGATGTCACGCAAGTGACGCATGCTGATACAGCGGATGCGATGGCCAAAATAGGCAGAGATATTGAAAAAACCGTTTTTTGTAAAGCGCTGCAACTGGCTTCAGAGCACAAGCTATTTATCAATGGTAACAAAACCGTTGTTTTTAAATGATAGCCTCAGTAAAGAAGGTGCAAAAGTAGCTTAATGCTACTTTGCCGCCTCGATTGGTTCTAATTGTAATTTGGAAGCGATCAATACAGCTTGGGTGCGGTTATACACACCGAGTTTTCTAAATATAGCGGTAATATGCGCTTTCACCGTGGCTTCTGAGATATTCAGCTCGTACGCAATTTGCTTGTTTAGTAGCCCTTCATGCAAGTACTGCAGTACTTTATATTGCTGTGGCGTGAGTGAAGCAATTTGCTGTGCCAACTCTCTATCTTCCCCATCAAGGTCTTGGATTTGCTCCTTGATATCAACGGGGAGCCAACTCTCGCCCTCTAAGACTTGCTGTAAAGCACTGACAATATCTTGTGAGGAAGATGCCTTCGGTATGAAGCCCATTGCGCCGTAGCCCATAACTTTAGATATGACATTCAAATCTTCACTGCCTGAAACCACAACAATAGGCAGGGCTGGGTGGTCTTCTCTTATTCTTATAAGACCATATAAATCACCATTACCTGGCATATGTAAATCAAGCAATAGTAAATCTAAGTCATCATACTGAGACAACCGCTGTAATGTTTGCTCAAAGTTTTCTGATTCGATAACTTCAAGGCCTTCAAACTGATTTTGCAAAGCCCCCTTTAACGCTTCTCTAAACAGGGGGTGATCATCCGCAATTAAAAACTGATTCATGCATAGCTCCTAAAAAATCGGCTGTCTTTAGTATAAAGACAGCCGATATAGTACGTTTAGAATTCGCTAAATTTCAAGTTTTTAACGCTCAATTAACGGTTTAAACGATTTTCAATTAATTCATCAACTACAGTTGGGTCTGCAAGTGTCGACGTATCGCCGAGCTGTTGATACTCATTTGCCGCAATTTTACGTAAAATACGACGCATAATTTTACCTGAACGCGTTTTCGGTAAGCCTGGTGACCATTGGATCATATCTGGTGATGCAATTGGGCTTAACTCTTTACGTACCCAGCTTCTTACTTCTTTTGTTAGGTCATCAGTGACAACCACGCCTTCATTTGGTGTGACATAAACATAAATGCCCTGACCTTTAATATCATGCGGATAACCCACAACTGCAGCCTCAGCAACTGCTTCGTGAGCAACTAACGCGCTTTCAATTTCAGCTGTACCAAGTCTATGTCCTGATACATTCAATACATCATCAACTCGGCCTGTGATCCAGTAATAGCCATCTTCATCACGACGACAGCCGTCTCCTGTGAAGTAAACACCAGGATAAGCTGAGAAGTAAGTTTGCTCAAAACGCTCATGGTCACCATACACGGTGCGAGCTTGAGATGGCCAGCTGTCTAATATAACTAAATTGCCTTCTGTTGCCCCTTCAAGTGTATTGCCTTCAGCATCAAATAATGCCGGTGCAATACCGAAAAATGGGCGTGTCGCAGAGCCAGGCTTCATATCTGTTGCACCAGGCAATGGTGTGATCATGATGCCACCAGTTTCAGTTTGCCACCAAGTATCTACAATCGGGCACGCACTATTACCAATTTGCTCGTAGTACCAAGCCCATGCTTCAGGGTTGATTGGCTCACCCACAGATCCCATAATTCTTAAGCTTGTGCGTTCAGAGCTAGCTGTAGGCTCATCGCCTTTGGCCATCAGCGCGCGAATGGCAGTTGGTGCAGTATAAAGAATGGTGACTTGGTGTTTATCAACCACTTCACCAATACGGCCAGAAGTTGGATAAGTTGGTACACCTTCAAAAATAACTTGTGTGCATCCGTTAACCAAAGGACCATAAGCCATGTAACTGTGACCTGTGATCCAACCTACATCAGCAGTACACCAAAAAACGTCATCCTCTTGTAGGTCAAATACATACTCATGTGTCATGGATGCGTAGACGAGGTAGCCGCCTGTCGTATGTACAACACCTTTTGGCTGACCTGTTGAACCTGATGTATATAAAATGAAAAGCGGGTCTTCTGCATTCATCGGCTCAGGCGTACACTCAGTCGGTACATCAGCAACTAGCTCATGCCACCAAACGTCATGTGCGTTCCACTCAACCTCACCGCCCGTTAGCTGATGTACAATAACATGCTCAATGGTCGTGACTGATTCCTGTGATACGGCTTCATCCACATTGGCTTTCAATGGTACAGCATTGCCACCACGACGACCTTCGTCTGACGTGATCACAACTTTTGCACCTGAGTCTTTAATACGATCTGCAATTGCAGATGGAGAGAAACCACCAAATACCACAGAGTGAATTGCCCCAATGCGCGCGCATGCTTGCATGGCATAAATAGCCTGTGGGGTCATTGGCATATAAATAGCAACGCGATCGCCCTTTTGAACACCTAGCTTTTTAAGGCCATTTGCTAATTTAGCCACTTCATCATGTAACGTTTGAAAAGTAATATTTTCACTGTGCTCTGGGTTATCACCTTCCCAGATCATGGCAACCTTATTGGCATTTTTTTCTAAGTGGCGGTCGATACAGTTATATGAGGCATTCAACACACCATCTTCAAACCACTTAATGCTGATATGGCCTTTGTCAAAAGACGTGTTTTTAACTTTATTATAAGGTGTGAACCAGTCTAGGCGTTTACCATGTTCAGCCCAAAACCCCTCAGGGTTGTCAATCGACTGCTGATACAGTGCTTGATATTGTTCATTATCTACAAGTGCAGCCTGCTTGATCGCTTCAGGTACCGGATAAATGCTCTGTGACATACTCATCTCCATATTAATTACTTGCCTATAGCGGCTTCTCTCAAGGATCACTTACAAGCAAACGATTAAGTATTAGACCTTAGTTGTAATTGTTGCTTTAAGTTTATCCAAACTGGGAATATTTAACTATAAATTAACGAGCACCAGCATACTGTCTCTCACTCAGTAAGACCAGAGGGCCAGTTGTGACAAGATAAAAAGAAGTGTAATCAATTATTGCCACACGTATTTTTTGAAAAGATGTGAGCTATTCAACCTTAGTCTCATAGACCAATGGGTAATTGAGTAAATAACAGTCATCAGAAAAAGTGGATGAGAAATAATTCTCTGCATTGCAACGAACAAGCAGTATTATAGGAACAACCTTATGACAACTAAAATTAATATGAACATGAAACTTGCTGCGGTTGCAGTGTCAAGCCTACTCTGTAGCCAAGCTATGGCTGCAA
This sequence comes from Pseudoalteromonas luteoviolacea, assembly GCF_021654285.1. Classification (GTDB taxonomy): domain Bacteria; phylum Pseudomonadota; class Gammaproteobacteria; order Enterobacterales; family Alteromonadaceae; genus Pseudoalteromonas; species Pseudoalteromonas luteoviolacea_J. Next base: position 206,670 of record NZ_JAKFZS010000010.1, on the reverse strand, counting down.
ACCTCGACAATACAGATGTCAGCTATGGTGGTTATATCAAATTGGATGCCATTTGGAGTGACTTTTCAGATGGTACACTAGGCTCTCAGCATATAGGTAGAGACTTTTACGTGCCAGGCACGACACCGGTCACACCTAGCACAGGCGAGGATGCCGTATTTGATATGCACGCACGCCAATCTAGATTTAACTTTGGCACAGCAACAAAGCTAGACGATGGCAGTACCATCAAAACCAAAATTGAATTGGACTTCATCGCATCAGTGGGTGGCAATGAGCGAGTAAGTAACTCATATTCACCGCGTATCAGGCAGGCTTTTGTGACTTATAAAGGCTGGCTATTTGGCCAAGCCTGGTCAAACTTCCAAAACGTAAGTGCACTGCCTGAAACTCTAGACTTTGTCGGGCCAGCAGAAGGTACTGTGTTCGTGCGTCAAGCCATGGCAAAATACACCGTCGGTAACTGGTCATTCTCAGCAGAAAACCCTGAAAGCACAATTACCACCACAGGTGGTGCTCGTGAGGTCACTGATGATGCTCAAATGCCAGACTTTACTGCTCGCTACAACTATAAGGCAGACTGGGGGCACTTTACCGTCGCAGCACTCGCAAGACAGCTTACCTATAAAACAGGTGCAGCCGACGAAACTGAGAGTTCGTTCGGAGTAAGTGCATCAGGTCGGGTCAACTTTGGTAAAAACAACCTAAAGTTCATGTTAACTCACGGCCAGGGCTTAGGTCGATACGTTGGCTTAAATGTGGCGCATGGCGCAGTTTATGACGGCACTGATTTACATGCCATAGACTCTACTTCAGGGTTTATTGCGTATCAGCACTACTGGAATTCGCAGTGGCGCTCAACATTTTTATACTCTTACTTCAGTGCCGATAACGATGCAAGTTTGCTAAACGTCACTGGCGACCCAACAGATATGACCACCAGCTACAGTGCCAACATCTTATATTCACCAGTGAAAAAACTCACTTTTGGCGCGGAATACAAAATGGCCAACAGAGAAGTCCACAGCGGTGCTGAAGGTGATTTAGACAGACTGCAATTTTCAGTCAAATACGCCTTTTAAGTCTCCCTGAAAGGCTAAACAAAAAAACCACCAAACGGTGGTTTTTTTATGTCTTATTCTGACTTTTGCTCTCGGCCTAATAGTGCCATGGCAGCTTCTTTAACATCTTTTTGCTCATAGAGCACTTGGTAGATTTGCTCTGTGATCGGCATTTCAATACGACTGCGTTTAGCCAGTAAAAAAACTTCTTTGGTATTGCGATAACCTTCAACGACTTGACCAATGCTGCTCATTGCATCATCAACACTTTTTCCTTGCCCAAGCGCCAAACCAAAGCGTCTATTTCTAGACTGGTTGTCGGTACAAGTAAGGATTAAATCGCCTAGTCCTGCCATACCCATAAAAGTTTCTGTCTTTGCACCAAGCGCACAGCCTAAACGACATAACTCAGCCAAGCCTCGCGTGATCAGCATGGTCCGCGTGTTGGCACCAAAGCCAAAGCCATCTGACATGCCGGCGCCTATGGCAATCACATTCTTGACTGCACCACCGAGCTGAATACCGATAAAATCATCGTTACTGTACACTCTGAATGAGCGGCTACAATGTAGTAAACTCGCCAGCTCTGTACGAAGCCCTTCATCTCTTGCTGAAACAGAAATAGCCGTTGGTAAGCCTGCTGCCATCTCTTTTGCAAAAGTAGGCCCTGATAAAACGGCTAAAGGCACTTCTTCACCAAGTACTTCTTTGGCCACTTCCTCTAAAAGCCTGCCCGTATCTGGCTCTAAACCCTTAGTGGCCCATGCAACCTGTGCTCCATTTTGAAGATGAGGTTGGATTTGCTTAAGAGTTTGAGCAAACGCATGGCTTGGTACCACAACCAAGACAATTTTGCTTGCTTGAACTGCACGTGCCAAGTCAGTCTCTAACGTCAGAGACGCGGGAAACTCAATATCAGGAAGGTAGCGTTGGTTTTGACGTTCAGCAGCCAATTGTTCAATATCAGCTTGTGTGCGTCCCCATAAAGTTACTCGGTGACCGTTTCGAGCAAAACAAATAGCAAGGGCGGTGCCATAAGACCCCGCCCCTAATACGGTCACAGCAGACTGTGATGTATTCATAGATTATGCGTCAGCTGTTTGCTCTTGCGCTGCACGTTGTTGCATGTACTGAGCAAATAGTGCGTCGAAGTTAACTGGTGCAAGGTTAAGCTGTGGGAAAGTACCACGGTTAACTAAGCTTGCAACTGCTTCACGAGCGTAAGGGAAAAGGATGTTAGGGCAGAAAGCACCTAGCATATGAGCAAGTTGTAGCTCTTCTAGTTCGCCAACAGAGAAAATACCCGCTTGTTGAATTTCACATAGGAATGCTGTTTCTTCGCCAATCGTCGCAGTCACTGTTAATGCAAGAACAACTTCAAATACGCCTTCGTCTAGCTTAGCTGAACGCGTATCCATATCTAGCTTAACTTCAGGTGTCCACTCTTTTTGGAAAATAGCAGGAGAATTTGGCGTCTCAAAAGATACATCTTTAGTGTAGATGCGCTGAATGTTGAATTGTGGGCCTTCTTGTTGTTCTGCTGCCGCGTTTTGATTTTGTTCAGTCATTATTATTCCTATAAATTTTTGTTAAACAGCACTTACTAAATACTTTAAGTGCTGGAAATTTTTTAATTTCGCTCGACTAAGCCAATAACTGGGTTAGTTTGCCTTGAGCTTCAAGTGCCATCATATCATCACAGCCACCAATGTGCTGCTCATTGATAAAAATTTGTGGCACAGTATGTCCGCCATTGGCTTTTTCGATCATCTCATCACGAAGTTCAGGCTGTACAGCAATATCATACTCTGTATATGTGACGCCTTTGCTATCTAATAGCGCCTTCGCACGATGACAAAACGGACAATAATCTTTGGTGTAGATAACTACATTGTTACTCATTTTTTCACTCCAATTACTTGCCAGTTGTCGTTGGTAGTCCTGCACTTTGCCATGAGCTCATGCCGCCAGATAGCACATGTAGCTTTTCATAGCCCTGCTGCTTCATTCTTTCAGCAATGTTGTTGGCAGTCATACCTGTATTACACACAAGTATAATGGGCGTTGTTTTGTACTTTTCAAGTCCACCAAAGTCATTTTGTTTTGCTTTGTCGACATTCATCATCTCAGCACCTGCGATCCTGCCTGCCGTGAACTCTTTTTTGCCACGCATATCGAGCACTTGTGCATCTTCGCGATTGATCAACATAGTCAATTGCTGAGGGTTGATCTGACGAATTGATGAAAATAGGCTTTTATACCAGCTGTGTACCAACATGATTGCTAGGACGACCCAGATAATGCTTAATACAGGGTGATTGGTGAAAAAAGTTATATATTGTTCCATGAACCTTGCCACTTAATTAGCAGATAAAACTTACAGTGCAGCGAGTATACGTTTTTACGTCCCTTGGTACAAACCTATTGTCATACACTGTAAAGAAGGTATCTTTAAATTCTCTTTTTAGACCTCTGGTAACAAACATCCACAATCGCTATTCACAGCGGGCTTTATATGAAAGGTGTTACCATTAGATTAATCAATCTTGAACATAAATCACCAGCTTAGGGCTGAATTTTCGAGCTAAACAGGGTATTCTATGCGCCATCTATCGTGCATTTTTCAGGAGCCCAAATGACTACGAAGAAAAAACCACTGGTACTTATCATTTTAGATGGCTGGGGATATAGAGAAGAAACACAAAGCAATGCAATCCTCGCGGCTAATACACCTGTTCTTGATTCGCTTTGGCAATCTCAGCCAACAACGCTAATTTCAGGGTCTGGTCTAGATGTCGGTTTGCCTGACGGCCAAATGGGTAACTCTGAAGTAGGTCATGTCAACCTGGGTGCAGGAAGAATCGTCTATCAAGACTTTACTCGTATCACCAAAGCCATTGATGATGGTGAGTTTGCCCATAATCCAACCTTAGTTAAAAGCATTGATGATGCAGTTGCACAGGGTAAAGCCGTGCACTTAATGGGTCTACTAAGTCCAGGTGGTGTTCACAGTCATGAAGACCACATTGTCGCCAGCATTGAGCTTGCCGCACAACGCGGTGCCAAAGATATTTATTTCCACGCGTTTTTAGATGGTCGTGATACACCGCCACGCAGTGCAAAAGCGTCTATTGAGCGTATTGAAGCGCTTTTTGCTCGTCTTGGCACGGGCCGCTTAGCGTCAATTGTCGGTCGCTACTACGCGATGGATCGTGATAATCGCTGGGAACGTGTTGAGCAAGCATACAACCTGATGGTGTGTGGTGAGGCGCAATATTCGTTTGCAGACGGTATTGAGGCATTAGAAGCTGCATATCAACGCGATGAAAATGATGAGTTTGTCAAAGCAACAAGTATCACGCCAGAAGGCCTGCAAGCAGCTCAAATCAATGACGGTGATGCAATTCTATTTTTAAACTTCAGGGCAGACCGCGCAAGACAAATGACACGTGCATTTGTCGATACAGATTTTGCTGGCTTTGAGAAGAAAAAAGCTCCTGCACTTAGCAGCTTTGTCATGATGACGGAATACGCAGCAGACATCGACGCCCCTATCGCATTTGCCCCTGAAAAGCTAAACAATGTGCTTGGCGAATGGCTTGCAAAACATAACAAAACACAGCTTCGTATTTCAGAAACAGAAAAGTATGCACACGTTACATTTTTCTTTAGTGGCGGCCGTGAAGACTTATTTGAAGGCGAAAAGCGCGAACTCATCCCGTCACCGCAAGTAGCAACATACGACTTACAACCTGAAATGAACTCAGAAATGCTGACAGACAAACTTATCGAAGCCATTCAAGGCGGTGAGTATGATGCCATTATCTGTAACTATCCGAATGGCGACATGGTCGGCCACTCTGGTGTATTTGATGCCGCGGTAAAAGCATGTGAAGCAGTCGATAACTGTATCGGTCGTGTTGTTGATGCACTGAAAGAGCATGGTGGCGAAGCACTTATCACAGCTGACCACGGTAATGCTGAGCAAATGCAAGACCCAAGCACAGGACAGGCACACACAGCACATACCAGCGAGCCAGTGCCATTTATATATGTCGGTCGTGATGCCGAGCCACAAGCCAATAAGACACTGAGCGACGTAGCACCAACCATGCTGCATCTGATGGGTCTAGAGCAACCAGCAGAGATGACTGGTTCGCCAATTATGCACTTAAAATAAATATGGTAAGAGGTAAACTCGCCAACTTAGTTTTAGTGATTTCATTGTTCTCGGCACATGCCGAGGCCAATGAATCACAAACCAAAGCAGATTTGGCTGCAGTTCAGGCTGAATTAAAAAAGAGTCAGGCTGCTTATAAAGAACAACAAGCGTCTTTTAGTGCACTCAAACAGCGCTTGCAGTCCTTTGAACTTGAAATTGCCCGAAGTGCAAAAGCGTTGACGCTGACACAACAAGGGATCAGCGAAAATAAACAACAGCAGTATGCTCTCGAGCAAGAAAGCGCACAGCTGAATCGCCGCAAACACAAGTTACAAAAGCTGCTTGCTGCGCAACTAAAAAGTGCCTATGTCACTGGCAGCCATGACTATTCGAAGATGCTGCTCAACCAACAAAAAACCGCAGCACTTGAGCGCACAATTAGCTACTACGACTACTTTAACAAAGCACGGATCAATCAATTAGAAGATCTAAAAATGGTCTTTGTTGAGCTTGAAGAAAACCAACAAGCGCTGGTCAAATCTCAGCAACAACTCATTGCACTCCTTGAGCAACAGCAGATCAGGCAAAGTGACTTACAGCTTGCGCAAAAACAGCGTCAAACACATTTAGGCAAGCTGAATGATAAACTGCTTAAAACCCAGTCAGCCATCGCTTATTTAGAAGAAAACGAAACCACTTTAAAAACCACCTTAGAAGCCCTCGCGGAAGTACAGGCTCCTACAGAAGAGGTATTTATTGCCAAATTAGACGGTCTGCAACGGCTAAAAGGAAAATTGGCATGGCCACTAAAAGGCAAAATCAAAAAGCGGTTTGGCCAACGTAAACACGTGGGTATGAATTGGAAAGGCGTTATGATTACCGGTAAAACAGGCACTGAAGTTAATAGTGTTGCGCCAGGCCATGTGGTTTATGCGGATTGGCTAAATGGTTTTGGTTGGGTCATTGTCCTTGACCATGGCAAAGGGTTTATGAGCTTATATGGGCACGCACAAACCCTTTTAAAAGATGTTGGCGACCATGTAAACCCAGGGGATGCCATCGCATTAGTGGGACAAAGCGGCGGACAACAAAATCCTGGGCTATACTTCGAAATACGGCATAAAGGAAGCGCTGTGAATCCAGTTAAATGGTGCAGATCAAGTTAAATGAATAACCTATGCTGCCCCGTCACTAGGAGCAGCATATGAAATACATTGTCTCAATTTCCCCGCCCGATAACCTAAAACGCGCGCACATCTACCTATGCGCATTATTGTTTACCTTATTATTTTCCTCCGTGCAGGCAAAGCAAATTAGCCATGCACACATGGAAGAAATTCTTTATCACATCCAAACATATTACGTTGAAGAAGTGCCCACCTCGCATATAAAGCAACATAACTTCAACGAATTATTTGAGCAACTAGACCCTTACTCCAAGTATCTAAATGAACACGAACTAGAAACTTTATTCAGTGCCACCAATGGCCGTTATACGGGAATTGGCATTGAAGTCGAAGAAGTGGAAAATCGAATTGTCATTGTCGATACACTACCTGGCTCTCCTGCTGAGCAAGCGGGTATTGAGGGGGGAGATAAGTTGGTTGCCGTCAATACACATGACGTCACAAATAAAAGTATCTCAGAAGTCTCCAAGCTGTTAAGAGAAGCCAAACTATCTATTATTCACATCACCGTTGAGCGAGAGGAAGCGCATGTCACACTGGCATTAAGGCGTCAAGAGATCACGCTTGAAAGCGTCACCAGTAAGCTGCTCAAAGGGGATATAGGCTACATTTCTATCTCCTCGTTTAATAACCATAGCTATCATGACGTAGCTAGACACATTAATATGCTGTTTGCACACAGTGGGCTTTCTCTAAAGGGCTTAGTTATCGATCTCAGAGACAACCCAGGAGGGACGCTCAATAGTGCAGTTGCGATTTCGGATTTATTTTTACAAAGCGGTGTCATTGTCACCACCAAAGGCCGCTTTTTTGATGCTAATCAGAAGTTTTATGCGGTTCAAGGCGACATTTTAAATGGCGCACCTATCTTGGTTTTGATCAACAAGCAATCGGCCTCAGCTGCTGAGATTTTAGCCGGCGCACTGCAAGATAATAAGCGCGCACTGATCCTCGGACAAGGCTCATTTGGCAAAGGTTCTGTGCAGTCATTGATCCCGATAGGCAACGGTACAAGCGCACTAAAATTAACCACAGCTCGATATTATACGCCTTCAGGGCAGTCTATTGAGGGGACAGGGATAAAACCGGATGTTGAATATAGTAAAAACGCCCTATCGAGCCTCAATAAAACAGCTATAATGAGCAACGACAAAGCGAATAAAGACTTATTTACTCGACTTGAAAAACACTGGCATGCTGCACGTCAACTAGTGGTAAAACAGCAACCTACAGTAAATTAAAGACAATAATGACGCTTTTATCAGTATAAAAATCGTGCTAGTTTAGGTGATGAAAGTGTCGTTAAATAAACGACCAAAATAAAACATAACAAAAACTGTGATTTAACTTGTGCGCTTAAAACAACTTGCTGTTACAGCCCTGTGGCTGTGTGCATTTGCTTGCAATGCTAAGCAAATTGCCATTGTCATTGATGATATTGGAAATCACCAAAGAGACTTGGAGTTACTCAACTTACCAGGTCAAGTGACTTATGCTCTGCTCCCACACACGCCATTTTCTCAACACTTTGCCTATCAAGCCGCATTAAAAAAGAAAGAACTTATTCTGCACATCCCAATGCAGTCTTTAGATAATAAAGCCCTAGGCCCTGGTGGTTTAACACTGGATATGCAAAAGTGGCAATTGCAAAAAACGCTGGGGCATGCGCTCTCTAGCCTCCCCCACGTAAAAGGCGTTAACAACCACATGGGATCGGCACTGACTCAACACGCAGAAGCCATGAAATGGACTATGGAAGTACTGAAAAAGCGCGATCTATACTTTTTAGATAGCCGCACGACCCCCTATAGTCAGGCGCAGACAGCCGCTAACCTCTACGGCGTTGATAATGTGGCAAGGCACGTCTTTTTAGACAATGAACTTGCTCATGCACAATTAAAGATACAACTCAATCAACTTAAGACCATCGCGACCGAGCAAGGATATGCAATAGGCATTGCCCATCCTTACCCACAGACACATCAGTTTTTAAATCACGCACTACAAGATTTGCAAGCTCAAGGGTTCGAACTAGTCCCCTTATCAATACTCGTTGAAAATAAATCTATTCGGCTGGCAGCACTGCAAAAATCAAATAACTTAACCCCATAGCTCCATTGTTATGATGACCACTTTCTTGATCTAAACGCAGGAAAACAACGCTATTATCAGTTATACCTAAAAGTAAGCTTTACTGATAGGAAAAAACTATGCTGCACACCGTTGAACAATTAATGACGCCAGATCCATTAGCAGTAAAATCATCGCATACCCTGCATGATGCACACAATTTGATGCGAGAAAAGAATATTCGACATATCCCCGTCATTGATGACGACGGCCATTTAGTGGGTATGTTGACGCAAAAGATCATGATTGCCAAAGTCATGAACATTTTATCGACCTACGGCAACTTAGCGTTAGAACGAAAAGAAAAGCAAGAAAAGGTCAGTGAAGTCATGGCGGAAGATTTTGTCAGTGTAACCCCCAAACAAAGTCTACATGAGGTCGTGACCTATTTTGTCGAAAATCGCCATGGCTGTATGCCTGTGGTTGATGAAAACAAAAAGCTACTGGGAATTTTAACCTCTTCTGACTTTGTCCGCCTTGCAGCAGCACTGCTCTCTTAATCTCAAACCAAATAAAAAAGCCTCTATTGAGAGGCTTTTAACAGAACTTTAAGCTTTTGCAATCAAGGTACGTGCGACAGTTCGCATACCCATAGTCGTTGCGCCAGATGCCCACTGTGCACCTGCATTGTTTTGGAAGCTTGCCGCAAGGTCAATGTGAACCCAACCTTGGCCTTCATTCGGCACAAAACGTGATAAGAAACCAGCAGCATTAGATGCACCGCCATAACCACCGCCTTTTTGTGCACGGCTGTTTGCAGTATCAGCATACGCCGAAGGGCAGTTATTTTGGTGCCACTTTTCTAACGGTAGTGGCCATGCAGCCTCAAATTCTTCACTAGCAAATTGCTGCACTTCACCAACAAGCTCTTTGTCTAGGCCAAACAGCGCATTGTATTCTTGACCAACAGCCATTAGCGCCGCACCGGTGAGTGTTGCCGCATCAATGATCAATGGCGCACCCGTTTCACCAGCAGCCATTAGGCCATCAGCAAGTACTAAACGACCTTCCGCATCTGTGTTCACAATCTCAACTGTTGTGCCATTTTTATAAGTTAAGATGTCACCTAGCTTATATGCATGGCCTGAGATCAAGTTTTCAGCGCAGCACAAGAACAACTTAATGCGCTTATCGATACCACGCTCGATTGCCAACGCAAGGCCCGCAGTCACTGTCGCTGCGCCACCCATGTCACACTTCATCGTCAGCATGCCTTCGCTCGGCTTGATTGAGTAACCGCCAGAATCAAATGTGATCCCTTTACCCACAAGCGCCGCGCTCACAGGCGCATCTTCATCACCCGTTGGGTTAAAGTCTAATTCAAGTAGCACTGGCGCGCGTTCGCTACCACGACCTACTTCATGGATACCAATCCACTGATGCTCTAATAACGCATCACCTTTAATGATTTGATAACTGACATGCTCAGGTGCCAAAGATTGAATAAATTCAGCGGCTTTGCCAGCAAGGCTCTCAGGATAAATGTCTTCAGCAGTGCCGTTGATCATTTGACGCATCCAAGTCGCCGCTTGCTTTAGTGCTTGTAATTCTTTTAAATCTGACTGTGCATTTTCAGCAAAAGTAACTGGATCAAGCTGTTTTGGGCTCACAAAGCCCTGATAAAACGCCCACTGAGACTCAGTGCACCATGCCTCACCACTTAACGCTACCGCAGGGATCCCCTGTTGTGCTAGGCTACGAGCCGCTCTTTGAATATGCTTTAGTGTTTCTTGCTCAGCTAAATGAATAATTGCACCCTGCTCGTCAAATGACAGTGATGCATTATTGCCCCAATGTGTTGCAGGCGCTTGTTCACTTAAGCGAACAATAAATTTATCAGACATATAGATTTTCACTCTTACGCTTGTTGTTGCTTGTCAGTGTACACTAGCAGCCCCATAGCCCCAAAACGAATGCGACTAAACAATGAAATTTTCATCTCAACTCCAAAGTGCCACGCTGCTCAAGCGTTATAAACGGTTTTTGGTCGACCTACGTACCAATGACAATGAAGAGTTCACAGTACACTGTGCAAACACAGGTAAAATGACCGGATGTGCGGATAGTGGCTTCAAAGCCTATTACTCCACTAGCGATAACAAAAAGCGCAAATATGTGCATTCATTGGAATTAACTGAAAATAATCAGGGTCATCTTATCTGCGTCAATACTGGGGTTGCAAACAAGGTGGCTTATGAAGCAATAGAAGAAAATCGTATTGAAGAACTTGCTGACTATGATGAGATCAAAAGCGAAATAAAGTATGGCCATGAGAATAGCCGTATCGATATTTTACTTTCAAGCGATGGCAAACCAGATTGCTACGTCGAGGTTAAATCTGTGACCTTGTTAGAACAAGGCCAAGGTTATTTCCCTGATGCACAAACAGTTCGCGGACAAAAGCACCTTAGAGAGTTGATCCATATAAAAAAACAAGGCCAGCGTGCCGTGCTATTATTTATAGTTATGCACGATGGGATCGAATCTGTCCAAGCAGCGGCGCATATAGATAAAAAATATGCCTTATTATTGGCAGAGGCGAGAGGCGAAGGGGTTGAAATATATGCATATAAAGCACAAATCACCCCAACTGAGGTAAAAGTAATTAAGCAAGTATCTGTACTCAATACTTGAAAAAAAAATCTTTACCCACATATATCAGCCGTTAAAAACATCACCCTAAGGGCTTGTTTACGAACAGAGGCTATGCAAAAAGTGTTTGCTAAGGGTTGAAGATTTTGCTATTTATAGCCGCCGGCGTTAGCTGGGGTTGTTTATTAAGGATTTAGGAGAATGCTATGCCAGACCAAAAAAAACTAGGGTTATTGGCTCAGGCCGGTTTAGAACCTTACCAAGAAAAGCCGGGCGAAGAATACATGGGCGAGGCACAGCTAGCTCATTTTAAAAAAATATTAGAAGCATGGCGTAACGACCTTCGTAACGAAGTAGACCGCACCATGACTCACATGCAAGATGAAGCGGCAAATTTCCCTGATCCCGTTGACCGTGCAGCGCAAGAAGAAGAGTTTTCTCTTGAATTGCGTACACGTGACCGTGAGCGTAAGCTGATCAAGAAAATTGAAAAAACGTTACAGCTGATTGAAGAAGATGATTTTGGTTTCTGTAACTCTTGCGGTATTGAGATTGGCATCCGTCGTTTAGAAGCTCGTCCAACTGCAGATCTATGTGTGGATTGTAAAACACTTGCTGAGATAAAAGAAAAACAGCAAGGTCGAGGTTAAGCCGAGTAATTAACCTGTAAGTTAGATAGGTTAAACTCAGCAGTTATGCAGACCCCACAGACAAAAGACCCAGAGCAAAATCACCTTTTAGCTCTGGGTACGTCTTCAGATTATCGAGGACGCTTTGCCCCCTCACCTTCCGGCGCACTTCATTTTGGTTCATTAATCGCAGCCTTAGCGAGTTATATCGATGCCAAAGCGCACCACGGAAAATGGTTAGTCAGAATGGAAGACATTGATACACCTCGCGTTGTTAGGGGTGCAGCGGATGATATTCTTGCCACACTTGAAGCCTTCGGATTGTACTGGGATGAAGAAGTCGTTTATCAAAGCCAAAGACACTCGCTTTATCAAGATGTCTTAACGGATTTAATGTCCACTTCTGATGTGTACGCATGCACTTGTACACGTAAGCAAATTAAACAACGTGGCGGATTCTATGATAACTACTGCCGTGCCTCACAAAACCAATTTGAGCACAATGCACTGCGGTTAAAACAAAACTTTCCGGTATACCAATTTGAAGATGCGCTGCAAGGTCGTGTTTCTATACCTGACCTTATTGCTCAAGAAGACTATATCGTGAAACGCCGTGATGGTCTTTATGCATATCAATTGGTTGTTGTGGTAGATGATATAGAGCAAAAAATTAGCCATGTTGTACGCGGAGCCGATCTACTTGAGCCAACAGCAAGGCAGTTAAGTTTATTCAACCAACTCAACGCGACACCACCTAGCTATTTACATGTACCATTGGCGGTTGCTGAGCCCGGTTTTAAACTTTCTAAACAAAACCATGCACCGGCAATCGATAACAAAATGCCACTGCCCGCCCTCAAAGCCGCACTGTCGTTTTTAGGTTTCGATCTCAATGCACTTAATCAAATCGATGATATTGCGGATATGCTCCAATGGGCAACCTCGACTTATAGGCGAAACATTTTGCCCCCAAACAGAGAAATCCAAGTTCAGCAACGCTCTCCATTGGAATATCAATTTAAGCCGTTGTAACATTTTCATAGCGCCAATAGCTATCACCTAGCTCAAGGACGTTTTCCATAATTTAGAGTGTGAATCAATCACAATAAATCACGAATGGTTGTTGCTATGAAGAAAATAAACCCTATGAACCTATTTATATTTCGTCTTCGCCGATTTGGTTGAAAATTTAATCGCTAATTCATGTCTGAAACTTCAATTTCAAGGCGTTTGAGTATATGATAGCGAGCCTTATTAAATCGCCTACACTTTAGAAAAAATAAAGCGATGTGCGAGATAAAACTATCAGGTAAATATGATGCTTCGGGTGGGGACTCAAAGTAGTTAGGAGAGTGGTTATTATTTCTAAAATATTCAAATTGTGTAGGCAAATTGTTGGTACTAAGCAAGCTAGCAGGACTGTAGAGGCCAAAGCAACACCTCAGATCATTCCTCGCAGTGAGCACAATATCTCTCGAAAACAATTTAGCCCCAATGCAATCAAAGTGTTATATCGATTAAAAGATGGTGGCTATGACGCATACCTTGTCGGTGGTTGTATTCGGGATATTTTGTTAGGCATCGAGCCAAAAGATTTTGATGTTGTGACAAATGCAACGCCTGAAGAAGTTAAACGCCTGTTTAGAAATTGTCGATTGATTGGTCGACGCTTTAGACTTGCGCACATCGTATTTGGCCGCGAAGTAATTGAAGTAGCCACTATGCGTGGTCATCATCAATCAAGCAGTAGCGACGACCCAACCAGTAAAGCCAGCGAGCAAGGGCAGCTGTTGCGTGATAACGTGTATGGCACCATTGAAGAAGATGCGCAGCGCCGCGATTTCTCTATCAATGCTCTATATTATTCCGTCAATGATTTTGGCGTCCGTGACTTTGCTGGCGGTATTGAAGCAATTAAAGCCAGACGTATTGAATTAATTGGCGACCCAGAAACGCGTTACCGTGAAGATCCTGTACGAATGCTACGTGCAGTGCGCTTTGCTACCAAACTCGATATGGAAATTGCACCGGCAACGCTCAATCCAATCTCAGAGCTTTCCTCTTTACTAGGTAATATTCCACCTGCAAGACTATTTGAAGAAACTCTCAAATTATTTTTAGGTGGCAAAGCCGAAGAGAATTTCCTCATGCTCAGAGAGTTGGGCTTATTCAAGCAGCTCTTCCCAACCCTTGAAGAGATCTTAGAGCAGGATGAGAGTGATTTTGAAAGACGCTTTGTACAGCAAATGTTTGCCAATACCGACGCGCGAATCAACAGTAACAAAAAGGTCACTCCAGCTTTCATCTATGCCGCATTGCTTTGGTTCCCACTACGTAAACGAGCTGCATTGTTAGAGCAACAAGGTGTCACAGAATATGACGCGTTTATGCAAGCAATTAGTCAGGTCTTAAGTGAAAATGCACAAAGAGTTGCCGTACCAAAACGCTTCACATTGGGCGCCAGAGATATTTGGCATATTCAGCAGCGTTTAGACAGGCGTAGTGGCCAACGCGCATATAGATTGAGCCTACAACCTAAATTTAAAGCATCATACGATTTCTTATTATTGCGTGTTGAAAGCGGGGAATCTGACCAGCAACAACTTGCAGATTGGTGGACTGAATATCTCAAACAAGATGTGGGTGGACAAAAGGACATGGTTAAAAACCTTGGCCAAAAAGATCGTCCCAAGCGTAGATACCGTAATAAACCTCGCAGAAAACCAAAACAAGATTCATGAATATAGTTTATATCGGGCTTGGGGCGAATTTAGTTGATCCCCAAGCACAGCTCATTAAGGCAGTGAATGCCTTGAATACACATCCCGCTTTTAACGAGTTGGTTGTGTCCAGCTTTTACGGCTCAAAACCTATGGGCCCGCAAGATCAACCTGATTATGTGAATGCAGTTGCTAGATTTGAAACTCTATTAGCACCAGAAGCTGTGCTAGACCAATTGCAAGATATTGAACTACGTCAGGGTAGAGTACGTAAAGATGAACGATGGGGACCAAGAACTTTAGACTTGGATATTTTACTGTTTAACGATGAAACCATCTATACTGAGCGCCTAACTGTGCCACATTATGGCCTGTGCGATAGAGAGTTTGTCGTATTCCCACTGTTAGAGTTAGCCCCTCAACTGGTACTCCCTAATGGTCAAAGACTCAAGAAAATTGCTGAGAATTTACCAAAAAATGGCCTAACCACTCTACCTAAAAAAGAAACAAAGGAGACACTTTAAATGGCTAAAGTTTCGGTTTCAACCTTGGCTAAAAAAAAGCAACAAGGTGAAAAAATCACAGCGTTAACGGCTTACGATGCCAGCTTTGCGAAGCTTTTTTACGATAATGGCGTTGATGTTGTTTTAGTTGGTGACTCACTTGGCATGGTATTACAAGGCGGTGATGACACACTGGCAGTGACAACAGCTGATATTGCCTATCACACGCGCAGTGTCAGAGCAGGCGCCAAAGAGTTATTTGTGATTGCTGATATGCCATTTATGAGTTATTCCAATCCAGCACAAGCTTGTGAAAATGCAGCGACTTTAATGCGCAGCGGCGCAAATATGGTCAAGCTAGAAGGCGGTACGTGGCTAATAGAGTCAATTAAACTACTTACTCAACAGGGCATTCCTGTTTGTGGTCACCTAGGCCTAACACCGCAATCTGTACATGTATTTGGTGGCTTTAAAATACAAGGACGCGAGGAAGAGCAAGCATTACAAATGATTGCAGATGCACAAGCACTAGAAGCAGCTGGCGCACAAATGCTGGTCATCGAATGTATTCCATCAAGTCTTGCCAAGCGCATTACAGAGGCCGTTAACATTCCCGTTATTGGCATTGGCGCAGGGAAAGAAGTAGATGGTCAAATCTTAGTTATGCACGATTTAGTTGGCATTTCAGCAGGCTATATTCCTAAATTTTCTAAAAACTTCTTAGCCGAAACGGGTAACATGCCAGACGCGGTTAAAAAATTCTGCGACGATGTCAAAACAGGCGCGTTTCCAGGCAAAGATCACGAGTTTAACTAATGCAATCTATTACCGAAATAAAGTCATTACGCAGCCAGATTAAAGCTTGGCGTCAGCAAGGGCTAAGCATCGCGTTTGTGCCTACAATGGGCAACTTGCATCAAGGGCACTTTTCACTCGTTGAAAAAGCAAAAACACTGGCTGACAAAGTCGTTGTCAGCATTTTTGTTAACCCGATGCAATTTGGTAAAAATGAAGACTTAGATAGCTATCCTCGTACTCTGGTTCAAGATAAGCAAGGGCTTGCTGAACTAGGGACTGATATCGTTTTTACCCCCAGTGTAGAAACGATTTACCCTAATGGCCTAGCAACACAAAGTTTTGTGGATGTACCTGGTGTCTCTGAAGGCTATTGTGGCGGTAGTCGCAGTGGTCATTTTCGCGGTGTTGCCACGGTTGTAACCAAGCTATTTAACTTGGTACAGCCTGACTTTGCCTGCTTTGGTGAAAAAGACTACCAGCAACTTCAAGTCATCAAAACCATGGTGCATGACTTATCAATGCCAATTGAAATCATTGGCGTGCCGACGCAAAGAGAGGTCTCAGGATTAGCAATGAGCTCTCGTAATGGCTATTTATCAGAGCAAGAAAAAGACGTTGCCAAAGTCCTTTATCAAGTATTGCGGCAATCAGCAAAGCAGCTTGAAGCTGGCGAGCGAGATTTCAAAGCCCTTGAGGAACATGCTAAGTCAACGCTTGCGGACGCTGGTCTTAAGCCTGACTATTTCTCTGTTGCACACAGGTACACATTGCAACCTGCAGCAGCAAGTGACCAAGACTTTGTCATCTTAGCAGCCGCGTTTTTAGGGAGTGTTAGACTGATAGACAATATCCAAGTCGGTAAGTAGTACACCTGTTATAAACGCCCTTCATGGGCGTTTATGCTATTTCGACATTTCACACACGCTATTTCACTCCAATGCCTTTATCACGACATAACGCACTGCACTTTCTGAAAATATGCTAAATTTAATGTGTATTCAAAGATTAAAATAACACACCATACTCTCTATCAGTTGAATAATAGGATCTATTATGAGATTTGCGCTGCCCCTTTTACTGCTCGGTTTAGTTGCCTGTAGCAATCAACCAAACTCTCCGGAGCTCAATCAATGTGCTCAACAAAACTTTCAATGTGAACAAAATTGCTCGATGAGTTCGACTGAGCAAACCATGACAAGGCAGATATGTAATGGCGAATGTGTTGAAAAATATAACGCCTGTAAGGCACAAGCTGAAGAGCTAACAAAAATACGAACGCAACAATATTAGGAATAGTCTAACTAATGCAATTAGAGTAAAACTTTTCCACAAAAAAAGCCGCTCATTGAGCGGCTTTTTACTTATTTTTGATACTTATAGAAGACCTAACTTCTTAAGTTCACGGTTTGCCATTTTACTTGTTAGCGGCACATAACCGTCTTTTTCTACAATCTTTTGACCTTCTTTAGATAATACCATCTTCAAGAACTCAGCTTCGATTGGAGAAAGTGGTTTATTTGGGTGCTTGTTCACATAAACATATAGGAAACGTGAAAGTGGGTACTTACCAGTTGCCACGTTCTCTAGTGTTGCATCTACGAAGTTATCGCCTTTCTTCGAAAGTGGAACAGTACGAACACCAGACGTTTTATAACCGATACCTGAATAACCGATTGCGTTTACAGATGAAGAAATAGACTGTACAACTGACGCAGAACCAGGCTGCTCGTTTACGTTATTTCTGAAGTCGCCTTTACACAGTGCTTTTTTCTTAAAGTAGCCATATGTACCAGATACTGAGTTACGACCGTATAATTGGATATCTTTTGCAGCCCAAGGACCATTTAGACCTACATCGCTCCAACGATCAACTTGCTTATCACCACCACACTTACGTGTTGAAGAGAAAATTGAATCCACTTGGTCAATACGTAAACCTTTAATTGGGTTATCTTTATGAACAAAAACAGCCAGCGCATCAATTGCTACGCGTACTTCTGTCGGCTTGTAACCATAGCGCTTTTCAAAAGCTTCAACTTCTTTTGATTTCATCTTACGGCTCATTGGGCCGAAGTTTGCAGTTGCTTCTGTCAAAGCTGGCGGCGCAGTAGAAGAACCAGCCGCTTGAATTTGAATGTTTACGTTAGGGTAAATGCGTTTATATTCTTCAGCCCAAAACGTCATCATATTCGCTAGCGTATCTGAACCCACAGATGAAAAGTTACCTGAGATACCGCTGGTTTTGTTGTACTCTTGTAGGTTTTTATCAAGCGCTGATACTTGCGTTGATACCAATGTTGTCACAGCCACACCCATTGCGGCAACTAAGCTTTTAAATTTCATTGGGGTCACTCCGATTGTTCGTCCCATTTGATTACCTGATGCTCATTGTGCGCTCAGTTAATTACAATAAAATTACTCTTAAATGACACTTTTATGACTTTCAGACACTGTCATAAAAATGCGTTTTTCTTTTGGAAAAGAGAATGAAAAACATGAGCCCTCTCCCACAGTACTGGTAATATCTAGATGAGAACCATGACGGCTCAGTACATGCTTTGTGATCGCAAGACCAAGACCTGAGCCCCCAGTTTTCCGGCTTCTCGCCTTATCCACTCGATAGAAGCGCTCCGTTAAACGATTAATATGTTCTGGTGCAATGCCATCCCCATTATCCGTCACGGCAAATGCTGGACACTCCCCTTCTAAATACCATTTAACGATAATTTTGCCATTCGGTTTAGTATAGTGAATGGCATTGAATACGAGGTTTGAAAAAGCGCTACGCAGCTCATCAATGCTCCCTTTGATGTCCAAAGTCTCATCTATATCAAACTCAATGTCATGATGTTTATCTTGATTCAGAGAAAGTGCTTCAGTCTGGATCAACTGCAACATACCAGGTACGTTAACGGCCTTATCATTACCCTGATCTCTATCACCTTCAATACGGGATAGAGAAAGCAGCTGATTCACTAAGCTGTCCATGCGCTTGCACTGCTCAATCATGGTTAAATGTGCTTTTTGCCACATCGCAGGCGGTGGCATATTGTCACCTTCCATCATTTCTAGATAGCCCGTGACCACGGTCAAAGGTGTGCGAAGTTCATGCGACACATTAGCAACGAAATCTTTGCGCATTTGCTCAAGTTTTTTGAGTCTTGAAATGTCACGCACAACCATCATCAGCTGCTCAGCATAGGGCATTACCCGAAATTCTAACACTCGTTCATCGTTGTGGCCGCTTTCTAACTCCAACGGATCGGTGAAATTATGATCTTGCATATACTTCACAAACTTGGGATCACGGATCAGGTTATCCAATCGCTGACCATGATCAGTCGGCCATTGCAGCCCTAAGATCTTCAGCGCCAACTGATTGCACCAAATAATACTAAGATCCTGCTGCATCACGATCACTGCATCGGGCACCGCCTCAGCACCTTCACGAAAGCGACGGATCAAAGCAGCAAGCTCATTACGCTTTTTACGATTGCGATGTTGAAGGTGATATATCCCTTCGAAAATTTGCTCCCACGCACCAGATCCTTCAGGAGGATTAAAGCTGCGTTGATTGATCAACCAATCACTCAACTTATAGAGCTGCTTAAAATGCCAAAACAATAACACTGTTGCGCCCAGAAATAACATCACAAAAGGCGCACCAAGCAGAATACCTATCAGGGTAAGCGGCAGAAAATACAAAAACAGGCGTTTTAATAACGCCTGTTTATCAATCACTCTATACATATAAAATGATCCTAAAGATTAAGCGCTAGGATAACGCTACCACAGCGCATAAATTAATGCTTTATACTTTACTAGAAAAGCGATAACCCGCACCACGAACAGTCTGAACTAATCTGTCGTGGCCAAGTGGCGCAATTGCTTTTCTTAGGCGACGAATATGTACATCAACCGTACGGTCTTCAACATACACATTAGTGCCCCAAACGTGATCGAGCAACTGTTCACGGCTATAAACACGCTCTGGATGGGTCATAAAGAAGTGTAACAATCTAAACTCGGTTGGTCCCATTTCTAATTCGTTACCTGCAGAGGTAACACGGTGTGAAATTGGATCCAGCCTTAAGCCGTGTACCTCTATCGCCTCTTCAAGCGATGTAGGAGATACGCGGCGCATTACCGCCTTAATTCTCGCCATAAGCTCCTTTGGAGAAAAAGGCTTAGTCACGTAGTCATCTGCACCTACTTCTAATCCTTTAACTTTGTCTTCCTCCTCACCACGTGCTGTTAACATGATGATAGGGATCTGACGAGTATACTCACTTTGCTTAAATTTTTTCGCAATTTGGATACCGCTACCGCCAGGTAACATCCAATCTAGGAGCACCATATCTGGGTATGGCTCTACCATAGCTGCAATCGCTGAATCATAGTCTTCCGCTTCAATTGCTTGAAAGCCATTCTGTTCTAACACAAACACCAACATTTCTCTGATTGGTGCTTCGTCATCAACTACTAGTACTCTACGTGACATTCCCATTTATCTCTTACGTTACCGAAGTCGGTTTCATTATTATGACTAAGTATGACAGTTTTATGAAAGTTTACCTGATAATATAACGTTAATGCATTTATCAGGAACATAGTTTCAATAAGTTAGATACAATTTGTTCCTATTTTATCTGCAATTAGCGTGAGTTAGCATCGAATAAAGGTGTTTTTTTTGCAATAAAAATTTAGATTAAAAAATTATTAAGATCGTGTAATTTTGCAAGGATCATTATTTTCCTAAGTCCACCAACTTGAGATCACTTTCTTACCAAGCAGATCCTTTCGGGATCAGTTCTATACGTACTAGAGAGATAAGTTCAGATATTAGGTAATGCTAAGTTATTGATCTTTGATTCAGTGACAACATAAAGCTTGTTAAAGTACAGACAAAACTTAGATCCGATACAGTCCGAGTTAGTAATAATTCGATCCCAATGTTAGATCGTTAGTAAATTAATGATCTGATCGCTTCAAGGTTAGTAAAATAACGATCCCGCTCACTGATCAAGCATCCCAAACACAACTACACATCATAAGACATGTATTCAATGCGAAAAAAAAGCCCCTAATGGGGCTTTTCTTAAGTGTAATTACGAGAATTACTTAACCTGAGGTGCAAGTTCACCTGAAAGGTATTTAACATGCATGTCATCTAAAGAAATTGGTTTAATATTAGATGCTTGACCTGCTGTACCAAACGCTTCATAACGTGCAACACAAATCTCTGTCATTGCTTTAGTCGCTTCAGCTAGGTACTTACGAGGATCAAAGTTTGCAGGGTTATGTGCAAGGTGACGACGAATTGCGCCAGTAGCGGCTAAACGTAAATCTGTATCAATGTTCACTTTACGTACACCGTGTTTGATCCCTTCAACGATTTGCTCAACTGGCACACCGTATGTTTCTGGGATTTCACCACCAAACTCATTAATAACAGCAAGCCACTCTTGTGGTACAGATGAAGAGCCATGCATAACTAAGTGCGTGTTAGGAATACGCGCATGGATCTCTTTAATGCGGTTAATCGCAAGAATGTCACCTGTTGGTGGACGTGTGAATTTATATGCACCGTGCGATGTACCACATGCAATTGCTAAGGCATCAACACCCGTTTTCTTAACAAAGTCAGCAGCTTCTTCTGGATCAGTCAGTAACTGGTCTTGGGTCAGTTTACCAACCGCGCCAATGCCATCTTCTTCACCTGCTTCACCAGTTTCCAAAGAGCCTAGTACACCTAGCTCGCCCTCTACTGATACACCACACGCGTGCGCCATTTCAACTGTGCGACGTGTAACATCTACGTTGTACTCATAAGATGATGGTGTTTTGCCATCATCAAGCAAAGAGCCATCCATCATGACTGATGAAAAACCTAATTGAATTGAACGCTGACATACCGCAGGAGATGTACCGTGATCTTGGTGCATAACAACTGGGATATGTGGCCACTCTTCAACAGCAGCTAAAATCATATGGCGAATAAAAGGGGCACCTGCATAGCTTCTAGCGCCTGCAGAGCCTTGCACGATAACAGGGCTGTTTGTTCTGTCAGCCGCTTCCATAATCGCACGCATTTGCTCTTGGTTATTCACGTTAAAGGCAGGAACGCCGTATCCATTCTCAGCCGCATGATCGAGAAGTTGACGCATACTGATTAAAGCCATATTGCTTTTCTCCAATTTTTGATAGCACTTGGCTATCTATTTGAACGGGGTAGATTTAGTTTGGTTGCATCACAACCGCTATTAACCTAAACAAAGAGTGAGAGAGTGTTTAAGTTAATAGTTGGAGGCCAAACAGGCCCCCTTAAATTTTTATGCTTTTGCTCTTTGCTCTAGCATATCAACTGCTGGTAACTTTTTACCTTCCAAGAATTCTAGGAAAGCACCACCACCAGTTGAGATATACGATATCTCATCGCCAACGCCATATTTATCAATCGCAGCTAATGTGTCGCCACCACCTGCAATTGAAAACGCTTTAGACTTGGCAATCGCATGTGCAATGGCTTCTGTACCATTACCAAATTGATCGAACTCAAAAACACCAACTGGGCCGTTCCAGACAACAGTACCAGCTTGCTCGATGATTTTAGCTAATTCATTCGCCGTATTAGGACCAATATCAAAAATCATGTCATCACTTTCAACTTCAGAAGCATCTTTAATCACTGCAACTGCTGTTTCTGAAAACTCTTTACCAACAACAACATCTGAAGGTACTGGGATTTCACCATTATTTGCTTTCGCTGCAGCACTGAGCTTTTGAGCTTCAGGGATTAACTCTTCTTCATACAAAGACTTACCTACAGGGTTACCAGATGCAGCAATAAATGTATTAGCAATACCGCCACCCGTAACTAACTGATCAACAACCGTCGAAAGTGAATCCAGTACTGTTAGTTTAGTAGATACTTTAGAACCACCTACAATCGCAACCAATGGACGAGCAGGATTATCTAATGCTTTACCCAAAGCATCTAATTCAGCCGCCAATAAAGGACCTGCACAAGCAACATCTGCAAATTGACCTACGCCATGTGTTGATGCTTGAGCACGGTGTGCAGTACCAAACGCATCCATTACATAAATATCGCAAAGAGCAGCTAGCTGTTTAGAAAGTGCCTCGTCGTTTTTCTTCTCACCTTTATTAAAGCGTACATTTTCAAAAACAACCACTTCGTTATCAGCAACTTCAACACCATCAAGATAGTCTGTAACGAGTCTTACATTTTGTTCAAGTACTTCATTTAGGTAATCAACAACCGGCTGAAGTGAATACTGAGCATCGTATTCCCCTTCCGTTGGGCGACCTAGGTGTGACATCACCATTACTTTAGCGCCTTTTTCTAGGGCTAATTTAATGGTAGGCAAAGATGCTTTGATACGCGCGTCAGACGTCACTTTTGCGTCTTTCACTGGCACGTTCAAATCTTCGCGAATAAGCACGCGTTTGCCGTTTAAATCTAAATCCGCCATCTTGATGACTGACATGGACATCTCCTTAAAAGAACGATACTAAAATTAAGAGGCTTTAATCATTGCCATTGCGGTGTCGAGCATACGGTTTGCAAAACCCCACTCGTTATCACACCAAACTAACACCTTCACCAAGCGTTTATGGCTTACTCGGGTTTGGGTGCCATCAATAATACTGGAGTGAGAGTCGTGATTAAAATCCACCGATACTAAGGGTTCTTCGGTGTAATCTAAAATCCCTTGTAGCCTGCCACTGGCAGCCTGCTCCAATACCTGATTAACTTGTTCTAACGTGACATCACTTTGCAAAGACACACTTAAGTCCATTGCGGTCACATTAATTGTAGGAACTCTGACGGCGATTGCTTCAAAGCGCCCATGAAATTTAGGTAATATGCGCTCAATACCACGCGCCAATTTTGTATCAACCGGAATAATAGACTGACTCGCAGCACGAGTACGTCTTAAGTCTTTATGGTATGCATCAATCACTTGCTGGTCATGCATCGATGCATGAATGGTTGTTATTGCACCAGACTCGATACCAAAAGCATCATCTAATACTTTAATGACAGGAACAATACAGTTTGTTGTACACGACCCATTTGAGACTATGGTATGTGCTGCTTTTAAGTTATCGTCATTGATACCATAAACAATGGTTTCGTCTACATCTGCATCAGCAGGGTGAGAAAACAGCACTTTTTTAGCACCTGCGGCGATATGCGCTGTCGCATGCTGCCGAGAATGGTAAACACCTGTACATTCTAAAACGACATCGATATCTAAGGCATGCCATGGTAAATGACTAGGGTCTTGCTCATTAAAAATTTGAATTTGTTGTCCGGCAACTTCTAAATAGGGTTTGTTGAGATTGACAGGAAATGCGAAGCGACCATGCGAGGTATCGTACTTCATTAAATGCGCGATCCCTTCAGGATCCGCCAACTCGTTAATAGCAACTATTTGAAATTCATTGTGACGCCCAGACTCAAAGAGGGCTCGGACAATATTGCGACCTATGCGACCAAAACCATTGATTGCCAGTTTGATTGTCATTAATTAGAAGACCCATTTTCTACATGCGATAAAGAAGTAACCTAGACTCCTTTGTAAAGATGGCGCTATTGTAATCGACCTTGAACAAATGTGTAAGTGATATGCAAAAATTTTTCTTTATATGAGGTAAATTGCCAAAAAAAGAACGTGAACTGCCTTACTTTATACTAAATTTCGCAGCTTGATAGACTTTTGAGTATCTAAATGGCCGACTTGAGCCAACAAAAGCTCTGCGGTTGCCAGTGCATCGCTTAACGCGTTGTGATTTTGATAAGTAGGCAAGCCATATCGCGCTCGGCACGCGGGCAGAGTTAGCTGCTCTTGCCGTACCGCCTCCTGAGCTCGGAGCAGGCGTTTTTTTTCCAACTTTAAAGTATCTATGATGTACTTAGGTTGTACAGAGATATCGTATTGAATAAAGTGTTTTTGCAAAAACCCCCAATCAAGAAACGCATTGTGACACACCAATGTTTTAGTATTTAAACCACTTGCCAAGGCAGTGAGTATTTGCTCAAGGCACTCGCCTTTTTCTTCAATTTCAGGCTCTGATATTCCGTGATAAATTGGGCTCTGTTCAAGGTCTTTTACACCTTTGTTTAACCGGTATTGTGCACTCTGTAACGCAACCTGACCTCGATTTATTTCCACCCAAGCAACAGAGACAATCTCATGCTGATTAGGGTCTAACCCGGTCAGTTCTAAGTCGACAACAACTAGCTCACTTTCCAACCAAAGCGGTTCTTGCTCTTTTCTCATGAAACTTGGCAACAACCATTTCATATGTTTACAAACTGCCTCGTGCAAATTTAAATACGCATGCTTGCTGCGCTTGCTTGATTAGGTGAAATGCTTCTTTTAACTGATGGCGCTCCAAGGAGCTTAAGTGCTCTGGGTTAATACAATTGGGAGGTAAATCTAAATCCTCAATCTGTATTCTAAAGCGCAGCTGAGTCAAAAATCGCCAGCAATCTTGCAAATTATAAATATCTTCTTTGCTTAAAATTGAAAACGCTTTCAGTGCCTCTAAACGCGCTTGTGTATTGGCTTTTGTTAAACCACACTTGAGCGCATAAATACGAGCAAGGTCATTCACAATTGCTACACCACGTGTTTTTAAATCCAAATAACCATGCTTTCTTTTATCACGCTGCAGCTTAAATTGTTGAAATAACCCCATCGGCACACTATTAGCACTGATGTCTGTCGCCATTGCCGCAAAGAAGATGTCTTGCTTTTGCATATTGTTAAGCTGTGCATTTAATGCTTGATACAGGGATTGGTCGCCAAACATAAAGCGTCTATCAAAAAAAATTTTACTGTTGAGCATCGCTTGAGGCGTCGGGGTTTGGCACCACTGCTCAAAACGCATCAGCCACTCATCAACAGTACCTCGACACTGCTCATTACTAGCCATAATACCGCCAGGACACGCTTTTATCCCGCAACTAATGAGATGCCCAGTAACAAATTCCCCCAATTTTGCAAAATAGGCCCTTTGATGCGGCAAAATAGAATTTGAGACAATCAAGCCATTGTCTTGGTCTGAGTGTAACGTTTGCTCTTCTCGTGCTTGAGAGCCAAAACATATCCAACAAAAACGACAAGGCGGCTCACCTTGCTGTTTGATAAATAATTCAGTTAAGCGACTCGTCATTGCATCAGTTAAGCCACTGAGCAGTGTCCCAATAAACGAAATATCTTCAACTGTATTAGAAAATCCTCTCAATAAAGCGGGCACTTCCTTCGCCAAGTGAACAACTTCTTGATGACTATTCGCTTTATATATTTGCCCAATTAATTGTACCGGGTCGTGCTTTTGTTGACGCAATAAGTCGGTACTGGTCACCATGCCTAAGGGCATCCGTTCTTCATTGAGTACGGGTAAATGATGGATATTGTGTTTAAGCATTAAGTGTAAAGCAGCAAAAGCACGATTATTTTCAAAAATAAACTTAGGATCGCGGGTCATCACTTTTGTCACGGACGCACGTGGATCAAGCTCAGCTGCCAAAACACGATTACGTAAATCTCTATCTGTCACTATCCCTGACAGCTGCCCGTTTTCCGTGATGATCACTGAAGACACACCCGCTTTGTGCATAACTTTCGCTGCTTCTACAACACTCGCTTTTGGTTCTATAGTCACAGCAGTTCTACACATTAACGTCGATATTTTTTGCTCTGACCACCCTCTACCCCGCTCTTTAAAGTGACTCGACAATAAGCGCTTTTTATGCGCACGCACAAAGTGCTGCTCAAACTGTGGATATTCTCGTCGTAAAAAATCAAAGTCTTCCTGCGGCAGTAAAAAAATAAGCCCACCAGTTTGTACTTCTAGATGGTTTTGAATATCTTCCCCAGTGAGTAAAGACGGGTAACCAAAATAGTCGCCTTCTCCTAATCTCGTGACTACTTCCCCTGAATTATCAACTAAATCAAACACGCCTGAGCGCACAAGATATAAATACTTTTGCTCAGAACTCAGTAATTCAGCCTGATTTAACGCGGTGATATACACAACCTTTGCATGATTCACAAAGAAGTGCGCACAAGATGCAGGCAACGTGCTAAACGGCAGTTGCTGCGTCACAAAATCCAGTACATCGGTGACTGCTGAGTGAGTATGTGTCATTTTTAATAGCCTCAAAAAAATAATAGCCCAGCAAGAGCTGGGCTATTATTCATCTTCAACGTTTTAGTGCGCGTGTGCTTCACCAGAGCCTTTTGGATTACGGATCCCATCCACCATGCGCTTCACCTCTTCTGGCGTTTCAGCGGTGAGTTTCATCACAACCGCAGCAACACCAAAGTTAACCAACATACCGATAATACCTATGCCTTCAGGTGAGATACCAAATAGCCAATTTGCAGGGGCATTCAGCTCAGGGCTCACAAATTTAAAGTAAATAATGTACGCCGCGGTAAAGCCAATACCCGAGATCATACCAGCGATAGCCCCTTCTTTGTTCATGCGCTTAGAGAAAATCCCCATAATAATGGCAGGGAAGAAACTCGCTGCTGCTAAGCCAAAGGCAAAGGCCACTACCGATGCCACAAACCCCGGCGGGTTTATGCCAAAATAGGCCGAGATCCCAATGGCCACCATCGCAGCGAGCCTTGCAGCCATGAGCTCTTGCTTGTCACTGATGTCCGGTTTGAGCGTACGCTTGAGTAAATCATGCGACACCGATGTCGAGATAACCAGCAATAGTCCTGCGGTTGTCGACAGTGCAGCAGCAATACCACCAGCGGCAACCAGAGCGATGACCCAAGCAGGTAAGTCTGCAATTTCTGGGTTTGCCAATACCATGATATCTCTATCAATTTTAACTTCGTTTGTACTTGCAGGGTCGTCAATTTTGCCTGCAGAGTAGAACATTTTGCCATCACCATTCTTATCATTGAATGTGATAAGGCCTGTTCTTTCCCAGTTCTTCACCCACTGCGGCGCTTCAGCATATGCTGTGCCACTGCCGTCTTTACCATTAATCGTATCTATCATGTTTACTCGTGCAAACGAAGCAACGGCAGGAGCGGTTGTATAAACAATGGCGATAAATACCAATGTCCACGCCGCAGAGATACGTGTATCTTTTACTTTTGGTACGGTGAAGAAGCGCACGATAACATGGGGTAAACCCGCAGTACCCACCATCAATGCCGCTGTAATAGCAAACACATCAATCATACTCTTAGACCCCTCGGTGTACTGGGCAAATCCCAGCTCGGTACTGAGCCCATCGAGTTTATCGAGTAAATAGGTGTTTGAGCCATCAGCAAGCGTTGCACCAAACCCCGTTTGAGGCAATAAATGGCCTGTCATCATCATAGAAATAAAGATAGCCGGCACTAAGTAAGCAAACACTAACACACAGTACTGTGCTACTTGAGTGTAGGTGATCCCTTTCATACCACCCAACACGGCGTAGAAGAAAACAATAACCATACCGATATAAACGCCCGTTTCAATATCAACCTCTAGGAAACGAGAGAAAACGACACCAACGCCACGCATCTGCCCTGCAATGTAGGTGAAGCAAATAAAGATGGCACACAAAATAGCCACAACCCGTGCGACCTGTGAGTAATACCTATCTCCAATGAAATCAGGTACCGTAAATTTACCAAACTTGCGTAAATATGGTGCCAGACAGAGTGCCAGCAATACATAACCACCAGTCCACCCCATTAGGTAAACACCACCATCATATCCCGCAAAAGAGATAATACCCGCCATAGAAATGAACGACGCAGCACTCATCCAATCAGCTGCAGTTGCCATCCCATTTGCCACAGGAGGCACACCGCCACCCGCGACATAGAACTCATTAGTTGATCCAGCACGCGCCCAAATGGCAATGCCGATATATAACGCAAAGCTCAGCCCTACGATTAAAAATGTAAACGATTGAACATCCATTATGCTGCTCCTTACTCATCTACGCCGTATTTTTTATCGAGCGCATCCATTTTTGATACGTAGACAAAAATCAAAGCAACAAATGTATAAATTGCGCCTTGTTGTGAAAACCAAAAGCCCAATTTAAACCCAAAAAAACGCACTTCGTTCAGTACGTCGACAAATAAAATGCCACATCCAAATGACACTACAAACCAAATTACTAGTAGCTTAAACATCAAGGCTAGATTTTCTGACCAATATGCTTTTGCTTGTTCTTCACTTTTAAAGGCCATGATTAACTCCCCGTTTAACGCATAATGTGTATATGCGTTGGTATTAATTGACCTTTTGACTGTAGCAACGGCTTGTCTAGATTGAATTGAGACCTTAGTCGTAAATACAGGGTTACGTTTACGTAAACTGCAAATTAAAACAACTTGAATATATTTAATAGACTTTAAAATCAACACCTTATAAAATATTTGCATGTTATACCATGCAAATTATTAACACTTCATACGGTATAAGACATTAGTCTAATTAGCACAATAAATTACCAATTCTTCATAATAATCAGCGTATTATATTTATCGACTAACTCGCTGGTATATTCTGGGTAAGCCAGATAAGATGAGGGCTCAAACCAATCATCGAATTTAATAATACAATCAATAACATCAATTAGGACTGACGATGACAGCTGCGCTCATTTTGGTTGCCCTGAGTTATATTGGCCTACTATTTTGGCTGGCTAATTGGGGAGATAAACACACGCCTTTGGCACAAAAGATAAGCCATCACCCCTTTGTATATGCGCTTGCGTTAGGTATTTACTGTACATCATGGACGTACTATGGTTCAGTTGGTACCGCAGCTGCCAGTAGCTGGCACTTCTTCCCCATTTTGCTGGGGCCTGCGCTACTGTTTTTATTTGGTCACGGATTTTTACGTAAACTGATATTGGTCAGTAAAAAGCAAAATATCACCACTATTTCGGACTTTATCAGTGCCCGTTACGGCAAAAGGCAAATGACTGCGGTCATGGTCACACTCATCGCTTTGCTTGCAACTATTCCTTACATTGCACTGCAACTCAAAGCGTTGGCCAACAGCTTCGAACTGCTGCGTCAAAATGATGAAGTCTCAGGCGCGATATTAGCATTGACCGGTACCTTAATGATGGCGCTGTTTGCTATCTTTTTCGGCGCAAGAAAGGTCGATGTCACAGAATACCGTTCTGGGCTCATGTTAGCGGTTGCATTTGAGTCTATCATTAAATTACTTGCCCTCATCGCCGTTGCATATATTTCAGTCCAAGCCCTTTTTTTGCAAAACGATACCCACTCAATTTGGGCGCACTGGCGCGACTTTGATTTCGCTAACTTTAACTTTATAGGCCAAACGCTCATGGCAGCAGCTGCCATCATTTGTCTTCCTAGACAGTTTCACGTTACAGTTGTAGATAACCAAAACAGTAATCATTTAAACACCGCAAGATGGGCTTTCCCGCTATATTTAATGTTGATTGCTTTGATGATTATTCCCATCGCAAGCGCCGCAATACACCCAGGTATTGGTCAAGGGATCGCCGCAGACAGCTTTGTTTTAGGCCTGCCACTGAGCATCGACTACCCAGTGATGTCTACGTTCGTATTTATTGGTGGTCTCTCTGCAGCAACGGCTATGATTGTTGTCGCAACGTTGACACTAAGTACCATGCTTTCCAACGATATTGTGCTGCCTTTACTACTAAAAAGGCGCTTTAAAAAGAGCTTATTAACCAATAACTATAAGTCACAAATACTGCTTGTTCGACGCTTTATTATTGGTGCTATTTTATTACTCGCTTATTTGTATCAGCAATGGTTCGGGCATGGCGCAGCGCTCGCCAGTATGGGACTAGTTGCCTTTTCTTTAGTCACCCAATTACTGCCAGCCATTGTCGGAGGATTGTATTGGCGCAAAGGCCATGCCTATGGCGTATATGCAGGACTGCTCGCGGGGCTTATTTGTTGGGCACTGTTTTTATTATTGCCCATTATCTCATCTCCCGAGTTATTGGATTATCAAACTCAGCAAACCATAGTCACACGAGGCACCTTGCTCGCATTGCTTGCCAATATCAGCTGTTACATTAGCTTTTCTTTAGGGGCTCATGAGCGTCTCATCGATAAACTGCAAGCTACCGCATTTGTAAGGCCCAAAGAGCAAGCAGCTTTAGCTAAAAAGCTAAATAAAGAAGTCAAAGCCACCGTCTATGACTTCAAAGTTCTATTGCAAACTTTTTTAGGTATTCAGCGTAGTCAGCAGTTACTCGGGCACTATGCCCTCAACGAAGATATTGATGAAAATAACGCATCGCCAACACCTGATTTCATTAGCTTTTGTGAGCGCGCATTAACAGGTGTGCTTGGTGCGTCTTCAGCACAAGCCCTGATCCACGCAGTATCTTCTGGCAAACAAATGGCGTTTGAAGAAGTTGTCACCTTTTTTGATGAAACAACACAAGCGCTACAATTTAACCAAAACCTTTTGTTTACCTCATTGGAAAACCTGAGTCATGGCATCTCAGTCGTAGATAAAGACCTTAAGCTTGTTGCTTGGAACAAGCGTTACCATGAAATGTTTGAATACCCTCAAGGTTATCTACAAGTCGGTCAAGATATTGAAGAGATTATCCGCTACAACGCACAGCGCGGTGAATGTGGGCCTGGCGCATTAGAAAAGCTGGTTGAGAAGCGTGTGCAACACCTCAAAAATGGCACGCCCCATCACTATATACGGCACAGAGAAAATGGGCAGGTTTTTGAAATGACCGGTAACCCGCTACCTGGCGGTGGCTTTGTTACCAGTTTCTCTGACATCACTATGCACATGGCCACGCAAAATGCCCTTGAAGAAATCAATATGGACTTGGAAAATCGTATTGAGGCCAGAACACTGGAAATACGCGCAATAAACCAAGATTTAAAAGCCCAAATCGCAACTCGAGAAAAAATAGAGCAAGATCTTGTCAGTGCAAAAAAAGAGGCCGAACGCGCAAATGACAGTAAAACGCGATTTTTAGCCCTTGCCAGTCATGACATCCTACAACCGCTAAATGCTGCGAGATTATACCTTGGCGCCATTGATGAGCAGCAGATCCCAGATACACAAAAGAGTAACCTCAATAAACTGGGTGATAGTCTGGACTCAACCGTCCACCTCATGTCCTCGTTACTCGATATTGCCAAGCTAGAACAAGGTGCTATGCAACCCACTCCAAAGCATTTTAACCTCAATGATATTATTAAACCTTTGGTCAATGAATACGCCATTATCTGCCAAGACAAGGGGCTCAAGTTTAAAGTACGAAACACTGAGCATATCGTGCATAGCGACATGACTTATTTGCGCCGTGTAATACAAAACCTGGTGTCCAATGCCGTTAAATACACGGGTTCAGGTAGCGTACTTATTGCCTGTCGTAAACGCGAACATGGCTTGCGTATTGAAGTTTGGGATACTGGTCCCGGGATCTCGAAGCTTGAACAAGAAAAAATATTTACTGATTTTTATCGTATTGAATCAGGAGATAACCGCGGCGTCGGGCTGGGCTTGGGCGTTGTAAAGCGCCTCTGTGATTTAATGAGCATACCTCTATCAATGCACTCAAAACTGTCAGCAGGAAGCCGCTTTTGTATTGAAGTGCCATTGGGCGAGCAACAACACGTGCAAGCTGACAGAGAAGTCAGACCGTCAAAAAATAAAAGGCAGCTCTCTGTCATTGCCATTGATGATGATCCTAACAACTTGGCGGCAATGTCCAGCCTATTGGATAAATGGCAGCTACAACACTCAGTGTTTGCACAAGTCGAAGATGCACTTGCCTATGCAAAAAGCCATAAAGCACCCGATATATTACTGGTTGATTATCAGCTTGGTAATGAGTGTGACGGGGTCACGTTAATCGCAACTCTCAGAGAAGTTTGGCAACATGATATTCCCGCAGTGCTCATAACCGCTGTGCGAGATCAATCTTTAAAAGCTCAAGTTAAAGAGAAACAAATACATTACCTGACAAAGCCATTAAAACCAGCCAAGCTCAAAGCACTACTGAATCACTCTCAGTGATCCAGTTACAACGCGAGTTTTATTTGGTTTCGTCCGGCTGCTTTCGCTTGATAAACAGCTTGATCAGCTGCTTTAAGAGATTGGCTAAAGGGCATATTTAGATTTACGCTGGCAACACCGATACTGACCGTAAAATGAATAATATCTCCTTCATACAGAACCTCTAACGCCGCGGCTTTTACTTTGAGCCGCTGCGCTACATTCATTGCTAACGCAACTTCTGTCTCAGGCAGCAAAATAATAAACTCTTCACCACCTAATCGGCACACGCAATCTTCCGTGCGCACCAACGAATTACAACACTGAGCAAATTGCTTTAACACTTCATCGCCACCATCATGGCCGTATTTATCGTTGATCAACTTAAATCTATCTAGGTCAATCATTAACAAGCTTAGAGGTCTATCCGCGCGTTGATGGCGACTCATTTCACTCTTGGCATAATCCATTACATAGCGACGGTTATTCAGTCCTGTTAACACATCCTGAAATGCCATCTCCGTTAAGCGCTGCTGCATTTGCCATAACTCATGCACCAATAGCCTGCGGCTGCAACAATCAGCGATAAGCTCTGTCGCCACCACTTCCCATTGCAACCAATTTCGGGGCTCAAAACGTCCTTCACAGCACACCACGCCAATGGCTAAACCATTTTGAAAAATCGCGGCATCCAGTAAAGCGCAGATTTGCTGTGGTACTAAATAACCATCCGTAAATTCACTGGTTCTCGCATCTGTCATCGCATCATTTGCGGAGATTGTCTCGCCATTGATAATAGCGCGAAAGTAATTAGGATAATCTTGCACTGCTAGTTCAGGTAAAGGCCCAGTTATCAACCCATTCCAATCTGTATTGGCGTAGTTAATTAACTTACTTGGCTTAGCGGCATCATCGAATAACCACACTGATACGCGACTAACATTCAATAACTCTTTTGCTTCAAGCAAAATATCCGACAAAAATTGTTGGTGGCCGACAGATACATCGACCTCTTTTGATAAGACTCTTCTCAGTCTCTGTGTGACATGTGTTAGCTCATTATGTCTATTGTTAGACATATCACCTTCATACTCTTTCACATCTACAGCCAATGTTTTCACCCAAATACATCTAGTTTATGTACTCAGTAACCTTGATTTACGGTCACATGTAATAATGCGTAGCCTGTACTCCTGCAGCTTAAATCGCTGTTTTCAATTCAACAACTTTAAATCAGTTGGCGCAATACCATTGGCTACCTCAATTATTAATAATACGCCGATAAGATAAAAAAGCACTTTATTTATCCCATTTAAGGTACTCACATAAAGATAAAATATTTTGAATCAAAAAATGCGTTTTTAAAACTTCACTTAGCCCCTCACCGTCCAGCCCAAACTCGTTGTTTTATTTATAAATTATACTGTTTTTCGTTATTACCAAATAAAAAGGAGCCAGCTGGCTCCTTTTTATGTCGTTAAATATTTGCTTAAATATTTTTTCAAAATAGGATCATGCTGAGCCATTTCCCTTTGCTCTTCTAAAATGTCATTGAGCATTTGATAGGACGTTAACGGGTTTGCTAAGACAACACGAAACACTACGGTAGGTTGATTCCCGTACTGTTCTGGTGTAAGCCTTGTTCTGGATACAAATGATCGGCCAGTTTCACGTTGGCGCTTTTGCATACTTGCAGTAAGACGGTTAAGCGCAGCGTATATATCCAGCTTTTCCTGTTCATCAACCTTAAGCAATGCTTGTTTAACCTCTTTTGGCACATAACGATATGTCAGTAAGCAAAGTTCAGGTTGAGAAATCAGCTCAAAGTCATCTTGCTCGGTAATTAAGTTAGCAAAGTACTGAGCTTTTTCTATGCTCTGATCAATGAGCATCTCATACCCTTTACGACCAATCACCTGCAAGCATGCATGAACAAGCATTGCCATACCTGGTCGGCTACCCTCAAGTGTATGGCTTCCTAAATCTTTTGAGCCTTTACGTAAAATATATTCAGCATGGTGCTCAATCACATCTGTTGCTGCTGGGTCTTTGAATAGCACGATGCCAGCACCCATTGGCACATACATTTGCTTGTGCGCATCAATGGTGACTGAATCTGCTTTTTCAATACCCGATAAGAGATGCCTGTAGGTATTGGACAGTAATGTTGCGCCCCCCCATGCTGCATCTACATGGAAGTGACAGTCTAGTTCTTCACATAACGCAGCCATCTCATGTAATGGATCTATGCTGCCGGTCTCAGTTGTGCCCGCAACGCCAACAATGGCCATCACCTTGATCCCTTGCGCTTCAAGCTCGAGTGCTTTTTCACGCATGGCATTCATATCCACTTTATTATTTTGATTGGTACGAATAGCAATGAAATTATCACGGCCAATGCCGAGTACATCAGCAGCTTTGCCAAGAGAGTAATGACCACGCTCAGATACCAGTACCGCAAGGCCTTTATAGCCATAGTGCATCATGGCAGCAAACATGCCTTGCGACGAAATGCCTTTAAATTCACCATCAGGTTTCAATAAGCGGTTTCGCGCAATCCACAATGCGGTAATATTGGCAATCGTTCCGCCAGAGCAAAACGCACCTAACGCATTCTTGGCGCTGTGCATCCACTTTTCATAAAAGGCTTCATCTTGACCATAAGTCAAATGGTGCATCATACCTAACACTTGGCGCTCAAGGGGTGTGAATGCCTTGGACGTCTCAATCTTAACCAAGTTTTGATTCAAACCGACCATTAGCTTTGACAAAGGCAATAAAAAGTGTGGCAATGCCGACGTCATATGACCAATAAAGCTTGGCGACGCGGTATGCACCGAGTGTGCGACCAACTGCTCCATAATATCTTGAGCATAATCAGATACAAAAGTAGGCTCTTCTGGAATTGCCGCTGATTGAAAGTCTTTCTCTATCTCATGCAGGGGCTTTTCAATTGCAGCAATATTCTCGTTCAGAAAACCCGCAAGATTGTGAGAGATCTCTTGTTCTATTTTACTGAGTGTAGAGCCAGGGGCTTCCGGTACGGTAAAGATTCGCATCAAGCTTTCTTCAGAAGCGACTGCACAACGCTTTGGACCCATTGTTATTCCCAATCACAAATAGAGTAGATAAGTGCGCTTGCGCTGATATTACGCCTGACAGGCACATCCACCTTACTAATTTATTACGAAATCACTAACTCTACTTTAAAGTTGCAGGAAAGTCTTTAAATGTGGTGTAAAAAAATAAACTTGCCCGCTATTTTCTGCATAAATAAACAAAATGAAAGTTTTCAGGTACAAAAAATGCGCGCAATCTGCTAAAAACTTTGTAAACTTTAAACCAAAGATATAAAATTTGTAATATTATTTAACGCTACAAGCAACAGGAACTGCAATGACTAAATGGAACTTTGCTCATCGTACCCTTTCTTTAACTTGGGTACTCATTGGCTTTATTATCTTTGTCACCTCTCTTATCGGATATGTTTACTACACCTATCAAAGTAGTAAAGAGATGATCATGAGTGAAATAGATGAGAAGTTACGCATCGCGGCGCATAGCGCAAATTTATTTGTCGGCTCTAACTACCACGACAACTTGGCTGATTTATCACTTACTGAATACAAAGCACACAGCGAGCAATTGACAAAACTTGCCCAATCTATTGGCGTAGAGTACATCTACTCAATGGTTTACGACTCACCCCATGTGCGTTTCACAGCCTCCAGCTATACAGTTGATGATGTTGCTAAAGGTCATATCACCCAATTTAAAGATATCTATGAAGAAGCCACCACAAGTAATAAAGGGGCCTTTTTATCAACCACAGAAGTCTTTGAGATTTCCTCTGATAAATGGGGACATTTTAAAACAATATTTGTGCCTCATATAACCCCAAATGGGCAGATTTACCTCACTGGCGCAGACATTACGATTTCACATATAGAAAGTCAGCTACAAGAAAATGTCACTCAGGCTGCGCTTTCAGCGAGCTTTTTCTTCTGCATTGCTTTACTTGTGGCTGGCACTTATATGCTCGTTTATCGTCGCACCCTCACAACTGATGCCCGCACGGGGTTTGCCAACCGTTTAGCGCTTGAGCAAGACTTAGGCAATGCAAAAAGGTCGCACTTGAGCCTCGCTATTATCTCAATTTGTGAACTTGAAGAAATCATCAGCTTTTATGGCGCAGGCGTCGGTGACAAAGTCATTCAAAATGTAATGCGATACTTTCAAAACCTAACCACCCCCTTTAAGGTGTATCGTTTGGCCACCTCAAAACTGGTGTTACTCTGTGATACGCCAAATGGTGAGCACTATTTAAATAATTTAATTTCTGAGTTTCCATTTTCAAGACCCATTCTTAATGAGCCCATGCTATACATTCAACTAAAAGCAGGTATAGCACGCGGCAATAAAGGTCTGCTACTCGAGAATGCCTTCATCGCATGTAGACAGGCTCAGCAGCTTCATCAAACCACCTACATATATGGGCAGCAAACACAGAAAACCAAATTACTGCAAGAGTCTAATTTAGCCATTGCAAAAACGGTGCAAAGTGCTTTTGACCAGCATAGGATCATTCCTTATTTCACCCCAAGGGCCAGTATTAATGATCAGCAAATTGTCCAGTACCACTGCGCCCCAAGAGTACTGACAGAACAAGGCGTTATATTAAAATCTCAAGCTTTTGGGGAAGTAATTAAGCACTCTCGTCTCAACTCGCAATTAACCAAGCAAATGCTTGAATTATGTGTCGCACAATTTAGAAAAACCAATGTTGCTTGGAGTTTGGCACTGACCCCGCAAGACTTGCGTGACCCGCAAATGATGGAGTGTATTACTCAGGCCATTAACCGCTATCCGCAACCTAATTTAATCACTTTTGAATTGGACGAACAGGCGTTGATCAGTCAATTTAACGATATGACGGCAATCATCAGCATTTTGCGTGCTAAGGGTGTCAACATATTAGTGAATTCACGCAATAGTGGCCTGCTCACTATTAGTCGCATACTGAAAATGTCTATCAATGCAGTAAAACTGGACGAAAAGTTGATTGAACAGCTGGCAGACAACCCTCAAGTCAAAGGGCTAGTGCAGCATATCGGCGAGCAGTGCAAAAACAGCCAGATCTCATTGATTGTGTCAGGGATAAAAACACAAGCGCAATTAAATCAATTAGCTGGCACGCATATTACGCTTTTTGAGGGAGAATTCATTGGCGCAGCGGCACCGCACATTAAAGAAGGAACCGCTCGAGTGCAACTCAATGAGGCCTAGCTATGATGGCCTCACCGATTAAATTTGGCTTAAATTCACCACTAAGCGCGTACTGGATTGGCCACTGGCCCAGTACTTGCGCTCAAATGGCGTGATTGCGTACTCACTTTCATACGCCTCAGCGTCAACTGTAACGCCCGCAAGCTGCAGTGCTCTTGCAAACTCCTCGACATAAATAGACCAGTTACTTCTCACTTCCAATACACCGCCAAGTTTAACAATAAAAGGGAAAACAGCGGCACCATGCCAACGCCTTTGAATATGCTTGGCTTTTGGCCATGGGTTTGGATACAGCAAATAATGGTGACTAGGCTGCCAATTAGCTTCATAAGCCAAGCGCCAAAAATCATTTAAATCGGCTTGTACCAATATATATTGACCGTGCTCATCTTGCTTGTACTCAACATCGTGTTTATCAAGGCGATGCGATGATTTATCAATGCCAATCACTAAGGCATCGGAATGACGCTTTGCCAAGTTTGCGGTACTCTCACCGACACCACAGCATGAATCTAGAATAATAGGACCTGAAAAAGCCTGTACTTTTTCATTAACCTCATTAAACGCTCTTAAGGTGTGCTCAGCAATGGGCTTTTTGAACTCTGCACTTAAGTGCTTATGAACGATTTCGTCGAGCTTTTCATGTAGCCCAGTCTGATTTGTCGTGATACTTCGAGAGTTTGCGTCAGCCATGTTACTTATCATATTGCATTTGAATGGGGCAATTTTAAAAGCTTGGGGGCCAAAGTAAATAGGGTGAGGAATAAAATCCCCCTAGAAGAGGGGAAAAGCAGAGCTTGCGCTCTGCTATCTGTTAGTGTCTTAGTCCAACACCACGCTTAATCAGTGTCAGCGCTATCGTAAATAGCACAGAAATAAAACCAATGAGCACGCCAAATGCAACATAGATATTGACGTCAGATACACCTAAGAAGCCATATCTGAATGCGTTAACCATATAAATGATTGGGTTGATTTGAGATACCCCTTGCCAAAACTCAGGGAGCAACTGAATCGAGTAGAATACCCCACCCAGATACGTCAACGGCGTTAGCACAAAGGTCGGAATAATACTGATATCATCAAAGCTGTTTGCATACACGGCGTTGATCAAACCGCCAAGTGCAAAAACAGCGGAAGTGAGCACCACAGTGGCCACAATCACGGCGATATTATGAATTTGAATATCCACAAAAAACAAACTAACCAAGCTGACAATTAAGCCCACCAGCATGCCACGAGCCATACCGCCCCCCATGTAACCGAGTACAATCACATAGTTAGGTACTGGCGCAACCAATAATTCTTCAATACTCTTTTGAAACTTTGTTGAGTAAAAGCTAGACGCCACATTTGAATAGGAGTTGGTGATCACCGACATCATGATAAGACCCGGCACAATAAACTCCATGTAGCCAAAGCCGCCCATTTCACCAATGCGCGACCCAATCAAGCTACCAAAAATGATAAAATAAAGTGTCATCGTAATGGCTGGCGGTACTAAGGTTTGCACCCAAATGCGCAAAAAGCGTATACACTCTTTAATCCAAATACTCTTCAGTGCAACACGATATTTTAATATGCTCATTGCTTACGCCCCTGCTCTAATAACCCCACAAATAGCTCTTCTAAGCGATTCGCTTTATTGCGCATACTTAACACTGTATTGCCCTGCTCGCTCAATTGCGCAAAAACGCCATTAAGCCCTTGTGACTTCTCCACTTCGACTTCAAGGGTGTGATCATCAATCAAGGTAAACTGGTACCCTGACAGCGACACTGGCTTGATGGGCGCTTGTAAGTCTAAGATAAAGGTTTCTTTGTCCAGCTTTGCTAACAAGGCTTTTATCGTAGTGTGCTCAACAATAACCCCTTTGTCGATAATGGCGATATTGCGACACAATAACTCAGCCTCTTCTAAATAGTGAGTCGTTAAGATAATGGTGACACCTTGGCTGTTAATTTCGCGCAAGAAATCCCACATCGAGCGTCTTAGCTCTATGTCCACACCCGCAGTAGGCTCATCCAATATCAATAGCTTTGGCTCATGCATCAGTGCACGGGCGATCATTAAACGGCGTTTCATACCTCCAGATAAGGTACGTGCTTGCTTGTCTTTTTTATCAAACAGTCCTAGCTGCTTGAGGTATTTCTCGGCGCGCTGATGTGCAACTTGGCGAGGTACGCCATAGTAGCCTGCTTGATTCACCAAAAT
Organism: Pseudoalteromonas luteoviolacea; assembly: GCF_021654285.1. Taxonomy (GTDB): domain Bacteria; phylum Pseudomonadota; class Gammaproteobacteria; order Enterobacterales; family Alteromonadaceae; genus Pseudoalteromonas; species Pseudoalteromonas luteoviolacea_J. Next base: position 166,339 of record NZ_JAKFZS010000010.1, on the reverse strand, counting down.
TTGGCTCAGCGTTTCGAACTGGCTAAAGTTGAACTCCTGAGGGACTAAACCAAGCTCAGATTTCGCCTCTTCTAATGCGGTATCAATTGAGTGGCCAAAAACACTGACCTCACCTTGGGTTTTATTCACCAAAGAGGCAATAACCCCAATTGTTGTTGACTTGCCCGCCCCATTTGGGCCTAGCAATGCGAAGAAATCCCCTTCTTGGACCTCTAAATCTATCCCTTTAACGGCTTCAACACCGTTTTTATAGACTTTTTTTAAGCCTTTTATACTTAATGCAGTTGTCATGTATTTCGGATCCCCAATCCCCATAATGTGTTTTCAAACAATTTAGTCGCCATATCCCCAGCGTTTTGCCAGATTATGTTCGATGTTTAGATGGTCTAAAATCCGTGCCACCATAAAATCAACCAGATCCTCGATTGACTGTGGTTGATGATAAAAGCCCGGCGCAGCAGGCATAATAGTGACGCCCAATTGACTCAGTTTGAGCATATTTTCCAAATGGATCGGGCTAAATGGCGTCTCTCTTGGCACCAATATTAACTGCCCATGCTCTTTAATCACCACATCCGCTGCACGCTCAAGTAAGTTATCTGATGCACCCAGTGCAATCGCTGAGACACTTCCTGCGCTACACGGACACACCACCATTTTTTTCGGTGCGGCAGAACCGGATGCAACGGGACTAAACCAGTTGTCTTTCCCAAAGACTTGAATTTGACCTTCTTTGGCTTTGCATAACGCACTAAGCTGTTCAGTGGCTTTGGCTTCATTACCAGAGAGTTTAACGTTGGACTCAGTATCCAGTACCACGCGCGCGGCGCTGGAGATAAGCACAAAGACTTGATAATCAAGTGCGACCAAAACTTCTAATAAACGTAGGCCATATGGTGCACCCGATGCACCGCTAAATGCTAACGTAATTGGATCTTTAAATTGTGACATAGGTTTATGACATTACCTTTTTAAGCTCAGCGGTTAGGGCATCATGAATGCCATTAAAACCACCGTTACTCATAATTAAAATATGCTGATTTGGTTTGGCCTGCGAAGTGACGTACTTAATAATATCATCTGTACTCGCAAAACATTGGCGACCCGCTTTTACTGCCGCTTCTTTTAAAGACCATGAAAGGCCTTGTGGCTCATAGACTAAAGCCTCATCAGCGGCGCCAAGCGCATTCATTAACGTATCTTGGTGCACGCCCATTTTCATGGTATTTGAACGCGGCTCCAAAATAGCAATGATTTCATCACTACCCACTTTGGCACGAAGCCCTGCAAGCGTCGTTTCAATCGCAGTTGGATGATGTGCAAAGTCATCATATACACTCACTCCACCTATTTCGGCTTTGAGTTCCATACGACGTTTTGGCGACTTGAAAGTTTGCAGTGCTTCAATGCTTACCTCAACTGGGATCCCGACATGACGCGCGGCAGCAATGGCCATAATGGCATTTTTCACATTGTGCTCACCAATGGCAGACCAGTTTACCTCACCAACTTCTTTACCCTCTAGCAGCACATTAAAGCGGCTGCCATCTGGCGCGGTTAATTGATACGACCAGTCTCCACCAAGCGATTCTTTTTGACTCCAAAAACCACGCGCTAATACCTCATTTATTGCACTATCTTGTGCTGGATAAATCGCTTTCCCCAGCCCAGGCAGGGTTCTGATCAAATGGTGGAACTGAGTCTGGATGGCATTTAAATCAGCAAAAATATCTGCATGATCAAACTCGAGGTTATTCAGAATTAACGTACGTGGTAAATAGTGAACAAACTTGCTGCGCTTGTCGAAAAAAGCGGTGTCATATTCATCGGCTTCGATAACAAAAAATGGCGTATCGGTAACCCGTGCGGATAAACCAAAGTTTTGCACAATCCCACCAATTAAAAAGCCGGGTTTAAGACCTGCATATTCAAGCAACCAAGCTAACATACTGGCTGTGGTGGTTTTGCCATGTGTACCAGCAACAGCGAGTACCCAAGCATCTTGCAATACATGCTGTTTTAACCACTCAGGTCCTGATGTATACGGCAGGCCCTTCTCTAACACATACTCTACACAAGGGTTACCGCGACTCATTGCATTGCCTATCACAACCACATCTGGTCTTGGCTCCAACTGAGCGGGATCATAACCTTGCGTTAATTCAATACCCAAAGACTCAAGTTGGGTACTCATTGGCGGGTAAACATTTTGGTCTGAGCCCGTGACTTTATGGCCCAAAGATTGTGCGATGGCTGCAATGCCCCCCATAAAGGTGCCGCAGATCCCAAGAATATGAATATGCATAAGTTCAGCTAGTTATGAAAATTGCCCTTAGAGTAACATACTCCAATGAGCCTAGGCTGACTTTGTACGCAAAACACTTTTGCACAGACAAAAAAATACCAGCCTGTTGGCTGGTATTTTTAGTCAATACTTCATTAAGTCACAACTTAAGCAACACCGTATTGGTCACGATACGCTTTAACTGCCGCCAGATGCTCAGACGCGCTACCTTGTTGCTCTAGGTAAGTAATGAGATCAGCAAGCTTAACAATCGACACCACTTCTGTGCCAAAGTCACGCTCTACTTCTTGAATTGCAGAAAGCTCACCTTTACCTTTTTCCTGACGGTCAAGGGCAATCAATACACCAGCTAAGTCTGCTTCGTTCGCCTTAATAATTTCCATCGATTCACGAATTGCAGTACCAGCTGTGATCACATCATCAACCAACATAATACGGCCTTTAAGCTCAGAACCAACTAGGTTTCCGCCTTCACCGTGTTGCTTTTTCTCTTTACGATTAAAGCAGTAAGGTACGTCTTTGTCATGGTGATCAGCCAGTGCAACAGCAGTTGTTGTCGCAATTGGAATGCCTTTATAGGCTGGGCCAAATAACACATCATAAGCAATGCCCGCATCTTCTAGTGCTGCAGCATAAAAACGACCTAAACGCGCAAGGTCACGACCCGTGTTAAATAAGCCAGCATTAAAGAAATAAGGGCTAGTACGACCAGATTTAAGCGTAAACTCGCCAAACTTTAGTACCTGCTTTTCTAGCGCAAATTCAATAAAATCTTTTTGATACTGTTTCATAACTCACCTACTGCTTACGCTAATGCTTGTTTTTGAATATCGATGATCTCGCGAATTGAGTGCTTAGCGAGTGCCAGCAACTCGTCCAGCTCTTCGAATGAGAAAGGTTCGCCTTCAGCAGTACCTTGCACTTCAATCAGCTTACCTGTTTCTGTCATGATCACGTTCATGTCAGTTTCTGCTTCTGAGTCTTCAAGGTACTCTAAGTCACTGATCGCTTCTCCGTTGTATACACCAACAGAAATCGCGGCAATCATGAACTTAAGAGGGTTTGCATTGATCATGCCTTTAGCACGCATGTGCGTCAGTGCGTCAACCAATGCCACACATGCACCACTGATTGATGCTGTACGTGTACCACCGTCTGCTTGCAGCACATCACAGTCAATTGTAATGGTGTTTTCACCTAGCGCCGATAGGTCAACCGCAGCACGTAAAGCGCGTGCGATAAGGCGTTGAATTTCCATCGTACGACCGCCTTGCTTGCCTTTTGCAGCTTCGCGGCCATTGCGAGTGTGAGTAGAGCGAGGAAGCATGCCATACTCTGCAGTGATCCAACCTTTACCTTGTCCTTTCATAAAGCGCGGTACGCCCGCTTCCACAGTCGCTGTACACAGCACTTTTGTATTGCCAAACTCTACAAGCACTGAGCCTTCAGCATGCATTGTATAGTTACGGGTAAATGTTACAGGTCTAATCTGATTTGCAGTTCTTTCGCTTGGACGCATCCACGTTCCCCTATCATCAAAGTTTCGCAATATTATAAAGGGATCCTTTGCGCTATGCCACGCAATACCAAAAGAAATCTTAGCTTTACCTATCGAGCAGCGTTTTTCTTAGGCTATAATGGCCACGCAAACTTAATTAAATAGGAACTTTATATGATCCATAGTATGACCGCCTACGCTCGAAAAGAGGTAAAAGGCGATTGGGGCACTGGGGTTTGGGAGATCCGCTCAGTCAATCAACGTTATCTCGAGACATTTATCCGCGCGCCGGAGCAATTCAGGGCATTAGAGCCAGTAGTACGTGAACGCCTTCGCAAGCAACTGCAACGAGGCAAAGTAGAAGTCTATTTAAAATTTGCAGCAAATCCAGCGCATGTTGGTCAGCTGTCTATTAACGAAACCCTAGCCAAACAAATTTTAGAAAATGCTAAATGGGTGCAATCTATCAGCGGTGGTGATATCAACCCAACTGAAATCTTGCGCTGGCCAGGCGTTATGGAAGCTGAAGAAGTCGATTTAGATGAAGTAAACAGTGCATTACTTGCCGGTTTTGACGAAGTCGTACAAGACTTTAAAGCGGCAAGAGCCTCTGAAGGTGCAAACCTTGGGAGCATGATCACCACACGCCTAGACGGTATTCTTGAACAAGTCGCCGTTGTTGAAGGCCACATGCCAGAAGTGACTAAATGGCAGCGTGACAAGCTCACACAAAAACTGGAAGAGCTACAAACGGAAATCGATGAATCACGCTTAGAGCAAGAACTTATTTACCTTGCACAAAAGCAAGATGTGGCAGAAGAGCTAGACCGCTTAAAATCTCACGTCAAAGAGACGCATAAAATCTTGAAAAAAGGTGGCGCATGCGGCCGTCGTTTAGACTTTATGATGCAAGAGTTTAACCGTGAGTCGAATACACTTGCCTCTAAATCTATCAATGCTGAGATCACCAATGCCGCGGTAGAGCTAAAAGTACTGATTGAACAAATGCGTGAGCAGATCCAGAATATTGAGTAATCTCCATAATTGTATTTTATTGGATTTAATAATCAAAAATACAACAACTTAGAAAAAACAACTTTCCACTTTAGTATTCTTTAATACACCATTAACCACCACCAACTGGTGGTTAATGTGGTGGGTATGATAGACTTACTATAAACGTAAGTGGTGGGTAATCGATATTCACCGAGATCATGCACTGCTAGAGGTGGGTTATGGCTAAGTTAACGGTTAAGAAAGTAGAAGCGCTCATTAAAGCTGGTGGCGATAAAACGAAGCGCCATGCTGATGGTGAGGGCTTGTACTTGGTAGTCCCAGCTTCGGGCACTGCGAGCTGGATGCTACGCTTCACCTCCAATAAAAAGCGCCGTGAAATGACGCTTGGTAAGGTTAAAGATCTTACTTTAGCGAATGCACGTGCCGATGCTGCTACTAAAATGAAGCAGGTGCGTGAGGGCTTTGATCCACTCTTACAGCGTAAACGCGCCGAACAAGAAAGCATTAAAACCGTTAATGACTTATTTGAAGATTGGTACCCAACTCTAGTTAAGCGCCTTAAACACCCTAATATCCCCAAGCGTGTTTACACCAAAGACATCGCCCCACACATTGGTGAAATCCCTCTCGATAAAATTACTGCCCGTGATATTCGCACAACAATCACAGCAATTAATGACTCCGGTCGACCAACCATTGCCAATGACGCTCTAGGCCACTGTAAGCAGCTTTTTAACCATGGGATTAAGCTTGACCTTCTTCAGGGTAATCCAGCCTCTGCTTTCACTGTGAAAGACGCTGGCGGAATAGAGCAAAGCAAAGATCGAGCGTTAAGCGAAGACGAGCTAACCGCATTTTTCCGTATGGCGAGAGAAAACAGTACCAGCTTTAGCCGCGACAACTATTTAGCCTGTGCTCTCTTAGTTTGTTTAGGGGTTCGTAAATCTGAATTGTGTGAAGCAAAGTGGGAAGAGTTTGATTTGAAGGAAGGTTTTTGGCATTTACCAAAGGAACGCAGTAAAACCAATGTAGGTTTTACTATTCCACTAGCACCAGAGGTATTGAAGTGGCTTGAGGAGTTAAAAATACGAGGGTTTGGTTCTGAGTTTGTATTCCCTAGCAGGAGAACCAGTAAGCGCCCTCACATGGGCCCAGACACGCTTAACCGAGCCATTACCAAGCTATTTGGACATGAAGCTGGTAAAAAGAAACAGCCACCCAATCTAATGGGTGATATACCTCACTTCACCGTACATGACCTACGCCGCACTTGTCGAACACTATTGGCAAAACAAGGCACTCCCGGCCATGTGGCCGAGAGGTGCTTGAATCACAAGTTAAAGGGTGTCGAAGGTATTTATGACCAATATGACTATTTGGAAGAGCGGAGAGACGCTCTGGCAGCGTTAGTCATTACAGTGCACAAGCTCATTTAGTTGCTATGATGGTGGTATAACTTTATTTACTGACTGGCAAGCCCGACGCTACATCTTTGAATGAAGCTAATGCTGCTTCTAGATGATCTATAATCTCTTGCTGCAAAATATCTGGCGCAGGCACGTTATCTAAGTTGTCTAGGCTATCATCTTTGAGCCAAAACACATCCAAGCTAGCTTTGTCACGGTTGATTAACTCATCATAGCTGTAGTATTTGAATCGCTCAGTCTCTTCGCGCTCATGACGGTTGTCTGGGTTGTAGCATTGAATAAAGTCTTTCAGATCGCTCAGCATCATTGGACGTTGTTTCAGTGTGAAGTGCTTATTTGTTCTCAAGTCATAAAACCAAATACCTTTGGTATGGACTTTTTCGTCACGAACAGCATTATCAAAAAAGACTACGTTTGCTTTAACACCATTGGCATAGAAGATACCTGTTGGTAATCGTAAAATCGTATGTACATCGCAGTTGTTTAGCCACTTACGGCGTATGCGCTCACCTGCCCCACCTTCAAATAACACGTTATCAGGCAAGACTACTGCGGCTTTACCTGTGTCTTTTAAGCTCGAAACAATATGCTGCAAGAAGTTCAATTGTTTGTTGGTGGTTGTCGCCCAAAAGTCCTGACGCTCATAGGTTAGAGCATCCTTATCTTCACCACCTTCAGCATTAGTAATGGTCATGCTGCTTTTCTTACCAAAAGGAGGATTGGCTAATACGTAGTCAACCTTATCTTCCCCTTTAATAGGCGTTAGCAATGCATCAGCGCGCTCTACTTCAGGCTCACCATCAATACTACCGATATTGTGAAGGAACAAGTTCATCAGACACATACGGCGAGTCGATGGAACAATCTCATTACCACGGAAGGTTTCGTCACGCAGAAACTTGACTTGGTCTTTGTTTAGCTTCGATTTTGCTATAATACTTTCATCATGCTTTGATGGATTCCAGTGGCTCATGCCTTTTTCAATCCAATGTTCGTCACCATAGGTTATCCAGTCACTGGCTGTTAAGAAGAATCCACCTGTGCCACAAGCTGGGTCAGAGATGGTTTTCTTTGGCTCCGGTCGAACACAAGCCAGCATAGCGTCGATCAATGCACGTGGCGTAAAGTACTGACCAGCACCACTTTTTGTATCTTCCGCATTCTTCTGTAATAAGCCTTCGTACAGATCACCTTTAGCGTCTGAATCTAAACTGATCCAGTTTTCATCGTTAATCATTTTAACGATACGAGCTAACTTAGCAGGATCGGGGATCTTGTTTTCAGATTTATAGAAAATCGCACCAATCATACCACTTTCTTTTGCTAGGTTTTTTAACACCTTACGGTACTGTTCTTCTAGCTTCTCGCCTTTTAACCCCTGCAACGTTTCCCAATTGAACTCTGTAGGAACTTTGGTATCCCTTGAGTATGGAGGTTGTGCATACTCATGTGCCATTTTTAAAAACAGTAGATATGTGAGCTGTTCTAAGTAGTCACCATACCCTACGCCGTCATCACGCAATGTATGACAGTAATTCCAAACTTTTTGTACTAATGCTGGTGCATTCATCACTTCAACCTATTTAAACTATGCGACTTGCTCTTCTTGAGCTACTGGCAAGCCATCTTTAATTAATGCTAACACAAGTGGGTTTTCTGCTTCGAAGTAATGATTAATCATTTTGGCCACCTTATCTGTAAGGAAGCCTAAGCCTTGCGGTGGGTAATCCCTTTTCAAAGCCTCATACTTTCTTAACCCGACTAAAATTTCAGCATTTGTACTATTTTTATTTAGATCCAGGGACGCTAAGTATCCGCCGATCTCACCTAGGACTTGCTGGTAGTTAGATGATAAGACGGTTTCCTTGAGACGCTTTTCTACCGAAAAAACCTCATTCCACGTTCTAGTTTCTTCTATATCTGGCGAAATCGAGATAATCCAATCAGGCTTCTCATCAAGCAGTGTTATAACCGGTGTTCTACTCAGGCAAATCTCCGCTTTGACGTTTCCATAGGGATTTAAAGCTTTTCTCCCAGCATTGTTTTTAACAATTATATCTTGCTGAAGTTTATAACTTTTATTGCACTTCCCTCCCATAGGAACTAAGTTGAATAGATTTGCAGCAGAAGTTACATAAATATCTTTTAACAAATAATGATCTTCATCTTCCCTTTTTAATCCTGGAGCTTCGAAAGGTTCATACCCACAAAAAGGACAAGTTTTGTTAGTCAAAGAGTCATAAATAGCTTTGTAATGCGTATCTCTAGATTTAGTCTTTGTTAACAAACTAAACCCTTCTATAAATACTCTTTGTAAGCAATCGATAAATGGCCGTTCATCATCTGTTACAGCTGGTGGTACTATAGCTCCGCTTAATAACTCATCAATGCTATTTTGAGTATTAATAAAGGCCAATACTGCACTTCGTCGCGCCTCTGTTTGTTGGGCTGCAATATTTTTTAATTCTACTAGCAAGTCACGCAGTTTTCTTCGAGAGCTTAATTTTGCTCTATGCCTTTCAGGTAATATTAATGGCCAATCAGGTACTACGGCTCCCCTATTAAGATTATCAAAAATAAGAGCAATCGCTTCGTAAATACTTTCATGAACAAAATTATTATCTAGTGCTGCATCAACCGGGTAATTAACAAACATTAACTATCCTCACTAGAAATTAATGCTAATTTTGCTGCTAATTTCATTCGTTCTGGTGATTCGCCTAAATTCGCTACTGCTTCTTGGAGGTCTTGTTTTGTACCACTTGCCATTAACTCTTTAATTTGATCTCTTGGCACCCCTGATATTTGTGGTGAAATATCAAAACACTCAGCAAGAATCGCATCAAATTTACTGCCAAACGTCTGAATTCTCGGAGGTCGTGATTCAATTACTCCTTTATCATTCTTACTAAATATTATTACGTTTTTTCTATCCATATCTGAAGGAACAAATGGAGAGTGCGTAGTTATCAGGCAGTCTTGCATAGACGCTAATGAATTTTCAGAACGCTTTCCTTCATTCTTACACTTCTCTTTGCTGGCGGTCGGTAAGTTCATTATGTTCGATATGAATTCGACTCTCCATTTAGGATTAAAATGGCTTTCCGGTTCATCTAGTAGAAACAATACATTAGGGAATGATGCCATGCATAGTGTCCCTAATAGTTGTGCAAATTGGTGCTCTCCGTCTGAAAGAGAAACATAGTCAACAGGCTTATTACTCTTCTGTGAAATAAACTCAACACGCTCAAACCGAAAAACTTTTTCGCGCTCCATCGGTTCTGGTAACCTAGACGCAAATCGTCTCTGTTCTACGCCTTTTACATATGCCGCTCTATCTTTCGCTGGAATAATGAGATCATTCAACATTGCTAATTTATGAAAACAAGAATATAGCTCTAAAGCCCCTCCTTTCCAGTAATGTTTAAAAGCTGTGTTAGTCGCATTCTGAACATAGAAGTCAAACGTCCATGACCATGTTTGTTCATCATAGATAAAACAAGTTGCACAACGCTTCAAGTACTCAATATAACTATCTAATTCATCCGTTAATTGCACACCACCACTGGGAGCAGCCGTATGTTTTCTTTGAATAACGCAACGAAATGATCTCAGCTTTTCCAAGTTAGACTTCTCAGTTAAGCTTTGTCTAACATTAGTTGGATTTAGGAGTAAGTTAGCTACTAAAACTTCCAAGTTGGTACTGTAATCGATCAATAGCATTCTAGAGTCTAGGATTGGTTTCGATTTTAGTTCATCTTTAGTAGCATTAGTTCTTACTTGATTTGCATAGCCAGCCCTACTTACAAAAAAAGGAATACTTAAGGTTTCATTGTCGCCAGATGTATAACCTATAATCTTCGAAGGCAATAAGCTCACTACTTTAGATTGGTCAGAAATTAATTCCCATTTAGCATCAATAAGCTCTTCAACTGCAATTTCAGGTAATTTTTTACCAACTTTACGCCTTTGTATCTTTACCAGATGGATCTTTTCCTTGCTATCAGCAATAAAATATTCGAGTTCAAACTGGATCTGCTTGTTTGCTGTGCCTTGCTCTTCCTCTGGTAGAAACTCAGAAAATACAGCTTGAAATATCTCAGCAATAATCTGTAATACTTGTGATTTACCTGTACCATTTGGGCCAATCAAACATAATGGTGAAAATCTATCCGTTTCAATCTCGCTATTTCGGAAATTTATTTCAACGTTATTTAACAAACCACCACAAGTATCAGCATCTATAATTTTCAGCCTAACGAGTTTCATTTGCCTTCCTTTACGAATTTAATTGAATCAATTTCCTGATCAAACACCTGGATAATTACCGGCTTGTCTTCACTTAACATGTCAAATATGCAATCTTTTAACTGATCATAATCACCTTGAAAGGATTTTTGTAATTCTTCAAAGGTAAAGCTGCTTTCTTTATATTCACTTACCCACTTAGCAACGTTATCTCTAGTGATTTTTTTCATAGTTTGCACTTTCTTCGTTCGTTTAGGTTTGGCTATTCTTGCAAGCTCTTCACGCTCTATTTTTATTTTTTCGAGTAATGTAGAAGCAGGTTCATCAGCAGGATCTTGAGGTACTAGTTGTCCTGAAAAAGCTGATTTAAGTATATTTTTACGCTGAGCATTTAAAAACTTCAACGTTATGTCTGCTTCAGAGGTGCTGTTAGTTATATATTGAAAAGCACTAGTTAAATTACTTTGTACTTCTTCCACTTCACTTAAAGGAGGTAACGGCACTGCGAATTTAAGAAGTTTTCCCTGAGCAACGTTTTTCATTGAAGCCTGGTTACCTGTAGCGGCATGCTCTATCTGAGTACGCCCAAGCTCTCCTCGCATGAATTGAAGGAGCCAAAACTTCAACTTGTCTTCAACGAATTGTAGTCTGAGTATTTTATCGCTAAGCATTACCTTTTTCGTAACATGCTTTGCAATTACACATGCGCCTACAAGCTCAGTGGTATTCGCTCTAGAAAATAAAAAGTCGTCTTCTTCGATAAGAATATTATCGTTCTCTAGGTCGGAGCGTGTACACGTTTTACTTTCTTGTTCATCATACTCCCCCCAAGTCACAGCGCTTACTTTAACCACACCATACTCACCGCTCTCAGGTGGTCGTTCCAAACATTTGAAGCTTTTGCCAGCTTCTACATTATTAATGATCATATCCAAACTTGCCCACACCCAGCCATCTGGTAACTCTGGTAAACCTTCGACTTCCGGACTTGTCGGCTCAGGGTATTTAGCTTGCCAGTTTTTAGGTGGCTTTTTCTCTTTAGCTTTAAACTCTGCCAGTTTTTGTTGTTCCCAACGTTCACGACGTTCGGTAAGGATTCGCTCTAATAGTTGAGCTCCAGTTTCCTTAATACTTCCGCTGTTAACTTCTCGCCATTTTTGTGTAAGCGAGCCTTCAACGGCACTTTTTAGTAATGATTGACGGTATTGAGTAAGTTTTATTTTCGCTGATTCAAGCTCTTTTACTCCAGAGTCGAGTTCCGAAAATGTCTCATCTAACTTTTCGACAATTCGGCTTTGTTCCTTTTCTGGAGCAATTGGTAAATCAATAAGAGAAAGTGTTTTAGCGTTCACGTTTTGAACAGCAATTCCCGAGCTTCCCTCTGAGATAGCATTCCAATACTGCTGAGAGTCTAAAAAATACCTGAAGTACTTTGGATTTAATAAGGGACGAAATCTTATTAGATATGATGCAAAAACGGACTTTTCAGCTTTTGATATTAAATATGAATAGCCGATTGAACCAGCGCGTGAGATAACTACATCATTATCTTTTAAAAGATACTTTTTAGCATCCTCGTCTGAAATTTCACAAAACGGTACGTTTTCCCAGTTTAGCTCTTTTTTTGTAATATCAGTGGTACGAAGGTAATGGTAATTGCCATGAGCACCTGCTTTAGCTGTGTAGCCGTATTGAGATGGCTCACATACTTCGCCAATCTTTGACTGCTCCCACCCTTGGGGCAAATTATCTATTTCACTCACGCAATTAATTCCTGATTCAATTCAGCCAATAGGCTATCTAATTCGTTTCTGTCGCCGTTGTTCTCATTACTAACGGAGAATAAACCCCACGCTTTTTGTAAGCCACCGTGATCGGAAAAAGGGCTGTAGTCAAAGTCATCACGTTCTATAAAACAGCTGACGGAAATATGGTCTTTAATCAAACGTAACCACTGAGTCTGTTGCTCGGTAAAGGCAGTGGATCGTTGGGCATTGTGACGGAAGATCCATTTTTTAAACTTAGCATCAACCTGTTCAGCAAAAGGTTTCAACTCTGTATCTAAGCCGATGGCAAACCTGATTAGTGATATTATATCGGTTAGTTGTCGTCGCGTGTTTGTATTCTTCTTGTTATTACCATCGCTTTGATTAAATCGCTCGTAGGCAGTCCAGAGCTTTTCCGTTGTAAGTAGCAATGGTGGCTTGTTTAACGCTTGGTGCAATTCTTCTAGCATAGCGAATGTTAACCCTCTACGTTGATAAGGTTGCTGGTAGAAGAAACTTAATGCCTGGATATCGTCTTTATGTTGTTTGATAAAGTCTTTAAAGGTTTGAATCATCTTTTCAGCATCATCCGCGGCTTGGCTGCTATAACCAGAATACGTGACGGTATCTAGATTGATGTGATCAATAAGCTGTTCGCGGTTACGGCGAGCTGATTCAATCACATCACGTGTTTCTGGATTATCAAAACTTTGGCAAGCTTGGTCGACAAGTTGCTCTTTCGCTGTTTGACGCTCGCTATCGGTTAGGGTTTCTTCACTACGTGTGATCCCTGCCTTTTTCGCATTGGTTAATGCTTGTTTAGTGATAGCATCAGGGTCAATCGCAGTGAGTAATTCTCTAGCTAGTTGTGGTAATGGTTTACCTGCGATCTTTTCTACTTTATCTAAACCCCGTTTATCGAGCTGTTTAGCTAACCGCGTTAAACGACTGGCCAAACTTTGGATGGTGTCATCGTCTCTATGCCCCATCGCCACACCTTGTAATAAGTCTTTCATTGACAGATTAGGAGCTTTTTCTAACGATCTACTCTCTGTTTTTAGAGATTTCTCCACCCCAACGGCGTCAATAAGAACAAAACGGTCCTTATCGGTAGTAGCGCTTTTACTGACATTATGTAAATCCTCATAGCTCAAACTACGTACACCACGCCCTTTCATTTGCTCGTAATAGCCTTTGCTGCGCACGTCTCGCATAAAGAGCAAGATTTCGAGTGGCTTTACATCAGTTCCCGTTGCAATCATATCAACGGTAACCGTGATCCTTGGGTTAAAGTCGTTACGAAAGTCATTAAGAATACCATCAGGGTCTTTCGCGCTATAGGTTACCTTTTTGCAGAATTCGTTTCCTTGGCCATATTCTTCACGGACAACCTGAATGATGTCATCAGCATGGCTGTCTGTCTTGGCAAAGATCAGTGTTTTCGGTACTTCTTTGCGATTGGGAAATATCTCTGTTTCAACCGCCCTTTTCATCGCTTTTATGACTTGGCGAATTTGGCTTGTATTGACCACCGAACGGTCAAGGTCTTTGCTGGTGTAATTGCTATCTTCTTCAGCCTGCGCCCAACGTTTTGTACGGGTGAGTTTATCACGATGATCTAGCCACTCTTTAGCTTTTAGCTCAGCACCTTTGTTACCAATTGCTGTTTCTATCTCATAAACGTCGTAGCCAACATTTACGCCATCAAGCACCGAATCCTCATAGCTGTATTCAGCAACAATGTTTTCATTAAAGAAACCAAAAGTACGCTTATCTGGTGTGGCAGTTAAACCAATGGTGAAAGCATCAAAGTAATCGAGTACCTGCTTCCACAAGTTGTAAATCGATCGGTGGCACTCATCAACGATGATGAAATCAAAGGTTTCGATAGGTACTGCTGGGTTGTACTTAACCAACTTTCCCTGTTGTTGATTTTGTTTAATTTCATGTAGAGATACATCTTCAGCACTTTCATCTATCGGCTTGCCACTCAAGATAGAGTACATGCGTTGAATGGTACAAATACACACTTCAGCCGCATCGTCTATGGTGCTGCTATTTAAGCGTTGAACAATGTGATTCTCATGGAAAAAGGTTTGTTTACCTTGCGGTTTAAACGCATGGAACTCTTGTTGTGCTTGTTTACCTAAGTTTCTAGTGTCTACCAGAAAGAGTATACGTTTCGCCCCACCATGATTAAGCAAACGGTAGACCGCATTAATAGCGGTAAAGGTTTTACCCGCACCTGTTGCCATGTGTATCAGCGAACGCGGTCTATTTTCAGCTAGCGATTTCTCGAGCCCGGAAATAGCACTCACCTGACAATCGCGAAGAGTTGCTTTCTCTAGTTCTGGCATAGAGTTCTTTAAGCTGTTACGTAAAGAGTGTTCTTGCTTGGACCACGCTTGTAATGTTTCCGGCTTAAAGAAATGGAATAGTTCTCGAGCTCTCGGGGCCGGATCTCGCAAATCTGTAAAATGAATAACTTGGCTTGTTGCTTCAAATAGAAACGATAAAGGCGTTTCTTCTTTTCGGAACTTGATTTTGCTAGTGGCATAACGAAGCGTTTGCTCTTCCACCTGTGAAAGAATTGTTTCATCTTTTTTTGCTTCGATAACACCAACAGCTAAACGGTTAACGAATAACAAATAATCGGCACTATCTGTATATTGCCCTTTCCCACTGTCAATTGGATACTCGCGGACCGCTACGCCCAAGCCTTCGCCAAGATTCACCTTGGGCCAGGTCTGTATTTTCCAGCCAGAGGCCTTCAATTGCTCATCAATTGATAAGCGCGCCTGCGTTTCCGGTTTTAGTCCGTCAATATCCATAATCTAATTCCAAGCTTTGTTTCATTGATTAACTTTCGAAAAACTCTTCGTCAATTTTTTTCAAATGCAATACATCTTCATCACGGCTGCCAATGTTGTATCGCAACATCAACTTAGCCAACTCTTTACCATTAATAAGCACTATGCGCATCCCCAAATCTTTAGCTGTTTGTATGGCTGAAGAAGTAAACTCGGATGTAGTGATGAAAATGCCTTTTTGTGCTTTCTTCAGACTAAGCGCACCAAAGAAGTCTCGAATTTCACCTGCCCCAACGTTATTACCATCAGCATAACGCTTGGCTTGAATGTAAACCTGATCAACGCCAAGTGGGTCTTGATTAATCACGCCATCGACTCCGTTATCACCGCTCTTCCCAAGCGTATGGGCCATTCCCTCATCGCTACCCCCATAGCCCATTGCTAGTAGCAGATCGATAAGTAATTGCTCAAAGAAAGCTGGGGATACTTTACGGGTTCGGGATAAGATATCTGAGGCCAAGGCGTCATTTATTTGTTTATACGCAGCTCTTAACACTTCATCTGGAGTGATTTCATCTACTGTATCTTCAATTACTTCAGTAGAGGCTGTTTGCGAACTTAAAGAGTCATTTTTCTGCTCTTTGAACGCAACAAATTCATCAAACTGCTTTAAGTATTGATTATTGATAACCGCATCTTTATCTTGCAGCGCTTGAATGCCTCTATCTGTAATAATGAAGTGTGCTCGCTTAGTAGCTTCAAGCAAACCTGCTTTAGTAAGGTAAGTGCGTGCCCAGCCAATACGGTTGTCAAGGATGGTTTGTTTACCGCTCGGCAATCGCTCTTCCCGATCTTCGTCTGAGAGATTGAACCGTTGTGCTAACTGATTAATCACATCCCTAAGCTTTACTTCTTTCCCATTGGCTGACTTTATCACTTCAAGGAATGGGCGCATAAACTCTTGGTAATTGGGGATCATCCGTTGTCCTTTTGCTTTTCTATCCAAGCTTCTAAATCTTCTCGCTTAAAGCGCCATGAACCACCGACCTTAAAGCCTGGTAGCTTGCCTTCGCTTGCTAATCTGTATGCTGTTTTCTCGGCTAACTTTAGATAAGCCGCTACTTCTTTAAGCGTTAGGATTTGGTCAACCATTCAAAGTGCAATCTCATATTGGTTTAGTCATCAAAGTTGATATGAGAGAATATGGGAAAATTAAGGAATGGACAATGTGTAGATATGTGTTTATGTGACTGTTGTTTTATATACTTATTATGCAATCTTAATCGAGCTCTGCTGCTTGCAACTTCTCTATCATCCAATCTTCTACCTCACTTTCCAGCCAAGCCTTGCGCTTACCCATCACGGTTACATTCTTAGGAAATTCACCAGCCTTAATCAGGTTGTAAATGCTGCTACGACACAGTGTAGTTTTGTCCATTACTTGTTGTAGTTTAAGAA
Source organism: Pseudoalteromonas luteoviolacea (assembly GCF_021654285.1). Classification (GTDB taxonomy): domain Bacteria; phylum Pseudomonadota; class Gammaproteobacteria; order Enterobacterales; family Alteromonadaceae; genus Pseudoalteromonas; species Pseudoalteromonas luteoviolacea_J. The sequence continues at coordinate 149,810 of NZ_JAKFZS010000010.1, read as the reverse complement.
ATTTCATTTTGAAACCTTGTTATGTAGTTCAACTCATAACAAAGGCCACAGCGTTATTTTTTACTTTTCCTTAGCTCGCCTACGGGGATGGGGATGGGGTAGCTAAACATACCTCTTCATAAGAGCACACACATATGAATCACTTGCTGGCAGTGCCAGCAAGTGATTCATTATCATTACAACTGACGGTTCGCCACCGCGAGAGCGTATCTATAAGCGGCATCTTTTCCTGCTGAACAAGCTGCGACTTTTCTCACCTCAACACTCTTATCTTTGCTTCTTTCATCAACCAACCGCCAAAGGTCTGCATTAGCTATCGTTTCTTTATTTACCTTGCGCCAGTCTCGTCGCTTCCAACCACCTAACCACTCATTAAAACCCTTGACACAATAATCGCTGCTTGAATAAATAATATCGCTATCTCTCGCATGCTCTAACCCAAAAGCAAGCGCTGACAGATCTAGGTAAGCCTGGTCAGCGACATAGTCAACAGGCTCCCAATCTTCATCATCAATACATCCATTAGCATCGAGCGCTGTGTACGCAATACCACCAACAAGGCGACCTCTTTGCTTCCGCACCATGGCCGCTTCTACATAAATTTCTATACTCATTGTCATACTCTCCAGAGACTAAAAAGCCGATACACCCTTTGCACCAGCCAATTGTGTTGATTGTTCATTCGTCGCTTAATTACGATTGGTACATAACAACGACAAGTAAGTTATTTTTTACCTGCCTCTGAGAGCGATTGCTTTCTATCCTCCATCCCTAGCAAGCCGATTTAAAGTCCTTTCAGATATATTTCATCAGTACGCATAACCAAACAGATGATCTAAGGAGCTCTTATGCGTAACTCCAACAACCAACACGATTACCCATTCAAAACTTCAAAGTTAAATGAACTGCTAGAACGTGCAGCCGAAGCACTGGCTGCAAAATACAAACGAGAGGGCACGTTCACTAACCCAACCAATGTAAAAGAGTTCTTAAAGCTCAAGTTAGGGGCTCACGACCGCGAAGTGTTTGCTGTGATGTTTCTTGATAATCAACATCAGTTAATAGAATTTGAAGAATTGTTCTTTGGCACTATTGATGCTGCTTCTATCTACCCACGCGAGGTGGTCAAGGCAGCGCTAAACCACAACGCCGCCGCGGTAGTTTTTGCTCACAACCACCCTTCAGGTATTGCGGAGCCCTCTCAAGCAGATAGGCGTATTACACAGCGTCTAGTGGATGCACTAAAGCTGGTAGATATCCGAGTATTGGACCACATCGTTGTGGGTGAGGACTGTGTGTCATTTGCAGAAAAGGGGTGGGTATGAATAGATTCACCATTTCCGGTGTTAACGAAGAACTCGTTCGTCCCATGCATTGTTTTCTTGATGCGCTAATGTCTGAAAACGTCATCCCGAATACAGTCGAACGGGTAGCGTTAAACATACGCTCTAAAGATATGAATAGCCGTTTTCAACCAATCGAAATTCAATTGGAGCGAGCATCAAGCAAAACACCTTGGCAACTACGTTTTATTGCCACCTTTGATGTGATGGTCACAGGTACTCCACAAAAAGAGTTATCCCTGTATTTCAACTTCGCAGGGTGTTGGTTCTATCACCCAGAGATTAAGCAGTGCAACTTACAACGGCCAGAAGTACAAGCCTTGCTTGCTAGCTGGCTCAAAGCCATTACTCACACTCTAACCACGCAATCTGCAATCTCAATCAACATCACATCCGTTCGTTAATCCTAACTACCTTCAAAGAGGTCTCTATGAATCAAGCTGCCAATCTGGCTATGTTCGCGTGCAAGCGAGCTAAGCCTTCACATCAACTTATCGAGTTAGTTAAACGCTCTATTGATGATGTTAATTACCGAGGAAAAATGACCATCCGTTTTCAAGATTCAAGCTACCATCCGAAAGACGGAGGCTTTCACCCGGTCTCTATTACGGTGGAGGTCAAAGATAACCATATCGCTCTTATGGAAATCACTGACCTTGTTTATGTAGAAACAGGTACACAAGAGCTCGTACCTGACTTGGCTTTTGATTTTGCTAACGACGTCGCTTTCGCTCGTTTCAGCGGATGGCTTGGTATGTACCTGCAAGAAACAACCGAGCTATATGGGATGTGGGAGTGTAACTTTCTAGCTTATGTAGAAATGAACGCCTACGACCAAGTTCAGGTTGAGTACAGTTAATCATCACTCGTAGCAACCCTATCCACTGCCCATCAAGCTCAACTTCATATCACAAACATTCAACACAACCACCAGCACAGAGCCAAAACGAGGCTGCTTCCCATATTGTTAAAACGGGAAGCTTCCATCCCTTGCTGTATAAGGGTTCTTTAATATCGTCGGCTTTGTGCTTCCCAAAACACCCTCCTACAGACAAAAAAGGAAGCAGACTATGGCTGAGGTCCAAGCAATCAAAGACGATGACACCATACGTATGGTTGGTCATCTATTGAGTATTCGTTGTCATCCACAAATGGCCGATATATGGCATATCGGATTAAATCTGGCACTGAGGATTTCTGATTTGTTGTCGATTCGCTTTGAAGACATTAATGGCGACCGACTTATTATTCGAGAGAGTAAAACCGGAAAGCTCGCCAACATTCAGCTCAATACCAAAGCGCAGCTGCACATTGCTAGATTGAGAGAGCAACATCCCGACCACATCTACTTGTTTCAATCCCACCGATGCCAACAGTTGAAAAACAAACCACCGCAGCCAATCACGCGACGTGCTGTATCGATGGCGTTTCAGCAAGTAGGCCAAGAGCTGAATATCGCGTTAGGTACTCACTCGATGAGAAAGACCCGAGGTTACTTTCTCTATCAATCCACAAAAGATATAGGGCGTGTCATGAAAATGCTTCGTCACACATCTGAGGGCGTCACCCTTCGATATATCGGTATCACTCAAGATGAGGTTGATAAGGACTTCGTTTCTCTTGAGCTTTAAGCATGGTCATTTACTAAGGGGGCGGGACCGCTAATCCCTTATAAACATTAAGCTCAGAGCCTTTTTGAGTTTCGTCATCACAACATTAGAGGGCAAATAACATGAATCCATATAACGCAATAGGAAGCTTTCTAGTCGGCAACTTATCGAAAAGTTTAATCCAAAATTTATTCTGGAAAACCAATCACCCAGTCAGAGGCTGCATAGTGTATTGCGATCTCGCATTTGGTTATGCTGAACATTCGGGTGTCTACGTGGGAAATGGACGTATCATCCATCGTAATGGCAAAGGTCTTATTGAAGCCGTATCAATTCATCAATTCCTAGCTGATACTACAGCTCTTTCCATTTACGTGAGTTGCAATGCTCACGGCCGTTCCGTTGGCAGCGAGTTTACCGCCCAAATTGCAGAAGCTATGCTTGGTGTGCAGACAGACTATTCCCTGCTAGATGAAAATTGCCATCAGTTTTGTAGCCACTGTCTAAGCGGTGATATCTTTTCAAACACCTTCACATTGACTCAGCTTAAACGTGACGCTCGTGCGCACATTCAAGCGAGTCAGTGGCGTGTATGGGACTTAAGGGACCGTCACAAAGGATAAGGGGATTGTCTCCCCTTTATTTTTTGCTTTCTGGATAAAGACCTTGGTTCGAACCTAACGAATGCTTCGACCTATACAGCGATGACCTTCGTCATAATGCTTCGTGGCATACTTGGCAAAATAACTGAGCCTAAAGAATAAGTTTTTATACTGCTCAATAATTTCATGACTATTTCGCTCAAGGGCATAACATCGATTTGGTGGGTAATCTACAAGCGTACTGGCATAATCAATATCACAGTTAAGTGCACTAGCCCACGCACTAGCGATAGTCCATGCTAAAGACCCAACCTTTTTGCTGCTACCCAGCCTCCAAAAACAATCCCGGTTCAACAGCAAAACAAAGTGATAATGATCATTATCCGATGTATCACGCTCTCGTACCCATACGTATCTAACAGTACAAGGGTAAAATCTTTTTTTTTCTCTACGAGCTTTACGCTCATGCGCCTTAAGCTTAGCCTTGAACGACTGAACAAAACGAGTAGCTAAATCGATACGTCGAATACCTAAAGCCTCATTACCTATGATCTCATCACGGCTAAGGCAATCAGTTAAAACACTTCTAGGTTGACGAAGCTCAAACCTAACAGCAAAAACCCTCGGGTACTCATCGATAGCATTGTCGATTGGTATACGAATCGTATCTAGGTGATCGTTGTTAAGCTCATACGATGAACCTAATGTTGGTAATCCTTGGTAGGTAGATTTCTTCATGAGATTGATTCCTGTGTTGTTCATCTACAGGAATCTCTTCTCATATGATTTTTTACCGTATATCCCTAACCTACTTAAGGTAGGTATAACCCTCCTAGATGGCTCTTTTGCCTATATATATAAACCATACCGTCACTTAAACTTGGCTTGTTACTCGGTCACAAACCAGCTCTGACAACACTCCACCTATCACAAAAAGCGTGAAATTCACTCTCAAGTTATCAAGAACGAAACGAAAAACATCACAGAAACAAGGCATCATTACGATTAACCCCATACAAAGCAATGCTTCAAAAGTTAAATTCATCAACAATAAATTACTATGTAATCACTATTAAATCATCACTAAAACGACATTAAATTAATGAGTAATTCTCATTGAAATGATACTCTATTGCTAACGTGATTATGTTTTTAACTAGAGAAGTAGTAATGAATGATTCTGGTATGTTACAGGCTCACTCTTGGCGTGAAGCTATTTACCTTGCAAGAGAAATACGCAGACAACATTCCATTGATACAGGCTTTATTGAGTCTTGCGATACTTTGGTACAAGCAAATAAGCACCTCAACAGATACCTATCCGAGTTAGAAGAATGTGAAGATAAATCGCAACTAATTGCAGAGGTCCGTGCAAAGTTCAAAGCCAATGATCAAATCTCGGAAGACGAGTTGCGTTTCCTAAAGAAAAATCCAAGAGCCTGTGGTTTCTGTATCACGCTACTTTTGTTTCACTCGGGATCTGACTCAACAACTTCCTTCTCAAATAATGAAAACTCACGTTTTGCACAGAAAGAAAAGTATAACTTTTCACCAGTCGCATCGAGTTCTTATGGTAGAAAAGCAAGACCAAATTCCAACGAATTTAGAGACCATCCTGTGCCTTTAAGGTTTTTTACGCGGACAGATGAACTGCGAAAATTCGTCGACCATAACGCTCGTTTTCGCTATGTAATTGAAACACTACATCATAGTAATGTTGACTTGAGAGGGCAGCGCTATTTGGTAAATTTGATTCACGATCTATGGGCTCAATGTAGTAATCAAGTCAGCGAAAACCAAAAGTTTATAGATTGGCTTGACCATAAAAGTGAAGAGCAAATTACAACCTGTATAAAGTACCTGAAAAGAAATTTAGATGAGTTTACCTTGCCCTGGCAGCCAGTAATGACTAGTGAAAAATACCAAGCACTGGTCTCCTACTTCGATTATCACTTGCTAATGAAACCAGCTGAGACAATATTGGTAATCCAAAAAATGAAGGCATCCTGGAACCAGACGAAGTTTAGAAATAAAAATAAGGGTAAACGTCCCTACAGCGTTTCTATGACAGATCGCACTAAAGAGCGACTAACATGGCTGGTGAAGCAGGATGACTCGAATATTAGCGATGTAATCAAGAAACTCATTGATGAGAGATATGAGAAATTACAATAGCTCAAATGGTGGTTAAATTGGTGGTTAAAAATCTAAATCCAAACATCAAAACAATCTAACCACTTGATATGTTAACTCTTTATAACCAGAATACACATTCAGATCCAGAATATTGAATAAATTTAACTAGCGCTCATTAAAATTCATAACCACATGAAAAACCTCGCCTTATAGCGGGGTTTTGTTTTATCGTTCCGTATTTTTTCTTTCTGTTTCATCCAATTGATGAGTATTGTGGTGAGTATTTTTCACTGCTAGTCTCAAACTACTGGTGAGTACAAGAGGTGAAAAAATGCCAAATTTAACCGTTAAACAAGTCAACATGCTTACTAAAGGTCAGCATAGTAAAACATCCGATGGAAACTGTTTGTTATTCGTCGTTCCGACGCGTAGCGAACCTGATTGGTCTCTGGGATATACCTCTAACGAAAAGAGGAGGAAAAAATCACAGAGTAAAGTCGGGCAGCTGGAGCTGGGCATAATGCAACCAAAGTGAATAAGGATAAATTACTTTTCGTCGTTAAAAATCAAGAACCCATATGCAATGCTGTAATTCACAGAGGTTTCTAAAATCCATGTAGCAAAAGTAGTCAATTGCGAATAGTGTGCTACTAAATAGAAATAACCAAGTAAGCATATTTAGTAGATTATTCCTTAAAAAAGCTACTTCACTACTTTATGGATAATCTTTTTGCACCCAATTAAAAGCTGTATTTTATTAGCAACACAGTTACTCCTCCTCCCTACGCTGGTTCTTTATGATAAAAGTTTTCGTGCAGGGGCGCATACTAGCGATAAATAACCACTCAGAAAAAACTTGAAAATTGAGGTGCGGTTTCTTGATATAAAAATAACTTTAATTCTTTTTATAATTGATTTAGGATATCGAGGAATTAAGGGTCGCTTCATATCCTTTCTTCCCACAAGAAAAGATCAGTAGGTCATGAAGTAATAGGTGAGCAACCTAAATCATAGTTTAATAAATCATTGCATAATGCACACGTCAGTGGCAGATAACGCTTTTAGAGTGGGACAGAAAATGCGTTATTGGTTGTAAAGACGGAGACAGTTATGCCCTTTTACTTATCCCCAAAAGTATTTTCAAATCAAGCCAAAGTTCTTGTTAAACACTGGCCTTTTAAGCCAATAAAAATTTCAGCTGCGCGGAACTTACTTTCACAGTTATATGGTTATAAAAATGATCACCACTATCGAAAGATGCACGTCACGACTGCGCATACTACGTCATTAGTACCCTGTTCAGAGGAAATAGTTCAATCTCACTACAGAGAGTGGATACAGCGTTTTGCAAAGTTAGGTGCGATGAATGAGATTCAAGCTCGCCAGCTCATGCATATGCTTTGGCCTGCGTATTTAAATCACAACTATTCACTCACAACGAAGATGTATCATGCATTATTTCGGTTTAACGGGCATTGTACTGACTTTCTTAACGATGAAATTAAGAATGTAGAGATTAGATATGATTTTGATGATACTCCTGCCATTGGGGATGCCATTCAGGCAATGGGGATTCCGCATACAGAAGTAGGGTTAATTAGGGTAAATGATAAAAATGTAGACTTAAATTTCCGACTTAATGACGGAGACAAAGTTTCCGTTTATTCCTCTTCTGCTGAGTATACTAACTCAAATATGCCGTGGAAACCAAATGGTGAATTGACATTTTTATTAGATGTACATTTAGGTGGACTTGCTCGTTACTTGAGAATGGCTGGATTCAATTGCTTATTTGAAAACCATGACCATGGTGATTCGGTATTGGCGGAGGTCGCTTCAGTTGGTGAGTGTATTTTATTGACCCGCGATAAAGGTTTGTTGAAACGTAGTAAAGTTAAATACGGTCGCTGGGTAAGAGCAGTAGAGCCGATTGAGCAATTTAGAGAAATAGTTAAACACTATCATTTAGCTGACCACTTCGATCCTTTATCACGCTGTATTAAATGTAATGGCACTATCACTACCGTTAAAAAAGAAGAAATTAAAACAAAAGTACCTAAAAAGGTCTATGCCAATAATATAACTTTTAGCCAATGTGCTAAATGTGAGCAAATTTATTGGCAAGGTGGGCATTTTAGCAAAATACAAAAAATATTAACTGATGTGAAAAATAGGAGCTTGTAAATGAACTTAAACACACCTCCTCTGCATTATCATATGAAACAGAACGCAATTTTGTCTAAATTAGCTCATCATTATAATGGCAATAGCGGTACTCATTCTCAAAAAGAACTACAAAAGCTACATGATGCGATACTACTGGAATCTACAGAGCGATGCCTTGCAGAACCAAACTTCTCGTTAGATGGAGATATCATACCTAGCGGTCAGTGGCTCATGAACAAGTTTCAATGTAAAAAATCAGCTCATCAAATGTTTGATATTATTGCCTCGTCTGAAAGAAAGTTATTTAAGCCAAATCGATGCTACATTTGCAAGCAACTATATCAATCTGTTCATCATCATTACCACCGTCTATGTAATGAGTGTTCATCATCATTACCACCGTCTATGTAATGAGTGTTCATCCTTTAACTTTAAGCGCAGAAGTGATAAAGCAGATCTAAATGGACGACTTGCTTTATTAACAGGGGGAAGAGTCAAAATTGGTTTTCAAATCGCGTTGAAGCTATTACGTGCTGGTGCGAAAGTGATTGTAACCAGTCGCTTTAAGTACGATACTGCAAGACGTTATATGTTAGAACATGACTATGAAGATTGGGCAGATAACTTAATTATATATGGCCTTGATTTAAAACATATTCCTTCAGTGGAATCTTTTATTGAATATATAGTTAAACGTTATGATAAGCTCGATATTCTTATCAATAATGCTGCGCAAACAATAAAAAAGCCTCAGAGTTACTATCAAGAAATGGCCAAGCGAGAAAACGCCCTGTTAGAATGTGTTGATCGCAATTTACTCAGTCGCTTCCATGATCCTCAGTTAGAAAGTGAGAACCATCGTTGGTTAACCTATTCTAGAGTATCAAAGCCTAATGTCATCGATAACACTATGCTTGATGAGTTTTCCGAGCCAGTCGATATATCACCTCAGAATAGTTGGACAAAAACAGCAGCAAATATAGATACACTTGAATTTTTAGAAACGCAAACTATTAATACAACAGCTCCGTTTTTACTTTGCTCTAAACTAAAAAGCCTGCTTCAAAAATCTAGCTTGGAAAGAAAGTTCATAATCAATGTATCGGCGATGGAAGGACAATTTAATCGAAAAAATAAAACTCACCGTCACCCCCATACAAATATGGCAAAAGCTGCGCTAAATATGATGACAAGAACAATCGCATCTGATTACGTAAAACAAGATATATACGTCAATAGTGTTGATACTGGGTGGGTAACTCAAGAAAACCCCTTGCCAATTAAATCACGTAATCGAGCTATAGGTGTTGTCCCCCCTTTAGATTGTATTGACGGGGCTGCCAGAGTATTAGCTCCAATTTTTGAAACTATTAATGGAGCTACGCCTACTTATGGGCGATTTTTAAAAGATTATCATGAATGCGAATGGTAAAAATAAACAATTCATTTGACAAGGTAACAATAAATAATGATGCTCGCGGTTGATCATAGAGATGGTTTTGCGTGTGTTGCAGGTGTTTCTTTTAATGACTGGCAAGACAAACTTAAAAGCGCTCTTATATCAGCAAAGTTTCTAACGTAAAAGAATATGAAGCTGGAGCTTCTATCTTAGAAAGTTGCCCTTTATTGCTACCCTATTGAATGAACATTGCCTAAAACCAAACATGGTTGTCATCGATGGTTATGTTTGATTGAATGGTATTAAGAAAGCTGGGCTGGCGGTTGTAATCATCCAGCACATTCCGTGTTCTAAAGCGATGCCTGTAACTAAGCGCATCGCTCATAAAATCCATCGACCACGAGTCATTATGTTTGCTCGGTTCGCTTAACGGCTCCGGTATGCGTGTTGGTACACGACGTTTCCCTTTTCGTCTAAGGTTAAGGTTAAGGTTAAGCATCTTATACACTCGCTCAACGCGCTTTTTATTCCATACTTTGCCTTGATACCTAAGTCGTTTAAACAGCTTTGGCATGCCCCACCTAGGGTGCCGCTCAACAAGCGCTAACAAAGCATCAATTACATCATCATCCGATGGTCGCTTGCATTTATAATAATAAACGCTTCGACCTAAACCCGCTACGTCACAGGCAAATGCTACGCTAACCTCAAACCGTGCTCGTAAGTGTTCGACCCAAGCTCTGCGTCTACTTGTTTTCACAGCTTTTTTGAGATGATTCCCTCAAGCATTGAATGTTTTAAACTGAGAGTCGCAAACATGTCTTTTAGCTTGCGATTTTCATCTTCAAGCTCTTTTAAACGCTTCACATCAGAGGCGTCCATCCCACCATATTTAGAACGCCACTTATAAAATGTACTTTGACCAACACCATGTTTACGGCATATTTCTGGTACAGGCACACCCGATTCAGCTTCTTTGATCATAAACTATCTGTGTTTCGGTGAACTTACTTTTTCGCATCGTAAAATTTCCTCTTATATTGATAGAAACTCTACTTATGGACTGTTTCAGTTTATGGGGGAGTTACACTCTCTATTTTGGCGGTTTATTTTATGATCCTGTTGCAGGAATTGAGCTACTATTTGAATTTGATGATGGCTCACAATTAGTTATGAAAGCAGCCACTTTGAGATCAGGGACCAAACTGCGCTTAACGTATACAAGACATAGTGCAATTGATTCTGAAGGAAACCGGATCCCAGATGCGGGATCCTCAATTCACGGTACTTATCAGTTTTCTTCACAATACAAGCTAGAGCAGTACATACAAAAAGCAGCAGAGTATGGTATTCGATTAAGAGTTATACAAACAGGAGTGAGAGGAAGAGTAATCATTACCCCAATTGACAGGACTTAAAATATGATAGAAATGCTTAGAAATGGTGAGCTACACCTTATATCCGTCGCTTTTTTTGTGCAAGTTTTTGCTTGCCTTGTAATAAACTATTTCGTCGCGCACAAATATCGATATAGCAAAATATTAGCTGTTATCACAGCAATGCTGCCACTGATCAACACCTATGCGACTTGTGTGTATATCGCGTTAGTTATATTCCATTCTAGGCACCCTAGGGTGACAAACAGCGAAGGTTAGTTCACTGTACATCGCCAAGCCTAATTCAGGCTTGGCTTTTGACCAAGTCTGAAAATTACTTCACAGTGATAAGCATCCCACCATTTATATCAAAAACGAGAAAGCCAAGTTTACTTTTTAAACAAGTAAACAATAGCATGCTTTACCCGAAGTGCTTTTATGAACCTTTTTATGTCGATATAACAAACAATCAGGAAATTAATTCATAAATTCGCAATTTTCTTATCCTTAATTAATAATTTGAAAAGGCAAATTTGATATTCCAGGGAATCGGAGTACACAACTTTCTTGGGTAACAATATGAACTTAAGTAAAAAGCTATATTTATCCTTTGGTTGCCTCATCGCACTGATGGTTTTTTCCAGTACCGTTGTTTGGTTTAAAGTCTCCACCGAGACTGCAAGAGCTTTTGAAGTTAAAGGTGATGACCTACCCGGTATGATTTTATATAACCGTCTACTTCATTTAGAGTACCAGCTCAATAATATTGCGCTTGAATATCTTAATGGCGATGTCAGTAAAGTGGGACAATTTAATCAGTTGTTTGAACGTTTTAAATCCACGCAAAAAGAGCTTTACGGGTATGAGTCTGCGAAGCAATCTGACAGAGACAAAATGGCGCGTATCATGGAGTTGGCAGAGAAGTTCCACCGCGATGTAAATAACGAGATTTTTGCCAAATATGACCCTCGCGCTTACGAACAAGTTAAGCAACGCGTTGATAAATTAGATCGTGACGTAGGTCAACCATTGGAAGATTTATTAGATGATCTAAAAGAGCAAGAATTTAATGGTGCCCTAAAATCAACCGATCTACAGGAATCAATAAACGATGACTTACCGGGTGTAAGATATTATTTAGAGCTAGTTGATGAGGGTGGTGACATGATCGCAGCCATCATTTCTCACACCACGGGTGCCCCAGCCGCTGAAGCGGATTTTAACGATGATGCACAAAGCTTCAGGCATTACTTAGATTTACTAAAACCTCTAGAACAAAAACCTAACGAAGTTCGTGATATCGCCCGCATTGAAGAGATGTTCGCAACCATTCAAAAAGAAGCGCAAGAAGTCTTTAGCTCCTATGACTCAACAGCTTACGTCACAGCACAAAAAAAATTAGCTGAGCTCACGACTAACCAGATGATCGAGCTATCCGAAATCCTTGAAGTCTCAAGTGAAGAAGAAAAAGATGATGCCACTAAAGCGCTGGATTTATTGGTTGAAGGACTCAATACCACACTTGTGATCATTATTCTCATTACGCTTGTCGCTGCCATTATCGCTATCGCAGTCGCATTTGTGATCAGTCGCTCGATTGTGACTCGTTTAAGTCAAGTACTCACCATTGCGGAAGGGATCAGTGAAGGAGATATCTCAAGACCGCTGCTGACCCATGAGGGCAAAGATGAAATTGACAGCCTCGCAGAAGCCACTAATAAGATGTCAAACTCACTCAACTCTCTACTGCAAGCCATCAGTAATGTGGTGAATGATGTTAAAACATCCAGTGATGATATCGCTGAGACAAACAATCAAATTGCCTCTCGCAGCCAAGCGTCCGCCGATCAATCCACTCAGGTCGCCACAGCCATAGAGCAAATGAGTGCAACTGTTTCAGAGGTGGCATCACAAAGCCAAGTTGCCGCTAGCCATGCCGACGGCGCACGAAGCCTTGCATCAGAGGGCGGCTCTACCGTTACGGCTACAGTTGATAAAATTAAATCAGCGTCAAATGAAGTACAAGATACCGCTGAAAACGTCACACACCTTGGCGAGCTAAGTAGCCAAATTGGCAATGTTATTGGTGTGATTGGCAGTATTGCCGAACAAACCAACTTATTGGCGCTGAACGCTGCGATTGAAGCCGCACGAGCCGGTGAGCAAGGGCGTGGTTTTGCCGTGGTTGCAGATGAAGTAAGAACACTAGCTGAGCGCACATCCAAAGCCACCGAAGAAGTTGTGAGTACCGTCCAGTCGATCCAATCTCAGACAGAACATGCAGTTAAATCCATGGAAAACAGCGTAGCGCAAGTTAACCACAGCGTGTCTATGGCTGAAGATGCAGGTACACAACTTGAAGGGATCGTCACCGGTGCCAGTGAAATCGCGTCGATGATCCAATCAATTGCCACCGCCACTGAAGAGCAATCAGTCGTAGCCAGTGAAATGGCCAGAGATATTTCACAGATCGAGCAATCGAGCCAGAGCTCTTTGCAAGATACACAAGTCGCCGCACATTCAGCACAAGAGCTGAACAAACAAGCCGAAGAGCTGGCCGTGTTGGTGAGCCGATTTAGATTACGTGGCTAGCCAAAACTGGTAAGTAGACGCACAAAGATTTAAAATAGCGCTTTTTACGGGAGTAAGAAGCGCTCAGACTCCCTTTTGCGTACACAAAGGTTTCACTATGACAATGACTCGCGGTAACTTGTTTATCTTATCTGCGCCTTCTGGTGCTGGTAAATCAAGCTTGATCAAAGCTTTATTGAACAAACAAGCCAATATTAAAGTTTCAGTATCACATACGACACGTTCACCACGTCCTGGCGAAAACAATGGTGAGCATTATCACTTTGTTTCCGTTGATGAATTCAAAGCACTGATCGATAAAGGTGATTTTTTTGAATGGGCGCAAGTTTTTGAGAATTACTATGGTACGTCAAAGCAAGCGATTGAAGATCAGTTAAACAAGGGTATCGATGTCTTTTTAGATATAGACTGGCAGGGTGCAAGGCAAGTCAGAGCATTAATGCCTGAAGTCAAAACCGTGTTTATCTTACCGCCTTCGCAAAGCGAATTAGAGCAGCGCTTAAATAATCGCGGTCAAGACTCACAAGAAGTGATTGCTGCAAGAATGGCTGAAGCCAAGTCAGAAAGTAGCCATTACGATGAATTTGATTACGTCATAGTGAATGATAATTTTGATACTGCGCTTTGTGAATTGGAGCACATTGTTGTCGCAGCGAGATTGCAAATCAAAGCGCAGCAAACTCGTCACAAAGCACTTATCGCGGATCTACTCGCTGATTAAACACGTTAAATCCTGGATGAGATTGACATACTCGCGATAAATTTTAACCATTCACTTGGCGAACAGGGCTGATTGAAGTAAACTAGCCCTTTGCTAAATGTATAATTTTTTGGAGTGCTTCGATGGCTCGCGTAACTGTAGAAGATGCAGTAGATAAAATTGGTAACCGTTTCGATTTAATCCTTGTTGCAGCGCGTCGCGCTCGTCAGATTTCTGTTGGTGGCAAAGACCCTTTGGTTGAGGCTGAAAATGACAAGCCAACCGTTATCGCGCTACGTGAAATCGAAGAAGGTCTTGTAACAACAGACTCTCTTGACGTAATCGACCGTGAAGAGCAGCAGAACCAAGAAGCAGCAGAGCTTGCAGCAGTTGCAGCTATTGTTGGTGGTAACCGCTAAATAAACTTCTAGACGGCTTAAAACGCCCTGTCTAAGTAAAGTTTGATATAACGCCAGCTCAAAGCTGGCGTTTTTTTTCATTATTTGCAAAAGCATCACGCCTTTGCGTTGGCTTCCGAGCCAATTCATCGTATATTCAATAATAACTATCTATTAACTTCACTGGAACATTGGAGTGTGAATGTATCTATTTGAAGGCCTCAAGAAAAAAATCTCAGAGTACCTAGCACCTGAAGATGTGGAATTGGTGCAAAAAGCCTATGTTGTTGCGCGCGAAGCGCACGAAGGGCAAACGCGCTCAAGTGGTGAACCCTATATCACTCACCCTGTTGAAGTGACGCAGATACTTGCCAGCATGAAGTTAGACCATGAGACCCTCATGGCTGCATTAATGCATGACGTCATAGAAGATACTGATTTTAGTCAGGCGGATCTGGCTGAAATCTTCGGCGAAACCGTTGCCGAACTTGTTGCGGGTGTAAGTAAATTAGATAAGCTCGATTTTAAAGACAAAAAAGAATTTCAAGCTGAAAACTATCGCAAAATGATCATGGCAATGACACAGGATATTCGCGTCATTCTTATCAAGCTTGCGGACAGAACACATAATATGCGCACATTAGGTTTTTTAAGACCTGAGAAGCGCCGCAGAATTGCAAGAGAAACGCTTGAAATATTCGCGCCAATTGCCAATCGCTTAGGTATCCATGATATCAAAAACGAGCTAGAGGACTTAGGTTTTCAAGCGCTCTACCCGATGCGTCACCGCGCACTTAAGTCAGAAGTCGCCAAAGCACGTGGTAACCGCAAAGAAGTGATCAGTAATATTCAGACTGAGATAGAGTCTCGCTTAGAAGAAAGCGGTATCACCGCTTCCGTTAAGGGGCGTGAAAAGCACTTATATAGTATTTATAAAAAGATGCTTAATAAAGAGCTGTTATTCAATGAAGTCATGGATATCTATGCATTTCGCATTAATGTCGATAATATCGATACCTGTTACCGAGTCCTTGGCGTTGCGCACAACCTATACAAGCCAATTGAAACTCGCTTTAAAGACTACATCGCTGTTCCTAAAACCAATGGTTACCAATCACTACACACCTCTCTAGTCGGCCCACACGGTATCCCTGTCGAAATTCAAATTAGAACACATGACATGGACCATATGGCAGACAAAGGGGTTGCTGCACATTGGATGTATAAAAAGTCAGGTGACAGTGCAGGTCATACTGCGCAGCAGCGTGCTCGCCAATGGATGCAGAGCTTACTTGAATTGCAGCAAAGTGCTGGATCTTCTTTTGAGTTTGTTGAAAACGTAAAAACAGAACTTTTCCCAGAAGAAATCTACGTATTTACTCCTGATGGTCGCATTGTTGAGCTACCCATGGGCGCAACGGCTGTTGATTTTGCCTATGCAGTACATACTGATGTAGGTAACACATGCGTCGGAGCAAGGGTAAACCGTAAACCATATCCACTAAGTAAAGCACTAGATACCGGTCAGACCGTTGAAGTTATCACCAGCTCTGGGGCACATCCGAATGCGACTTGGCTTAACTTTATTGTGACAGGTAAGGCCCGTTTAGGCGTTCGCAATTACCTCAAGAGCCAGCACCAAGAAGAGTCAATTCAACTGGGTAGGCGCTTGCTTGATTCAGCACTGGGTGAACAAAAACTCGATGACATTCCAACCGAACAGATTGAACGTGTTCTAGAAGAGCATAATCTTAATACACTACTAGAGCTGCTTGTGGAAATAGGTAATGGCAATATCATGAGTGTATTGATTGCCAAACGTTTACTTCAGGCTGATGACGGACTTGAAAGCCTTGCCAAGCAAGCTAAAGCTGCGATTATTGGTACTGAAGGTATGCTAGTGACTTACGCTAAGTGTTGCCGACCTGTGCCAGGTGATGCAATTGCAGCCTATGTCAGTCAAGGTAAAGGCTTGATGGTGCACCGACAAGAGTGCCGTAATATCAAAGGCTGGGAAGGTGAACGTGCGAAGTACTGTGTTGTAAAATGGGAAGACAATCCCGAGAAAGAATACATTGCAGCACTGAGAGTAGAGATCATCAACCACCAAGGTGCGCTTGCCAAATTAACCAATGTGGTTGCCAGTGCACAAGCTAATATTGTTGAAATAGCCACAGAAGAAAAAGAAAGTAATTTATATATTATTGATTTGGGCGTGACAGTAAAAGATAGAATTCACGTCGCCAATATTATGCGCAAGATCCGCGTTATGCCTGATGTGCAGCGTGTATATAGAAAGCGCTAAGGAAGTTATTATGAATAAAGCAATTATTTCAACCGATCAGGCACCTGCTGCGATCGGTACATACAACCAAGCAATCAAAGTAGGTACTGCGGTATACCTATCGGGTCAGATCCCGCTGGTGCCAGATACAATGGAAGTTATCTCTGAAGATTTTGCAGAACAAACACATCAAGTGTTTAAAAACTTAACCGCAGTATGTGAAGCGGCAGGCGGACAGTTGCAAGATATGGTGAAAGTGAATATTTTCATGACTGATTTAAGCAATTTTGCCACAGTGAATGAAATTATGAGCCAGTACTTCAAAACACCTTACCCTGCCAGAGCTGCTATTGGTGTGAAAGAGTTGCCAAAAAATGTACAAATTGAAATTGACGGTATTATGGAGTTACCATCAATGAATTAACGGTGACTTATCACCCGCTAAAAGGCCTAACCCATTAGGCCTTTTTCATTTGCGTACAACTTATATAACGCCATACATTGAAAAATCTTCCAAAAATAGCCCATCAACTTTGATCTTAACAGCTTGACTACATAATATTAATTAAGCAAGCTGATAACGCGAACAGCAAAAATAAAATGCTTTGAGTCAGCCTAATCATAAGAAATGATGACATAAAATGGACGCTCGGAATTTATTGAATTTTTGATTGTCATACTAATACTAACGAATTCATTGCTAATAAGCGCACATGCGCTGCAATTACAGCGCAAAGGGTAAGTTTAAGTGTGAGCTCAGTTTTGAGCCGCTCGGTCTATAAGGAATAGTCTGTGTTTAAAGTCACTAAAAATGGCCAAATATTAATGGACGTTGCTTCTGCAACACCACCCAGTCAGGCGTTCATTGTCGAAGCGCTTGAGTGTTCTCCCTATGCCGATTGTGAAGTCGATCATGATTCAATAGCTGCTTACTTTCAAAGTGAAGTAGCAGAGCAGCAGTTGTTAGTCGCAAAGCAAAAACACGCGCAGTTAAAAATTTCAATTTCCGAAGACAAAATGCAAGCCTCTGCCACCATTACAACGGCACAAGGCGGTAGCCTTATCAGTCTAGAGCAAGCTAAAAAAATAATTGTTAAAGCTGGGGTTTGTAGAGGGTACAAGCAAGCTTTTTTAGAAAAGCTACTCGCAAAGCAATTTGACGCACCTCCAGGTACCGAGCATAGCGGTATTATTGCCCAAGGTCGTCCTCCTGAAAATGGTCTACCAGCCAAGCTAATATCACACGTTTTAACACTCAAAGAGCGTTTAAAGCAGCCCAAATTAAGAGAGGACGGTACTGTAGACATGCGCGACTTTGGCGCGCTTTCAAGCGTCTCGCCAGGGACATTACTCATTACTCAGCGCCCAGCGACTCCTGGCAAAGAGGGTTTCACAGTAACAGGGGATAGCATTACACCAGTACCTGGAGAATCGTTTCAACTGGTTGCAGGTGAAGGCACTGAAATCTCACCAACCAATCCACTCGAGCTAATTTCAACCATTGCAGGCTGCCCCTCAGATATTCAAAATGGTATGCGAGTCGATGACATATTTACCATTGCAGATGTGAATGTGAAATCTGGCCATATAGAATTTAGCGGCAGCGTGATTGTCACCCATAACGTCGAACCTGGCATGAAAGTCAAAGCCAGTGGCGATATTACTATTATGGGCACAGTCGAGTCCGGTGAAATTATCAGCGAAGGAAATATAGAAGTACGCGGCGGCGTCATTGGTCACCTTGATCACAGCGACAATGATCAAAGTTTAACCTGCAAACTCATTGCCAAAGGTAATATCAATATAGTCCACGGCCAATACACTTATTTAGAAGCCCGTAATATCTATATTCAAAAACAAGCAAACCACTGTGATATCAAAGCGCTCAGAACAGTTCGTGTTGGCTTAGAAGACAATCCTCGGGGTAAATTAATTGGCGGAACCGTATTTGATGCGCAATCTGTCACAGCGGGCGAAATAGGCAGCCCTTCAGGGGCAACTATGTCCGTATTCCTTGCCAATTCAGGCGTCGAAATCACCAATAAAACCGACCAATGTATACGCGACTTAGGCGACACAGACGAGCAATTAGAAAATTTACAAAAAGCGGTCGAAAAAGCCGAACAACTCAAAGATATCGAAAAAAAGAAAATGCTCATGGCCAAAATCAGTGCCACGCAAATACATTATTGTCAGCAAGCTGAAGCACTTGAAAATAAACTCAGTGAGTTGGATCATACGCTTCATGAATTACTTGAAGGTACACAGCTACAAGCAACGTCAGCACTACATTCCGGTGTTGAAATTCATATTTTTGACAAAACCTATACCACCAACCGGAGTTACCCACCTTGCACAGCAAAATTGGCAGATGGACAAATAGAGATAGAATTTAAAATTTAGAGGGGAGCCCTCCCCTCTTAAATCAACTAAAGTACGCCTTCAATATCTTGCTTAAGCGCTTCTGGCCATACACCCACTTGAACTTGCGCAATGTGCTGCTTTTGCATTAGCAGCATCACTAAACGAGATTGGCCTATACCACCGCCAATGGTCTGAGGTAACTCACCTGCAAGCAGCGCTTTGTGCCAATCAAATTCAAGTCTCTCTTGCGCGTCACTTATCTCTAGCTGGTGTGCCAGAGAATCAGGTGACACTCTGATACCCATTGATGAAATCTCAAATGCATCTTCAAGAACCGGGTTCCAAACAATAATATCACCGTTTAGACCTTGGTATTTTTCACACGTTGCCGTTGACCAATCGTCATAGTCCGGCGCGCGTACATCATGGATTTTACCATCACCTAGCTCGCCACCAATACCAATTAAAAATACCGCGCCATATTCTTGAGCAATCGCTTTTTCCCGCTGCTTTGCTGTAAAGTCAGGGTACATGGCTCTTAGCTCTTCAGCATGAACAAATGTGATTTTCTCAGGTAAAAACACGTCTGTACCAAACTCTTTAGAAATGACTTTCTCAGTGTGCTTGATGCACTGATATAGTGTTTGAACAGTCTCTTTCAGTGCAACAAGGTTACGTTGTGAATCACCGCAAATGACTTTTTCCCAATCCCACTGATCAACAAAAACTGAATGAATAGGTGATAAACGGTCCTCATCTGGGCGCAGTGCTTTCATGTGAGTGTATAAACCCTCACCCACCTCAAAACCATAATCTCCCAACGTTTTACGCTTCCATTTCGCTAAAGAATGAACAACTTCAAACTCACTGTCAGCAAGCGTTTTTACTTTCACTGATACCGCTTTTTCTGTGCCGCTTAAGTTGTCTTGAATACCGTCCCCTACCTTTGCCAGTATCGGTGCTTGTACTTCGACTAAACCTAATTGCTCAGTTAACTGTGCTGAAAAAACGCTTTTTACGCGAGCGATTTGCTGCTGTGTTTTTAAGTATTGTGCTTTCATATTGATCCCCATTCCAAATTTTTGATGATTCTGTGTATTAATTATCTGATATATCCATCGTCAACAAATTTTAGACAAAATTCAATATTCAAAACCAAAAATACTAAAACACAACTTCAACCAATAAAAAAAGTGCTATATATTTATAGAATCAACAATTACAGATAACAATAACCATGGAAAATTATCAGATCGATAATCTCGATAAATCTATTTTGCACGCACTAATGAATGACGCCAGAACTCCCTATGCCGAATTGGCCAAACGTTTTGCTGTAAGTGCAGGTACAATTCATGTTCGTGTCGAAAAGATGAAGCAAGCTGGGATCATCACAGGGACTAAAGTCTGCATCAATGCAAAAAAACTTGGCTATGATGTGTGTTGCTTTATCGGTATTAACCTCAAGCACGCGAGAGATTACCAAGATACCATTGCGCAATTAGAAAGTTTTGAGGAAGTTGTCGAAGCCTATTATACAACCGGTAATTACAGTATTTTTATTAAGGTTTTAAGTCAATCAATGGACCACTTACATGATGTACTTGTCAATAAGATACAATCGATTGAGGCCATTCAATCGACCGAGACCTTGATCTCATTACAAGCACCAATTATGCGTGAAATCCAGCCATAAACTTTTGTCAGCTCTGAGACCAAATAGGTGTGTACTTATACAGTAATTATTTTGGTATAATAGCCACAATATTGTATTTAAGAGCAGTCCTTGATGAAAGAAAATCGCTTTCAGCGCGTAAAACGAATATTGGAACAACGGCAAACGGATTTGACTGTATGCCTCGACGAGGTACACAAGCACCATAACCTATCCGCTATCGTACGAACAGCTGACGCTGTTGGCTGTCACTATGTTCACGCCGTATGGCCGCAAGATCAAAGACGCTTAACCAACAATACCTCTGGTGGCAGCAAAAATTGGGTCGACACGCAAATGCATGATGATATCGACCAAGCTGTTGCCAAAATCAGAGAGCAAAACCCGGGGATCCAGCTACTTGCTACCAATTTAAGTGATACCGCCGTCGACTTTAGAGAAATTGACTACACCAAACCAACTGCTGTGATTGTTGGTCAAGAGCGTTTAGGTATATCCGATAGGGCGCTTGAGCATGCTGACCAGCATATCGTCATTCCAATGGCAGGCATGGTGCAGTCATTAAATGTATCTGTTGCAGCAGCGCTCATTCTCTACGAAGCGCAAAGGCAACGCGAGGAAGCCGGTATGTACCAACGTAAAGACATGTTGGACCCAAAAATAAAACACACGCTCCTTTTTGAAGGGTGCCACCCAATTATTGCAAACCGCTGTAATGAAAAAGGCCTTCCCTACCCTGAGTTAGATGAAGATGGCGAAATTGTCGCTGATGATGCATTTTGGAATACGCTCAAATTTAGTAAAAAGTAAGGAAACTCATGTCTGCTCCTAATTTAGCTAATTACCCCATTACAGATCTAAAAGGTGTTGGTCCTAAAGCTGCTGAGAAGTTAGCTAAATTAGGTATAGCAAGTGTTCAAGATATGTTATTTCACTTGCCATTACGATACGAAGATAGAGCAAAAACTTATTCCATCGCGACATTAATGCCGCATATGCACGTCAGTGTAGAAGGAGAGATTGAGCAGGCAAACATCACTTTTGGTAAACGCCGTATGCTTGTGTGCCAAATTAACGATGGTACAGGCAGGCTCACTCTGCGCTTTTTCAATTTCTCCGCGGCACAAAAAAATGCCATGCAACCTGGTAAAATCATGCGCTGCTTTGGTGAGGCTCGCCGTGGTCGAGTTGGCCTTGAAATGGCACACCCCGAATATAGTATCAAGGATACGCTGCAAGATAATAACGCAGCCGATGACACACTCACCCCAGTCTATCCTACGACCGAAGGGCTTAAGCAGCTCAGCATACGAGCAATTGCAGAGCAAGCAGTAAAGTTACTGCAAAAATACGATATAGAAGACCATTTACCAGCTCAATTCAGACCGAATCAATTAAGCCTCAAAGAAGCGCTACTGTTATTACACTCGCCTTCACATGACGTAGATTTAAGCCAATTGGAATTAGGGCAGCACCCTGCACAGCAGCGTCTTGCTTTTGAAGAGCTACTGGCACAAAACTTAAGCTTATTAAAGCTCAGAAAAAAAAGCCAAGCCGTCAAAGCAATTGCACTGCCACCTAGTAATCCATTAGAAACTGAGTTTTTGGCCCAACTTCCATTTAAGCCAACCAATGCGCAAAGCAGAGTTGTCAGTGAAATAAAACAGGACTTACAAAAGCCAGAACCGATGCTTCGTCTAGTACAGGGTGATGTAGGTTCAGGTAAAACCTTAGTCGCAGCGCTTAGTGCATTAACTGCAATATCAAAAGGCTATCAAGTTGCATTGATGGCACCTACAGAGATCCTATCAGAGCAACACGCGCTCAACTTCACGAACTGGTTTACTGCATTAGGAATTGATACATGCTGGCTAGGTGGGAAAACCAAAGGGAAAGAACGCAAAGAAACACTTGAAAAAATCGCCTCTGGACAAGCTCAAATGGTGGTAGGCACACACGCCCTATTTCAAGAACAGGTGATATTCTCTAATCTTGCGCTTATCATTATTGATGAACAGCACAGATTTGGTGTACATCAACGTCTATCACTCAGAGAAAAAGGTAAATTTGGCGATTGCTATCCACACCAACTGGTGATGACTGCGACGCCTATTCCCCGTACCCTAGCTATGACTGCGTATGCAGACTTGGAAACTTCAATCATAGATGAACTGCCGCCAGGTAGAACCCCTATCACAACTGTAGCAGTGCCTGATACCCGTCGTGATGAAGTTATAAAACGCGTCAAAAGCGCATGTATCGAACAAAATAGGCAAGTTTATTGGGTATGCACACTCATTGATGAATCTGAAGTACTGCAATGTCAAGCCGCTGAAGATACAGCTGAGCAGCTGACCAAGTTATTACCAGAGCTGAAAATAGCACTCATCCACGGCCGTATGAAAGCACAAGAAAAACAACAAATCATGGCGGACTTTAAAGCTGGCACGTATCACGTACTCGTTGCAACAACCGTGATAGAAGTGGGTGTTGATGTCCCAAATGCCAGCCTAATAATTATTGAAAACCCAGAGCGCCTTGGACTTGCTCAACTGCACCAACTTAGAGGTCGGGTCGGACGTGGCGATATTGCCTCTCATTGCTTATTACTCTATCACGCGCCACTGTCTAATACAGCACAGAAAAGGCTGGGCGTGCTCAGAGATAGCAATGATGGGTTTGTCATTGCTGAAAAGGATTTAGAAATAAGAGGGCCTGGTGAAGTACTTGGTACCAAGCAAACAGGACTTGTTGATCTTAAAATTGCAGATTTAACTCGTGATAAGCATATGCTCCCTAGTATTCGCGCGCTTGCATTTTCATTACTCAATCAATACCAAGACTCTGTAGACCCCTTGATCCTGCGCTGGATGGGTAATCGAGGCGAATTCGCAATGGCTTAAAAATATACTTCGCTTTTTTCAATGACTTCGACTTGATAACCATCGGGATCTGCAACAAAAAAGAATCGTGCCACTAGTGTATCTTTATGACGCAATGATTTAATATCAGAAGGGTCGTAGTTATGTAAACTTGCGATGCGCCATATTGTCTCAATATCCTCAGAACTAAAAGCCAAATGACCATAGCCATTACCCAGTTCATATGCTTTTTCGTTATCATAATTATGTGTTAGCTCAAGCTCAAAACTAGTCTCTTCATTAGCCAGATAAGTAAGCGAAAAGCCATCAAAATCTACCTGCCTTTTTACCTCTAAATCAAAAAGTTCGTGATAGAATTGCACAGATTTTGATAAGTCTTGTACTCGGATCATTGAATGTATCATTTTAGCCATAGGAGCTTCCTATATGTGTGAACTATACGCATCTCAGACGCCTGAATTATATCAAGTCACTAAAAAGTCTATTCGTATACAGGGGGTTGTCACGAGTTTAGCGCTTGAAAATAAGGTCTGGCGGATACTCGAAAAAATCGCCGCACAAGAGCACACCACACTTGCCCAGTTTATTTCCACCTTGTATCAGGAATCTATTGAAAGACATGGGAAAGTAACTAATCTCGCTTCATTATTGCGAATATCCTGCCTTACTTACTTAGAAAATTGTACAGAATAGATAGGTAACTGTGGTAGTAACCCACTACTACAGAACGATTTACAAATAATTTTTATAGTCCTTTCACATTACAATTAAACGCTATAGACTTGTCTACCAAATATTTATTAGCTAAAGCACTGACTTATGAAATCTCAGTTTGGCAGACGCGCCTTTACCCACATGGAACTATATAGTCTATTTAATGGCTATATTTACGGCGACGAAAAGCTCAAACGAGAACAGCCTAAGCATTGGCATTTTTGGCTTCCGTTACTCGCCTACTATACTGGTGCTTATAGCGACGAACTAGGTAATCTCACTTTGAGTGACATAGGCACCATAGAGTCAATTCACACTTTTAAATTTCATACACATGGAAAGATCCAGCCTAGAGTAGTCCCAATCCATAGTGCGTTATGGCATGCAGGATTAGAGCACTACATCCAACTTGTTAAAGAGTTAGGGCATGATAGGTTACTCTTCGATCTGCCATCTAAATCGAATCGTTACAGTGAAAAAGTACGGATCTGGTTTTCAGGGGAAGGTGAGCGTTTAGGTTACTTGCAAAAATGCGGTCTACCAAATATTGATCAACAAGGTCTAAAAACTGCAATTAGTAGCTTAAGGTTGAACTTTGAGCAGCAGATATATATTTCTGCGATCCAACTGGGAAATCGCTCTGCTATGAGCTATTTACTTGGTTTGAAAGAAAATGGGGATGTCGTTGATGCTCCGAATATAGACTTGTTAGCCAGAGTAGTAAAACCTGTCAGAGTGTTAAACAGCAACATAACTTGGAGAAGGTTTACCGAACGCCACTAATCTGCAAAGTTTAGTCTTAAGCAGACTCTATAAGAGCCTGCTTACTTAATCATTTATAATGATTTGATGTACTGAGTGAATTCATCACCAAGCGTTTCATCTTTCATAGCATACTGAACAATCGCCTTCAGATAGCCTAGCTTATCGCCACAATCATGAGATATGCCACTCATATGAAAGGCCTCAACTGTGTCTGTTTCCATTAACATATCGATGGCATCTGTAAGCTGGATCTCACTCCCAGCTCCTACAGGTGTCCTCTTCAATAATGGCCAGATTTTACTTGATAGGACATAACGGCCAACTACAGCTAAGTTTGATGGTGCTTCTTCTTGACTAGGCTTCTCAACCATTGATTTGATAGCAGTACTTTGCCCAGGCGATAAATCTACGCCATTAATATCAGCGATACCGTACTTGCTGACATCTTCATGAGGTACTGGCTCCAACATAATTTGACTACTGCCATTTTCTTGAAAGCGCTTAACCATAGCAGCTAAATTCTCGATTCGCTGATCGGCACTATATTCGTCTAAAATGACATCAGGAAGCACAACAATGAAATCATCATCTCCAACGATTGGTTTTGCACACAAGACCGCATGTCCAAGCCCTTTGGCTTCACCTTGTCTTACATGCATTATTGTGACGTCTTCAGGGCAAATCGAACGGATTTCGTCTAATAGTTTTCTCTTCACACGCTTCTCTAGCGTAGCTTCTAACTCAAAGCTTGTATCAAAGTGGTTTTCAATTGCATTCTTAGAAGAGTGAGTTACCAATACAATTTCTTTTACACCAGCAGATACACACTCCTTGACGATATATTGAATAAGCGGCTTATCTACAACCGGTAACATTTCCTTTGGGATTGCTTTTGTTGCTGGCAACATGCGAGTCCCCAAACCCGCAACAGGTATAACTGCTTTCATATGTGTTCGCTATCGAATTATATTTTTTAAGGTAAAGTTCAATTCTATCTTACATAGCAATTGTGTGAAATGTCTAAAGTAAAATAAAAATCTATCAAATTGCTATTGTAAAAAAGGGGCTTTACTGCCCCCTTTAAATCAGTTCAAGTTCATTTCTTGTATTATTTCATGTGCGATTGGTGGTGTTGTGCTCACCGGTTTTTCATGTTTGTTTGCTTTCAATTGTCCTTTCCTATGCTTCAATGATGCATCCAATTTTTTTGCGGCATTAGCAATGGCTGGATACATCACGTCATTTTCACCCTTTACTGAAATGCGTGACCCAGCATAGTTTGTACTTATTTCCGTATAAAACTTTTTATGCTCTTTGCTGATTATAATATCTAGTGACAACAACGAAGGAAAATGATTGGCAATTTTTGAAAATTTTTCTTGTACGTGTTGTTTCACTGCATCTGTCATATCAACGTGATGACCAGAAAGATTAATCTTCATAGGATCTTCCTTTTTTTATTTACCCTACAAATAAGTATTGGAGCAGACCTTCCAATTCTCAAGGCCTAATTTAAGAAAAATGTCATCATGTAGTTATCTATTTGATTTAGGTCATATTACAACCGCAGTATTCAACACGCATAGAACATGAATTTGAGGAGGTGTACAAATACTAAAAAAGCCCCCAAAGTGGGAGCTTTTTAAAGTAAGAACAAGTGTTAAATTATAAACCTGCTCTTTTCTTAATTTCTGCAATGAGCGGTGAAGCACCATGTCCATTGCTTTCAGCCCAAGCAATGTCAGCACCGTCTGAAAGCGCGCTTTTCGGTAAACCTTTAACAATTAGCTTGCCAGTCTCAACAGCATTACTTGCAATTGCGTGGCGAAGAATGTTATTTCCGTTACATTGGATTGAACCAAATATGTTACGCACTTTCACACGTGAACTTTTTAACGCTTTACGAACTCGGCCTTTGTCATCAACAGCGATGTACTCGCATAATGTAACAGCCAATTGATCGTTAGCTTTAGTCTCAGAACTAAAAGAAAACGCGCCCAAACCAATACAAACACTTAACAAAACAGGTACAAATTTCATTGCCAATTCACCTAGCACTTTTTTATTACATAAGGACAAACACTATTGTAGCAACACACACAACTGTTAGCAACAAAGTCATAATCCTTTATTCAAAGTTACGAACTTATAACGATATTTATTTCTATCATCTGGCTCGTGGACTTCACATTCGGCTTCTACCCAACTGCCCGAAGAGGTGTGATCAGGAAATCGAGTGTCTCCCTCAACATCCAAATCTATGTATGTCAAATACAGCTTTGTACATAATGGTAGAAACTGTTTGTAAATATTTCCACCTCCAATGATCATAACCTCGTCTATTTTATCTACCAAAGCAAGAGCTTCTTCAGTAGAAGATGCAGTTTCTATCCCTTCAGCTTGATACTGAGCATTTCTGGTAATCACAATATTTCTTCTGCCAGGCAACGGGCGACCAATCGATTCAAATGTCTTACGCCCCATAATCACAGGTTTACCTAACGTAATTTTTTTAAAGTGCTGCAGATCTGCTGGTAGATGCCAAGGCATTTTATTGTCATCACCTATTATTCGATCCTTTGCCATAGCCGCTATCATTGATATAACCACAATATACTCCAATAATGATTTTGTATTAAAAAAGGGCCAAACGGCCCTTTATTATCTTTCGTAGATAACTTCTACATCGTAGTCATCTTCATCCCAGTCATCCCAGTCATCATTCTCTTGAGTTGCCTGACGATGATAAGTATCCCACTTGAACTCAACTTCTTCTTGCTGTTCCTCATCAAATTTATCTCTTGGTAAGGTATCCAACAAGCCTTGAATATCGTAACACAATTGCTGAGTGTTAAATTTATTTGCCGCAGAAATACGGTAAACTTCCTTTGCATCAAGCTCTTGAGCGATGCGTTCACACACATCTTCCAACTCATCTTCAGCTAGTAAGTCAATTTTGTTAAGTACTAACCAGCGAGGCTTTTCTGCAAGCTTAGGACTATACTGATGCAGCTCATTAATAATCGCAAATGCATTATCAACAGGGTCAGTTCCATCTATTGGCATCACATCTACAACGTGTAATAAGACTCTACAACGCTCCAAGTGTTTTAAGAAGCGAATACCCAAACCAGCCCCATCTGAAGCCCCCTCGATCAATCCCGGAATATCAGCAATAACAAACGATTTATTTGCTTCAGGTCTCACAACACCAAGGTTAGGAACTAACGTCGTAAATGGATAATCAGCAACTTTTGGTTTAGCCGCAGATACGCTTCGGATAAAAGTTGATTTACCCGCGTTTGGTAAACCAAGTAGTCCAACATCAGCTAACAGCATTAGCTCAAGTTTTAGGTTTCTTACTTCGCCTGGTGTGCCCAATGTTTTTTGTCTTGGAGCTCGGTTCGTACTTGATTTGAAGCGCGTATTACCCAGACCATGATAGCCACCTTTAGCAACAAGCAACTTTTGTCCATGGCGAGTTAAATCACCTAAGCTTTCTTGCGTGTCCACATCAGTAACTCGAGTACCCACTGGCACTTTCAATACTAAATCAGTGCCTTTTTTACCAGTACAATTACGACCTTGGCCATTTGTGCCACGCTCTGCGCGGTGGAATCGCTCAAACTGGTAGTCAATTAAAGTATTGAGGTTTTCATCGGCTTCTAAAAATACACTGCCGCCGTCGCCACCATCACCGCCATCTGGACCACCATCTGGGACAAACTTCTCTCGACGGAACGAAACGACACCGCTTCCGCCATCACCGGCTTCAGCACGGATCTCTACTTCATCGACAAACTTCATGGTTACTCTCTTACTGGATTGGAATAGCAACAGCTATTATAGCAAGGTACGCTTAGCTGCTGATAAATAAAATATAGCTATAAAAACAAAAAACCCCGCCTAAGCGGGGTTTTTATAAATCTTTACCGATTACTCAGCAACGATGCTAACGTATTTACGGTTTAAAGGACCTTTAGTTTCGAAAACTACTTTACCATCTGCTTTTGCAAAGATAGTGTGGTCTTTACCGATACCTGCGTTAGAACCAGCGTGGAATCTAGTACCACGTTGACGAACGATGATGTTACCCGCTAGAACTGATTCGCCACCAAAACGCTTAACACCTAGGCGTTTACTTTCTGAATCGCGACCGTTACGAGTACTACCAGCTGCCTTCTTATGTGCCATCTTTCTGTACCTCTAAAAATTAAGCGCTAATGCCAGTGATTTTAACTTCAGTGAACCACTGACGGTGGCCCATCTGCTTACGAGAATGCTTACGACGTCTGAACTTAACAATCTTAATTTTCTCGCCACGACCGTGAGAAACAACTTCAGCTGTTACCTTACCGCCATTTACGAATGGTGCACCGATCTCGATCTTCTCACCATCAGCAACTAGAAGTACTGAATCAAATTCAATTGATGCACCAGTCTCAACGTCTAATTTTTCTAGACGAATTGTTTGACCTTCAGTCACACGGTGCTGTTTACCACCACTTTGGAAAACCGCGTACATAATTAACTCCGTTGTGCGCCCTCAAATCGACGCAACTTAATATTCTTCAATAGGGCGCGAAGTTTACGCTAATGTCGAACTGCACGCAATACCCTAAAGACAAAATAATGAATAAAAATTGACTTGTTTGAGAGCATTAATTCATTTTTGCCTATTCTAGCTAAAAAGTTTGCGTTGCTAAACTATTTTTTTCTGCAAAAACTTTCAATCAAAATACTTGACAGATCATATCCGTACATATAACAAACTCAAAAATGCCCAATATTTAAACCGCCATCTATTTTTTTACCTATCAATACGCATAAAATTCGAGTCGACTGAAATTTTAATGTACAATCTGCGGCGTTTATCTCTAACTGGGGCTTTAGCACGGTATACTATGGATATTAAGACTATCCAATCACTGATTGAGCAGGATATGCTCTCTGTGAATCAACTTATTTTCGAACAAATGCAGTCTGATGTTGCGTTAGTAAATCAATTGGGTCTTTACATTGTTAATAGCGGTGGAAAACGCATTAGACCAATGTTGACTTTATTGGTTGCAAAAGCACTAGAAGCAGAAGCCCAGAATAAGCATATTACTTTAGCTACCATCATTGAGTTTATCCATACTGCAACTCTGTTACACGATGACGTCGTAGATGAATCAAACCTAAGACGTGGTGAGCCAACAGCAAACGCCGAATTTGGTAACGCTGCAAGTGTACTTGTTGGAGACTTTATATATACGCGCTCCTTCCAGTTAATGGTTGGCCTTAACAATATGGAAGTAATGCAAATATTGGCAGATGCGACCAATATTATTGCTGAAGGTGAGGTACTGCAATTAATGAATTGCAACGACCCGGACACCACAGAGCAAAGCTATATGCAGGTGATTTATAGTAAAACGGCTAAATTATTCGAAGCAGCAACCATGTTACCCGCAGTTATCTCCGAACAGCCGCAATCTGTCAAAGATGCTTTAAAGCTGTATGGGATGCATTTAGGCACTGCATTTCAATTAGTTGATGACATACTGGACTATAGCGCAAACGCTGAGCAACTAGGCAAAAATATTGGTGACGATTTGGCAGAAGGTAAACCGACACTCCCGCTTATTTATGCCATGAAGTCAGGCTCAGAAGCACAGGTAGCTCAGATCCGAGAAGCGATTGAGTCAGGAAATGGCATCGATAATTTACCTGATATCTTGCAAACTCTTGAAGAAACTCAAGCGCTACAAAAAACCATGTCAAGAGCACAACAAGAGTCAGAAAAAGCAATAGCACAACTAAACGTTTTAGCAGACTCTCAGTTTAAAGATGCGCTCATTGCATTAGCAAAGCTTTCTGTAGACAGAGAATATTAATCACAAAATAAAAAAAGCTGCCGAGGCAGCTTTTTTTATTTCTCTGGAGGTCTATAACCTTCAATTTCAACTTCTTTATTTTCAAACAAAAAGCCGACCATTTGCTCTTCTAACAGTTGGCGGTGATCAGGGTCCATCATATTTAAGTGCTTTTCATTAATTAGCATTGTCTGCTTGTGTTGCCACTGCTGCCAAGCTTCTTTAGAAATATTATTGAAGATACGCTCGCCCACTTCTCCTGGATATAATTGAAAATCCAAGCCTGGCGCTTCTTTGTTTAATTTCTGACAAAAAACTGTACGTGCCATTTTCTCACCTATTCTCTATCTTTTTGATGAGAACAGTTTACCCCATTGCCTTTAATACTTTAACTAACTTTTTCGTTGGTGCCGCCAGTCCGACCTCAGGAGGGTGATTAACATCATACCAAAGCAATTGATTGTCATGGACACAATCAGGAATTTGTTGAACCTCAACACAAATAGGGTGTATTGTTAGCTCAAAGTGAGTAAAAATATGAACAAATGATTCCAAAGTACGCGTTGTCACATCAATTCCTTGCTGAATTAAAAACGCCTCCAACTCGGTTAAATCACTAAATTCAAAGAACCCAAATAACCCACCCCAAATACCACTGTTGGGACGCTTTTCCATCAAAACTTTATCACCGACTTTGACCATCAAATGATAAGCTGTTTTTTTAGGTTTCTCTTTTTTGGGCTTGGAATTAGGAAACTCTTTTACCCTATTGCTCTTATGAGCCATGCACTTATCGACCAGCGGACACGGCTCACATTGAAATCTAGAACGAGAGCAAAGGCTTGCTCCCAAGTCCATCATTGCTTGGTTAAACTCACGAACATCACCAGAGGGTGTCACCGCGTTAGTCAGATCCCATAGGTGGTTCTCAACCTTCTTAACCCCGTACCAACCTTCTACCATAAAAAAACGTGCCAATACCCTTTTGACATTGCCATCTAATATAGAGTGATGCTGCCCCAGAGCAAGTGACAGTATGGCCCCTGCAGTTGAGCGCCCAATACCTGGCAAGTCTACAACTTGCTCAAAAGTCTCAGGAAACGTACCCTGATATTTATCGCGAATAATTTTCGCTGTTTTATGTAAGTTTCTAGCTCTCGCGTAGTACCCCAGGCCAGTCCAATGGTGCAACACTTCATCCTCATCCGCATCAGCCAAGTCAATCACTGTCGGAAACCTTGACATAAAACGTTCAAAATAGGGGATCACGGTTACAACCTGTGTTTGCTGTAACATAACTTCAGACACCCATACTTTATAAGGGGTTTTATCTATTTGCCACGGCAATGTTTTTCTGCCATGGACGTGGTACCAATCTACAACTTGTGTTGCAAACCAATTTGCTGTTTGACGGTCAACGGGCATCTTTATTCTCAATCTACTTGCTTCACGCGCCAGTAGTGTAAGAAGGTTTTTAAAAACGTCAAGCTCTTGTACTTATCCGCGTGAACAGGGATAATGTGCGCCCAATTTTTACACCGCAGATGATGACAATGAACGAATCGAGTAAACAAGCACTAGTGCAGGCTGAGCAAGAAGGTAAATACATCCGTAAAGTGCGCAGCTTTGTAAAACGTGAAGGTCGCCTAACTAAAGGTCAAGCAGCAGCGCTAGAAAAGTGCTGGCCAACTCTTGGACTTGAGCACAGCCAAGGCCTACTCAACTTCAGTGAAATATTTGGCAACGACAATGATGTAGTTGTAGAAATTGGCTTTGGTATGGGTAAATCACTGGTTGAGATGGCTAAAAATAACCCTGACCAAAACTTTATTGGTATTGAAGTTCACCGCCCAGGCGTTGGCGCTTGCCTGATGGAAGCCGATGAACATAGCCTCACGAACTTACGTGTATTTGAACACGACGCAGTAGAAGTGTTAGCCGATTGCATCCCTGATAGCAGCTTGAGTAAGTTACAGCTCTTTTTCCCAGATCCTTGGCATAAAAAACGTCACCACAAGCGCCGTATTGTACAAACTGAATTTGCACAAAAGATCAGAGCAAAATTAAAGGTCGGCGGCGTCTTTCATATGGCAACTGATTGGGAAAACTATGCAGAGCATATGTTGGAAGTCATGCAACAAGCCGAAGGTTACAGTAACCAGTCTGAAAACAATGACTATGTACCTAGACCTGACTTTAGACCGCTTACAAAATTTGAACAGCGCGGCCACCGACTGGGTCACGGAGTATGGGATCTAATGTTTGAGCGCACAGTTTAACAAGACTCCCGAGGGGCTTTGATTGCCCCTTTCACTTCATAATCGATACAAAACTACCTGAGATATATCATGCAAAAACTATCAAACCCTAGCTTACTTTTACTTCGCAATGAAGAGGAACTCCATGGCGAAAAAGTTCTAGTTATTAATCATAATGATGATGGTTTTTTGTCTGAACTAGCTAAGGTCAATCCGGCTGCGCAAATTTATGCTTTTAGCTATAACTTCGCTGACCACCTTGCTGCCTCCAAATATCAAAACGTGACTAGCTTTGTTAACCATAGCTTACCTAACATAGATAACTTAGATTTAGTAATTTATTACTATCCGAAATCTAAACCTGAGGCAAATATGATGTTAACGAACATTAGAGCCAACCTTGGGGAAGCGACTCGGTTACTCGTTGTTGGAGAAAATAAAGGCGGTGTTAAATCGGTTGAAAAGCAATTGAAGCCTTATGCGCAAGCTAGTTATAAATTAGACAGTGCTAAACATTGTATCTTATACGAATTCAACGAGCTCACTTTAGAAGACGGCTTTGATATTGCCGATTACCACCATACTTTTAACGTTAAGGTAGCTGAACAAAACTTTGATGCTATCAGCGTGCCTGGCGTCTTTAATCATGGCAAGCTTGATAATGGTACAGAGTTACTGCTTAACCATTTAACAATACCAAACAAAGGGGATGTGCTCGATTTTGGCTGTGGCGCTGGATTGATAGCAACCTTCATGTTAAATGCGCAACCTAATTTATCCTTGCAATGCCTAGACGTCAGTGCACTCGCACTGTATGCCAGTGAGCAAACCCTAAAACTAAATGGCCACAATGGACAGTTCATTCTGAGCGATGGACTAACGCAAGTAACAACTAAATTTGATGTGATTGTCAGCAACCCTCCATTTCATACTGGCCTAAACACTGACTACAGCATCGCTGAGACATTTTTAGCAAATGCGCAACATATAATGAAAAAAGGCGCCTGCTTACAGATCGTTGCCAATAGCTTTTTGAAATACCCGCCCATCATAGAGCAGCACTTTACGCACTTTAAAACAGAAGTTAAAAATAGCAAATTCGCGGTATATCAGGCACAGAAAGCCTAAAATCTCACACCGTTCGCCAGCTTCAACATGGCTGCTGGCGGCTAGATGCAGGGAATTGCCGCTTTTTTGTTAACTTACTTAACTAAGCTGCTAAACTAAGGTTAGCTGTTAAGAGGTCCACCTATGAGCGCACAATGGGAAAACACACAACAAAAACAAGTATAAGAAAAGTTTTGATAAGTGCTGTTATGTTAGTAACAGCTTTGTCGCTCTCACTTTCCATATCTATTTCAACCTACCTAGATGTTAAAGAGCAAAAAAAGCTCATTGTAAACAAACTACAAATGATTGCTGAGATTATCGCTTTTAACGCCCAGATCACCCTTATTTTTGATGATAGAAAAACAGAAGAGAAACGTCTTAAATCTTTTAATAAAGTCGAACTGGTTAAAAATATTCATATTTATGCGATTGATGATGTGACCAACAAACCGGTCTTTTTTACCAGTTACAATGCAAGTAAAACACCGCCAGTTCCCTTAAAAGTAAACGAAATTGAAACTTTAAAAGAGCCGAAGGTATCAACAGATTATGTCGAGCTGATCATTCCCGTTGAATACGAAGGGAAAGTAGAGGGATATGTATACGTTAGAGGCGGCTTGGAACGCCTGTCACAATATATAAATCAAAAGATACTAGTCGACATCGCATTGACACTTATCGTGCTCATACTGGTATTGTTCGTTGCAAGAGCAATTCAAAAGCGCATTGCCAATCCAATAGACTCTCTATCGATAATGCTGCAGGATGTTTCTAAAAACCATAACTACTCCGCAAGGGCGACAAAAAGTGATATTGAAGAGGTTAACATGTTGGCAAATAACCTCAATATTATGCTTGCGCGAACGCAAAACCAACTTGCGCGCCACCAAGCTGACAAACTTGAAATAAAACAGCTCAATCAAAACCTAGAAGAAAAGGTAAATCAACGAACTATTGCGCTCAGAGAGGCAAACCAGGAGCTTCTAAATACATTGGAGCGAATGCATCAATACCAAAATCAAATTGTTGAAAATGAAAAGATGGCTTCGCTTGGTCAAATGGTCGCAGGTGTGGCTCATGAAGTAAATACGCCGATAGGCTTGGGAGTCACAGGCTCAACTTTATTACGAGATAAGCTTGCTGACATAAACGCAGCTTTTGAGCAAAAGACCTTAACATCAAAACAGCTAGAACGCTTTATTCATGATGGCATTGAAAATCTAGATTTAATTTACCGCAACTTAAATCGCGCAGCGGAACTCATCTCAAGCTTTAAAAAGGTTGCAGTCAGCCAAGACGTAGAGGTCAGTTCAGAAGTCAATATCAACAAACTATTCCAAGCTATCATAAGCAGCATGCGTGCTGAAATAGATATTAAAAACGTGACCTGGCAACTCTCCTGTTCAGAAAAATTGACTGTTAGAACCAAAGCGGGCTTGCTTCAACAGGTGTTTGAACAGCTTTTGTCTAATTCTCTCATTCATGGTTTCTTGGATTTAAAAGACAATCAAATTTACATTCAGGTTGAGCAACATAGCCAAACTTTAGAGATTATCTATCAAGATAATGGGGTTGGCGTATCAAATGCGGTAAAAAAACGTATCTTCGATCCATTTGTCACCACCAAGCGTGGAGAGGGCGGCAGTGGTCTGGGCATGCACCTAGTTTATAACTTGATCACACAAGCTTTAGGTGGAACTATAATTCTTTCAGATGACAATAAAAAAGGTACGGAATTTATTATAACTTTGCCTCTAAAAGGGGTAATTTAATGAAAATAATGTACCTGATAGCTGCATTTATTTTTATTTTTTGTAGTTTAAATGTTGATGCAAAATCTCCCCATGAAATTCGTTCAGCTTTTTTATATCAAATGGCTAAGTTAATCGATTTTCCAGAACAAAAAAATAAACAAGTAACCAGATTTTGCTTTTATGATTTAACTCATGGACCAGGAGCTATTTTAAATAAAAATAATAACTTAAAAATACGTGGTAAACCGATAGATATAATAAAAGTTAATCTTTCTGACCCGTTTAGGGAACTTTCCAAGCGCTGCGATATCACATACATTGATGAAACAATGGAAGATGATATACTATCCACTTGGACCGATACAATTACCTTAAACATGGTGACTGTAGGCGAAAGTATCGAATTTTTAGAAGGGGGTGGGATTGCTTCCTTGGTCCAAGAAGGGAGTAAAATTCGGTTATATATTAACAGGCAAGAAGTTGCACAACATAATTTTAAAGTGCTCTCTAGACTACTCGCAGTTTCTAAGTTCTATCCTGACTGATTTTACTTGTTAACAATTGAATATACTCCTATAATCGTTAACATTCGGTTTTATTATATAACACCGAAGTTTTTGTAAATAAAACATTCCGAAAAGGTTAATTAATAATGCAAACGCCAGTCATTCTAATTGTTGAGGATGAAGACGTAACTCGACTGAACCTCGTTAGTTTATTTGAAGCCGAAGGTCATAAGGTAATTGAAGCCATTGATGGCGATGATATGCATGAAAAATTGACAGCAAACGACGATGTCAACTGTGTAATCATGGATATAAACCTTCCTGGTAGAAACGGCCTAATTTTGGCTCGTGAGTTACGCCAGAAAAAAAATGTAGGCTTAATTTTCTTAACAGGTCGTGATAACGATGTCGATAGGATCTTAGGTTTAGAGATCGGTGCTGATGACTATGTCACAAAACCGTTTAACCCTCGTGAGCTAACAATTCGTGTACGTAACTTAATCTCACGAACAGGTTCAACACCAGAAGAGTCGGCTATCGACAGCAATGGTGTGATCACTTTCAACGGGTGGGAACTAGATGAAAACAGTCGCTGTCTGACTTCACCAACAGGTGAATCTAAGCGTCTTCCAAAAGGTGAGTATAGAGCCCTTCGCTTGATGCTTGACTCTCCGGGTAGGATTTTCAGCCGCGAACAGCTTATCAAGCACATGACTGGCCGTGAGCTACGCGCAAACGACCGTACTGTTGATGTTACTATCCGTCGTATTCGTAAGCACTTCGAAACTGACAGTAACACACCTGAGCTTATCAGCACTATTCATGGTGAAGGCTACCGTTTTATCGGTAAAATCGATAGCACTCAACCATAGTTCGCTAAGAGTTTTCAGCGAGTTTTGCAATTAATGAGTGAAGGGCACCCTGCCCTTCTCTTATTAATTCTTCCAATTCTTCCACCCACTGTTCACGTACTTCACCAACCACAGCTTCACATTCATTTTCCATTACCTTGGCATGTTGCTGAACAGACTTGAGGCCAACAGACCCCGCAGCGCCCTTTAATTTATGCGCGACCGAACCGTACTCAGCCACATCACCCTCTTTATTTGCTTCTTTCAACTCGTTGCAATAAGTAGGGTTAAGCTTAGCAAAAAGCTCACAGCTACGTTTGAAAGTATCGACTCCCATCGAGGCAACAAAATCGGTGATCGTTTCTATATCCAGCAAGGTTCGCTCTATTTCTAATACTTCAATCGTATTTTGTTGAGGTGCATTGACATCGTCTTTGACACTATCTATGCCAAATAACTCAGCCAACATTTTATCAAGCTTAGTGGTGTTGATTGGCTTTGCTAGGGCTCCCTGTATACTGATCCCTTGTAGCTCTTGCTCAGCACTACGCACATTGGCTGTTAAGGCCACGATAGGAAGTGCATCAAAATGGCTGTCCGATCGGATCTGTCTTGCAACTTCATCACCGTTCAGATCAGGTAACTGCATATCTAATAAAATAAGGTCCAAATCATCTTCTGTCTGTACCAATGATAAGGCATCTTCACCCGTCTCAGCCCATATTACCTCATGCCCTCGTTGCTCTAATAGATTGGTGGCAATTTCAGCGTTAAGAGGAACATCTTCAACTAATAATATATACAACTCTCTTCCGGCATAACTTTGCTGACTTGGCGCAGTACATAGCTCCAATGGTATTTCAACATCAAAACGGCTGCCTTGACCCGGTAGACTACTCACAGCGATTGTTCCTTTCATTGCCAACACCAAAGCCTTAGTCACGGCTAAACCAATTCCAGAACCAATCGCATTATTACCTTCTGCATCTGGTGCCTTGTAATACATATCAAAGATCTTATCTTGTTGCTCAGCAGAGATCCCAACCCCAGTATCAATAATACTCATCGATAGCCAAGGACCACTTTCGCGATTTTCTCTACGACACTCTAATGTCACATTACCACGATGCGTAAACTTCACTGCGTTATTGATAAGGTTCCATAAGACTTGACGTAATCGAGTTGGATCTAAAAGCGCATAGACATCCAAAACACCTGAGCGTTGGATCTTAAATTCCAACCCTTTTTGACCAGCTATCAGATCCGAAAAATTGACTACATCATTTATAAAATCAGAGACATTAATACTGTCAGTCGCAATATCTAATTGCTCTCTATCAATCTTATCTAAATCTATGATGTCATTGAAAATATTCCCAAGCGTTTCAGCACTCGAAAATACCGTATTACACCAACTTTTTTGCTGTTGCGTCAGCTCAGTATCTAGCAACATTCTAGTCAAACCAACAATACCATTAAGTGGTGTTCTAAGTTCATGACTCAAAGTAGCAATAAACTTACCTTTATCCTTATAAGCTGTTTCTAAAGCTTGTTCAGCTTCTTTACGGCTAGTTATATCACGCCCAAATGCAAGCAAACCAATATACTCCCCTTCGTTATTAATGAAGGGGAGTTTACGCATTTCAAACCAGCGATTTTCGTCCTTGACAGGGTACTCAACGTCCAACGATAGCGTTTGTTGAGTTGCGCTCACTTGTGCATCAGTTTCCAGCACTTTCGGAATAACTTGATCTGCGAATATTTCATCTGCTGTTTTACCTATTAGCCCCTCACTGTCTATTCCGATCACTTGTTCAAACTTTTTATTACACCCAGCGAACACACCATGCTCATCTCGGTAATAAAATAAATCAGGGGAGGAGTCTACAATCGAGCGCAGTAACATACTTTGCTGTGCAAGCTCTTGCTCAGCTTTTCGACGTTCTGTTATTTCATTTCTCAGTTCTGCGATTGCACGATGCTTAGCATGCAACGCCATTTTCCGTTCATCAATTTCATTG
Organism: Pseudoalteromonas luteoviolacea; assembly: GCF_021654285.1. GTDB lineage: Bacteria > Pseudomonadota > Gammaproteobacteria > Enterobacterales > Alteromonadaceae > Pseudoalteromonas > Pseudoalteromonas luteoviolacea_J. The sequence goes on along the minus strand of NZ_JAKFZS010000010.1, from coordinate 110,446 downwards.
TTAAGGCGATTAATATTATCTTTTAAAGTCTGATTTAAGAGCTTTTCTTGCTGTGTTGCAGACTCCAGATATTCTTTTGAACTTTCCAATTGACGAATGGCAAATACAGCAACAGATATCAGTAGTGGCGAAGTGAGCGCAGCAAACACAACGACAGATAGTACATTCACGAGTGTGACCGAACCTAATGCCACATAAAAGAACATACAGGATAAAACCAATGACGCGACCAAAACGAGCACATAAGCAATGGCGCCAGCTTTTCGCTCACCGTATTTTCGAACCAAATTAGAAAGAATTCGAGCCCAAGACCCGAATGAAGAATCAAGCATAATAATAGTCACCTTGTTAACGCTGCTATTATACCTCAGCTGAGCACATATGCGAGCAACCTAGGAGAGTAACTTTGTTTAAAAGTCTCAGATGCTTAGCCAAATGTCGACCACAATTAACCTTACAAAAAATGTGATAATGTATCAAATATTGCACAGTATATGACATTTTCTTTATTCAAAATGAGAATATCCACGGAAAAAAAACTCGTTTTAGTGTAATATGAAAGCATTTTTGATGTCGTGATTAAAGAGAGTTTAAATGCCAACTTCAATGCCGGACATTGCGCACAGTGCAGATGCGCTGCAAACGGGAACTTTAGAATGGGTAGGAATGGGGGATATCGAGCTACCACTGCAGTTAGCAAGTAAAGACCTCAATGAGATCCCAGTTAATGCTAAGGCCGATGCCTTTGTCAGTTTAGACAAGCCTGATGCAAAGGGCATTCATATGTCTCGGTTGTTTTTAGCTTTAGATACACTTTCTTGTGAACAGACATTAACACCAACTACATTAGCGGCTGTACTTGACCAGTTTGTGACAACGCATAAAGATCTCAGTAATGCGGCAAAAGTTGTCCTTAATTTCGAACTACCTTTGCGCAGAGCTTCATTATTAAGCGGAAAACAAGGCTGGAAAAGCTACCCTGTAACTATTACTGCTACTATGAAAGAACAAGCACTTAGCATTGAACTGGCTGTTGATGTCACCTATTCATCAACCTGCCCTTGCTCTGCAGCACTTGCAAGGCAGCTTATCCAAAATGCATTTGAGGAAAAGTTTGCAGGTCAACCATTAGACCACGAAAGTGTGCATGCTTGGCTTGGTACAACTGAAGGGATCCTTGCCACACCACACTCACAACGCTCTATTGCCAATATCAAGGTACAACTACCAACTGATGTAAAAGAGTTTGATATTAAGGGCTTAATTGATATTGCAGAGCAAGAACTTAAAACCCCTGTTCAAGCGGCAGTTAAAAGAGAAGACGAACAAGAGTTTGCAAGATTAAATGGTCAAAATTTAATGTTCTGTGAGGACGCGGCAAGAAAGCTCAAAGCACTCCTTGATAAGCAGGACTACAGAGATTTTTACGTCAAAATTAATCATTACGAATCACTGCATGCACACGATGCAGTTGCCTACGCAGTCAAGGGCGTAGAACAAGGTTACACAGCTTAACCATTTGACTGGCGTTAAATATCGTTTTTAACGCCATTAAATCACTTTCGGCACGCTCTTTGCTTATAAATTATCAAAGTCAAATTGTTGTCGTGGAGTGATTTATGGAATTAACACTTTTAGCTATTTTAGCGCTCGTAGTTATTGCCTCTATCGTAATTTCTAAATATACCGACGTGGGTGGCAATCCTTATCCGTTTAATCGAAAAGAGTCGGTTTTTACCACTGTCGAAGCATCTTTTTTACAACTTCTCGAACGCGCAGTCGGTGATAGGTACAAAATTGTTAGCCGAGTAAAACTGGTTGATGTTATTGAATGCAAGCCTGGTCTATCAAAAAAAGCACGCCGTTCTGCGATTACAAAAGCACAGAATAAGCAACTGGACTACGTCCTAGTCGACAAAAGCACTTTAAATATCGTTGCAGCAGTAGATCTGGTAAACAATTCAAATAAAAATGGCCACAAGGCACAAAAAGACTGGTTTGTCAGTGGTGCATTAGAGTCTGCGGGCATCCCGCACATTAGGATGAAAATAAAGTCTGGTTATAAAAGCCCTGAAGTACGTGCAGCTATTTTGTTTAAGCTAGGTCAAAAACCTGACAAGACCAAACCAGTCCGCAATCGTAACAACAAACCTGCTGTTCTATCTCCATCTCAAGCAAAAGCAGCGAGTACACAGCTTGCTGAAATCTAACCCTCTAGTCGCTGCTGATCATCTCAGCAGTGACTTTCACAGTTTTACTACCAAAATAATGCTTTCAAAATAAGAATGTATATAATGAGCAGTAACTAAAATACAAAGAGATTAATTATGAAGATTGGCATTATCGGTGCGATGGAGCAAGAAGTTACAATTTTACGTAACACTATGCAATCTCCTAAAACACTTACAAAAGGCGGGTTCACATTTTATACCGGTGAGCTTGGTGGCCATGAAGTAACACTTGTGCAATCAGGCATTGGTAAAGTAGCTGCGACAGTGGCAACAACATTACTTATCGACAACTTTGAGCCTGATTGTGTCATTAATACTGGTTCTGCCGGTGGTTTTGAACCCTCTTTGAATGTGGGTGATGTGGTGATCTCAAGCGAAGTTCGTCACCATGATGTTGACGTCACTGCATTTGGTTATGAAATAGGTCAAGTGCCACAAATGCCAGCAGGCTTTGCAGCTCACCCAACTCTTATCAAAGCATCTGAAGCAAGCATTCATGCTGTGGGTGATATTCAAACCATGGTTGGTCAAATTTGTACAGGGGATTCATTTATGTGTGACCCAGTGCGCATTGAAAAAACCCGTCAAGACTTCCCAAATATGCTTGCCGTGGAAATGGAAGGCGCAGCAATTGCACAAGCATGTCACGTACTAAATACACCATTTGTCGTGATCCGCTCACTGTCTGATATTGCAGGCAAAGAGTCTCCGCAGTCTTTTGATGAATACTTGGAAGTTGCTTCTGTGAACTCTTCAAAATTAGTAGTTGCTTTACTTGAAGAGCTACAACAGGTAACTCTGTAAGTGACACTCGCTTTATTGCAAGCCCAAGAGGGCTTGCTTATCTTTTGCATAGCAGCCTTGTGTGCATTTGGCTTAAAACTATCTAAACTCTATCACCCTAATACGGTGTTTTGTCTGCTTGCAAGTAATTTAGCGAAACGTGTAGTACGGCAAAAGAACTCTGACGCTCATCACACTCTCAGTGGCACACTGGCCTGTTTTTTACCAATTTTCACTATTGTCGTTTTACTTTATACATTGTCATATATTTCTTTCTACCCCCAATGGTTTGGCGGTCTAATCTTATTTTTATGCCTAGATACCCACTTTGAAGGACGCGCCAAACGCATAGCAAAGCTTTTATCTCAGGGCCAAAAGGGATCCGCAAAACAACTCTTATCCAGCATAGTCAATAGAGATACAGACAAACTCTCCGAGGTCGGGATAATCAAAGCCAGCCTAGACTCACTGGCATTGAATACCGTACGTCACTTTTATCTTATCCTAATTTTTTACATCGTTGCGGGACCCTACCTTTCTTTAGTTTATAAGCTTTTATTGTTATCCGACCATAGTTGGCGTCAACAACTCAGCATACAGCATCCTTTTATGCGACCAGTACAACGCACTATCTATATCTTAGAGTGGCTGCCACTTCGTAGCTTTACCCTTATCATGGCACTCACACAAAACCTCTCTAAGACAAATCACTATCTAAAGCACTATGCACAGCATTATGCGAATAAGAACTCAGGGTGGGTACTCGCATTATTCTCGGCCAACTTAAATGTGCAGCTTGCGGGACCAAGGTTCTACAACAACGAGCGTTTTGACAACATCCGGATTGGTAGTGATAGGCAGCCTGAGATAAATGATATACAGCAAATGCTTAAACTGCTCGGTAGTATGCGATTGTTTTGGTTGGGATTGACCGTTTTAATTTGGTTTGCAATTAATTTGATATAACCAAGTAGCGCCGCTACTTGGTTATCTAGTCTGACAGCTAGTTTACAGTTACTTTAGCAAATTTACGTTTACCAACTTGGTAAATCTCACTGCTGCCTTTAGCCACTTCTAACTTAGTATCAGTGATTTTCTCTTCGCCGTTGAGTTTCACTGCACCTTGTTTGATCATACGCATGGCTTCTGACGTACTCGCCACGAGCCCAGCTTCTTTTAATAAATTAGCGATAAACGTGGTGTCGCCTTCAATGCTAATTGATACTTCAGGGATATCGTCTGGCAATGCATTCTTCTGGAAGCGCTTAATGAAGTCCTGATGAGCAGCTTGTGCGTCTTCTTCACTATGGAAACGAGCGATCATTTCTTTTGCGAAATCAATTTTGATATCACGTGGATTACGACCAGCAGTCACTTCTTCTTTTAATGCTTCAATGTCTGATAGCGACTTAGCACTTAGTAGCTCATAATAACGCCACATTAGATCATCAGAAATCGACATGACTTTACCAAACATTTCCGTTGATGCATCTGTGATACCAATGTAGTTGCCTAACGATTTTGACATCTTTTGCACACCATCAGTACCTTCAAGCAGAGGCATCATTAGAACTGTTTGCGGCTTTTGGCCTTCTTCTTTTTGTAACTCTCTGCCCATCAATAGGTTAAAGCGTTGATCCGTACCACCAAGCTCAACATCCGCTTCCAATGCAACAGAATCCCACCCCTGTACAAGAGGATATAAGAATTCATGGATAGCAATTGCCTGACCGCCAGCGTAACGCTTTTTAAAATCATCACGCTCTAGCATACGAGCCACAGTTTGACGTGATGCAAGCTTAATCATGTCCGCACTGCTTAATTTCTCCATCCACTGAGAATTGAACGCAACCGTCGTTTTTTCAGGGTCTAGAATTTTAAATACCTGCTCTTTATACGTTTCTGCATTTGCAAGTACGTCTTCACGAGTAAGTGGCTTACGAGTGACATTTTTACCAGTTGGGTCACCAATCATGCCGGTAAAATCACCAATTAAGAAAATGACCTCGTGACCTAAATCTTGGAAAGTTTTTAATTTATTAATTAGTACTGTGTGGCCTAAATGCAAATCAGGCGCTGTTGGATCAAATCCAGCCTTAATACGCAGCTTTTTCCCTGACTTTAATTTCTCTTTCAGTTCGTCTTCAATCAATATGTCTTCTGCACCGCGCTTTATTTCAGCAAATGCAGTTTCAATGTCCACCATTATCACTCCAACACAATATTCAGTTTATCGCTCGATTCTAGCCTATATTGCACGGAGTTTAAATGCACAAAATACTGGTATTAACGCTTTATTACGTATATGCTGCACTATTATTCATAAAATTTCTTGACAGCGAAAAAGGCACGTTATGGTACCTGCAGTAAATAAGCTTCCCAAAAAACACAAAATGCTTATTGTCGGCTTGCTAGCTGCGATGGCTGGGATAGCCTTGCTGCCCTCTGAAAAAGCCACTGCATCTAAAGATCATAAAGATGATGCATTAGAAGTTGGCAAACGTTATGAGCTTCCAATCAAAGTTGAAGAGCAACAGCCAGAGCAATTAACGACGCTAAGTGCTGAAGTTGAAAAACATGAAAAGCAAGAAAATACAATTAGTTATGACTATGTAGATCATAAAGTACGCTCGGGTGATAGCCTTGCTGTTTTATTTAAACGCGCAGGATACTCAGCACAAACGCTACATAATTTAGTCAATACTAATGAAGAAACCCGCAAACTGACAAAAATCCACCCCGGTGAAACACTCAGCTTTGCAAGTGATGCACAGGGCAACCTTGCTCAACTCAAATACGTGTTATCAAAAACGGATACGCTTTACGTCACACGTAACGAAAGCGGCCAGTACGCGACACAAATTACCAGTAAAGAAATTGAAACTCGTGAAAAAACAGCTGGCGGAAAGATCCGCTCAAGCTTTTGGACTGCGGGCATTTCGGCAGGTTTAACGCAAAGACAGATCATGAATTTTGCCAATATCTTTGGGTGGGATGTTGACTTTGCCAACGATATTCGTGAAGGCGACTCGTTTACATTAGTTTATGAGTCTCATTATGTGGATGGTGAAGAAATTGGTAATGGTAAAATCATTGCCGCAGAATTTATGAACCAAGGCGACCGCTACACGGCTATTAGACACACCAATGGTGAGTTTTATACACCAGAAGGCCGCAGTATGAAAAAAGCCTTCTTACGTGCACCAGTAAACTTTAAATATATTAGCTCTAACTTTAACCCTCGCAGATTACACCCTGTTACTAAGCAAGTACGTCCACACAGAGGTATTGACTACGCAGCCAAAGTAGGTACTCCTGTCGTCGCAGCGGGTAATGGTCGCGTAACCAAAGCTGGCTTTAATCGCCTCAATGGTAACTATGTGTTTATTGAACATGGCAGCCAATACACAACTAAGTATCTTCACTTGCATAAGCTACATGTAAAGTCTGGACAAAAGGTTAAACAGGGACAAAAAATTGGTACTGTAGGCGCGACAGGCCGTGTAACAGGCCCTCATTTACACTATGAATTTTTGGTTGACGGTACACACCGCAACCCAAGAACAGTTAAGTTACCGAAGTCGTTACCACTGCCTAAACAAGAGCTTGCTAAGTTTAAACCACTGGCTGAGCAGATGTTAGTAAGACTTGAGCGCAAACGAGAGTTAATGCTTGCTCTAAACGACAAGTAATCAAAGTTAAAACACAAAAAGGCGAGGTATTCCTCGCCTTTTCGCTATTTGTTATCTGCCCACAATTTTCAGTTTAAGAAACTCTTCTAGCGCCTGTGGGTTGCCAGCAAGTGGTTGCAGCTGCATGCCCAACTGCATAAAGCTAGTATTCTCTGGAAACTGCATGCTGATCTCTAATAACGAAAGCCCAGCAACAAATGCCTGTATCGCCTGTTTTGCATTTTCACTTGCAGGCACATGTGCCATTTGCATCGCAAGCGTTGCTTTGAGCTGCTCATGATCTAAACCATTTTTCATTAATAGCTCATCAACTAACGCTTTGAGTTCGCCTTCATTTTTTAATGAAAAAGACATATCTACTGGTTGCAAGGACTGTAATGCACTGAGCATCTTACTCTGCATTTGCAATTCGGCTTCTAATGACATCTCACCTTGGCTATGCATCTGCTGAATTTCAGTTTGTAAATCCATTAAGTCTTTACTATTGGACAAAGCAATATCCATCGCAAAGTTAACAACTTGCTCAGCTGATACAGCAAAGTCAAATTGACTATTGCCCGTGCTCTCTTCATAGCGCATGGTCGAATTCAAATTGTATTTCGCATTGAGCAATGTACTGGGCATTACGGGAGCGGAAACCGATTTTAATTCGCTAGCCATAGACAAGCCAGAGATTTGTAACTCAGTTAATGGGCTCACTTTTCCTTCTTCATAGCCCTTAAGAGAAAAGCGCTCAATATCAAGTAATACATGCTCACCGTCTTGCTCTTTAAACGAGATGTTTTCCAATACAACAGTATTGCTAAGCAGACTGTAATCAACATTTTGATAGTTTACTTCAAAACCTGTTTGCTCTGAGAACTGCTTTACTTGCTGTGCTACAACATCGCTGGCAGTTTTGTTTGCATACCAGTTAACACCAATCACACCACCTGCAACTGCAAGTGCTACGCCTGTGAAAGCCGCTTTATTCATAGTAATTCCTTAAAATAGCGCTTGTAATGCATCGTTTAAGCTGGAAACACCAATCACTTCCATGCCTTCGATATCTTCTTTCGGTTTATTAGCGACTGGTACAATAGCACGTTTAAAGCCATGTTTCGCAGCTTCTCGTAACCTTTCTTGACCACTAGGCACAGGGCGGATCTCTCCACCTAAGCCAACTTCTCCAAAGACGACTAGCTGCTTATCCAATGCATAATTTTTAAAACTCGAAACCAATGCCGTGATCAAGGCTAAATCTGCGCTTGTTTCATTTACTTTTACACCGCCCACAACATTGACGAATACATCTTGGTCTGCGACCTGCAAGCCGCCATGACGATGCAAAACAGCCAACAGCATTGCAAGACGGTTTTGTTCTAGACCAACGGTGACACGCCTTGGGTTGGCCAGCTGAGAATAGTCAACCAACGCTTGCACCTCAACCAACAACGGCCGAGTACCTTCCCAAATCACCATCACTAATGAACCAGGTGTTTGCTCCTCACCTCGATTCAAAAAAATAGCCGAAGGGTTATTTACTTCTTTGAGGCCCTGCCCCGTCATTGCAAAAACCCCAAGTTCATTCACTGCACCAAAGCGATTTTTATTTCCGCGCAGTGTCCGAAAACGGCTATCGCTGCTGCCTTCAAGTAATATTGAACAGTCAATACAATGCTCTAATACTTTAGGGCCAGCCAGTGTGCCATCTTTAGTTACATGGCCAACCATAATGATTGCCACTTGGTTTTGCTTCGCAAAGCGCGTTAGATAAGCTGCACTTTCTCGTACTTGAGACACACTACCCGGCGCTGATTGTACATCAGTCATATGCATAACCTGGATAGAGTCAATAACCATGATGGCTGGCTTCTCTCTCAATGCTAGCTGGCAAATCGTTTCAACATTGGTTTCTGCCAGTGTTTTCAATTTATCTGTCGGCAGCCCTAAACGCTTTGCACGCATCGCAACTTGCTGTAATGATTCTTCACCAGTGACATATAACGTTGGCATCGATTGCGCCAACAAACACATAGTCTGTAATAACAGTGTACTTTTGCCGGCCCCAGGCTCACCACCAATTAAGATGGCACTGCCAGGCACAACCCCACCACCTAAAACGCGATCAAACTCTTTAAAACCCGTTGAAAATCTTGGTAAAGATTCTAAATTTACTTCATCTAATGTCTGTATTTTTGCTTCTACAACACCTGCATAGCCTGTGGTGCCAGCACTGCGTGGCGCAGCTTTCACAGACGGGACACGAAACTCTGTTACTGTGTTCCAAGCTTTACATTCAGAACATTGTCCTTGCCAACGAGCAAATTCCGCTCCACAATCACTACATACAAATGCGGTTTTCTTTTTTCCCATATAAATCAAGGCATAGTTATTGCTTAAATGGAAAACCCAGTTAAGCTTATAAGTTAAGAATGTAGCTATACTGACATAAAATTGGCGAAGGCTGAAATAATAACAAAGAGATATTGTCTACGGACAAACTGCGAACGGCTATGAGTGAAGATAAACTAGAACTACATCAAGACCTTATTAATGACCTAAAAGGAGATTTAGGCGATCCAAATTTTGATTTTATCTTCAAACAAAAAACATCCCATCTGAGCAAACCCGATCAGTTTTTACTTAAAATGGAAATGACGCGTCTTTCACAACCCGTTGCACGCTTCATTGATTTACGAGGGCAAGTATCAGGAGATGTTAAACCCTACGAACATGACGGCAAACAACACTTCATGGACGACCTGGCGATCAGCGTATTTGAACGTGAAGTGGCCCAGCATGGAGGTTATACGATGGCGGTTTATGAAGCCGTCATGCATACTGACAACAATTACAAAGTCATGCAAAAGAATGCGCAGGATAAAGAGGATGTAAAGCCTGAAGTTGTTTATGAGCATGAAGCACAGTTGATCCGCTTCGCGTCTTATGAAAGTCGCATAGAAGAGCGCATGAACTATTCAATCAAAATCACGGTTGAATTGAAAAGCGGCACCACGATTCCCGCAAGTACTTCAGATATCTCGTTAAGTGGTGCCAAAATAAAGCTGGGGAAAAATTATCATGTGCAAGCTAAGAATGTAATCACGCTTCGTTTAGTTGGGTTGGAGCAAGATTTCGAATTAGGCTTGAAAGAAGGTATTCAATATGAGGTCGTTGCAGTAGAAGAGTCTAGTGCGGATTACAATTACGTTCGCTTAAAGCGAACGTTCGTTGAGAATAACTCTGGGTTCGATGAGTTTTTAGAAAGCTTTATTCACGGTAACAAACGACGCTATAAAATTAATTTAGACAACACCATGGACGCGGTGGTATGCAAAGGTTATGAGCAGTATTACTTACCCAGAGTAAGCTCGCTGTTTGTCTTTTTTAGCCGAATCAATAACATGCTATTACCCAGCATGACGCTCACCAACGAAAACAATGCGTTTATTAACTATTACTTTGAGGACGAGCGTAAAACTTCTTGCTTGTATAGCATATTTCATAATAAACGCCTACAAAAGATGCTACTGCAATCGGCACCAGTGAAAGAAGCTTACTGTTATACATTCACCCATTCAAATAACGGTAAAATATACTTTTATTCGGCATTTGACTGGGAGTTAGATCAACGACCAGAACTGAAAAACTTATTTTTGGGGTTTGGCAGCGAAAAAGAAAGTTGGCGTGTTTTTAAAGTGCAGCTCATGCCCAGCCACCATGAAGATGCATTTATTCCACTATCTCTGCCAAAAAGCGCAGGGAAAAACGTAGAGAAGCTCAACAAGCGTCCTCCTCCTCGCGCTCAAGGTATGATTCAGCCTGTGCACCATTTGATGCTACTCACAGAAATTACCACCGCTGAACACAAATCACATTGTAATAAATTATCCTATCCTCAGGAGAGCATTAATCGCTTAAAAGAATTCGGTCATGGCAAATCAAAAAACCCTCCTCATCTAGAAAAAGTCGCTTTAGAATATGTCAACCTGAGATCACACAAACGGTTTTTATACCGCACTGGTACCACCTTACACATCTCAGACACTCTCTCCGTGAGCGGAAATACCAGAGATTTTTCCGTCATGGGGCTGCAAATTGAAGTAGAGCAAGCTGTTGATGTGACAAAAGGCGATCTTGTTACGCTAGACTTACCTGATCTGCAAAAAATCACCAAGCAACATGTCTTGTCTGGTTTGAGGTATGAAATTATGGCTGTCAGTAAATCCAAGACCATTATTAACCTCAAAGTAAAGCAGGTCGCCGGGGGCACACACACCGCAATGGAGTTTTTCACTGCATTAATTGAAAACAACAAAGATAAACTGCAGCCAAGCGAAGAAGCCCCTAAAATACCCGGACTCTCGACGGCTTTGAGGAATATGGTTACAAAAAGCATTTGTCAGCTTCCTTTGTATTTGCACAAAAAATCATCTCACATGGAAATTGGCGCTGTGGGCCACGGCTTATACCCGTCACCGCTGCACAATATTTTGCTTCCTCACTTGGTACACCACAACGGCCAAGAACTTCTCTTCCCAGGGAAACTGTTCCCAAGTAACTATATTGCAGATCCTCTCAGTGAGCTTTTAAGAGAAAAATCACGCCAAGATAAACCGCTCAGGTTTACCCTTTTCATTCATTTTGATGAAAAACAAATCAATGAGCCAAATCACGGTGTTAAATCTCAATGTATTCCCTTTGGAGAACCGATTGAGCAACTGTTTTTATTTGCTAAAAAGGCACTTAAAAATGGCATGTTGTTTATTTGCCACCTGTATGTCTCCAAGACAGGTAGGCCCGATATGGATCATTTGGCCAATGAATTACGCTATGTAAGCCACTATGCTCTGCATAAAGCTAAAGGGTTGGAAGAAGCACTATGGTCAGTAAATGGTGTGTGTGATGTGGTGGATGTGACGGATGTAATGATGCCAGTCTTAGACTTGGAACCACACATGATTGAAAGAATGCAGCAGCGCAAAAAAGAGTGGCTGACTAAACACTTTTAGTCAGCCATATCTCAAATTAGTTCAGTCCAGCGAATAAAGTCAATGCAGCGACTAAGAACAAGTAAAACAGTACATTGCGTTTGACGAGGCGCATCATACAAGCAGCCTCATAGGTGCAGCCAAAGTATTGCTGTTCGATCTGCTCAGCTGCCAATGCTGTTTCGGTTACCACTTTGCGATTACACGTTTGAAAATCTAACAAGTATTTAAGCCAACTACCCGTGCCTTTGGAGAAGTTGCCAATAATCAGATAACCAAATCCAGCAAGGCGGGCTGGTAACCAATTAAAGCAGTGAAATAATAAAGAAAAGCGCTGCGAATGGGCTGACATCAGCTCAATGCACCTTTTGTCGCTGTCGGTAGGCTCACCACTCACCTCGTCTCTTAACACCTCAACTACCGCACGGGTTACTGCGTACATAATTGCGCCGGGTGCGCCAAGCAGCACAAACCAAAACATCACCGCACAATAGTGCGTAAAATTAATCCATGCCAATGTCTGACCAAATGTCTCCCCATTGGGTTCTTCCTCTGTTTTAGTCTGACCCATCTGCAAGGCATACAAGGTTGCCGCTTCATTATCATCTCGAGCAAGGGCATTAAGATACCCCTTATATGATTTACGGTATTTTGCGCAGCCAAAACACACCAATAAGACCACTACATTGAGTGCCAACTGCCATAAAACAAAGTCGGACAAGCTGTATATAAATGCCACTAACAGTGCAGGTAACATCAGCCACAGTACAGCGCCAATACTCGATTTAAATAACCAAGCACCTGCGCCTTTTTGATAACTCAGTGTTTGATACTGCGCCAAATAGTAGTCAATCTGCCAACGCGTTGACTTGGCACCCAAACGCTCAATGATCAATGCCACTAATATCGAAATTAATATCATGATTTTTACTCTATTACTCTTAATTCACGTTGTAATAAATTTAAATAATACTGCCAATCAAACGCCTCACCGGGATCAGTTTTACGTGTTGGGGCAATATCACAGTGTCCGACAATGCGCTGAGGCGTTATTTTTGGAAATTGCACCATAATAGATTGGCTCACCCTCACCAACGCATCATATTGTGCTTGGGTATACGGGGTGTTATCTGTCCCTTCTAGCTCAATTCCAATACTAAAATCATTACACCTTTGCCGCCCATCAAAACTCGACACGCCCGCATGCCATGCTCTTTTCGAAAAAGGGACATATTGATTGACCGAGCCATCTCTGCGAATAAAACAATGCGCTGAAACACGAATCCCCTTTAAAGACGTAAAGCTTTCGTGCGCGTGACAATTAATACGTCCCATAAATAAATCATCAACGAAAGTCGTTCCAAAATGACCTGCTGGTAAGGAAATATTATGAATGACTAATAAATCAACATCACAGTCAACGGGTCGCTCATCGTAATGCGGTGAAGGTCTCTGATTGGCATAATTAAGCCATTGGTGTTGATTTTCCATATAAAAAATTAACTTTAAATTGCATCACACCTACCATAACAAGAATTCCTTCCAAGCACTATGGCAAATTTATTTTGCAAAAGTATACATACTTTTGTTAAAGAAAATTGTTTCATTGCGTTAATCACAGTAGAATTTAAGGTAGTAAAAACAATGATGATCTACCTATGCAATCAGAACTTATTTCGCAACTTGTTAAAAGTGCACTCGATGAAGACCTTAACCATCAATCAGCTGCACAAGGTGATATCACCGCAGCCTTAATTCCAGAACAACAGCAAGCTAATGCTTATGTAATAACCAGAGAAGACTGTGTATTTTGTGGTAAAGATCTTATTTTAGAAGTCTTTAAACAGGTAGATCCGAGCGTTGAAGTCGCGGTTTTAGTCAACGATGGCGATATATTAAAAGCGAACTCACGTATTTTTACCGCGACGGGATCTGCTCGCGCCATTTTGACCGCAGAGCGTACTGCTTTGAACTTTGTACAAACCCTTTCTGGTACAGCAACGACCACAGCGCACTATGTCAAAGCGCTTGATGGTAGCCGTACGCAATTACTGGATACCAGAAAAACCATCCCAGGTTTAAGAGCATTACAAAAATATGCGGTTACCTGTGGTGGCGGTAAAAACCATCGTATCGGATTGTTTGACGCGTTTTTAATTAAAGAGAATCACATTGCCGCATGTGGTGGTATTGATAAAGCGGTCGCACAGGCTAAAAGCACTCACCCAGATAAGCCTGTAGAAGTGGAAGTGGAAAACCTAGATGAGCTTGAACAAGCCTTAAATGCAGGTAGTGACATCATTATGCTGGACAATTTTACCGTTGAGGACATTCAAAACGCCGTTAGACTAACCTCAGGTAGAGCAAAGCTAGAAGTGTCGGGTAATATGACATTAGATATTTTGGCGCAGTATGCACAAGCAGGCGTCGATTATATTTCAAGCGGCGCGCTTACAAAGCACGTGCAAAGCATCGATTTATCAATGCGCTTTGAATAATATAATCGTGTATGTAATGTAAATGTAACTAAATGTGTCATTTTAATATTGACATTTATTTACAAAACTTTTTTAATAAAAAAGAATTAAATTAGTGATATAGATTAATTCTTTACAATTAAAAAAGGTACATACTGTATTTGGCCTTTAACTTTAATCACAGTGGGCCAATGCCATTGAACTAATTTAAAAAATCCTGGTGTAAGTAAACACGGCCACCGGGTCTAACATCCCTTAGGAGACACATCATGACGCAACAACGACAGGGTGGTTTTACCCTTATAGAACTAATGATTGTAATCGCAATCATCGGTATTTTAGCAGCAGTAGCCCTGCCAGCTTACACAGATTATGTTAACCGTGCAAAAGTCACTGAAATGCTGGCGGCTTCTACCATGCCAAAAGCGTGTGTGGAAGAAAGAGCACAACTTTCAGCAAGTCCTGCTACCTGCGCGGCAGGTGATTCAACAAGCCAATATGTATCAGCGGTAGCTGTTGATGGTACTGGTGAAATCACAATTACGGGTACTAGTGACTTAAGTGGATTATCACTCACCCTTACCCCATATACTAGCGGCACTGCTAAAGCGACCAGCGATAGCTTCAATTCAGCATTTTCGGTTCATAAATGGGAGTGTCAAGCCACAATCGGTTCGAGCTCAACAGCCAATGCAAACTGGCTTCCTGCAACATGTACAGTAGCAGCATCAACTGGCGGCGGCTAAACTTAATAAGCATCATTACTTTGCGGGCTGGCATTAGTGCCAGCCCCTTTTCTTATTTTTTATGAACAGGTTTTATGGCTCTCTCCTCTAAAGATAATTCAGCAAAAATAGATACCTTTGTCTGGGTGGGTGTCAGTGCGCGTGGTAAAAAGCTCGAAGGTGAGATGACAGGCACCAGCGTTGCCCTAGTCAAAGCACAGTTACGTAAACAAGGAATTACTCCATCCAAAGTAAAGCGCAAGCCAAAGCCGCTTTTTGGCATGAAAAGCGTACAAAAAATTACCCCAAAGGATATTTCTATTGTTACTCGGCAAATCGCCACTATGCTTACTGCAGGTGTATCCTTAGTACAGTCACTAGATATGATTGCCTCTGGTGCAAAAAATAAAAGTGTCAGTAAACTCGTCGGCTCTATCGCTGATGAAGTCAAAGCTGGTCAGCCTTTAGCAAAAAGCCTGCGTGCCCATCCGCGTTATTTTGATGAATTATATTGTGATCTGATCCAATCCGGTGAGCAATCAGGTGCTTTGGACCGCATTTTTGACCGTGTCGCCCTGTACAAAGAAAAAGCCGAAGCCTTAAAATCAAAAATAAAAAAAGCCATGTTTTACCCTGTCGCGGTCATCACTGTGGCATTAATTGTAACCTCTATCTTACTGATTTTTGTGGTACCGCAGTTTGAAGACATCTTCAACGGATTTGGTGCAGAACTCCCCGCTTTTACACGTTTAGTGATCAGTATTTCTGAGTTTATGCAGGAGTATTGGTGGATCATGTTAATCGCCATTGGCGGTGGCGGATACATATATAAAGAGATGCTCATTCGTAATAAAAACGTCAAACACGCCAACGACCGCATGATTTTACGACTCCCAGTAATTGGCGAGATATTGAGAAAAGCAGCCGTAGCACGATATGCGCGTACGCTGTCAACGACCTTTGCAGCAGGTGTCCCTCTCGTCGATGCGCTAGATTCGGCGGCCGGTGCCGCTGGCAATGTAATATATAAAAACGCCATTTTAGATATCAAAGGTGAAGTCAGCTCAGGTAACCAAATGAACTGGGCAATGCGTAACTCAAAAATATTTCCAGATATGGTGGTGCAAATGGTTGCCATTGGTGAAGAGTCTGGTGCACTTGATAGCATGCTTGGCAAAGTAGCCAGTATTTACGAGCAAGAAGTAGACGATGCTGTTGATGGCTTATCTACCTTACTTGAGCCTCTCATTATGGCCATACTTGGCGTTTTAGTTGGCGGCTTAATCATAGCCATGTACCTACCCATATTCCAATTAGGTAGCGTTATCTAATAAAACTCACTGTTTAACAATAATAAGAGTATTCCTATGCAAGATGTCTGGCATTTAATGCAGCAACAACCTTGGTTTTTTTTGTTGTCGGTTGGCTTAGTAAGCACCTGTATTGGCAGCTTTTTAAATGTCGTCATTTATCGCCTTCCAGTCATGATGGAAACCGAGTGGAAATCCGAATGTAAGGTCATTCTTGGGCAGCAAGAGTCCAATGACAATAATGCACAAACCAACTCTAAATCATTTAATTTAATCACCCCAAGGTCGACCTGCCCCAGTTGTAGCACGCAAATTAAAGTACAGCACAATATTCCAATTCTGAGTTGGTTGTTTTTAAAAGGCCGCTGTGCAAACTGCGATACGCCGATTTCAGTGAGATACCCAAGTATAGAAATGCTGACTGCCATCTCTTCACTGTGGGTCGCTTGGCATTTTGGTGCCACTTCTTTATCGCTGTTATACATCCTTATCACTTGGGGCTTGATTGCACTGATCTTCATTGATATTGATAAGATGTTGCTCCCTGACCAAATCACCCAACCTATGTTGTGGCTCGCTTTATTAAGTGCAGCTGTAGGTTATACCATAGCCCCTGTCGATGCTTTATGGGGCGCAGCCCTTGGGTATCTCAGCTTATGGAGTGTGTACTGGCTCTTTAAATTACTCACCGGTAAAGAAGGCATGGGCTATGGCGACTTCAAACTGTTAGCCATTTTTGGTGCGCTACTTGGCTGGGAAGCAATTATTACCATTATTTTGCTTTCTAGCGTCGTCGGAGCGGTTATAGGCAGCGTTCAATTAAGTGTGCAAGGCAAAGACAAAGCCACCCCCATTCCATTTGGACCTTACTTAGCCATTGCTGGATGGTTATGCCTATTTTATGGTGAATCGTTAAAAAGCTGGTACTTGAATTTATTAGGGGTGTAATATGTCATCTTGGATCTTGGGCCTCACGGGTGGCATTGGCGCCGGAAAAACAGCTGCGACACGCCACTTTGAAAGTTTAGGCATTGATGTTGTTGATGCCGATATTGTGGCAAGAGAAGTCGTGATGCCAGGGACGACTGGATTAAACAGCATTGTAGAGCGATTTGGCAGCAGTATTTTATCATCTGATGGTACTCTGGACAGAGCCAAACTTCGGAATATCATTTTTAATGATGAAACAGAAAAATCCTGGCTCAACGAGTTATTACACCCTTTGATCCGAGCACAGATGCTCTCGCAGTTAGCGAACGCTGCCAGCCCTTATTGTATTTTATGCGCCCCTCTATTGTTTGAAAATGGTTTAGAAAAGCTATGCCATAAAACATTATTGATTGATGTACCTAACGACGTTCAAATCGCACGTACTAGCGCTAGAGATAAGGTCTCACAAGAGCAAGTCAAAAATATCATTGCCGCACAAATGAGGCGGGAAGATAAGTGCCTCAAAGCCGATTATATTATCGATAACAACCGACCATTAACCGAGGTTCAAGTTGATTTAGATAACTTACATCACATTTTTTTAGCTGCATCTAAAACCAATTAAACACTTTATTTGTTGAATTTTATATCATTCTCTAGAATGATAATAATTGCGCTTGCTTTGTGTAAGCGCAGTCACTGATTATTTGCTACATTAGTGTAAGCTGTTGAAGTATTAAAGGACATTATGGAACATCACTCTCCATTACTGAGAAAATTCATTACCTTAGGTAGAATTACGCCAGATCAAATAAAGGCGAAGCAATCCGAGGCAACGACCACTGCTGAGCTAATCTGCTTATGTAGCGGTATGTCTGGACAAGAATTAGCTGAACAATGCCTTGATTTGTTCCGCGTGCCATACTTTGATCTCAATGGTTTTGATGTAGAAAATGTGCCTAAAGAACTGATCAAAGAAAAGTTAATCAGGCAACACTACCTTCTTCCTTTAGTCAAAAAAGATCGCAAACTGTTTATCGCAACCTCCGATCCAACCGATTATGGGGCGTTTGAAAACTTCGAGTTCAGCACGGGGTTACAGTGCGAAATTGTGGTTGTTGATCACAAGCTATTAGAACAAAAAATAGATCAACTCTTTGACTCCAGCTCAGGCCTGTCACTCAGTGAGGACGAATTTAAAGAGTTTGCCAGTCTAGATGTAGAGGATGAATCGCCGTCACAGCAGCAAGATGAAGAAAAAGACGATGCGCCGATTATTGTCTACATCAACAAAATTCTCATGGATGCGATTAAAAAAGGGGCCTCAGACTTACACTTTGAACCCTACGAGAAAAAATACCGAGTGCGCTTTCGTATCGATGGTATTTTGCATGAGATGGCAAGCCCACCCAATACCTTAGCAAGCCGTTTGTCTGCTCGTATCAAAGTTATGTCTCACCTCGATATTGCTGAGAAACGAAAGCCGCAAGATGGCCGTATTAAGCTCAAAATATCCGAGCGTAAAAGCATCGATTTTCGTGTCAGTACTTTGCCCACCATGTGGGGTGAAAAAATCGTAATGCGGATACTCGACTCGTCTGCCGCTAAATTGGGAATTGATGTATTAGGTTATGAGCCAGAACAAAAAGATTTGTATTTAAATGCCCTTGAGCAGCCACAAGGCATGATCTTAGTTACCGGTCCCACAGGCTCTGGTAAAACCGTATCCCTTTACACTGGCCTCAATATTTTAAATAAGCCCGAGCGCAACATCAGTACAGCGGAAGATCCAGTTGAAATCAACCTGGAAGGGATAAACCAGGTTCAGATCAACACAAAAGCCGATATGACTTTTGCTAACGCGCTTAAAGCATTTTTACGTCAAGATCCCGATGTGGTCATGGTGGGTGAGATCCGAGATCTGGAAACAGCTGAGATCTCCATCAAAGCAGCCCAAACAGGCCACTTAGTAATGAGTACCCTGCACACCAACTCAGCGCCTGAAACACTCACACGATTGCTCAATATGGGTGTACCAGCCTATAACGTGGCAAGCTCTGTGAGCTTAATTATCGCTCAGCGTCTAGCACGACGCCTGTGTCCAAAGTGCAAGGAGCCAGAAGAGTTACCAAAAGAAGAATTACTCAAGCAAGGCTTTACTGAAGACCAAGTTAAAGACCTTACGCTATATGCACCCAAAGGCTGCGACCACTGCACAGACGGATATAAAGGCCGTGTCGGGGTATATGAAGTGGTAAAAATTACCCCTGACATGTCGCACAAAATTATGGAGGGAGCGAACTCTTTGGAGATTGCAGCACTTGCTGACAAATTAGGGTTTGATAATCTACGTAAATCAGGTTTGAAAAAAGCGGCATCCGGCGTGACTTCGTTAGCTGAAATCAACCGCGTCACAAACTACTAATTGCGTTCAGACTCACTAGTATAGTTTGCTGCAAAGCAGTAAACTATATGGGTCTATCACACCATGAGTATCCATTATGCCAACAGCTGTCCAATGCCCAACATGTCAAAAAGAGGTGATCTGGTCGGCACAAAGCCCGCACCGTCCATTTTGCTCTAAGCGCTGTCAACTTATCGACTTAGGTGAGTGGTCTGAAGAAAACAATAAAATTTCTAGCCCCGTGCAAAGTACAGATCTTGCCCAGCCCGATCCGCAAGCGCTCATCGAAGACATCGAGGCAATGCTCGCGAAAAATGAAGATGACTTTTTTAAGTAATGCACTAAGTTCTGAGTAGTTCATATAAACGGCTCATTCGATCATGCACTTGCCAATCTTGGCAATAGAGAAAGTAGTCAACACTCGGCAAGTGCTCAGTTATCTCAATAAAATCAACCTGAGATGCATATTTTCCCCGCATAGATTGAGGCACAATCGCAAACCCCATTCCCGCCGCTACCAAAGACAGAGTCGTTGACTTGGTTTTGACTTCTTGTACAACATTCATTGTTGCCTTTGCCTGAGTAAACGCCGCTGCTATCGTCTCATATAATTTAGGCTGTAATGCCTTTGGGTAGTGAATAAATGGTTTGCCACTAAAGGTCTTTATCGATGTCTTGGTCAGGCTCAACTGCCATTGCTTGGGACAGGCAAAGACATATTGCTCACTGCATAAGTAGTGAATATCACTTGCAGGTAATTCTGGGTCAAATAAGCGAATGATCGCTCCGTGTAGTTGTCCTGATTGGCATCGCGATACCAACTCTGCACTTGTTCCCTCTTCCAATGCCAAATTTAATTTGGGGGACTGGGCAGATAACACAGTCATCTTATTTGCCACCAAGGCTTCAAATGCTAAGCCAATACAACCCAGCTTAATCGGCTGCAGCTTACCCGTTTGAAAGCTTTGCACGCACTCACCGAGCTCAGCATGCGCTGCGAGTACGCGCTGAGCTTTTTTAACAAATATCGCCCCAAAAGGCGTCAAGCACACCGAACGGGTTGAACGCTCAAATAAAGCCATGCCTAAATGGCTTTCGATTTGCCTGATCTGTTGACTCAAAGGAGGTTGAGACATATGCAATTTCAATGCTGCTCGGCTAAAACTGAGCTCCTGCGCCACGGTCACCACATAGTGGAGCTTTTTTATATCCATCCAATTTATATTCATTACATATAAATCAATCTATTTTTATATTTGTTATTAATTTAGGCACATTGTAAGTTAACTGCAAGCTTTATCAGCAGGAGTCATAATAATGAAAACACTAATATTTTTACTGCTTATTTTTACCAGTAGTACACTTAAAGCCGAAATCATCAACGTACCTTTTCACTCAAAATCATTGGAAAACAGCTTAATTGGCACCAAAAGTACCCGTGATATTCATATCTATTTGCCTGACGGCTACCACGAAAGCAACAAACGCTACCCTGTCTTATATTTACTAGGCGCCTATAGTTGGCCAGTAAAATACAGTGCGCGCATTGAACCCATGCTAGAAAACCATAAAAAAAATGGCCAAAACATGGAGATGATCATTGTTATGTTGGAAGGCAACACACCGCTCAGAGGCAGCTTTTACGTCAACTCAGAGGTCCATGGTAATTTTAGCGACTACGTCATCAAAGAAGTATTGCCTTGGGTAGATCGTACCTATCGCACTAAGGCTCAAACTAAACATCGCGGTATCGCAGGGTTTTCAATGGGCGGTACGGGTGCGCTTCGATTTGCAGCAAAACACCCTGACTTGTTCTCACATGTATACGCATTAAGCCCAGGTATGTTTGATGAAAAAGGCATGGCTAAATCATACCTAACTTCAGAAGCAGCAATTAAGCGCTACCAAGCATTTAAGCAAAAACTCGCGACGACACAAGATCCAAAAGCTGTGATGGAAGCTGAGTTTGCCTCTTTCCAAGGTCGTGAGATTTGGAACAACGGTCAAGAAAATAGCTACAGCGCCTACTTAATGGCTTATGCAGGCGCCTTTGCAGGCCATACAGGACAACCTTTTGGTGTGCATTACAGCGTTGACGCATCTCAAAAACCGCTGTGGTTCAAAGGGTTTGGAGAGCTAGTAGAGTTGTATTCAACCTCTGCTGTTGTTGAGCAGCTCAGCTCAGTACGCATCGATGTGGGCGACAAAGATGATTATATCTGGATCACCGAAGGTGTCCTTGCACTCAAAGAAAAAGCAGAGGCTAACAAGGTGCCCATTCACTTTGAAGTGTTCCCCGGTGGTCACAGTGATAAAGCACTTGAGCGTCTAGAGCACCATATGCTGCCATTTTTCAACACACGTTTGTGATCCTTCCTGAGGGGTTCCCATGTCGGGCCCCTATTTTTCCTTATCGCCAAAATTCGCAAACATTATCAATCCAGCTTGCGCTACTTTAGCCATGTCGTCAAAATCAATTAGACGCATTGCAACACTTAACCGTAACGAGTAGCGACACATGAAACACAAGTTAAGTACACAACATTATTACGAAGACCGAATGCTCAGGGTTATCGACTACCTATACGAGCATGCTGGTTCAGAACTTGATGTGAATACATTGGCAGATATCGCCTGTATGTCTGCTTATCACTTTCATCGTATTTATCGTGAGTATGCGGGAGAGACAATCAATGTCACAGTGAGAAGAATGCGTATGTTGAAGGCGGCAACTTATCTAGTTCGCAGCGACTTAAGCCAGCAGCAAATCGCCAAGCAAGTTTGCTATGGCAGTGTTGAGGCATTTAACCGAGCCTTTACCAAGCATTATGGCGAAACACCGAATCAATATCGCCAGCGACGTGCTTATGCCACGCCTGAGGTCACTGCGCTGTACCCAACGTCTTCTAAGGAGTATCACCCCATGTACACAGTTGAACAACAAAATATTGAATCTATTGAATTAATTGGTTTAAATCATCACGGTGATTACATGCAAATTGGCCAAGCATTCGAAAAGCTTTCTGTCATGGCCGCAAAAGCAAATTTGATTGACCAAGATACGTGCTTTTTTGGCATTTACTTTGATGATCCTGAGTCTGTGCCTCATGCCAACCTCAAATCTATGGCCTGTATTGCAGTCGATAAAACTAAGCTGCCAGAGCAGCATGATTTTGAACGCCTGACCATCCCAGCAGGAAAGACTGTCAGCATTCTCTTTAAAGGTGATTACACTGAACTGGAAAAACCTTACAACTGGCTATACGGCCAATGGCTTCCCCAGAGCCAATTTGAGCTCGCTGACTTTCCGCCATTTGAAGAGTATTTAAACGATTTAAAAGACACCGCACCACAAGAGTTACTTACGCGAATTAACTTTTTAGTCGCCGAATAAAACATACATGTATATCAGCCACCTATGCCCGTGGCTGGTATACATCCTCCCTTATGATTTAGACGCACGGGCACCAGTATTTTCGCTATACAGCATACATTTCGTACTAAACCCCATTAAGTTACTGATAAATTTGTACTAATCCTTTACTCGTATACGATATTAATACGATAATCACCCTATATTCATGTAAGTTGCGTAAACTTATTTCATATCAGTATTGTTAGGGGAAAGTCATGAACGCAAGGAGTGTGTATACCAGCTGGTTAATCATCTCTTTATTATTTGTCACTATTGGCTGGCATCACGCCGCTGTAGCCGAATCTAAAAAGCGACAAACACCTCAAATTGCAATTGTCGGTTCGGGACCATTGGTACCAAAAAGTAGCACACAAGCGATCCCCATTAGTTACAAAAATACCCGTGAAGTCGATATCGAAATTTTACATATCACCAGTGCCCATGATTTTTTACAACGTCACTATTTGAACGATAAAATCTATCCAAGTTCATTAGATAGATTGAGTTACAGTTACGAAAGTGTCTTTGCTGACCGCTATACCTTACCAGCAGGGCAAGAAGATAAAATACACTCCGCGAAATTGCCTGTTCCAAAAAACTTACCGTCTGGATGGTATATTGTGACACTCAAAGCCGCTGGTCAGTTTGGTGACTTGCAAGCAAAGCACATGCTCCTGACAGAGCTAGGTATTCAGGCAAGAGTACAAAAGCATCATGCCACATTCAGCGTCAATTATTTACAAAATGGCCGCAGCGCGAAAGGTGCCAAAGTCAGTATTTATCGTAAACACGAACTCATACGTCAAGGCACAACAAATGCACAAGGCAACATAGACTTTACGGTCACCTTAGAACAAAACGACATCGTTATTGCTGAATTAGAACAAGAAGACAGCCCTCCCCACCTGGCCATTTTACCTCTCAAAGAAGTACCACTTGATCTGTCAGCCTATCAACTTGGCGGTCGTTTATATCAAGAAACCGAAGCCTATATTTACAGTAACCGAGATCTTGTTAGGCCTGGGGACAGCCTGCCTATCAATATCTTACTGCGCGACTTTGATGGCAATAAGACCAGTATTGAGGCACTGACCCTATCGGTCAAGAATTCACGCCAAGAGCAAATCCTCACAGAAACTTTGCAAGCTCAAGAAGCAGGTTTTTTCAGCAAATCACTCAAAACCGCCAATGACTGGCCAACAGGTCGTTATACAGTTGGCGTTAAACTTGACCCAAGTGCCCGCAACTTTATCGCTGAGATGACCTTTCAATTGGAAGAGTTCGTACCTGAGCGTATGGATCTTAAGGTAACAGAGCAGGCTCCCTTTGTTTTCGCTGGCCAAGAAAATACCCTCACATTAAATGGTAAATACTTATTTGGTAGCCCTGCTGCGGGAAATACATTTAAAACAGACGTAAGCCATCAGCCAGTAAGGCACTTTACTGGACCTTACAAAGCCTTTGTTGTCGGCCAAGATTTTTACTTATCTGGTCGTTATAAGTCACTTGAAAATAAACAACTCTCTGAGCAAGGCGAAGCACAAGTTAAAATAAGCACACCCCGTGCGGGGCAAATTAAAAGCCCGATAAAGACCCAAGTTTTTATTGCCCTGCAAGAAGCCGGTGGCGCAGCTGTGCAACGCACAAGTACTTTCACTAGCTGGCGAAAAAGTACAATTCCAGGGATCAAACCGCTAAGCAAAAATGTTAAATACAGCTCTGATGCAGGTTTTGAAATCGCTTTGCTCTCCGCAGATGGCCAAACCCTCTCTACTGGTAGCGTCAAATTAGAGCTTTACTATGATCAGGGCAACTACTACTGGATGTACGAAGAAGGCATCGGGTGGCAACGCAAAAAGCAAGATAGATGGCGACAGGAACAACAAAGTGTTATTGACTTAAATGCCGATATCGCTCGCATCGAACTACCGGTTAAATGGGGAAATTACCGCCTTGAAGCCACAGATCTAAACACAGGGAGTAAAACTCACTATGAATTCTATGCTGGCTGGTATCGCGGTTATGGCCAATACGCTGTTAAACCAGAGCATCTACAACTCACTCTCAATAAAAAAGCTTACAACACGGGTGAGCAAGCTGCACTGACTCTGACCTCACCCATCAGTGGCGAACTCATGGTGACCCTTGAATCCCATAAAGTCATCTGGTCACAAAAGCTTGCCGTAAAAAAAGGCCAAAACCAAGTTGTCATTCCACTTAACAAGCTACCGAGTCGCCATGATCTGTATGTCACTGCCACCGTATTTGGTCAGCAGCAAGGGGCACCTAAACGCTACTTAGGCGTGATACCACTTCCTCTAGAAAGAAGCGCGCGTCAGATCCAGCTAAAAATCGACCTCCCTGATCATGTTGAGCCACTGCAAACCTTACAGATCCCAGTGACAGCAGAAGGTTTAACAGATCAAGGTTCAACTTGGGTAACCGTCTCTATGGTTGACAAAGGGATCATTAATCTCAGCCGCTTTAGGCCAGAAAACCCGTTTGATTACTTTTTTGCACAGCGCCGCTACAGTGGCGACATAATCGATCTCTACTCTCGGCAATACGATCCGCGCCCTAACCCGTTTGCACAGTCCAGATTTGGTAGTGACAGTATTGAAAACAATACCAACCGGAACGATGACTTGGTCGAAAGTAAAACCATTCAATTGATGTCACGGCCAGTGCGACTGGAACAGGGTAAAGCCCTTGTTGAGCTCACACTGCCTGACTATAACGGACAAGCGCAACTTATTGTTACCGCATTTAACGACAGCCAAGTAGGTCAACTCGTACAAGATCAAATAATCCGCATGCCACTGGTGGCAGAGCTCAGTGTGCCACGTTTTTTGGTACCAGGTGATGCGTCATCGGTCACATTGGATATTCATAACCTCAGTGGTCAGGCTCAAACATTTGATGTGACGCTCAGCGTTGATAATCATGTGACAATTGCAGAGCAAACGACATATACTGAGACGTTAGGCGAGGGGCAGCATTGGAGCAAAACAGCTGCAATTCATACCCAAGCTAACAATCCAGATGGCATCGCGACATTTACCCTCCGTGTTACTGGGGGCAACTTAGATGTGACGCGCAGTTGGCGGGTGCCTGTTGGCTACATTGAACCCTGGGTGACCCTAGCTAAAAACACGCAATTACAACCAAATGAGACCTTAACGGCAGATATATCCAATTGGGGTGGCCTCAAAGTCATTGGTGGCAAAGAGGGCAAACTGCTCATCAGCCATACCCCCATTCTCAATATCGCGCAATTTGCATCAGGTCTTCATAGCTACCCATATGGATGCGCTGAGCAAACCACCAGTAAGGCATGGCCCTTTATTTTACAGAACTCGCAGCTTGATAAATTTCAGCAAAGCGCGCTGCAACAAAGTAGCAAATTAACCAGTAGCAAAGACTACCTCAGTGCCGCCGTGAGCCGATTAAAAACCATGCAGAAGGCCACTGGCGGGTTTGGTACTTGGGGCAGCTACAGCCAAGAATCCCCATGGCTGAGCGTTTATGTCACTGACTTTCTCACTCAAGTCAGTACACAATACCCAGAAATTGTGCCAAAAGACATGCTTCAAGAAGCCCAATATCGCGTATTACGCTACGCAAGGGGCGATTTTGTAAATACTTTGACCTCACAACCCGAGGCCGCCATAGCCGCAACGACTTATGCGGCCTACCTATCGAGTAGCCTTGGAAAACTCAGTTACAGTGACATTGAAGCACTGCAAATCAGCACATTCCCATCACAATTGAGTTTGATACAATTTGCCGCTGCACTGGCCAATACAGGCGCTATTGCACAAGCATCTGCGCTACTCAACCAATTTGATGCGCAAACCAGAGCCGACGACTATATTTACGATTATGGCAGCCAAGTGCGTGATGATGCCATGGCTATTATCGCTTTGAATCAAATGGCGCAATTAAGAGGTATACAAAGCAAAGCACGTCGTATTGCAAATACACTGGCAACCTCTTTACCTGCACTCGCCATCAATAAGCAATGGCTCAGTACACAGGAACAAGCGGCACTATTGCGCTCAGCCATTGCCATTGATGAGCAAAATCAACAACCTCTGAGCGTGGTGATCAATGGCAATACAATTGAGCATCAAGGGCTATTAACGCACCCGCTTACAGCCGGGCTGGTGTTAGAAAATACCACTAATAGTCCATTGCATGTACAGCAGCTGCATACCGGTTACCTAGATTTTAACCCCGCTATCGCTAACCAAATTAACCCTTTTAATACCGTTAAAATGAAGCATTTTTTAAGGCGCTGGTTTACGCTTGAAGGCAAACCAATTGATGAACAAGTATCTTTAAAAGTAGGTGATCGCGTCCTTGTCGTACTCGATGTGGAAAGTAAAGAACGCATTCATGATGCCATGATTGTAGATAGGATCCCTGCAGGATTTGTACTTGAAAACCCCGCTTTGCTGCAAGATTTAGATATTCAAAAATTACTCCCTGAAGGCGTAGTACTAAGCCAAATTGAGCACCAAGAATATCGTCATGATAGATATGTCGCAGTAACGGATTTAAAACCACGCCAGCAATATCATAGGTACAGTGATGATAGACCAAGGCAGCAATTTGCTTACTTGTTGCGTGCAGAAGTACCGGGCACCTATGCCAACCCGCCAAGTTTCATGGAATCAATGTACAGACCGCAAAAACATGTGCTCTATAGTCAATTCCCATCTACACTCACTATCGAAAGGTAACTTCAAGCGCCCTGATATGGGCGCTTACCACTACCAACTAATTGATGCCAAATGACCATTAAAAAAACATTACTCATTGCAGCCTATACTTGCCTACTTATTGTGATGGGTGCGATTGTTTGGCATACCAATAACCCATTACCCCCTATCTACCCAGATGGTCCTGCAACCCTCATCACGGCGAGCAACCAGCAAACTTTGCGCTCTTTTGGCGATAAACAAGGTGTGCATCGCTATCACATCACGCCCAAAGAAGTTCACCCATTTTATTTACAGGCCTTGCTGCACTATGAAGATCGCTGGTTTTATCATCACTATGGCGTGAATCCGTTTTCATTATTACGCGCAGCTGGGCAATGGATCAGATATGGTCGGGTGATATCAGGTGGCTCAACTTTGACCATGCAGGTTGCACGCCTTATCGACCCACATTCAAGAACCATTGCAGGAAAGCTGCACCAAATCGCCAGAGCAATTCAACTTGAGTGGCATTACAGCAAAGAGGAAATACTCACCTTTTACCTCAATTTAGCCCCATTTGGCGGCAACATTGAGGGCGTTGCAGCAGCGGCCAATAAGTATTTTGGCAAATCTCCACTGTTGCTCACAAAAAATGAGGCCGCCTTGCTGGTTGTACTACCGCAAAAGCCCTCACAATACCGTCCTGATAAATATCCTGTGCGTGCAATCGCAATGCGCAATAAAGTACTAACACGCCTCTACCAAGGAGGCTTAATCAATACTGAGCAGCACAGCCTAATGGTAAAGGAGCAGATGAACCTTCAACCGAATAGGCCAGCAGTACTTGCACCTTTGCTAAGCCGCTATTTAAAAGTGCGCTATCCAAATGCGCATAAACTGCACACCACAATAGACTATGCCCTGCAAAAACGTTTGTCCTCGCTGCTGCAACAAACCAGTCAGCGCTTGCCGCATAAAGCATCTGCTGCATTGGTCATTTTGCATAATCCCAGCGCTGAGATCCGCGCATACCAAGGCTCCGTTGACTTCAGTGATCTGAGCCGCTTTGCCCACGTTGATATGGCACGTGCAACGCGCTCACCAGGTTCAACTCTGAAACCTTTTATCTATGCGCAAGCGTTAGATTTAGGCCTTATTCATAGTCAAAGCTTATTAAGTGACATTCCTGCTGATTTTGATGGTTATAAGCCACAAAACCTAAATGGCACTTTTAGTGGACCTATCAGTGCCCAGCGCGCATTGCAGCAATCGTTAAATGTGCCGGCAATTCAACTTCTCAATCGCATTACCCCTGCGCGCTTTGAACAAAACCTTGCCAGTGCGGGCATTCACCTCGCCCATAAACATGCTAACTTATCTGTTGGATTAGGGGGTACGGGCACGCAATTATTAACACTGGCCAAATTATACCGTGCATTGGCCAGCCAAGGGCATGTCGCCCCACTAAAAATACTCAGCAATGAGCTAAACGACATAACCAGCAAGCAAATATTAAGCCCACAAAGTAGCTGGATCACGTTTCAAATGCTCAGTGCACAGAGCGCGCCCGATCGTGTCGTACCATCAGTACGCCGTAAAATAGCATGGAAAACTGGCACCAGTTACGGTTATCGTGACTTTTGGGCAGTTGGCGTGAGCCATGATTATACCGTTGCGGTCTGGGTCGGTCGCCCAGATGCAAGCCCCATGCTTGGCTACCTAGGTGCCACACAAGCCGCGCCTTTGATGTTCGACGCATTTGACTTGTTGCCCCCTGACCGCCAACAGCTCGCCCAACCTGACTCTGTCACCCACACGCTAATTTGCTGGCCCAGTGGTTTAGCGCTTGCACATATTCCAAAAGAGCAATGTGACTCACAACATCAAGCAATGACCATTGACCACATGACCCCGCCAAGTATGGATATTTATGGCGACTTCACGACCACACTAAGCTGGCCCGAAAAACTGACCCACTGGCTGGGCAGTAAACACTCTCGCCGGTTGGATTCAGCTTCACACCAAACCATTGCTATCACATCGGTGCGCAGCGGCCAGCATTACTATCGTTCGCAGATCGGTACGCTACCATTAGAGTCAACGCACACAGATCAGGTAAGCTGGTTTATCAACCATAAGCCCACCGCGAAACCCGAAATCGCACTCGACCAATATTTGGGCGAGACGACAATATCGGCTTGTGTGCGGTCACAATGTGACAAGCAAACCATCTATATTCATCCTTAATTTAACGCTCGTTTTGTGGTTTTACCGAAAATCACCACACAACCCATCGCCTCTAGTTTAGAAAAGTAAGGTGAGTCTGCTACACTCAGCTCATGGCTGTAGTCTTAATGTCATAAATTATGACAGCGTAAACTAACAGATTGAAAAAGGTGAGCTAAACCGTGTCGACAGATCCTTGGAATGAATTAGAATTGGCGCCCACTTCAGATAAACAAGCTATTGAAGCGGCGTATCAACAAAAACTCGAAAACTTAAGTACTGAATCAGATGACATTCGCGCTGAGCGAGAATCTGCGCTCCATGCTGCATATCAGTCAATTATAAACAGCCTAGTAGCGCCTTTTACTCCATCTGATGACAGCTTAGCCAATCCGTTGTTTAACGAATTTCGTGATGAACTGACCGAGCTGCTTGGCAATGCACATAGACATACTCAGGTATCTTCATGGCAATTACTGGTTGATCACCCTGCCTGCGAGGTTGTGTCTTTGAGAAATGACTTAGCGGCATTGGTATTTGATAACGTATTGAATCATCAAAA
This sequence comes from Pseudoalteromonas luteoviolacea, assembly GCF_021654285.1. GTDB lineage: Bacteria > Pseudomonadota > Gammaproteobacteria > Enterobacterales > Alteromonadaceae > Pseudoalteromonas > Pseudoalteromonas luteoviolacea_J. The sequence goes on along the minus strand of NZ_JAKFZS010000010.1, from coordinate 80,012 downwards.
AACCTGCCAAAATGATAAAGAAATGGTCTCCAGTGAAGTGCTGGTTTTTCTGACTGAGCAACTTGAATGGACTACACGAGAAGATTTAAAAGCACGTTATGGTGAAGGGTTTTACTACCGGATGACGCAGCAAGACATCCCCCAACCTGAATTTGTCCCAGAACCGATAGCTGATACAGGTAACCTCGCCAATATTTTTATTGGCTTGACTATCATCTGTGCCATTGGCTTATTAATGATTTCTGTATAAACATATCTACAAAGCACTTGACCAGCTGAGAATAGCTGGTCAATCCATGACCCCGCATTACATGTTCACGTCTTCAAAATAAAGATTTTCTCTGCGCCTAAACCTCACAAAATGAAATAAATCATTGTAAATTTATTACTTACACGATAGCTTAATTCCGTCTAAATATTAGACAAACCACTCATTTAAACTAAGGAAAAGGTCAAAAAATGAAATTGAAGCTTAATAAAAAGAAGATCAAATCACTAACAGCAGATGCAAAGTCACTGCCTGTAAAGGCAACGCCTGCGATTGCTGGCGGTTACCAATATACACATGATCAATTTTGCAGAGACTTTTCATTTGGTCCATATTTGTGTCTAACGGATGAACCGAAATGCAAAACAACGGCAACCACCAATATCCCTACCTGCAACTGCTGATAAAGCATTGATTGAATGAGACCAAACAGCTCACTCCGTTTGGTCTTGATGACACCTCTTTTATAACTCCCTAACAATATTCAATTTCTAGTGCTTAAATAATTCACTGACTTACCATATAATCGTAGCCATATAAACCGCTAGGTGGCCAATAAATATTTACACCTTAAACAGTGCCACCACGCATCAGTCAGTAAATTAGGGCGACTAGTCAGCCCGTTACCGAGGGTAAAAACATGAGCATTACTCGCAAACACACCAACCAGAGAATGAGTCGAATTGTGGTACATAATGATACGATTTATCTGTGTGGCCAAGTGTGTAAAGACGCAACGCAAGGGATCAAAGAGCAAACGCAAACCATGTTAGACAAGGTTGATGCACTTCTTGAAGAAGCGAACAGCGATAGAAAGCATATTTTAAGCGCCACAGTTTATATCAGCGACATGCAATATTTTGCACAAATGAATGAAGTATGGGATGCATGGGTACCAGAGGGATACGCACCGGCAAGAGCCTGTGTGCAAGCGGCCATGGCAAGACCTGAACTATTGGTAGAAGTCTCTGTTGTTGCAGCCGTAAAGCAAGACTAATCTTGATGAGTTAGCCGATATATCGGCTAACTTTTTATATCACCACATCATTACGAACCAGCAGCTCTTTTAGTACGGTATCAATGCGAGTTATCGCAACATCAAAGGCGGCTCTTGTCGTCGGCCCACCCAGTGTAAAACGAATACCATTTATCTCACACACCTCATTCGGCGAGGCAAACACGTCCAGTGCACGCACCTCAACCAGCTGAGCCTTAAACTGCGCCGCGACATAATGCATATTCAGATGTGCAGGTAGATACCAACACACATTCAAGCCAAAAAACACCGCCTCGAAACCATAACGGTTCAGGGTCTTTTCAAGCGCTGCTTGTCTATAACGGATCTCTTCTTCTAATTTAACTTGCACATATTGATACTCTTTACTTTGCAGTGCGCGCATCATCAACTCAAAGTTTGTCATAGACACAGACCAGCACTGGGCATGCACTGTTGCAATGATCTGCTGTTGCCACAGCTGAGGTGCCAACATATAACCAGCTCTTAGGCCACCACTAAAATATTTTGAGAAACTGGCTATATAGAACACACGATCTGGTGCTTGTTGCCACAATGGCAAGCGCCAGTTTTCTGATAAGCAGTAGTTCACATCATCTTCGAGAATAAAAAAATGATATTTACGACTCAGCGCCAATATCGCTTGCAGTGTTTCGTCACTGTACTGTACGTTAGTTGGATTTTGACAATTTGGGGTAATATAAATCGCTTTGACCATGTTGTTTTGACAAATAGACTCAAGCTTATCCAAGTCAATGCCTTGCGAATTAACAGGCACTCCTTGTGATTGCAACTTTAGGCTTTTACATGCTCTAAAAAAACCAGGATACGTGAGCGATTCATGTAAGACGAGATCTCCAGGTTCACACAAGGCTGATAAACAGCTGTAAATTCCCTGCTGCGCGCCTTGGGTGAAGATAACTTCGTGTTGCTCACAGGCAAAGCCGCGTTGCAATAGCCAATCCCGATAAAATTTTTGATGCCTAGGTAGACCATTCAATTTGTATATCAGTAGCTCCCCAAGCTCCGTTTGGCTTTGCGACAGAGACTGCATTGCTCTCGCTATGATGCTTTCTTGACCCATTAAAGGCTGAACACTGGCTGCCAAATCGCTTATCTGCATGTCGTGGTGCAAGCTGTTATTTTTTGACACATAAGTACCTGCCCCTAATTTTGCTCGAACATATCCGCGCTGCTCCAATAAATCATAAGCCCTTGTCACCGTGCCATGGGTGATATGCAAAAGGTCAGCAAGAACTCTTTGCGCAGGAAGACGCTGATCATATGCGAGCTGTTTATGCTCAATCGCCTGCTCAATGAGTTCCGCTAACGCCATGTATTTTGGTTGCGAAGCAGCTAAGTGTTGATATTGATCTTTACTAGGGTGCCAAATTGTATCCATAACAATAAATAAATTGATGCCTATTTGTAGTTATGACAATAATTAAATACGGAACAAAAAGCAACAATTGTATCAATACGATTAAAGGGGGGTTATTTTGCCATTGATTGAACTATCAACACTGTTACCTGCGCTGATACTCTTCAGTTTCACCGCTACAATTACACCCGGGCCAAATAATATTTTACTGACATATTCTGGGTCGAAATTTGGCATTAAAAAAACACTCCCTCATATTGTTGGGCTCCTAGCAGGGATGACCATCATTCACATTATGATGCTGATGGGGCTGGGTCACTTGGTGCTGACCATACCGCCCTTACATTTTATCTTTAAACTGTTAGCGAGTAGCTATATCGTATATCTGGCCTATAAAATTGCATTTAAGCACACCAAACCTTCACAAAAACAGCAGCAAGCACAACCGCTTTCATTTATGCAAGGTGCACTCTTTCAGCTTATTAATCCAAAGTCGATAGCGACCTTACTATCCTTGACGACGGCTTTGACACTCCCTGGAGATTATTATTGGCACTCAGCCATACTCGGTGTTGTGGTGTTCAACATCGTGGCCTTTGGCAGTGGTTTAAGCTGGATCTATTTTGGCAAAGTACTCAATAAAAAATTACAAAACCCCGCTCATATGAAGCGTTTTAACTATGCGATGGCCAGTCTGTTACTCGCTTGTCTTCCACTTATCCACCTCAGTGCGCAATAGGAATTTAAAGATGCAGCTCATCAATCAACTTTCGCAATCACAATTCAAACAAGTTCATGCATTTTTGTCAGAGCGGAGCTATTGGAGTAAGGGCATAACCGCTGAAAGGTTACAAGCAGCCATCGATAATTCGCTGTGCTTTGCACTGGTACAAAACAACCAGCTCATTGCATTTGCCCGTGTCGTCACAGACTGCGCAACATTTGCAAATCTTCTCGATGTTTTCGTTTTAGAACCATTTAGAGGAATGGGGCATGGCAAGCAGCTGCTAGATGCTGTGGTAACACATCCTAAATTACAGGGACTTAGGCGTTTTACACTGGTAACGCATGATGCCCATACGCTTTATCGACAATTTGGCTTTGATGATGTGCAATCTCCCGAGTTTTTAATGGAGCGCTACATCCCTGCTGCGTACAAGCCAGCCTCATAAAGAGGGGCGCACGATGCACATCACTTTAATGCGTGTTAAACAGCACGCGCTTATTTGCCTGTGACACATCAGTGCCTGTCCCTAATTTTGCTCGAACATATCCGCACAGCTCCAATAAATCATACGTTCTTGTTACCGTGCCATGAGTGATATGCAAAAGATCAGCAAGGACTCTTTGCGCAGGAAGGCGCTGATCAAATACGAGCTGTTTATACGCCATCGCCTGCTTAATGAGTTCAGCTCACGCCATGTATCTTGTTTATGAAGCAACTAAGCGTAGGTACTGCTCTTTGCTGGCGCGCCAAATTGTACCCATAACAATAAATAAATTGATGCCTATTTGTAGTTAGAAAATAATTAAACACGGAACAAAAAACAACAATTGTATCAATACAATTAAGAGAGGTTATTTTGCCATTGATTGAACTATCAACACTGTTACCTGCGCTGATACTCTTCAGTTTCACCGCTTCAATTACACCCGGGCCAAATAATATTTTACTGACATATTCTGGGTCGAAATTTGGCATTAAAAAAACACTTCCTCATATTGTCGGGATCCGAGCAGGAATGACCATCATTCACATTATGATGCTGATGGGGCTAGGTCACTTGGTGCTGGCCATACCGTCTTTACACTTTACCTTTAAGCTGTTGGCAAGTGGATATATCATATATCTGGCCTATAAAATTGCATTTAAGCACGCCAAATCTTCACAAAAACAGCAGCAAGCACAGCCGCTTTCATTTATGCAAGGTGCGCTCTTTCAGCTTATTAACCCAAAATCGATGGCAACCTTACTATCATTGACGACTGCTTTGACACTCCCTGGAGATTATTATTGGCACTCAGCCATACTCGGTGTTGTGGTGTTCAACATCGTGGCCCTTGGCAGTGGTTTAAGCTGGATCTATTTTGGCAAAGTGCTCAGTCACAAATTACAAAACCCCGCTCATATGCAGCGTTTTAACTATGCAATGGCCAGTCTGTTACTCGCTTGTCTTCCTCTTATCCACCTCAGTGCGCAATAGGAGTTTAAAGATGCAGCTCGTCAATCGACTTTTGCAATCAAAGTCCAAACAAGTTCATGCATTTTTGTCTAAGCGGAACTATTGGAGCAAGGGCATAACCACTGAGAGGTGACAAACAGCCATAGATAACTCTCTGTGTTTTGCACTGGTATAACACAATCAGCTCATTGCATTTACCCGTGTCGTCACAGACTATATAACATTTGCAAATCTACTCGATGTATTTGTTTTGGAGCCTCTTAGCGGAATGAGGTATGGCAAACATCAGCTAGATACTGTGGTCACACTACTAAATAACAAGGACTTAAACACTTTACACTGATAACGCTCAATGCCCATACGCTTTATCAGCTATTTGGGGTTGATGATGTGTAATCTTCTGAGTTTTTAATGGAGCGCCATCTCCCTGCAGCCTACATATCACAAGATCAGCGCTAAAGTTATACAGCCGCATACAAGGTAGACTCGTAAATAGGTGCGCATAGCGCACCTCACTTTATTGCGCGTTGATCAGCACGCGCTTATTTGCCTGTATTCGTTTGTGGTTTGCATGGAAAGTAACAACCTGTAATAACCGCACCACCTGCAACTTTGTCTGTCAGTTGCTCAGTTACAACTTTATTAGATAAATTAGCTAGCTTTTTAGTTTTAAGATTAAGTTTCATAATAATTTCCTTATTTAATTAAATTAATACACCACCTAAATGGTGGGAATAAAATACCTCAAAAGAATCAAAAATCAAGAAATATATTACCTTCCCATTTTACCTAACATGGAATAACCGATTAATTAAAAAGCAAAAAAATGTGATATTCCCAATAATGATAAAAGATCAGTGTGACCCTATTTCAACTACCACCTATGTTTTAATGAGATCAGAGCACGTGAGCAGGTGAATTAATACTTTAGAATTAGCAATAATCAAAAGTACGCTATCGTTGATTTAAATCATCTCACCTCCTCCATTCGACCACAGGCTAGGTCAGCCCATCTCATAATGCTTGTTAATCAGACGATTCAAATTTACTGTAGAGAAAATTAAAAATAAAAGTTCTACTTATGAAGCCAATCACTTCTCTCGCCCTCAGCGGCGTGATGCTTGCATTAGCAGCAACAGACAGCTCAGCAAGCACAACAATATTTAAGTCTGATGATATTTTTGCTCTTGAATATGCAGCCAGCACACAGATCAGCCCAGATGGCAAAAAAATTGTTTATGAGCGCAGCAGCTATGACATCATGAAAGATGTGCCAAAACGCACTTTATGGTTATATGACATAGCGAAAAAGAGCCACTATCCGCTCTTTGCTGATCAATATAGCTATAGCCAAGCTCGCTGGTCACCTGATAGCAGTAAAATTGCATTTACCAGTAACAGTAGCGGCTCTCGTCAATTACATGTGTATTGGGTAGAGCAAGATAAGCAAGCTGTACTGACTCAGCTGCCCAAGGCCATTGGCGATATAACGTGGTCGCCTGACGGGGAACAAATTGCATTCACCATGAATGTACCTCAAGGTAAATCTAAGTTTGCAAAATCAGTTAAACTACCAAGCAAACCAAAAGGTGCTCAGTGGTCTGAGCCAGTTAAGATTTTCGAAAAAGCCAGATACCAAGCCGATGGACGAGGTTATCTTGAACCTACTTTCAGACATGTTTTTGTCTTACCAGCGAATGGCGGCACACCAAGGCAACTTACGAAAGGAGACTTTCAACACCGAGGACCCTTGGCTTGGAGTCCAAATAACCAAAGTATCGTTTTCTCATCAGATCAACACCCTGAATGGGAATACCGAGTTACAGAAACGGATTTATATCAGGTTAATCTAGCGAACCAATCACTGACACAACTAACAGACTTACCGGGAGCTGAGTACAGCCCGACCTTCTCCGCTAAAGGTGATAAATTAGCATTTATTAGTCGTGGCAATGCACCAGTGCCATACATCAATAGCCAATTAACCTTGCTGTCTATCAAAGATAAAAAGCTTAAGTCATTGACCGAAGACTTAGACCGCTCTGTTGCGGATTACCGCTGGGCTGGTAAAGGTGACTTTGTTATCCAGTATGATGACCTAGGTAAGCGCGTCTTAGCAAAAGTGTCTTCACGTGGCAAAGTTAAGCCGTTAGTAGATGATGTATCAGGTACAACATTGGGTCGCCCTTATGTCAGCGGTAGCTTCACCATGGCTAACAATGGGACATTGGCTTACACCCAAGGCAGCAGTCAAGCACCAGCAGATGTGGCTTACTGGCGAAAGGGTAAAACAACAACATTAACACAGTTAAACCAAGACCTATTAGCCCATCGCACATTAGGTGAAGTACATGAACTCAATTATAAATCAGAGTTTGATGGTGAGCAGATCCAAGGTTGGTACATCACGCCTCCTAACTTTGATAAATCAAAAAAATACCCACTATTAGTAGAAATTCATGGCGGTCCACATTTAGCATATGGCCCTCACTTTAGTGCAGAATTGCAACGTTATGCAGCCGAAGGTTACGTTGTGGTTTACGTCAACTATCGTGGCTCAACCAGCTATGGCGAACGTTTTGCATTGTTACTGGACGGCAAATATAGCTCTAAAGAAGACTTTGCAGATCATAACTCAGCCGTAGATACCCTGATCGAAAAAGGCTTTATCGATGAAAACAACTTGTTCATTGCTGGTGGTTCTGCGGGCGGTATTGCAACAGCTTATGCAGTCGGTTTAACAGACAGGTTTAATGCAGCTGCCATCACAAAGCCAGTGATTAACTGGATCAGTAAAGTACTGACAGCAGACAGCTACCTAGGTCAAATTCGCAACCAATTCCCAGGCCTTCCTTGGGAAAACCTTGCTCATTATTGGCAACGTTCACCGCTATCTCTAGTCGGCAATGTCACTACGCCATCATTAATTATGACAGGTGAATTAGACCGACGCACTCCAATGTCCGAATCAGAGCAGTTTTACCAAGCATTGAAACTACGCAAAGTAGACACGGTGCTTATTCGCGTACCGGGCGCGCCGCACGGTATTGCAGGCCGACCATCACGCATGATTTCAAAAATTGAGCACACCCTTGCTTGGTTTGATATGTATAAAAAATAAAATAGCTTAAAACATAAATTGCCGGGGATCTCCGGCAATTTTTTTGAAGAATATCAACTTATACAACTTTATAAAAGGGATAGTCAGCCGATACATACTAGAGGTAAATAACACACAGATAAGGAATCATCATGTTATCTAAAATCCTGCATCACACTCATATTACAGAGCCTAAAGTCATTGAAAAAAAAGCATCTCAGTCCTATGTTCCGAGTCATAAAAGAACCAGTGAGTTACCTGAAAATGTCCTAAAGCCTACACCACGTGAAAAGTCAGCGTATCGAAAGGGCGAAAAAGACGATGAGGAAAAGCAGCCACTCGTTAGTAAGGAACTAGACAAAGAAGCTGCGGCCTATAAAAGGCGCAACCCCGTTTTCAAAGAACAATATGAGAACCTGGAAAAAGTTGTAGAGCTTGTACAAGAAAAAATCCGCAATCTTCAAAAAGAAATCAACGAATTAAAAAAACCACCGTTACAGCGAACCTTAACCATACACGCCCCCGCGGCTGGCTCTGGGGACTCAGTACCAGATATGGCCAAAAGCAATGAAGCACCAGAGCATATCGGCAGTAAAGCTTACAAAAACACGCAAGAAGAAGACCTAATTGAAGTGTTGGAGCAGCAACTGAATGACCTTAAAACCCAAGAAGCTGAGATCCGCACCGAAATGATTAACCTCATTTTAGAAGAGCGTAAAAAGTATAAATAATACGCCTCCTTGGGAGACAAACTCTGAACGAGTGAACAGCTTCTCCCAAGCGAAAGCCGTTCACTTTACATGCTCGCTAAATACCGCCTTTACTGCCTGAGCCACTGCAATTACGAGAGTTCCCCTTGTTATACTGCTGTCGTATCTCTGATGGGGTCAGAACCCGATGGTAAAGCTGTATTTCACCTATTGCACCATGGAACAACCCAGTTTTAAACGATGAACGACTGCCAATACGCAGCGGCTTTTCATTACTTAAAGAGCCTTGGCGACCTGTTGGGTCAAAAGCGCTATTGAGCTGACCATTGAGATAAAAACGCAGCCCTTTACTGCGGTCCCGATCGATACTCACAGCAACATGGTGCCACTGACCATCAGAGACGAATGCATTCGAGTCGTAGAAAGTACAAGAAGAGTCAGGCTCTTGGCAATACCAGCTGCCATCGCCATCAGCGAGTTGCAACGCCAAGTACCCTTCATCGATATAAAAAGCATACCCTTGGACATCCGACACTTGATCTTCGTAACGCTTATCCACGATGATATGCTGACCTTGCGATGAGGTTTTAACCCAAGTGGATAACGAGAAATCCCCTGTTCTCACGTCAAGCTCTGAGTCAAACACCTCGACATAATCATCAAAACCATCTAAGCAAAAAGCCAAATTTGATTTTTTATTCGCAAGTTTTATGCTATCGCCTGTTTCAACTGATAGCTGATATTGCTCACTTTTCAACACTTTTGATGTTGAGTTATTATGCCAAAACAGCCCAATAATGACGAAAAGCGTCAAAATGATGCCTACCACGACAATTGGCCAGATATTGACGCTTTTATCTACATAATCCAGCTTCACAGGCTGAACAAGCAGGTACCCTTTACCTCGGATATTTTTGATATGTTCTAGGTCATCTAAAGTAGAAAAAGCTTTCCTTAGAATACTTATTCGCTGTTTTACATTTTCATTACCTGTGACAACACCTTGCCAAACCATATTTTGCAGCTGTTCAGCAGTTAGAGGCGTACTTTGATGCTCGACTAAGGTCAAAAGAAGCGAGAAAGACAGCTCTGACAAAGGCTGGCTCGAGGTCTCTTTATGTAATGATTTAGTGTTTAAATCGGCATAAACATCACCTATCCACAAACCTTTACAATTTTCTAATCTAAACTTTTTTTCATCCATAAAAAATTTATCCATACATATCAATAAGTAACACTTACCCAAATCCGGTAAAAGTAATTTTACTCTTTATTTACCCTGTTTTTCTAGTTTTTTCTGCATCTTGTTACCAATATAAACGCAATTTCTTATTCACTTTGAATCAACAATAAATTCAAACATTTGATAATGGAGTGTCCAATGACGAATACAAAAAAGCCTGCTCACACAGCCACGTTACTAATAAATATACTCATAACAGCGCCAAGTTTTGCAAGTATCCCCACGCAAAACAACCTCGCAGTACAAACAAATAATTTACACTGTGACCATTACATTCGCAGCGCACAGCACTTGATTGATGGCCAAAGTATGGCAATTAAAGCTGGTGAGACCGTGTGCTTAGAAGCCGGCACGCGTGGGCCACTAAGAGTGCGCAATATGCAAGGAACAGCATCTGCACCTATCACCATACGTAACCAAAATGGTGTTGTGACTTTTTCTCCTTATGAATACAGCATCGCGATTGAAAATAGCCAATGGCTAAGGGTTACCTCAAACCCAGTCGAGGGTGAGTCAGAGTATGGACTGAGACTGGGCGGTACATTAGGAATTGGCGCCTTGAGCGAACAAGTCGAAATCGACCACCTCGAAATTTATCGTGCTCGTTTTGCTGGCATGTTAATAAAAACAGATCCCACTTGCGATGCCAATACATGGGCTGAGAATTTCACCATGACAGGCCTACGTATTCATAATAACTATATTCACAGTACTGAAAGCGGCGAAGGCATGTACATTGGATATACGGGAAAATCCCGTAACTTGATATGTGACAATGCACTGACTACGGTCTACCCACACAAAATTCAAGATGTACATATTTTTGATAATAAACTTGAGAACATCGCTGCCGATGGCGTACAGCTTAACTCAGTGCAAGGCAACGCATTTATCACCAATAACACCATATACCGCACTGGAGTCAGTCCATTTGACCCACACTGGCAAAACACCGGCATCCAAGTTGGCGGCGATGGTGTTGAAGTAAGAGATAACTTAATTTATCGCAGCGGAGGTAACGGCATGATGATAGATGGAGATGGGATTAAAGTGCTCAATAACCATATTATATATGCGGGTGAAAATGGCATATTTGCACGTAATGCTGCACAACAAAATAGTGCTATCAGCAATGGCTTACCACATGCTTATAAGGGAAATTTAATCGTTCATCCAGGCAGCTATGCATTGAAGTTATATGCCGTCAACACCAATTCAGCACACTTAATCATTGAAAACAGCATAGAAAACGATGGCACATTAGACTCAGCAGGAAGGCCAAAGACCTTTTCTTATTTAAATGACACAGTAATACGCCATGAATTGAACAACCATCACTATGTCACTCAATCAGCATACCAGCAAGCACAGTAAAACCTGATTGAGTTTGCATCGTCTCGCTGAGTGTGCCGCAGTGTCAATCCTTGCTTATAACCTTGACTGGCACACTCAGCATTTTTAACCAAGATGGATTAATTACAATTTACATAAGCTTTTAGCTGGGCGTGCACCTCGTCAATCCTTGCCAACATACCTTGACCAGTACGCCCAGCATTTTTAACCAAGATGGATTAATTACAATTTACATGAGCTTTTAGCTGGGCGTGCACCTCGTCAATCCTTGCCAACATACCTTGACCAGTACGCCCAGCATTTTTAACCAAGATGGATTAATTACAATTTACATGGGCTTTTAGCTGGGCGTGCACCTCGTCAATCCTTGCCAACATACCTTGACCAGTACGCCCAGCATTTTTAACCAAGATGAATTAATGACAATTTAAACGCGCTTTTAACTGGGCGTGCACCTCGTCAATCCTTGCCAACATACCTTGACCAGTACGCCCAGCATTTTTAATCCAGATGAATTAATGACAATTTAAACGCGCTTTTAGCTGAGCGTGCACTTCGTCAATCCTTGCCCAAATACCTTGACCAATGCGTACCGCATTTTCCAACGAATATCAGCAAGTTTGACAATTCAGGACACACATAGCTTCTCAAATTCGCGTCAAATCACCTAAGTTAGCCTTATACTTGCTCTGATACCATCAATTCAGGTTGGATCTTTGCCAACAGTGCCTTAGCTGCATCAAAATCGTAATCATCAATCAAGCTCACCAGTTGCTGGAACGCATCAACAAATTTTGTACCTTCATATACAGGTAACAATTCACTGACTAAATCAATGGCCTCGGTATCATAATCTTCAAGTAATACGGTTAGTTGTTCCAACATCTGTGCGACTTGTTGCTCCGTTAAGGCACTCGATTGAAGTACTGGTGATTTAACTTCATTGGACTGATTATTTAAAACCTGCTGAATCGCAAAGATTAAGGGCTCTAGTTTTTCATGTACTTGATTCAGTGCAGATGTATGTGGCTGTTTATCAGCACACAACTGCTCCAACTCATCTGCTACAGCCTGTACTTGCGTCGCACCTATATTACCTGCAGTCCCTTTTAGTGTGTGAGCACAACGCATCGGCGCATCGGGATCGGTATGTTGTTGCTCCAACGCCTCTTCAAAGTGCGCATGAAAATGCTGCTGACGATCAACAAAACGCTTGAGTAAGCGTTTAAAAAGGGCTGAATCCCCCTGTGAAATAGAGATGGCAATACCGGTGTCGATGCCTTCTATATCGGGATAATCAGTATCGCCCATCGCAGTTTGAGGCTGTTCTGAATCGGTTTTAGGCGGCTTAGAGACTGAAATCCACTTTCGTAAAGTTTCAAACATTTTTTCGATATTGAGCGGCTTGCTAATTATGTCATTCATGCCGCAAGCAAGTGCCGCATCTTGATTATCCATCATAACACTGGCGGTCATCGCAATTACAGGCAAAGACTCAAACTGGCTTTGCTCACGTATTTTTCGCGTCGCCGTATACCCATCCATCACCGGCATCTGACAATCCATCAATACACCGTCGAATGTGCTTTTCGCCAACATATCTAGTGCTTGCTGCCCATGCTCAGCCACGTCAACTTCGATGCCTTTGCTTGTTAATAAGGTGACTGCTAGCTCTTGATTTAAATCATTATCTTCTACCAACAACAATCGAGCACCAGCCAACTGATGTGCTTGTTCATCTTGCTCGTAACTTTGTTCAGCTGGCTGTTCGATGAACCCAAACGCTCGCTGCATCGCACTATACACATCATCTGCTAAAAATGGCTTGAGTAAATAGCTCCCTCTCTCAATATGCTTCAAATAAGCGTCAACATTTTGCGCATCATATAAGGGCATCAAAATACAAGGGATTGCAGGCTTTGCCTGCTGCACTTGCTGAAGGTAACCATGGGCCTGTTCAACGCGCATATCAATGAACACTATGTCTACAGACAGTAATAAGTCACCTAAATCCGTCATATCGGCAGACGATACACTGCGTGATTCAATTTCAAAGCGGGATAAGCAAGAGCCTAGATAACGGCTTGAACTGAAGTTATCATCAATGATCAGCGCCTGTGTCGCTGGTAACCTCTCTAGCACTGCAGGTTCACACAGCGCATCATCAAGTACCAGTGTAAAACTAAAAGTACTGCCCACTCCCTGCGCGCTTTGGCAATGGATCTCACCTTGCATTAACTCCACTAGCTTTTTACAAATGGCCAGCCCAAGTCCTGTACCACCATATTTTCTCGTCGTCGACGTATCGGCTTGAGAGAAAGAGCTGAATAATTTCGCTTGCTGTTCTTGTGTCATGCCAATACCCGAGTCAACCACAGCAAACTTTAAGGTTAACTCTCCTGCCAGTTGCTGCTCCACACGCACATCCACCAGCACTTCGCCACCTTGTTCGGTGAACTTCACCGCGTTACTACCGAGATTAAGCAATATTTGCGACAAACGCAGTGGATCGCCAACTAACTTGCTAGGCACGTTGGGGTCAATATGCGCACATAGCTCCAACCCCTTCTCTTTCGCTTTCACTGCAATTAAATCTAAACAGCTGCGCAAGGTCTCTTGTATTGAAAATTCTACCTGCTCAATATCTAGCTTTCCGGCTTCAATTTTAGAAAAGTCCAAAATATCATTGATGATGCCAAGTAAAGACTCTGCACTGCGATGGATTTTCTCCACATAGTTACGCTGCTTAAAATTCAGCTCTGTCTCTAATGCCAAATAGCTCATGCCAATAATGGCATTCATCGGTGTACGTATTTCATGAGACATATTCGACAGAAAATCTGACTTCGCTTGAGTGGCACTTTCTGCGCGCTCTTTAGCTTGCTTTAGTGCAGCTTCTAGCCCTTTCGAATCTGAGATGTCCATATGAATACCGAACATTTCTTTGCGCCTGCTATCTTGATTCACAAATACACTTTGTCCCATGCTCAAAATCCATTTCCACTCTCCACTGGCGGTTTTCATGCGCAGTTCACAGCGGTAAGTATCTGACTGCTTGCTAAGATGCGCCTGAAGTGCACTTTCTACCACTGCCACATCATCTGGGTGAATAAGCTCCCGCCAGCGCTTGATGGTGTTGCCATAGCGCAGCTCAAGCTCCCCTTCTTGGTACCCCAGCATGGTCGACCAAATACCATTGGTCACGAGTAAATCACTTTGGCAATCCCATTCCCATGTGCCTGCATTAGCGCCTTGCATGGCCAAGTCTAGTCGCTGCTCCGCTTCTTTAAGTTCGCTGTACGACAATGAATTGGCAAGCGCCACCGCAATATGATTGGCCACAGAGCGCAAAACATTTAAATGCACTTCTTTATACGCCCGAGGTTTGTTTGACTGTACTGTAAATACTCCAATCACCTTGCCATCGACAATCAGTGGCGCACAAAATACAGATTTGGTTTGCTCACCATAAAGGTTATTACAGGCTTTGAGCCCCACTTTTTGCCAACTTTCATCACTGGCAGCATAAAACTCTTGACCACTAGATACACAATAAACATCGGCACTACTCACCACCCTAGTATGGCTCTCCAATGCTTCATAGAGCTCGCCTTGTTGCATGGCATAAATATAATCTATATAGTTTTTCTCAGGATAAAACACACCAACGGCAAAAAATTCACAATGTAGGATATCGCTTAGGTGCGTGTAAATGGTTTCACTGATCACATGCATGTCGTAGGTAGCGGCAACCTCTTTTCCTACTTCACCAAGAACCACAATGTCGCGTGTACGCTTAGCTATTTTGCGCTCTAACTCAATGCTATTTTCACGCAATTGCCTAACCCTCAGCCAAAATCCAAGCAGCAAAGCAATCACGACAATGACCGGCATGGAAATTTGAAACCACAGAGTTTGATACCATGCAGGCACGCTTATCACCTTAAGCTCAATCCCAACTTGATTCCAAACTCCATGATTGTTACTCCCTTGCACCCTAAAACGATACTCTCCTGGCGGGAGCTCTCGGTAGTTAACAATGTGCTCAGGTGTGATATCACTCCATTGTTCATGATATCCAACCAGCCAAGTACGGTAGCGGTTATCATCTGTCGCTTGAAAATCCAGTGCAGCAAAATGAATTGATAAATTTTTGTCTTGATGGCCTAAACGAATTTCACCACTGTCGATTTCGATGGGATTACCATCGATAAAAGCCTGTGTAAATGCAACAGGAGGCGCACTGGTATTGACTTTGACGTCTTTTGGGTTAAATCCCGTGACTCCATCAATGCTGCCAAATAAAATTTGCTCGTCAAAGACAATAAAGGAGCGCGCTAAAAAATGATGGTTTATCAAACCATCATTGGTGGTAAATTGATGAAAAATGCCATAAATAGGATCAAATTTGAATACACCACTAGCACTGGCAAACCACAAAAAGCCCTCTTTATCTTGGGCTATCGATTGCACGGCAAAATTTACCTGGGAGGCGGTATTGTCATATTGCTTAAATTGCTTAGTGGCAATGTCAAAACGGGTGATCCCTAAATTAGTTGCCAACCAAATATAATCGCCTTGCTGCATAACATGACTGACATAATTCCCATTTGGCCCCACCTGTTTACCATGAGCAGTATATTGCTCGAAGTTGGAGGTAGCAGGATTTATTCTAAACACTCCCTCTCCATCACTACCCGCCCATACATACCCTTCACTATCATGAAATGTAAACTCTAGATCTTGCCCTTCGAGAAAATGTACTATTGTGTTATTACCCGTATCCAGCTTTGTTAAGCCACTTCGTCCAGATAGGACTAACCACATACTGCCCTGCTTATCAAAGCTAATATGCTCAACAGAGCGGCGCGAATCCTCAAGCCATGACAGCGGAACTATGGTCAAAGATTTATTATTTTCATCGACGCGATACACACCAAAACTTGTCGCCGCAAACAG
The DNA here is from genome assembly GCF_021654285.1 of Pseudoalteromonas luteoviolacea. GTDB lineage: Bacteria > Pseudomonadota > Gammaproteobacteria > Enterobacterales > Alteromonadaceae > Pseudoalteromonas > Pseudoalteromonas luteoviolacea_J. The sequence continues at coordinate 63,800 of NZ_JAKFZS010000010.1, read as the reverse complement.
TTGCCCATTAAGATCTCGAGCCATACTGTGTACACGCAATCGATAGTTTCCCTGTAAGGTTTTTTCATCCGCAAATGGCGTGAACTGAGTTTGACCATCAAAATGCACCAAGCCTCGGCCAGTGCCAAGCCACACGCCGCCCGCTTTGGCTTGTTCAATCGTTAAGACTTGATTGAATAACCCAGAGAGTAACTGCTCACTTAAAAAGTTTTGCCACGAAATAAACGCTGGAGGATTTGGAAAAACTTTTTGCACGCCAGAGTAGCGCGTAGCTGCCCATAATAAGCCACTGTCATCAATCAAGATTTGTCTTACATCGCGATTTTGTAATAAGGTGAGGTCGCCGTTTTCAATCACAGGCACAAATTGATTTTCTCGGGGCGAAAAACGATAAACTCCGGCAAAAGTCGCCAATAATATATCTTCATTAAAATGATGTAAGCGCGTCACGCTTGGCAATGCACCTGATGGAATATTATAAATTCGATACTCGGCAGTTTCCGGGTTGAACAAACCAAAACTGGTGCGAGTCGCTACCCACACCCTGCCAAGGTTATCAACAGAAACCTGGCGCACCTCAGCATGATCCAAAGAATTAGGTGCCACACTAAACCCCTGAAATTGCCCTGTATCTCGGTCTAATCGATACAAACCATTAGAGGTCCCTACCCAAATACCGCCTTTACTCCCTTCACTAATACTCCAAACCCGATCACTACCCAAACTATATGGATTGTCTTGCTGCATCACAAAGCGCTCAAAGCTTTGTTGATCTTCTTTCAAGCGATTAAGGCCGCCGCCATTTGTGCCCACCCACAAGGTGCCGTCTCGGCTTTCAAATAGCGTTTGTACTTTATTTGCGCCCAGTGAATTGGGGTTTGCCTCATCATGTTTAAAATGGGTAAATTGCTGCTTATCTCGATTAAATAAGTTTAATCCGCCGCCCCAAGTGCCCGCCCAAAGCCGACCTTGTTTATCAAACAGTAGCGCCCCAACACTGTTTGCTGAGAGAGAATTGTCGTCATTCGGATCATGATTAAAACTGACAAATTGATAGCCATCATAGCGCTTTACTCCATCAGCACTGCCAAACCACATAAACCCTTGGGGATCTTTTGATACCGCGTAAATCTGCGGGTTAGCCAACCCGTTATAAGCGGAGATAGCCTCCACTTTAACCTCAGTGGTGCCCTTGGCACTTCCTGCAAACACACATAAAACTAGCAAAACAAAACACAGCCGCCAAAGGCGCATATCTGACTCCTTGAATCATTTGAATGACACACTAAACCTTACGGTTTCACCACGCTCAATTAGCATAGTGCGTACTTTTCAAATTGGGTAAGTGTATGCATAATTATTAGACACTTTTCGATAACATGTGCAAAATAAGAAGAAGTTAATTTTTGTCTATCAATCACTCAGTTATGCAGTCGCGTGCTAAGGACAGTCAATTAGCCAGTAATTCTCATTAAGCAAATTTGACGCGGAGAGCTCAATGACTTGGAGTGATAACCCTCAACCACTGACGGTGTTAATTGTGGAACCTCATGAAACCATCCGTTCCATGATAGCCAGTACGGCAAAAAAACTAGCGCCAAGCGTCACCGTTGTACAAAGCTCTAACGGCGTGGATGCGAGAGAAAAACTCAATTACAACGATATACAATTAATCATCTCAGAGTGGAAACTGCCAAAGCTCGATGGCATTTCACTATTGCAATATGTGCGTAGTAATCCGCGCACAGCCCAGATCCCATTCGTTATGACGTCTGCCACCATAGATCAAGGCAATGTAATGCAAGCGATTCAATGCGGCGTATCCGAGTACATAGTCAAACCCTTCTCAAGCCAAATTTTACTATCACGTTTACAACGTGCATTGAGTAAGCCTGTGCGCCCCATGAAAGCCGAGGCAACTGAGCAAACAGAGCAAAAAGAACACATTACACAAGTCTTAGTGGTTGATGATGTCGCTGATAACATTAAAGTGATCAGTGATATTTTGCGTAAAGATTACAAAGTAAAAGCGGCACTGAACGGTAAAAAAGCACTTCAAATATGCGCAATGGAACCGCAGCCTGATTTGGTACTGCTGGATATCATGATGCCAGATATGGATGGTATTGAAGTGTGCAAACGCCTTAAAGCCGATCCCAATACGCAACATATTACGGTGATATTTTTATCTGCATTAGAACAAACAGAGCACATCGTCAAAGGATTAGAATTAGGGGCTGTAGATTACATTACCAAACCTGCCAACCCCTCTATTGTACGGTCACGGGTAAAAGCCCACTGCCGTGCCATCGACTCTAATCGCCTCATGCGTGCACAAATTGATACCATGATGGAAAATGCCAAACTGAGAGATCAATTTGATACGGTAAACCAACAAGAAGTCGTTAACCCCATTAAAGAAATCCAAACCGCCAGCAACGCGCTATCAACCCATTTAAATGACCCGCAAAAAGCACAGCAGTATTTAGACTTTATTCAGCAAAACTGCCAACAATTACAATTACACCTTGATAATATGCAAGCGCTGCAAAAAATTGAACGCAATGAATATTCTTACAACCCGTCGTCACTGTCAGTCCATAGCATTCTCGATAAAGTGATACTAGGATTAAGTCACATCATCTCCAAGCAGCAAATAAAAATAGCCAATACCGTGCCTGATGGCTTGCAAGTAAAAGCGGAGCAGTCATTGTTGTTCGCTGTATTTACCCACCTGCTGCAAAATGCACTCGAGGCCTCATCAAAAGACAAAGCAGTCACAGTCAGTGCACAAAGTGACAATCAATTTCATACCATAGAAATACATAACTCAGATGTGATTGCTCAGCCAATTCGACAAAACTTTTTAGACAAGTTTGTATCTCATGGTAAGGGGACTCGCTCAGGCCTAGGTACCTACACCGCCAAACTGCTCACTGAGCAGCAAAAAGGCTATATCGAGTATCGCAGCGACGAGCAATCAGGCACCTCTGTCTTTGTCAGTATCCCCATGGCGTAATCATTTATTGGCTAAGTGGCAGGTTTAAAGGCTTTACCACATCGGCGTTTGGATCTAACCACGGGATCTGAATATGGCTGGAATAATCATCGCTATGTAGTATGCGTATCTCAGCTTCTTGCGCATTTGCCATGGTGTGAAAAGCGACGGGTAAAGCACTATTAAAGTGTTTTTGTTGATGCCACTTTGATGAGCGAAAGAGAAACCGTAATTTACACCCCTGATTAATCTCTCTTGCGACCCAATCAAAATCATCAAATTTGACAGAGAAAGGGACATTGATAGGGGTTGAAACAGGTGAGGATAGCGTATCTCTATATTTAATACGCCGCTGTGCTTGGCTCAATAAACGCATTGCGCTATCTGGGCAGGCTTCAAAGGCCTCTAGATATACATCTGTATCGGCAACATTCATGCTAAGCCAAATGTGTGCTTCAAATTGCCCAAAAAGCACTTTATTTTGCTCAAGTGCCGGAGTTTCAAACGCCACATAACTGCTTTGCTCGCTCGGTAAGTCCACCGAGCCAGTCATATCAAATGCCTCAGGCAAAGTAATCTCTTTTTTTGGATCATAATCATAACTGCTGTATGGCACTGGACTAACGCTATGCTCCCTCTGATTTATTAGCATGCTTTGTAAAGATGCATGTTCTAAATTGGAGCCGGATCGCAGGCTATGCTGGCCAAGCCACTGTCCTTTACTTTGTATGTACTGGAGCACAGGCAAGCTTAAGTACATAGGCTTATTCCTCCCTTTCAATGTCCAATTAAACCAATCTAAATAAACCTTTGGCATATCAAGCATAGATTGGGGTTTAAACTGTGCTTGATGTACCTGCCTTTTAGGCACTCTCGTGCCACTATGATCCCAAGGTCCCATGATTAAATAATGTTGCTCAAACACCTGCTGCTTTGCCCATTGCAGATGGTTTTTGTAATATTTTAAAGTGCCTCGCTGATCGCCATCATAATGACCTGTTATCGACAAAATCGGCGTTGATATCTCGGTATAATTACTCCGCTCTGGCACCATATTTTGCCAATATTTATCGTAATTCGGGCGCGCTAGCCAAGCTTGGTAAACCTTGGATAAATGGCTGTTATATTTATCTAAATCTTTAAATGCTGTGCCATTATTTTTTTGCTGTAAATATGCATTGCTCCAACCATCTCCTGAGCCATAGCGCTTACTCTCATCTTTGGATAGCACAAAGTCCAACCACGATATGGCATAATCAGAAAAAATATTGTTTCTTATGGGAAAGTCATATCCCGGATACACAGATGCAATGGCAACCATAGAGTGTAGTGAAGGCGGTCGGTATTTCTGTATCGCCCACTGCGCAAAGCCTCGATATGAACCACCTAGAGTCCCTACTTTACCATTACTTAGTGGGTACTGAGCCAAGTACTCAATGACATCGTAACCATCTTTCCCCTCATCAATAAAAGGCAAAAATTGTCCAGCAGAATCGCCTAAACCTCTGCTATCTACCGCAACAAATATATATCCATGTTGACTGAAGTATTCACCTCTCGACTTAGCTTCGGCCCGCCCATAAGGAGTAAATTGCACAATGACTGGAAACTTCTTAAATTGATTTTGCTTTTGTTCAGGCAAATATAGCGTGGCCGCCAATTGGGTGTTATCACGAAGCGGGATCAACATATCTTTGGCAGCCAAAGGCGAAAATTGAACGCCCATAAAAAGTATAAACAATGCCAAAGCTCTCATAATCAGTCCCTAAAAAACACCCTAATAGATATGATATAACACATCAAAAATAGTGAGGCAAATTTATCCGAACAGACTGAAGCATTGTACTTTATGCCCACCAATGTGACTTTGCATACGTATTCAACACAGATCCTCGCCAAACATGCTAGGTTAAAATTGAACTGAATAAAAAACATCTCAAATTAACTCTGCAAGGACATGCAATATGATAAAAAATATTCAACCCCAAACCTTTTACTCTCCAACTGCTGCACAATATCTGCTTTGCGGCGCGCTGCTCTGCTGTACGCCAACGTTATGTTTGGCGACCGATGATGTGATGTTACAAGGTTTTTACTGGGATGTGCCTGTAGATGAAAAAAACAAAAATGGCATTTGGTGGGAACATTTAACTGAGCAAGCACCCAGCTTATCCCGTGCGGGTTTTTCTAGTATTTGGATCCCACCACCTTCTAAAGGTAATTGGGGGATCATCGATATGGGCTATGGTGTATACGACCATTATGATCTTGGCCGTTACCTGCAAAAAGGCAGTATTGAAACGCGTTTTGGCAGCCAAAGTGAGCTAACAAACATGATCAATACCATGCAACACCATCAAATCGAAGTCTATGCCGATGTGGTACTCAATCATATCTACAGCAATGAACAAGACAGTGAAATTAACCCTGCGGTCAAAGCATATGCCATGAGCAAAGCGCACCAACATCAGCACGTTGCCTACCCTAGTAATGAGATTAGCTGGCAACTCAAAGATGTACATGGACGAATTTATATTAAGATTCAAGGCTATGGCACTACCATGCCATGGACCCAACACATCAGCTCCAGAGGGTATAACCTGAGCATCACCGAGGCTAAAAATACCGTCACGCCAACTACGATTTACATAGAGCAAGAACCAAATGACGGTAATTATGCAACTACCCGCCCTGGCAGTAACGCTTTTTCTGGTTTAAATACCACACTACGTGGGCGCATTATTGACCAAGCTGATATCGATGAATACTGGTTGGATGTACCACACAAAACGGATTTATATATCAAGCTTAGCGCAAAGCAAGGAGACATAAATAGCCCCACAGCTTGGTTTGATGCGTCGCAAAATAATGGCTTTTTACCAATTGAAGTGTGGCAACAAGACGCCCCCAATCAAACTGCCCAAAACATCACGCATACACATTTATATGCTTATACCAATACTCGGATAACACCACCAGAAAGACATACTGACGGTAATTACCCCAGTAGCGATGATGGCTGGCAATATGATGACTTTCATCCAGTGAATGGTGATGACTGGTTAGGAGAGCTGGGCAATGATGAAGTCATCACCAATACCAAGTTTTTTGGTAATGATACCAATACCTTTTCACCACGCGTGCAGCGAAAGTTAATTGATTGGGGGAAATGGCTCAAAACACAGCATAAATTTGATGGCTTTCGACTCGATTTTGTACGCGGTTTTCAGCCAGAATTTGCAGCAAAATGGGTCAATAGCTTGCCAAAAAGTCATGGCAAGCAGCCATTTATCGTCGCTGAATATTGGGGCGGCGATAGCAGTATTAAGTCATGGATAGAGTCTGTACAAAACGCGGGCGCAGATATCGATGCGTTTGATTTCCCTCTAAAATCAGTGCTAACGCAAATGAGCAATCAAGATCAAAGTTTTGATATGCGCTCACTCAATCATGCTGGGCTTGTACGAAATAATCGCGGTAATCACCTACCGGGGACATCAGTGGTCACCTTTGTTGAAAACCACGACACAGGTAAAGAGCACGACAAATGGGTGCATCAAGATCATAAATTGGCCTATGCCTATATTTTAACTCATGAGGGAAAGCCCACTGTATTCTATTCCCATTATTTTGCGGTAAAACAACACGACTATCATGATCCAGCCCTTACAACGACCGCCCCTATGAGTTTACAACGGGATATTAAGCAATTGATGTTCGCTCGTAACACCTATATGGATGGTGGCTTAGTGGTACTTTCAGAGCAGGGCGCTCCCTATGGTGATGTACAACATGTGTATATTGCAAGGCGATTTGGCAAACACAACAAGCAAGGTGCCATTATTGTATTAAACAATCATGACGCCGAACGAAAAGGCGTATGGGTGACAACCCATGCAACCGGGTTTAGTGATTTAGCGGGTCAAACGCTCGTGAATGCATTCGATACGAATGACAGAGTCACCATCTATGACGATGGCAGAGGGTATTTCACGGCGCCCAGCCGAGGTTACACTGTTTATGTGCCGCAGCAAGACTTTGAAGCTTATAGCGACGCACAATCACGTACAACCAATTAAAGTCAGTAAAATAATAAGCTAGTCCATGCTCTGGGCTAGTTTGTTTTCAATCGCTTGCAAACAGACTTTGATACTCAGTGGTATTTGCTTATCAAATGTGTGCAGTGCAAATATCGGATTTGCCTTTAGGCTGTACTCTGGAAAAACCTCACATATTTGCGTGGCGAGCTCTGGCAACTTAAAGTCTGGCACCAAGCCAATTCCCGCTCCTTGCGCTATCATGGCAAAGCACGTATCAAACGTGTTTACTTGGCAGCTTGCGCGAGTTGAAAATACTTTTTCCTGCCCTGTGGAGGAGGTAAAAACATGCTCTATGTGCTGATCTTGCCAAATATTAGCAATATAGCGTAACGCTTCAGGAGGCTGCGTTTTTAAGAGAGTTGATGAGCCGCACAGCACATCTTTAAATTCTCCCACCCAACGCTGCTTCGCATCGCTGTTTTTCGAGCGCCCGACACGAATTGCCAAATCGATATTTTGCGCTTGCAGGTCTAGCTGCTGATCATCAGCAACCAGCTCAAGTTCAAGCGCTGGATACTCGATACATACCCCAACCAGAGCGGGCGCGACTAAGGTCGTCATTAGCACGTTCGGTGCGGTTATTTTGACCTTGCCTTTGGGCACATCATTAAATTGTGCCGTCTCTAGCCAAGCTAACTGAGCAGTTTGATTGATTAACTTACATTGCTCATAAAACCCCTGCCCAGCAACGGTTAGGCTTTGCTTACGCGTTGTGCGTCGCAGTAGCATTACCCCAAGCGATTGCTCAAGCTCTTTTAAATGCTGGCTCAATACAGATTTGGATAACCCGAGGGCATTGGCGGCTGCTGTAATCGATCCACTTTCAACAATCTGTGCAAACAAAGACATATGCCGCAACTTATTCATTGATTGTTCTCCTAGAGTAAACAGTGCGTTCTTTTTACCTTGTTTTTTAAATCTAATTAAATCGCTATGCTAAAACAAGTTTAATTTATCGGAGCAATCGAATGAGCACTCACACAACGCAACTGGCACTTTGTAAAGCTGGTATTAGCGCATGGCAACAAGCTTTTAACCGTCAAGATGCACAAGCGTGTGCACAGCAATATACAAAACATGCCACGATGAAAGCACTGCCATTTGGAGAATTCACTGGTCGTGAGCAAATCGCACAGTTTTGGCAAGATATCATGGATCAAGGTTTTCACAGTGTGGAATACAGCGAAGTTGATTGGCAGCCGTCCCCTGAAGGCGGCTATATTCTGACTTCAAAATGGACCATGAACAAAGCCTATGGGGTGGTGCATAAAGAGCATTGGGTCATTGAAGAAGATGGCCATGCACGTCTAATATATGACGAGTTTGAAGTATTAGGCGAAAAGTAGTTGTTTGTCATGGTCGAATTCAGCTCGACCATGACATCCATTTATTGCTCTGTCTTTGCAGTGATATAAGCGGAAGTGCCCCACAAAGGCACCGTCGATAGACTGTGCTTAAAACTGCCAGATGTTTCTTTTGTACTATATGATAAGTACATCAGCGTCTGACTTTTTGCATCATAAATTCGACGCACCTTCATGCTTTTTAAAAAGATGCTCTTGGACTTTTTAAATACCACTTCTCCAGATTTCGATTTATCAATACTGGCTATCATGGCGGCTGTGATCTCACCCGTTTGACGACATGAGATAGAACTATCACTTGGGTCCGATAAGCTTAAGTCAGCCTCAACACTGGCAACATGGCATGTGACACCTGTCACCACAGGGTCAATCATAGAGTCTAATTTAATGTCTTTTAGCGTAAATAACCCCAAAGAAACGTCACCAACTTCACTGTCTGAACACCCTGTGAGGAGTAGCCCCATAGCTAACACCATGTATTTTTTCATTGCCTTTCCTTTTTTGATAAGTCATCAACAAGCTGACTCTATGATTGCATCTAACCCCAACCTTCTCAACCTTGATGAAATGACGTGTTTCATAAAATCGCATATTTTCATTTCATTATGTTGCTATTACAGGAAAAACAGATACCATCCACAACCGCGATAATTCTCATTTAAAATCTCAAGATGGATCAGAAGTATATGAAAAAATGTGCTGCAGCTTTGACCTCCTTAATCGTCTTAACTGGTTGCCAATCGACACCACCAGAAGCAGACCCTGGTTCTGTGCGCTTAGATAGTCCAGAAGTACATAGCCAGCCCTTCAATGTAAAATTGGCAATCGGTACAGATAAAGGTCGCCCCATTCCAATCGGTGATGCCCCGCTTGAATCAAATGAATCAGATTTTTATGCCGGTGCAGAGATGTCTCTAGGAGGCGGCTTTTCTGCAAAATATCAAGTGGGCAAAGCAGTCAAGTGGTCTATAAAATACCAATTTTCCGGACAACATGCAGAAACAGCACAAGCTGGTAATATCTCTCATGCAATCGCTGTTGGATACTTATCCGATCAAGAGTCAGGTCACGGAGAATATAAGAATCACAACTCCGCCACAATTCATGGAGATTGGGAACTTGACCATGACTTTATTGATGTTGCATGGATAACAGGTTATCGCTTTTCAGAGGACGCGCTTATATATGGCAGCGCATTTTATCAATTTGGCGAAATCGATGGTGCTTTCTATAACAGCTGTAGCGGACCACATACGCCAGAGTGCGCCCAAAACCACTTTTCAGATGATGGCTCTGCATATGGCCTCAGCGTGGCCGTAGAATATGCATTGACTAAGCATTTTCTGTACTCAATGGAAGTAAGTCACAGCCGCTTTAATTGGTTTAATCGCAACGAAAATGACACCCTCGTTAATGGTAATTTTATCTACCAATTTTAAGCAGTAATGCGCTCAATACTCTGTACTTTATCAAGCTGCAACTCACATAAACTCTGATAAAGTACGGAGCTTTCAACTGGCCCCTGATGAGTGCCCATATTAACCATTTGACCCTTATCTATTACCACAACCACACGCGCATGGGTCACCACCTTACCTCAATCAGCACAACCTGACTAAATAGATATAGTTTTTCATTAAATGAGCTATTTTCAATTCACTTTGTTGCTATTAAAGGAAAAAAAGATACTATCCACACCGTGATAAATATCATTAAAAATCTCAATAGGAATTAAAAAACATGCAAAAATGCACAGCAGCTTTGGCATCTTTATTCATACTCGCAGGCTGTAACTCAACGCCTGAAGCTGACACTGGCTCGGTGCGACTAGATAGCCCAGAAGTGCATAGCGAACCTTTCCATTTTAAATTAGCTTTAGGATTAGACAAAGGCCAGCCAATTCCAAAAGGGGATGCCCCGCTGGGTTCAAATGATACAGGTCTCTTTATTAATGCTGAAACTACTTTAGGGGGCGGCTTTTCAGCCAAGTACCAAATCGGAAAAGCAATTAAAGCAACATTGAAGTACCAGCTATTTGGGCAACATGCTGAAACAGCACAAACGGGCAATATCTCCCATGCTGTTACGCTTGGATATCTGACAGATACAGAAACCGGTCTCGAGACAAAATACCCTAACAAATACACACCAGAATTAGACAAAGACTGGAAACTTACACAGGATCTGATTGATATTGCTTGGATAACAGGGTACCGCCTATCTCCTGATGCATTATTATATGGCAGTATTTTTTATCAAACCGGCGACATCGATGGTGCGTATTATAACACTCGCTGTAAAGACAACTACGCACCTGAATGCGCTCAAAGCTATTTTATCGATGACGGTTCTGCTTTTGGACTAAGCATCAGCTTGGAGTATGCGTTTACAAAATACTTTCTCGGCTCGATAGAAGCTGTTCACAGTCGCTCAAATTGGTTCAATCGTAACGAGGACGACACACTAGTTAACGGTAAACTGACCTTCCAGTTCTAAATAGTGTGACTCTCAATACTCTGTGCTTTATCAAACTGTAATTCGCATAACTTTTGATAAAGCACGGAGCTCTCAAGTAACCCTTGATGCGTACCCATATCAACAATTTGACCTTTATCCATCACCACGATCACATCCGCATGGGTCACGGTTGCCAAGCGGTGGGCAATAATCAGAGTTGTTCTGTTTTGCATTAATTCATTGAGTGCTGCTTGCACATGAAATTCACTCTGCGCATCCAATGCACTGGTGGCTTCGTCTAATAACAAAACATCTGGGTCTTTCAAAATAGCGCGCGCAATGGCGATACGTTGTTTTTGACCACCAGATAATCTCACACCTTGCTCCCCTAAAAAGCTGCCATAGCCATCTGGTAATTGCTCGATGAAGTCATGGGCATGGGCACGCTTTGCTGCCTCTATCACTTGCTCATCAGACGCGTCAGGGTTACCGTAACGAATGTTATGCCATACGTCTGAACTAAAGAGCACAGGATGTTGTGGCACCATACCCATTGAGTGGCGTAATTCGGTCAGTGATACTTGTGTTATCACTTCATTATTAAACTCAATAGTTCCTTGCTGAGGATCATAAAAACGCTGTAATAGCTCAAACAAAGTGGTTTTACCTGCACCAGATGGGCCAACCAAAGCCACTATTTTCCCTTTCAAAATAGATAAGTTGATATCTTTGAGTGCTGGTGTATCTGGCCTTGAGGGATAGTAAAAATCCACCTTTTTAAATGCAATACTCACCTCATTTCCATGATGCATTGGCTTTGGCTCAGCCACATCCTTAATTGCACTATCGATTTGTAATAGCTCCAATAAGCGACTGGCTGCGCCCGCTGCACGTTGCAATTCGCCGTACACTTCTGCAATGGTTGCTACCGACATCGCCACCATAATGGCATAAAAGATAAAAGCGCCTAACTCGCCGCCTGTCATACGTCCTTCAAGCACATCCATGCCACCGACCCACAGCATCACACTGATGGCACCAAAAGTCAGGAAAATCACAGCCGCGATTAAAAAAGAGCGCTGCTTAATACTTTGCCTTGCGACATTAAACGCTTTCTCTACCTCACCACCAAAAGCGTGTTTTTCTTTTTCTTCGTGGGTATAACTTTGCACCACTTTGATATGTTGAATGATCTCGCCAGCATAGGTACTAATATCCGCGATGGCACTTTGATTATTCTCTGATAGCTTGCGTACCCGTTTACCAAAAATCATAATCGGTATTAGTGTCAATGGCACACAGGCAACCACCAATAAAGTCAGTTTAATATTGGTGACAAGTAACATAATTAAGCCGCCGAGCAACACCAAAGCACTGCGTAGCGCCATCGAAAAAGAAGACCCGACAATGGATTGCAGCAAAGTCGTATCCGTCGTCAAACGTGACATCATCTCGCCACTGCGGTTCTCTTCAAAATAGCTCGGATGTAAATGCACAATTTGATTAAATACCGCTTTACGAATATCCGCACTGACGCGCTCGCCAAGCCAGCTCATCAAATAAAAGCGACAAAATGTACCTACAGCAACTAACGAGATCAAAACCACTAACCCAGAAATAGCTTGCGTTAATTGTTCTTTTGAACCAGCGATAAAACCGCTATCAATGACAAATTTCACCCCCTGACCAATGGACAAATTAAGACCTGCGGTAATTAACAAGACCAGCAGTGCTAACAAGGCAACCCACTTATACGGCTTAATAAACGCAACTATGGGTAGCAAGCTTGCAATGGCTTTTTGCTGTTTTTTTTGGGGTGTATCGCTCAATTTCTTTCCTTTACCTAGATAAATGCGCTGGCAAACACGTCAACTTATGATGCTCAGTGTGCCATATTCACTGCATGATCAAAATGCGCCCTTGGCTTTGATGAATATTAATTTGCTACAAAAAGTAACAAGGCAAAACGACAACCCGACCTTTGCAGGCAAAAATAAAGCTTAAATTATCTCCAAATTAGATATAGAATAAGTTATAACCAAAAAGAATAAATATGATTTTTCACCTGGGTAACGCACAATAGGAGTTCATAAATATGAAAAACTGGGTAAAGCAAAGCATTGCGAAAATAGAAGCCGATCAAAATCGCTCTGCAGACACGCATTTGTTTAAGTTTCAACTACCACAGTTCAATGATATTTATTTATACCTAAAAGACGAAAGCACCCACCCAACTGGTAGCTTAAAACACCGCCTTGCCCGCTCGTTATTTCTGTATGCGCTGTGCAATGGCAAAATAAAAGAGGGCACTACCGTCATTGAAGCGTCCTCTGGTAGCACTGCAGTGTCCGAAGCCTACTTTGCACAAATGATAGGCGTGCCTTTTATTGCCGTGATGCCGGCATCAACGGCGCAAAGTAAAATAGATCAAATCCAATTTTATGGCGGGCAATGCCACTTTGTTGATTGCGCAACGCAAATGCATGACACCGCCGCAGCGCTTGCAAAGCAGTGCGATGGCTATTTTATGGATCAATTCATGTACGCCGAGCGGGCGACAGACTGGCGTGGTAATAACAACATTGCCGAAAGTATTTTTAATCAAATGAAGTGTGAACCCTACCCTGTGCCCAGCCTAGTTGTCATGGGCGCTGGTACAGGCGGTACCTCAGCAACACTTGGCCGTTACATTCTGTACAAAGGCTATGATACGGAACTCATGGTCGTCGATCCCCAGTTTTCCGCTTTTTATCAAGGCTATACAACACATGATGACACTATTTGTACTGGTCGCTCTAGCCGTATCGAAGGCATTGGCCGCCCCAAAGTAGAGAAGTCTTTTCAGCCCGATGTCATAGACCATATGATGCAGGTGCCGGATGCCGCAAGTATTGCTGCGATGTTATGGCTTGAACAATTCACGGGGCGTAAAGCAGGGCCATCCACAGGCACCAACTTGTGGGGTGCTTTAATAAGTGCAGAAAAAATGAAAAATCAAAATAAAGGCGGTGCCATCGTCACTTTAATTTGCGACAGTGGCGAGCGCTATTTAGATACCTATTACAATCCAGAATGGGTTAAAAATAACATTGGGGATATTACGCCGTATCAGCAACAACTCGCTGCGTGGTTCAACACTTAACGATTGGTAGCGGCGGCAAGGCTGCCGCTGCTAGCTAACTTGCACTATATACGCTTTTCACTCCAAACCCCGGGCGCAGTGTTACCTTGTATGCTTGCATCCCCTTGGTGGAACTCGGCGTTCACTCCCGCTCGCTTCTTATCCAAATAGTCCTGAGTCAGGCTCTTTATTGTTGGCGTGAGTAACACAATGGCATAGACATTTACCAAAGTCATCAACCCCAAAGACATATCTGCCAAGTTCCATACCTGCTGCAAACTGGCATTTGCTCCCCATACGACCATAGCAAGATAAATACCCGTATAGCTTAACCTACCCAAGGTATTGTCGAGTTTAAAAAAGTGCAGGTTGCTCTCAGCATAAGCATAGTTAGCGACCACAGAAGTGAATGCAAATAACGTAATAGCCAAAGCAATAAAATCATCTCCATACTCGCCAAAATGCACTGCCATCGCTTGCTGTGTCAAACTGATCCCCGCCATCTCTCCAGTCGCACCAACTCCCGCGAGTAATACGATCACAGCAGTGCAGCTGCACAGCACAATGGTGTCCACAAACACGCCTAACATTTGGATATAACCTTGCACAACCGGATGATTTGGGTTGGGCGCAGCCCCCGCTGCTGCATGGGGCACACTGCCAGCACCGGCCTCATTAGAATACATACCGCGTTGGATACCACTTTTGATTGCTGCTCCCAGCGCCCCTGCAGAGGCTTCTGTCAGTCCAAACGCAGACAGCACAATATCAGTAAAAAGCCCAGGTAATAGATTAAGATTGAGAGCACTGATCATGATTGCAGTGAATATAAATGCCGCCCCCATCCAAGGTACTATTATCTCTGCAAAACGGGCTATTCGCTTAAGCCCCCCCAGTACAATAATTCCCGCAACACCTGCTATGACTAGCCCGCTAAGATAAGTTGGTATGGCGAATGTATTGTTCAATGCCTCCGCCATGGTGTTTGCCTGCATCGCACTAAAGCTAGCGCCATAGCCCAAAAATAAGCACAGCGAAAACAACACCGCAAGCCATGTTTTACCCAGTCCAGCTCGAATATAGTAAGCAGGCCCACCACGAAACTCTTTGCGGCTATCTTTTACTTTATAAAGCTGCCCAAGCACACTCTCAGCAAATCCAGTCGCCATCCCAAGTAATGCAATCACCCACATCCAAAAAACGGCCCCACTGCCACCCAAAGAAATGGCCATGGCAACACCTGCCAAGTTCCCAGTCCCCACACGGGCACTTAGTCCTGTACATAAAGCTTGAAATGAACTGATCCCATTGGGGTTTGCACTACCACTACCTTTTGCAAGCGAAAACATATGTTTAAAGCCCGTAAATTGAATAGCACGCAATTTATATGTAAACCAAACACCGGCAAATAGGAGTACATAAATCAGGAGCTGCCCTTTTCCCCACAATAACTGGTTTATGAATGTCACACTCTGCTCGACCATAGAGTTTCCTATCACTGTGAATGCCACCCAATACACATCAAATTTAATGAAGTCGAATGAACATGATTGACTAAGGTTTACTGCTTGTTAACATAACAGTGGGGTGAAAAATATACAAACGCATAAATAGATGCACAGCAACATACTCACTCCACAATTTCGCGATTCAATGATCAAACTAATCAGTCCAAATGAGAGCTCTATGTTAAATCGAGTCATTCAACTTTTCCCTCTATGGGCACTTTTGCTCAGTGCCATCGCCTATATCAACCCAGATTTTTTTACTCCCTTTAAATCTGCCATCATTCCACTGTTAACTGTGATCATGCTCAGCATGGGTTTGACACTCACTTGGTCAGACTTTAGTAACGTGATTAAAACGCCCAAAGCCATCATGCTGGGCGTACTACTGCAATATTTAGTCATGCCCTTAGTGGCCCTGGCCATTGTTTATGCATTTGGGTTAGACGATACAGTGAGCCTTGGCATTATTCTGGTGGGCTGTGTAGCGGGTGGAACGGCAAGTAACGTGATGTGTTTTTTGGCCAAAGGAGACGTTGCTTTATCCATAACGATGACAGCCATCAGCACCTTATTAGGTGTTTTATTCACGCCATTTTTAATCTCATTGTATGCCCAGCAGCTAGTGGATATTCCCATCCAAGCGATGATTGTAAACCTACTAAAAATAGTGCTCGCGCCTGTGATCATTGGTTTATTGATCAATACCTTATTACGAAAGCAAGTAGCAAAAATACACACTGTTTTGCCACTTCTTTCTATGTTGGCCATTGTCTTTATCATCGCCATCATTGTGGCGCTCAATCAAGCACAGCTTTCTTCGGTAGGGCCTGTAATTTTATGTGCAGTTATTTTGCACAACGGTATTGGCTTGTTAAGTGGCTATTGGGCTGCAAGGTGGTGTGGATTTCAAGAAGTCGTCTGTCGAACTATTGCCTTTGAAGTTGGGTTACAGAACTCAGGACTGGCAGTGGCGTTAGCAATGAAGTTTTTCTCACCGGCTGCGGCCATTGCGGGGACTGTTTTTTCAATATGGCATAATATCAGTGGGTCAATACTAGCAAGCTTCTGGAGTAAACAAGCCTTGCCTGACACAACCACATCGGAGCAAATTCAAAGCACAGATTAATCAGCTAGCTGCTCCAGCTTAAGTGCAACATGCGTTGAGACCGCAAACCCCAGTGTGTGGCGGTCTTTTTTCGGTTCACACACTAAGCGATAGTGGTTAGCTGGCTCAAAATTAAAAATCCCTTCCACACTGCCCTTGTATTGATTGTTGGCACAGGACGCCTGAATACGATAAACCCCAGGTGAAATTTGCATGCTATCAAACTTGGCACTGACATAAGGCAGCCGCCCACTGAGCTCCTCACCTTGTTCATTCCAAATGAATTCAATTTTAGCAAGATAATCCTGTGCATACTGACGAGGCCCTTGCTCTAAAACGATGTGTGCTAAACGCGCTTGCTCTATCCCTTTTGGATTATAAGTAAAAGGCGCGGCTTGGCATCCGGTAAGTCCAATAGCGATAATAGTCAGTACACACGTCCTTTTACGCATTTTATCTCCAAAATTTCATGCCATGAATACGATTTAAAAAGCCTTATTTTATGGCTCGCCGCGTGTATTACGCTGCCATAAAATAAGGCTCTTGGCCTTGATGTTTTGCTTTACGACGAAAGCTCCCCTTACCTTTTTTCGCTTTCTCAACTTTGCTCTTAAATACTGGGCTAGTTACCAAAGCTTTTAAGGCATTACCTTTAATCTCGCCACGCTGATGTTCATGGCTATGATGTACTTTTTTATTCATCATTCATCCTATTAATACGGTTGTAAAATAACTATTGATACTAAGAATAACGGCCAATTTCTATGGCCTGATTTGTGCCATAGTCGGCGCTATCAGCATCAAGTATACACCCTTCTAAAACAAATTAGTTCATAGGCATTTGCTATTTTTACGCCTAAACTGCACTCAGGGCTTTTGCAATTATATCACTATGAAATCAATCTCTATCAGCAGCAATATTTCTATTAGCTATCAAGATGAAGGGGATAAAAACAGGCCTGCTATTGTCTTGATCATGGGGCTTGGTGCGCAGATGACACTCTGGCCCGATAAACTCTTTTATGGCTTGGTTGAGCAAGGCTTTAGAGTCGTACGATTCGATAACCGAGATGCCGGCCTCTCAACTCAGTTAGAGCAATATGGTACCCCTAACTTATTTAAAACCTGGGTAAGCGCGCGGTTGCCGATGCGCACTAAAGCCCCCTACACGTTAGAAGAAATGGCCGAAGATACTTTAGCATTAATGAAAGCGTTGAAAATAAAAAAAGCTCATCTTGTCGGTGCCTCCATGGGCGGTATGATTGCACAGATTATCGCCGCTAAGCAGAAGAAAAAGGTGCTTAGCCTTACCTCTATTATGTCTTCCTCTTCCTCTCTAAAATTGACTCAATCCAACCTCAAAGTCTTCTTCCAGCTCGCTAAAATTCGCCCTAACAAACCAAATAGAGATGCCGCAATTCGCTACAATATCCGCCTTAATCAGTTGATCGGCAGCCCAGCTTACCCCCAAGATGAAAAAACACTGAAAAGTCAGGCAATCGATACCGTTGAGCGCGCAAACAACCCCCATGGCTTTCATCGCCAATTTGCCGCAATGGCTGCAAGCGGTAGTCGTCAGGATCTGATGGCCAAAGTTAAGGCACCGACTTTAGTGATACACGGTGAGTCCGACCCCATAATTCCCAGCCTAGAAGGGATGAAAACGGCACAGCAGATCCGGAAATCAAAACTAAAAATCGTCCCAGGAATGGGTCACAACATTCCGCCAGAGTTGGCGCCCAAAATGATCAAGTGGATAACGAAGCACGTGCGTAAAAGTGAGCTTAAACGCGCTAAAAAACAGGCTCAAAAAAAGCAAAAAGCGCATTGGGGATCAGCGCCCTTCTAGCAATAAAAAAAGCCCATTCACGAACGAATGAGCCTCACTGCTTGGGAGCACCTAAATTACGCGAGAGAAAGTTTACTGTACCTGAATACTAGAAAGCTTTTCCGCTAAAGTACTCAAAAAAATGAAAATAAACGCTTTATGGCAGCGCAACTAATTTTGTCTGAACAATATGAACCTGATGCTTTTTTTGTGTAATATGCTTATCACTCAATCCTTATACATACAGCAAATAGGTGGCTCATGCTTAAAGTAACGCTCGAGCAGTGGCGTATGTTTAAAGCCGTCGTCGAGCATGGCGGATTTAACCAAGCTTCGGCTCAAATTCATAAGAGCCAATCAAGTATTCACAACGCCGTGAATAAAATTGAAACCTCTCTTGGCGTAAAGCTATTTCGTGTCGAAGGCCGTAAAACGCTCTTAACGCCTGCCGGTGAATTAATGCTGCGCCGGGTTGACTACCTGTTAGAGGAAGCTTCAAAAGTCGAAACCATTGCAGAGACGCTCGCAGAAGGCATTGAGACTAAACTGCGTATCGCCATCGATGCCATTTTCCCATCGCACTTACTGTATAAGGTGCTTGATAAAGTATCGCAAGAATTCCCATTTCTGCGCATCGAACTTGTCGAGTCTGTACTCAATGGGGCCAATGAGCAGTTGCAAGGTGGCTTAGTTGATATCGCCGTCTCTGCTTTTACCCTTGAAGGTTTATTTAGTGAAGAGTTATGCCAAATTGAATTTATTGCCGTTGCAAGCCCCGAACACACTCTCAATCAAACTGAAAAAGCACTGACCTTAGAAGATTTAAAGTCTCATCGCCAGATTGTCGTGAGGGACTCTGCAGTATCAAAAAGTCATGACTCAGGCTGGCTGCAGGCCTCTCAGCGCTGGACAGTAAGCCATATGCGCACTTCTATTGATATGATAAAAAATGGCTTTGGTTTTGCGTGGCTGCCAGTGCCTTTAATTGCAAAAGAACTGCAAAGTGGTGAGCTTGTCCCACTCAACCTGCAATCGGGTCAGACACGAAAAGTTCAGCTGCATCTCACCTTTGTCGATGGTGATAGCCTAGGCCCAGCAGCCAGGGCGTTTTTAGGTGAATTGCGTTATCAAAGTATGATGATGCCAACGGCAGAGACATCAAACTCATAGTAAATCACCATGCCATAACGGCGTCTATACTAGATAAGGTCACATGATAATTAGGGACAAGTACATATGAATGAAAAAAGACTAGCAACCCAGCTGTATAGCGCCTATTCATGGACTGTCCTTAATGAACCCATTGAAACATCTACTGAGCGCGCATTAGAGCAAGACTCAATACTACTGATGCAAGTTGCTAAAGGCATACAGCCTGCCACAATTAGGTTATGGGAGTGCCCTCAATCACTGATCGTCAGTCGTAAAGAGGCTAAGTTACCGATGTTTAATGATGCCTGCGATACTCTCGCACAATTAGATTGGCCAGTGTCAGTGAGGCAAAGTGGTGGGACTGCCGTCCCTCATGGTCCAGGCATTTTAAACTTCTCTGTAATTTTTGCGCAAACAAAGTCACAGCCTCTGGACTTGGATGCCATTTATATCGCTTTATGTGAGCCCATTCGCAGCGCACTGCGCAGTCTTGGCTTGCAAAGTGAATATGGTGAAACACCTGGCGCGTATTGTGATGGTCGCTTTAATCTCAATATAGATGCATTGAAAGTCACGGGAACTGCGCAGCGAGTCGCTCTATCACCAAAGAATGAACAGGGTTTATACCGCGCTGTTTTGGCACAAGCAATGATCATGATAGAAGCTGATCCTCATGACACAACCGCAATCGTCAATCAATTTTATCAACTTGCAGGTGCTGATAACCGCTACGACCCGCATGCTTCCACCAGTGTCGATAGGCACCTAGCTGGCCACTATCCAAATGGGCAACTCACTGAAGTTTTGAGAAAAGAGATCCTCTTAGCGCTCGAGGAGTTTACAGCGCCTTGATAATTTTATAAGGCACATTCGCCTTTCATCTTCACGTCTATTTCACGCTACGGCCTGCAAAGTAATACGCAAAAAGGAGGCCGTTTTATGTTTCAACAGTTCAGATGTATTGCCATCATTTGCTCACTTATTGTATTCACTAAACCTGCAATGTCTGCATCCAGCGAACATGTTCAGTTAGTGGAGTCTGCACTTGAGCATTTTTCTCAAACCAACAAGCAACACTGGTCTTACACAATTCATAGTATTGAAATTGAAGAAGGTAACAAAACCGAAATTCATGCCAAACACCAGCCCAACAACGCCCCCTATCTGCGCTGGCAACTGCTTCAGCTTAATGGCCAACAGCCATCACCAAAACAAGCCAAAGAGTTTGCACAAAAACGTGAAAATGAAGGCTTTTCGATCAGCATTAAGGAGCTGGTGAAAACGCACTCTCTCACCCTTGTTCAAGAAACCCCCAACAGTATCACCTTAAGCTACCCTGTTGAGCTGGCCGATCTCGGCAGTGATGCCATTGGCAAACTAACCGGTCACATTAAAATTGATAAAAGCAATCAGCACATTGAGCAAATTTCTGTACACAATACAGCCTCATTCAGCCCTGTTGCACTGGCAGAGATCAGCGAGTTTAACCTTGATATGCAATTTATGACGGTAAGTGATACTGTTCTTATACAGCAAACCCAAATGGACATGCGGGGGACATTTTCCTTCTTTATTGACATAGAAGAAACATCCACCATGACCTTTGACAACTACCAATACCGACCACAGTCTTTAAATAAAAAATAAGCTTAAATTTCAAAACACTAAAACTCTATTAAAACTCTATGATTTAAAATAATAGAGAAATACTAAGACGCGGCTGACCTCAGCATCTAATACTCCATTTGCTTTATGCACCCAATTTACATTCAAACGTGACAATGGTCATTACTGGCCAATTGCGCGGGCATGACGTAACGTCTTTAAGGGTGCTTTAACCATCTTGCAGAAGGATTAATAATGACAACACTCAATCGCCGTCACTTTATTCGCAATCTAACGCTCGGTTCACTTGCGGGCCTTGTTGGAACACATGTACAAGCGCGCACCATAACACCAAAAGAGATGGAGGGACCTTACTATCCAATTACGCCACAAAAAGACAAAGATGCTGACTTAACGCAAGTTGCCGGTAAAAAAGGTATAGCAAACGGCACCGTCATAGACATATTTGGCCAAGTGTTCGATGACCAAGGCAATGCCATAGAGGATGTCACCATTGATCTGTGGCAAGCCAACAGCTTTGGAAAATACCATCACCCTCATGACAACAGTGATGCCCCAATTGATGCCCACTTTCAGGCTTGGGCTATTATACAAACCAAAGCAAAAGGGCACTTTCGTTTTAAAACTGTGTTCCCGGGGGCTTACCCGCTCAATGCAGCGCAGCAGAGAACCCCCCATATTCATCTCAAAATATCAAAAAGAGGCTATCACTCGCTGCTTACGCAAATGTATTTTCCCGATCACCCACTCAACCAAAAAGATGGCTTATTCAGACGCAAAACACCTGAAGAGCAAGCCTTAATGACCGCAAAAACCACTGAAATCGCCAATCAATATCGCTACGATATTGTGTTAGCCAAAGTGGTGTAATTTAATACCCTGCAGACTACATAACCAGACAACGCCGATACATATGCCTGTATGACACTTAAAATAAAAGTGTCATACAGGCATGTTAGCGTGAGCGCTCAGTTAATTAATTCCTGTTTTAGGCTCAGACAAAGTAGTTGGCAGTATGCAAAGCGTCATAGATATTCAGTGGTGGCAGTTGGCTCTTTTCAGCCTCACGTTGATCATCCCTTATTACATAAATAGTCACTATCAGCTGGGCTTATTAAAAGAAACCATAGTCAGCCTGAGTAGAATGACATTGCAGCTCATATTAATCGGCCTATACTTGGAGTTACTTTTCGATCTCAACAGTGTTTGGGTAAACCTCGCCTGGATGATGGCCATGGTACTTGTCGGCAGCAGTGCCATTATCAACAAAGTGCCTTTTCCAAAATCTATGATTTTATTTCCTGTGGTGCTTAGCTTAGTTGCGGGGCTCTTGCCGCTAATGGCTATTCTTGCCTTGGGAATTATTCAGCCAGAACCTTTTTACCATGCCCGCTACGTTATCCCTTTAGCCGGTATGCTCCTTGGCAACAGCATTTCTAGCAATATCATCTGCCTACAAAGTTACTTTAGTGCACTGCAAGAACGCTGGCCCGAGTATCAAGCCGCATTGGCGCTGGGCGCATCACCAAGCGATGCGACGAAACCTTTTGTACAGGATGCTTTGACCAAGGCGATGTCACCCATTCTCGCCACGATGGCAACGACGGGACTGGTGACAATTCCAGGTATGATGACAGGTCAAATACTTGGCGGGGCATCGCCTATGGTGGCGATTAAATATCAGCTGATGATTATGTTGGCTATTTTTGTGATGATGAGCATCACCATCACAGTCAGCTTATGGCTAGTTGCCAAACGCAGTGTGTCTGTCGAGGGGAAGCCACAAGTGAGTCTGGCTTAACTAAAATTAGGGCAGTAAAACACTGCCCTAATATATTTTTACTTATCCGCTTTGCGGTATTTTTCAAACCACGCCACAATATGACCCACTTTTTGGATCAAGTTACTTGGCCTTGCAGCAATACCATGGCCCGCTTTGGGAATACGTACCATGGCAGTTTCCACATTACGTAACTGCAATGCTTGATAGTATTGCTCTGTTTCACTCATCGGAGTACGGTAGTCATTCTCACCCGTTAACAACATGGTTGGTGTTTTCACATTACCCACCAGCGACAACGGTGAATGCTTCCATAAATGCTCTGTTGCTTCCCATGGCATGCCCGGCATCCAATATTTCGCATAGTAGTTGTAGGCATCTGCGGTTAAAGCAAAGCTTATCCAGTTAATCACAGGCTTGGCAACCACCGCCGCTTTAAAGCGATCTGTATTACCAATGATCCACGCCGTTAACACACCGCCGCCTGAACCACCTGTGACAAATAAATTATCTTCATCAACAAACTTTTTAGCGACCATACCATCTACAACATCTATCAAGTCATTGTAATCTTTTGATGGGTAATCGTGATGAATTAGATTTGCAAACTCCTGACCATAAGACGTACTGCCTCGTGGATTTGCCCACACCACAACATAGCCCTTAGATGCCATCAGCTGAACTTCTGTACTGTAGTTTGGCCCATATGCCGTGTGTGGTCCGCCATGTATCTCTAAAATCATCGGGTACTTTTTAGTAGCATCAAAATTAGGCGGTAATGCATACCAAGCTTGAATATCACGGCCATCTACAGATGACTTTACAGTGATAGGCTCAACTTTTGCGATATTTTTATGATCTAATAAGTCAGCATTTAAATCTGTTAGCTGAGTGACCTTCTGGCGCTTATCAACCAAGGCCAGATCAGCTGGACGCTCTGTATCACCGGTTGTTACTACCAAGCGACTACTGCCTGCAACGGCAAATTGACCAGATGTGTATGGACGCCCTAAAGACTGCCCACCTAGTTTAGCCAGTTTTTCCGTCACTTTGCCCTTTAAAGTCACGTGACCAACATACTTTTGACCATGGTCATCATAGCTAAAATAAAGCCCGCGCCCTTTTTTATCCCACTGATGTGAGCTAATTGGCCGGTCTAACGACGCGGTTAGGTTAACTGGGTTTTTACCATCTAAATCCATCATGAAAATATCAAAGTTTTGGCTTGATAAATGCTTATTTTCATAGCCTAAATAAGCAATCTTATCTCTTTGATAACTCACTTTTGGGCGATATTCTGGGCCATCCACATCCGTGATTTGTGTGATCTGACGATCGTGAATATCAACTCGATATATGTCTGACTGGCGCGGTTTATTTTGCCAATTATCGTGTCGGTTAGCGTTAAAATAGAGTGATTTACCATCCTCACTCCAAGTGAGGTATGAACGATGATGGAACGCACCTTGCGTTAATTGACGCGGCGTCCCCCCTTCAGCTGGCACAACGTACACATGATGATAACCCGGCTTAACAAAACCGCTGCCATCACGCTTATAAATCATCTCATCGATATAAGTTGCATTCCCAGCCCATTGCGCGCCTTTCGGCTTTTTAGGCATCTCCTTAAACAAGCCACTTTTGCTCTCGGGCTTAAACATGGTAAATGCTATCCACTTACCGTCTGGTGACCAACTTATGTTTCCAACACTTTGATGTACGTTGGTGACACGTGCGGTTTGTCCCGAATCTAACCAGCGTACATATAATTGATTATCTCCTTCGGCATTGGTGATATAAGCGAGTCGCTTGCCATCTGGTGAATATTTGGCACTACGGTACTGGTTTTTACCAGATAAAATCGGCTGATGTGTATTGGTTTTTAAATCCACTTCCCATAAATTTATGCGTGTGCTGTCAGCCATAATATCCATGGCTCTGCGCTCATAAATGACCTTGTAGCCATCAGGGTGTACTTGTGGCGCCGCTGCGTATTCGATATTGAATACATCTTCATACTGCCACGTCTTGTCAGTATTGATATCACTTGCCAGCGCGGGTAAAGCAAGCATTTGAGCGCCAAGCAATGTCAGTGATAGTTTATTGTTATTTTTCATAATCAAGCTCTTAATTTTATACTCACCGCCTGAATACCTAATGTATCCCTCTTAAGGCGATTGTTTTTGTTATGTTATATCAATTTCATCGTCAATTCTAAGATGCCTTAAACTGAACTGCGATTCAAAGCAACTGCGACTAATCACCACCACACCCGATGACTGAGTGTATTTGTGTCATTTCATGGTCACATCATCAACAATTAAACGCTAGCAATCCACATACCAACTAATCTAAAAGTACGATTATCAAAAAATTGCAATTGACTGATATTGGGTAAATTGTGACTCTTATTGCGCAGTACAAAAAACAAACAAAAGGATATAACAATGAAATTAAAATTAAACAAAAAAGGCATTAAGCAACTGAGCCAAAAACAAATTAACTCAGATGCGACAAAACAAGTAGGGGGCGGTGCCATTGAATCTAAAGATTATTGGTGTCAGTCTGGCCAAATGCCATGTTGGACGAATGGGCCATGTATCACAACGCCATACAAGGGCTGTAATACACGTGGCTGGTGTCAAGATTATTAATCTCTAGCCGATTCCCCTGTTAATGAATGCCGCGTTTGCTGTACGGCATTGATAAGTATGTTAACCCAGCTAAAAATAAACATTCAATTACCATTCACAACGCTTTACTTTTTCGAACCAGGGGCGATTAAAACGTTTGATTTTCGACTTATCAATCACTGGGACTGATATATCCATGCCTGAAGTCAAATGCAGCGATACTAAGGCCCTAATTCTATCGTCATCTAATTGCCTAAAGGCATTGATAAGCTGCGCTTTTTCTTCTCGAGATAAAGGCTCTCCATGCATATGTTTAAAGCGGGTATTAAGCCAAAACAATAATGCCTGCTTGGCCTTATTGGGAAAAGCATGTGCCAAGGTTTCAGTCGGGCTATATAGCCTTTGGAAGTTTACCCACTGCTGCTGAACAGCAAAAACAAACAGTAAGTTGATTCCCGCCGATATTTGACCTGAACGCTTATCTATATTTTGATATCCAGCTAACGCAATTCTAAAATGCTGCTCAGCTTGCCCAATATTACCCTCTTCCAACGCTATCATGCCTTGGTTATTCTCTATGATTGCCAGTAAATTTTTCCTATCCGCGATACGTGCAAGCCGCTTCGCTTTGACATATAACGACTTAGCTTTTTCTAACTCATCAAGCTGCCGTGCAAGCAACGCGAGGCTATTAGTTATCGTCAATTTTTGGCGATCATTGATGGCATGCTTGTAAGAACATTCAAGGCTGACTTGCGCATCATTGATATAATGGTTTTTTCGCAGCCAAATACCTGTCGCACTGGTGATAGAAACCAGTTTATCAATAAAATAAGGGTGTTTTTGGTGGTGAAAAATCACCTCTAAAGAATCAATTAGCTGTGTCATATCCCCCGTGGGTACCGACGCTCGCATGGCCGCTATATGCCATCTCAATTGCTGAATATCGGTTAACGAATGCACATGAGGTATCGCGTTGAGCAGCTTTAATGAGCGGGAAGGTTCGACACGCAAGTAATCCTCCGCCTCTTTGATTATCTCATCAAGCGGTGCCGCAACCACTGAACTGGATAACAGTCCAA
Organism: Pseudoalteromonas luteoviolacea; assembly: GCF_021654285.1. GTDB lineage: Bacteria > Pseudomonadota > Gammaproteobacteria > Enterobacterales > Alteromonadaceae > Pseudoalteromonas > Pseudoalteromonas luteoviolacea_J. The sequence continues at coordinate 37,046 of NZ_JAKFZS010000010.1, read as the reverse complement.
CCAAGATAAACTGAGCAGCTGTTCGCACACCACCTCCTCATTGTTCCGATACTTATAAAATATAGATAGATGGTGGATAATATTCAAAATATCGAATATGCCGAACACATAAATCGCGCTATTTCTCACTTTTAGCGGCAGTGTGGTACACACACATAATCAGTAGGATGATAGGGAAGTTTTTAGTCACAGGACCAAAAGGGTGCAACCAAAATGAAGCATCAATAAGAGTCAAAAGAGCACTGTACACGAGGATCACACTCACCTGCACCAAGCAACATAGTCTGACGTAGCGCCTTGTCAAAATCCACAATCCTAGCGCAACATCCAGTGCGCCACCGCCATACACAGCCGCTTGTGCAACAAGCCCAGTAATATCTGCGCTTGCCAAAATATCAAAGCCAACCTCGGGGGCAAAAAATACCGATGTAAGACCGGTAAACACCCAAACAAACGCCAAGCTATAACTCGCATATAGGTCAAGTTTATGGGCTTTCATTATCATAATCACACGACCGATAAAGGCTTAAATACCATCAAGGCAAGTAATATCAAAATGGCTGCAAACGCAAGAATACCCAATAACGTCCATCGTCGCATCAGTTTTTTAAACTCGGCGGAGATTTCACCTTTTTGCTGCTCGAGCTGTGCCAACGCACGCAAGCGATACTGTATTTTCAACACAGGAAGCCAGCACAAGCCTATGAACGAAAACAGCCCTGCAACCGTTAAAAACCAAGGCGAGTCAAAAGCGTAACCGAGCAAATGCATCAAGTATAGGCCACTGATTATTTGCGTGATCACCGCTGGGGTTGTGAATAGCCAATCTCCTAAAACAACATGCTGCGTTGTCACATAAATTGCTTGAGGATTGTTGGAGCGATTCGCCATAAACATAAAAAAAGCAATGCCCGCGCCTGTCCCCATCACCACTATCGCGGCCAAAATATGAATAAACTTTGCGATAAAGTACGGTTCCATCACTCCTCCACCTGCGTCTTTTGATATATTCCAAACGTTTTAAAATACGGTTCAAATTCAGATAATTCTAACACCCCTGAACAGGGTAGCGCCCCCGTTATATCCAGTGTTTCATTGAGAAGCTTTTTTGCAATAATAATGGTGGAAAGTGTTGGAATATAAGGTCCTTGTCCATTTGGTGCATAGAGACGCCAAGTCACTTTACGCGGTTTTTCACTGTCTGCCAGCCCTGATATAGACACTTCCATGGCACCAATATCACTGCCAAAACGTAAAAAGCAATTACTCAGTTTATCCAGCTGTTTTGCAAGTGGAGACCAATTTTTTACTATGCCCCACTTGGCTAATGCAGCCATACCCACCATGCCCCAATGCAACAATGGCAGCTCCAACCCTGCTTGAAAGCTCACTCGCTCAGCGACCGCATACCGCTTAGGGAAAAGTGCCAAATCTGGCACATCAACATTGGCTAAAAGTCGGCGTTTGGCGATACCTTTAAAGTCATGACTCTTTGCATCCATCCAACCATGGATTGATTGCCACCGCCCCTCTTTAAACGCCTCAAATGGATGACCTGTGTAGGTTAAAATGGCTGCAATTGTCGCCACACCTCTTTGCGCTTGGTTGCCCGGTGCAATGGCAATATCGATACTTTGAATACGCTTGAAAGCAGTTGAGTACTTATCAATGACAGCTGAGGATAACCCAGGCACTGAGCTGGCACCGCTGATAATCAACACCCCTTTAGTGTTCGCAGCCCCATTAAGAGTGCTGATATCACACACATACCGTCTATCATCAGCCAAATCTATGTAATGAGCGCCAGAGGCAATGCACGCTTGCGGCACAGTATAATTCTGACCTTGGTAAGGCCCACTGGTATGGATCACCAGAAAAGGATTCTGGGCAGCAAGTCGTTCGGTAAAGTCATCTGCGTGAATATCCACTTGCCAAGGTTTGAGCACTGCACGTGATTTGTTTTGTAGCTGCGCAATACTTTGCTGTGCCTTAGCCTCGCTTCTTCCTGCTATCAGCAAAGTAATGTCATGATGTGATAATGACTCAGCAATGCGTTTACCAAAATTACCATACCCACCAAGTATAATGGCTACCTTTGACATGATTGCTTCTCCACAACTAAATAGTGCATTGACACATTACGATTCTACCTGCATCAAATCCACTAAGTGATTGGTATGTATCCCTTTTTATTTATATTCAATGTACCTAAAATACCTCTCCGAATAAAGCGTTTAATCACGTAAAATTCCTACACCTTCTCTGTAAGAAAAAAACCACCCAATTCACATTGCAATGCCTTAAAACACAACTATGCTTGCTTTGATTTTAATCAGAACAAGGAGTTATTTAATGACGCTTAAATCCACTGGAAAGGTAATTGCTGTACTTTCTCTCACTACTTTAACTGCATGTATGAGTACTTCATCGTCACCCTATTTAAAAAGCTCTATTTCTGAAGGGGTTGGACCGCTTGAAGTGCGCGCCCCCTACGCCAATTACGTGAATTATTTCGGCTACGTTGATGTCACTGTAAAGCCAGAGGGCGTGTATAAAGGCAAAGATACCTATTACTTATATGCATGGGTGCCAGCAGCAGTAGATGAGATTGGCATTTCAATGCAATCTCCCGTTGAATCAAAACCAACGGAGAAGGACTTTGTTCATACCAACTTTGCACCAGGTATGGAAAAAGACAAAGCAAAGTTTTTCGATACTTACATTGTGTTTGATCGCATGAATATAATCGATAGTAAAAGCATTGCTAAGGGCGGAAAAGTACTGCAACCGCTGGGATACAATGATGACACGCGAGAATTACCCGCTAATCCAAGTGGCGCATACTACAACTCACTGCTAAGACAAACCACAAACTTAAACAACCCTACGGAATCTCTTGTTCGTGGCGTCTACCGCATTTCTTTTACCTCATTCCGCTCACAAGTTGAAGGCTCATTTGAGGCAACCATCGGTACTAATGTACCAGGCGTAAAAATTGCGGCTTCACTTGAGGAGCTTCATCAATTGGTTAATGACGGTAATTTATAACCGCGAAGAAACGATTGGATGACCGCTTTTTGGTCATCCATTTTAAATTTCTCACGCCCCTCTTCTCGTAATTTATCGTTAGACTGCCTATTTTTTGAGCCAGCGCGACTTGTTCCTTGTATATTAACAGCATAGGCTATTAGAGATGCCCCTAAAGCATCATAAGATGATACTAACTATAAAGAAGAAGGATTTATACATGAAAACTGCAACGCGATATTGCTTATTATTCCTCACGCTACTTCATACCTCTATTAGCTGGGCTCAAACCGACGATGAAGTAAAAATCAGAGAAGTTATCCATACCTATTTCCAAGCATTTTCCGAAGCAAAACCGGAAAACTTACACAACGTTTTTTTGCCTAATATGGATATGATAGGTAATGTCAGAGGGAAACCTTGGAAATTTGAAGGCAGTAAATTAGCGGAAGGTTTAAAATCTCGTGAGCCAGAAAAGTTAAAAACAAAAATCTACTTTATTGACATTACTCGTGACTCTGCAATTGCGAAAGTTTATAACGTCAATATTGAAACTGGTATCGCCTATACAGACTATTTATTTTTCCTCGAGGTAGAAGGCAAGTGGAAAATAGCGCACAAAGGTTATACCCGATTTAATGAAAAAGTGAGCAAATAACATATCTATCCTACAAAAGGCAGGTAACTAGATGCGCCTAGCCTGCCCTAGGCAAATGTTTCAATAAAATCATGCATAAACATCACCCATACTTACCCAGCAAATTTATGTGCTTTAAATTGATAAACAGCATTATTCGATTCTAATATTCAGTTAAAAAGGCGCACTTGCGTCAGTTGGATCATTCACTAACGCATTAAAAAACAAGCAGGTTCCACTCCTAATCAAAACCGCCAAAATCTTTGCACAACGCTTGTCATATCGACGACACAAAGCCGCACCAATGCTTAAATAAACAATTTACTCTACCTAATGTAGGTTGAATCAGATAAGCGTAACACCATGAGTATTGAGTTAATTACTAGCGATTGAGAGTATGAAAAAAGTCATAAAAATTAATAAAATAACAAACACCACCTGCACCTAACAGAATATAGGGGACTCTCATCATTTTGTCATAATTTTGGAACCAACTTGCCATTTTTCCTTAGCCTATTTGTCTTTTTCGCTCTCTATAGTAGCGGCACTAAAACCGATAAATGGAAAGGAATATGAAAACAAAATTACTGCCGCTGGCAATTTTATGTGGTGCAAGCTCATTACTCACCGGGTGTTTTGATTCAAATGACAATGATGTTAAAGCACAAGCAAAAACGCCAAATCAAGAAGTGATTGAGGGCACTGCTATCGAGCTGCGCTTACTTGAAACCACAGACTTACATGCCAATGTTTTAAACTTTAACTACTTTTCTGACAGCCAAGATGACAAGGTTGGCTTGGTTAAAACTGCGGCATTAATTCACAAAGCAAGAAATGCAGTACAAAACTCTGTACTGGTAGACAATGGTGACTTAATTCAAGGTAGTCCACTAGGTGACTACATGGCAAAAATTAAAAACCTTCAAGACGGTGAAGTGCATCCTGTTTATAAAGCCATGAATACCTTAGACTATGACGTTGCAAACATTGGTAATCATGAGTTCAATTTTGGTTTAGAGTTTTTACAAGAAGCCATCGATGATGCCAACTTCCCATACATCTCAGCCAACGTCTTTAAATACGATGGCGATGAGGATGAAAGTAACGACGAACCGCTTTTCTCACCCTACCTCATTCAAGATAAAGCATTTGTAGATAATGACGGAAATACGCACACAATAAAGGTCGGTTACATCGGATTTGTACCGCCACAGATCATGCAGTGGGATAAGGCCAACCTTGAAGGTAAAGTTATCGCCAAAGACATCATTGCTATGGCCAATAAATATGTACCAGAAATGAAAGAAAAAGGCGCGGACATTATTATTGCGATTCCACATTCAGGATTGGATACCTCAGCACACACGGATAAAAAAGAAAACGCCAGTTATCATCTATCAAAAGTGGAAGGCATAGATGCAATCATGTTTGGTCACGCTCATGCAAACTTCCCAAGCTCGCGCTACGAGGGGATGGAAGATAAAGGCATCGATTTAAAAAAAGGCACCATCAATGGTGTGGCAGCGGTCATGCCGGGCTTTTGGGGTAATCACTTAGGGGTGATTGATGTCACGTTGACCTATCAAGCAGGTGCTTGGCAAGTGACTGATTCTCAGTCTTCTTTGATGCCGATATTTGAGCAAGATGCTGATAGAAACATCACCGCATTAGTTGATAATGACGCTGATGTTGAAGCCGCTGTGCACCATGAGCACGAAGAAACCCGCACTTGGGTCAACAAGCCTTTTGCAAAAGTGACCAATCAAGTTAATAGCTTCTTTGCGCTGGTCAATGATGATCCTTCAATTCAAATCGTCACCGATGCCCAAGCTTGGTACACGCAAAAAATAGTGCAAGGCACTGAATTAGAAGGCCTGCCAATTCTCTCAGCCGGTGCGCCATTTAGAGCAGGTCGTGGCGGCGCGGACGACTATACCTACATCGCCACAGGTGACATTGCCTATCGTAACGTAGCAGACCTTTATATCTACCCTAACATCCTGAAAGTGCTAAAACTAAACGGCACTCAGGTCAAAGAGTGGCTAGAAATGTCTGCTGGGCAATTTAATCAAATCAACCCAGACTCTGCTGATATGCAGTCTTTAATCAATCCAGACTTCCCGTCTTACAACTTTGATGTTATCGATGGTGTGACCTATCAAATCGACCTCACTCAGCCTGCAAGATACAACAGTAAAGGTGAAAAGGTGTCTGATAGTCAGCGTATTGTGGCGCTATCTTACCAAGATAAGCCCGTTGCTGATGGGCAAGAGTTCCTTGTGGTCACTAATAACTATCGTGCATCCGGCGGCGGCAACTTCCCCGCGATCGGCGCAGATAAAATCGTGGTCGACTCACCTGATGAAAACCGCCAAGTGGTCGCAAACTATATTACGCATCAAAGTGAGGAAAATGATGGCAAAGGTCTTGATCCATCGGCGGATATGAACTGGTCATTCACGGCGATTGAAAACGTCCAGATCCAATTCACAACCTCAAACAGTGACAATGCAAAAGCTTACAGTGAACAGTTTGGTCATATCCAACCAATGGAGAAAACCAATGAAGACGGCTTTGCACTGTACCTATTGAACTTATCTCAAAACCAATAATAAAACCCAGAAAAAGACCCAATTGAGGTATGCCCAAACGCATACCTCTCCTCCTCTACAGCTATTTGGAAGTTGGCTGTAACAACAAACCAAACCAACGGGAATTGAAAAATGACTGTAAATAAACTGACCCTTTCGGTATTGCTCGGTGCAGGCTTGCTTGTACATTCTGGCTTTGCCATGGCAGCCGCCTATGATTGGAATAACACTGCACCAGTTAAAGTACCGAGTGCCGCAAACAATAATGGTAAAACCGTATACTTTGACGTATCCCACGGCGGTGTAGAAGGCAATGCAGACTGGGTTATCGATGGTGCGTTTTCAGATTTTGCAGATGCACTGGTCCAGCAAGGCTACACGGTAAAAGAGTATCGCGGTGTTGACCTAAATAACGATGGCCGTATTCGCTTTTTTGACGACCGCACAGGTAACCAAAACAACGAAGCCATCATTACTTATGACGCAATTAAAGACTCGGACGTCTTTGTACTCGCAGAAACAAACAGACCTTTTACACTTGCTGAGCAGGCTGCGCTTGAGCAATATGTTGCAAGTGGCAAAGGGATCTTTTTCGTCGCCGATCATTATGATGCTGACCGCAATCTCAATACATGGGATGCCACTGAAGTCTTCAATGGTTATAACCGCTCAGATTTAAGCAAATACAACATGGGTGGCGCTTATGGCGATTGGCGTAATCCAAAATCAGCCTATGCTGGTTGGTTAGTCGAAAACTTCGGGATACGTTTTCGCTTCAATGGCGTAGACTACAAGCAAGGTGTCAGTGGTGTAGAGCCAAGCACAGAAACTGAAGGGATCACCCAAGGCGTTGACCCTATTCTTATGGCCGCAGGTGCGACACTTGCTATTGTCGACCCCCAAAAAGCCAAAGGCTTAGTTTATTTTTCAGAAACTGATACACCCGTGAAGTGGCGACATGCCAAAGATGACGGATTATATTTTGGTGGCAAAGCCGAAGGGCCTTATGTCGCGATTGCAAAATCTGGTGCGGGTAAAGCAGCCTTTATTGGCGACTCTTCTCCAATCGAAGATGCCACGCCTAAATATCGTCGCCAAGACAGCGGCAGTACCAAAAAAACCTACCCGGGATGGACAGACCCTGGTCACGCTTCGGTACTGGCAGTCAACATCATAAACTGGCTTGCAACACCTGAAAGCTACCAGTACTTTGATGGACAAAATGGCCATACTAGCGGTTTTGCGACACCGACACCAATGGACCCGCAAGAAATGTCTGATCCAAACAGTGGACAGCCTTGGGGCACCCCAGCAAATGGCTTTAATCCATGGGATACAGATACTTACAAAAACAACTCTTTTAATGCCCCTTATGGCGATGGCCAAACCGATCCAGACCCAGATCCGACGCCAACACCGGGTGATACAGTCTCAGTCAGTGATGCACTCGCTGCGGCGCAAAACACGTCACTGGTTGTCATTGGTAAAGTCACGAATGCTGTCAACGGTATTTATGGTCTAGAGCTGAGCGACCTTAATAATCCCGCTGCGCACATTTATGTGAAATTGGAAAGCAATCAAAGGGCTGATTTTAATCCGCAACTCAACCCGGCCATTTTAAATCAGAACATCATAGTGACAGGTAAACGCAATAGTTACATGGGTGAGCCGGGTATACGCTATGTCACTGATTTACAAATTGCTCCCTCTTTCATGTCCGTTGAACAAGCTTTGGCAACTGCACAAGGTGAGTCAATTGAACTGACAGGACGTGTAAAATCTGGTTTAAACAATATCTATGCACTGGTTTTAGAAGATCTGAACGACCCAAGTTTTACCATTAATATTAAGCTTGAAAGCAGTCAACGTGCAGAATTTAGTCCTGTATTGAACCCAGATATTCTGAATGCAACGCTTGTGATCAAAGGCGTACGCGATAGTTACATGAGTCAACCAGGTGTGCGTCAGGTATCTAGTATTACTCAAGCATCGAGCGACAATGGCAGCAACCCTGATCAAGGCAATGACCTGTCAGTATCTGAGGTCCTTGGAATGAGTAATGGCCAGCCTGTTGTGGTATCAGGCACCATCACGGCCCCCATTAATAATAAGTATGCACTTGAGCTGAGCGACCCGAATAATGCGGGGAATAAGCTATACATCAAACTGGAATCATCTCAGCGTGATACATTTAGTCCATTGTTGAACCTGCAGCTTATTGGCAAAAGCTTAAGAGTTGAGGGCATTAAAAATGACTATATGAGTCACCCCGGCGTGCGCAGTGTCAGTAAGTTAACACTGTTAAATTAATCAGCCGAACATGTGCAAAGGCTACGCAAGCCTTTTGCACATTTAATAAAGCCGTCAATAAACTGCCTAGTGCTTAACTCCTGTGTGAGGTGTTGAAGAAAAATTAATGTACTCGTTGAGTATCAACTGCCCTTCGTTGTCAGTAAACTTGATATACACATTATTACCTTCAAAAAAGAAGCTGTCTGAGGACATCGCCACCAATTCTTGATAATTTTCATTACCTCGATGGAAATACAATTCTCCTTGAGAATACATAACGCCATACGTTGCACCACTTTGCATTGAATACTGCCCTTCAAATGCTTTTAATTGTGCATCATCTAACGTCACTTCTTTAAAACTTGGCATATCGATATCCAGTGCTCTTGCAGTTAAACGCTGGCTCAGCAATTGAGGATTAATATCGGTATTGTTAGCAAGTACCGCTACATAAAGGCCCTCTTCCGGCACGTAAAGCGCATCAGATAAAAAGCCATTAATACCCCCATTGTGGGTGATCACTTGATAGTCACCCAATGTTGATACCGCTATCCCATACCCATATGTCGAAACACGACCATCATTTAACGTCACAGGTGCCAACATCTGCTGATAACTCTCTTTAGAAATCAGCTTCTCATTTGCAAGGGCATGATACCAAGCATTCAAATCAAACACATTAGATGACAAGGCACCTGCTGCATGCGGCCAAGAAGTATCAATATGGATGGTATTTACATAGCCATCTGCAGACATATCGTAACCAGATGCATGGTTTTTAATGATCTGCCGGCCCGCATAATGGCTATTTTTCATACCTAGTTTTTGGAAAATATGTTCGTTTATGAATTCAGCATATGACTGACCGCTCGCCACCTCTATGATCTTACCCAGTAACACATAGCCCGTATTTGAATAGGCCATTTCATCCCCCGGTTGAAACTTCATCGGGTGCTGTGCAAATCGGGTAATGATTTCATCCAAGGTCGCGGGGGCTGTGGCCTCTTTGAGCATTAAATCATGATCCTCGGTGTAATTTGCAATCCCCGAGGTATGAGTTAGTAACTGCTCTATGGTCACGACATGACCTTCCGTTGGGAAATCAGGGATATACTTGTGAATGTCATCATACACAGATAATTTGCCGCGTTCGTGTAAAATCATAATGGCCGCAGCAGTGAACTGTTTAGTGATAGAACCAATTTTAAATACACTTTTCGCTTTTAAAGGCACATTTAACTCTAAATTAGCGCGCCCTATAGCCTTTTTAAACAGCACTTCACCATCTTGGCTAACAAGTGCTGCGGCACCAGGTTCATTTTTACTTAACTCACTACGCATGACTTTAAGGTATTCTTTTTTGGGTGTGTCTACATCACTCGCTATCACATCTGCAGCAGTTAAAGAAAAAGTGGCGGCGAGTACAGTAACAATCATCGAAAGTTTCATCTTGCTATCCTTGTTGGTTGGTAGTCACAGCTATTGAAACATCGGACGCATGACAAAGCTGTCTAATAAACGTTCACTATTGTGACAAAGTTTATAAAACTGTCAGTAAATACATGGCATCAACCCTGCTTAATTTTTACACTCTACGAAAGCAAAGGATACGCAAGCCATGAATGTAAACAGTACACACCATACTTTTTATGCGCCACACACCCCATCAAGCAAGCCCTCTGACGTTGAGGTACCACAAAGCACCATGCAATCGGCTTCAACACAAGTGCAAATCAGCGATAATGCAAAACATGCCCAAGAAAAGTGGCAATCTATTGCCAATCAATACGATGTGCACAATATTTCAGACGCTGAAGCTGGGGCTATGTCTCGCGAGTTATTCGATTCAGGCTTTATCAATACCACACAAATGATGATACTCATGGCGCCTTCTTCAATGGACGGCTCGAAGCTGAAAAAGCATGACCTGCTCAATGATATGAAGCATACCTTCAAGCTTTCAAATGCCCTAGGAGGCCACACACAGGCATCAAAAAACGCTCACGCCAGTGCCATTAATATTCTTGAGCGTCTCGATGAGACAAAACATAATGGCTAGCGTGTCGCATTTTAATTGCTGGTGATTTCACCCCTTTTTGGACGCTGTGTCGTTTTACCCATACTAAATAGCCATGTTTAATGACGTAAGGTGACAATAATGAAGAAAAAATATCAGCCCAAAGCTCCCGCTAATTCGGATGTAGACATGAACCCAATGCTCGATATTGTGTTTATTTTACTTATCTTTTTTATCGTGACTGCCAGCTTTCAAAAAGCCCATGTACTTGATATTAATAAGCCCGCGAAATCAAATCAGGCATTAAACCAATCAGTCGTACCACAGTTTCGTATTGACCAGCAAAATCGTATTTATTTAAATCACAAGCGCATTGAAGTTGATGCCATCGCGGTCAATATTGCTCGACTTGCTGCACAAGGGGAGATCACCTCTATCAGTTTAAAGGCGCATGAGCAAAGTGAGCACAACACATTGGTGAGCGTATTAAATGCGATCAAATCACAAACCTCAACGCCAGTGTCTCTGGCCAGCTCATAGAATAGATGGAGAAGATAATGGCCAAAGTGTCGCATCACCTAACACCTTGGCCGTGCAAAATTAAGGGTTGATATGATGCAGCTCGGTATCAACCAATTTGCCTTCAAAATTACGGTGCGCATCAATTCGCGCGAAGAAAGCCTGCGCATTCGGCGTTACTGGGATAACGACTGAGTAAAACGCAAAGTTTAATCCTGCCACCACTTGCTGCTGTGCGGCTAAAATCATGTAGTTCACGCCAACTAACGACTCAATTTGCTCAGCAGCACTTTTCTCAGCATCAGTGAAGTTTTCACGCAGTGCAACTGAATCAAAAGAACCAATCGGCGGCACTAATACTGGCTCGCTGAATGTGCGATCTGACAATTGAGTAAAGTGCTCACCTTGTTGATTAACAACAATCAGCTCTAAGCGATTTACTTTAGGCACATTTGGCGCAACCACAGGTGAAACAAAGCAGTAAAACGCAAAGTTTTTACCATTAACCACTTGAGACTGTGCTGCCAACGGCTTTATTTCGACACCATCACGTTTATTAATATGCTCAAATGCATTGATGTACTCTTTATCAAAATCCTGTGCTAAAACGATTGGACCAAAACCACCTAAAATACGATTTGCTTCAGACATTGTTTTATCCTTTTATGTCATAGATGAATGGGTGCTCCAGTCTGTGGAGCGACTTTAGATGCGACCTAGTCTAGGCGTAATGAGTTGGTTTTTTGGCATCAGTTTAGTATCACTTTGGTATCAGATAAAAAGCGTAAATTTAACGCAACTTTTGCGCTTTATGTGTACACCAAAACGCACACCCATTCAGTGCGAGGGCATTGGCGAAAGTCATCGGTCATTGCTAGGCTTTAAAACCCTACTCAAGGAGTCAAATAATGGATGGCAGAGTGACGCTGGATTGTAAAATCCTTAAGCAACTGAGACGAAATATGGGACTGAGTCAGGAGAAACTGGCTTGCGCCTGCCAAGAGCAAGCCCTATGCGTCTCCATCGCAACACTAAAACGCGCTGAATGCGGCTGTAAAGTTTACCACCGCACCGCCAGAGAGCTTGCCCGTTTTTATCAAATCCCCGTAAAAGAGCTACTGTATGAGCAAACCAACTAATTCAATTTGAATCGATTTGTAACAAATTGAGTGTTCTCAAACTGATGACTTTGCCCTACTCTAGAAACATAAGAGCAAATGGAGAACGCGATGAAAGATTTACAAAAATTGGTCAGTGGTTTAAACAAATCAGGCGCATTGAGTGGCTTACTGGGCGGCGTTGCTGGCGGTGGCGTAAGTAGCTTATTAAGCAGTAAAAAAGGAAAAAAAACGGGTAAAAAAGCCGTAAAATATGGCGCGCTTGCAGCTGTAGGCGGACTCGCTTGGAAAGCTTACAAGCAATATAGCGAACAAAATGAAGTAGCTGCACAAAAGCGAGATAGCGCAGCCTTTGATAAAGCCATGGCAACACGCTCACAACCAGCGCGTCACTTCGATTTTAAACCTGCCACCATACAAGAGCACAGCTTCGAACAGGTTGTCGAAGATGAAAGTGGCTCTGGGCAACTCTTACTTATGCGGGCCATGATAGCAGCAGCTTATGCAGATGGGCACATAGATGACAATGAGCGCCAGAAAATATTTGCCCAAGTTGAAACCATGACGCTCAGCGTGCAAGAAAAAGCCATGTTATTTGATGAATTAAGACAACCCATGAGTCTCTCTGAGCTGGTGCAAGCAGTGCCTAATGCACAAACAGGCATTGAAGTTTATGCTGCTAGTGCCAGTGCCATCGATCTGCAACAAACGATTTCACAGCAATATTTGCAAACTCTGGCGAATCAGCTTTGCATCCCTAAGGAGTTAGTGCACTCTATCCATCAACAGCTTGCAACCATTTAAAGTACTAATTTAGAGAATGTAAAGTATCTTAATCAGCCATAAATAGGCGTGATCCCATGGTATAAAATTACTCACTGTAACCTGCTTTTGGTCACGCCTAAACACGACTTAATTAATCATTGATTATATTAACCCCAACCCTCTCGAGCTAGGCATTTCTCAACCAAACCAATTTGATACAAGCCATACTTCTGCTGGCTTACTATTAAAAAAACTCAATTGATAACTTCAGAGGCCTTCCGTAAAGATAGTATGTAATTTAACCATGCGAAGGAAATAGCAATGAAAATGAAACTAAATAAAAAGTCTATCAAGGTATTGAGAACTAGCGTTATCCGTACTGAACAAACCAAGCAAATTGGCGGCGGTAAATATGAAGTACAAGCTACCTACATGGAATGCTATTCAAGAGGTCCGGTCAAATGCACGTCAATGCCATGTGTATAAGCGTATAATGTGCTTTGGGCTGCATGCCCAAAGCCAAAACACAAACATTAAGGCTTTTTAACCAATTTAGGTCGCTTGCGATTAGGATAGCAAGTCGTACACATTGGGCAAACCGTACCGTCACAGCCTCTGGCTGTACAAAATTCTCGGCCATAGTAAATAAACTGCAAATGCAGATCATTCCAGCATTCTTTAGGAAACAGTCGCTTTAAATCTTTTTCTGTTTGCGCCACGTTTTTACCATTGGTCAATCCCCAGCGCTGGGCTAAGCGATGAATGTGGGTATCCACAGGGAAAGCGGGGACACCAAATGCCTGCGCCATCACCACCCCTGCCGTTTTATGCCCAACCCCAGGTAGCGTTTCCAATGCATCCATATCTTCGGGCACAATGCCATCATAGTCTGCAACTAAGATTTCAGAAAGCTTTTTGATGGCTTTCGATTTTTGCGGCGATAAACCACACGGACGGATGATCTGCTTAATATCTTCAACCGATTGCTTGGCCATATCAAAGGGGTTATCTGCCAATTGCCATAGCGATGGCGTCACCTGATTCACGCGCTCATCAGTACATTGCGCAGAGAGTAAAACGGCCACTAGCAAGGTATAAGGGTCTTTATGATCCAGAGGAATAGGAGGCTTTGGATAACGTGCTTGTAAATCTGCCAAGATATACGCTACGCGCTCCGCTTTTAGTAAGTTTTTTTCCGGCACAAATATTAACCTAAAGTACTTTCTTCATTGCTGTGTGCCTAATTTACACTGACGCCCAATAGACGTCAGCATAAAACCGTTAATTAATCCCAAATGGTATCAAAATGCTAAACGCTTAAGCACCAAGGTATTGCCCCAAAGCGATGAAAAATGGTACTCCCAACAACACATTGAATGGAAAAGTGATACCCAGTGACGCTGTGATAGACATACCGGCATTGGCTTCTGGCAAGCTCTCTTTCATTGCCGCAGGCACTGCAATATACGAAGCACTCGCCCCCAATACGGCCATCAGTGCAATGCCCCCCGCGCTTAACTCCAATAGCACGCCCAAACCAGTCCCAGCTAAGCCACCTAACATTGGCATCAATATCGCAAAACTGATTAAAAACAAACTGTTCTTCTTTAAAGTACCTAATTGCTCACCTGCCACCAAGCCCATTTTTAGTAAGAATAGCGCTAATACGCCTGAGAATAGCTCAACAAAAAATGGCGTGAGTTTTTGTACGCTATCGCCGCCAACAAAACCAATCACCAAGCTGCCCACCATGAGTAAAATACTTTGATTAGCCACCAGCTCTTTCTTAATAAAAGCACGGTTTATGACCTTTAAGTTACCTTTAGCGAGTACTAATCCAACCAAGATCGCTGGCATCTCTAACAACACTACAAACAAGGGGAAATAAGCTTCATACGCGATATTACCCGCTTCAAGTAAAGCGACAGCAACTGCATAAGTGGCCACACTGACCGAGCCATAATGCGCAGCAATGGCGCCTGCATTAATTTTATCTAACTGACCAAAGTAGCGTAATAATGGGTAGGCAACGAGCGGCAACAATAAACCAAAGGCCACAACGGCGATAGACATGGTTAATAGCGCAGGATCGACATGCTGCTGTAATGCAATACCGCCTTTTAGACCAATTGCGACCATCAAAAAAAGACTGAGTGTTTTATATAACCCATCAGGAAAGGGGATTTTTGCACCTAATAATTGCGCAATGATCCCAAGTAAAAAAAAAGCGACGACCGCATCTATCATGACCTACTTTGCCTCTTTTAACTGGCTAGACGAGGTGCGCATTGGTGTGTGAGTCTCACGTGAAGACTGTATCAAACTGACAATTGAAAAGCTGAAAATAGATAAAGCCAGCAGAATAAAACCCGTACTGCCATGACCAAGTACACTGCTCAAATACGAAAATGCCAACAGACTTAAGCACGTTATTAAAGGTAATGCCAAACTTTTAAATGTCATAACTCTCTCCTCTGTATTTTTGAAGATTTTACAAAAGTCCAAATATAGATAAAAATAGATAGTAACTAAGGTAATCATAGATAAAACTCTAATTTAAGGATTTAGTTGCAATATGGCTTCAAGATTACATGCCCATATCGGGACTTTTAGACAACTTGAAATCCTCTTAGCGCTACACCAAGGCGGTAGTGTCAAAGCGGCATCAGAAAAGCTATTTTTAACTCAACCGACGGTATCAATGCAGCTAAAAAAACTGGCTGAAGCAATTGGCCTGCCGCTTTATGAACAAGTCGGTAAACAGTTAAAATTTACCGATGCAGGCCTTGCTACCGTTGCGACGGCAAAGCAAATATTGCAAAGTTGCGAAGAGTTGGACATGCACCTCTCGAATCTGAGAGGGCTCAAGTCAGGTACGTTGCGGCTATCCAGCGTCACCACGGCTAAATACTTTATCCCGCATTTACTCGGGCCCTTTTGCGAACGATATCCTGGCATAGATATACAATTTACGGTGGCCAATAGACAGCAAGTCATTGAGCGCCTTGAGCAAGGACTAGATGACTTTTATGTATTCAGCCACCTGCCTGAAGGGCTAGATTTAGAAGTCATTGAATTTATGTCCAATGACTTAGTCGCTATAGCGCCCGCTTCTCATCCATTTAGCCAAAAAGACACCGTGCCCTTAGAAGAGTTTTGCCAAGAGGACTTCCTCATTCGAGAATTAGGTTCGGGAACCCGCTACGCCACAGAAGCATTTTTCAAAAACCAAGCTGTGACGCCAAACATAAAAATGACGATTGCCAGTAATGAAGCCATTATTCATTCCGTATTATCACGTCTTGGGGTTTCCATTTTATCCTCTCATACGCTAGCCTTTGGTGAGATCCATGATGTAAATGTTATCAATGTCGAGTCTTTACCCATTCGATCTAAATGGTCATTTTCATGGACCAAACGCAAAACGCTGTCGCCCATCGCCAGTGTGTTTTTAACGTATGTGGAGACCGAAGGGCGTGAGATCATGCAAAACGCCATTAGAATATAGAAAAGCTCAAAAAAAATACACATGAGTGAAAGTTAATCTCAGTTAGTCAGGTCTGTTGAAAGAATGGTATTTTTAACCGCGAGGAATAAACTATGTCATACCCGCTGAAATTAGCACCACTGTTTATGGTTTTAGGATTAACTGCATGCGGAGGAAGTAGCAGCTCATCACCAACAAACAACAGTAATATGACGGCAGAGAGCTCATCGACCACCTCAAGCCAGACCTCTGCATCTACAGACAGTTCAACTACAGACAGTTCAACTACAGACAGTTCAACTACAGACAGTTCAACTACAGACAGTTCAACTACTGACGGTTCATCCTCTGGCGATTCATCTACAGACGATTCAACAACTCCACCTCCGCCACTTTCTGTGAATTATGAACTCACATTTACTCAAACTTGGGAGCAGAATGTTTTTCCAACCAACTTTCCCAGCAATACACATTTTTCCCCTTTGATTGGATTAACACACAATGATCAAGGGCGTATTTTTCAGCGCGATAGCACTGCGAGTGCAGGTATTGTCAGCATGGCAGAAACAGGCTCAAAAACGCTACTTAAAAGCGAGATAAGTGACATACAGAACCTTGGTCACTCAAGCTACCTGATTGATGAGGCGGGGATCCCCCAGGGCAGTAAAAGTGTGACCTTGACCTTTGAGGCCAGCCAAGCCTACCCTCACCTAAGCATTGTCTCTATGGTTGCACCCAGCCCAGATTGGTTTATTGGAATAGATAGTCTACTGCTTTTTAACGACAACCAATGGATAGATGAGCAAACCATACAGCTTAAAGTGTATGACGCAGGCAGTGACAATGGCGTTACATTTAACGCCGCAAACTCAACCACGGATCCACAAACCGCAATTGCTTTGCTTAATAGCGCAAGAAGCGATACCGACTTTACTGAGGGCGTACATTTTAATAGTGGCGAATATATCGGTTTTATCACCATTAAACGCATGCAATAAAAGTACTTGCCGCCATACAATATGGCGGCAAGTTACTGCTGTGCCATCAGTGACATCAACAATGTTCTAAGCCATATGCTTTTATCATCGACGTTTTTACGTTGGAACCACAGTATCGAAATATCAAAATCCGGCACCCTTATAGGCGGGTCAAAATAACGCAGCTGACTTTGTTCACACGCTACATCAGCCATTTTCTTCGGCACGATTGCGATCAACTTGCGACCTTTGAGCAAGCTTTGAATCGTCATAAAGTTGCGTGTTGCCACCGTGACTTTGCGATTCAATCCCTCAGCTTGCAATGTATCATCAACCCCAGTGGCTAGACGTCCATCCGGGCTGACTAGCGCATGCTCAATATTGGCAAAATCAGATTTTGACAAGCCTTGCTCAAATGCAATGCAATGCGGATCGGCAATACATACATGCCTTTCTGTGTATAAATGCTGGGATTGAAAAGCGGGAGCCGGCGCAGTAATGCTGCCAATGACGATATCAAGTTTTTCCTGCTCAGCCAAAGCAAGATAATTGCTGCGATTGACGTTCACAAAGCTTACCTGCGCCTGTGGTGCTTGTAATCTGATAGCATCAAAAATGGCCGGAGCAAATATAAACTCGGCATAGTCAGTAAGCCCAATACGACAAATACCTTCATAATCAGCGGGATCAAATGGTGCACTGGTTAATAGGTCGTTGCTCACACAATCAAGTAACTTGTTAACCGTTGGGGCTAATTGATGAGCACGCTCTGTGGCCATCATTTTATGTCCTCTGCGCTCAAATAATACATCATCAAACAAGGCGCGTAATCGAGATAAACTATGGCTCATTGCCGATTGGCTCACATAACTTTTTTCAGCGGCAATACTCACACTTTGATATCGATACAAATAAGCAAAAGCTACGAGTAGGTTTAAATCAATATTGCGCCACGGCACATCAGTAAAACTCATCTAAATCCCATATTATTCATATTTACAATCAATACTATTAATTTGATTAATTATAATGCATTTTCTAACCTAGTGGTATTCTCAACAGCTGCATCCAACACGGTGCCAAACATGTTTACCATATTTAAACTTTTTTTTATGCTCGGCTGGGTTAGCTTCGGCGGACCCGCAGCACATATTGGCTACTTTAGACAAACCTTTGTCGAAAAGCTCAAATGGCTTGATGACCAAGAATACGGTCAAGTTGTTGCCTTAAGTCAGTTCTTACCAGGTCCCGGTTCTAGCCAAGTAGGTTTTGCGCTCGGTTACAAACGCGGCGGACTACCAGGTGCGCTCGCAGCCTTTTTAGGCTTTACGCTGCCCTCTGTATTCATCATGATTGGGCTGGCCGTTGTGGCAAGCCAAGTAACGCAGCACTATGTATTTCAAAGCATCGTCCATGGCTTAAAGTTATTGGCCGTCGTCGTTGTTGCTGACGCAGCTTGGGGTATGTACAAAAACTTTTGTAAAAACACCCTCACCACCAGCCTCTGCTTAGTCACCGCCATTGCTTTGCTTATCGCACCCAGTATCTTGATGCAAATCACGGTGCTATCCATCGCAGCTATGATTGGTGCCAGCTATTTAAAAAGCACAGCGACGGAGCAAGTCAATGCCACATTTAAACCAAGCTATGGGCCACTGTGCTTGTTTATTGCGCTGTTGCTTGGATTACCTCTCGCCGCACATATTCTGCCGTCAATTGCTTTATTCAATGACTTTTATCAAGCGGGTAGCTTGGTATTTGGTGGAGGGCATGTTGTACTGCCATTACTGCAGAATATTGTTGGCGATCAGCTTAGCCAAGATGCCTTTTTAACTGGATATGCGGCCGCACAAGCAGTGCCTGGACCCATGTTTACCTTTGCAACCTACATAGGCTATGAGCTACTGCCTAGCAGTCCAATTATGGGCGCACTAATTGCAACCATAGCGGTCTTTTTACCCGGCTTTTTACTGCTTCTCGCGGTACTAAAAAACTGGCAGGCGCTGGCGCAAAAACCAAAAGTAGCAGGTGCACTCACGGGTGTTAACGCTGCGGTTGTCGGCCTATTAGCTGCGGCTTTATATCAACCTGTGTTTATCAGTGCGGTATTTACGCCTATCGATATCGCGTTGGTACTCTTTGGCTTTTTCTTAATGAAGCAAATAAAACTGCCCATCATCTGGCTAGTCATTACTTTCATGTCGGCAGGCGCGCTAATGAGCCTCATCTAATGCCCTCTACTGCAAATAGGGAGGTTTGCAGTTAATTAATACTACTTTAGCGACTTCCTCCCTCAACCTTTATTTGCGCTCTGGCGTATGTGCTCATGGTGACCGAGGACAAAGCCAAATATATCCTTGTTAGGGGTTTTAATTCAGATACAATACGCGTAGACTTGAATGATAACAATTATCATTCAAGTCTACGCGTATGATTAAAGATTTTTCTACTCGAACTTGCCCATGTTGCAACAAACCACTCAAGCTGAGTGATAGGCTGGCATTGCTTAATCGAGAGCCATTGACGTGTAAATACTGTGCAAAGTCATTGAAGCCTAACTTTAGCATTATGCTGATCAATACTTTTTGGCTCAGCACCTGTGTATCAGGACTGATAAAAACCCATACCGAACTCAGTTATGCATGGGCATTATGCGCCGCTTTATTAGCCGTCAGTGTGTTATTACCGGCATTGGATTTGCTCTTCTCACTAGAAGAAGAGCACTCTCAATAAGGCTTAAAGCCAAAGTAGCTTAATGCCAGTAACTATAATGGTGAAGCTCAATACAGCGCAAAGCGTATTAAATAACTTATATACACCTGCACTTTTCACATAGTCACCCGCAATTTGCCATCCAGCTAGTATGCCATTCAAAGCAAAAATAATGACACATAACGTGGTCGCAACTTTGAACCAAATAGGCTCTAAAAAAGCCAGCAAACTTTGGTGATCGGTAACAGGCTGATTAATCAAAAGGCCTATCAAAATCAACGTATATAAAACAATTAAAGCATTACTGAAGCGCTGTAATACCCACTGTTTAGTCCCTGAGCGCGCAATTCCAGTTATAGCCATATCCACACTCCAATTCCAACACTCAATACAATGCCAAGACCAATAGCGACACGGGAAATCATGCAGCCACTTGCCAGCTCTTCAAAGTAACCAAATTCTTGAATGATATGCTTCACTGTACCTAGGCAATAGTAGCCAAGTGCAGTAAGCAATCCCCACACGATGAACTGTGCAAGAAAGTTCTCAGTGAACAAGGCTGATAATGTAGTGAAGTTATCTTGCGATTGAATTGCAAAAATTAATAGTGGCAATAAAACAACCAAAGCTGCCCATACTATGACACCACTGACGCGATGCAAAATAGACGCATAGGCTGTAATAGGGAGCGCCATTGTCTGGATCGCCAAGTTAGTCGGCCGTTCTTTTCTCATATCAAATACCTAAACTTAAACACAACCAAATGCTAACGCAAATCATTACCACTTACAAATTTAGATTAATTAATGTCTAGCTGATTAATTGTTCTAAAGTAAGAAAAATCAGTATTTATATTGAAAAGCAGTGCAGTCGCGGTGCCACTGCACTGGAAATAGAAAGAATTAGAAACCTAGCGGGATATTAAATGCAAAGAAACCAACTAATAGTGAAGTCCAAAACAGTAAAAATGCCACTGAATAAGGAACCATCATCAT
Organism: Pseudoalteromonas luteoviolacea; assembly: GCF_021654285.1. Classification (GTDB taxonomy): domain Bacteria; phylum Pseudomonadota; class Gammaproteobacteria; order Enterobacterales; family Alteromonadaceae; genus Pseudoalteromonas; species Pseudoalteromonas luteoviolacea_J. The sequence goes on along the minus strand of NZ_JAKFZS010000010.1, from coordinate 15,909 downwards.
GATCACGTCACCAAAGCTCAAATCAGGCTTGTACTTACGCATAAAGGCTAAAATAACCCCAGCATAAGTCATCATAGGTGTAATGATATTCGTTGAGGAGTCTGCAACACGGTAAGCCGCAGCAACCAGATCAGGCGTCATCGCTGGGTTTACTTGATACAACATTGGAACGAAGATGGGACCAAGTAGCATCCATTTAGACGTTAACCCACCAACAAACAAGTTGATCAGACCCGTGGTGATCACAAAGCCGATAATAAGAAGGATTGGGAACTCTTGTAAGCCAAGTGCTGATAAGCCACTTGCACCAATATAGGTAATATAAGTGCCTAAACCTGAATACCCTAAAATACCCAAAAAGTTATAACAAAAGAATGTCAGCACTAGGATATAGCCCATGGTGTTCATTTGCGCGATCATCGCTTGTACTACATCCATCAAGCTCTTGAATTTACCTGTTGCCACACCAAATGCAGCACCAACAATGGTAAAAACTAAGGTGATCAATAGGATTACATTGTTCAAATAAGGTGTGACAACTTTACCTGAAGCCGTTTCGTATGGTGCCAATGGCCCTAAAGCAAGTGCAACAACAAGCCCAAGTGATAACAACAAGCCCCAAAACGCCGCTCTTAGTCCTTTTTTCTCTTCTTCAGTTACAGCAAAGTTTGATAGGTCCATGCCCTCTGGTAATTCATAAGGTACATTTTTAAATCGTGGCTCAACAAACTTTTTCGTAACCCATGCACCAATACCTACCAACATAAATGTCGAAACAAAAATAAAGTAATAATGCATAGTAGCTGGCGTAAGCCCCTCACCTGTAGAGGACTCAAATGGCACGCCTTGAGACTCAGCAAAGATTTGCGCATTCAAACCGATGATCACATCAACCGGCGTAGCTGGGATCAAGTTAGCACTAAAACCTGCTGACACACCGGCAAATGCTGCCGCCATCCCAATTAATGGATTCTTTCCAAGCCCTGCATAGAGTAAGCCTGCCAATGGGATTAAAATTAAGTAGCCAGCGTCAGTCGCAATGGAACTCATGATCCCCAAAAAAATCAAAGCCGGTGCTAAGTAAGTGTCTTTTAGACGAGTACCTAGTTTTTTGATAATCGCATTAAACAGCCCTGAGCTTTCTGCAACACCTACACCCAGCATAACAATTAGGATCACGCCTAAAATGCCATTGCCAAAGCCTAGCCAGTTTTGCAGTAATGCATTATCAAAAAACCAAACAACATGTTCAGCATCAGTCATATTTTTGATGGTATGCGTGATTGGGCTACCATCGGCACCTTGGATTTCGAATGTTAACCCGCCGATCATAGCCGTCAGCGCAAATGCACCAACTATAAACCACATAAAAATAATAATGGGATCTGGAATTTTTTTACCTGCTTTTTCAATGAATGATATCACCCCACCGCCATTCATTTTTGCTGTATCAGTCGCTGACACTTAACCTCCTCAGTATTAAAAAATTTATAATTAGCTGTACTTTCACAAGGTACAAACATGGCATTCTACTCAATTTTTACTCAATTGAGAAAATTTTTAGTTGAATAGCGCTTTTAATGAGTTTGAACAACCAATGAATAATATATTTCAACTTAGGTACTATCGTTCTAAACATTAATTTTTTTAATGAAATACTTTCTACCCTTTCAGCCAGTCAAACGAACAAAACACCTAAACCCATGAATTAAATAAATTTAATAAAATCATAATCTAAAATAAGCAATGTTCAATAAGTAAACAGTTTACAAACTTTTCAATTAGTGTTGTTATAAAAAAGGAACAAAAAGGAAATAAACATGAAAAAAACAAATAAAATATGTACTTTGTCCCTGCTTGCTTTGGCCTGTTTTAATGTAAATGCAAGTCCTACTAAAAATATTAGCCTGCCAGGAGACTGGTTAGGTGAATACCCAAAAGTGGAACATTTTGTTCCCGCATACAATGCTGGTTATTGGAACACAGGGAATGCTCACCAGTGGTATAACAACTGCTATAACTATGCTGCAAATCGCACTTCACCTACCAATGCTAAATCTCAACCGGGCTATGCCAGTGGACATAGAGGCTTTGATTCGAACAGACGCTCTTGTGCGGGTGTTATGGAAGGTGCTAGAAGAGATGGTTTTACGCCAGTCCCCCGCTCTCAATGGGCAAGTAAAAAAGCCGACACGAGCGGTACCAAAACGCTCATGGCTTTAGTACTGGCACCAAATAGAGACTATCACTGGTACCGTAGAGATGGTAATGGTAAATGGTCTCATAAACCAGGGAGTACAGCCGTGACTAACTTAGATAATTCTGGCCGCATCATTACGGATCCGGAAAGGGCTGATCGCGGGATATACACGACATTTTGCGGTTATTATGAAGGGCAATCATCTATTTTACTACATCGCTTACAGATCTACATTACGCAGAACCGTGGTCGGACTTATGTAACAGGCCAGTTCAGAGCCAGATCTAATGACTCTCTCAACCCAAGCCTTGCAAACACCGTAGAGCAACCACAGTCGACTGTCACACTGCTTAAATACTCAGGTCGTGAAAACCCATCCGTACCCATTTCACAACTTGATGATTATTTAAAATACCGTCTCTCTGAAGTCGCAGCGTTGCAAGAGACGTCCATTATTCGTAAAGAAGTAGCACAACCAAGTGAACCTCTGCTACCAGGAAAACTAGGTTATTCTGGGATATTAATCGATGATGTTGAGGGCATTTATTTTAATGCAGGTGACAAAGTGCTCCTTAGTAATGAGCAAGTGAAAATACTTAGTCAAAATAATGAATTCACTCATTCACGTATAGCATCAGCGCAAAGCGCAGAAGGCTCATCAGGATTTACCAAGTCTTCACTACTTGATCTTTCTTTAGAACAAGACCTAATAAACTTTATTGAAGCAAAATAGTAGTACGATGGGGGTAGCTACCCCCATTTATTATGACCTGAAAAAATTGTAAAAATCGCTTTCAAAGTGGCGATCAATGACGTTTTCTAGGCCCCATTCGCACCAAGTCTTTACCATTTTCAAATACATCTTGGGTTACCCAACGACCTAGTAACAGTTGATGCTTATCATCAAGCACGGCAACAAATGGACGACCATTACTATTATGCGTGGCTAATGCAACCCCTTCGACGTTTTCTAAACCTAGTCCACCGTTTTCAACTAACAGTAAAAATGCTTCTAATTCTGCTAAGCTCGTTATTTCATCTTGATCAGTGATCATATCTATTTACTCTCTTAATGCTCTGTTTTACTTATTGGTTATCATTATTTGAATTGATAACACAAGCACATAGGTCTTTAAGGCCATTATATCCCGCATTATGCGCACCAGCCACTTCGGCATTTATAGGCTGAGCATCAAAACGCCTAAAAAGTATGATTAAAGTATCACAATCCATCATTGGGATTGCCGCGCAACCCACTCTTGCCGTACACTCATGACCATTAATGCATTTATTTTTGAGGTTGTAATGGCTGAACCTGACAATAAACCTTCTGGCTTCTTTAGTCAGATGCTATTTAACATCATACTCCCAGTTGTGATCCTGACGCGATTTTCTGGAGAGGAACATTTAGGCCCATCTCTTGGTGTCATTGTCGCTTTAGCTTTCCCGGTCGGTTTTGGCCTATGGGAACGTAAAAAAACAGGCAAGTTTAACTTTATATCCGGTTTAGGGATCGTGTCTGTGTTATTAACAGGCGGTATCAGTTTGCTCGAGCTAGATGCAAAATATATTGCTATCAAAGAAGCCTTGATCCCAGGTGTGATAGGGGTTGCCATTGTGGTAAGTCAATATACTAAATACCCATTATTAAAAACCATGCTGTTTAATGAAAATGTCATGGACATCCCCAAAATTGACTCTGCGTTAAAAGAGAAAGGAAATTTAGACAAACTGCCTAAAGTACAAATTGTTGCGTCAAATATTTTGGCAGGCTCATTCTTTTTATCTTCAGTACTGAACTATGCACTTGCAAAAATGATTGTCGTTAGTCCAGCAGGCACCGAAGCCTACAACAATGAATTAGGTCGCATGACCGCATTGAGTTATCCAGTTATCGTGCTGCCCACCATGGTGATTTTCTTCGTTGCACTTTATTACCTCATTAACTCACTGAAAAAGCTCACTGGGTTAAAAATGGAAGACATGTTTATTGAACAATAAACCAAATGTATAGCATGTTGACGTGAAAGGGGCCTAACTAGGCCCCTTTTTCATACCCTTTCTCTGTTTTTAGGTAACCGAGTCAAGTCTAACTTCAAAACTTTAGAGCGCCGCTGATAGTTGTATAGCGACTTTTTCTTCGCTGGTAAATCTTCAATGCTTGCACAGTCAAAGCCCTGCTCTAAAAACCAATGAATGCTGCGCGTAGTGAGCGCAAATAGAGCTTTATAGCCTTTACGACGAGCTTTATTAATGACAGAACGCAGTAAAAAGCTGCCTCTGTCAGCATCGCGGTATTGGGGATGAACGGCTAAACTGGCAAACTCCCCAACCTGTTCCTCAGCAAATGGATAAAGTGCTGCGCAGGCAATGATCACGCCATCCCGCTCAATGACTGTGAATTGCTCAATCTCCATCTCAAGCTGCTCTCGAGAGCGTCTAACTAAATACCCTTGTTCTTCCAGAGGCCTTAGTAAATTCAAGACACCATTAATGTCTGAAATAGTCGCACTACGCAATTGCTCAGAGCTTTGCGGCGCTATCTGCGTTCCGATCCCATCGAGAGAAAATAGCTCTTGTAGTAAAGCGCCATCCTCTTGATAACTAACAAGGTGGCAGCGATGCACCCCACCGCGGCATGCATCAATTGCGGCTTGCAAAAATACCGCTGCGCTTTTACAAGGTGAGTTGCCACCATGTTCTGTGGCTAACAACTGTTCCGCTTCATTCGGCATTAATTCAGCGACGGCTTCACCATGTTCATCTAAGATGCCTGCTTCATGACAAAATCCAAGCATTTTGTCTGCATCAAGACGCAAAGCAACTTGAGTTGCTATCTCCTCTGCGGTTAAGTTAAAACTCTCTCCTGTCACAGAGGCTGAAATAGGTCCAAGTAAAACAATACTATTGTTGTCCAGCTGATGACGAATGCCCTCAACATCAATGCGCCTTACGCGACCGGAGTGGTGATAATCAACACCTTCATCAATACCAATCGGTTGCGCAATCACAAAGTTACCACTAACAACATTCAGTGATGTGCCCGACATTGGCGTACTGCTCAATGACATGGACAACATTGCGGTAATATCAAGCTGCATTGCACCGCTGACTTGCTTGATTATCTGTAATGAATCACTGTCAGTGACGCGGATCTCATTATGAAATTCACTGTGGACCCCAGCATTAGCCAATGCAGTATCAAATTGAGGCCTTGCCCCAAACACCAACACAATTTTAATACCTAGGCTAGTTAACAGGGCCACATCATTAATAATGCTGCGATAACCAGGCTGATCAACAGCCTCCCCGCCAAGCATGACGACAAATGTTTTACCACGGTGAGCATTCACATAAGGGGTAGATTGACGAAAACCATCGACAAGTTCAGTAGTACGCACGAGCTAGTTACCTTTTTAGCACTGACAAATCACAATCACATAGCGCTTTATCATAAGGAATTAAAAGTCAAAATAAAAGAATTTTTATTCTTAAAATGTGAATTTTAATTCCAGAAAGAGAGTGGTGATTATGGTAATCCTTACAAGTAAAAGCACCATATTCTTTTAAAAACAGCAAACTTTTATAAGTATGGAGTTTATTCAACCAGTTTTTAGTCACCTTACTAAAACGAGCTGACTTAATTATTATTCACAATAATCAAACTCACTATTGACAATGGTAATACCTGAACATTTCTCACTTCTGAAATGACTAATTTGAATTGATCAAAAACACATAGCAGGGTTAGATACACAAATAAGATTAATTATTAACCAACAGTCAAATGATAAAGGAAATAAAATGAACAAGAAATTAGCAACCACAGTGGTAGGTCTAGCAATGGGATTGGGTACTTCGATAGCGGTACTTGCAAGTAATGGTCACGGCTATACACATGGCTGTAATTGGCAGGTACATGGCACTTTAGAAGCATACTGTGGCTACCAAGCTTATGTTTGCCAATGGGGAGGAACCCCTGGGCATAACTGCCGCACTATTAAAGCACAATGCATGATTGATTGCGCATAAACCTAACCTGAGTGATAAGCTAGCTTATCACTCATTCAAATGCATCACGCCCACACGTGAACAAAATAGCCTGATAAATTCATTAGCTCCTTAAATAAATAATGTCATAAACTTAAATTTATTATGCACATTTTTCACTTTAAAAAACTAGGATCCATATATCTCGAATATATATGAATTTAAATCACCACCTTATTTATTGACAAAAAATACACAAAAACATTACCTTCTCAAAGGTGAACAAATTTCGTTCACTAAAACAATGATAAAGGAAATAACATGAACAAAAAAATCGCAATGGCGGTGATCGGCGCAGCAATGGGACTGGGTACTTCACTTGCTGTATCAGCAAGCAATTTTGCTAATTATACCGATGGATGTAACTGGAAAAGGTTTGGTACATTAGAAAACTACTGTGGTTATCAGTTTTATGTATGTCAGTGGGGTGGTACACCGGGCTATAACTGCCGCACCATTAAAGCTCAATGTATGCGTGACTGTGCATAGTATGCACAACACAGAGCGATAACTGTCGTTATCGCTCACTTGTTTATAAGTAGGTAACCTAATGAATATAATAAAATACCTCGCCTTATTTGTGGTCACTTTAGGACTAGGCTGGTTCGGTGGCACTTATGGCTTACAAGCAGTGCAAAATATTTTCGCCAGCCAACAAATAGAAAAAGGCGATTATGCATTGTATGGGATAAATGAGCAGACACCGGTGAAGCTGTATACAACACAATGGTGCCCGTTTTGTAAAAAAGCCACCGAATATTTAATCAGTCGAAAAATCGAATTTATCAAAGTAGACATTGAGAAAAACCCCGAAGCACTGAAAGAATTTGAAGCATTGGGGGGCGAAGTTTTACCCATTATTTTAGTCTCTGATGGCTTGATCAGAGGCTTTAACGAAGCCGCACTAGAGTCACAATTAAAAAGTAAAAACTTGCTCTAACCTCCTGACCCTAGAAACCTTTTATTCAGCTGAAATATTAAACGTGAAAATGAACAGGCGAGCATGCACCACTCGCCTCACTCAAAATATGTCGTGAAAATCAATCAGCACAGAGCTTGCAAAGATCACTCACTCTTTGGGGTGTAATGCTGTGCCCACAGCTTGTTATTAAAGCGGTTATTGGGGTCGAGACGATGTTTAAGTGCAAAAAACGCCTCTGCATTTGGATAAGCCGAATGAAATTGCGCTGTCGTCGCATGTAATTGATAAGGCAAGTAATAAGTGCCTCCCTCAGCAATGGCTGCGTCAACCAAAGCTCTACTCCAGGTTTGCACCTGCTGCTGCGCATGCTCTGATGTGCCCTGTCGATAATAAACAACAAATGCAAACACCTCTTCTTTTGCCCATGCTAGTAGCGACCCCGTATCCGCATAGGCATGTCGAACAGATACATTAAGGACATTCACCTCATAGCGTGTAAATATATCCGCCATCTTTGTCGAGAAGCGGTCAAAATGCGCAACTGGCACAAAGTACTCCCGCAATGCATACGTGGTGTTTACTCGGCTACTTGGTTCAAGTTCTTTAACATCATAACTCGCCTCAAAATTACGCCACTGAACTACCTCAAACGCATATTGAACTGGGTCAAACAAGTACTGGCGCAGCCACTTGCCAAACTTATAATCAGCAACAAACTCGGCAACTTTAGGTTGCCACCAGTAATTGGTATCTTTGGGGATTAAACGCGTTTGAACACTCAGTGGTTTATCCGATACTAGCCAACTAACACTGTTTACTTGGGTGTAATTTGGTGGGTAAATATCAGCATTATGAAAAATCACACGACTGTCATTTTTAATGTTTTGCTGAAAATAAGCGCTATATTCAGCAATGTTCATTGTCTGGGTTTCTCTGGCGACTTTGACATTTTTAACCAACTCAAGCGTCGCCTCAACAATCACACCTAGTCCACCATAGCCACCAATCACCCCATAAAAAATCTCTGTATTTTCCTTGGCAGAAGCTGTCACGACTAGACCGTCGGCCAATACCACCTTAATAGACTTTACAGAGCGAATGATGGGACCTTCCCCCATATATCGACCGTGAACATTGACGCTTAGAGATCCGCCCACTGTAAAATTGGCATACGTCTGCATGATTTTGATTGATAAGTTTTCTCGGTCTATCACTTCTTGTAAATCCCGCCACCGCATACCGCTTTGTACCGTGATCAGCTGCTGCTCTGGTGCAAAGTGAACAACCTGATTAAGTGCCCTCATGTCTATGTGCAAGCTGTTTTCCTTACCGATTTGGCCACCTTGGCTATACCGACCACCACCAATAGAAATCTCACCGGTACTCGATGTAATCGCTTTTTGCACTTCCTCAATACTGGTGGGCTGAATCACCTTGGCGACTTTAATGGGGTTTAATTGAGTGACGTCATTAATCCAGTTTTTTTCTTGCTTGGGCGTTGGTGGGGTTGTCGAAAAGTCAGCAAATATAAACACAGCAAGTATAGCGAGTGCCACTATGCTCAAAACGACAAGCGCAGCGACGCCTCTAAATATGGTTTTTAATATACTCAAAATAGACATCCTTTTTAAAATAAGCATCCTTTATAAAATCTTCCGTGTACTAATACATTTAGTAATGGCATTGCTAGCCTAACTCACCGACTCCTTGAGCGTTGCCCGCACACTGGGCACCAAGCGGCGGCTCACGGGCACAGACTCACCACCACTGAGCGATAAAATATGCTGGTTATTTGGCCCGCCTAATGTGACGACCTCGTTTAAATTAACTAGGTATGAGCGGTGTGTTTTCACAAAAATTGAAGGCAAAATAGACTCTAACTGCTTTAAGGTACCGGAATAGAGCTTCTCAGTGCCGCCTTTCAAATACAGCTCAACATAATCACCTGCGGCTTTGCAATAGACGATATCCGTCATCGTGACATAATCTGTTTTACCCGCCACCGACAATTCAAGTTTAGTCGGTGTATTCTCTTGCACATTCTGAGCAAGCTTAAACTCCAGCTTTGCGATGTGGGTCTGGTCAAGTGTATTCTGCACTTGTTGCGCGTTGTACTCCCTTGCTTGGCGCACAAACAAGTAAGCCAGCAAAAGGGCAATGATCACAAAATAGATAATTTCATGAAAGCTGACTGTTGCAATACAAATGGTCACAGCCACCACACACTGAACGCCAAACCAAACTAACAGCGATTGTTCGCGACTTTGTCGCCAAAATACTCCAATTTGCAACAAACTAATCAGCAAAGGAATAAATATGCCCGCAGTGGTTTTAACATCAAAGCCCGGTGCAAATGCAAAAATAGTTAAAGATGAAAAACCACCAATATAAATCCAATGCCAAGCACGGCTGCCTGCCACTTTAAACGAACTATAGACCAGTAAAACAATGCCAAATAAAAACGACAACCCTGACACCAAAAGTAACCGGATGTCTTGCCAAGGGTAATCGTAATTCAATAATCCGCGAGACATCTCCACGCTCAGCTGCATAGCACCAAGCAAACATAACGCAGAAAATAATTTAAAATTTCGCCTTCCCTGCTGTCCAAAACTGATACTCAAAAAATATAAAGCGCCAAGTAAAAAAGCCCCAACCAAGATCAGACCAAGACTACTAAATGATTGAATATATTGCTTAGGATCGCCAAATTGGCCAATTCCTAGGTAATGAATGGGATAATTGAGCGTAATTAAACTGTGCTGAGCCGACAGGGCTAAAACCAGTGTATTTTGCGCTTTTAAAAAGTGTTCGGGGACATACAAAACCTCATCCATTTTTCCCGCTTGCTCTGATTTATCCAAAGCGGGCTGACCATTTTGCCCGATAAACACCCCGTTGAGGTAAACGCGAGACGCCGCTTTGGCAAATAAAAACAACCCGTATGGCGGCGCGAGTTCATCCATCCTTGGTGTGCGCTCAAATTGTAATTTCACCCATATCGCTTGGTTTTGCGGGTCAAGTTTTGATAATGGCGTGGTTTTACATTGCGGGCTTAAAAAATCAGGAGGATAAGAAGTAGTGAACGGACAAACCGTCGCTTCCATACTACGAGAAAGAGGCACCAGCTGTTGAGCGCCATAAGCAAAATTGACTACGCCACTCACAAACCATAGCAACACCAAATAAAATATAGAATGATTATTCACAACCGCTTGTTTTTCCTTATACCACTTACCGAAGATCCACTACCGTTCAACCTGTAGCCCTTTAATTTAGGGCCATTCAAAGAAGTTTGCTACCCAGTAAAGTGTCTATTGCGTTTAATAAGCACAGACCAATACAGGAGCAATCTTATGCGATTTACACATCATTTAGTAGCCACTTTAACATTGGCTTGTAGCTTTTATAACACCGCCAATGAGCAAACATCCACTATGCAGCTTTATGAAAACGAAAAACAAATTCAATTCAAAGCAAACAGTGGTGAAACAACGGATGCCGTTGAAGGTCACTTATGGGTACCCGAAAATAGAGCAAATCCGCAAAGCCGTAAAATTAGGATCAACTATGTGCGCTTTCCAGCAACGGGTGAACTATCAGGCCCACCTATCATATATTTATCTGGAGGACCCGGTGGTTCAGGTATTGGCACGGCTAAATGGCGACGCTATCCGCTATTTCAAGCACTCAGAGAATTTGGCGATGTGATAGCCTTAGATCAAAGAGGCACAGGCCTCTCTGAGCAGGCAGCACCTTGCGTATCAAACTATAAAACCCCGTTAGATAAACCCAGTAGCTCAGCGCAAATAACCCAAAGCTACCGCGCTGCTGCAAACGAATGCCTTGCGTCATGGAAATCACAAGGAATTGATATTTATGGATATAACACCATTCAGAACGCGCTAGATATAGATGATATACGCAAGCATTTACACGCTAATAAAGTAACTCTGTGGGGCATTTCATATGGCAGTCACTTAGCCATGGCCGCCATGAAACTGATGCCGAAGCACATTGATAAGGTGATCATGGCCAGTGCGGAAGGACTGAATCAAACCGTCAAGCTCCCTGCGCAAACAGACCTCTATTTCAAAAAGTTACAAACAGTCATCGATCAACAAGCACTAAAAACGGACATACCGAACTTGCCTGCACTGATCAAACGAGTACATGCAAAATTAGATGAAACGCCCATGCAGCTTGCCATACAAAATAGAGATGGTTCTGTTACCAAGCTACTTTTTCAAACTCATCACCTGCAAACACTGGCCAGTAAAATGATAGCGGACCCTAATCACTTCTTAGCAATACTGCTGCATATTTATCTTGGGTTAGATAATGGCAATACTGAGCTATTAAATGCGGTGCTTCAGCGTGGTATGTTTAACGATGAGCCCATCACGTTTAAACTGATGCCACTGGCAATGGATATTGCATCAGGGATCTCCGTTGAGCGCTTAGCACAAGTTAAGCAACAAGCACGTACATCACTACTAGCAGAGCAATTGAACTTCCCTATGCCACACTTGAACATGCTAGATAGCCAACTCGATTTAGGCGATGAATTCAGAACAGAGGTGCAATCCCCAATCCCAACTTTGCTGTTTTCTGGGAGCCTAGATGGTCGCACCTATCCAGACTCGCAAGCGCAAGCAGTTAAGGGCCTTAGCAACCTCACCCATATCACAGTCAATCATGCTGGACATAACTTGTATACCAGCTCACCTGAAGTGCTTGCCCGCATGAAAGCCTTTTTAGCAGGTCGCCATACAAGCAAAGCGCCGATAAACCTGCCATTACCTCAGCTCGTGCTGCCAAAAAGATAAACCAAGCTGCCTAAAACACAAAAGGTTAGGGAATAAAGTGGCCCCTAACCTTTTTTAATGCTCATTGCAGACGCTCAGTACTGGCGCTAATAACACGCTTCCTCTTTTAAGCTGTATGCTTTACCAAGCTTCACTAGTTCAGGAAAGGCAGTCTCTGGCTGGCTTTGCAGCACCTTGATTGGTAAGTTATCCCCTTCGGATAATTTGCTGTATAAAGTTTCACTGTCCAACACGAACTCACTGCTGTGCTCCCCTTTATACTGATATTTAAAACCGACGAAATAAAAGACCTCTTCTTTCTCTATTTTACGTCCGTCGACTTCTTCAATATACGAGTTTACCTCTTCCCGCTTATCAGTGATCACAGCACGAAAATCAATACCACAGAGTTCACAGAGCTTTTTGTTGTAGTAATAACGGATGCTTGATAAACCGGATAACTTCACTATAAAAAAGCTAACACACGTAAATACACAGCCCGCAAAAACTGGCAAAAAAACGATGCCCTCATCATCAGTCCAGCCTACATAAATTAGCAGTACACCTGAGGCGAAAAACCCCAAAATTCCTATAAACAAGAAAACATGCTCAGCAAGTGCTGAGAATAAACATTTGGTTTTAATATTAAGTGGGATCACCTGTTCCGCCATTATTACTTTCTCCTTGTAATTAACTCATCAAAATACTAATGATTTTTTATTACTAAGTCGAATGAATAAAATGAGATGAATAGGCGAGATATAACACTGACTAGGCAATCATTATCATAATGGCAGGAGGCTAGACTAAACCATTGCTTATCGCTTTTAATACCGCTTGCGTACGATCTTTCACTTCAAGTTTGGCGAGTATATTTGACACATGATTACGTATTGTCCCCTCTGAGTTATTTAACGCATGGGCAATGGACTTATTCGCCATTCCTAACGATAAGCACTTTAATACCTGAAGCTCTTTGGCTGTTAATATTACTTGTGGCGCTATCTGCTTTTGCAGCAGATAATCGGTCAGTGCAGGTTGCAGCACTTTTCCCCCAGCAACCACCAGCTTGATGGCATCAATGAGTTCTTCGAGCTCGATGCTTTTCAGTACATAGCCCTTCGCGCCCAGAGCCATCGCTTCGACCAGCACGTCGCAATCTTCAAAGGTCGTGATAATTAACACTTTCGGAGCAAGACAGGCACGTTTTTGTAAGGCAGTTAAGACCCCTAAGCCATCTAACTCAGGCATGCGCATGTCTAAAAGCACCACATCAAAATCTCTGTGTTCAAGTTGTTGCAGTGCCTCTACGCCATTTTGAGCTTGACCATCAACCACAATCTCATCACTTAAATTTAATAGGTTTGCAAGTCCTAGCCGCACAAGCGTCTGATCTTCAACCAACAAACAGGAAATCAATGCTCATCTCCTTGTTCAAGCGGCAAAGAAATCACACTGATTAAACTTCTACCTTCTATCAACTGCTCAAAGTGCCCGTGATGTTGCGCCATACGATCTTTTAACCCAGACAGTCCATTTCCCGCTTTAGGGAGGCTGGACTCAGGCTGATTGTGCCATGCCTTGGCCAATACACTGGGTTTGTTTGATTGACTAACAATGTGAACCTCAAAATGAAACTGATTTGCCTGAGTGTGCTTTAGCGTATTGCTGACCATTTCTTGACAAAAACGTACGATACATAAGGCGTGCTGCTGTGAAATAAGCGTATCCTTTACCTCAACATCTAGACTACACGCCAGTGTTGGCGTCAATGCAAATATGCCCTCTAGCGCCTGTTTTAAAAGAGGTTTATTACTGCGCTGTGTAGACACTATATCTCGCACTTCAGACAGTGCTTGCTGGCTTAATTGATGGCAAGTATTCACGGTTTCAGCCACGCTCTGGGGCGCAGTGCGTTTTACAAAATCAAGATGAATACTCAAAGCGGTAAGTTTATGACCCAGCGAGTCGTGCAGCTCTCGAGAAATATGTTGACGCGTTTGTTGCGCCGACATGGCCCCCATCACATGCTGTGCCGCCTTAAGCTCTTTATAGTTTTGCCGCGATTGATAATGCATATTTAAGCTCTCAACAATGCGGCGGCTCACAAACCAGTTCATGCTACAAAAAAACAGCCAAACAACAAATGTGATCCAAGGGATATCCCCCTGCCACCTATCAGCATGCTCAATGCCATACACACTCATTGCCAAGATGATGGCTGTCATGATTTTCAGCAACGAAAAATGCGGGCTAAATACCGCAGCAAACATCACTAAATGAATAAAAATTAGAGAGGTCGACGTCAATGGGATAAGGGCAAGTATCAACACAAAATACCCTATCGACACAGCAATAACACGCTCATTTGGATGTTTTAACACATAAAATAGGAGCAATAATATCGACAAGCTGATTGGCAGCTGCAACATCAAGGCTATTGGCGAATTAGCAAAATAGGCACAGGCCGAGGTTACACCTAACCACGAGGCGATGGTTGAAAATCGCCAGTCCGTTGTATGTCTTATTTGAGTATCCATTGCCGTTGGGAGGTTATTATTTTTTGCATCATTATTGCAAATATCAAGGGCCAAAAACAGTGACAGATGTCATAGGTAAAATAGACCATTTGTGACTGGTGAAGACAACCCCGTGCACGCTAGCATGTCAACATTCTCAGCATCAAGGAAAGCAAGCATGTCGTCCACACCACGCTTTTATTTTATCGATAACTTACGTTGCATCGCGCTATTACTTGGCGTGCTATTTCATGCAGCTTTGGCCTACAGCCCTTATTTTCACACCATTTGGCTCAGTGCAGATCCCAACAAAGCCTTTATCTTTGATGGCTTAACCCATTGGCTGCACCTATTTCGCATGCCACTCTTTTTTGTCATCGCCGGATTTTGTAGTGCGTTAGTGATAGTCAAACAGGGCAATACGCTATTTATAAAGCACAGGTTAAAACGGATCTTGCTGCCATTTTTGATCTTTTTACCTCTAGTCATTGCATCATTTATTCACGTCCTCAGTTGGGGCGCTGAAATCGCCAAGCCTTTACCGCCTATTTATGCCGCCTTTAGCGCCATGACAGAGCCTCAAGTAAGCACTGCGCATCTATGGTTTTTATGGCTATTAATGCAATTTTGCCTCATACATTGGTCTGTATCCCGTGCAATGAGCGCCTTCAAAGCAAAGCTTCCCCTAATAACACTGCCTTTGTTTGCTTGGGGCCCAGTGTTGGGCTTAGCGTTAGTTGTTATCAGCTTTGCGGCACTGCTTTGGCAACCCACGCCATTTCCAGCACCGGATAAACTTTCTCCTCAACCTTGGGCACTGGCTTTTTATGGCGCATTCTATGTATTTGGCATCATCCTGTATCATCATAAAAGCGCGTTAACACGCTCTGCTGGGGCAATCCTGCCCTTATTATTGGTTGCGATTTTATCGCTCACTGCCTACTTAATTTACTTAACCGATCCCCCCACTATCGAGCAAGTCATCGCAGCGGCAAAGCAAGGCGCATTGACACCAAACGGCAAACAGCATGTATACATCGTCGCCATTCAAGCGGTGGCCATTGTCAGCTGGACAGCCCTAATACTGTTACTTGGCCATCACTTTTTAAATCACGACAATCGCATTAGTCGCTATTTATCCGACGCCTCTTATTGGGTGTATTTAGTTCATGTTCCCGTGCTGCTTTACATACAAATGCCGCTCATAAGTGTGACACTGCCTGCTGGTATCAAGTTTTTTATCAGTGTTGCGGCCACCATGGGCGTGTCACTGCTGAGCTACCATTTTGTTGTCAGGCGCACAGTGATAGGTAGGTTATTAAATGGAAACAAGCAAAAAGTTATGCAACAGAGTGGGATCCGTGGGTCAAAAAGGGCTGTGACAAAGTAAAAATAAGGGGTCATGTAGAC
>NZ_JAKFZS010000001.1 GCF_021654285.1 Pseudoalteromonas luteoviolacea | reverse complement strand
GACCCGTTGCAGAAATGCGACGGGTTTTTTGCGTTTAAGTCCCTCAGCAGCGGTTAAACTCGCTTATTTCACCTTGCGCAAAAAGAGCGCTCTCACTTCGTTCGCTGTCGCTAGCCTTTTGCACGATATTCACCTTGCTCATTATTATTAATACTTCCCTACTTTTTAAAAAGGACAATGCCAAATTGGGGCGTTACACGAAATTGAACCCATGAGAGATCGAACTGCATGGGCTTTTCAATTATAAAAACACCGAACTAAGTAAGAGTTTTAACGGCTTGGGAGATACCTTCTAAGGTGAGCGGATACATTCTACCTTCCATCAATTTATCAATTTGTCCTATTGACTGGTAATACGGCCAGTAATCTTTCGGCTGTGGGTTCAGCCATGCAACTTTATCGAAATGGTCTGTAAGCCGATTTAACCACTCGCTACCAGGTTCTTGATTCCAATGTTCTACACTGCCCCCTGGGTAGGTAATTTCATAAGGGCCCATTGTCGCATCACCAACAAATATTAAGCGGTAATCTTTGCCGAATTTATGAATGAGTTGATACGTATCAAGCAGGGAGTCGTTTAAGCGCTCATTGTCTTTCCAGACGTGTTCATATACACAATTGTGAAAATAGTAAAACTCTAAGTGTTTAAACTCCGAGTGAGCAGCACTGAACAACTGTTCGCATATTTGGATATGGTCATCCATAGAGCCTCCAATATCGAACAACATGAGTACGCTAATGGCATTGTGTCTTTGTGGGGCCATTTTAACATCGAGTAGACCGCCTTGTTTTGCTGTTGCTTCTATGGTGTTGTTGAGATCAAGCTCTTCACTCTCATGACTGCGAGCGAATTTTCTCAATTGCTTGATTGCCAATTTCATATTTCGGCTGCTGAGATCTGCATCTTTGTCGAGGTTTTTATATTGCCTCTTATCCCATACCTTGACAGCCTGCCTATGGCGACTTTCGTGTTGGCCAATTCTTACGCCTTCAGGGTTATATCCATATGCCCCAAAAGGAGATGTGCCGCCTGTGCCTACCCATTTGTTACCACCAGCGTGTCTTTTTTGCTGCTCTTCAAGGCGACGCTTAAGTGTTTCCATAAGTTTGTCTAGCCCACCTAGGGCTTTCAGTTTGGCTTTTTCTTCTTCGCTAAGATGCTTTTCAAAGTCTTTTCTTAACCATTCTGCAGGTAAAGCTTGCTGCTGTATTGCACTGGCAAGGTCTACTTGTGCTACACCCTGAAAATAGTCAGCAAACGCGCGGTCAAATTTATCAAACAAAGTTTCATCTTTGACAAATATCACTTTGCTGAGCGTATAAAAATCATCGATGCTACCAAAGCAGAGCCCTTGTTCTAGCGCCGAAAGACAATCTAGCAGCTCCCTGAGACTTGCTTTAATACCATGTCGCCTAAGAGTAAACAGAAACTCAATGAGCATTATCTTTTACTCATAAAAGCGAGTTTTTCAATCAAGGTCACATCTTGCTCATTTTTTAACAAAGCTCCAAATAATGGCATAAGGCCGCCTTGGTGTGTTTTGTCATGTAATGTTGTGGCATCAATATCTTCGGCAAGTAATAGCTTTAACCAATCGAGTAACTCACTGGTACTGGGTTTTTTCTTAAGGCCTCTAATTTCTCGTAAATTAAAGAATACCTCCAATGCTTGATTAAGTAGTGTTGCTTTTATATCAGGGAAGTGAACATCCACTATGGCTTTCATCTCTTCAATCGATGGAAAGTCGATGTAATGGAAAAAGCACCTGCGCAAAAACGCGTCTGGCAGCTCTTTTTCATTATTTGACGTAATGATCACGATAGGTCGGGTATCTGCTTTTACTTGCTGTTGCGTTTCATAAACATGAAACTCCATTTTATCTAGTTCGAGCAGCAGGTCATTAGGAAACTCGATATCGGCTTTGTCTATTTCATCTATAAGAAGAACGGGACGCTTGTTCGCTGAAAATGCCTGCCACAATTTGCCTTTTATTATGTAGTTGTTTACATCATGAACACGTTCGTCGCCCAGTTGGCTATCGCGAAGTCGTGATACGGCATCGTATTCATAAAGCCCTTGCTGAGCTTTAGTGGTAGATTTTATGTGCCATTGGATCAGTTCAGTCTCTAAGCTTTGAGCGAGTTCTTCCGCCAATAGGGTTTTACCAGTACCTGGTTCACCTTTTATTAGTAGTGGTTTCTCTAACAGAATGGCGGCATTAACCGCCTGTTGTAGTGCTGCTGTTGCTATATATTTGCTTGTACCTGTGAACATTGTTTCTTGTGGTCTGAGGAGATCATGCTACCAGTTTGCCACACTTCCATTTCCACTACCAAGTATCATTCTTCTCGCACAAATTGAAATCTAGGCTGTGTTTTACCATCAATAGTGACATCTTCAACAAACATGCTCAGAGGCCTTGCCCAGTGGTCATAATTACCGTAGAGCGTTTTATAGATCACGAGGGCTTCTTCGCTTTCACTGTGGGTTGCAATAAACAACACTTGGTATTCTTTACCCTTGTAATGGCGGTATATCCCTTTTTTAAGTTCGATAGGCATTGTTGAGTCCTCATATGACTGGGTATAATTGTCTTATTAAAAGACGAGTACAGATGCTCGTTTATCTATGAAATAAGGTTTTAATACATGAATTATATTGCGCTTGGCGATTTCAAGAAAGCATGGGTTTTCAGGCATAAGGACCTCCCGATTGACAACGCAGATTTGGCCCAGATTAAGCCGATGACAGCGCAGCGTGCAGCTGTTCTTTGGAGTACAATGGTTAGCCGAGAGCAAGATCACCCTGACTTTTTTACACCGACAGACTGGGCCGGTAAAGAAGATAACTGGGAGGAAGTGGTAGATTGGGAAGGCAAGTGGGAAGAAGGCGAGCCTCTATTACCTGCAGAGATCACTGAATATTTGCAGTGGGAAGATAATACAACTGTCTATTTTTGTCTCTCTAGAGATCACGTTATCGAGACACAGTTTGGTGTATTTAAACGCTGCTGGCAAAACTTTATGTTTTTAGTTGATGGCAGCTTATTACTTGGTAAGAAACGAGATGCGGCAGTGCAGTTTTTAGAGACTGGCGAAGCTAAACTGGGCCAACGTCCAAAATGAAAATAGACCCCGCTTATAATATTTAATAGACTGACTGTATTCAGGTATGACGCCGTGATATAAAACCCTTTATTGGGAGGGATTTTGAGAGAGCATAATACAGGCAAGCAACAGACGACTATTTGGCAAGATGAGGCTTTACGGCTTGTCTACGCTGAGCTTGTTAATGTATTTTATACTCGTGAAATTTCGCGTTTATCTATAGAAGCAGATCCGAACAGACTGAAAAGAGTATTAAGCAGCTTACCTTATTACGTTGAACGTGCGGCAACGCATATTGTATTAGGGGAGGTGCCGCTTCAGTTAGACAGTCATAATGGGTGTTGGGTGGCAACGCAAAGACGGGTTCCATCGCAAACACCTGATAAAATTCGATTATATTTCGAAAAACACGCTGAAGTGGGGCTGGTTGTGCCAGTTGTTATCAATCAGGACCATGAAACCATTCTTTGCATTGATATGATAGATCAAGTGAATCAATCACAAATACATTGCAATCAATATGGTTGGTTTGCCAATGAGGGACATGGCTTAGACAATGCTCATATAAGCGTACTCAAACCGACGAAAGCTTTAATGACAGCCGCCTGTTGTGGTCATCGGTGGCAATATCATAAAATGATAACACCGAGATTACTTGGCCTAAGAGAGATGCTACTTGCAAGTAGTATCAATTGGCGCAATGTAGCAAAAAAGAAACTAGTATCAGGCTGACAATTATCCTGTTGTCGACATGACTACATCATTCATTTATTAGGGTATATTTTATGCGTTTGTTTCAGTTAGCGCTATTTTGCCTGTGTGCCTACATACAGTATAAGCTGTGGTTTGGCCATCATGGTTTGCAGGACTATCGGAGGATCACCGAAACAGTAAATACCCATCAGCAAATGAATGCCGAATTACTGAAAAGAAATAAATTACTTAAAGCAGATATTGAAGACCTAAAACTGGGCTTAGAAGGCGTTGAAGAACGAGCTCGACATGAACTAGGCATGATCAAGCCTAATGAAACTTTTATCCGCGTACTACCTAAGAAGCATTATGAATAAAGCAATATCATTAGCTGCAGTTGTGCCTGCTGCTGGTGTGGGTTCCAGAATGGGGCTTAACCATCCAAAGCAATATCTAAAAATTGGCGAAAAGACCATCCTAGAGCATACGTTAATAAAGTTATCTACTGTTGAACATATAAATCATATCTATGTCGCGGTTAGCAAAGACGATGGCTACTTCGATGGTTTAGACTTAACTAAGCTAAATACAACTCGTGTAGCAGGGGGCAAGGAAAGAGCTGATTCAGTCCTTAATGCTTTGAAGTCGATGCAAGCAGACCCACCTGAATGGGTTTTAGTGCATGATGCCGCCAGACCGCTTGTCGATATTAAAGATATCGACAAGCTTATTACTTCATGTATAGATACTGGTGAGGGCGGAATACTTGCAAGCAAAGTGAAAGACACAATTAAAAAAGGTGACAAGTACATAGAAGAGACTGTGCCTAGAGAGCAGCTATGGCAGGCTTTAACTCCTCAACTTTTTCCTTATCAAGCGCTTTTGAATGCACTGGACAGTGCGTTGAATGAAGGGGCTGTGGTCACCGATGAAGCTTCAGCAATGGAAAGAGTTGGGCAGCCTGTGGCATTAGTTTCTGGTCGCTCAGACAATATAAAGATTACCACGCCAGAAGACCATGCGTTGGCATGTTTTCTAATGGCACAACAGCAAAAGAGTATTGAGAATGTTTAGAATTGGTCATGGCTTTGACGTACACAAATTTGGCGGCGAAGGGCCTTTAGTAATTTGTGGCGAAAAAATAGAATTTGAGCAAGGTTTTATTGCACACTCCGATGGTGATGTTGCGGTTCATGCTCTTTGCGATGCATTGTTAGGGGCACTTGCGTTAGGGGATATAGGAAAGCACTTCCCTGATACGGATAGCGAGTTTGAAAACATAGATAGCCGTATTTTATTGAGAAGAGTGATTGAGCAGGTAACGACAATGGGCTACACAGTAGGAAATATCGATGTCACCATTGTTGCTCAGGCGCCTAAAATGCGACCACATATTGATGCAATGAGAACAAATTTGGCTGCTGATTGTCAAGTTGAGCTCGATCAAGTTAATGTCAAAGCAACAACAACTGAAAAGCTTGGGTTTGAAGGCCGCAAAGAAGGTATTTCAAGTCATGCCGTCGTACTACTTATGAAGGGGTAGTTAAGTGATTGATGCTATAGCTTCGCTAAATTACCTTTATGGAGAGCCTCTGTCTCAAGGTGACTTTAAGCAAACAGCAGAAGACTTTGTAGTTGAAGAAATACTGGATATTGAGTTCACCGGTGAAGGCGAGCATGTTTGCTTACAGATCATTAAACGCGGAGAAAATACTGCGTATTTGGCCAAGCAAATTGCTAAATTTGCAGGCGTCGCCCCAAGAGAAGTGAGTTATGCTGGACTAAAAGATCGTCATGGTGTCTGTACACAGTGGTTTAGCGTACCGGTCCCAATCAAAAAGCACATAGATTTTTCTCAGTTAAACTCTGACTCTATGGTTGTGATTAAACAAGTGCGTCATAATCGCAAATTAAAAACGGGCTGCCACCGTGGAAATCGCTTTGTGATCACGCTCAGGAATGTGACCAACCACTTGGATGTGCTTTCTCGCATAAATGCCGTTAGGCAAGGGGTGCCAAATTATTTTGCAGAGCAGCGATTTGGTCATGATGGCCATAATTTGTCGATGGCAGAGCGGTTATTTAATGGTGAACATATACGTGACAAAAAGCTCAGAGGCATAGTGATCTCAGCTGCTAGGTCGTATATTTTCAATCAAATCGTGTCTAAAAGAGTGAAAGAGCATGGTTTAGCTAAAACTTGGCATAGAGAAGTCTTTTTATTGTCAGGTAGCAATGCTTTTTTTGAAGATGACTTAAACGACGATGTTGTTGAGCGTTTAAACCAAGGTGATATTCTTTTATCTGCGCCACTGGTTGGCAAAGGAGAGAAGGGGCTTACTGAAATGGAGAAGTCCTGGTTAAAGGAGCATACGTCTTGGCATCAAGGGCTTGCGGAACTGGGCTTGAAAAATGAGCGAAGAAGCTTAAGAGTCATTCCTCAATCGCTCAGTGTTAAAACCATAGACAATCAAACCTTGCAGCTGAGCTTTGATTTACCAAAAGGGTGTTATGCGACTTCTGTACTAAGAGAGCTGATCAAACATAAAGACGTGAGTTTGAGAGATAAACAAGAATCTGGGGAGCAATAAGTGTGAAGATATTACTGAGCAATGATGATGGTGTAAGTGCAAAAGGAATAGAGGTGCTTTACAAAGCGCTCAGTGAATTAGCTGATGTGACCGTGATTGCGCCTGACAGGAATTGCAGTGGCGCGAGCAACTCTTTAACACTCATGAACCCACTGCGTACGAGTACATTGGAAAATGGGTTTATTTCAGTCAATGGTACGCCTACAGATTGTGTGCACCTTGGGGTGAACCAATTATTTGATGAACCTCCAGCATTGGTGGTGGCAGGGATAAACAATGGTGCCAATTTAGGCGATGATACGCTGTATTCAGGCACGGTTGCCGCCGCTGCTGAAGGTCGTCATTTGGGGTTACCTGCGATAGCTGTCTCTTTATGCTCTAAAAAAGAAGCGCATTATGAAACTGCTGCGGCAGTGACATTAAAAATAATTAAGGCGCTGGATAGCCACCCATTGCCACAAGATCAAATATTAAATATTAATGTGCCTGATATCCCACTTTCTGAGTTAAAGGGCATTCAAGTCACTCGCCTTGGCGCACGACATAAAGCCGATACAATGACTAAGCAAACAGATCCTTGGAATCGGGATATATACTGGTATGGCACTTTGGGTTCAGAAAGTGACGCAGGTGAAGGGACGGACTTTTATGCTGTGAAGCAGGGTTACGCCGCTATTACACCATTAACTGTTGATATGACTGCCCATGAGAGTCTTGAGCGTTTGGCTACTTGGCTATCGTCTCAGGAGTAATGATTTTGCTTAATAACTATCAACGCAGTGCTGATAAATTAGTTAACAGCTTGAGAGAGCAAGGGGTTCGAGATGAAGCCGTTTTGCAGGCAATGCTCAACACCCCAAGACACCTATTTATTGATGATGTACTAAAGCACAAGTCATACGAGAATACTGCATTACCTATTGGTCAGGGGCAGACAATATCTCAGCCATACATAGTAGCTAAAATGACAGAGGTGTTGCGTCAGGTTGGTGTTCATGACAATGTTTTAGAAGTAGGAACGGGCTCTGGATATCAAACCGCTATATTAGCGCAGCTGTTTGATAAGGTGTTTAGTATAGAGAGAATAAAAGCCCTTCAATGGCAAGCTAAAAGGCGACTTCATCAACTCGATTTATATAATGTTTCTATGAAGCATGGCGATGGCTGGCAGGGGTGGCATTCGAAGGCGCCTTTTTATGGCATTATAGTGACGGCGGCCGCGTCTGTTGTTCCTGAGTCACTGTTAGCACAATTAGCAGATGGCGGTGCTATGATCATTCCCCTCGGAGTGGATGAGCAGACATTAACGCTCTTTGTTAATCAAGGAGGAAAAATATCGAGGCAGGACATTGCTGCTGTAAAGTTTGTCCCGCTTGTCGCTGGACCAATCTCATAAATAATAGAGGAAATATATTTGCAACCCTGATAAATTGTCTTTTATTAGTGGTTTAAGTATGCATATGTAATTAAATAATGGGATTTAATGGAGTGTGGGTGAAAAGTGCGAACTTTTTTATAGTAGGTATACTGTGCAGTTCATTAGTAGCCTGTTCATCTGTCCATAAGCCTGCTCCTGTAGTAAGTCTTACCAAAGGTAAGACCAAGGTGTCAAAAAAAATTCATATAAAAAATAACCGCTATAAGGTTAAAAAAGGTGACACATTATTTTCCATTGCATTTAGTGCAAATAAAGATGTACGAACGGTTGCCAAAATCAACAAAATTAAGCCTCCCTACACTATTTTCCCTGGTCAAACTATTTTATTAACCTATCCTAAAAATTCTAACAAAAAGACTAAAACAGCATCAGTAAAAACCAAAAAGTACACAACTAATAAACCTTTAAATAACAAAGTCTCAAAAAAAGAGCTTGATCCACCCAAGCAACGAGAGTATGTTCAAAGTCAAGCCAATAAAAAAACCAATAACACCAGTACTTTGTTGAATAAAAAGGTACGGTGGAGTTGGCCCGCAGTAGGTAAAGTGACAAGACGCTTTTCTATTAAAGAAAATGGCTACAAGGGAATACAGATCACAAACAAAACAGGGACATCGATAAAAGCTGCGGCAAGTGGCATTGTTGTTTATGCAGGGAGTGCATTACGAGGCTATGGTAATTTGATCATTCTGAAGCACACAGATGATTATCTTAGTGCCTATGCCCACAATTCCAAATTGCTAGTAAGAGAGCAGCAGCAGGTTAAAGTGGGGCAGAAGATTGCCGAAATGGGGAGTTCGGATGCAAGCTCGGTGGCTTTACGTTTTGAAGTAAGGTATCGAGGCAAATCTGTAGACCCTGTAAGGTATCTGCCTAAAAAATAGCGTATCGACGTATTGATGGAACACTATCACTTATTCGCTTGGGAGGATGCTTATGGCTCAAACAGCAAAACAGAAAAGTAAAGTGAACCCGGAATTAGACGATAAGTTTGACGGGGTGGATGAAGACGGTCCTAACGAAGAACTTTTGGAAGATATCGACAGTGATGAAGAGGTCTTCGCAAAAGATGAGACAGTCAAGAACTTAGATGCAACTCAGTTATATTTGGGAGAGATTGGTTTTTCTCCACTATTGAGTGCAGAAGAAGAAGTATATTTTGCGAGAAAAGCCCTCAAAGGGTGTGAGGCCTCTCGTAAAAGAATGATTGAAAGTAACTTGCGGCTAGTCGTTAAAATAGCTCGCCGTTACAACAATCGTGGTTTAGCACTGCTTGACCTAATTGAAGAAGGTAATTTAGGCTTAATCAGAGCGGTAGAGAAATTTGATCCTGAAAGAGGTTTTAGGTTTTCTACATACGCGACATGGTGGATCCGCCAAACCATAGAGCGTGCCATCATGAACCAAACCCGCACCATTCGCTTACCTATACATGTTGTTAAAGAACTTAATGTATACCTCAGAACCGCTAGGGAGTTGACTCAAAAGCTAGATCATGAACCGACAGCTGAAGAGATCGCAGAATGCTTAGATAGACCAGTTGAAGATGTCAGTAAAATGCTGCGCCTGAACGAGAAGATCACGTCAGTTGATACCCCAATAGGTGGTGACAACGATAAGGCATTACTGGATATCATTGCAGATGAAAGAGGCTATGAGCCAGAAAGTGAAGTGCAAAATAAAGATATCAATCGACATATTGTTGATTGGCTTGGTGAGCTCAATCCGAAGCAGCGAGAAGTCTTAGCACGACGATTTGGTTTACTAGGGTATGAACCTTCAACCTTAGAAGATGTTGGTCGAGAGATTGGATTGACACGGGAGCGGGTAAGGCAAATTCAGGTTGAGGCGTTGCGTCGGCTCAAAGATATATTACAGCATGAAGGGCTCAGTACGGATAGCTTATTTGAGCAGCTTTAGGCTGGATTATTAATATAATGATTTTTCAGATGAGTCATTGCATATTTTTTGAATCTCATTGCTGAGGTTGTTGCTTCAAACTTTGTATCATGTTTTGACTGAGTGATTAATAAAAAAACCACGCTGATAAGCGTGGTTTTTGCTTTTATGAAGTCGCTTATTAATTATAGCGACTCAATCTTAGACTTTTGCTCGAGCAACTTAGCTTTTGCATCACTGAATTCAGCAAGCTTCGCTTTTTCTTTTGCAAGCACAGCCTCTGGAGCGTTGTTAACAAACTTCTCGTTTGCTAGCTTTTTCTCTACCTGGGCAAGGCCTTTTTCTGCTTTTTCAAGTTGCTTAGCAATACGAGCAAGCTCTGCTTCGACATCAATTAGACCTGCCATCGGGATCATGATTTCTAAATCGCCGATAAATGCAGTTGCTGATGCAGGCGCATCGTCTTTATTCGCAAGTACTGTAAATGCTTCTAGCTTAGCCAATGAGCTTAAAAACGCTTGGTTCTCGTCTAGGCGGCGTTGGTCTTGCTCGCTGACATTTGCCAGTAGTACGTTAAGTGGCTTATTCGGGCTAATATCCATTTCACCACGAATGTTACGAATCGCAAGAATAAATTGCTTAACCCACTCTAGGTCAGCCATCGCTTGCTCATCTACAATGTTCGCGTCAAATTCAGGGAAAGCCTGCAACATAATGGTATTTGCTTCGATACCTGCCAGTGGTGCAACACGCTGCCAAATTGTTTCAGTAATATAAGGCATCAATGGGTGCATTAGACGTAATAGGCCTTCTAGTACTGTGATCAAAGTATGACGAGTACCACGTTGTTGTTCTTCATTGCCTTTGAACAATACCGGCTTGGTTAGTTCTAGATACCAGTCACAGAATTGGTTCCAAGTGAACTCATACAGTGTATTTGACGCAAGGTCGAAGCGGTAGTTATCCAAATGCTCTGTAAATGTTTGAACAGTATTTTGGAACTGACCCAAGATCCAGCGATCTGCAAGTGAGTATTGCTTAGGTGCATCGTTAAATCCGCAATCTTGCTCTTCAGTATTCATCAGAACATAGCGACTTGCGTTCCATAGTTTGTTACAGAAGTTACGGTAGCCTTCTAGTCGGTTCATATCCCAGTTGATATCACGACCAGTTGAAGCCATTGCGGCAAGGGTAAACCTCAGTGCATCTGTACCATGCGCTTCGATGCCGTCAGCAAAAGTTTTACGCGTATTTTTCTCAATCTT
This sequence comes from Pseudoalteromonas luteoviolacea, assembly GCF_021654285.1. GTDB lineage: Bacteria > Pseudomonadota > Gammaproteobacteria > Enterobacterales > Alteromonadaceae > Pseudoalteromonas > Pseudoalteromonas luteoviolacea_J. The sequence goes on along the minus strand of NZ_JAKFZS010000001.1, from coordinate 317,946 downwards.
TTTCGCTAATTGAGGTTGCATCATATTGCCGGTACGTTTCGTTACTAGGCTTTCAAGATCAATACCGTCAATCATATCAAGCGGATCTAGTACGTTACCCTTAGACTTTGACATCTTATCGCCATTTTCATCGCGGATAAGGCCCGTAACGTATACCGTTTTGAATGGAACCTGTGGTGTGCCATCATCATTCTTCACAAAGTGCATCGTCATCATGATCATACGGGCAACCCAGAAGAAAATGATGTCAAAACCCGTGACAAGTACATCTGATGGGTGGAATACTTTTAGATCTTCGGTGTTTTCAGGCCACCCCTGAGTAGAGAAAGTCCAAAGTGCAGAAGAGAACCAAGTATCAAGCACGTCATCATCTTGTGATAGTGCAACGTCATCAGCTAGGTTATTTTCTTTACGTACTTCGGCTTCATCACGCCCTACGTATACATTACCATCAGCATCGTACCAAGCTGGAATTCTATGACCCCACCAAAGTTGGCGTGAAATACACCAATCTTGAATATCGCGCATCCAAGAGAAGTACATGTTTTCGTATTGCTTTGGTACAAATTGAATGTCACCGTCTTCAACGGCTTTGATTGCAGGCTCAGCAAGAGGCGCTACACGTACATACCACTGGTCAGTCAATAATGGCTCAATGACAACACCTGAACGGTCGCCATATGGCACGGTTAAGCTGTGGTCGTCAATTTTCTCTAATAGACCTGCCTGTTCAAACTCTTCGATGATCAATTTTCTTGCATCGAAGCGATCTAAACCATGGAAGCGCTCAGGAATTGGTGCATCTAAAGTAAGCTCTTTACCATCAAAGGTGTAGCTTTCACCTTGCGTTAGTACCGCGGCATCTTTGTTGAATACGTTGATCATTGGAAGCTGGTGGCGTTTACCAACTTCATTATCGTTAAAGTCGTGTGCTGGCGTGATTTTTACACAACCTGTGCCTTTTTCCATATCTGCATGCTCATCGGCAACAATAGGGATACGACGATTAACAATAGGAAGTAAAATTTCTTTACCGATAAGATCTTGATAGCGCTCATCATCTGGGTTTACTGCTACGCCTGTATCACCCAGCATGGTTTCAGGGCGCGTTGTCGCAACGATGATATAGTCTTTTCCGTCTTTGGTCTTAACGCCATCAGCGAGTGGGTAGCGCAGGTTCCACATGTGGCCTTGCTTGTCTTTGTTTTCAACTTCGAGATCTGAAATTGCAGTGTGTAACTTTGGATCCCAGTTTACTAGGCGTTTACCACGGTAAATTAAGTCTTCTTTATATAGGCGAACAAATACTTCTTTAACAGCCTCAGATAGACCTTCATCCATTGTAAAGCGTTCACGGTCCCAATCTACAGATGCGCCAAGACGTCTAAGCTGCTTTGTAATCGTACCGCCTGATTCATTTTTCCATTTCCAGATACGGTCAATGAACTCTTCACGACCAAGATCGTGTCTTGTTTTGCCTTCTTCAGCTGCAAGTTTACGCTCAACAACCATTTGAGTTGCGATACCAGCGTGGTCTGTACCCACCTGCCATAAAGTATTTTTACCTTTCATACGCTGATAGCGGGTCAGGGTGTCCATTATGGTGTCTTGGAATGCGTGGCCCATGTGCAGGCTACCTGTGACATTCGGCGGCGGGATCATGATTGAGTATGCGTCGCCTTGTCCAGAAGGCTTAAAGTAGCCTTTTTCTTCCCAGTCTTGGTATAAAGACTGTTCAATATCTTGTGGATTATAGGTTTTATCCATTACACAGAACCTTAAAAAATACTTTAGTTATCAATTTCTTTCGTTGAAATATTGGCGCCTATAGCGCGCAGTTGTTTGAACCTTTCCCGGGCGGCCTGTTTGGCCATTGGCTCGACTGGGACAAAGTCATATACTTGCTCAAATCGTCGGACAAAATCCGGGATATGTGTGGCAAGGTTTATCAGAATTGTACGTCGCCCAACTGGGGGCATTTGGCCAATTTCCACAGGAGCGCCACCTTTTGGGCCTTCTCCTTGTAGATTATGCGGTACAAAACTGTCAGCATCGAACTGCCACAAATGTTCATCAATTGCATGGGCTTTTTCTACTGTATCCACGTATATAAAAACACGTTGCCCAGCACGGTACAGTTTAGCAGCACTTCGCGCTGCAAGATCAAAATGAGCCGGAACTTGATGACTAGGCTCTTGGTCATGCTTTAACACTAAAAATTGTGCGTTGATTGACATGGCATGTGACTTATCTTCGGTACTGAATATAGCGTACAAAGTAAAAATACTTTGTGCCTGTCCAGCGTTCAAAATAAAGCCGCATTCTGACACAGAATACGGCTCTCATCAATCTACAGAAGACCTTAGGGCGAGTTATTTAACCTTACCCAAAGATCTCGTGAGTATTTACTCAAAAAGTTTAATCTTGTAAACCATCCGTGATGTTTGCACGATTTAGCAAGTATTGCATTAGCATTGGCACTGGACGGCCTGTTGCACCTTTATTTGCGCCACTTTTCCAAGCTGTGCCCGCAACATCTATATGTGCCCAATTATATTTCTTGGTAAATTTAGATAAGAAGCAAGCAGCAGTAATAGTGCCTGCTGGACGTCCACCTAAGTTAGTGAAATCTGCAAACGGGCTTTTTAGCTGTTCTTGATAATCATCCCACAGTGGCAGTTGCCAAGCTCTGTCGCCACTTTGTTCAGACGCTTTAAGCAAGTCGTGTGCAAGCGGGTTGTGGTTTGATAGTAAACCTGAAGCATGGTGACCAAGCGCGATAATACAGGCACCTGTTAAGGTCGCAACATCCACAACCGTTTCAGGTTCAAACGCTTCAACATAGGTTAAAGCATCACACAATACTAATCGACCTTCAGCATCGGTGTTAAGTACTTCAACAGTTTGGCCTGACATAGTCGTTAATATGTCGCCTGGACGGTATGCTCGGCTACTTGGCATGTTTTCGCAGCCAGCTAAAACGCCAATGACATTCAGTGGCAGCTGCATTTCTACAACCGCACGCATTAATCCAAGTACACCAGCGGCACCGCCCATATCGTATTTCATCTCATCCATGCCTTCGCCTGGTTTAAGTGAAATACCGCCTGAGTCGAACGTTAGGCCTTTACCGACAAATACGACAGGTGCTTGTTTTTCTGATGCCCCGTTGTAATGGATCACAGACATGACAGACTCATTCTCACTGCCACGTCCAACTGCGAGGTACGAATGCATACCTAGCTCTTCCATTTCCTTTTCACCGACGAGGTTAACGGTGACATTATCGAACTCTTTAGCTAATAGCTCCGCTTGCTCACCAAGGTAACGTGGGTTACAAATATTCGGTGGCATATTGGCAACGTCTTTACATAGCTTTGCACCTGCAGCAATGGCTAAACCATGTTCAATGGCGTTTTCGCCTATGGTTAACTCTCTGCGAGTTGGTACATTAAAGACAATTTTACGTAGCGGGCGTCGTGCTTCACTTTTTTTGCTTTTCAGCTGATTGAATGTATATAAACAGTCTTGAGTGGTCTCAACCGCTTGTCTTACTTTCCAGTAAGTATCACGACCTTTAACATGTTGCTCAGTTAAGAAGCAAACCGCTTCCATTGAACCTGTTTCATTTAAGGTATTAATGGTTTTTGAGATAATTTGTTTGTACTGTTTATCATCAAGCTCACGCTCTTTACCACAACCAACTAATAAAACGCGTTCACTTAATACATTGGGTACATGGTGTAATAACAATACTTGCCCTGGCTTACCCTCTAGGTCACCACGGCGTAATAAATTGGAAATATAGCCTTCGCTGATTTTATCCAGCTGCTCACCAACTGGCGATAAACGTCGTGGTTCATACACCCCAACAACAATACAAGCACTGCGTTGCTTTTCTGGACTACCACTTTTAACGCTGAATTCCATTGCGACTCCTAAGTCTAAGTTATGCCATTTCAAACTTTAAATGCCAAACCACATCAAGTTAACTAAGTTACTTTAGTGCAGCTGCACTAGTAGGATATTTGATTTTGATGGCATATAATAAAGTGACTAAAATAACCAGTTTACTCAAAATTTCCTACTATTCCAGTGAAATGAGACGTTTTATAGGGGCGAACATTGCTAATTTTTCGATATTTGACTGCTGAAGTTTTAAAATCGCAGGTCGCCGTTTTCCTTACTCTAATGACGATTTTTCTCTCTCAAAAATTTGTCAAAATCTTAGCCGAAGCTTCAGGTGGAGGAATTCCAGGAAAACTCGTATTGTCGTTTTTAGCGCTTAATTTACCAAAATTAGCTGTATATATTCTGCCATTGAGTGTGTTTTTAGGCATTATACTGGCGTATAGCCGGATATATGCAGACAGTGAAATGACGGTGTTAAAGGCGTGCGGTGTGAGCGAGTGGTATGTTGTTCGCGTTACGCTTATTTCGAGTTTTTTTGTTGCATTAATTGCCGCGACAGTCAGTTTATATGTTGCGCCATGGGCGGGTGAAAAACAAAACCAATTACGTGAACAAGCAAATGCAGAGTCCGGTCTAACACAATTGAGGGCGGGGCGTTTTCAGCAAACAGGCAATGAAAAAGCGGTTGTGTTTATTCACAATACCAGCGAGCAGGGCTCTGTCTTAAATAAAGTTTTTGTGGCTCAATTGCCAGAAAAAGAGTCCAACAATGCCGCCCGAATTGTCTATGCCCAACAAGGTGAGGTGGCTGAAGGGGAATCTGGAGAGCAGCAACTGATATTGAAAGACGGCAAACGCTATGAAACGGATGGATTTAGTCAAGCGTTAAACAAGACTGAATTTGGCAGTTATCAGGTTCAGATCCAAGAGCAAGAAATTGAACGTCGAAGACGTGAACTAGAGGACCTCCCTTCTAGCCGTTTGCTGGAGCTTAATACACCAGAAGCAGTTGCACAATTTCAGTTGCGGATCGCAACACCTATTTCTATTTTGCTTTTAACCTTATTAGCGGTGCCGCTCAGTGTTGTAAATCCGCGCCAAGGTAAGTTTGCTAAGCTGGTACCTGCAATTGGCATTTATTTGGGGTACTTCATTTTACTCAATGCTGGTAAATATTTGGTGGCTGAGGGCAAGATCCCGCCTTCAGTGGGATTGTGGTGGATCCATTTATCAATTTTATTCATCGGGACTTATCTCATCGTCAAAGGCAGACCTTTTGGGGTATGGCTTAGATCTATGTTGAGAAAGAGGGAGGCAGTCGCATGATGAAAATGCTTGATTGGTATTTAGGTCGAAGTATTTTGCAAACTACGAGCTTCGCATTATTAGTATTTGTCGGCATAAATACACTTATTAAGTTCATCGAGCAGCTTCGCTCTGTCGGTCGAGGTACTTATGAAGTGTCTGATGCACTATTATTCACTCTATATAGTGTGCCAAGTGACATTGTGGTGTTTTTCCCCATGGCTGCGCTGATAGGCGGTTTGACGGGGTTGGGGGCGTTGGCCTCAAGTAGTGAGTTAGTGGTGATGCAAGCTGCGGGTATGTCACGCCTACAAATTATTGGGTCGGTGATGAAAACCGCCATCATATTAGCAATATGTATGATGGCTCTAGGAGAGTGGGGGGCGCCGGAAGCAGAGCGTACCGCCAAACAATTAAGAAATCAGGCAATTTATGGTGGTGAAGTCTACAATGCGCAGAAGGGGCTATGGGCAAAAGATGGAAATAACTTTATCAATATAGCCAATGTTGAGAAGTCAGGTGAACTGACCAATATCAATATTTATCACTTTTCGGATGACTTAAACTTAGAAAGAATAACCAGAGCACAGTCTGCACTCACCTCTGAACAAGGGTGGATGCTTAAAGCAGTAGAAGAAGTGCAAATTAGTGACGAACAAGTTAGCACCTACTATGCGCAAACAAAGCTTTATGGTTCTCAGCTCACGATTGATAGGCTAGGAGTTGCTTCATTTGAACCCGAGTCTTTGTCATTTACAGGCTTACTATCGTACTTAAAATACCTTGAGCAAAACGAGCAAGATACCAGCAATTACGAATTGGCGTTATGGCGAAAAGTAATGCAGCCAGTCACGATTGCGGTGATGTTGTTAGTTGCTTTGTCATTTATTTTTGGACCATTACGTTCAGTGAGTATGGGGGCAAGAATTATAATGGGCGTGGTGACTGGATTGATCTTCCATTTGAGTAATGAAGTCTTTGGCCCAATTGTCATGGTGTATCAAATTTCGCCGTTTGTTGGCGCAGTCATGCCGAGTATTATTTTTACACTCGTGGCGATGTACTTTTTGCAGAGAAGACAATAGGAAGGCGCCAGTGGCGCCTTTTTGAACGTGTTAATCTAAACTATCATAAACTCTTTTGTTTTCTTCTTTACTGAGTACCAGTACTTCAGTCCCGCTTAGTAAATCTTGTAATGCGCGCTTGTGCTTTATGTCGAAGAGCACAAGTACGTTTCCCAAGCCGAATAAAGCTGCCAAGCTTCTTAATATCGCTTGAGGCCAAGTTAGCAATTTACCATCGGGGTTTTGCACTTTCAGTCGCCAAGCTCTCATACCAATTGTTTGGCCGCTTTTTGTCCAGAAATAAGAAAAGAAAGAGACTGACACAATAACAAGTAATGCTGAACGGCTGTAATATAAAGTGGGTGTTGATTGGATAAGGGCTGACACATCTTCATGTCCTTCTAATGAATACCAGCCTAGAGATAACATGCCTTGAACTAGGCCCAAAAAAACCACGGTAGTGAGCATTGCAAAAGCGATAACAACGAGCGCATCATATATTAATGATGCCACTCTTCTATTAAACCCAGCACGAGGAAAAGTTGACATTTAAAAACCTATCTAAAATTTAATCGCAATATTTTACACTTAATATAGACACTTATAGGTAAAACCTCGATATTTTATGATTTTGGTCAAATACAAAGCACTTGAACATATTTATTAAAAAAATTGCTTGCGGGGCTGTCACATATTTGTATAATGCAGGGCATAGAGACGAGGGCAAATAAAAAAGCCTAAGCTCAAAGTGGTTTTTCTTTATCTTCTCAAAGTTAGAAGATTAAAGAAAAATGATGCCAGTGTGATGGAATTGGTAGACATGACGGATTCAAAATACACCTTGGGTCAATCGTTTTTATCATTAAAAACAGTGGTTTAACAGTTGTTTTAGCTATGAAAAGTTGTTTTAGAGTGTTTTAGAGTTGCTTACAAGTTAAGTTCTCTAAATCATTGATAAACTTAGTAGATAAGTATAAAATCTACAAGCTTGTCGAGCTGCCAAACTTGACATTCTAGCTGTTCAAAGTGCCAGCGTGGTGGAATTGGTAGACACAGGGGATAAACTATTGTGTCTTTAAAAAATTGTGTCCCCCTTGGAAGCAATTTCAAGTGAGAAAAACTGGATGAATTGCTGGAAAGCTATTTGTATTTATACAATGCCAATCAGCAGCCAAGCCCACAGCGTGGGAAGGTTCAGAGACTACCTGAGCTTATGCAAATAGGCTTAATAACAGGAATTAGCAAAGAGTTAATATCTTTGTGAAACAGCGTCCAGCACCAATATTAATTGGTTGATGATATAGTCCGTGCGATAACGTAAGTTATTGATTTATAAGTCAAAATCCCCCGCAGAAATGTGTGACGGTTCGAGTCCGTCCGCTGGTACCATTTTTTTTAAAAAACGTCAATCAATCTATTTTCAGGTTTAAGCTTAAATTAAGCTCCCTCATTTATTTCCTTTTACATTTTTCATTTAAACAACTTTTTCAATTATTTTAATATCTATCGGACTTGATCCCTTGACGATCATTTATAGATATATATCATAGGGACTGTAAATTCTTTCGTTAAGGAAAGCGTATGGAGTCCCTATATTCTGTAAAAGAAGCAGCTAGTCTTCTTTCTACATCTGAACAATCAATTCGAGCACTTTGCAGACAAAAGATTATTGAATCTGAATTAGTCGGAAAATCTTGGGTAATTGAAAAAAAATCTCTGGATAATTATATGAAAAATAAAGCTATAGAAGATCACCCTTTAGAAAATAAAACTTTCAACCATAAGCCCAAGTTATTAAGTTTTTTTTCTGGCGCTATGGGATTAGATCTTGGTCTCGAAAAATCTGGATTTGATTGCTTATTAGCATGTGAGGTTGATAAACATTGTCGCTCCACTATAAACACTAATAAACCAGAAATGGCTTTGTTAGGCGATATAAGGGATTATTCTGCACAAGATATAATGAATTTTATTGGTAAAAATGTTGGTGATGAAATAGATGTTATCTGTGGGGGCCCACCTTGCCAAGCTTTTAGTACCGCAGGTAAAAGAAAAGCATTTGAAGATGAACGTGGAAACGTATTTTTAAAATATATAGATATTGCAATGGAAATAAAGCCTAAGTATCTAGTAATTGAAAATGTTAGGGGCTTGCTTTCTGCACCTTTAAAGCACCGACCGCATAGTGAAAGAACTATTGAAGATGCTCCTTTAAGTTATGAAGAAGAAAAAGGCGGGGCTTTACTACATATTATTAAGAAGCTAGAAGCTAATGGCTATGGTGTTAGTTTTGAGCTATATAATGCTGCTAACTTTGGAGTACCACAAAGTCGTGAACGTGTGATTATGATTTGCTCCAAAGATGGTACAAAAGCGCCTTATATTGAACCAACGCATAGTGAAAAGGGTGATTTTAATTTACCTGTCTGGAAGACATTTAAAGAATTGTACCAAGAGAAGGATCTTGCTAGTTTAGAGCATGATCATGTTGAATTCCCAGAGAAGAGATTAAAATACTATAGACAGTTAAAGGCTGGGGAAAATTGGAAAAGTTTACCTATAGATTTACAGAAAGAAGCCATGGGTAAGTCGTTTTATTCTGGTGGTGGAAAAAGTGGCTTCTTAAGAAGACTTTCATGGGACAAACCTACACCAACTGTAGTAACTCATCCAGCAATGCCAGCTACTGATCTTGCTCATCCTGTCGAAAATAGACCTTTGTCTGTGCAGGAATATAAAGCTATTCAGCAATTTCCTGACAATTGGAGCATAGAAGGAAAGTTATTAGAGAAATATAGGCAAATAGGGAATGCCGTACCTGTTGGGTTAGGATATGCCCTTGGAAAGCACTTAATTAAATTGATGAATGGTAAAGAAGTAAAAAATTATCAAGGTTTTAAATATTCTCGATATAAAAATACTTGTGATGTTGAGTGGAAAGCATCTTTACCTAAATGCATAGAAGAAATTAATCATGATCAACTTGAGTTACTTAAAGTATCATAATTTAACTAACTATATGTAGAACATAAACTTTTACTTTGATATCGTATCTACTCATTATTTTATAGGAGTATATAATGAGCGGATCATCGATCAATTTTTATAGTGCAGTACAAGCAAAAGGTATAGATAACGCTTTAAGTTACGCGCAACAATTCGCTAATTCACAAGGACATAGCTGGACAGAAGGTAGTTCAGTGATATTCAGAGCAAGTAGCATTGAACAACTGGCTCCATCCTTTAGAGGTAAGATTTTAACAAATGAGCAAGCCATTGAAAAATGGGTTAATGCTCATTTTGGTGATTTTAATAATAGACCCTCCCAAAGAGTTTCAAATCCCCCTGGTACAAAACATGATTCTGCACTAGATATGGTGATCAAAGCCAAGCTAAATCATTTGACCGATGATGATTTAGACAGTATTAAATGGGCACATAGGTTAGGAATGTCTGCTGAAAATATCTTTGGTACTATTTTAGAAGAATATTTATCAGTACGTTTAGCTCCTCACAATTGGTATTGTGCATGGGGTTCTGTTCTTAAAGCAGTAGATTTTGTTAGCTCTGACGGTCAATTCTTACAGGTAAAATCCAGAAATAATACAGAGAATAGCTCTAGTAATAAAATAAGATTAGGTACGGATATAAAAAAATGGTGGAGGTTTCATGCAACTAATGGTTCTACCAATTGGCCTGAATTAAATCAAAAACTTGGCATTAATACCCTTAGCGAAGATGACTTTAAAAGCTTTGTATTGCAATTGGTAACAAATAACCCATCTGCAATGGCTGTTGAACAAGATAACTCTTGGAACCCTTAAGCCAAAAGTTATTTTTAAAACCTTAGATTCCCAATTATATTTTACTCAAAATAAGTATTGCAAATAATTAATTTAAAGATTAACAATACTTATTTTGATTATACTCAGTTTACGTTTTCCCCCTAAAAATCAACTGTTTTTCAGTCCCTCCCTATCTTGGTTTATATAGGTGTTGTTGTTTCTATCTAATTTATTAAATTGGAAAAGCTCAATAATTGTGCTTATTAAAGTTTTTTTATTTTTACTAATTTTATGTGTTTGTGTATTTTTCCCCTTTGGTAGTTTTTCTGATTTACTTGTATCAGGTACTTGTCTTTTTTTGACCGAGTTATATTTATCTTTGTTAATAATTAGTTTATCAAAATTAAATTCAATATTTTTAACTGGACTTGATTCATCGTTAGGATCACTGTGAATCACGTTGCAGCTTATCTGTGATCTTATTTTTTTTATTTCTGACCAATGGCCTTTAGCGTAATAAAATACATTTAGCATATATACGCCAGTGTCGATATGAATTAATAATTGACTCTTTTTTAGCTCATTTAGGGCGTTGTTTAATGTACTAAGTTGTATACCTAGCGTTAAACATAAATCCTTTTTAATTGATGCGTTTAGAATGATTAAATTGTCATTAAAAACTACAAGTGGAAAAAGTCTTTTAAAGATCTTAACTGTACCTTTCTTTAAATTATCTAATTTTGTTTGATCTTGTAGATATTCTTTAACAAAAGAAGGTTCTGAATCTTTATAGCTCTTATATTCATCAACAGTTTGTGATTCTATGATGTTTCCAGACTTATCCTGAACTGACTTACTTGTGGTTCTTGCTAGTGATTGTTGCTTTTTTTCAGGGGTAAATATATTTTTCATTAGGTTCTCCTATATTAATGACCTAATTGAAACTTACACCGATAAATAAAATATTACAAGAGATGTGATATCAGAAAAACCCTTAAAAATCAATTAAGTAGATGTTATCCACTAAGTGATTTCAAATTATTAGATAACCAGAAAGTTAGCTAATAAAAAACAATCTGTGTGTGTCTAACGACACTTATCTTTCTGATAAATAGAAAAAATCATTTAAATATTTTTGCTGAGTAGTGACGCTACTCAAAATGAGTTATAACTGGCTTTGTAGTATTATTATATTAAAAATATTATGTAATTATCGTGTGAAAATATTTTTATTTTTTTTACTTTTAAGCTTCGCAGAACCAGTGACAACCTAAATACGAAGTATTGATGAAGGTTGTCCTATCTGGAATATGTAACTCCAGAAAAAATTCACACCACCTTGTTTGACTTTATTTTTTTGCGTGTTATCTATTAAGTATAACTACACAGGAAATGGATTTGAAAAACTGGACAGTAATAGCAAAACCAATAAAAGATCAGAATAAGGGGTTAGCCCGATACTTAAATTATTTAACTAATCCACACCATCAGAACCATAAGGGAAAAACTCAAATAAAGCCCTTGTTTGGCAATATTGATGATTTATACAAACGAGTTACTTTAGCAGCGGCTGAACGTGATTTTCAACGAGCTAAGAAAAGAAAAGGTGGTAGAGCAATATCATCATTTGCTCAGTCATTTGTATTTACATTACCAGAAAATATTCCAGCTCATCCTGAAAAGTCAGATTGGGTTTATTTCTCAAAAGAAATATTAAATACGATTATCTCTTTTACTGGTGTTTCAGCAGATGAAATTAAAAAAAATGTATTTATTAATATACATGACCAGAAAAATCCTCATTTGAACATTGTCGTTTCAAAAATTTTGAATAATACAGTTAAAACAGAACTTCAAAAAAAAAGTATCATTTCGGCACTTAAAAAAACATTTAATTATGCTGTATTAAAGCAACTTAAGATCTCACCTAGTGATTATAAACCAGTAACAAAACGAGCGAAGCGATACAACTCAGATTACTATAGCAAGAACAAATTGCTTATTAGAGAAATGACCAAAAACGAACACTATACGGAAAAAGATATATGTGTTCCTGCTACTCCTGTAATAAAACCCACTAAACAAAAGGCTATGAAAGGGTTAAGACCATGAGTAGCTGGAAATTTGCTCAGTCATTAGCTGATGAATTATCAACGGAACTTGGATATGAAGATACACAATTATGGTTGGTTAAAGAAATTTCATTCTTATTGGGGAAGTACCCTGAGTTGGACGAGTTTATAGGAAAAAATAGAGGAGAACTTTCTTTATCAGATATTTTTGTAGCATTTTTTGAAATGTTAAGAAAAAGAAAAAAAATTAATAAAAACAAATATTTTTCAAGGTTAAAGAGTATTAAGTGGGAAAATTTACATCAAGTAAGACTAAGTAACTACCTCATTGCAGGATTAGCTTTTTCCATTGCATTAAAATATTGTTTTAACCATAAATATAATAATGATGAATATATTAGATGGAAGTTTGATTGTACCGATTCAAAAAAATTAATTGATAAAAATTTAAAATTAAATAAATTTTTTAGTTCAAGTGACAAAAAAACTTCAGGTTCTAGTTGGAAACAATTCAAGCCATAGATTAGTATTTTGAGTATACTCATTTCGAGTATTTTTACATTAGCCTTTGAATTAAGTTGACATTTTTAATGTGTGGTTATTTTAATAGAGGTTAAGTCGCCCCTTCTTGTTATATAGGTGCTTGACTTACTGGTATATTATTATCTTTTAAATACTGTTCTGATTCCTCTGGTGTCATTTTAGATAGTTTTTTATTAGTTTCTTCCATTAGCTCGATGTTGGCGAACATCAAGTCATAATCAGGTCTGGGTAATACTTGATATTTAGTTTCTACATTATAACCTTCTTCTAGTAGCTCAGTTGGCTTCATGATTGACAAAAGATGGTTATAGTGTTTTTCAATCATTTCACAACTGGTTCCCGCATGTTTTGCAACTATATTAATATTTGCTCCACGCTTTAGCTGATTAGTTATAAATGTATGACGGCAACTATACATTTTTAGATTTTTTTCTATCAGATTATCAATAATATCTTTTCTAAGATCAGAAAATAGAGTTGCAAAATCAACTTCTTTACCTTTTTTTCTTCTGAATAAATAACGGTCTTTATTATCCTTTAATACTCTTATTAAATGAGCGTCTACAATACCGCCCATTAAAGCTGTATCACTTAATATATCTTTAATACAATTCATAGCCTGTGGGGTTAATATAATTTTTCTTTTAACACCGTCTTTTTCTGCTATTTTTCCGCCTTTTATCTGACAAATCCAATACTTATTCCCTTGAATTTCTTCAACTGTCAGATCTCCGCACTGGATATTTGTTAATTCTTTACCAGTTCGTATACCGCTTTGTGTGCTAAATATAAAAGCATTTAATAGTAATTTGTTGTTTTCTGTTTGAATGCCTTTTTTTCTACTTCTGTTTTGTAGTTTATTAATAATGGTATTGTAATCAGTGTTAGTGAAGTACGTACCCGTTTCACCAACTTTTGTTTTAATTTTCGGGGTTGCAGGAACAACATTAATTAATCTTTCACTTAGGCAGTGATTAAACAATTTTTTAATTGCTAAATTCATATATCTCAGTTGTGTTTTACTGATCTTATTTTCATATTTTTGATAAAAAGCGAGCAAATGAGCATAATCAAGATCTTTAATATTGATCTCTCCAAACCCCTCTTTTAGCTCATTAAAAATGTTAATATATCGCCCAAGCTCTTTGTATTTATTATCTCGTGTATTGAGAGCTTTTCGTTCTTTTTCGTAAGATTTTAATAATGAATTTATAATTGTTTTAAGTTTTTGAGAAGGTTGAGATAAAATTGAGCAATCCAAACCTTTTTCTTTAGCTCTTTTTAAAAATCTTGCTTCATGCTCTGCTTCTGTTTTATCTTTAATTTCAAGCGATTTTTGAATAGGTTTCTTTGTTTCCTTATCCCACAAGTAGATATACCAATTTGCTGATTTTTCCATTTTGTAAATTGCTAAACCTTTCTCAAGGCGTATGTAATCTTTTTTCTTATCCATAACCTACATTTTCTTAAATAGTTTTAGAGTTTGTTTTAGAGTAGCTTTTTGGTGGGTTGTAAGTCAATGATATTGTTATACTGTTTTAGTATCTAGATGTGATTCAAAATCCGTTGCCTTCGGGCGTGGCGGTTCAAGTCCGCCCACTGGTACCACTTTTTATAGCCTCAGAGTTTTCTGAGGCTTTTTTATTTGTATTTCAAAAATTTTCACTTCAATTTTTTCCTTTCATACCCAGTATAAAAAAGGCTTCCTGCAGTTTTGAAGTTTATACTTAATATTACTCTTGTAGCTTGATTGGTGCTTTATAAACGCTCAATAAATAACTTTTTTCTTTTGGGGAAAGTTTAAGGCCTTCTAGGATTTCCATATCGATTTTGACAGGTTCATCGTGTTTAATCATGTAAATAATAGAATCAGCAAGTCGTACTTTATTTCGAGTAGACATTTGCACATAGGTTGTATAAATGACAGCAGGTACTATGAGTATTAATAATACGAATAGGGCTATGAAAATTTCCATTTTATTTCTCGCAGGCAGAAGTCAAAAACAATGATGTCAATTGTTGACATAAAATAGTTCATAAAAAGACATTATGACTTTGAAATACTCACTTTCTCGGAAAAGTGTAATAAATACCATAATAATTTTCTTCGACTAAACTTTAGTTGGGGCAAAATTCAGTGTGGGGCAGTTTGTGCAGTTAAGGCAGTCACTTTTACTTTTCAAAACAGCAGCAGTAGGATCTGCCATTGTGATCATTATTGCAAGTTGGTTTCTCTACGTTCAATTACAACAAACAAGGCAGTTAAATGATCACTTGTTTCAATTACAAACACAAATTCAGCGCTTGCTAGACCAAGAAGAACGATTTTTGATCGAGCGCCAAAGAGATAGCCTTGCTTCTATTGAGGATGATAGATTCTCTTATCGAGAAAGCTATAGTGTGCTGCTCAGTATGTTAGTTGCCCAGCAACGAGATCTTGATCTGTTGTTTAAGCTAGATGAAGAAGTAAAGCGGTTTACACTTAAATATGAACAACTGGCTTCAATGCAGGCACTGTTGGGCTATGATAAAGAAGAGGGTGTTTATGGCAATTTTAGGCGTCAAGCACATGCGCTGCAGGATATTGCCAAGCAAACATCACATCCGCAATTGGAAATACTCTTGCTGGAGTTACGGCGTCGAGAGAAGGATTTTTTGTTGCGACTAGACCCTAATTATTTATTGATACATCAAGATCTATTAGCTCGAACAGAGCTGCTTATCACGACCCAGTTTCCCGACAAGTCGCAGGACTTAATGTCTATACTAAATCAGTATCAGCAAGGCTTTAAGACTTATATTAGTGTGTTACAAAAGCAAGGGCTAGATCACAGCCAAGGCGTAAGAGCTGAATTGCATCAGTTAAAGCTCTCAATCAGAAGCCACTTTGAGGTTGTATCAAAACAACTGTTTAATGAAGATCTGACTGAGAAGCAAAACTTAATCCTCACGTGTCTTGTGATCATTGTGCTTATCAGCTGTTTTAGCCTGCTATTGTTGTACATTCTTAATACTCGCATTTCTGAACATATTATTTCTATCAGCCGTGTCCTCAAAAACGTTGCCCAGCATGAAGATTTTTCGATCCGCGTTAATATTGATGGAGAAGACGAAATTGCTCAAATAGCCCATCATTTGGATAGTCTACTGGCGTTTATAGAAACGTTGCTAGAACGTCTCAGTGCAGCTCAACAAAGATTGATTGAAGAGGCGAAAATGGCAAGTTTAGGTAATATGGTCAGCGGTTTTGCCCATGAGCTTAATACGCCGTTGGGTGTGGCAATTACTAGCCAATCTCACCTGAAAGAGCAAGTTGAGGTACTTAAAAAGGACTTGGAGTCAGGGCAGCTGCAAAAGCAGACATTAACGAACTTGATAGCAGAAGCCGAGTCTGCACTTTCTCTATTAGAAAATAATTTGCTGCGGACAGCCTCGCTGATCGATGACTTTAAAAAAGTATCGGTACAACAAGAATATGATGAGATACAAGAGTTTAATCTTAAAGCCCTGGTGAGTGGCGTACTTGATTGCTATCAGCATGAGTTAAGCACACCTGATTATCATATGGAGATAGAAATTCCAGAGCAGTTAATGCTCAAAAGTTACCCGAATGTCTTTGTTCAGGTTTTTACCTATAGTCTCAGTAACTGTATTCAGCATGCAAAAAAGGAAGGGCAATTACTTAACATTGTAATTTCAGCTTTGGTCGTGAACGATTATATACACCTCTATATTAAAGATGATGGTAAAGGCATAGATAAAGAGTTATTACCAGTTATTTTTGAACCATTTATAACCACACAAAGAAATCAAGGTGGTATTGGATTAGGTTTAAGCATTATTTATAACTTAGTGACACAAAAGCTTGGCGGGGAAGTGAAAATACAAAGCCCCGCACATGGCGGGGCTTGTTTGCATATTATTTTAGCTAATACGTCGTTTCGATTAGCGGGTGATTAGCCTTTTTTGCTCGCAACCCACTGATCAACGAATTGTTCAAGTACGTTAAGTGGAACTGGTCCATTTTTAAGTACAACATCATGAAATTCGCGGATATCGAACTTATCACCCAGTTCTTTTTTCGCGGCTTCACGCAGTTCAACAATTTTGATCATACCAATTTTGTATGCTGTAGCTTGGCTAGGCATAACAATATGTCTTTCAACCATTTTAACGGCATCAGACTTGGCATTTGGCGTGTTGTTTACATAGTAATCAATACCTTCTTGGCGCGTCCACTTCATTGCGTGAATACCAGTATCAACAACTAAACGACATGCACGCCATAATTCCATCGCTAGACGGCCAAAATCTGAATATGGGTCCTCATATAAGCCCATTTCTTTTGGTACTAGTTCAGAGTACAGTCCCCATCCTTCTGTATAAGCTGTATAGCGACCAAACTTACGGAACTTAGGCATGTTTTCTAGTTCCTGAGAAATGGCAATCTGCATGTGGTGGCCGGGAACACCTTCATGGTAAGCCAGTGCCTCCATTTGGTATGTTGGCATCGCTTCCATATCATATAGGTTGGCATAGTAAACACCAGGGCGAGAGCCATCAGGAGTTGGTTGTTGGTAGAATGCTTTACCAGCAGCCTTTTCACGGAATGCCTCAACACGTTTTACGATCATATCTGCTTTTGGCTTCACGATGAAGAGCTCATCAAGGCGAGACTTCATATTGTCTATCATAGCAGTCGCATCGGCTAGGTATTTTGCTTTACCTTCTTCTGTATTTGGCAGATAGAACTGCTTGTCAGTTCTCATGAATGTCATGAATTCTTTGAGGTCACCTTTAAAGCCAACCTTTTCTTTGATTTCACGCATTTCGTCATGAATACGAGCGACTTCTTCTAAGCCAATTTTATGGATCTCGGCAGCCGAAAGCTGAGTCGTAGTTGTGCGCTCAAGCGCCACATTAAAGAACTTTTCACCTTCAGGGAACTTCCATACGCCATCTCTGTCATCAGCACGCTTTTCAAGCTTGTGTAAATAGCTGATCAGTTTGCTATAAGCTGGCTTGACGGCAGAGGTTAAAGCATTGTTTGCTTGCGTAATTAACGCGTCTTTATCGCTCTGAGAAATTTCTAATTTTGCGACCTTTCTTTTGAAGTCAGCTAATAATGTAGAGTCATCACCTGCTGCGAATGGCGCGCCTTTAATGATGTTTTTGCTGGACTCGATAACATGAGGAAATACAAACTTAGGTGCGATAATGCCAGCGTCAGCGCGTTTGCCTAAATCTTCAATAAGTTGATCAAATACATTCGGTACACCATTTAAACGCGCAATATAAGCTTTCGCATCTTTCACATCAGAGATCTGGTGTTGGTTAATCAAAAATGCAGGGATCATCGAGTGCGTGCCAAACATTTGATTTACAGGGTAAGAGTATCGACGCCATTTAAAGTCTTCAATCTCTTCTTCTAAACCTTGCTTGAAGAGGTCATAACTTACTTGAGTTTGCAGGTCTAACTTACTTCTGTCGATGGCATTAATAGCAGCAAGGTCTTGTTTCGTTAGCGCTAGATCTTCTAGTTGACGTGCTTCAGAGCCGTCATCCCATTTATCATAGTCTTTTTTAATACCTAGGTAGGTTTGGTAGATAGGACTACGCATTACACTGCGATTAAATGACTCTTCAAATAACGCATTTGCTTTTTCTACTTCACTTTGAACAACTTGTTGCACAGGAGTAACTGGTTTCGGTTGCTCAGCTGTTTGCTGACAGCCTGCCAGTAACGTTGCTGATATTGCAGCAGCGATGATGGTAAGTTTACGCATGTTTTACCCTTTTTTCTTTTTAAATCTTATAGACATCATTAGTCTAACTGAAGATAAATCTCAGTGTAGGCCATTATATGTTAAGCGGCGAGCGACAGCTAGAATATGCGTTAATGCAAACTTTATAGCTACGTAATATCCATACTACATGTCACCTAAATTTAGACAAACAATTCTAACAGGTCATTTAAATACCTGTGCCCTTTATTTGTTACAAACCATGAATCACATTGCATTTCTAATAATCCTAAGCGAATTGCATGGTTCAATTGTTGTTCTATTTCAGTTTCTTGCAGCCCGGTGTACGCCGTGAAATTAGACTTAGGTGTTGGCTCTAATAGGCGAAAAGTATTCATAAAAAACTCAAAGGGCCTATCCTCTGGTGCGACGTGCCAGCTGTCATACAAGTAAGGCTTAGTGAGATCCATATAGCCCCTTGGGTGCTTAACTTTGACTGTGCGTAAAATTTGATTTTGTTCTGGTAGCGTAATTTTACCGTGTGCGCCGCAGCCAATTCCCAGATAGTCACCAAAGCGCCAGTAATTCAAATTGTGTTTGCAGCGATAATTGGGTTTGGCATAGCCGGATATTTCGTATTGCTGATAGCCATGCTCTGCCAACAATGCTTGGCCAGCTTCTTGTATTGCCCAAAGGGTTTCATCTTCAGGCAATTTTGGAGGCTTAGACGCAAACTGGGTATTGGGCTCTATGGTTAATTGGTACCAAGAGATATGTGGCGGATTTAATTCAATGACCCGTCGCAAATCACTTAACGCATCGTCAGTAGACTGATTTGGTAGACCGTGCATCAAATCCATGTTGAAACTGTTTAGACCTGCGTCATGTGCCTCTGCTGCTGCATTTAAGGCTTCTTGCTCACCATGAATACGCCCTAGCGCTTTGAGTTTATCACTTTGCAAGCTTTGCACGCCGATTGAGATGCGGTTAATACCGGCTTTAACATAATGCTTGAAACGATCGCTTTCGACGGTACCTGGATTGGCTTCTAACGTAATTTCAATATCATCTTCAAAACCAATCAATGCTTCGATTTGTTCTAGCAAGTACACATACGCAGCACCAGAAAGTAGGCTAGGTGTACCACCGCCAACAAAGATACTGTGTAACTTTCTACCTTGCACAAGATGTAAATCTGCTTTGAGGTCGTCAAGAAGATGGCCAATATATTCTTGCTCAGGGATAGTGCCTTTTTGGCTGTGACTATTGAAATCGCAATATGGACATTTTTGCACGCACCAAGGCACGTGCACATATAAGCTTAATGGAGGGAGGTTCACAGGGTACTCTTAAAGTGGGTCATTAATTGTTGCAGTGCTTTCCCTCTATGGCTGATTGCGTTCTTTTCTTCCTTTGTTAGCTCTGCGGCCATTTTTTGCAAACTCTCGACCCAAAATACAGGATCGTAACCAAAACCACCGTCGCCATGTTGCAAGTTGGCGATAGTGCCTTCCCAGCTTGCTTGGCAGATCACGGGAGTTGGATCTTCAGCATGGCGCATATATACCAATACACACCAGAATCGAGCGGTGCGTATGTCACTATTTGCCATAGCTGCGAGTAATTTATTAATGTTTTGCTGATCGCTTGCACCTACACCTGCAAAACGAGCTGAATAAACACCTGGTGCGCCATTGAGTACGTCAACCTCTAAACCTGAGTCATCGGCGATGGCTGGAAGCCCGGTTTCTTTGGCTGCATGGCGGGCTTTTATGATGGCATTTTCCACAAAAGTAGTACCGGTTTCTTCCACATCTGACACCTCAAACTGACTTTGAGGTAATATTTCTATTTTTAGAGACTCAAGCATACCGCCGAGTTCTTTTACTTTGCCTTGGTTGCCTGTGGCCAGCACGATTTGTTTTGTCATATTGTTTAATCTACGTAGAACTTTTGTTGAAACTTTAAGGTTTGATGTTCATTGCCTTGTTGAATACTGAGCTCAAAGCGATAAACATCTTCATTGTAATAATCAAGTTGAGTGAGGTAATAAATAGCGTCACCCTCGACGATCTGCTTAAAGGTAAGCGGCTTTTTATTTCCTAGTAAGTTCTTAGCAAATCCAGATATTTGTACTTGTTGTGCAGTTTTTGCTTTATCTGTGGCTAGAACAGAGATATTGATTAACGCTTTATTTTCATTGCGCACAACACCATATGCTTTGGCAACACTGGGTTGGATAAAGGTAGATGGAAAGGCAATGTAATGCACTTCCCAATTACCTAATCTCTTGAACTGGCCCCCAGACTCTGTGCCTTGAGTATGGCCAGTAAAGGAAATCACTAAAAGTAAGACTGCTAAAAGATATACTCGCATAGTACCTCACTCACATATGCTTAATGCATAAAATCCATGACCAAACGTTGTAAGAACATCAGGCCAAATATCACCACCATGATAGATAAGTCTAGTCCACCTAAAGGAGGAATGATTTTTCTTACTGGGCGTAAAAGTGGCTCTGTTAGTTGTTCGAATACAGCTGCGGCAGGATTATATCCTTGAACTACCCAACTTAAAATTGCACGGATAATTAAAATCCAAAAAACCAAACTAAAGGCTTCTTTAAGTAAGGTCAATAGTCCGCCAATCGCTGCTGTTGCTGGGTCCCAGTAGCCACTGAACACCAACATTAATACAGACAGCTTGGCACCTGCGACGATAAATGCAAGGACCAAAGAAGCGACATCAATGCCAGCAAAGCCTGGGATAATTTTACGTAGAGGGTTCACTGCAAATGAGGTTGCTTTTACCACAGCTTGACTGACAGGGTTGTAAAAGTCGACGCGTGCCCACTGCATCCAAAAACGCAGTAGCACGACCATTAAAAACAGGTTAAAAACGGTTTCAATTAAAAAATGCATTGCACTCATGTAGAGGGTCCTTAAATTTGTGTTTCCATTTCTTCAGCACGGGCAATACAAGCATCCATCGCGCTTGCCACGGTTTGAGGAAGTTGATCGGCTTTCATTGACTCAATGGCTGCATGAGTGGTACCTCCTTTAGAAGTAACGTTTGCACGCAACTGCTCGAGGCTCACTTCTGGTTGTGTGACTGCCATTTGAGCGGCGCCAAGTGCAGTTTGCTGCACCAGTTGTCTCGCTTGTTGCTCATCAAATCCTAACTGGCGGGCTTTTTCCTCAATCGCCTGCATAAACAGGAAAAAATAGGCAGGAGAAGAGCCTGTCACGGCAATTATGTCATTGATCTGATTTTCTTCTTTGAGCCAAGTCGTGATACCGGTGGCGCTAAAAATCGTATCAACAAATGCTTTTTCCTGATCATCAATATCCTGGCTGAAGAGTCCGGACACACCGAGGCCGACCAGTGATGGAGTATTTGGCATACAGCGAACGAGTTTGGTGTCACATTGCAACATGTCTTCTAAGCGTGAAATAGTAATACCCGCTGCAACTGAAATGATTATTTTATCGCGTAAATCAAGGTTTGCTGACCTGAAAGAGTCACACAGAGCTTCCATCATCTGCGGTTTTACCGACAGCACCACAACGTCAGCACGCGCAATGGCGTCTAGGTTATCACTGGTTGTTTGAACCGCGAAGTCGCTTGCAACTTTATCCAGCTTTGCTTGGTTGCGATTAGTTGCAATAATATTTTGGGCACTGAATCCATTTTTGAGCATACCGCCTATGATGGCATAGCTCATGTTACCTGTGCCGATGAATGCAATTGTTTTGTTAGACATATTCTGTGTTTGGCCTTTATTGTCTTTTTCCAAAAATATCAGTACCAATTCTTACCATATTGGCACCAGCTGCGATGGCTGGTTCTAAGTCACCACTCATACCCATAGAAAGTGTATCTATATTAGGATATTGGGTCTTTAGTTTATCAAAGCAATCTTTCATTTGCTGAAAATATTGTAGTTGCAGGGTTTCGTCATCGGTTTGAGCGGTGATAGTCATTAAACCTCTTAAAGTTAACTGCTTCGAGCTCTCTATAAATTCAGCGAGCTCAGACAGCTCCCCCAGCATACAGCCTGATTTTTTCTCATCACCGCTGATGTTTACCTGTATTAATATATTTAACGGCTTTAAGTTGGTTGGACGCTGTTCACTTAAGCGCCTAGCAATCTTTACCCTGTCAACACTTTGCACCCAGCTGAAGTGCTCAGCAATGTGCCGAGATTTGTTTGATTGAATGGGCCCGATAAAGTGCCAGTCAATGTCTCGATAGTGTTTGAAATGTATTACTTTGTCGACGGCTTCTTGAACATAAGATTCACCAAATAAGCGCTGCCCAGCATCATAAGCTTGTTGGATCAGCTCAATGGGTTTCGTTTTAGATACAGCTAAGAGCTGAACAGGATCAGAAATCTGATTATTTTGCTCTGCTTTTGTGATGCGATCGTAGGCGTTATTTAGCCGTTCTGCTATTGTAACCATATTATTATTTGCTCGTAGTGGAGTCATAGATGGATATTACTGAATTATTAGCCTTTAGTGTGCAACATAAAGCGTCGGATCTACACCTTTCCTCGGAAGTTTCTCCGATGATACGCGTAGATGGTGACGTGCGTCGCATAAATATTCCCGCTTTAGAAGCGAAAGACGTAAATAGCTTAATTTACGATATTATGAATGATAACCAGCGCAAGGACTATGAGCAAAATCTTGAGGTGGATTTTTCGTTCGAAGTACCAAATTTAGCACGATTTCGTGTCAATGCCTTCAATACCAGCCGAGGACCTGCGGCAGTCTTCCGTACTATCCCAAGTCAGGTATTAACGTTGGATGATTTAGGTGCGCCGGATATTTTTAAAAAAATATCGGATAATCCGCGTGGGTTAGTATTAGTGACAGGCCCTACAGGGTCAGGTAAATCTACCACGCTTGCAGCAATGGTTGATTACATCAATAGTACAAAACATCACCATATTCTGACTATTGAAGACCCGATTGAATTTGTGCATCAAAATCAGTTGAGCTTAATTAACCAACGTGAAGTTCACAGAGATACGCATAGTTTTAATGCAGCACTGCGCAGCGCGTTGCGTGAAGACCCAGATGTTATCTTAGTCGGTGAGTTACGTGATTTGGAAACCATTCGTTTAGCAATGACCGCAGCAGAAACTGGCCACCTTGTGTTTGGCACACTCCATACTACGTCAGCACCTAAAACTATTGACCGTATTATCGATGTTTTCCCTGGTGAAGAGAAAGATATGGTTCGTTCTATGTTATCTGAGTCCTTGCAAGCGGTTATTTCTCAAACTTTAATTAAGAAAGTTGGCGGGGGACGTGTCGCTGCTCATGAGATCATGCTCGGTGTGCCGGCAATTCGTAACTTAATTCGTGAAGATAAAATTGCGCAAATGTATTCAGCTATTCAAACGGGTGCATTACACGGCATGCAAACGATGGATCAGTGTTTGATGAATATGGTTAATCACGGTTTGATCACAACGCAAGATGCGCACGCGAAAGCGCATGATAAAAACCAGTTTGGTGCGGCAGGATTTTAACGTATGGCTTTAATAGATTATTTACAGTTGATGGTAGACAAAGAGGCTTCGGACTTATTTGTCTCATCTGGGTTGGCAGTCAGTGCAAAAATTGACGGTGAGTTGCGTGCACTTGATGAGGACGTATTAGACAGCGATGGCGCTTTGGCGATGGTTGAGTCTGCCATGTCAGAGACTCAAAGGCAGCAGTTCCATGCTGAAAAAGAATGTAACTTTGCAGTTGCCAACGATGCGGGTCGTTTTCGTGTGTCTGCATTTTGGCAGCGAGATTGCGCAGGTATGGTCATTCGACGTATCGTGACGGACATACCAGATGTGAATCAGCTCGGCCTACCTTCGGTATTGACTGATGTGATCATGTCTAAGCGCGGTTTAGTTTTATTTGTCGGTGGTACGGGTACGGGTAAATCGACGTCTTTAGCTGCATTGCTCGGTTATCGTAACCGAAATCAACGGGGTCATATTCTGACCATCGAAGATCCGATTGAGTTTGTACATGAACACCGCAAAAGTATTATTACGCAGCGTGAAGTGGGGCTCGACACTGAAAGCTTTGAGGCCGCTCTGAAAAGCTCTTTGCGTCAAGCACCGGACGTAATTTTGATCGGTGAAATTCGTTCACAAGAAACCATGGAATATGCACTGAGTTTTGCAGAAACGGGGCATTTATGTGTTGCCACTTTGCATGCTAATAACGCTAACCAAGCTATTGACCGTATTATGCATCTCGTGCCAAAAGAAAAGCATGATAAATTAAAATACGACCTGGCGCTGAATTTGAGAGCGATTGTTGCTCAGCAATTGGTACCGACTTCCAAAGGGGAGGGCAGGGTTGCGGCCATTGAAATCTTATTAAATTCTCCTATGGTTGCTGAGTTAATTAAAAAAGGGGACATAGGCTCAATTAAGGAAACTATGTCTAAGTCTAAAGAGATGGGCATGCAGACTTTCGACCAAGCGCTGTTTGAGCTGTATAAAGCACAACGGATAAATTATGCCGATGCGCTACATCATGCTGACTCACCGAATGACTTACGCTTGATGATCAAGCTGCAAAACAACGAGCAAAAAGGTGCAGGGTTTTTGCAAGGGGTTACCATTGATGGCCTGGACAGCAAGAAAAACTAAGCTGCTGGGCTTTATTGCTTGTTATTATTTGAGCCTAGTTAATATATGCTGGGCTCAATCAGACTATGTGGATATCTACATCAGAGATGATGTATATATGAATTACACGGCATTATTGTCTGGGCGCTCACCACTTGAAGTCGATAATTTTGGTGGGCAGTTCGTTCGTCGAGATGTCATTGATATGGTGCTGTTACATCAAGCACTTCTTTTAGGTGGCTTTAACAAGCCATTTCGTTACCGCCCCGGAAATGTTAATTTCCGAGATTCAAACTTACTTGTTCAGGGTAAGCAGCTATTGAGCTTTGATACTTATTGGTATGAAGAAACGCAGCTCAAAGCGCATAAATTGTTTGTCAGCGATCCGGTGATCCGCAAAGGCGAGTTTTTTGCAGGTATCTACTATGCAAAAGATAATAAACGAATGAAGCGCATTCAAAGACCAAGTGATTTGCAGCAGCTTACAGCCGTATCGTCAAGCCGTTGGCCAGTCGATTGGTACACGCTGAGTCGGTTGCCTCTTAAAGAGCTGGTGGATGAGCCTAACTGGTCTTCCCAAGCTCAAATCGTGAATAAACAGTGGGCTGATTTTATGTTGATCCCCTTGATGCCCGTATTAGGAAACGACTTTCAATTGGCGAACATCAATCTAGTGTCTCATCCCAAATGGGTTGTGTTACTTGATAGCAGCCGCCATTTTGTGGTCTCAAGGCTTCACCCAGATGGTGAGCGTGCTTTTGACGCGCTGCAGAAGGGTCTAAAAAAGCTGCGTAAACAGGGAAGGATCCAAGATGCATATCGTCAAGCTGGATTGCTCCCTGATCTGACTAAATATAAGCAATTAAATGTGTTAGAAGGTAAAGAGTAAACTACTCTTCATCCCACAACTGCTCAAAAAAGCTCTCTAAAATAATCACCGCAGACATACCATCAACGTTATCTTTTGCTAAAGAGCGATAACCGCCTTGGTCAAACAATCTAGCTTTGGCATCGGTTGTTGTAAGACGCTCATCTTGTGTTTCAACGGGTAGACGGTAATTGTTATGCAAACGATTAGCGAACTTCTTTGCGGAAAAGGTGACTTGTTGATTGGTGCCATCCATATTGAGTGGCAAGCCAACCACTAATAAATCGGGTTTCCAGTCGTTAACGTGCTGCTCAATATCAGGCCAATTTGGAATGCCATCTCTTGCCTTTACTGCGCCTAGGCTGGTGGCTGTACCTGTGACTTCTTGGCCAATGGCCATACCAATACTTTTTGTACCAAAATCAAACCCCATTACGGTGCGTTGACCTTTTGGGGTTTTTGGTTTTTTGTTACTCATTCTGTTATGCGTGTCCTGCTTGGTTGCTAAGCTGTGCGATATCTATGCCCAGCATACTGACGGCTTTTTCCCATCTTTTTTCTGGTGGCGTGCTGAATATGATTTCCGGATCGGCTTGAATAATAAGCCAAGAGTTCTCTAAGATTTCTTTTTCCAGTTGGCCTTTTTCCCACCCGGAATAACCGAGCGTAATGATAAAAGCATCTGGACTATCATGATAGGTCAGAGATGCAAGTACATCTTTAGAGGTCGTTATCATGATGTCTGAGCTGAGCTCTTTACTTGAGGCATAGCCTATTTTGGGTGTATGTAACACAAACCCTCTGTCCGTATGCACCGGTCCACCAGCAAAAACCGTTTGCTCGGCAGCACTACTGTCCTTGTCATTATCGATTTCAATTTGATCGAGTAGTTCACCCACAGTGACATCAATGGGGTGATTTACTATCAACCCCATTGCGCCTTCTTCGTTATGTTCACAGATGTAGGTGACGGAGCGTTTGAACATCGGGTCCTGCAAGTTAGGCATTGCGATAAGGAAGTGATTAGCTAATGATTGCATGCGAGACCCCTTCTATGATTTAACTTTCAGTATGGTTGAGTTTTGCTTCAATCGCATCAAAAAACTTGTCCATAATAGATATATCGTACGCAGCTTCAATTTCCTTAACACAAGTCGGTGCGGTCACGTTGATCTCGGTGAGCTTATCGCCAATGATATCTAAGCCCACAAATAGCAACCCTTTTTCTTTTAGAGTTGGTGCGACTGCCTCAGCAATTTTGCGATCACTGTCACTAATAGGTCTTGCTTCACCACGACCGCCAGCAGCCAAGTTGCCGCGAGTCTCGCCACCTTGTGGGATACGCGCTAAGCAATAAGGAATGACTTCGCCATTAACGACTAATACGCGTTTATCCCCTTGCTTTATTTCAGGGATATAATTTTGCGCCATCGCAAATCTGCTACCGTGCTCTGTCAGTGTTTCACAGATCACACCGATGTTAGGGTCATTGTGTTGCACTCTAAAAATAGAGGCGCCACCCATACCGTCGAGTGGTTTTAAAATAATATCTTGATGTTTATCTAAAAAGGCTCTGATCTGTGCTGCGCTTCGAGTAACGAGTGTGTCAGGTGTGTGCTCACTGAACCAAGCTGTGAAAAGCTTTTCATTGGCATCTCTTAAGCTTTGCGGTTTGTTAACAACTAGGGTACCAGCTAATTCTGCGCGCTCTAGGATATAGGTTGCGTAGATATATTCAGTGTCAAAAGGCGGATCTTTACGCATCAAAATCACATCGAGGTCACTTAATGCGATGTCTTGCTTATCTTCTAATTCATACCAACGGCTTTCATCATTAAACACACGGGCTTTTGCGGCCGTTGCTCGACCTTCACCTTGGTACATGTACAGGTCGTCCATTTCCATGTAATACAGCTCAAATCCACGTTGTTGAGCTGCCATCATCATGGCAAAACCGGTATCTTTTTTGATATTAAAACCACTGATTGGATCTGAAACTATTCCAAGTTTGACTGCCATCGCCGTTACCTTATGTGTTATTTTCGATGTAAGTGAATAAGTGCTTAGCAGCCAAATCACCATGGCTGGCTGCTAACTTACTATAATATGAGGGCTTATAAACGGATTTAAAGGGCCAAATCTCCAAACTGTAACTGTAAAGCACTTAAAACAGTTAATGCAGCGGTCTCAGTTCGTAGCACTCTAGGCCCAATTTTTATGTCGATAAACCCTTGCTCTGTTGTGTTAGTCATTTCTTCATCAGTAAAGCCACCCTCAGGCCCAACTAAAAAGCGCACACCTTGCTCCGGAGCTGGCAAAGTCTTGATAGAGTGATCTGCTCTTGGGTGTAAAGTGAGTTTGAGTTCTTTACTTTGCTGACTTAACCATTGCTCTAACGTGATAGGCGGGTGCACGATGGGAACGAAGTTCCTCCCTGATTGTTCGGCCGCAGAAATCGCAATTTTTTGCCATTGCTGATGTTTTTTGGCTAGCCGTTCGCCACTGAGTTTCACACCGCATCGCGTGGTAAATAATGGTGTTATTTCACTGACACCAAGCTCCACTGATTTTTGGATAGTAAAGTCCATCTTATCACCACGAGAAATACCCTGACCAAGATGAACTTTTAGAGGTGACTCGACGCATTTATCGACAAATTCGAAAGGGGTAACTTCGACAGTTTTTTTTGAGATAGCGGTGATCTTTGCTAAGTATTCACCACCTTGCCCGTTAAACAGACTGACGTGTTCACCTTCTTTCATTCTGAGTACACGTGCAATATGCCCTGCAGCATCCTCATCTAAAGTCGTAGGTTGATTAATGACTAAGTCCGATGGTTGGTAAATATGTGGAATTCGCATAGTGTTGAACGTCTCAATTGAATATGCGCTCATGTTAAGGTTTTCGTGGTCATGAGTCTAGAAAACATGACTGATGATTGAGTATGGTGTCACAGCGTTAATCAGTGGTATCTGTTTTCAATACAACAAATTCGCTAAATGTATCGTGCTTGGTTGCCGCTAAACTAGAATTACACGTCAGGTGGTTATTGTTAAACGCGTCATTTACTCGGTGATAATCGTAGCCATTGGCTAATTGTTCAATGGTGTAACGTTCTGCGTGCAGTGAATTAAAGATAAACTTTTGCTTTTCGTCTGCTAGATTGTAGTCGAGCGCATAAATGAGCACCCCTTGGATTTTGTGGTGTTCATGTAAATAGGTGGCGAGCTCAGAGACGCTTATTTCATTGTCAAAGTCACAGTAACTGTAATCCTTGATTTGATCTTTAAACATCATTTTGAGCATCTGCTTTGTATTGTCGCCAGCGATAATTAATTGACTAGGGGTGTCAGGGGCGAGAGATTTAACAAACTCGACAAATTCCTGACTAAACTCC
Organism: Pseudoalteromonas luteoviolacea; assembly: GCF_021654285.1. Taxonomy (GTDB): domain Bacteria; phylum Pseudomonadota; class Gammaproteobacteria; order Enterobacterales; family Alteromonadaceae; genus Pseudoalteromonas; species Pseudoalteromonas luteoviolacea_J. Next base: position 288,607 of record NZ_JAKFZS010000001.1, on the reverse strand, counting down.
CAGTTGCTGTCTACAAGTAAAAAGTTATCTAATTTCAAGGACGTAAGTCTCCAGAATTAAGATATCCATAATCTAGTTAGGCGTTTAAATTGAAAACATGTTTATTAGTAAATAGCCCATGCTACAAAAAACAGCAAATTCTAAGCAGGCAATCCCAATATTATCTTGGTGGTCAACCTCTAAACCTATATCTACTTTTGGCAGCACAATGACGACCATTAAACGGCTAAATACGTACAATAAAAACCACATAAAAATAGAATGCATGACCACGGTGAGTAGGTTATCAACGATTTTATCTGGGTAGCTTGGTGCGCTGTGTAATCCAGCATAAATAGCCAATGCTAAGCCAATCGTCTTGCCAGCATAGCGGATCCCTATCGACGTATTGGCCAAACTAAAATTATACTGTAAAGATGCGCCTTGATTTTTCCTTGCAAATCGAGATTCACGTATCTTGCTATCAAGTGCAAAGACACCCTGTAAAAACAAAAAGCAGATGCTCACGATAAGTAGTGCTTGCGGTGAATTTGGCGTTAACCAGTGATACAAGCCAAGTACCAAAATGCAATTGCCAATCAGCATGCCAGAATCGACAAGCGCTGCGCAGACGTTCTGTTTGAGGATGGCTTGTGTCTCGTTAAAGCGGTACAGGATCCACTTCCTATGAATAGCTTGGCCAATATAGATAAATAACCAAATCAGTATAAGTGGTAGCACGATCTGAGTATGTAACCGTGACAATTCAAATGCCTCTAAGTGACCAAAAAAATATCCGGTACTTGCACATAACACCGCAACTTTTGCTGCATAGTTAATGCCTAGCGCGAAGTTGTCATGTTGAGCCAACTCTTTTTTTAAATGCATTTTGGCACGCATTTGAACCGTGACTCTCAGACACATTAATGCCACAAAGGCGAGAAATAAACCGCTTAAAAAGGTCAAAAAATTGCTGTTTTCTAAAGACAAGTAACTCATGCTCGGTGTAAGGTTGTTGTTATTTAGCGTTACTATAACATCGCACAACAAATGAGCCATAAAGCACTGGAGGTTTTTCTATGGAACAAGGCCAATTAAGTCCCGAGTTAACAGCTTTAGCGCAGCAGCGTTCTACTGAGCTATTTCCTGGACACGCTTTAAATCCACAAGCTTTGAGGCTATTGGCACTCAGTGACTTTGCTTATCGCATACTCTCTCAACACCCACAGTGGTTGGATTGGTTACTTGATGAAAACGCGATGAATTGCCGAGATATAAATCCTGCACTGACCGGCGAGCTGGAAGTGTTAACAGAGGCACAGTGCTTTGCTCAATTAAGAGTTTACCGCAAACGGTTTTGGTTAAAACTGATGTGGCTTGATTTGGTGATGTGTAACGATATTGCTGACAGCATTGAATACCAATCGAGACTTAGTGAACAACTCATTGATAGTGCTAATCAATGGGCATTTGCTCAAGTCGCTAAAAGCAATGGTATGCCACTGGATGATGCGCAATCACCGCTACCTATGCTTGTTTTGGGAATGGGAAAGCTGGGCGGACAGGAGCTGAATTTTTCATCTGATATTGATTTGATATTTACCTATCCACTGTCGGTGAAGACGCAAGGTGGTCGCCGCAGTATCGAAGCGCAAGTTTTTTATACTAAGGTGGCCCAAAAGTTAATTGCTTCGCTTGACCAGCGAACAGCAGATGGGCAAGTGTTTAGGGTTGATATGCGGTTAAGGCCATTTGGAGAAAGTGGCCCTTTGGTCATGAGCTTTTCTGCGATGGAAGATTACTATCAAGATCAAGGCCGAGAGTGGGAGCGTTATGCGATGCTCAAAGCGCGCTTGATCGGTCAACCAAACCCGCATTGGGGTGAGTTTAAAGCGTTAATCAAACCTTTTGTATTTCGTCGATATATTGATTTTTCTGTGATTGAATCGCTGCGCAAAATGAAACATATGATAGCGCAAGAAGTAAGAAGAAAGGGGCTGATCAATAACATCAAATTAGGTGCTGGTGGGATCAGAGAGGTTGAATTTATTGTTCAAGCGTTGCAAATGATCCGAGGTGGACGGGAACCTGATCTGCAGACGCCGTCACTGTTAGTTGCATTGGGCATATTAGCGCGACAAGAGGTGATCCCGAGTTCTGTCGCATCAGGATTGAAATCGCAGTATTTGTTACTGCGCCGGGTTGAGCAGTACTTGCAAGCTTTTAATGACGAACAAACACAAACTTTGCCGGATGACACGCTGAACCAAAGCCGATTGTGCGCATTGTTAGGTCTGCCAGAATATGCGCAGCTGGTGGATTATCTTGAACAGGCTCAAGCCCAGATAAGGGCTGAGTTTTCTCAGGTGATTGGTGAGGAACCCCATGATACGCAGACCTTAAAAGCATGCTTTATCTCTGCTTGGGAATATCAGGATGTGAGCTACCTAGACATCGAATTCAGTGAGCAAGCGCACAGTTTGTGGCAAAACACCTTAAATCTTTTTTACACCGACATAACCAAAAAACAGATAGGTGTGCGAGGGCGCGATGTGCTTGATAAGCTTATGCCTTTGGTGCTCAGTGAAATTACGCCATTAAACTCACCGCAAGTATTAGAGCGTGTGCTTGGCGTGATCTCTAAAGTCGCTTCTCGTACTGCTTACCTAGAGCTGCTTTATGAAAATCTAGGCGCCCTTAAGCAGCTAATTAAGCTGTGCTCTCACAGCGCATGGATTGCACAACAGATTGCACGATATCCTATTTTGCTAGATGAGCTTATTGACCCTGCTGTGCTTTATCGTCCGCTACCACTCAATGCATATTACAATGAAATCCAGCAGTATTTTTTGCGTATCGATCCTCAAGATCTTGAGCTGCAAATGGAAGCGCTCCGTCAATTTAAGCAAACGCAGCAACTAAGAATAGCCGCTGCGGATGCAACTGGGGTGATAGATATTATGAAAGTCAGCGATCACTTAACGGCTTTAGCTGAATCAATTGTTGCTAAAGCCGTTGATATTGCATGGGGGCAAATGACAGCGAGGTACGGTGCGCCTCAGGGGACCACCTCAGAAGCAAAAGGCTTTGCGGTGATAGCATATGGTAAAGCTGGTGGATTTGAATTGGGATACGACTCGGATTTGGATCTGGTGTTTGTCCATAACTGTGATGGGCAGAGCAAAACCACAGGTGATAAATCAATCGCCTCAAGACAGTTTTATCTTAAAATGGCGCAGCGTTTGATGCATTTATTTAATACCCGTACGCTTTCGGGGATTTTATATGAACTAGATACCCGGTTGAGGCCAGAAGGGAATTCAGGCTTACTTGCCATTAATATTGAAAGCTATCACCAATATTTACGTGAGCAGGCTTGGACATGGGAACATCAGGCACTGGTGAGGGCGCGTATGATAGTAGGCGAAGAAGTGATGGCGAAACGCTTCTATACGATTCGACATGATATTTTGTGCCAGCAGCGTGATACAGCAAAGTTGCAATCGGATATTGTGGCAATGCGTGAAAAAATGCGCCAACATTTATCTCAGGACTCTTCGCTTGTGTTTGATTTAAAGCAAGGTCTGGGTGGTATGACGGATATTGAATTTTTAGCACAATATCTGGTATTAGCATTCGCCTATGACTACAAAGCCTTAACACGCTACTCGGATAATATTCGGATTTTTGAACTGGCCAGCCAAGAATCAGTCATAAGTAGTGATGAAAAAAGTACGCTTACACAAGTTTATTGTCAGCTAAGAGAGCATTATCATCTTAATAGTTTGAATAGTTCAGGTAAAATAGTGGATGCTTCACTCATGTCTGAGCAAAGCAAATATATTAGAGAAATTTGGCAGGCCTACTTGCAGTAGTAGGCCTTAAAATCAGCACTTAGTTTGTTAATCTGCGACAATTTTCACGCACGAAGACGGAGGGTTTTTCTGTTATCACAGCGGCACGTTGGCGGTGGCAGAAAAAGGTATATACCTCGAATTCAAAATCATCATTGATGGCACGACCGACTTGATACAGGGCACTGACAAAATCTGAGTCAACGCGAAAGTTTTGTTTTACAACATAATCTTTACTCAGGTACCAAAATAGTTCGATGTCTTCTTTTTTTGCATAATTGGTGAGTACGCTTTTTAACGTATTACCCATCTCAAAACGGCGAGGTTGACTTTCTCCCGTCCACCTTTGATGCGTCGGCTTCACAACGAGCCCGCGCTGAGCGAGTGCATCATCGAGTGGGAAAGTGGGTTTACCAATATCCATCACAAATTTTTCCCGCTCAGTGTCACGTTCATTAACGCGGTTTCTATAATTAGCGTAAAACTGTGATAGGCCTTGGGCCGCGGCATTTGTCGTTTCCTTGAACTCCATTTTTGGTATATTACCGTATAAAAAATAATACGCTGCCCACACGAGTACTGCGCCTAGTGTAAGGTGCCTAGTCCAAAACCACATTGCCGATATTCGTTTTTTATTTTTTCTAGCCATTTTATTTTAGTTCGACGTCGTTGATTAATTTCTAATAATACGAAGGCGCATCTTTATCAGGTCGTGTTTTGAAGCGCCTATGTAACCACATATATTGCTCAGGTGCTTCCATGATGGATTGCTCCATTCGCTTGTTGACTCGAGTGACATCATGATTTTCATTATCACTTGGAAACTCAGCCATCGCTGGCTTAATAGTGATATGGTATTTACCTTGTTTATCACGTAAACCCACTAAGCTCAATGTCTCACACTTTTTACTAGAAGCAAATAGCAATGTACCAGTTGTAGTTGCTGCATCTGGCACAGCAAAAAATGGAGCAAATTCGCAGCGCTTTCTACCATAGTCTTGATCTGGCAGGTAATAGCATACCTTTTTATTATGAAGCGCTTTGAGCAACCCTTTTACATCTCGTTTGCCGATTAAAAATTCGTTAGAGCGTAATCGGCCCTTGGTCATGAAATATTCCATAAGAGGGTTATTATGGGGGCGATAAAAACCAATACCTTGAGTATCTGTGCCCAGTACTCTTCCTAACATTTCTAAATGCAGCATATGCGGCACAAGGAGTAAGACACCTTTGCCATTGTTACGTGCAGTTTCAAAGTGCTCTAACCCTGAAATCGATCCGACTGCGCGCTTAACTCGCCATTCAGGCCACCACCAAGCCATGCCGGTTTCGAATGTGGCAATGCCGGTATTTTCCATATTTTTTAATACCATGGCATTTCGTTGTTGCTCGTCCATGTCAGGAAAGCAAAGCTTAAGGTTGACTTCTGCAATTTTGCGACGTTTTTTCAAAAAGCGATGCACAATTCGACCGAGCAGCCTGCCAAGCATGAATTGCATATTTTGTGGTAGCCAAGACAAAGAGTATAAAACGATAACACCGATCCAAGTTAGCCAGAACTTAGGTGCTAAAAATTGCAGTTTAAATGTTGGATTATGGACCAAGTGAAATACTCTCGTACAGCTTTAAAAGAGCGTAGTTTATCGATAACGGCTGTGATGCTCAAGTGGCGGGAGAGAATGGTAGGAAATATCAGACCAGCGACCTGCTGATCTGATATTGAATGCAATTAAAGCGCAGCTTGAAGGCCTCTGTTGATCGCTTCTAAATCTGCTCGGCTTAATTCGCCTGACGCTTGTTTTAACTGTAGCGTTGAAACAATATATCTATAACGCAAGTTAGCTAAGTCTCGTTTTGCCCTATATAGGTTTTGTGTGCTAACTAGTACATCTACAATTGTACGGGTACCTACTTCAAAACCTGCTTCAGTCGCTTGTAATGCACTTTCAGCTGAAACAACCGCTTGTTCAAGTGCACGATAAGTCGCAACATTTGACATTACTTGGTTGTATGATGTGATAACTGAGCGTGTCACGTTACGCATCGATGCTTCTAAATCTTCGCTTGCAGCAACATAAAGAGTGCGTGCTTGATCGGTAGCAGCGACGGTGCGGCCACCAGAATAGATTGGCACATTCAAGTCCAAACGAATGTTTGTAGAATCCCCACGTGGCGCTAGCTCTCTATTTGGTGAGTTATCAAGTGAATCACCATGAGTTGCTGTTAGTGAAAGCGTTGGGTAATGGCCTGCCTGCGCTAAATCGATCTGATCTTCTGCAATTTCTAAAGATGCTTTTGCAACTTGGAGTGCTAAATTTTTCTCTTTAGCAATACCGATAAAGTCATCTGATTTTTTATTTGGTTTAACGGTAGAAAATTTATCTGTATTCAGAGCGTTTAGCTTTGAGTGGTATTTACCTGTAATCGTACGAAGCGTTTCACGAGCCGTTTCTACATCATTTGTTGCAACAATCTCATTGGCCACAGATTGGTCAAATTGAGCTTGTGCTTCGTGTACATCGGTGATTGCCGTCAAACCGACTTCATAACGTTGTTTAGTTTGCTCTAGCTGACGTTCAATAGCGCGTTTTTCAGCTTGCACAAACTCTAATTTATCAAGTTCACTTAAGACGTCGAAATAACCTTGAGCAATGCGTACAATCAGATTTTGCTTCTCTTGCTCGTATTGTGTTAAAGACTGCATTGCACGTTTCTCTGCAATTGTCAGGCTTTCCCAGATACCCATGTTAAAAATGGTTTGGCTCAGTGTTAGAGTACGGCTAAAAGAGTCACTCCAACTGTCAACCAGTTGGTAACTTGTTGCGTCATTTTCTGAGAGAGGCGCACCAGTTGTGTCTGTATCAGAGTAACGGAAATTTAAGCTTAGAGAAGGTAATAGTTCACCGAGTGCGCTGTCTTGAGCATATTTCTGCGCGTCCGCATTTGCCTTCGCACGTAAAACAGTAGGATCATTTGCAGTTGCAATATCGTATACTTGTAATAAGTCTTCTGCGTTAACGGCGTTGCTTGACAAAGCACAGCTCAAGCCAACCAGCATAGATAAAATGGTTTTTTTCATTATTTGTGCAGTCCTTAGACAATTTTGATGTCAGCATGTTACCTTGTTTTAAGACAAAATCCCAACGGCTAACCAGAGATAAAGGCAAAACAAGTGTAACAGAATATAATACTTAGCAAGTTCACATGCTAGGTATACTCACGTTAATTAAGAACGTTATGGGGATAAAATAGCTTAGATTAAACCCCGTTTAATGAATGTAGGATGAAATATGAAAGAAATTAGCCAGTACAACCGAGAAAATTTGATGTTCAAGGCATCTCCCAACAAGGTACTGTACGATGGTTTTTTCAAAATAGAGGAATATGTATTTGAGCATGCGTTATTTGCCGGAGGGGTGAGTGAACCGATCAGAAGGGAAATCCTAGAGCGAGGGCATGCCGTCGCAGTCCTTCCTTATGATCCTGTTAGTGATGAGATATTATTGATAGAGCAAATAAGAATTGGCGCGTTGGCGACGAAAGACTCACCTTGGCTGTTAGAATGTATCGCAGGTATGGCTGAAGGCTGTGAAGACTTAGAAGCCGTAGCTCGAAAAGAAGCGCAAGAAGAAGCAGGGTTAGATCTCACTGAGTTGCATTACATGTGTTCATATTTATCCAGTCCCGGTGGCACAACAGAGCGTTTATATCTATATCTTGCACAAGTAAATTTGCGAGACTATCAAGGTGGCACATTTGGTTTGCCTGAAGAAGGGGAAGATATAAAAACCCATATTATGCCATTTGATGAGGCGATGTGTAGGTTAGAATCAGAGGAAATAGATAACGCTGCGACAGTGATTAGTCTACAATGGTTAGCGCTAAACAAACCCAAGTTGTCTTTTAAGTAGTAAATAGGAGTCGCTTTGTCTGATTTAATCCATCATAAAGAGCATAACGGCAACGCAGTAAGTCGAGGTTATGTTCAGTCTTTACCAAAGTACATCACCTTGTGTGAGCGTAATTATTTGCGTGCACTTAAGGTGCTGCCTGAAGAAACGGTGGGGTCGAGTCGCCAAATTAAAATTGGTTCAATGGATTTTTTCATATCAGTAGACAGTGTAGAAAAATACACGACAGACATAAAAATTACTCAGCAGCACAGTTTGAGCAGCCACCTAGGGCAATTTGAGTTGGCCGTGAGGTTGTATCACGATGCAAAAGTTGCTGAAGTATATCAGCATAATTACCATCAACGTGTGAAGCCTTCGTACCGCTACCCGAATCCGGGTATGCACCATAAAGATGAAAAGTATCAGCTCAATGCGTTTTTAGGTGACTGGTTGTTGGCATGTGTTGAAAATGGCCGCGTACCACTAGATTGGGATGTCAATAATGGATTGGTTTAATGAAGCATATCACTTCGACCAAACACGATTAAGGCTTGCCCATATTACAGATACTCACCTGTTTGATCATGTAGATGGTGAGTATTTTTCAGTTAAGACAGCTGAGCACTTTAAACACGTTCTGATCGATTTAGCACAGCAAAATTTAGATGCGGTGATTTTCGGCGGAGACCTTACCCAAGATCATACTTTTGGTTCTTATCAATTGTTTGCGTCTCTAGTGAGTGAGTCGGATTTACAATGTCCTGTATTTTGGTTGCCGGGCAATCATGATGACATCGCGTATTTAAATGAAATCAGCCAAGGCCAAATAGTATCTGCGAAAAAAATGAGTTTTAAGTTGGGACAAATATTGTTAGTAAATAGCAAAGGGGCTACACCCGCGGGCTGGGTAACCGAAAGGCATTTATCAGAAATACAACAACAGTGCGCTGTACCAAGTCTTGTCTTTTGTCATCATAACCCATTATCTATCCAAGGCTATTTAGATAAGCATATGCTAGAAAATGGTCCGCAATTGCTAAACACGCTGGTCGATTCAGAACATGTTTTGGCGCTTTTTCATGGTCATGTACATAATGAATATGTTTTTAGTTTCAGAGAGCTTCCTGTTTACGCAACCCCCGCGACGTCAATCCAGTTTACGAAACATACCAGTGATTGGCAGCAACAAGACTTAGGAGCTGGCTATCGACTTATCAATTGGTCACCGGCAGGTGTGCAGACAGAGGTAAGATGGTTAGTAAAGTAATTTATATCCACGGGTTTAACAGTTCAGAAAAGTCGTTTAAAGCGCAGCAACTGGGGGCGTATTTTAAAGACCGTTGTGAATACCTAGTTCCTCGGTTACATTATGATCCGCGTATTGCAATGCTTCAGCTGGAAAGTATCATTGATGATGAGTGTGCGCTAGTTGGTAGTTCTTTGGGTGGTTTTTTTGCCACATGTTTATCACAAGCGTTTAATTTACGTGCGGTAGTGGTCAATCCGGCTGTACGACCAGACAAATTACTATGGGATTACCTTGGTCCTCAGTATAATCCCTATCAAGAATTGAATTATGAACTTACAATAGAACATATGACGGCATTGCAGCACATGCATATTGAAACGCTCTCAATGCCAAGTAATCTTTTTCTATTGCAACAAACAGCAGATGAAGTGTTACCTTATCAAGATGCTGTAAATTATTATCGAGACTGTCCATCAATCATTGAATTTGGTGGCGACCATAGTTTCATCGGCTTTGAGAGGCATTTTAGTCGCCTTGCCAACTTTCTTAAAATTAAATAAAACAGTTAGAACTAAAATTAGTCAGTAGCATTTATGAGTCAGCAAAATTATAACGCAGAAGCCATTGAGGTGTTGAATGGCTTAGAGCCGGTTAAACGCCGCCCTGGAATGTACACAGACACCACTAGGCCCAATCATTTGGGCCAAGAAGTCATTGATAACAGTGTCGATGAAGCACTTGCAGGGCATGCAAGCAAGATTGATGTAATTTTGCATGAAGACAATTCATTGCAAGTCATTGATGACGGTCGAGGCATGCCCGTGGATGTTCACCCTGAAGAGGGGATCCCAGGCGTTGAATTGATCCTGACTAAGCTTCATGCTGGTGGTAAATTTTCAAATAAAAACTATCAGTTTTCTGGTGGTTTGCATGGGGTAGGTATCTCTGTTGTTAATGCCTTATCTACGCGAGTAGAGGTCACCGTTAAACGAGATGCTCAGCAATATGAAATAGCTTTTGAAAACGGTGATAAAGTTCAGGATTTAGAAGTCACTGGCAGCGTAGGCAAACGCAATACCGGTACTTCTGTACAATTTTGGCCTGATGCGAGCTACTTCGACTCTGCTAATTTCTCTTTGACCAAGCTAAATCATTTACTTAAAGCGAAAGCTGTTTTATGCCCGGGCTTACGTATTCGTTTTATTAATAAGCAAACCAAAGAAACGCAAGAATGGCATTATGAATCTGGTTTAGAAGACTATTTAAGTGACAGTGCAAAAGATTTAGAAGTGCTACCTAAATCGCCATTTACTGGGAGCTTTAGTGGCTCAACAGAAGGGGTTGATTGGGCACTGCACTGGCTACCTGAGGGAGGCGAGTCGATAGCTGAAAGTTATGTGAACTTGATCCCAACCGCGCAGGGCGGTACGCATGTGAATGGCTTAAGGCAAGGCTTGCTTGAAGCAATGCGAGAGTTCTGTGAATTCCGTAACTTGTTACCAAGAGGCGTAAAATTAACGCCAGATGACGTGTGGGATAAATGTAGCTACGTTTTATCTGTTAAGATGCAAGACCCACAGTTTGCGGGCCAAACGAAAGAAAAACTGTCGTCTCGCTCATGTGCAACCTTTGTGTCAGGCATAGTGAAAGACGCATTTAGTTTATGGCTCAACGAGCACACAGAAACAGCAGAGCTATTAGCTGAGCTGTGTATCAGCAATGCGCAAAAGCGTTTGCGTGCAGCGAAAAAGGTGGTACGTAAAAAGGTCACCAGTGGACCGGCACTGCCAGGTAAGCTCACTGATTGTTCAGGCAGTGAGACAGAGCGTTCAGAAATATTTTTGGTAGAGGGTGACTCTGCGGGCGGATCAGCTAAGCAAGCACGTGATAGAGAGTTTCAAGCCATTATGCCACTGCGTGGTAAAATCTTAAATACGTGGGAAGTGGATTCAGGTCAGATCTTGGCGTCACAAGAAGTGCATGACATTTCCGTTGCGCTTGGTATCGACCCAGATTCAACTGATTTATCGACGTTGCGTTATGGCAAGGTGTGTATTCTTGCTGATGCGGACTCCGACGGACTGCACATTGCAACGCTGTTGTGTGCACTATTTGTTAAGCATTTCCCAACCTTAGTACAGGCGGGGCACGTGTACGTTGCTATGCCGCCGCTATTTAGAATTGATGTCGGCAAAGAAGTATTTTACGCCCTGGATGAAGATGAAAAACGGGGCATTTTAGATCGTATTGAAGCCGAAAAGAAACGTGGCAAAGTCAACGTTCAACGCTTTAAAGGTTTGGGTGAAATGAACCCAATGCAATTGCGTGAAACGACGATGGATCCGAATACTCGCCGCTTGGTTCAGCTCACATTAGATGAGCAAGAGCAAACATTAGAAATGATGGATATGCTACTGGCGAAGAAACGCTCTGGTGACAGAAAGGCTTGGTTAGAGCAACATGGCGATAAAGCCGAGGTATAACAAGAAGTAAGGTGTGTCATGACTGATCCACAGGCCCTCTCTTTACAGGGCATAGAACAATTACCTATGGGGCGTTTTACTGAAGACGCCTACTTAAATTATTCCATGTATGTGATCATGGACCGGGCATTGCCACATATTGGTGATGGCCTTAAGCCTGTGCAGCGTCGTATCGTTTATGCGATGAGTGAATTGGGCTTATCAGCAGCTGCAAAATACAAAAAGTCAGCACGTACAGTCGGTGATGTATTAGGTAAATACCACCCACATGGCGACAGTGCCTGTTACGAAGCCATGGTATTAATGGCGCAGCCATTCTCTTATCGTTACCCTTTGGTCGATGGCCAAGGTAACTGGGGTGCTGCTGACGATCCTAAATCATTTGCGGCAATGCGTTATACAGAAGCGCGCTTGTCTAAATTCTCTGAGGTATTACTCAAAGAGCTTGGTCAAGGTACTGTGGATTGGGTGCCTAACTTTGACGGCACAATGAAAGAGCCGCAAGTATTACCTGCCAGACTGCCACACATCTTATTAAATGGGGTTACGGGTATCGCCGTTGGTATGGCGACGGACATTCCGCCACACAATGTCAATGAATTAGCTTCTGCTTGTTGTATGTTGCTAGACAAGCCAAAAACAACGCTAGAAGAGTTGTTAGAAGTTGTTCAAGCACCAGACTATCCAACTGAAGCGGAAATCATCACACCAAAAGATGATATTCGTAAAATCTACACCACGGGTCGTGGTTCAATTAAGATGCGCGCGGTGTTCCATGAAGAGCAGGGTGAAATTGTTATTACAGCACTGCCTCACCAGACATCAGGTGCAAAAGTGCTGGAGCAAATTGCAGCGCAAATGACCGCGAAGAAGCTGCCTATGGTAGCAGATTTACGTGATGAATCAGATCACGAAAATCCGACGCGCATTGTCGTAGTGCCTCGTTCCAATCGGGTGAAGTCTGAGCCGTTGATGGCGCACTTGTTTGCGACCACAGATCTTGAGAAAAACTACCGTGTAAATCTCAACATGATTGGGCTAGATGGCCGCCCTCAGGTTAAAGATCTACAACAGATTTTGTCTGAGTGGTTGATCTTCCGTCGTGAGACAGTACGCAGACGTTTGCAATATCGCCTAGATAAAGTCTTAGCGCGTTTGCATATTCTAGAAGGCTTGATGATCGCCTTTTTGAATATTGATGAAGTGATTGAAATCATTAGAAATGAAGATGATCCAAAAGCGGAGCTTATAAAACGTTTTGGTTTATCAGAAACACAAGCTGAAGCCATTTTGGATCTGAAACTTCGTCACTTGGCGAAGCTTGAAGAGATGAAGATCCGCGGTGAGCAAGACGAGCTGAGCAAAGAGCGTGACAAGCTTGAACTTACTTTAGGCTCAGAGCGTCGCATGTCGACCTTGATGAAAAAAGAGATCCAAGAAGCGGCAGAGTTATATGGCGATGAAAGACGCTCACCTGTGATTGAACGTCAAGAAGCGAAAGCGCTGAGCGAAAAAGACTTAATCCCATCTGAAGCGGTCACCGTTGTGCTATCTGAAAAGGGGTGGGCGCGTTTCGCAAAAGGTCATGATATTGATGCTGAAGGCTTAAATTATCGTTCAGGGGATGTCTATAAAGCATCAGCTAAAGGTAAGAGTAATCAGCCAGCGGTCTTCTTAGATAGTTCAGGCCGTGCGTTCGCAACCGATGCACATAGTTTGCCATCGGCAAGAAGTCAGGGGGAGCCTATGACTGGGCGCTTTAACCTTGCCGCGGGTGTGAACTTTGAACATGTTGTGATGGGTGAAGAGCAAGCACTTTATTTGATGGCAACTGATGCTGGTTACGGTTTTATTGCTGAATTTAATGATTTAGTCAGCAAAAACAAAAATGGTAAGGCGCTCGTGAGTATTCCTAAGGGAGCTGAACTCATTGCGCCCATCTCAGTGAATGATGTGGCGACTGATCGCTGTATGGCCATTTCTAATGAAGGGCGCATGTTATTATTCCCATTAAGAGATTTACCGAAGCTTGCAAAGGGTAAGGGAAATAAAATCATCTCAATCCCAAGTGCCAAGGTACAAGCACGGGAAGAATTTGTTAAAGTACTCGCTGTAGTACCAGATGGACGTGCAGTTACGCTGTATGCAGGTAAGCGTAAATTAACGCTCAAGAACTCGGACTTAGAGCACTATTTTGGTGAGCGCGGTCGTCGTGGTAATAAATTACCTCGAGGTTTACAACGCGTTGATAACTTTGAAATTGAGTTAATTGAACAAGACGACTCAGAAGCCGATACGGCAGAATAATTCCATCGTGAGCGGGCTCTGCCTGCTCACGATTTAATCATCGCTAATCATCTTTCTACAATTCTTCTTTTTAATATCTTTTTTCCGTCATTTTGTCGTAAAAACTCTGATGTACCGCAAGCAATTTCTACCCGACTCAGCTAGAATACACGGTTATAAGTTATTCTTGTTCAGAGTGACACATGATCAGGTGCCACTCGCACTGACAATACGGGGTTTTTATGTCTGATAAGTGCTATATCACAGCGCAACAGCTTTTAGAGGATTCATTTCGTCTGGCGGCTCAAGTGTATGAAGATGGGTTTCGTCCGGATTTTATCATCGGTATTTGGCGAGGTGGTGCGCCAATTGGTATTGCTGTGCAAGAGTACTATGACTACAAAGGCATAGAAACAGATCATATCGCGGTACGTACCTCTTCGTATTATGGGATTGGCAAGCAGTCCAAAGAGATCAAAGTACATGGTCTACATTACATCATTGAGAATGCCAACGCGGGCGACTCTTTATTGATTGTTGATGATGTATTTGACTCTGGCCGCAGTATTTACGCATTGAAAGAAAAGCTTGAAGAGCTAATGCGTCTAAACTTGCCTAAAGATATCCGTGTTGCTTGCCCGTACTACAAACCAGCAAACAAAAAAGTACCAATGACGCCAGATTACTACATTCACGAGTCTGATGAGTGGTTGGTGTTTCCACATGAACTCTCAGGTTTAACACCAGATGAGTTGATTGAAGGTAAGTCAGACCTCGCTAACATTAAAGATTTATTTTCGAAGTAACTGAACACTTATTTTTCAAAAGCCGTTGAAAACAGCGTTTTCAACGGCTTTTTTATGGCTGGGTGATAGCGCTTTTGTTACACTCCGCTCATTGTGAATTTTGCATTTTTGATATGACAGACTATCAATCTATTTTAGAGCGAACAGTACGACATGTTCAGCCATTATTGCACCATGGTAAAGTTGCTGATTACATTCCAGCCCTTGCTGAGCAGCAGTTAGGGCAGTTCGCCATTGCGATTCAAACGCAAAGTGGTGACACATATAGTGCCGGTGACTGTGAGGCGAAATTTACGGTGCAGTCCGTCTCAAAGGTCATGACACTTACACTGGCGCTGCAGCGTTATGGTGATGAGTTATGGCAAAGAGTCGGAAAAGAGCCTTCAGGCACTGCTTTTAATTCACTAACACAGTTAGAGTTTGAAAATGGCATCCCGAGAAACCCGTTTATCAATGCGGGTGCGATAGTGACCTGTGATGCGCTGTACTCGCGTTTAAGTGCGCCTATTCATACCATGCTAGAAAGCTATCGAATGCAAACCGGTAATCCTAAGCTGAGCGTCAACAAAGTGGTTGCACAGTCAGAGTATGAACATCGTTATCGCAATGCAGCGATGGCATATTTAATGAAATCATTTGGTAACTTCAACAATGAAGTTGAAGAGGTGCTTTGGTCATATTTTAACTTTTGCGCCATTGAATTAAATGCAGCTGAATTGGCGAAGTGCTTTTCTTATCTATCCAATGGTGGTGTATGCACGCAAACACAGCAGCAAATTTTGCCTGCCAAACAGATCAAGCAACTTAACTCATTGCTATTTACCAGTGGTTTGTATGATGCGGCAGGAGATTTTGGTTATCGAGTTGGTATGCCAGGAAAGTCGGGCGTATCTGGCGCCATTATTGCAGTGGTACCGGGTCGTTTTACGATAGCTGTTTGGTCCCCTGGTCTTGATAAAGTGGGGAATTCAGTTGCAGGAATTGCCGCGTTAGAGTTTCTTGCTGAAGAGCTCGGAACAGCTATTTTCTAACGCAGCACATTTTGCGCACACAGTGTGTGCGCAAATTAAATTACTGATCCCAGTAAGATTGCTCTAAAGAGTCTTCTCTTTCAGGTAAACCACGAGATAATCGTGGTGAGTGTTGAACCAACACTTCAAAGCTTGCACGGTTTGCATATTTGCTGATCTGTGCAAGTGACGAATAGGTGATTGCAGCCTGTTCGTGTTTGGCAGAGTTTGGCACGTTCAAACGGTGATAAACATTTGCTGATAAGTCATGCAATACCGCAGCGAGTGCACAGTCACCGGCACCATTGGTATTTTTAATGGTATCTGGACCACCCATATAAGGGGCTGTGTGACTATAAACTCGGATTGGGTTATCACAATGAGACTTGCGCATGGCGCGAGAGAACTCATAGCGGTTAAATTCAGGAATCGCGCCCGGCAGCAGTGGGTACTCGGTTTCACGTTTCATGGTGTCTTCAACGTAACCTGCCATATACAAGCCGGTAGGGCCTGCCGTACAGATAACTAAGTCAACCCAGTCAAGCGCTTTGTCTGCGGCCATCAGCGGATCGTCAAAGCCAGTGATTGCTTCGCCTTCTTCTTCGTTCATCGCGAGAATATCAACATGTTTTTCAACAAACTCAGCCCACCACTGTGGATCTTGCTCGATCAAGAATTTAGTGCCCAAGGTTAATACCACTGGCACACCTGCTTTATTCGCATACTCAACGGCTTGCATGGTTGCTTGTGTCATTGTCTCATCGCCTTTTGTACGCATGAGATAAGCACTGATCACCAAAGCTGAGGCGTTTTCGATTAATGACTGACTAATCGATTCAGGGCGCAAGTAGTTCATTAAACCTGCACTGATAGCGAAGGTACGCTCACCGCTATCATCAATCAGTGTGAAGCAACGGCCAATAGGACCGGCAACTGGCTGAAGGTGGTCTAAGTCGACGCGGCTGGATGTATTACATAAAAACTTATATGCATAGCTGCCGATTTCAATACTTTCACTCATCACACCTAATAGTACAGAGCGATCATCAGCCAGTACCGAATAGTTGTGCATGGTGTTGCCTATGGTGCCGCCAGCAAATTCGTAGTCAATCATGTCATCACGTTTTAAACGCTCATAAAGTGCATTGGTGACATCATTGTCTATGACTTGTGACATACCACGCTGCAGGTGGAATTCATCCAAAAAAGCTTGGTCGACTTTAGCTTCGATGTCGACAACGATTTGGTCGATGCCGCAAATATAGTTACGCTTCAAGCGATCTTCAGCATTTAAGTGGTTGATAAGTGGGTCCTTATCTTCCACAGGAAAATAATGCTTATGCCTACGGTGTCCCGGAAATTTCATGTTTTACCCGTGTGTTTTGAGCTCATTAAATAAAAAAAGCGGCGAATTATAGCCTAATTTTATATTAGTGAGCCATGGTAATTTGGTAATTTTAGCAATAATTCTGTAACCAAGGGGTTTCTACAGTACAAGCTGGTATACTTGGTTTCATATTTACTTTGTTAATTTTAGTATGAATAACCAAGAATTAGACGAATATTGGATGCGCCAAGCGCTGGCATATGCTGACAAAGCAGAAGCAGAGAATGAAATTCCTGTTGGTGCAGTGATTGTGCAAGATGGTAAGCTGATTGCTGCGGGCTGGAATCGCTCAATTGGTTGCCACGACCCATCTGCACACGCGGAAATGATAGCAATTCGTGAAGCGGGCAAACGTGTGCAAAATTATCGTTTAGTAGATTGTACCTTGTATGTCACCTTGGAACCTTGTCCGATGTGCGCGGGGCTTTTGGTACACAGCCGAGTTAAGCGTGTGGTTTATGGTGCAAGTGATGCAAAAACGGGGGCGGCAGGCTCGGTTATGAATTTGTTGCAAGAACCACAATTAAATCATCAGCCAGAAGTGACAGCCGGTGTGCTCGCTCAAGCGTGTAGTGAGAAGTTATCTGATTTTTTTAAACGCAGAAGAAAAGAGCATAAAGCGGCAAAAAAAGCGCGAAAATTACAAGCGGGAAATGCGGCTCAAGATTGAGCCGTTTTAGCATCTGCGGCAAGCTGTAATAGAGAATAAATACGGCGGCGCAGGAGAATTTTTTTATGTATGTTTTTGAGCATGACACGGCGGCGATTTGGATTTGTATTGCGCATGTTACGTTTAAATTGATGAGTTCGACGTCTTCTTAGCATCTGAACCTCCTTAATGTGAGAGAAAAACTGTATTACGCGTGACAGAAATACCTGCTTTGTATGACAGGCTTATGACAACGAGACTGGGATGCCGTTAATTACCGGAACTGAAAGGGAGCGCTCCATTTTCGTCTAACCAGACCAGAGCGTCGAAGTAGCGGCGTATATTATCGACATAATGTACAGCAACATCGCCACGCGCATATCCATATCTTGTACTTCGATAGTAGCGTTTTTTAGTCAGCAGTGGTAGTCGTTTTTTAACATCCGCCCAACTATTCGGATTGCCACCTTGTTGTTTCGTCAGTTTTAATGCATCTCTTACATGTCCCATACCGACGTTATACGCCGCTAAGGCCAACCAAGTTCTATCTGGATCAGATACATCTTCTGGTACCCGTGAAATTAAGTTAGCTAGGTATTTTGCGCCGCCACGGATATTTTGTTCCGGTTTAAGTCGATGTTTAACACCAACACGCTTGGCTGTGCTTTGAGTGAGCATCATTATGCCGCGAACGCCAGTGGGGGATTTTGCTCTTGGGTTCCACATCGATTCTTGATAACTCAGTGCCGCAAGTAATCGCCAGTCAACGTTATGTGCCTTTGCATATTCGATAAACCAAGGTGCGTATTTAGGCAGTACTGCTTTGCTGGCTTCGACAAACGCCACAGTATTCACGTAATTGAATTGTTCGACATGACCAAAGTACTTTTCTTCTAAAGCAGCAAGCTGGTTGTGACTTTGAATTTTGGCAAAAAATGGCAGCAGTAAAGCATACAATGAATCATCATTTTGCTTTTTCATCACCCAAGCGATGGGATCTGATTGGGTGACAGAAAATGCAATACTGAGGTTTGGGTGATAGCGACGAAAAAGCGATAGGGAGTGAGAGTCCACAATCGTATATTCAATCTCGCCGGCTAGAATCCCTTGCAGTAATTCTTCTTGATCTAAGGCTTGAGTCGTTTGCCATTGTAGCTCAGGGTAATCTTGTTTTGCTGCTTGTAACGAAAGTACGTGATGGCTATTGGCAAGTACGGTAACAGGCCCCGAGAGTTGACCATAGTGCCTAGGGCGCTTTTTACCTTGCTTATACACTAACTTTTGGCTGATATCTCGGTAAAAAGGACCAAAACGAAAGCTTTCTGCTCTCTTTGGGTGATAGCTAATCCCAGAGGCGATGATGTCGACATCACCTCGCTCTAACTGTTCAAAAAGTTTTTCTAAATTGAAAAAGGGGATGATATTAAGCTCGACATTCAGTTCATCGGCGAACATGCCTGCAAGTTCATATTCAAAGCCTTCTTCTTCGTTATGGCCCTGATAATAAGTTGCAGGACCGACCAAGATCCCAACATTGAGTTTGCCCTTGTTTTTTATTTGTTGAAGCTGGCTCGGTGGTGCCTTATCACAGCCTGCCAGTAATAGAATGAACACCAGCGTGCTTAATAAACCCGTTAGCTTGTTTTGTACCATGCCTTTTCCGTTATGAAATTTATTAAGTTACCGATTAACTCCATAAGATACAGAGTGTTTTTACGCAATGATGGTGTGCATTAAAAGCAAAATCAAACTTTTAATCGTATGCTCTCAAGTATATACCTATTTGTGAAGCGTGTTTTTTTCGATAAATGACAATTTTGAGTTAAATCTGTGCGTCAATTCGACTATAATGGCGGCCCAAAATATCGTTCAATCCTTAACCCCGGATGAAATATCTATGTTAATCCTACGTGGTGCACCTGCACTTTCTGATTTTAAAGTCCAAAAGATCCTTAAAAGCTGCGCGGATGCAGAGTTACCTGTTACAGGCGTATATGCTGAGTTTATGCATTTTGCTGATGTAACAGCTGACCTTTCAGAGACAGAACTCGACAAGCTAAGCAAGTTATTAAAGTATGGGCCTACCGCCGTCGAGCACAAGCCTGAGGGAACACTTATTTTAGTGACGCCTCGCATTGGAACTATTTCTCCATGGGCTTCTAAAGCAACTGACATCGCGAACAACTGTGGTCTAGATAAAGTTCACCGTGTTGAGCGTGGTATCGCTTACTATGTTGAGGGCGCACTAAGCGCAGAGCAATTAGCGGATGTAGCTAAGTTACTTCATGACCGCATGACAGAGTCTGTACACAGCAACTTAGAAGATGCTGGACAGTTATTCCGTGTAGAAGAGCCGCGCCCAATGTCATCTGTTGACATTCTTGGCGGTGGCCGTGAAGCACTTGCAACAGCAAACGTTGAGCAAGGCTTTGCATTGGCGGACGACGAAATTGACTACCTAGTAGAAAACTTCACAAAACTAGGCCGTAACCCGAACGACATCGAGCTATTCATGTTCGCACAAGCGAACTCTGAGCACTGTCGTCACAAAATTTTCAACGCTGATTGGACAATCGACGGTGAAGAGCAGCCTAAATCGCTGTTTAAAATGATCAAGAATACTTACGAGACGCACCCTGAAAATGTACTGTCTGCTTATAAAGATAACGCAGCAGTAATGAAGGGTTCTAAAGCGGGTCGTTTCTTCCCAAATAAAGAAGGTGAGTACAGCTACAATCAAGAAAACATTGAAATCTTGATGAAGGTTGAAACTCATAACCACCCAACAGCGATTGCGCCATTCTCTGGTGCATCTACTGGTTCCGGTGGTGAAATTCGTGACGAAGGTGCAACAGGCCGTGGCTCTAAGCCAAAAGCAGGCCTAGTTGGTTTTACCGTATCAAACCTTCGTATTCCTGGTTTTGAGCAGCCGTGGGAAACAAACTTCGGCAAACCTGGCCGTATCGTTAATGCACTAGACATTATGATCGATGGCCCTCTAGGTGGCGCGGCGTTTAACAACGAATTCGGTCGTCCTAACCTACTAGGTTACTTCCGTACTTACGAAGAAAAAGTGAACAGCCACAACGGCTTCGAGGTACGTGGTTACCACAAGCCAATTATGCTTGCAGGTGGTCTTGGTAACATCCGTACTGAGCATGTTCAAAAGGGTGAAATCCCAGTTGGCGCTAAGTTAGTCGCTTTAGGTGGTCCAGCGATGAACATTGGTCTGGGTGGTGGCGCTGCATCATCAATGGCATCTGGTCAGTCAAACGAAGATTTAGATTTTGCTTCTGTACAGCGTGAAAACCCAGAGATGGAACGTCGTTGTCAGGAAGTTATCGATAAATGTTGGCAGCTAGGCGACGAAAACCCAATCGCGTTTATCCATGATGTGGGTGCAGGTGGTCTTTCAAACGCATTCCCAGAGCTTGTAGACGATGGTGGTCGTGGTGGTAAATTCCAACTACGTAACATCCCGAACGATGAGCCGGGCATGGCACCACACGAGATCTGGTGTAATGAATCACAAGAACGTTACGTACTTGCAGTAGCGGCAGAAGACTTTGCACGTTTTGAAGAGATCTGTAAGCGTGAGCGCGCGCAATATGCAGTAATTGGTGAAGCAACTGAAGAGCGTCACTTAACCGTTGCGGATAGCCACTTTGATAACAACCCAGTCGATCTTCCACTTGAAGTACTACTGGGTAAAGCACCTAAGATGCACCGTGACGTTGAGTCAAAGCAAGTATCTGGTGAAGCACTTAAAACAGATAGTATTGATGTAGAGGAAGCTGCTAAGCGTTTACTTCGTCTACCTACTATCGCTGAAAAAACATTCCTTATCACCATTGGTGACCGTACGGTTACAGGTTTAGTGGCACGTGATCAAATGGTTGGCCCTTGGCAGGTACCAGTGGCAAACTGTGCTGTAACGGCAGCAGCGTTTGATACTTACCACGGTGAAGCTATGTCAATGGGTGAGCGTACACCTGCGGCACTTCTAAACTATGGCGCATCTGCGCGTTTAGCAGTAGCAGAAGCGTTAACGAACATTGCAGGCGCAAACATTGGTGGTCTTGAGAACATCAAGCTATCTGCAAACTGGATGGCAGCAGCAGGTCACCCAGGTGAAGACGCAGGTCTTTACGAAGCAGTTAAAGCGGTAGGTGAAGAGCTATGTCCAGCACTTGGTCTGACTATCCCAGTTGGTAAAGACTCGATGTCAATGAAGACGAAGTGGGAAGAGAATGGTGAAAACAAAGAAGTTACTGCGCCACTTTCTCTCGTTATCACTGCATTTGGTCGTGTAGAAGACATCCGCAAAACAGTCACGCCTCAGCTTCGTACTGATAAAGGTGACTCAAGCCTAATCCTAGTTGATTTAGGTGCTGGTCAAAACCGTATGGGTGCATCAAGCCTTGCACAGGTTTACAAGCAACTTGGTGATAAGACGCCTGACGTAGATAACCCAGAGCTATTGAAAGGCTTCTACAATGCGATGCAAGCACTTGTGGCTGACGAGAAGCTACTTGCTTACCACGACCGTTCAGACGGTGGTTTATTCACAACGGTTGCTGAAATGGCATTCGCAGGTCGTACAGGTGTAACGGTAAATCTTGATAGCTTAACTGGCTCTGACATCGAAGCGCTTTACAACGAAGAGCTAGGTGCAGTGATTCAGGTTCGCAACTCTGACCTTGCAGCTGTTGAAGCTGTGTTAGTTGACAATGGCCTTGGTGCAATCAGCCACACAATCGGTGCTCTAAACGCAGAAGACAAAGTTATCTTCAACCGTGGCGGTGAAGCAGTACTTGCAAATACACGTACTGAACTTCGCACGATTTGGGCTGAAACGACGTACAAGATGCAAGCACTTCGTGATAACCCTGAGTGTGCTAAGCAAGAATTTGATGCAAAATTTGACGAGAAAGATCCTGGTCTGAACGTAAAACTGAGCTTCGACCTAAATGAAGACGTTGCTGCACCTTACATTGCAACAGGTGCTAAGCCTAAGATGGCAATCCTTCGTGAACAAGGCGTTAACTCACACGTTGAAATGGCAGCTGCATTTAACCGTGCAGGCTTTGCAGCAGTAGACGTACACATGAGTGACATTCTCGAAGGTCGCCTAACGCTAGAAGAGTTTAAAGGCCTTGTAGCATGTGGTGGTTTCTCTTACGGTGACGTACTTGGTGCTGGTGAAGGTTGGGCTAAGTCAATCCTATTCAATGACATGGCACGCGACCAGTTCCAAACCTTCTTTGAGCGTCAAGATACGTTCAGCCTAGGTGTGTGTAACGGCTGTCAGATGTTATCAACTCTGAAAGAGCTTATTCCTGGCACTGAGCACTGGCCACGTTTTGTAACTAACAAGTCAGAGCGTTTTGAAGCACGCTTCAGCCTTGTTGAAGTACAAGAAAGCCCGTCAGTATTCTTCCAAGGTATGGCAGGTTCTCGCATGCCAATCGCGGTATCTCACGGTGAAGGTCATGCTGAGTTTGCAAACGACGCAGCAGTGAAAGCAGCGCTTGAGTCTGGCACAGTTGCAGTTCAGTATGTTGATAACTTTGGCAAGCCGACGACGCAATACCCGAACAACCCGAATGGTTCACCAGAAGGTATTACTGGTATTACATCAACGGACGGTCGTGCAACAGTGATGATGCCACACCCAGAGCGTGTATTCCGTGCAGTTGCTAACTCTTGGCACCCAGATGAGTGGAAAGAAGATAGCCCATGGATGCGTATGTTCCGTAACGCACGTAAAAACGTGGGTTAATTGAGTAATATATTACTCTAAAGAAAAGGTCGCGAAAGCGGCCTTTTTTGTTTTTGAAGCAGGCTAACTCTTGGCAGCGATACCTTTGATAGGAGTGGAAAGAAGATAGCCCATGGATGCGTATGTTCCGCAATGCACGTAAAAACGTGGGTTAATTGAGTAGTATATTACTCTAAAGAAAAGGTCGCGAAAGCGGCCTTTTTTGTAGCTTGAGAAAGCTAATTCTTGGCAACGATACCTATGATAGGAGTGGATCGAACACAGCCCGTGGATGCGTATGTTCCGCAATGCTAGAAAGACCATAGGCTAGTAATTTAGTTTGTTTGAAAAAGGTCAATTAGGTGCTGTTTTTGCTTATAAAACTGGTTGTTGCAGGTGACTTCAAACAAAAGTTGAGTGTTTACTACTTAGTGAAGTGCTCAGGCCATTTAATATGATGCTGAACTTTTCCTGAAATTGATAACCCCTTTTTAAGGTTGGCATCGTTATACCTATGACGCAGCGAAAGCTTGCACTAATCACACATACCAGAAAAAGGAGGGCTGAGTATAAAGCGCTCACTATTAAAGTAATCATAAGTTTTCAAGCTAAGTTTATGGTGCGCTTGCTTTAGTGTAAATTGGCCGCATATGGGAAACACTCAGATTTATAATAATAAAGGAAGAAGTAATGAAGAAGCTTTTATACACAACGCTAGCTGCCTCAATCACACTTGCACTGGCAGCCTGTGGGGGGTCTTCTGGGGGAGATAATAATCAATTAAGTGAACAAGCTCAGCAATCGACTCCTGACACTCCGGCCGAGAAGGTTACTCCTCAAACAATTACTTTAAGAGCAGAATCTCAAGAGTGCTCGAATTATCAACCTAAACAAGTTGATATTGTATTTCACGATGAAAATGGGGCATCTCTTGGATCTGCAAAGACGGATTCAAATGGCGATTTTTCTGGAGAGCTGCCGGTAGGTACAAAGCACCTTTCTGTTATTGGTGAAGTGAGTGATAGTGCTGACGGTGAATATCAATATATCCGGACAGAATTAGATATTGAGCATAGAGAAAACTTAGGAACTTACTACTTTAAAACCACTACAGAATGTAGTTGTGAGATGTATCGTGTCGATGATTCGGGGCTAACCTTAAAACAAAATGGGTATTTTTTACTTTCGAATAGTACTTTACCATCCAATGGTAACTTAGCCGTTTGTGATGGCAGTGAAACATTATATTTAGCAGCGATATCACGTGAGCATAATGATGCAAAAGCCGCAGTTATCTCGTTACCAAAAAGTTCTCAAACAATAGTAATCTCTGATGCGGATTTCACTCATAGTGGCGTAATCGTGGATAAACAAATCAGTGCCAGTGCGCAAATAATTGGTGCTTTTGGTGCTGCAACAGACGCATCTTCTTTGGTATTTAATCAAAGGCAAGCAACAGATGAAACGATGCCGCTGTATATTTTCCCTGATGCAGTTGAACATAGCTACTACCACCAAGTAGAGTTCAATCAAACCAACTTTGATACCGCTAGGTTCAAGGTGTGGAAATCGGCCAGAAGCAGAGCGAATACTGAGCATGAGTTTGGCGTAAATGAAATACCATTGTTATCTGATAGTTTGAATGATGAGGTAATGGGCATTTCAGGCAGAGAAAATGTGACTTATGATTTCAGTACAATAAATGAGGACTTGGCTCGCGTCGAATTTAGATATAGCTATTTGGTCAGTGATGACGCTGAGACACGTTACGACTGGAAAATAAATGGTGGGATTAGGGGCACTATTCCGCAATTGTCCTTTGGTGATGTGTTTAAGTTACCAGAAGAAGAGATGAAGTTAGAGGAGTTAGGTGCTTACATTTACGGGTATATAGGTAACGAAACTGACAGCGAAACATATGCGAAGTTGTTAGACTTTATCGCACAGGGTGAGTCTCGGCACAGAGCCGAATTTGACAACTTTATTTATACGAGGGCCTTGGTCGAGTTTGACTAATGCGGTAAAAGGTCACTAAGGTGGCCTTTTTTGTTTGTTTCTCAAAAAAATATGATGGCTTGATTATGGCTAACAAGCAGGCTGTTACAGACTTGCAGCGATAACCTATCAGGTATTTTTGTCAATTTTACAACTTCTTACGCTCTTCTACATTACATTGTGAGCGCGATGGCTTAAACTCATTGTTTTGATGAAAAGTTAGTTTAGGAACGCATGCGGCGCTTTTTAGTTTATGCTGGGATAAGCTTTTGCTTATTGCTGATCTCTTTGTATATATTTCGAATGCCTTTAAGTCTTGTGGTGGCGGATCACTACTTAACGCAAGAGCAGGGTGAGCTAACTTGTTTAGAGTGGTCAATTGCAGGGTTTACTAAAGTCGACATCAGTAAAGCGTGCTTGTCACATACACAAGCAAATATCACGGCAAAAGAGGTAACGGTGACACCAGATGCTCTTGTGGTAGAGCATTTGCAGATTGAGCATATTACCGATCCGTCTGCGCAACAATCAAAGCCATTGCAAAAGTTGTTGCTACCGCTGGTTGAAAACCGGCCGCTGTTGACGATAAAAGATGTGAATATTAAGTCGCAGCAATTGCAGCAGTCGCTCTCTTTTTCTATCAATGAACCAGAACTCAATAGATTTCGCATTGATGGTGATGTATCTGCACTTGTTGCCTTGTTGCCAGATCAAATCAGTGTTGAAACAGATTTATCAAGCCAAGGGTTTAAGCCTTACTTACCAACACAAATAAAGGCGTTATCCGGGCTATTATCTTTTACATTTGATGGTGTTGAAATTGATTCTAGGGCCAATTTACAAGCGAGTATTTTGGATTCCAGCCTGGCAGATTGTCAAATGATGGCGGATATAAAGGGTGGTCTGGTGAGTCAGCTAAATTTAAACTCACTCTTAGCTAACGTCGACTTATCCAAGCTGCAGGTGAAAATAAATGGTCAGTCTTGCCGAAAGCTCACAGATTTCCAGCAGTCTTTACCCGCAGAGGTAGTGAGTACTGATTGGCAACTATTCATACCCGAACCATTTACAGCGACGCTGGCAAAAGTGGAAATACCTTCGCTCAGTGCCAAAGATCAAAACGGTTTGACTGCAATCGTTTTAAATAACCTTCGGCTTGCAGTGCCTCAAAAAAAAGCGTTATTAGATCTTAACCTGAGTCACCAGAATTCTCAGCTTGGTTGGTTAGAGCTTCAGGCTAAATTATCTGTCGAAGGCAATCAATTATCAACAAATGGGGATTGGTTATTAAATAGCACAGCGTTGAATTTAGCCAATGATATAACCGTTGAAGATATGGTTAGCCAAGGGGAGTTTTCTTTGGATGGGGTGCTTGGCCAAATTATCAATCTTGATTTAGTAACTCAAACGTCAATTGGTGGGCTAAAAAATACACAAGCGTTTTTGAACAATACAGAGCTGAATATAAACACGCGTTTAAGTGCTGATATGAATAAATTGGCAGTGGATCCGCTTCAGGCAATTGAGGTGGATGTGTTGGATACTCAAGTGAGCGTGGAACGATACAGGTTTGAAGAGGCGCTAGGAAAGCATATTTTGTTGGAGAGTAAGCTCAATACTGATGAGTTAAAACACTTCAAAGGTCAACTTAATATGGAAGTAGGTTCATTTAAAAGGGGTGAACTAAGAGGGAAAGATGTTTCACAGAGCATGACGTTTAAAGGTGAATTAGCGAATGTGGAAACGAGTCTTCTCTTTGATGGTGAAATCCATCTTGGGTTAGTTGCCACTCCTCAATTCTCTTTTCGAAATGCGGTTGTGACCTCTTCAGGGAACTTTAATGAGCAACTTAATTTAGACCATGTCTTACACTTGGAAGAGCTTGAAGTATTGATCAAGCATAAAATCGGGCCACAGCTGAATGAAGTTAATGTTTCGGTACCTGAACAAAGCTTTTTAACTCTGCAGCCAATCATTCAACAAATTGATCCAAAGATACAGCTAAGTGAAGGGACAATTTCGGCTAATATCAGTGGGGATGCTTCAGAACAAAGCTACCATTTTGATATGACGATAGAAGAAGGGGGGATCTTATACGATTCCCATTATTTAAGTGGTTTGAATATGCCAGTCACTGGCATGATCAAGGCCCAACAGTTGATCATTGAAGAGTCACCGATAGGTATTCGAGAGATCCGCTCTGGGGCAGTGCTTGAGAACTTTCAAGCGAGTCTATCATCTTATGATTCAAAGCCCATGTTGAGCAATATCAGTGCTTATATATTTGATGGTCAGCTAAGTGCTCAGCAGATCAGTTTATCCGAGGAAGATCAGAGTTTTCTGGTTGAAGCACAAGACTGGGAGTTGGCTGTAATAGCTCATGCAGCTAAAAACGCTGGTGTCGAACTTAGTGGTCGTGTCTATGGGCAACTACCTGTAACCGTTGTTGATGGCGCACTAGAAATTCATGGCGGTAAGCTAAATAACATAGATGTTGGCTTATTGAGTATTGAAAATAATCAATCCGTGGAAGCGCTTAAGGCCCAACAGCCAAGTTTAGAAACGGCTTTTGGCATGTTAGAGCGGTTAAACATAGAGAAGCTAACCAGCGACGTGAATATGTCATCGGATGGATGGCTTGACTTGGCTGTACAAATTACGGGTGTCAACGAGCAGCAGGGACAGCCAATTAATTTTAATTACACACATAAAGAGAATATTTTTCAGTTATTTAGGGCATTGCGATTGAGCGATGAAATCACCAAAGAAGTTGAAAAAGCATTAAACTAATAGGAGCAAGAAAGCATGAAATGGATGCTAACTTTGATGCTGGTCTTGGTTACTTCAGCCTGTACTCATAAAGTTCAGGTAGAGACAAAAGAGCCAATTACCATCAATTTAAATGTAAAAGTTGACCACGAAATCCGTGTTAAAGTAGACAAAGAACTAGACGACTTGTTTAGTGACGACAGTGAATTATTCTAAGGAGTGAGAACATGAAAGCAAAAATGATACTGACTACCATCGCAGCGGCATGTATGAGCTTTTCGGTGATGGCTTTGACGATTAATGAAGCTAAATCACAAGGCATGGTTGGCGAAAACTCCACGGGCTATTTAGGCGTTATTAAGGGGTCTGGTGATGTGAAGAAACTGGTCGCTGATATTAATAAAAAACGTAAAGCAAAGTATCAGCAGCTGGCAAAGAAAAATGGCATTAGTTTGTCACAAGTGGAAAAGCTTGCCGCAGAAAAAACCTATAAGAAGACCTCTTCTGGGCATTTCATTCAAGTAAATGGCAAGTGGGTGAAAAAATAAAGCTACTTTGTAATAACTGCGCTGTATAGCGCAGTTATTTGGTTTAAAGCTTTACTTTTGGTGAATACAGCTTGCTAACAACTGCTGCCAAAATGCCTCGCCTTTGCGCCTAGCTAGGCGAATGTTGTTGTCGGGAATAGACTCAGGGTCATCATACACTTCAAGCGCTTCAGCCATACTATCTTCTCTAATTAAGTGCAGTGTAGGGTATGGTGCGCGGTTAGTATAGTTTGCTGGATCGTCGTCTTCGCTGTCTGCAAACACATAGTCTGGATGAAAGTTAGCTATTTGGTAGATACCTTCAAAGCCCTGAGCGCAAAGCATCGCGTTGGCTAAATCGACTAAATCTAAAAACGCATCAAAATCGCTAAAGCCATGAGAGAAAATAAGCAGGGTTGTTTCTCTTTCTTCGTTTTGATTCAACTCAAAACATTGTTCCAGCATATCCATGACCGCATCGTCATGACTAAGGGCCTCGCTGACATAGTAATGTATGGCATTTTGTTCCACCTCTTTTCTGGCAAATGGACAAAAGTTATATTTCACGATGACATTACTTACCCAGTTTTTCATCGCGTTACTAATATGCTCACTCATTTACTGCTCCAATAGTGAATCGATAATGTCTAGGGTGCGATCAATGGCACCTTGGTTACTCGCAAGGCAAGTGTGTGCGTTTTTCCCTAGCTCTTTCGCAGCAGTATTATCTCGTAAATACAGATTTAACTGCTGAAGTAATTCGTTTTTATCTGAGCAAATTTGAGCTCCGTTGGCCGAGATTAACTGTGGGTAGATGTGTGAAAAGTTATAAGTGCTCGGTCCGCTTAAAACGCCTATGGCGCTTGCCGCGGCCTCAAGTGGGTTATGACCACCTCGCTCAATTAAGCTGCCACCGACAAACGCAATGTCAGCGCAGCCATAAAGAAACTTTAATTCGCCTAGGGTGTCTGCCAACAATACTTGGTTGATTGTGTCATATGCCTCACTTCGGCGGCCAAAACTGAGACCTGAATCTGACAGTAAAGTTGCGACTGGATTAAATTGCTCTGGGTGACGAGGCGCAATGACCAGCAATGCTGTAGGCGTTTCTTTTAGTAGTTGCTTGTGTATTTCAATGATTTGCTCATGCTCTCCTGGGTGTGTAGAGCCTGCAATCCAAACAGGCCTATCTCCAAGTTGAGACTTTAATACTGCCAACTGTTCCATTTCACTATGGCTAAGGTTGACGTCAAACTTGATAGAACCAGTGGTGGTAATTTTATCCTGTTTGAGTCCTAACGTCATGAATCTTTGAGCATCCTCATCATTGTGACTTGCAAGCACCGTGATGTTATCCATGATATTTTTACTAAGTGAAGAAAACTTTTGATATCCACGCAAGGACTTATCAGATAAGCGAGCATTGATAATTGCAACTGGACACTGGTTTTGGTTTGCATAATGAAACAGGTTCGGCCAAAGCTCGGTTTCTAATACAACAATTAATTTAGGTTTTAAACGCTGCATAAACCGGCGTGCAGCAAAGCCAAAATCAATAGGAAGATAACAGATGTGCACTGACTCTTTAAATTGTCTATTTATTTCAGCTCTACCAGTTGGTGTGTTAGTCGTAATAATAACGGGGTGAGCTGAATGCTGGCATTGTATTTTTTTAATTAAGGGCGCTGCTGCTAATACCTCTCCGACTGAGGCGCAGTGAATAATAATTGCCTCTTGAGGAAAATGTGAACTGACCGTGCCAAACCTTTGCGAAAAGTGTGACTTATAACCCTGATTTTTCTTGCCTCTGATGTGGTACAAATAAAATGCAATAAGCGGTGCAAGTAATAATAAGATTAGTGAGTAGATAAATCGGGTCATGATATCAGGACATAAATAAAAGCGCAGTTTAACGTGATTAAAGGTGAATGGAAATGACTATAACAATTTTACACATATAGGTGCGTGCCCAACTGCGCTTAATTTGCTAGTATGCTCGCCCCTGATTGTTTTTGAAAGAAATAAAATGTTGTCAATTTTTAAAAAGTTGTTGTTTGCTGTTTCTTTACCTCTGACTTTTGTCGCTCAATCGGCTTTTGCTAAGCCGACTGCTTATCTTCCGATTGGTAAAGATAATATTCTCGAGTATCAAATTGAAAAGATGTTTACGCTTACGGCAGTAACACCAATGAGTAAGCCATACAGGATTTCAGAGATTAACCAGCATATTGTAAAACTAGGCAACATCGATCCTGCGTTGCAAGCAAGTATTCGAGCTCGCATTGCGCCATATTTGCAAACAGATGCTATCACTCGTAGGGGCATTAAATTGCGCATCGACTCTGGGGAAGAGCAACAAATTGCAAATGATCGAGGGAATTATTCAGGCGAATATGCAGAAATTTCGCTCGGAGGTATTTATCGAGGTAGTGATAGCTCACTATTACAATTAGGCGCAGAGTACCGTGTAGAAGCTGGTAGGTTAGTGCCTTATAATACTTTTTATGCACTGGGCGGAGAGAATCTTCAACTTAATATAGGCTACAAAGAGCATTGGTTTTCGCCTTTTAAGCATTCGGCTCAAGTCTATTCAACGAATGCACAGACCCCTTTATCGATTTCTTTAGGATTAAATTCTCCACTTGAAAACTGGTGGAACTTTGACTTTGAGTTATTTTATTCTGAATTGGAATATGTTGAAAAAGGTATTCATTACCAAGACAAACGACATGATGGTACGCCTAAACTGGCGGGGACGCATTTAAGTTTTGAGCCGCTGAACAATTGGAAAATCGGTATCAACCGAATGATGCAATTTGGAGGCGGTCCAAGAGAAGTTTCAGGAAAGGATGTACTTAAGGCATTCTTTGATCCAGCAGGCAGTGATAACAGCGGCCTAACCGGCAGTACAGATAGTGAGCTTGGAGACCAATGGGCTACAGTCACTACATCGTTTAAAACGAATTGGTATATACCTGTTGAATGGTATATCGAACATGGTGGTGAAGATACAAGAGAGCATAAAAATTACCTGTTTGGTAATTCTGTTACAAACTATGGTTTTTACATTCCAGAATTAACCAAAGATATCTCATTGCGTTACGAGTTTTCAGATATTAGTGAGCATTGGTTTACGCATCATATCTATCCAGAA
This sequence comes from Pseudoalteromonas luteoviolacea, assembly GCF_021654285.1. Classification (GTDB taxonomy): domain Bacteria; phylum Pseudomonadota; class Gammaproteobacteria; order Enterobacterales; family Alteromonadaceae; genus Pseudoalteromonas; species Pseudoalteromonas luteoviolacea_J. The sequence continues at coordinate 256,805 of NZ_JAKFZS010000001.1, read as the reverse complement.
AAAGGAAATAGTATAAATGACTTCGTACTAGGTCATTTTGCAAGCAATCACCGCGTATTTAATCACGGAGTGGCGACGCAAAGCCAAGTTGTTGAAGTTACTTATGCCGAGAGTTTAGATTCATTGTGGCGCATCAAGTGGACAACGGTTGATAACCAAGATAATGAGAAGTATGAGTATAAAAAGCAAAATGAACTCAAACTTTCTAATTCTAGGAAAATTGATGACTATCAACTAGAAACGAGCCTAACAGTGGGCAAAGATGTCTTCGGAGAAAACTACACTTGGCTGTCAGTCAATGTATACTGGTAGTACACGGGAAATAATTAAGAACTAACCCAATTTTTGGGCTTGTAGAATTTTAGGGTTCACTATGTCAGTCAATGAACAAATTGCGAATAGCTACTTAGATAGTTTGGAACGCCATATGGCGCTATTTGCGAATATGGCGAATTATCATCAAGAGTCGGTAGCACTGTTGAAAGCATGTCAGAAAACACTTGCCTCAGGTGGTAAAGTTATCTGGTTTGGTAATGGTGGTAGTGCCGCAGATGCACAGCACCTTGCCGCTGAGTTTGTCGTACGTTATAAACTAGAGCGCGGGCCATTGGCTTCAATCGCACTTACGACAGATACTTCAATACTGACAGCTCATAGCAACGATTATCATTTTAATACTGTGTTTGAAAGGCAGGTTCAAGCGCTATGCAAACCAGAAGATTTGGTTATAGGGCTTACAACGTCAGGTACCAGTGAAAATATCAATTTGGCTTTGGCAGCAGCAAATGAAATTGGCGCTTATACAGTCGCTTTAACTGGCCGTCAGGGCGGCGAAGTAAAAGACATTGCTAAATTGCCTATCATCATAAATTATGATGAAACAGCACGTATTCAAGAAGCACATATGTTTATTGGTCATTGGCTGTGCGAAGCAGTTGACCTTCTAATTGCGGAGCAAAGCAAATGAATTTAGCTGCCTTACAAAACCTGAATAATGCACGTGTGCTTGTTGTAGGTGATGTGATGCTGGATAGATATTGGCATGGTGATACCGGTAGAATTTCACCTGAAGCACCAGTGCCTGTCGTTAAAGTAAGTAGCTTGGATGACAAAGCCGGTGGTGCTGCTAACGTGGCGAAGAATATTGCACACCTTGACGGTAAAGTTGGCCTTCTTGGCTTGATTGGCCAAGACGACAATGGTCGCAAGCTTAATAGTATTTTGGCAGATGAAAATATTGATTCTCAGCTGGTAAGCGTGGAACACCTGCCGACCATTGCGAAAATGCGTGTGATCAGTCGCCATCAGCAGGTTGTTCGCTTAGATATGGAAGAGCAATTTTTAGCGGAGCACAGTGTATTACTGACTGAAAAACTTGAGCAAGTCATTGATGCATATGAATATGTCTTGTTTTCTGATTACAATAAAGGCGCCCTTGCTAACATTTCTGAGATGATTGCTATTGCAAAACGTGCAGGTAAAACGGTACTCATTGATCCTAAGTTAAGTGATTTATCGCTATATCGCGGTGCTGACTTTATTACGCCTAATTTAAATGAGTTTAAGCTCGCCGGTGGTGATGTCAGTTCAGAGGCTGCGATTACCCAAAGTGCTCGACAGCTAATCTCTGAAGCGGGTATCGATGCTATGTTACTTACGCGCTCTGAGCATGGGATGTCTCTTATATCCGAAGATGAAAAACACGACTTTCCAGCACAAGTACTTGAAGTAAGTGATGTGACAGGGGCTGGTGACACGGTCATTGCAACGTTAACGACTATGCTAGGCGCTGGTATGAACGCCAAAGATGCCGTTGAAATGGCTAATTTGGCAGCGGGTATCGTGGTTGGGAAATTAGGCGCAGCCACGGTGACGCCGGAAGAGTTGAGTGCAAAGTTGAGCCAGTACTTGAAAGAGACGGGCGAGCATTATCAGACACCTTTTGAGGATGTACTACAGCATATTTCTTTTGCTAAGCAAAATGGCGAGAAAATAGTGTTTACGAACGGCTGTTTTGATATTTTACATGCCGGTCATGTGCGTTATTTAGCGCAGGCTAAAGCGATGGGAGACCGTTTAGTTGTAGGGTTAAACAACGATGAGTCAATTTCGCGTTTGAAAGGGGCTGATAGGCCAATTAATCCTTTAAGCGAGCGTGCGATGGTTATCTCAGCTCTTGCGTCTGTTGACTGGGTGATTCCTTTTGGCAAAGAAGTAGAAGGCGATACGCCTGCTAATTTAATTGCGACGATAAGCCCTGATGTTCTTGTCAAAGGTGGTGATTATAAGGTCGAGGAGATCGCGGGTGCCGATCATGTTTTAGCACAAGGCGGTCAGGTTGAGGTATTGTCTTTTCTAGACGGTTGCTCAACCTCGAATATCATAAAAAAAGCACGTTTGAGCAAAAGTTAATTGTTTAATTGCTTTTCGTAAGCCTTAAGCAGCACTTGCCAGTGTGATTCGTCAAAAAAGAAAGTCGGCCATTTGCCGGCTTCTTTTTTAAAAGAGCGCGCCAGCCTATCAATATTAGCCTGTTGCCATGTTTTATCTATGGCTCTGATCTCTCCTTTATCGAAGTCGATTAAATTGACGTTACCCTGTCCATCAAAAAGGATATTATTGATATTGAGGTCGTCATGATAGACACCTTGACGGTGGAAATCAGCAACGGTTTGACCGACGGACACTAATTCATTTTCTGATAAGTGGCATTGTTGTAGCTTTTCACACACACTTTGTGCGCTTGGGATAGCTTGTGTCAGTATATCAGCACGATAAATACCATAGGTTTGTTTAATATAAGCCGCAATGGGTCCTGGCACTGGTAGGTTCAACGCCTTCAGTTCTAAAAGAAGCTTAAATTCCTTGTATACTCTGGTTTTCTCTAAGCCTAAAAATACGTATTGATCATTTAATACTTTGCCTATTAAGCCGCCTCTCCAATAGTGTTTTAATACGGCAATACTGCCTTTTTGATATTGAATAAACCATGCTGGCGCGCGGCCAAGTTTACTGTTTACGATAGCGTCTTTTTGCCGCCAATGTTCTACATCAAACCAGTCTTGGTTAATGTTTAATACGCTATTTTGTGGCGTTATAATGAAGTGGTTGCCGGTATTGTCTATTTTGAGCATAAGTGGCTAGCAAAGTGGAAATATGTCGCAAGTTTAGCGATTTTTTCTCAAGAGGGAAATGCACAAGTGTTGCAAATCGAGACGATTAATTTAAGATCATGCGTTCTTAAACTGATTAGGTAAGGCGAGTGTCAAAAACAATTTCTTCTATTTGCGTGCTTCGACTATCAGCTATTGGCGATGTCTGTCATGCAGTGTCAGCGGTCCAAGCGATTCAACGCGCACATCCTCAAGCGAAAATAACGTGGGTAATAGGTAAAGTAGAGGCGATGTTATTGGCCGACTTACCGGGTGTAGAGTTTGTGGTGTTTGATAAAAAACGCGGTAAAGCGGCGTTTAAGGATTTAAAGGCGCATTTTAAAGGCACAAAATTTGATGTGCTGCTGCACATGCAGGTTGCGTTTCGTTCTAATGTGGCTGCGCTGTGCATTCCTGCAAAAGTGAAAATTGGTTTTGATAGCGCGCGCTCAAAAGAGTTGCACTCGTTAGTTGTTAATCAACGTATCACAGGTCAAACAGAACCGCATGTACTCGACGGTTTTCATCATTTCGCTCAGGCAATTGGCGCACAGCCTCAAGACCCAACTTGGAGTATGCCTTATACTGCAGAGGATGAGGAACAGGCAAAAACGCTTTTGAAAGGCCTTGAACGCGTGTTTGTCATTTCACCTGCTGCGAGTAAAAAAGAGCGAAATTGGTTGCCAGAGCGTTATGCAGCGCTTGCAGACTATGCTACAGCACAAGGCTTTCAGGTTGTAATAACCGGTGGCCCAACTGAGTTGGAAGTTAGTCTAAGCCAAGCCATTATTGAGCAGGCAAAATGTCCGATTTTAAATCTCGTGGGCAAAACTGGGTTGAAAACCCTTCTATGTGTACTTCAACAAGCAAAATTAGTACTTGCGCCTGATACAGGACCTGCCCATATGGCTGTGACGGTGGGCACGCCAGTTATTGGCTTATATGCGCATTCCAATCCAAAGCGAACAGGGCCATACTTATATCAGCAATATGTTGTTGAGGTGTATCACCAAAATTTATTGCAACAAAAAGGCAAGCCAGCCAGTGAGTTGCCTTGGGGCACTCGGGTAAAAGGCGCAGATTTAATGGCACAAATTAGTGTTGATGATGTAACAGCGATGTTTGATAAAGTCGTTCAGCAAGAGAAATTATGAAATCTAAAGCAGTATTCTTAGATAGAGATGGTGTGATCAATCATGATCATGCTTATGTACATGCCATTGAAGACTTTGAGTTCATCGACGGTGTGTTTGAAGCGTGTCAATACTTTACAGGATTAGGTTATAAGCTTGTCGTGGTGACGAACCAATCTGGTATTGGACGCGGATATTATGATGAAGCTCAGTTCCAGCGCTTAACACAGTGGATGTGTGAGCAGTTTAATAGGCATGGTATTGACATCGCAGGCGTTTATTTTTGCCCACATCACCCCAAAAAAGCACTACCACAGTACTTGCGTGATTGCGATTGCCGAAAGCCAAAACCAGGCATGCTATTACAAGCGATTGAAGAGCATGATATAGATCCTACAACCAGTATCATGGTGGGAGATAAGGCTTCAGATATGAAAGCTGCTATTGCAGCAGGTGTAGCAACTAAAATATTGGTGCGTTCAGGACAAGAGCTCACAGCTGAGGATGAATCATTTGCAGATTTTGTTTGCGATTCTTTGGCACAGCTGCCCCAAAAATTAGGTTAACGCCCATTTAGCTTTACGCTCATATAAAACAAGATAATCACAATCCGTGCATTTAGCTTGCGAACCTTTTAAAATATACTCAAGTAATTTAACTCATTCATACAACAAGTGGGTAATTGGCTTGAGTATGACTTTTCATTTGGTGTGTACCCTTTTAATTGATTTAACCTGAGTTTCAACGTCTATCGAATCGAAACATTGTTGCATTGAGTTAAATAACTCATGCAGTATTCGAGGCATCATAGTCGTGTGTTCACCTCAGAAGCAAAATTAGGCGTACACACTCCGTGCAACCAATGGAGACTCTACATGAGATCAGCGGCATTTTACAGCCAACTTCAACAACAAATAGAAGAAGTGAAAGCTGAAGGCTTATATAAAAAAGAACGCATTATTACATCACAGCAGCAAGCAGAAATCGCTGTATCAACGGGTGAAAGCGTTATTAACTTTTGTGCAAACAACTACCTAGGCTTGGCTAACCATCCAGATCTGATTGCTGCAGCGCAAAGCGGTTTATCTGATCATGGTTTTGGCGTTGCATCTGTACGCTTTATTTGTGGTACTCAAGATATTCATAAGACATTAGAAGAAAAAATCAGTGAGTTTTTAAAAACTGAAGATACGATTTTATACTCGTCATGCTTTGATGCGAACGCTGGTTTATTTGAAACGATCCTTGGCCCAGAAGACGCAATTATCTCAGACTCTTTAAACCACGCATCTATTATTGATGGTGTACGTCTGTGTAAAGCTAAACGCTTCCGTTATGCAAACAATGACATGGCTGATTTAGAGAAGCAGTTGATTGCAGCAACAGAAGCGGGTGCTAAAACGAAGCTAATAGCAACGGATGGTGTTTTCTCAATGGATGGTGTTATCTGTAACTTAGCAGCAGTGTGCGATCTTGCGGATAAGTACGATGCACTTGTTATGGTAGATGATTCACACGCCGTTGGTTTTGTTGGTGAAAATGGCGCGGGCACGGCTGAGTACTGTGGTGTTATGGACAGAGTTGACATTATCACAGGTACACTTGGTAAAGCACTTGGTGGCGCATCGGGTGGTTACACTTCAGGTAAAAAAGAGATTGTAGAGTGGTTACGCCAGCGCTCTCGTCCATATTTGTTTTCTAACTCGTTAGCGCCATCTATCGTGACAGCATCTATCAAAGTGCTTGATATGCTTAAAGACGGTAAAGCATTACGTGACCAACTATGGGAAAACGCAGCATACTTCCGCAACGAGATGGAAGCGGCTGGCTTTACATGTGCTGGTAAAGATCATGCAATCATTCCTGTTATGCTGGGCGATGCAAAAGTGGCAGCAGAAATGTCAGATAGATTGCTCGCTGAAGGTATATATGTGATTGGCTTCTCGTTCCCTGTAGTACCTAAAGGCCAAGCTCGTATTCGTACGCAAATTTCAGCTGCGCACACTAAAGAACAATTGGATAAAGCGATTGCAGCGTTTATCCGCATTGGTAAAGATTTAGGTGTGATTTAATTGCTAGGTGCTAGCGCACCTACTTTCTAACGAGTGAATATTATGAAAGCATTATCCAAGTTGAAAGCTGAAGAAGGGATCTGGATGACCGATGTGCCTAAACCTGAAATGGGGCACAACGATTTACTAATCAAGATCCGTAAAACGGCAATTTGTGGCACCGATGTCCATATTTATAAGTGGGATGAATGGTCTCAAAATACGATCCCAACACCTATGGTCGTGGGCCATGAGTATGTGGGTGAAATCGTCGATATGGGTCAAGAGGTGCGAGGTTTTTCTGTTGGTGACCGTGTTTCTGGTGAAGGTCATATCACATGCGGGCACTGTCGAAACTGCCGAGCAGGTCGAGTACACTTATGTCGCAATACCATTGGTGTGGGCGTTAATCGAGAAGGCTCATTCGCTGAATACTTAGTTATCCCAGCTTATAACGCATTTAAGATACCAGATAATATTTCAGATGAATTAGCATCGATTTTTGACCCATTTGGCAATGCCGTACATACTGCTTTATCATTTGATTTAGTGGGTGAAGATGTATTGATTACTGGCGCTGGTCCAATTGGCATTATGGCAGCCGCTGTTGCCAAGCATGTTGGTGCACGCCATGTTGTTATCACTGATGTGAATGAATATCGACTAGACCTTGCACGTAAAATGGGCGCTACTAAGGCGGTCAATGTGGCAAGCGAAAACCTTGAAGATGTGATGAAAGAACTGGGTATGACAGAAGGCTTCGATGTGGGTCTTGAAATGTCTGGTGTACCGGTTGCATTTAATAGCATGCTAAACAACATGAACCACGGCGGTAAAATTGCAATGTTGGGTATTCCACCCAGTGACATGGCGGTGGATTGGAACCAGGTTATTTTTAAAGGGCTAGTTATCAAAGGGATCTACGGACGCGAAATGTTTGAGACTTGGTACAAGATGGCAAGCTTAATTCAGTCTGGTTTGAACCTTGAGCCTATCATTACCCATGAATTTAATGTGGATGATTTCCAGCAGGGCTTTGATACAATGATCTCAGGCCAGTCAGGTAAAGTGATTCTAGACTGGACTAAGTAATTTAAATCCAACAGGCGGCTTTAAATTGTACTTTCCTTTATATAAGGTATTGTATTAATTGGGCCGCTTTTTTAATGAGAGAGATATGGCTTTTAAACATATTAGTATTGAACAAACAAAAACGTTAATGACACAAGACAACGTGGTTGTTGCAGATATCCGTGATCCTAACTCGTTTGCAGCGGGACACATTCCTGGTTCAGAGCACCTTTCTAATGAAAACTTAGCCCATTTTATGCAGGAAAAAGAGTTTGAACAGCCAATCATAATTGTTTGTTACCATGGGATCAGCTCTCAAAATGCTGCGAATTATTTAGTTGAGCAAGGCTTTGAAGATGTTTACAGTATGGATGGTGGCTTTACTCAATGGGAGCAAACACTTCCGGAACATGTAGAAAAATGAAGCTACTTGGCTCCTTATCAGACCCTAGAGCGGTTCAAGGAGCCGTTGATTACCTAAGAACACTTGGGGTAGAAAGCCAATTACATAGTGAAGATGGAAGAACTGTGTCAGTGTGGGTACAAGAGCATGACCTGCATACTGCTCAGGCTGTTTGGCAAGAGTTCTTAGCAAACCCCTATCATGAAAAGTACAGCAATGCCTCTTGGCAAGTGGGTGAAACAGACAGTGCATTAAAATATCAAGGCGCTCAGCTAAACTTATTCCAGCGTTTTATGCGTCTAAACTGGCTCGTACAGGCTGTCACAATCATCGCTTTACTTGTCTACATCAGTTTTTATTACTTCACGCCATCGGCTGTATTCGAAGCGCTTAAATTTGATATAAACCACCCTTGGAGCTGGCTAACTCCTGCTTTTATGCACTTTGGTGCGGTACATTTATTGTTTAACTTGAGCTGGTGGATCTTTTTGGGTAACCAAATTGTCAACAGAGCGGGCTTTATAACTTTGCTATCTCTTTTCACTGTCAGTGCATTATTGAGTAATTGGGCGCAGTTTTTAGTTGTGGATGCGAACTTTGGTGGGTTGAGCGGTGTTGTGTACGCACAGATGGGGTTTTGCTGGATCTACTCATATCTTAATAAAGATGAGCAGGCTATTTTGTCTAAACCCATGATCGGGTTTATGCTGGTGTGGATGATTTTAGGATTTACTGATGTGCTATTTATCAGTATGGCAAATTGGGCCCATTTAGTTGGATTACTAACAGGAATGAGCCTTGCAACAATAATGCATCAAATTAGTGGTAGAGGTACTTCGTGAATAAAACTTCTCGGATAATTTCTTGTCCGGTTTCATCTTTAAGCAGTGTTTTCAACTTTTCGGCGCAGCGCTTCCTGATCTCCTCTCGACCAGTAAGGGACTTTATCGTTTCTTCTGGTTCTTTACTCAGGATTTGAACAATCGCATCTCTCAGTAATGGGGTATGGTGTTCGACTACAGCGATATTTGCAATATCATCCAGCATTAAATCTATAGTAACGCGCACGTAACCGAGTTTTTTATTGGATTGACCAATATAGTTCGTAATAATATCTGGCTCAAAACCGTAATAGCCAACATTTGATTCTGCTTTAAGCTTAAAGCTTGTAACACTGACCGTTAACGCCATAAATAATAAAAGAGTACGAACCATAATCGTCTGAAAATACGTAACTAAATATCAACAATATGGTTAGTTTATACTTAAACTTAAAACATGAACAGCCAGCATTTGGATAATCACGAACTTTTTTGCATTGCTAAGCTTTGCTATCATGACAGCGGTTTAGTCTTTATTGAATTATTGCATTGTTAAAAAATCCTATTTCTCTAAATTTTAAGTGGGGGAGCTGCGACGAGGTTGTCGCCAAAGCACCTTCAAAAATACATGAACGTTTGATTGAGCAAGGCTCTTTAACGGCATTGTTAAAAAGTCAAAGTGACAGCTTTAAAGTAAAAGTTCTCGATGAACAGCATCTGATGCTACCGCAAGATATTGCCAAAGCTCTCGCAAGCGAGGTTGAGCAAGCAGTATGTCGGCAGGTGTTACTCTATTGTGATGATTTGCCCCATGTTTATGCGCAAAGTTGGATTTTGTTGAATGCAAACGAACAAGGGCTGATGAATCTCGGTGATAAACCACTTGGCGAGAAGTTATTTCAACAGTCACTTTGGCATAGGGGAGAGCTAGAAGTAAGCTATGTTGATGATACCCAATCACATATGCAATTATGTAAACTACTCGGCGCACAGCATAGTCCTATCTTTGCTAGACGCAGTATATTTACCAAAGGCTCTGCTAAAGTTTTGGTATGCGAAATTTTTAATAATGAGATTAAATAAATGAAAGTAGCGTCGTTGCAATATGCCAATGTAGCCCAATACAAACAATTGATGCGAACGGATAAGCCGATTGGCACATTTTTATTGTTGTGGCCTACTATGTGGAGCCTATGGCTAGCTTCTGGAGGCATGCCAAGCCTTCTACACATTATAGTTTTTGGCGCAGGGACTTTTATGATGCGCAGTGCTGGGTGCGTAATTAACGATTATGCAGATAGAAAAGTAGATGGCTCAGTGAAAAGAACAGCACAGCGTCCGTTAGCGCGTGGAGCAGTATCAGAAAAAGAAGCGCTAACGCTCTTCCTCGTGTTGATCTTAATGTCCTTTTTATTGGTGCTGACTTTAAATTGGCAAACAATCGCTCTGTCAGTCGGCGGGGTATTGCTGGCGGCTCTATATCCGTTTATGAAGCGATATACGCATTTACCTCAGGTGGTTTTAGGCGCTGCGTTTAGCTGGGGTATTCCTATGTCATTTATGGCTGCTGCGGGCGAGGTACCACTTGTAGCGTGGTTATTATTTATTGCCAATGTGATGTGGACTGTTGCGTACGATACAATGTATGCGATGGTAGATAGGGACGATGATATTAAGATCGGGGTTAAATCGACAGCAATTTTGTTTGGTAAATGGGATAGACACATTATTGCATTATTAAATATATGCTTCTTATTGTGTATGTTGATAGTGGGTATCTATTTCATGTTAGGTATTTGGTATTGGGCCGCATTGATGATTGCCACCGCAATGTTAGTGTATTTACAACGAGAGATTGTGGGGCGCGATAGGGATGCGTGTTTCAAAGCTTTTTTAAATAATAATTATGTGGGCTTGATGATATTTATCGGAGTGTTGTTGGGCTAGATGTTTTGCCCACACCGCTATAGTGTGGGCTTAGCGCGTCGAGTATAAAAAAAATTAAGAATGCACTGGCGCACCATTTACTTGCAATTGAGCGGCTGTTTTTTCAATCAATTGCAGTAGGCTATTTACATGGCTGTTCCCATTAAGTTGGTGGTTTGTATTAATAACTAATTGCTCATGGCTATTGTCTTTGTTGGTCTTCAATAGGACTAACTCAGGATCTTGTGCAATTGTCTTTGAATGCTCAATGCTTGCAATAGCAAAACTTTGGCTGCTCTTAAGCCCGTCAATTACTTGAGTGATATTACCTATCTTCACACTCGTTGACTTGTTAAGACCCTCTACAGACTCGTTTAGCATACTCTGCACTTGTTTAGACTGCGAGAAACAGCTGTACATTGGATACTGTGATAATTCTCCTCTGCGGATACACTCTTGTTGGGCAAGAGGGTGTTGCTTTGATACAAATAAAATCAGCTGATCCGGTAAATGAATATCACTGATAAGGCTAGTAGCAGAAGATAAATATACGCTGATATCTACTTCTCCTAATTGAAGCTTTCTCGTTAATTCGTGTTCATCTAACAGTTGCATCTCAATTTTTACATTTGGAGAGTCAGCTAAGAATCGGCCACATGACATTGGAACAATTTCACTAGCTTTGGCCGTATATCCAACAACTAGTTTTTGTTGATCTCTGCCAAATAGGCTTTGCTTAATGGTATTTTTCGTGACATCCAGCTCACTTAGGGTTGCTTTACAGTAATTGAGAAATAACTCGCCTTGCTCGGTTAATTTTACTGAGCGTGTAGAGCGTTTTACCAGCTCACACCCTATTTCATCTTCCAGAGTCTGTATACTTCTCGTTAGAGCAGATGTACTTATCTGGGTTTGTTCGGCAGCCTGTCTAAAGTGACGAAGGTTACCAAGAGCAACGAACTGCTCTAGTTGTTCAAATCTCATTTGAAATTCCTTTTATTTCAACAAAAATGCAATCATGACGTTGATTTCCTAATACTAATACAGTTTCAGGAAACATCCAAGTGAATTTTTTACATTTCGCTTACAAAGTTCTAGTCGGGATAGGTATCCCTTATTAAAATGAATTGTTCCAGATTATTTATAAATAAATCAACTAATTTGGGATCAAATTGCTTGGATTTTTGTGATTTTATCTCTTCAAGTACATTTTTTAGGGACCAAGCTGCTTTATAGCAGCGTTTACTACCCAAAGCGTCGAAAACATCAGCAATAGCTGTAATTCTTCCAACGATATCAATATCTTCGCCTTTTAACCCACGAGGGTAACCTGAACCATCCCATTTTTCGTGATGCTGATGGGCAATTGTTGCGCCACATTGTAGTATTTCATTTGTTGATTTTTTCAATATGTCGTAACCCAGCTGCGCATGTGTTTTCATTACTTCCCATTCATCGCTGGTCAGTTTGCCTGGTTTGTTCAATATGACATCGGGAATGCCGATTTTACCAATATCATGTAAAGGGGAAGCCATTTTAATAATTTCGGCCTGATAGCTGTTAATGCCAGATAACTCAGCGAGTAGCTTACTGTACATCGCGACACGTTTAACGTGAGAGCCTGTTTCTTTGGAGCGCTTTTCTACTGCTTCACCTAAAATATAGGAGAGCTCACGTTGTGATTCTTTGACAGTTTCACGCAGCTTAATATTATCGTGTGCAAGCGCAATATTGTTTGCAAAAAACTCTAGGAGCTGGCAATCAGTGCTACGTAGAGAGCTTTCTTTATTTACGTATAGCATGGTCTCCAGCCCGCCTTTTGAGGTGAAGTACCCGACATATTCATTGCAAGACTTGCAAGAAGTTTTTCTGTTGTGAGTTTCAATAAATAAGTTCTTGACGTTATTGGGGATCTTATCTGAGCTCGGTTCTACTCCTTCTCCTGAAGCAGCCAATAGTTTGAATTGAGAACCGGAATCTGTTTGCTTATTGGTTGCTGCAGCGCAATAAATTTCTGAATCAGATAGTCCTAAGACTTGTGCAACATGCTCTAAGATGGTTGATGCAAAATCTTGCACATTGTCACATTCTAAAAAGCTAGATGATGCAGCAATGATCCTCTCTAGGCCTTTCTTGTGCAACTCTATTGTTTGAATGTCTCGGTGCGAGCGCAGTGCAGAGTAAAGAAGCGTTTTCAGTTTTACAGCGGTAAGCTCCGTTTTATTTTTATAATCGTTGATATCGTAATCGCGGATCACAGATTCTTCAGGGGCCTCTCCAGGTTGGCCAGTTCGAAGAATTAATCTGATGTCATGGTTAGCCATTTCATTGCGGATAAACTTTATTAGATCAAGTCCCGCATGATTACTTTCCATGACAACGTCAATCAGTCCAACCGATATACAATCTTGGGTCTCTAAGATTTCCATTGCTTGTTTGGCCGAATAAGCGTGATGAAAACGTAATGCTTTATCCTCAAATTTAAAATCAGAGAGAACCAATTTGGTGACTTGGTGAATGTCCTCCTCATCATCAACGACTAGCACATCCCAAAAAGCACGCTCTTCAGGTTGTGATGCTTCTTCTCTTAGTTGCTCATTTGAAAAAAGAAAACCGCTCACACATGACCTACCTTTAGCTATTGATAATCTCAGTATAGTAAGGTCAAAACGAGTTGCTTACTCTTGCATAGGCTTTTTTTCAATATTGTTAAGTTCTATTTCTATTGCATCGCAAGAAATGTGGATTTCGTAAAGAGAGAGCATAAGAGACGCGACTAGGCAGCAAAGGCTGGCGCCAAATAGTACTATCCCAAGCAAATTGATATCGATAAATAAGGCAAACATGGACAGTGTGCAGAGAATAAATGAAAAGACACCCCATACTTGCATTAAACGGATTAATTTAATTCGTTTTTTTAAGTTATTGATTTGTTGAACAACAAGCGGGCGCAAAGTATCTCCTTCACGTGCGTTGAGCTCACGGATTAACTGAGCAAGTACTAAAAAACGATTTGTGTAAGCCAATAATAGCAACGAAATAGCGGGGAATAATAACCCGGGTGTGGTAAGCGTCATAGAGCTCTTCCAATTTACACACTACAATATTGTTTATGATAGCAAAATTAACATTGAGTGCGATGGTTAATGATTTAGATAAATGGTGCTGTGTATTCAGCACTGATAATATGATTGAAGCTCACCTTGTGAATGGTCTATTGCATCAAGCTCGCATCAAGACGACTATGCAAGGGGAGGCGTTATCATCTTCCCTTGGAGAGCTTCCGTTTGCTGATAATACCATTAAGATCTTTGTGCCTGCGATAAAGTTGCCCCTTGGAGAAGAAATATTGGTAAACTACCACCAGAAAAAATCGAAATTAGATTGGCAATGTCAGCATTGCAATGAGCTCAATGGCTCAGCTTTCGAGTATTGTTGGCACTGTGGAAGAGAGTATGAGTAAAGCAAACAACTTTCAGCGCATTCGTGAACTGAACTATTTACAAAAAGCGGTACTTGCGGCGGCTATTTTGGAAAGAATGACACCAAACTATGGGTTATTTAGTGAAGCAACTGGATTTGGTGACGAGCAAGTTTTTAGAAGTGCATTGAATTTATGCTGGGAAAAGCTGCTATTACCAAAAAGTAAAATCAGCTTAGAAAAGCAAATCGAGAAAATCGAGCCTAATGTCCCTGAATTATCTGACTTTGATATGTTTGGTACATACCCTGCGATAGATGTCGCAACTGCATTGTTGGGTTTTATCCAAGGGATCATGACCAAAGATGACGTAGAATTCGTCAATGTCGCAAAAATTTCTCAGGCCACTGTAGCGCGATATATTGAGTTTCTATTCGCCCAAGAAGATGTTATTCCTGACAATAGGCAGGTTCGAGAACACCCACTGATGCAATATGAAATTGAAGTATTGGGCGAGCTAATAGACTTTGTTGAAAATATGGGGCGCATTTCTTCTGAAAGCGTTAAACAGTTAAAAGCGCAAGCGATAATTGATGGTCAAACTAACATTGGTTTGGCCATCGAAAATGTGTAGTAAAAAGTGTAGTGGAGAATTAGATTGCGTATTTTAGGTATAGAATCTTCCTGTGATGAAACTGGCATCGCTATTTATGATGATGAACAAGGGTTGCTTGCTCATCAGCTCTACAGTCAAGTGAAAGTGCATGCCGATTATGGTGGCGTCGTTCCGGAGCTTGCGTCTCGGGATCATGTACGTAAAACTATTCCACTGATTGAAGCCGCTTTTGAGCAGGCTGGCTGTGGCCCTGAGTCTTTAGATGGGATTGCCTATACAGCGGGTCCAGGTTTAGTAGGTGCATTGCTGGTGGGTACTTCGATCGGGCGCTCGTTGGCATTTGGTTGGAATATTCCTGCGGTTGCTGTACATCACATGGAAGGTCATTTACTTGCACCCATGTTAGAAGATGACAAACCAGAGTTCCCTTTTGTTGCACTGCTTGTCTCTGGTGGTCATACTATGATGGTTAAAGTGGCTGGCATTGGCGAATATGAGATATTAGGTGAGTCTGTGGATGATGCCGCAGGTGAGGCATTTGATAAAACTGCGAAGCTATTGGGTTTAGATTACCCTGGCGGCCCATTACTAGCAAAACTTGCTACACAGGGAGTGCCGGAGCGTTTTGTCTTCCCTAGGCCAATGACAGACAGACCTGGACTGGACTTTAGTTTTAGTGGTCTTAAAACAGCAGCTGCAAACACGATAAAGAATGAGGGTGATGACACACAGACTAAAGCTGACATTGCACATGCGTTTCAAACTGCCGTCATTGATACATTGGCAATTAAGTGTAAACGCGCATTAAAGCAAACAGGCATAAAACGCCTTGTCATCGCTGGTGGTGTGAGTGCTAACGTTGAACTGAGAACAAAGCTTGAGCGTATGATGCAGGGGATGAAAGGACGTGTTTACTATCCTCGCACTGAGTTTTGTACGGATAACGGGGCGATGATTGCGTTTGCAGGTATGCAGCGTTTAAAAGCAGGTCATACCGCACCGCTTGATATGAAAACTCAACCTCGCTGGCCTTTAGACAGCCTACCAGCGATTTCTTAATCCTTCCCAGCGCTTTTTTTCCCGACTTTAGGCTCCTTTCCTTGGAGGAGCCTAGAAATATTTGCTCTGTGGCGGAAAATAATAAGCAGCGTTAAAAAGCCAACTGGGAGCGTGTATTGTGGTTTGAGAAGCCAAGTGTAAAACGGCGCCGCGGTGACAGTCACGATGGCTGCAAGGGAGGAAAAGCGAAAAGCCCAAAGAACAAGTAACCATGTCATTATCAGCATGCCAGCCAAAGGCAAGCCAATGGGTAATAAAGCCCCAAACGCAGTGGCGACCGCTTTTCCACCGTTAAAGTGGAAGAAAACGGGGTAAATATGTCCAAGACAAGCACTTACAGCGACTGCCCCTAACCAAATCGGTTCTATATTTAAGAAATAAGCGCCCCAAACTGGAATCGTGCCTTTTAAAACATCAAAAATAAGTACCAATGCCGCCGGCAGTTTTCCTCCAATGCGCAATACATTGGTGGCGCCTGGATTATTCGAACCTGAAAAGCGGGGATCAGGCAATGAGAACAGCCTTGATATTAAAATCGCTGAGGAAATCGAACCAAATAAATAAGCACAAATACACATTAAAATGACTAACACAAGCTTCCTTATTTTTTATTGCTCTGTTTTGGGCTATGATCGCGATTCTTTTTACACGGCCTAATATTATTCGCCGACCCCGTTTTAGTCATGCTAGGAGTATACATGGACAAGGTCTATATCTCGCAATTACACGTCGAGACCATAATAGGAGTTTACGACTTTGAGAAAGAAAGTAAACAAAGCCTTTATTTTGATATTGAAATGTCTACAGATATTACCCCAGCAGCGCAAACTGACGATATAAATCTTACCGTAGATTACGCAAAAGTTAGCGAACGAGTCATTGGCTTATCAGAATCAATTCAAGTGGAGCTATTGGAAACCTTGTTAGAAAAATTGGCTAAGATGATTCTGACTGAATTTGCTGTCAGTGATGTTCGAATTAAAGTCAGTAAACCAGCAGCAGTTGCACAAGCTGCTACAGTTGGTATTGAAATCTATCGGAAAAAATAGCATGTCAGAGATTTATATCAGTATTGGTTCCAATGTAGATCGGGAGCGGCATTTTAAAAATGGGTTGACGGCTTTAATTGACCACTTCCCAGATTATAAACATTCAAACGTTTATGAGAGCGAGCCTGTGGGGTTTAATGGGCGTAACTTCTTCAATTCGGTATTTGCTGCTAATACGCAAATGTCAGTGGATGAAGTGTGTCACTTACTCAAAAAAATTGAGCGTGATAACGGTCGCACTCAAGGCGATAAAAAGTTTAGTCCCCGCACTTTAGACCTCGATTTGTTGCTTTATGACGATTTGGTCTGTGAGCAGCCTGCGCAGTTACCTCGGGACGAAATTACAAAAAACGCTTTTGTACTGTTACCTTTGACTGAAGTAGGTGGACACATTACGCTCCCAACCACAGGTGAGACTATTTCATCTATATGGGAAAATTATCATAACCCTAGTCAAAAGCTATGGAAAGTGGAGTTCTAATTTACAATGAGTTTGATTGAAATCATCGTTCTAGCCTTAATCCAAGGTTTAACAGAGTTTTTACCAATTTCGAGCTCTGCTCACTTAATATTACCTTCACAGGTTTTTGGTTGGCAAGATCAAGGCCTAGCATTTGACGTTGCGGTTCACGTGGGGACCCTTTTTGCAGTGATTATTTATTTTCGTAAAGAGGTAAGTGAAATCCTAGCCGCATGGTTTAAGTCCTTTGGCAGTCAAGGGACAACTGAGGATAGCAAATTAGGTTGGTTTATATTACTAGCCACTTTACCTTCGTTGGTGATTGGTTATTTTGCCAAAGACTTGGTGGAAGAGTACTCAAGAAACGCCTGGATCATTGCTGGGACGACCATTGGTTTTGGTTTATTACTTTGGTATGCAGATAAAACGGCTAAGCAAATAAAAACGATATACCAGATCAACTGGTTGATGGCGCTATGCATTGGCCTGTCTCAGGTAATTGCAATGCTACTGCCTGGTACGTCTCGTTCAGGGATCACGATGACAATAGGCTTATTGATGGGTCTGAACAAACAAAGTGCAGCGCGATTTTCATTTTTAATGTCAATTCCTGTGATTGCTGCTGCAGGAAGTTATTTAACCTATAAGCTTATTTCTGAAGGAGATGAGTTTAATATTGCGGATATTGCTACTGGTGCAGTATTGTCATTCTTTGCGGCTTATGCATGTATTCACTTTTTCTTAAAGGTTATTGAGAAGATGGGCATGCTGCCATTTGTGATCTATCGACTCGCATTAGGCGCCTTCTTGGTCATCTATTTATCTATGTAACTTAATATATGGGGCGATATGAGCCCCATATATCTGATATGCGATCAAGCGATATTTTTATCGTAAACTACCACTTCTGTACTGCCCAAAGGTTCTGTGTGTATAGCCTTTGTGCGGTATTCTAAGCCAATTTTCTTCATGATATTAATTGAGCCTTGATTGTCAGGGTGAGCTAAGGCTGTGAGCTTTTTTGCGATGTTATGTTCGGCTATGGCATCAGCGATCTGCTTAGCGGCTTCTGTCGCGTAGCCTTTACCCCAGCTCGCTTGCATAAACCTCCAACCTATTTCCAAATTGGTGTCGTCTCTTTTCTCTGTAAAAAAGTCCATAGGGCGCACGAGGATCCAGCCGATAAAGTCGTTGCTTTGCTGCAAAAAGCAGCCCCATAATCCCCATCCACTGTCTGGGTTAGAGAATTGCTTGAGTCGAGGTATAAATATTGAATCTATGTCTTCTTGGCTCGTGACTTTGCCACCATTAATAAACTGCATCACAGCAGGACTTTGATCTAATTGAAAGAGCAGGTGGGCATCCTCTGGAGTGAGTAGCCGGTATTTGAGTCGATTGGTTTGATTAACTTTCATAATAATTGCTTTATCCTTTTATTATTAGACTTGATACAATACTGCGTCATTTTTGTTTGGAGAATATTTTGGGTAACTCTGTATTGGCGCTTCGTGCACAGCAAATTTCTGAATCTAAGAGAGAGTTCAAAGCACGAGGTTCAAAACTTACTCGATGTGAGACTTGCTTACTCGCAGAGCCATTATGTATTTGCGCTGGCGTTAAGCAAGCTCAGTGCTCAAGCGCAGTGTGCTTGTTAATGTATCATAACGAAAGTTTTAAACCATCCAATACTGGGCGTTTAATCGCAGATATTGTTCCTGATAATCATGCATTTCGATGGGATCGAACAGAGCCGAGCGATGCATTGATTGCGTTGTTAGAGAATCCACTGTATCAACCTATTGTGGTTTTTCCCGAAGAAAATGTGCAACCACAGCGGGTGATAAAAACAGTAGAGCGTATAGAAGGGAAAAAACCGCTCTTTATCTTTCTTGATGGCACATGGCGTGAAGCCAAGAAAATGTTCAGAAAGAGCCCATATTTGGATCAATTCCCTGTGTTATCTGTGTCACCGCAAAGTTTGTCAAATTATAAGTTAAGAGTTGCGCCCCATGAGCACCAGCTCGGCACGGCGGAAGTCGCTTGTGTTGTATTTGAAGAAAATGGTGAAACAGAAGCGGCTGAAAATCTCACATCGCATTTTATTGATTTTAGAGATGCGTATTTACGAGGTAAACGAAGTAAGTTTTCTGACATATAAACATGAAGATAGCGCGACTCTTTCGAGCCGCGCTTGACGGAATCTTCTAAACAGCATCCTGCTATGTTGAATAACTCAACTCCCTAATTCATTTCCATACAATTCGCTTGGTGTTTTGGTTCTGCGAATTCTTGCACATCCTGTACTAATCCACTTGGCTCATCCTGACCCCATCCTAAGTTGCATCAAACATATCCAGCGTTTGACATTACCCTGCAATTATTCCTTTTGGGCTAATCCATTTCCCTTCCTAATTCCTTTTGGGCTAATCCATTTCCCTTCCTAATTCCATCTAGCCCTGACATCCTGAATATCTGAACATCCTTACTTAAATACTTGCTTCCTGCAAGTACATCATAATCCTAGTTCCATACTCCATTCGGGGGTCAATCCATGTCGCGCCTATCACATCCGTTTTCCCTGCTATGCCTCTCCCCAAGAGACAACTAAAGTATATGCTGTGCTGCGCATTAATACATTAGCTTGAAGATTATCAAAAAAGGACTATCTTCTATTTGATATATAAAAATTATTAAATAACAATAGGTTCCTTATTTGAGGGCGGTTAAATCTGGATTAGATTACTCGATATCTACAAACAGAGTGAGAAATCTCTTACAGATAAATTGTCTTTATGCGGTAATAATAATTTTGTTCACCCACTCAGCGGGCTGTAATTTATGTATAATCGCGTTAGAATTACTTGATAATAATAATTGTTTGGATTTGGAGTCTTCATGAAACGAGCTATCGCCACATTATTGACCGCTGTGACCTGTATGCCAGCTTTTGCAGCCGATGAAGTAAATATCTACTCATTTCGCCAACCATTTTTAATTCAACCTATCCTTGATGACTTTACAAAGCAAACTGGGATTAAAACCAACGTTGTTTTTGCAAAAAAAGGCTTAATTGAACGTGTTAAAAGAGAAGGTAAGCACTCGCGTGCAGACTTAGTGTTAACTTCAAATTTTAGCGCCATGATCCAGTTAGAAGACCTTGGCCTTACGCAGCAAATCGCAAGTAAGACCGTTGAGCAAAATATCCCAGCCTCTTTTAGAGATCCAGAAGGGCAATGGGTTGCACTTACCAAACGTGTGCGTAACGTATACTCATCAAAAGCAAGGCTTGGTAAATTGGAGTCACTAAGCTACGAAGAGCTGGCCGATCCAAAGTACAAAGGAAAAATTTGTACTCGCTCTGGCAAGCACCCGTACAATTTAGGGTTAGTTGCATCTATGATCGCACATCATGGTGAAACTGAAACTAAAGAATGGTTGGTCGGAGTTAAAAACAACCTCGCACGAAAACCTCAAGGTAATGACCGTGCACAAGTTAAGGCAGTTAAAGAAGGCTTGTGTGATATTGCTTTAGGCAATAGCTATTATTTTGGAAAGATGATGGCAGATGACAAGCAAAAGTCATGGGCTGAGTCTGTTTACATCAACTTTCCTAATCAAAAAAATCGCGGTTCGCACTTAAATGTATCTGGCGTAGTTCTAACCAAGTATGCAAAAAATAAAGAAAATGCCTTGAAACTCATAGAGTTTATGACGGACAATAAGGCGCAGAATATGTACGCATCGACGAATATGGAATATCCGGTCAAGCCGGGCGTCGAATTATCTCAAATGGTAGCGTCATGGGGAGTGTTTAAGGAAGACAGCTTGCCGCTTGCTGAAATTAGTAAATACCGTCCATTGGCTCTAAAGCTAATCGATGAGGTAAAATTTGACCTTTAATGCAGCTAAAAAATAAACTGTCCAATTGGCAGATAACAGCGTGGGTGATTGGCATATGTCTGTCGACCCCGCTGGCTTTTCTCATTTTTGAATCATTACAAGGAGAATCTGAAGTATTCTCACACCTGTGGGACACCGTTCTTTGGGACTACATCAGTAATACTATTTGGCTGATTGCAGGGGTGTTGTTACTGAGTTCATTAATTGCACTGCCCCTTGGGTGGTTAACAGCGTATTGTCACTTTCCCGGTAAGCGGGTGTTTGAGTGGGCTTTAATGCTGCCACTTGCGATGCCCACCTACATCATTGCCTACGTGTATACAGATTTATTGGATTATGCAGGCCCTGTACAGATCTTTTTAAGAGACTGGTTTGGCTGGACGAGTCCTGATGATTACTGGTTCTTTGATATCCGTACTTTGCCCGGTGCTATTGTGATGATAGCGTTGGTACTCTACCCTTACTTGTATTTAATCTTTAAAACAGCACTTAGAGAGCAGTCCTTCAAATTGGTTCAGGCCAGCCAGTTAATGGGCTTATCACCATTTCAGAGTTTTCTCAAAGTAAGCCTGCCTTTATCCCGTGGTGCTATTGTTGCTGCACTTGCTTTAATAAGCATGGAGACGATGGCGGATTTTGCTACAGTGCATTATTTTGCAGTCAGTACACTTACCACCGCTGTTTATGATACTTGGCTCGGCTACTATTCTCTCACTGCAGCCGCAAAAATTTCAGGGATCATGTTGCTGTTTCTTTTCATTGCATTGTCACTAGAAAAAATGAGCCGTAAAAGTAAGGTCGTACATGAGCGTCAAAGTAGTGTAAATGACACCAGCTTATATGAACTGAACGGTAAAAGTGGCTGGTTGGCGACAGGTTTTTGCAGTCTTATATTGATTGTTGCGTTTTTTATTCCCGTGGGTGTATTGACCAGTTACGCGATTGGTTATTTCGATCAGGCTTGGAATGACGCGTTTTTTAATTATGCGTGGCAAAGCTTAAAAATTAGCCTTTATGTCAGCGCAATCGCTATTTGCTTTAGTATTTTGGTGGTGTTTTATCAGCGTATAGGCGAGCAAAAAACCAAGAGCGTTCCGGGGAAGGTCGCGAGTATGGGGTACGCTTTGCCTGGTACCGTTTTAGCTATCGCGGTGTTATTGCCCCTCACATTATTTGATGACTATTTAAACCGCTGGCTGGATGGCACGGGATTTGAACCCGGGCTGTTACTCAGTGGTACCATTTTTGCCCTTGTTTTTGCGTATGTAGTGCGCTTTTACGCCATAGCTCAAGGGGCTGTAGAAGCGAGTTTTGTGCGGATCAGCCCAAGTATTGATATGGCGAGTGCGTCTTTGGGCAAAAATAATATGCAGACATTGGGTCGCGTGCACATTCCTCTATTAAAGCGCGGTATATTAACCGCGGGTTTATTGGTATTTATTGAGTGTATGAAAGAGCTACCGGCAGCACTGCTGCTCAGGCCGTTTAATTTTGAAACACTCGCAACCCATGTTTTTCAGTTTGTAAGCGATGAACAGTTAGAGTTAGCATCAATATCGGCCTTGTTTATCGTACTGGTTGGGTTAATCCCGCTTTATTTGGTTAACCGCTCAATGGAGCAGCAAACATAATGTACAGCCTTGCTATAGAATCCTTGCAATACAGTTATGACGGTCATGCCGTGATCGACAACCTTGATTTGCAGGTAAAGGAAAATGAAATCGTCTGCTTGTTAGGCGCCAGCGGATGTGGAAAGACAACCACACTTAAAGCCATTGCCGGACTTATCAGGCCACAACAAGGCAGTATTAAAATTGGCCAGAACCAAGTTAACGGTGAAAACACATTTGTAGCGCCGCAACATCGAAATGTCGGCATGATGTTTCAAGATTATGCTTTATTTCCGCATTTGACGGTAGCGCAAAATGTTGCATTTGGGCTAGGAAAGTTAAGCCGCGCTGAAAAGCAATCTCGTGTATCTGAAATGTTAGAGCTGGTGCATTTAGGTGCTTATGCCACGCGCTTCCCGCATGAGTTGTCTGGCGGACAGCAGCAAAGGGTCGCTATTGCAAGAGCGCTGGCTTATCGCCCGAGCTTGTTACTGTTAGATGAGCCTTTCTCAAATATAGACGCGCAAGTTCGCTTTCAACTTATCAGTGACATACGCAGTATTATAAAAGATCAAAAAGTATCTGCGATTTTTGTCAGTCACTCTAAAGATGAAGCTTTTGCTTTTTCAGATCGACTTGCCATTATGCACAAAGGTCAAATAGCACAATTAGGGTGTCCAACTGAATTGTTCCATCAGCCAAAAAACCAAGTGGTTGCAGAGTTTTTAGGTCAGGGGATCTATTTAGATGCAACACATGCTGGTAATGGGGCATTTAGCACTCAATTTGGGCAAGTGAACTCATTAACTCAGCAAAATGACGCACAAGACAAAGGGAAAATATTTGTCAGGCCGAGCCACATTGAATTGTATAATACTGACCATGGTGCGATCCAAGTGAATCAAGAGAGGTTTGTGGGTACTGAGTATTTATATGCCATCGAATTGCAGGGCCAACAGCTAGAAATAGCAAAACCTGCTGACAAACCGTTAGATTTGTCTAAACCTATCTCTTTAAAAATTAAGCCCCATGCGGTAAATTTCTTTTCTTAGAGCGATAAACGATAAGGAAAAGGTATGGCCCAGCCGCAATCGGGGATCTGTGCAGAGGCAAACTTGCATGGCTTACATTTATTCTTCAATGTGCTTGAAGGGCAGGATGAAGCTGTGCGAGAAGCACTAGCGCAAGCTGGGCGACTGCAAGATGAGTTAAGTGATAGATTCTCTGAATCTATGCTTAGCAGCTTCGTCGCTATTGGTGCCCAATATTGGCCTCATATCTATCCTGAATTTATACCGCCTGAACTTAAAAGCTTTCCTCATATTCGCTCTACCGATCATTTAATTCATAGTCAGCCTTTTGATTTGCTCTATGTCATTCGCTCGGATAGAGAAGATGTAAATCACCTATTTGCGCAAAGTGTCTTACATATGCTGGGGGGCTGCGTTGAACTTGTCGCGCATGTTCGTGGCTTCCGCTTTTTGGATGGACGAAACTTTAACGGTTTTATTTATGCCAGTGAATCACCACACGGTCGCTTTAAGCGTAAAGTCGCGTTAGTTGATAACCCCGAAGGACTAGATCATCAAGGCAGCTACATTCATATTCAGCGAGTGAAGTTTGATTTGGCGAGGTGGCAGCAACTTGCAATTGATGAGCAAGAGGCGCTGATGGGCCGCACACGCTTGGACAATAAGCTGATAGAGCCTCAGGTGGCATTTAGTCATGCCAGTCGTGCAGAGCTTAAAGATGCGCAAGGGCTAGTTTTGCTGTTGGATCAGAGTATGCCGTTTGGGGATGTGTTTGAGCAAGGTAGCATTAATCTGAGTTGTGCAGCGCACGGTAATGCATTTGAGACGGTACTAATGAGCCGGTTCGGTTTGCTATCAGGGCAAGAGTGTTACGATCCCCTATTAGATTATTCTGAAGCGGATATGGGCGCATCTTTTTTTGCACCATCCTTACAATTTTTGAAAGAGATGGCGCAAATAATGGCTGACGATTAAGTTTATACGTTGTCAAACAAGGTTTTTACTTTGTCTAAAGTCGCGTCAATCTCAGATATTTTCGCGGGTGCGATGAAAATAGTGTCGTCACCGGCAATTGTGCCTAATACACCATCGGCACTGCCTAAAGAGTCTAGCAGACGAGCAATCAGCTGCGCTGCACCGGGACTGGTTCTGATGATAATCATCATCTCATTGTGCATGATATCGATAACAAGCTGTCTCAGAGGACTTTTTGCTGTTGGGACACCCATTTCTGCTGGCAGGCAGTAAACCATTTCTTGTTTGGCATTTCTGGTGCGAACCGCGCCGAATTTGCTCAGCATTCTTGATACTTTACTTTGACTTATATTGTCAAAGCCTTGATCTTTTAGCGCATCAACGATTTCGCCCTGAGAGCCAAAGTTTTCCTCTCTTAAAAGTGCTTTAAAGGCTTTAACTAAGGCTTCTTGTTTGTCTTGCGCTTGCATATACATCTCTTCTATTAATTTTGGTTGCCCGATTTTACACAAATCCCAACAGTTACCCAAATTTTAACGCTGGAGTAATTTTCATGGCATATCGTAAAGGCAAATTGCGAGAAAGTTGTCTCTTGTTTACAACTATAGTCGAAAAAATCTTGAAAATAACGCGGATAAATTTGTCTTTACCCTCGCTTTTCATTATCTTTACAGCACACAAAATTCCTACCTTCAATATATGGAGAATTATAATGAAAGTTGCTGTATTAGGTGCCGCTGGTGGTATCGGTCAAGCATTGTCTCTTCTGCTTAAAAACGGTTTGCCTGCAGGCTCTGAGCTAGCACTATACGATGTTGCACCAGTTGTTCCAGGTGTTGCTGTTGATCTTTCTCACATCCCAACTGCTGTGTCAGTTGCAGGTTACGGTAAAGATGACTTAGATCCTGCACTTGCAGGCGCAGACATCGTTTTGATCCCTGCTGGTATGCCACGTAAGCCTGGTATGGACCGTGCGGATCTATTCAATGTGAATGCGAGTATCGTTAGAACTCTGGCTGAAGGTATCGTTAAAAACTGCCCTAAGGCGTTTGTTGGTATCATCACAAACCCAGTAAACGGCACTGTACCAATTGTACGTGAAGTATTCAAAAAAGCAGGCACTTATGATGCTACACGTGTTTTCGGTGTAACAACACTAGATGTTATCCGCGCTGAAACATTCATTTCAGAGCTTAAAGGCCTAGACGTATCAGAAGTAAAAGTACCTGTAATCGGCGGTCACTCTGGCACAACTATTCTACCTCTTCTTTCTCAAGTTGAAGGTGTTGAGTTCTCTGATGAGGAAGTTGCTTCTCTTACTAAGCGTATCCAAAACGCAGGTACTGAAGTTGTTGAAGCAAAAGCGGGTGGCGGTTCTGCAACGCTTTCAATGGGTGCAGCCGCAGCGCGTTTCTGCTTCTCACTTGTTAAAGGTCTTCAAGGTGAAGAAAACGTATTTGAGTACGCGTACGTTGAAGGTAACACTGGCGATGCAGAGTTCTTTGCACAGCCTATCCGTCTTGGTAAAAATGGCGTTGAAGAGCTATTACCATACGGCGAGCTAAGCGCTTTTGAACAAAAAGCAAAAGACGACATGTTAGCGACGCTTGAAAAAGACATTAAAGAAGGTGTTGATTTCATGGCTTAATGCCGAGAAATGACCCTGATAAAAAGCTGCTTCTAAAGCAGCTTTTTTTATTTTGATTAACAGTTTAATCTGTTATTAAAAAGCCAGCAGTTTGCCGGCTCTTTTGTCAACTCATGTATTAAACATTTAGTGTAAAATACGTGCTCTGATCGTACCCTCAACAGCGCTTAGTTCTTTTAACGCAACTTCTGAGTGGTCACTGTCTACATCAATAACTACGTAACCAATGCAATCGTCTGTTTGCAGATACTGAGCAGCGATATTAATCCCATGTTGAGCAAATGCTTGGTTGATTTGCGTTAGCACACCCGGTCTATTCTCGTGTACGTGTAATAAACGGCTGCGGTTAGACAGCTCTGGCAGTGATACTTCAGGGAAATTTACAGCTGTGACAGTGGAGCCATTGTCTGAGTACTTGGTTAATTTACCCGCCACTTCAATACCGATATTTTCTTGTGCTTCTTGTGTAGAGCCACCCACATGCGGCGTTAAAATGACATTGTCAAACTCTCTCAGTGGAGACACAAACTCCTCATCATTTGATTTCGGCTCAACCGGGAAAACATCAATGGCAGCACCGGCAAGTTTTTCATGTTGTAGCGCTTCTGCAAGGGCGTCAATATCTACAACGGTTCCGCGTGATGCATTGATGAGGATCGCACCCTGTTTCATGACTTCAATTTCAGCCATACCAATCAGGTTCTTAGTTTGCGGTGTTTCTGGTACATGTAGGCTGATCACATCTGCACGTTGCAGCAGCTGTGTCAGGTTTTGCACTTGCTGTGCATTACCAAGAGTAAGCTTGTCTTCTATGTCATAAAACTCGACTTTCATACCGATATTTTCAGCCATGATGCCAAGCTGTGTGCCGATGTGACCGTAGCCAATGATGCCTAGGGTTTTTCCGCGAGCTTCAAAAGAACCAATAGCAGATTTAAGCCATTGGCCGCGATGTGCCATGGCGTTTCGCTTCGGAATACCGCGAAGTAGTAACAAGATTTCACCGAGTACTAACTCTGCAACCGAACGTGTGTTTGAGAATGGCGCGTTAAATACGGCAATACCACGACGTTTTGCGGCATCTAAATCCACTTGGTTTGTACCAATACAAAA
Source organism: Pseudoalteromonas luteoviolacea (assembly GCF_021654285.1). Classification (GTDB taxonomy): domain Bacteria; phylum Pseudomonadota; class Gammaproteobacteria; order Enterobacterales; family Alteromonadaceae; genus Pseudoalteromonas; species Pseudoalteromonas luteoviolacea_J. The sequence goes on along the minus strand of NZ_JAKFZS010000001.1, from coordinate 229,366 downwards.
ACAACCAACAGCAACGAGTTTTTCCGCCGCATTTAAGACCGTTTCGGTGAGGTGGGTGCGTGAGCGTATACCGACAAAGTGAACATGTTTGATACGCTCAATCAATTCATTTTCAGGTAGCGATGTCTTGAGATACTCAATATTACTGTACCCATTACGCTTTAATGTTTCGACTGCACTTTGGTGCACGCCTTCTAACAATAATATTTTAATCTTATCTTTAGACAAAGATACCTTACTCATGACTCATTCCTATTACCTAGTTTGTGGACCTTTTGGTGTCCCTGTAATTACGGTATTTGCACCACGGTGAGCAAATAGCCCATTGGTTACAACACCGACGATTTGGTTTATTTTTTCTTCCAGCGCTTTTGGATCCGTGATACTTAATCCGTGTACATCTAAAATGACATTGCCATTGTCAGTGACGACGCCGTGGCGATATACGGGGTCGCCTCCAAGCTTTAAAAGCTCTCTAGCAACATAGCTACGTGCCATTGGTATAACTTCCACCGGCAGTGGGAAGCTGCCCAGCGTGTCAACATGTTTACTCTCATCGACAATACAAACAAACTTGTCAGCAACTGCGGCAACGATTTTTTCACGGGTCAATGCAGCACCACCGCCTTTGATCATGTGTCCATGTTCGTTAATTTCATCTGCACCATCAACATACACATCTAATTGTGCAACATCATTAAGCTCAAAGACTTCAATACCGAGTGCTTTTAGTTTTTCTGTTGATGCTTCTGAGCTCGAAACCGCACCTCTAATATCATCTTTGATGCTACCGAGTGCATCGATAAAATGATTGACTGTGGAACCTGTTCCGACACCAACAATGGTGTTTTCTTTTACATGTTCAAGCGCTGCCCATGCTGCAGCTTTTTTCATTTCATCTTGTGTCATAACGTAATCACTTTGTTGTCTTTAATTAAGTTGAGATTATACGCTTAAACACTCGAATTGTATGACAATAAATTGCACTCTTAAGCGCAGATTTTTTGGTAGTGGCTTTTACTTGCGCCACTGATAATATTGGGTAGGCGTTAGTATTGCAGGCAAAGGTACATCCCATGCTTCAATTGGCAATTCACTGACTTTTTGGCAGTCATGTGCTAACCCTATCAATTTGGGCTTTACCCACCTTTGTGAATAGTAGTTAGCTAGCGTCCTGTCGTAATAGCCGCCACCCATGCCTAATCGGTTACCATGCTCGTCGAAAGCGACTAAAGGCATCAACAAGTAATCCAATTGTTCAATTGGGCAAATTTCATAACAATTCAATTTAGGTTCTAAGATAGCATAGCGGTTTTGAATCATGGTTGAGTTTTTTTCATACTTTTGGAACAGTAAACTGGTGCCGCTGAAGGGGTGGATAACGGGCAAGTATACTTGAATGTTTCTATCCCAAAGTGATTGAATTAAAAGGTTAGTTCTGAGTTCGCCATCGTTGTGTAAGTAGACCCCGATTGCGGCGTTTTTGGTAGGGTTTTCGTGTTGAAAAAAATTAATACTTAAGTCGATTTCAGCAGAAGTTTGAAAATTTTCATCAAGAGCGTTTCGTTTTGATCTTATTGAACTTCGAATTTGTTTGCGTGTTTCTGCGTTTTTTGTGTTTGAACATGAATTTTCTTTCATTATAATTGAACCATTTCAGGGAAAGCCAAACTAAATCCGAGTACAATAAGTAAAATGAATAACACGGCTAACAGTGTATATAAAAGCTTTTTGGACCTTGGCTTGGGCTCTGCATCTAGGTCAAGTTCATCGAATAACTCGTCATTTTGCCATTCGTCATCTTCTTTTTCTTCGCTACTTTTGTTTTGTCCATCGATACGCTGTTCAAGTTCTTCTAACTTTTCTTCGATTCTGATTAGGCTACTGGTGATGTAATCAAGCGCTTCAAATACACGTTCATTTGCAGCATTGTTAACTTGAGGGGCGTTTGTCATGCTGCTTTGCACGGCTTGCACCTTGCTTTGGAACCCATAAATCGCTAGGAGTTTAGCTTGTTTTAAGCATTTATTTTTTTCAGCGGCGCCAAATAGGGGCTTTCCTTGAGTAAATGCAACAACTTTTTGCTTTGATACGCCCAGTTTGGTGGCTAGGCTTTCCATGGCATTGTGGCTATCTGTGTCGGCGTTAAACCCAACAAAGACAACCCTAAACTGATCACTCATAGACAATCTCATTTTATTCTAATATGAAGAGTATACCCAAAAAGTAATCGGAAGCATTGAATTAATCTATTCAAGGATATAAAGCTTTTTTGACTAGATGGATTTTGCCGTACTGAAGAGTTCGTTATCGGTTGGGGCATAATGACGGTATAAAATAAGCTGTTACGTAATTGTCGAGATGTGGAAGCGTACTTCCACATCACAGCAAAAGTTAGTATTTAGCAGCTTCACCTGTTTTAGGTAATGCTTGGATGATGAAATCTCTTAAATCTTCATTAGAGAGCCTAAGATCTTCATAGCGCAGATACATCATATGACCAGAGCGGTAGCCTTTAAAGCTTAAACGGTCTTTCATTTTACCACTTGGGTCTAAATGCCATAAATTATATTTACCATCAAAATAGTTGGTAGCACCATCGTAATAGCCAGATTGAACCATGACATGTAAGTATGGGTTTTGCGCCATTGCTAATCTTAGACGCTCACCCACGGTATTTTTTGTTCTATCCCATGGGCGAACGGGGCCAAACATGTTGTATTTTATGTCTGTTTTGTAGTTCAGCTCTTGGCGGAAGTAGTGATTAATTGCCGGTGTGAATGAATGCAACCATGACGTGAGTTCAGGCCAATAATCCGGTATGTCACCCGCGACGCGTTTATCTATACCTAAATATCTTGAGTCCAGTCGGCCAACTGTCATTTCTCTATCTCGAAGCAGCTCCTTCCAAAATGCAGCATTTGGAATATCCAAGTTATTTTGTGCGACAAATTTTTCTGATAATCCTGAATATTTGGCAACTTGAGCAGTAACAGCTTGTTTTTCTTTATCACTGATCATTGCGCCTTTGGCAAGCGCAGGTAGATATGTGCTCAATGTATAGGCTTCAACTTCTTCTAATACTTCAAGTAAGTCTTTATTTTGTAGCTCATTGCTGAGTGCTTTGTGATACCAAGCAGTCGCCGCAAAATAAGGCAGTCTGTTAGCGGCCTTCACTGGACCGTCACGTTTAATGCCGATGTCTGTTGGTGAAACTAGGATCACACCATTTAAGTACATCCACTGCTGGTTTTGTAGTTCGTGTGCAAGCCCAGCAACACGCGTTGTACCGTAGCTTTCACCTATTAAAAACTTAGGTGATAACGCTCTGTCATGGCGGTTAATAAAGGTATTTAGCCAAGCTGCGAGGTATTTAACATCGGCGTTAACACCAAAAAAGCGCTTTTTTTGAACGTCTTTACTCGGCATTTTGCCTTGTTTATCAGGTAATACTCGCGAATAGCCGGTGTTCACTGGGTTTACAAAAACTATGTCTGTGGTATCCAAAACAGAATATGGGTTATCTTTGAGTCCATAAGGTTGAAGCGGGTATCCTTCATCGTCTATTTTTAGGACACGAGGACCAGTATAAGCTATGTGCATCCACACAGAAGCGGAGCCCGGACCACCATTGAATGAAATGAGTAACGGGCGTTTTGCATTATCTTTTACTTTGTCTTTTTTGTAATAAGTGTAGTGTAAAGATGCAATTGGGTGCCCCTCGTCATCCCACAAAGGTTGAGTGCCAGTCGATACGGTATAATTTATTTTTGAGCCATTAATTGTGGCTTGGTGTTTTGTGGTGACTTGATGATCTATATCAAAGCTTAATGTGCCTTGTTGGCTACTATTAGCAGCACTGAATGTGCTGACACAAAGTAGTAGTAAGCTAGATACTATTTTAGGTACTGCTGCCATGGGGTTCCTCGTGTTTTCACTTATCGCCTACATTTAAATCTTTTTTAACGTTGATTTCAAAGTCAATGAGACTAACTCGCAATATTTGCAGCCCATTACAATTTGTTTACCAATTAGGGGCGGTGCAGGTTTTTTTTGTCACAAAAATCGCGTATATTTCACCCTTATGTCTGTAGTATTAAAGTATTTGAGTCTGTTAAATACTTGTATAGCTACATTTCTCATTGCAGTCACTAGAGAAAGTTTCCATGCAAAAAGTATTGATTGTTGAAGATAGTAAGGTTGTCCAACAGATCTTACGCCATTTGGCATCACAACATTTAAGTGTCGATATAGACTTTGCTTGGTCTCTCAAGGAAAGTAAAGCGTTACTTGCGAGCAATAGCTACACACTGGCCTTGGTAGATTTAACATTGCCTGATGCAATGGATGCAGAAGTCGTCCAGTTAACTTTGAGTCACAATGTCCCCACGGTTGTTTTGACTTCTAAGATTGATGAGTATAGCCGACAACAGATGCTTGAAATGGGGGTCGTCGATTATGTGATTAAAGATAATCGCGATTCTTACTTGTATGCCATTAAATTGGTCAGCCGTTTGCTGCGTAACCAAGGCTGTAAAGCACTGATTGCCGATGACTCTATGATCAGTCGTGCTGTGATGAGACAAATGTTAGAGAAGCAGTTATTCACTGTTTTTGAAGCTCAAGATGGTGAGCAAGCACTTACTATGCTAAAGGCTGATTATGAGATTAAACTTTTATTGACTGACTATGCTATGCCAACGATGGATGGGTTTGAGTTGGTTAAAGCAGTGCGCAATTTCCGTGGTCGCGATGATTTGGCGATAGTTGGGTTATCTGGTGCTGGAACACATGGTCTGTCCGCAAAGTTCATTAAATATGGTGCAAATGATTTCTTAATGAAGCCATTTATGAACGAGGAGTTCCACTGCCGTGTAATGCAAACGATGGAGCAATTAAATCTAATTGCAGAGATTAAAGATTATGCACATCGTGATTATTTGACGGGTTTATATAATCGTCGTTATTTTTGCCAACAAATGGATAGGTTACTTAAATCTGGGCTAGAAGATAGTTGCTTAGCTCTGTTAGATTTAGACTTATTTAAAGAAATAAACGATAAATATGGCCATTTGGGTGGCGATAGCATACTCACTCAGGTTGCTCATTTACTCAATGAGTCATTCTCGGGTAGTTTAGTATCTCGAGTAGGAGGTGAGGAGTTTGCTGTTTTACTCGCTGAAAGTGATGTACAAAAAGCAAAAGCCAAATTTGATGTTTTTCGTCTCAAATTTGCAGAGAACATTTTCCAAGTCGATGACCACCGCTTACATTGCACCCTGAGTATTGGTATTGCAAAATGTGAGTTTGCTACATTGAGTGAAGTGATGCGACATGCTGATAAAGCGTTATATAAGGCCAAAGCGCAAGGCCGTAATAGTGCAGTGACAGCTTGCACCAAATCAAATCAAATCTTAGAAGAGTGCACCAGCTAAGTGCACTTTTCGCTAAATACCTTTCTATATTTTTCATACCTCATTGATAAATAAGCACTAATCTTTTTGGCATAAAGGTTGGATTGTGTATTCCATCATCAACAGGAATCACACTCCTTTGGAGGCCAACAATGAAAATGATAAGTGCGATAATTAAGCCTTTTAAATTGGATGAAGTCCGAGAAGCACTCGCTGAACTCGGTATAGAAGGCATGACGGTCGTTGACGTGAAAGGATTTGGTCGTCAGCGTGGTCACACAGAATTGTATAGAGGAGCTGAATATCAAGTCGATTTTATACCAAAAATTAAGCTTGAGATTGCAACGCACAGTGAAAACTGCCAGCGGGTAGTGGATACATTAACACAAGCTGCAAATACCGGAAAAATTGGTGATGGCAAAATTTTTGTTTATGACCTAGAGCAAATCGTGCGGATCCGCACCGGTGAATTAGACGAAGAAGCAATCTGAGGTGCAATCTGATGGAAAATACAATTATAGAATTACAATTTTCACTCAATACTTTCTACTTCCTCATATCTGGCGTGTTAGTGATGTGGATGGCGGCAGGGTTTGCCATGCTAGAGGCAGGGTTAGTGAGATCTAAAAATACGACTGAGATCTTAACTAAAAATATTGCACTGTACGCAATCGCCTGCACTATGTATTTGCTGATTGGTTACAACATTATGTATGTCGGCAACTCTGAAGGCGGATTTGTGCCAAGTTTTGGAGCGCTGATTGGTGATGCGTCAGCTGATGCCGACCATGCGCTTGAGTCTGACTTTTTCTTTCAAGTAGTTTTTGTTGCAACAGCCATGTCAATTGTTTCTGGCGCAGTGGCTGAGCGTATGAAATTGTGGGCATTCTTATTGTTTACTGTGGTGCTGACTGGGCTTATTTATCCCATCCAGGGCTATTGGAGTTGGGGAGCTGGATTCTTATCTGAGTTGGGTTTTGTTGATTTTGCAGGCTCTGCGATCGTTCATGGTGCGGGTGCCGCTGCCGCATTAGCCGGGGTCTTGCTGCTGGGTGCAAGAAAGGGCAAGTATGGTAAACATGGGGAGATTTATCCTATTCCCGGTTCTAACTTACCTTTAGCGACACTGGGTACTTTTATTTTGTGGATGGGTTGGTTTGGCTTTAATGGCGGCTCGCAGTTGTTCTTAGCTGATAAAGAAAATGCCATTGCAGTGAGTCAAATCATGTTAAATACCAATGCCGCTGCCGCCGCAGGTGCGATATCAGCTTTGCTCGTATGTAAAATTATGTGGAAAAAAGCGGATTTGACGATGATTTTAAACGGTGCATTGGCTGGGCTTGTCACTATTACGGCGGAGCCGGCTTCACCGACGCCACTACTTGCGTGTATTATCGGGTCGTTAGGTGGAAGCTTGGTGGTATTTAGCATTGTGGCGCTTGATAAACTTAAAATTGATGACCCTGTAGGTGCCATCTCTGTGCATGGCGTATGTGGTTGTCTGGGTGTGATGATGGTGCCGTTTTCAAATGGCGATGCAAACTTCGTCTCACAGTTGATTGGCCTTGTTTCAATTCTTGGGTTTGTTTTTATCACATCTTATTTGGTATGGGCGCTTTTAAAAACGACCATGGGGATACGTGTGACAGAAGAGGAAGAACTCAGTGGTATGGATCAGCATGACTGTGGCGTAGATGCCTACCCAGAATTTGTCACAATACGAAACCATTAATACTTAAGCAGTTAAAAAAGCAGGCGTTAGCCTGCTTTTTTGGTTTCAGTGACTGTTAATCTAAGTTACTCTAGCATCATTGTAATTATGGTAAATATTGCTCCGGTAAATGTCAGAGAAAAAACGCACGCCTGCAAATAAATCAAAACCAAAACGCACCACGAAAAAAAAATCACCTAACTCAAAAAAGGTCTCGTTCAAGCAACGTGTAGGTATTTTAAAGTCTCGAATACTACAAACGCTTTGGTCGCTAATTTGGAAAGGCGGCCTTGCTGTTTGCTGCGCGGTTGCCATGTATGTTGTGTACCTAGATGCAAAAGTAAGTAAGCAGTTTGAAGGCAACAAATGGCAGCTACCAGTTCAGGTTTATGCGCGTGCTATGACCTTTTATCCAGATCAGTACTTGTCTGAGAAAGAGGTGATTTGGGAACTGGAGAGGCTTAATTACTCGAGAGTGAATAGAATTAATAGGACAGGTCAATATTTAGTACAAGGACGCACAATAACAGTTTTCCGTCGTGCATTTGAGTTTTACGAGGGTGCCGAGTCATCCAGAGTATTTACACTTAATTTTGCAGGTAAAAAGCTCGCTAATATTGTCGATAAAGGCGGTCGCCGCATCGTTGGCGAACGATTGGAACCGGTACAAATTGCGCGAATTGGTAATGAGACAAATCAAGATCGTGAGTTTGTTCCTCTTGAAAAGTTTCCGAATGTATTAAAGCAAGCACTGTTAGTTGTTGAAGATCGCAACTTCTATGAACACTATGGTGTCTCTGTGTGGTCAATTATGCGTGCACTTTATAGTAATATTCGTGCAGGTAGAACGGTGCAAGGTGGCAGCACATTGACTCAGCAACTTGCTAAAAACTTTTACCTTACGCGAGAGCGCTCTTTGGTTCGAAAAATCAATGAGGCTTTTATTGCGCTCATTTTGGATTATCGTTACAGCAAAGATGAGATATTAGAGGCTTACCTTAATGAAGTGTATTTAGGTCAGGCATACAATCAAGGCGTGCATGGACTGGGATTGGCGTCAGAGTTCTATTTTGCAAAACCAGTAGATGAGCTAGAGTTCGATCAGGTTGCGTTATTGGTTGCTATGGTAAAAGGTCCGTCATTTTATAATCCGCGTAGATATCCAGAAAGAACAATGGAGCGCCGTGACTTGGTTCTGAGGTTAATGGCAGAAAACGGCATCATTACGACAACTGAATACCGGCAATCGTTAGAGCGAAAAATTGATATTCAGCCTTTGAAAGAAAGTTTATTGCAATCCTACCCTGGTTATTTGGAATTGGTGAATCGTGAGCTGAAGGACTTGGTGCCAAATGAGGATGTGATCCATGCTGGGGTGCGTATCTTTACTTACTTTGAGTTGCAAAAGCAAAGTGCGATGGAAGAGGCCATTACTTCAGGTCTTCCATACTTGGAGCGTCGTTTTGGTATTTCAGGCTTAGAAGTTGCGATGGTTTCTGTGAATACGGAGAAAGCAGGTGTATCTGCGTTGGTCTCTGGCAGGCAAATGCGTTTTTCGGGGTTTAATCGAGTACTAGATACTAAACGCAGTGTTGGCTCATTAGTCAAACCAGCCATATATTTGACTGCATTGCAGCAAGACTTCACTTTGGGGACATTGCTAGATGATTCGCCGTTACAGGTGACAGACTCGTCAGGTAAGACTTGGTCGCCAGAAAACTTCGACCATCAATTTAGAGGCCCTGTTCCGCTATATGAAGCGTTTAGTAAAAGCTTAAATATCCCAGCGGTCAATTTAGGGCTAGATGTGGGTGTACATCAAGTTGCGGACACAATGTCTGAGCTGGGTGTTAAGAGTGATATCCCCACGTATCCATCGATGTTACTAGGTGCTGTGGAGTTATCCAGTTTTGATGTCGCTCAGATGTACACTACGTTAGCTGCTAACGGCAAATACAGCGAATTAACCAGTATCTCTGCTATCACTAACGCCAGTGGTAAAACGCTTTATAAACATCAGCCAAAAAGAGAAAACAGGTTTGATCCTGCCTCAGTTTACATGACCAAGTATGGTTTAAAAAGGGTAACTAAAAGTGGCACAGGTAAACGTTTAAACAAACACTTCCCATCTGTCCAGTTGGCTGGTAAAACAGGAACAAGCAACAATATGAGAGACAGTTGGTTTACAGGGTTTGATCACAATACGGTAACCGTTGCTTGGGTTGGCCGTGACGACAACAAACCAACGAAGTTAACAGGCGGTACTGGGGCGCTTGAACTCTATATCCGCTATCTAAAACCCTTAAACCCGCAGGCCATTGCAGATGAACGACCTGCGGGAGTGAAATGGGCATTTGTAAATAAGAAAACAGGGGAGCAAGCTGCGCCACATTGTGGCCCGACTATTCAACTGCCGCTGCGCGCAGAGCTGTTTAACCCAAAACCAAGCTGTCAGTGACCGTTAAGTTTTAAACTGACTCATCGCAGATTTTAAGTTAGCCGCCATGCTACTTAACTGATGCGCATCATCTTGTGTGGCCTCGGCAGAACCTAATGTATGTTCCGCGAGGTCACTAATTTCACTGGATTCTGAAAGTGCTTGTTGCGTCGCTTGCGTTTGCTGTTGTACAAGCTCTCGGATCACATGCCCCTGTTGATCTATGTCACTCATACTTTGCTCCGCAGCACTGAGAATTTGATTGGTCTCATTGGCAGCAGTGACGCCTCGCTCCATCTTTTCAACGCTACTGAGCATTTTTTGTTGGGTGTCGTTGGATGCGTTTTGTAGTGACTTTATGATTGTATGGATCTCTTCTGTTTGCTGCTGAGTCCGCTTAGCAAGGGTACGCACTTCATCTGCTACAACGGCAAATCCCCGTCCTTGCTCACCAGCTCGCGCAGCTTCAATGGCTGCATTGAGCGCTAACAAGTTGGTCTGCTCTGCAATTTCGCTGATCCCTAAACTGACTTTACTGATATTTTGGCTGTCTTGCGCTAGTTTATCGAGTGCCTGTCTACTTTCTTCAAACTCGTTTTGTAACACAGTCATATGCTGTGCTAATTCAGTGGTATTTAAGCTACCTTGTTTAACTTGGTCTGCCGCGGCGCTGGCGAGTTCTGTAGCGTGTTGCGCTGAGGTTTCAACCGAGTCAGCGGCGTTAGCCATGTCTGATAATGCAGTGTGGATCCCAGAAATCTTAATTTGTTGTTGAGCGACATCATGGCGAGTATCCTGGCTAATGTGGCTGAGTTTGTCCGTGGCATGATGTAAATCGCTGGTGGTATTGTGCACATCTCCTAGCAATTCAGTGAATGCATCTAAAACTCGGTTATATTGCGCCACAATATCATTAAGCTCATCATTTCCTTGTGACATAGCGCGAGAGCGCAAATCACCTTGTGCGGCTTTTTGCGCAGAGTGTGAAAACTCTGAGATCGTATCAACAACCGCAAAATAAAAACCTAGCATCAGGTAAAGCGCAACCGCCAAGCTGAGAATAGAAGCGGCTGCGACTAAATTGCGAATTGTTTGTTCGCGTTCAAGCTTTTCTTGCAGCATCGTTTTAAGCGTGGGCAGGGCAGCTTCCACTAAGTTTTGCGTTTTTCGCTGAACATCACGGTGGGCCGTTGAAAAAGCACTGGCGGTTAACTCAATGTCATCAGGGTCGAGTAACTTGGTTTTAATCGCTCTTTGGTAGCTGTCGAGCGCTGAGTTGAGCGCACTAATTTGGGTCGATAGCTGCTGTTTTACAAATGGGCTTTCTATAGCTGCAACTTCAAGTTTATCGAGGAGCTGTGATTTGACAATGGGGAGCGCTTTATTGAGGTTAGACAGCGCAATAAAGGAGTCTGGCGTAAATCTGCCACGGTTGATAATGCCATTTGCTTGCTCGGCAATATCATTGATTTGATAGACCACTTTGGGTAATGACTCGACCAATGAGCGGTTTAAGTAAGAGCGACTTAAATCGTTATCAATGGCCAGCTTTGATGCGATGGACACCTGCTCTAATGGGGTATTAGAGGCTTGGGTGTTGACTGAAAACCCGCTTTGAGCGAGTAGCCTCTGGTTGTCTTTTTGTCTGTCATTAATGATGTTTTCTAGCAGCTTGGGATATAAGTTAAGTCCTTCTTGCTGCTGCTGACTCACTTTAATTGAATGAGTGAGCGTGGAGTTTAGAAAAAACAGACTTAATGCCAGTGGTAAAAGTAAGATACCAAATACAAGGCTAATTTTAGTTTTGTACTTAAGTTGTGCCATGAATGAAATGGCGGGGCTACATAGTGATCTGAGTCCTGTCATAATTTAAGTCTTTGTTATTGAATCACGTGATAGAGACCTTATTAAGACAAAGAATAGTTCAAAGGAACAGAAAATATTTTTATAGATGAAAAAAAAGCCAGTTTAAAGGCAAGGTGAGTGGTTAATAAGTCTTGTATGCTCAAGTAACTGTAGTGGGTTTTAAAACATAAAACGCCTGATAAATACTATCAGGCGTTTGGTGTCATTATAAAAGAGGCAAATGATTCAGTGTAATTAATTACCTTGATTCATTTGCGTTAATTTATCACCAATTGGTTTAGAGAAGTTATAACCATCATACTTGTCCCAATTGATAGACCAGGTCATTACACCACCGAACTTAGGATAATTAAATGCCGGTTTAATCGTGCCGCAACTTAAGCCTTTTGTTACACAATCTAACGCAGCAATGATATTTGCGGTTGGCGCTTGTCCTGAGTTTGCTGATTTTGGACCTGATGGTAAACCAATCGCAACTTGGTCGTCTCTCAGTGGTGCGAAACGCGTACCATCGGCTAAATCAAACCCTTCAATAAGCATTTTAGCGTGAGCAACCATCATATTCACAGAGCCTTCAGGTGCACTACCTGGCTCATACGGATTAGGTAGTCCACCGTTATTGTAAAGCTGGACATGGAGTAAATCTAACGTATCTCTGAGTGCGTCAATTAGAGGGATATAGGCACCCCAAATGCCGGTGTAAGCAATCATTCCGCCATGAACATAAGGGTGTTCAGGGGCCATGGTGAGGACCATATTCCCGCCCATGTTTTGCTCAATTTGCTTGAGTGCTCTAGGTAAGCGCGCTTGTATCTGTGAACCATGTACTAAATTCGAGCCACTCTCCAAGTCAATATCTAGTCCGTCAAATCCCCACTCTTGAATGATGTTGGTGAGGCTTGAAACGAACTTTGCTTCGTCAGCATCAGTGTTGAGCGTGATTGTACCCTCTGCGCCACCTAAGCTTAAAACAAACACCTTGCCTTGAGCTTGCAGTGCCTTCATATCAGCTTTGAATTGCACAGGATCAATTGGTGGACAGTTTGAACGTATGTCTTTTTCAAATGGCTTGAAGTGTACCGTACCATCTGAATTACGGTCATTTTCTGCAAAAGCGATATCAATGATGTCCCATGCAGGCGACATTTGTGCCAATGGGATGGGGCAACCAGCTGGATTGACAAAGTTATGCCAATAACCAATGAGCTTATGTGTTTTACCTATTGGCTTGTCAATGATAGAGATGCTTGTCCCTGAGCTAGTAGCTTGATTGCCAGCACTATCTTTGGCAACGGCTGTCAGAGTTTGATTACCGAGGACTGAGGCTGTATAGGTCCAAGTGTAAGGAGAGGTCGTGTCGCTACCGAGCAGCGTACCATTGGCGTAAAAATCTACACTGCTAATGGTGCCGGTGAGGGCTTGCGCTTGGGCACTCATATTTATTGTATCGCCAATCACATATTGGGTGCCCGCAGTGGGTGAGGTTAAGTCAATAACAACAGGTTTGTCTGTAACGTTTACTTGTATCTGCTGGGTAGCGATATTACCTTCATTATCGGTGGCATTAGCAGATAACGTGGCGGCCCCCAGTGTCGAAGGCTGCCAATTGACCGTGGCTGTACCGCTTGTAAAGCTACCTAATAAGGTTTGACCGGCGTAGACATCTAATTGTGCTACGGAGCCATCTGCATCACTTGCTGTCACTGATACTTCTGTGGCTTGCCCTTGCAATAAAGTGCTATTTGGCTGTGGGGAAATGAAGCGTATTTCAGGTGCGATGGCGCAAATGCCTAAATCACTCCACGCATCAGACCAATGTTGTCCGACACCAGGCTCGTATGCCCATTGAGCATTTGAGCTACACCAGCCACTGACGTCACAACGATATTTTCTATTGTTATGAGAGACAAGTTCACCATTTTGATAGGCTTGCCCTGCTTGATAGGACTTGAGACCTGCACACCCGCCTTGCGAGGCAGAAGCGATCTTAACGTTAACCTTGGTATCACTGGTTGCATTGCTGTTGTCGGTGGCTGAGATGTTAATTTGCACTTGACCTGATGTGTCACTAACCCAGTCATAAGCGATATTGCCATTGGCAAATGTAGCAACCTCAGTACTATTGACTGAAATTGATGCGCTAGCAATCGAGCCATCGGTATCGGTTGCCGTGGCTGTGATACGCACAACATCACCCAGCGTAAACTGATCATTATTATTAGGTGAGCTCAGTTCAATGACTGGCGGCGTATTATTGCTCGTATCTTTGACTTCTATATTGACAGAGCTTGCTTGGCTAATCGCACCTTGATCATCGGTTGCAACAGCAGATACCACATGCGGACCTAACTGTGCTACCCAGTTAATTTGATAGGGGGCTTGATTGTCAAAGCCCACTGAAACGTCATCGATAAAAAATTCGACTTGGCCAACCGCGCCATCAGCATCGGATGCATTTGCCGACAAGACAACGCTGTCATTTTGTGCAAAAACACTTCCTTGAGCAGGGGTTAATAGCGTTACTTCTGGGTTTTGGTTGCCACCGCAAGCCCCTAAATTTTTCCAAACTCGATAGTCCCCTGAATTTTGTTGAGGATCTTCATTTTGGCTATACCATCTTGCTTCAAAAGCGCTATTTAAGTGTTTGATCTGATCTCCAGCACGATAGACTTCAGACGCTTGCCAAGTGGCTAAACCAGTACAATTTGCAGCTAGGGTTTGCATGCTAGATAGCAGCAGAACGCTACTACCGAGCAAATAGCTCATATTGCTTTTTCTCATTGTTTTTCTCCTTACATGTTGTATGTTTTGTGAACAAAACGTATCCAGCATAGAGCTATGTTAAGGGTTAATCAATGGCTTTTTTATTTTGGCGATGTCTTCAAGCTCAGTCGAACTTTGCTGCGCTTGATTTAATAGTGACAACACGCTGAGGAAATGGGATTTCGATTTGTGCATCCTTGATATCTCGGTAAATTGCTAAATTAACGTGGAGCTTGTTTTCAATCAGAGAAATTGTTGGTGTCCAATAGCGATAGCTGATGGTAACAGCGCTGTCAGCAAAGCCTTCAATGCCTACTTGTGGCGCGGGATCTGTTGCCACTCCCTCGTAATTGCTGAGGATATTCTCGATCACCGAAATGGCGGCGTCGGCTGAGGCGCTATAAGCGATACCAATTTGACCTTCGACATGTGAATAGTTGAATGAATTGTGCAGCACTTCACCAATAATATGTTTATTTGGTACGGTGATTTCGACTTTCTGTTCATTGATTAAAATAGTATGACCAAGCTCAATCGATTTGACTTGCCCGCTGACGCCCTTAATTGAGATTGTATCTCCCACAACAAAGGGGCGTGTTGCTATGAGCGCAAGTCCAGCGCCATAATTTGATAACATGCCTTGTACTGCTAATCCTGCACCAAGTGAAGCTGCACCTATTGCAGCAACAAATGGCGTGACGCTGATGCCAATTTTACCTAAGGCAATGATGATGAACATGGTCACCACAATGACCTTGACGACGTTAGCGACAAAGTTTGTTAAGGTGATGTCGATATCATGTCGCGCCATCAACGTATGTGTTGCACCGGCCAACTTTTTGGCAAGCCATAAACCAAAAATTAATATCATAATAGCCGCAAGTAATTGCATACTGTAGGTGAGCAAGTAAGTGCGGATCATATCGTAGTACTTTTCAAACTGGGCGATTTCTTGCTCTATCAAGCGTTGCTCCTTGATCTATAGTGTGAGTTAACTAAATGTTTAAGTGATTGAGTATAGTAAATAATACAGGAACCCAAAACGCACTGATAAGCGCGCTTAAAATCATGGCTGCTGATGCAAACGCCCCAGCTAAAGGGTGATGTTCCATAGCGGCGGCTGTCCCAATGGCGTGGCAGCTTACACCCAATGCAATACCTTTAGCCTGTGGCTGAGAGATTTTGAGCAGTGTTAAGATATACATGCCAAATACACCACCAAATACACCGATCAAAATGACCATGGCTGCAGCGACACTTGGCATCCCACCTAAAGATTCCGTAATAAGGAGTGTGATAGGAGTGGTTACTGACAGTGCCATCATGGTGCTCATCAATACGTCGTTTGCATTAAAAAGAGCACACAGCGTATACGCGATGATCGTTGAACACGAAATCCCCGCGAAGGTACACACGAGTAACAGCATGAAAACGGGTTTAATATAGGCATATTGCTGATAGAGCGGAAAGGCAAGCGCGACGACCGCGGGTTCTAATAACCAGTCAATTGGCATACTCGCTTGAAAGTAATTGTCGTAGCTGACCCCAGAAATGAGCAGTAACACACTAATCAATGCAATACAGATCAATACCGGGTTTAATAGTGGGCTGGGCCAAGTAAGATGTATTTTTCTCGCCACCATGAAAAGTAAAATTGTAAATGAACAAACAAGTATACTAATCACGGTATCTTCCTTTTGAGGCGAGCTTACCAACAAGGATCAATACTAAACAGGGTAATAGCGTGAGCAGTAGGCCTATTAAAAGTAAGTTGTCCGTTATTGTGTTTAAATCACTGATAAATCCAACACCCACGGGAATAAAAAATAGTGGCAAGTATTTAATTAAAAATTGGCTGGTATTAGCGAGCCTCTGTGGCTTGATAATACGCCAATGCAGCAAAATAAAGAGCATTACTAACCCCACTAGAGGCGCTGGAATATTCAGAGCCGTGAGTGCGACGAGCAGTTTGGCACTGTATAGGCAAACTACGATACAGAGCAAAGAGAAAAAAGCGTTAAATAGTTGCACGGCGTTTTATTGACAAGTTAATGAGAATGCTGAGGTTACTTCCATCTCATGCGCTTCTGATAAGGTAGAGTATCACTCTCTTCTACACCATTTCTCATGGCGATACGAGTGTTTTTTGAACATAATAATTTAATTTGGTACCAGGTTTCTAGCCATAATAATTTACGTGAGGGTTGCTGATAGGCTCGGTTGTAAAGCAGTTTGATTGCTGCGAGCGCGTCGGGAGAGTGTTGGCGTAGAGAATCGACTTGTTGCTCAACATACTTTTTCGGTTCATCTGTGATAGTTGTGATCAGACCTAGTTCTTGTGCACGTTGTGCATTTATACGTTCAGCGTTCATAGCAAGGAGCAAAGCATGATCTTGACGTATGTAGGATGGGAGAATGACACTTGTGCCCATATCTGGGCAAAGCCCCCACCTTGATTCCATAATGGCAACTTGGGTATTTGATGTAGCTATTCTAAAGTCAGCGCCGAGTGCGATATGTAGTCCTCCTCCTAAACAATTTCCTTGTAAAGTTGCATATACTGGAATAGGCAATGTTCGCCAGCCAAGCACAACACGCTGTACTAAGTTTTGGTTGCCTGGGAGTATTTTGGCTAAAAGCTTTATGATTTGACTAGGGTGCTTAGTCACACTTTTGACATCGAGCCCAGCACAAAAGTGCTCACCTTCACCCTGAAGAACAACCGCTCTAATGCTATGGTTTGAGCGAATTATTTTTATGATTTTATCGAGTTGCTTAAACATATCAAAAGACAGCGCGTTTTGTTTTTGTGGACGCTGTAATGTGACCCAAGCAATGTCATTAGCTATTTTAAATTGCACCATATAAGCTCCGATATTTATTATTTTTCTTTTAAGTTAAGGCTAGAGTAAAAGAACTAACATTGCCAGCAAAAGCGCTTTTTTTGGGCACAAGTAAGAAGAGCAATATGGTATGAATGTCTTTAAGTTGAGATTGTGCTCGTACACGCTGTTATTTGGCGTTAAATTTATTCATTACACCCTATCTGTGTAGAAAAAAAATAGATGACTTTGGTATTATAAATTGGCTTATTTTAGTTAGGGGTGAGGATATGAGTGCAAGACTGAGTAGTATAGAAGAAGTAACACACCAGGCATACGATATTTTTCTTGAATTAGCGCCGGATAACTTATCTCAAGAAGACATTGATGTATTCAACGAGCATAGAGAAGAGTTTGGCTTTATCGAAGAGGCTGATGTTGACGATAGTTGGCAAACGGTTGTTGCATTTGAGCAAGAGGCAGAGAAAGCACACTTTGTTCAAGTCACAATAGGAATAGAATTTGAGGATGGCGATGAAGTGTTCGCTAAAGTGCTGATAAGCAGAGATCTAGATGCGCCATTTTGTCATGTTATCTGGAAGCAATCATAAAGAGTTCGTAGTTTAGTGAAAAAAGTGAAGTTACTTTTATTGATGTTTGCTCTTTACAGTTTGCAGGCATTTGCAGTTGATCCGTTCGAAGACTTCCATGAATATGGTGAGCTATCCGAAGAAGAGATCCATGAACTACACCAAGGTGAGTTTTTGTATGGAGATGTAGAATTTGGGTTTATTGCTAACAGTGGTAATACAAAAAATTCTTCATTCAAGTTAAATGGTAACCTTTATCAAGATTTTAAACATTGGCGAAATCAATTTAAAGTTGACGGGCATTACGCTGATGAAACAGATACTGAGACGGGCATTGAAGACGAAACTGCGTCACGTTATTTTGTATCAGCAAAAACAAGTTATAAATTTGGCGCAGATAATGAGTCATTTTTTGTTTACGGTGATTATGAAGCTGATAAATTTAATGGTAGGGAATATACCAGTACTTTCGTCGTAGGTTATGGTAATCGCTTGTTTGAAGGCCGCAAAAATACGGTCGACTTTCACTTAGGGCCAGGGGTTCTTGTGTATAGAGTTGATGATGAAACAGAGTTAATGCCTCACGAAAAAAGGACTGAAAAAGGGTATCTTTTACGTGCTTCTTTGCAGTGGGAGAGAAACATTTCGAAGCGAACTCGTTTTAATCAAGATTTTAGTTACGAACGATCAGTTTCTGGTTTAGGCCATAGAAGTTTTTCTGAAACGTCCTTAATTAGCCAAGTGATTGAAGGGTTGTCACTTAAGGTTTCTTATACATATCGGTATAATTCAGACCCTGAAGAAGATAAAAGTAAAGTGGACACCGAGTTTGGGGTGACCTTTGTATACGGTTTTGATTGAGGCAATATGTATCAAAAAACACAGCTCGCATGGGCAATTTGGGGTATTTTAGCTTGGCTAGGTATTTTTGTTGTAATTGGGTTAGTTTTGCTCGGCGCAAATGTTGGCGTTATCGCATTTGGCGTGATCCTATTGCTCGTGGCTGTCGCATTTTATGGCTTAACTATTAAAGTTGATGCTCAAAATCAACAATTGAGCTGGTGGTTTGGGCCAAAAGTCGCGAAAAAAACAATTTCATTTGATGATATTGATGAAGTGCGTGCGGTGACTAACTCTTTTAGACATGGAATTGGAATACGTATTTCCCATGATGGCTGGGTTTATAGTGTGTCAGGCTTTAAAGCGATAGAGGTGAGTATGACGGATGGCACCAAATACCGATTGGGGACGTCAGATCAAGCTGGTTTACTGGCTGCAATGAAAGATAAAGTAAAACAAGAAGAAAGCGCCGAATAGGCGCTTTTTTTTAATGGTCGTGTCCACAACCGCCAGTACCGTGCACATGACCATGTGCTAGCTCATCGGCTGTAGCTTCACGTACATCTAGTATTTCTACGTCAAAATGCAGTGTAAGGCCTGAAAGTGGGTGGTTACCATCGACGATGACTTCATCGTCTTCAACACCTATGACGATAACCGCCTGCTCACCTTCATCTGTTGTTGCACGAAATTGCATGCCAACTTCAACATCAATTCCTTCAAACATACTTTTAGGAACTGCTTGAGTTAAATTGTCGTTGCGCTCACCGTAACCTTCTTCAGGTTTCACAGTCACACTAATTTTGTCACCAGCTTGCTTATCGATGAGTGCATTTTCTAAGCCCTCAATCAAAAAGCCTGTGCCAATGATAAATTCAAGAGGCTCTTCGTCAAACGTATTGTCAATGGTGTTTTGGTCATCATCCAAAACAGCATAATGCATTTTTACCACTGCATTTTGAGCAATTTTCATAGTATTTCCGTTAATTATCTTCTATAGAGTAAGGCAATGCCTTGATGTTTAGCGATACTGAGTCGTTGTCTTTAGGTCTCAATACTGCTGAATCTTCTAAATCGTTTGGTAAGACTGCGAGTGCATAATATGTTTTAGTTTTTGAGTCATATGCTTGATGAATGACTTTACCTGCTCTACGCCAGTTATTTTCCTCTAATTGCATTTCAAGATCTGTGGCGTCAAGTTGCGCGTCAGATTGACCTTGAACAATGAACATAGCACGTTTATTTTTGCCCAGATAACGCATTCGCGCTACTGTCTCTTGACCAGTATAGCAGCCCTTCTTAAAGCTGATACCATTTAAAGCTTGCAGGTTGACCATCTGTGGAACGAACTCATCGATACCACGCTCGCCTAATTGTGGCTCTCCTGCCAAAATATCACGAATTTGAAAGGTACTTGCATCTTGCTCTATGTTGAACAACTCCGGTACAGATTCAATTTTATCAAAAATTAAAATAAGGCTACTATCATCTAGCTTTAGCGCTTTGCCTGACGCAAATTGACATGCGTTGTTATCTGCTTCGAACTGTAAGTTAAGGGCCTGAGATACTTCATCATACGCATCTGCTAGTACACCGAAGCACAGATGTTCAGTTAACTTGATATCCACTTTGGCAAATACACCATACTTACCTAGCTCACGGCAGGCTACCTCGGCTTCAGGTTCTGAGCCTAGTAAGCAAAAAGCATCGTCAAGACGAAAGACGCGCAGTGCTGCCCATAACTTACCCTTCGGGCTGCAGTGACCTGTCCATAAAAAATTATTTTCTTGGACTAGGTTAATATCTTGGGTAACCTGTCCATGTAGGTAACTAAGTTTGTCTTGTCCGGATACTGAGAGTAAGCGAAGAGGGAGTTTGTATACAGTGGCCATCAAGCTGATCCTGAGTAAATAGTTTAGATAATGTTACCTGATAAATGGGTTCTGAGATAGGCAAAAGCAAGATCAAATGACAATAATTCTTAATAATGATTATGGGTTGTACAGTGCAGTTGATTTTGCGCTGACGCAATAGAAGTACGAACTCATTTTCCTGATTGGTGAGTATCGGTTATACTGCCTCTCGAGATGTTTATGTGCAAAATAAGAGGTAGTTGAGCAATATGGAGCAATTGTATCCGAAACCCCGCATTAAGTGGGCTTGTCGCCGTGGCATGTTAGAGTTAGATGTATTGCTTGAGCCGTTTGTTGACGAAGCTTATGATCAGTTAAGTGATGCGGACAAACTTGTCTTTCAACGCTTATTAGAGGTCGAAGACCCAGATTTGTTTGCATGGTTTATGGGCCATGAAAAGTGTCCTCACCCTGACTTAGAAAATATGGTGAAATTTATCCTTGATAGAGTCCGCGTTTAGTATCTCTTTTCAAAACAATATTCTGGACCACAAGATCATTGTGGTCTGCTTCATTTCATTGGCTTTCACTCTTTCTCTTATCTTTCCCTCAATATGGTGGTCTATCAGTGCGCTTTGCTACGCTGGGTATCTATTTGCATTAAAGCACACCGCTAAAATCATGCCTGTCTCGGGTGATTTGGTGTTAATTGAACAGGATGCTTGGGTACAGCTTTCAGACAAAGAGGTCATTTTTGAAGGGGTAATAAGGCACACGCAAAAATATGCGTCGATAATTACTTTTGAGCTCTATAGTGATTGCGGGGAAAAGTGCAGGCTGATGTTTATTGACAATGCAATGGACCCTGACAGTTGGTGTCACTTAAGTCGCATTGCATTGCAAGCGCGATAAACTAGGGCTTTAAGATTGTTGGCTCTGGTTTATCATGCTGTTCAGGGAAGTCCAAAGTATAATGAAGACCGCGACTTTCTGTTCGAGCAAGTGCGCTACGAATAATTAGCTCTGCAACTTGCACGAGATTACGCAGCTCCAGCAGGTTAT
The DNA here is from genome assembly GCF_021654285.1 of Pseudoalteromonas luteoviolacea. Lineage (GTDB taxonomy): Bacteria > Pseudomonadota > Gammaproteobacteria > Enterobacterales > Alteromonadaceae > Pseudoalteromonas > Pseudoalteromonas luteoviolacea_J. The sequence continues at coordinate 208,008 of NZ_JAKFZS010000001.1, read as the reverse complement.
TGCTGACACGGAAATTAGCGTAATACTCGTCAATTTCTTGCTGTAGTAGCTCTACGCGCCTTAGTGCACGCTCCAGCCTTTTTGTTGAGCGCACGATACCGACATAGTCCCACATAAACAGTCTGAGTTCATGCCAGTTATGGGTAATAACGACTTCTTCGTCAGAATCACTTACTTGGCTCTCATCCCAAGGGGACAAAGGTTTAACCTCAGGCTGCGAGTCTATATTTGCAAGAATGTCTTGTGCTGCGGCGTGAGCAAATACAATACACTCAAGTAAAGAGTTACTGGCCATGCGGTTTGCACCATGTAAACCGGTGTAAGCAACCTCACCAATTGCATATAAATTTCCAATATCTGTTTTGCCATTGAAGTCTGTCATGACGCCTCCGCAGGTGTAATGTGCTGCGGGTACGACAGGGATCGGTTCTTTGGTAATATCCAAGCCGACGCTCAGACATTTGGCGTAAATGGTTGGGAAATGCTCGATTATGAAATCTTTGTTTTTATGAGAAATATCTAAGTAAACGCAATTCGCACCTAGGCGTTTCATTTCATAATCAATTGCACGAGCGACGACATCTCTGGGAGCCAGCTCTTCTCGCTCATCGAAATCAGGCATAAAACGTGTGCCATCAGGGCGTTTTAAATGTGCGCCTTCACCACGCATGGCCTCGGTGATGAGAAAGTTTTGCAATTCAGGGTGGTATAAACTGGTAGGGTGAAATTGATTAAATTCCATATTGGCCACTTTACAGCCAGCACGCCAAGCCATGGCGATACCGTCACCACTTGAAACATCTGGGTTTGAAGTATAAAGGTAGACCTTACTCGCACCGCCAGTTGCCAAGGCAACATATTTGGCTGCGATAGACTCAACACAGTTATGCTTTCGATTATAGACGTATAGACCGTTTACATGTTTATCATCATTTGTCTTATCGGTGATGAGGTCAATGGCGTTGTATTGCTCTAATACAGTTATATTGTTGTGTTCAAGTACACGTTCGACTAACGTGGTTTGTACTGCTTTGCCTGTGGCATCGGCTGCATGCAAAATACGTCTGTGACTATGCCCTCCCTCTCGAGTCAGGTGGTAGCGCTCTTTTCCCTTACTATCAAACTCCATATCAAATGGCACGCCTTGCTCTATTAGCCATTTCAGACATTTTTTGGCATTTGATGCAGTGTAATGAACAGCTTCTCTGTCACATAAGCCACCGCCTGCTTTGAGTGTATCTTCTACATGAGACTCAATGCTGTCGTTCTTTTTATCGAATACCGCTGCGATACCGCCTTGGGCATATAATGTTGAGCCTTCCTTTAAGTCCCCTTTACTAATGACAGTAACTTGGCAATGATTTGCCAAAGAAAGGGCAAGGCTGAGTCCAGCGGCGCCGCTACCGACAATAATCACATCTGTCTGATGCTGCATTTTTTTCTTCATGTTAGTGGTTCTTAGCTTTTAAAGTTATGTTACAACTACAAAGATAGCGTCTATCATATATCAATACAGGGCACTGGTGCGAAATATAAATTGTAGCTGTGTCACGTCTGAGACGAAGTAATACGAAGTATTTTAAAAAAAATATTAAAAAAACAGAACTTTTTATTCATGGTAGAGTCAGACTAGCTGTAAAATGATGGCAACACTGCGCGAATATAAGTAATAACAAAGAGGAGTACCGGCTCGAATGAACGAGCAGGATTTGGATTTAGAATTAGTTAGAAAAGTTCAGCAAGGAGATAAAAACGCCTTTAACCTTCTGGTTGCCAAGTATCAAAATAAGGTGGCGGCGTTGATATCTCGGTATGTATCTAACTCAGGTGATGTAGCCGACGTGGCTCAAGAGGCGTTTATCAAAGCGTATAGGGCTCTGCCTAATTTTCGCGGTGATAGTGCGTTTTATACTTGGTTATACAGAATTGCAGTGAACTGCTCTAAAAATTATTTAGTATCGCAGGGGAGAAAAGCTCCTGCCAGTGATATAGATGCCGAGGAAGCTGAAACTTATGATGGCGCTGATCAACTAAGATCGAATGCTTCTCCAGAAAGTTTGCTTTTAAGTGATGAAATCAAAGCGGTTATCTTTAACACAATAGAAGAGTTGCCCGATGACTTAAAAACAGCGATTACTCTCAGAGAAATTGAAGGAATGAGTTATGAAGAGATTGCTGTGGTAATGGAGTGTCCTGTTGGTACTGTCAGGTCTCGGATTTTTAGGGCACGTGAAGCCATTGATAAAAATATTAACCCACTCATAGGTAAAGATTAAATGACGCAGTCAAAGTTTGATGTAAACAATGAGCAATTGACGTCTGAAATATTAGATGCAGAACGTGAACTTAATATAGGGAACCAAGCTCAATTAGACGCAGAAAAGTTTGCTCGTTACGCACTGATCGGTGATGTAATGAGACAAAAAGAACAAGCTGCGCCTTGCATAGATATTACAGCAAGTGTTGCTGCTGCCATTGCTGACGAACCTGTTTACAATATGACTGAAGAAAATACGGTTTCACAGCAGCAAGAAAAAGAGAGTAATGTCATACAGATGTCGTTTTGGCGTCGCCCGTTGTCCCAAGTTGCTATCGCGGCGAGTGTTGCTTTATGTACCGTAGTTGGGGTGAATAATTTTATGCCACAAAATAGCGTTGATGCGCAGGTGCCTGTGTTACAATCTATTCCACTAACGGGCACTGTTGCACCAGTAAGCTTGTCATCTGAGCCTGCAATGCAGTCTGCTGAACGAGGCGTGAGAGAGCTTCAAAAGCAGCGCATAGGCGCTTTGGTATTAGAGCATCAACGTCAATCAAGAATGGCGCATGCGTTGTCAAAAAATACCAATCAAGCTGAAAAGGATAAACAAGAGGAAAATTAAACCTTGATTAAATGGCTCTCGGTTGTACTGAGTATGTTTGTGACTACTCAGGTATACGCCAATGAAAATATAAGCCCAAGGCAATTGCTTAAAGATATGTCGTTGGCTGTACAAGAGCGAAACTTTGATGCATCGTTTGTTGTTGTCAAAGGCAAAGCTATGGAACCATATAGATGGTTACATGGTCAGGTAGAACAAACCGACTTAGAAATTTTGACTTTGCTAAATGGCGCAGGGCTTGAGGTTGTCAGAGTTGATGATGTGGTAACTTATTTTGAACCACAAACTGAACCTTATTCTCTAAGTACAGATGTGATTGATGGGCCTATCCCTGAAGCATTGTTACGTGACATCGGTGCACTTGACTCTAGTTATGAGTTTGTGCTCGGTGGCAAAGAGCGTATTGCGGGCCGGCCTGCTCAACTTGTAAGGTTAGTCGCAAAAGATGAGAGTAAATATAATTACTGGTTATGGGTTGATTTACAATCGGCCTTGCTACTCAAAGCAGCTTATGTAAATCAACGCGCAGAAGTACTTGAACAGTTGCAATTGACACATATTTCAGTGACTGAAAAACCTGCTGGTCAGTTACTAGAATTGAAAAATAAATCCTTACCTGTCCCTGTCTCAGTGATAGCTGATGACGCGCAGGCTAAACTTCAGAATAACTGGCAAATTGGCTGGTTACCGAGTGGCTTTAAGCTACTAAAGTCAGACAGGCATAAATTAAACTTGAACAATGAGCTGGCGGACTACTTTTTGTATTCTGATGGGTTAGTGGAAGTGTCTGTGTTTGTACAGCGACCACTAACCGGTCAACGTGCAAGTGGGGCACTGACTTCAGGTGCAACAACGGTATATGTTCACAACGCAGGTGCATTTGATGTCTCTGTTGTTGGTAAAGTGCCTGTAGAAACTGCCAAGTCTATCGCAGAATCAGTAAAGCGTTCCCTATGATTGAGCAAACACTTACCGTGTCTGAGCTTAAAGGGAATACAGCTTGGCTCGTATCGGAACAAAAACCCGCATGCGAGGGCTGCAATGGTAAGTGCGGCTCTCAAGTCTTTAGTAAGCTTTTTGGTACCCACAAAAAAGCATTTCCAATTTCCATTTCGCAAAAATTAAGTGTTGGCCAGAAAGTAAAACTTGCACTTGATGATAGTAAAGTTGTCCAGCATGCGCTTTGGGTTTATCTGTTGCCATTGATCATGGCATTTTTTGGTATGTTTAGTGCGCTACTTATATTTTCACTTTCAGAACTCGGTCAGATTGGGTTTGCAGCTAGTTTTGCAATTTTTGGGTTTTGGATAGCGAAGATTAAGGGACAAACCCTAAAACATGAGGTAAAAGTGATAAAAATTTATCCAATTAGCCTTCCAATCACGCAAATAGATGGTGATTAAGTCAAATAAATTGTAAAATCGACGATTAATCTCTATTTGTGAATAACAGAAGTTTAGAATCCAGTATATGAAGCATATCCGTAACTTTTCAATTATAGCCCATATAGATCATGGAAAATCGACACTTTCGGACCGCTTAATCCAGGTATGCGGTGGCTTGTCAGACCGCGAAATGCAGCAGCAAGTACTGGATTCAATGGAACTCGAGCGTGAGCGCGGTATTACGATTAAAGCGCAAAGTGTTACCTTGAACTATACAGCACAAGATGGCGAAACCTACCAGTTAAACTTTATCGACACACCAGGACACGTTGACTTCACCTACGAGGTGTCACGTTCTTTGGCTGCCTGTGAAGGTGCGTTATTAGTTGTCGATGCAGGTCAAGGTGTAGAGGCACAGACGCTTGCCAACTGTTACACAGCAATTGAAATGGACTTAGAAGTCGTTCCAATTCTGAATAAGATTGACTTACCACAGGCCGATCCTCTGCGCGTTGCAGAAGAAATCGAAGAGATCGTAGGTATTGATGCGCTAGAAGCTGTGCAGTGTAGTGCAAAGACCGGTATTGGTATCGATGCTGTTCTAGAAGAGATTGTAAAGGAAATCCCACCACCTGAGGGTGATGTGAATAAGCCATTACAAGCATTGATCATCGACTCATGGTTTGACCCTTACCAAGGGGTTGTATCACTTGTACGTATTAAGCATGGCCAACTGCGTAAAGGTGAAAAAATCAAAATTATGTCTACGGATCAAGTTCATATCGTAGATAAAATTGGTATTTTCACGCCAAAGCAAACTGAGACAGGTGCACTAACGAGTGGTGAAGTTGGCTTTATCATCGCTGGTATTAAAGACATCCATGGTGCACCGGTTGGTGATACGATAACCCTTGCAAAAACGCCAGCAGAAGAGACACTGCCGGGCTTCCAGAAAGTGAAGCCGCAGGTTTATGCAGGTATGTTCCCAATTTCTTCAGATGATTATGAAAACTTCCGTGATGCACTGAATAAATTGAGCTTGAATGACGCATCTTTGTTCTTCGAGCCTGAAAACTCTACGGCACTGGGTTTCGGTTTCCGCTGTGGCTTCTTAGGTATGCTACACATGGAAATCATCCAAGAGCGCCTAGAGCGTGAATATGACATGGACCTTATCACCACTGCGCCTACCGTGGTCTATGAAGTTGAAACCAAAGATGGTGTTATTCAAATCGATAACCCGTCTGATTTACCACCGGTTAATGACATATTAGAAATCAGAGAGCCGATTGTAGAAGCCAATATCTTGGTACCACAAGAGTACTTAGGTAATGTGATTACCTTGTGTATTGAGAAACGTGGTGTACAAACCAAGATGAGTTACCATGGTAATCAGGTTGCAGTAACTTACGAATTACCTATGGCTGAAGTAGTCATGGATTTCTTTGATAAATTGAAATCGACTAGCCGTGGTTTTGCATCATTAGATTACAATTTCAAGCGTTTCCAAGTATCTGACATGGTTCGCTGTGATATTTTGATTAATGGTGATAGAGTGGATGCGCTTGCGATCATTGTACACCGCGACAACGCACAAAGCCGAGGCCGTCAACTTGCTGATGCATTGAGAGAGCTTATTCCAAGGCAGATGTTTGATATTGCGATTCAGGCTGCAATTGGTAACCATGTTATCGCCCGTACTACTGTTAAGCAGTTACGTAAAAACGTAATCGCGAAGTGTTACGGTGGTGACGTGAGTCGTAAGAAGAAGCTATTACAAAAGCAAAAAGAAGGTAAGAAACGCATGAAGCAATTAGGTAATGTTGAAGTACCGCAAGATGCGTTCCTTGCAATATTAAAAGTAGGTAAGTAACAGGAATTATTATTTATGGCAGGTTATTTTTCGGTCTTTCTCGTGCTGTTAACTTTGGGATCGGGCCTGATCTGGTTGATAGATCATTTAGTGTATGCACCAAAACGTAAGGAACGTATTGCGCTTGCTCAAGGCGCATCGGAGCAGCCTCTTGATCAAGAGGTGATTGACCAGATAGCACCTGTGCCTGCCATAACTGATAGTGCAAAGTCTATCTTTCCAATGATTGCGGCAATTACAGTGTTTCGATCATTTATTTTTGAACCTTTTCAAATTCCGTCAGGTTCAATGATGCCAACATTGTTGGATGGAGACTTTATTTTGGTACAAAAATATGCGTACGGCATTAAAGACCCGGTTTGGCGTTCTCAACTCGTTGATGTTGGTGACCCTGAGCGTGGTGATATTGCTGTATTCAAATTCCCGTTGGACGAGCGTATTGACTTTATCAAGCGTATTGTCGGTTTGCCTGGCGATCGTATTGTTTATCGTAATCGTCAGCTTTTCATTCATCCAAAGTGTGAAGAGGGCGAGCAAAGCCGAAATGGACTAGCGTGTGGAGAGTTCAATAAGATTGACGTTGAAATTGTCAATCGCGATGAATTCAAGCAAGGCTCTATGCCACTAGTACGTTTGACAGAATCTTTACCTAATGTTGAACATGATATTTTAATTAACCCGAAAGCACTGGAACTGTCAGAGCGTTATTACCAGCAACCTGGTACTCGCCGAGATGAGTGGGTCGTTCCAGAAGACAGCTACTTTGCTGTCGGCGATAACCGTAACAATAGTCAGGACAGCCGCGTATGGGGCTTTGTTCCTAAAGAAAACTTAGTTGGAAAAGCTGTATTCATCTGGATGAGTTTTGATTTTGAAAACGGTCCAGATAGCTTATTGCCAGGCTGGGTTCCAACAGGGGTTCGTTTTGAACGCCTAGGTAACATTCAGTAACAATGAAAAAGAACGTCACAGAATTATATAAAAAGATTGGCTACGATTTTGCAGAGCAAGCATTGCTTGAACAGGCAATGACGCATCGTAGCCACAAAGGTCAGCATAACGAACGCCTAGAATTTCTAGGCGATTCTATTTTAAGCTTTGTTATTGCAGATGCTTTATACCATAAGTTTCCAAAGGCTCGCGAAGGCGACCTAAGCCGTATGCGCTCGACTTTAGTTCGTGGTCAAACACTTGCAGAGTTTGGCGTTGAGTTTGGTTTAGGGGATTATCTAAGGCTTGGCCCAGGTGAGCTTAAAAGTGGTGGCTATCGCAGAGAGTCGACTTTGGCTGATGCGGTAGAAGCGATTATTGGCGCGGTGTTTCTAGATTCAGACATCGAGACCTGTAAGACGCTTGTACTTAAGTGGTATCAAAGCCGTTTGGAGGCTATCTCTCCAGGCCATAACCAGAAAGACCCTAAAACACTCTTGCAAGAGTATTTGCAAGCGAGAAAGCTACCTTTACCTGCTTATCAGGTAATTGATACAAAAGGGCAAGCACACAATCAGACATTCACGGTTGAGTGTACTGTACAGGGTATGGATAGTATTATTTCTGTGGGTAGTTCACGCCGTAAAGCGGAACAGAAAGCTGCAGAACAAGCATTGAAGATTTTAAAAGATGAATCCTAACACCCATTGCGGCATGATTGCGATTGTTGGCCGCCCAAATGTAGGTAAATCCACTTTGCTCAACAAAATTGTTGAGCAAAAGGTCAGTATCACGTCTCGCAAACCGCAAACGACACGACATAGAATTATGGGTATTCATACTGAAGACAACTATCAAGCTGTCTACGTGGATACACCAGGTCTACACATTGATGAAAAGCGAGCCATTAACCGTTTAATGAACCGCGCAGCGAGTAGTTCGATTGGCGACGTTGAGCTAATCATCTTTGTGGTAGAAGGCACCCTTTGGAACCAAGATGATGAAATGGTTCTTAAAAAGGTAAAAGACAGCGGCCGCCCTGTTTTGGTCGTGATGAATAAAAGTGACCAAGTTAAAGAAAAAGAAGAGATATTGCATCATATGCAGTGGCTCAGCGAACAGCATGAATTTATCGGTATTGTGCCAGTTTCAGCGAAGATTGGTAAAAACATCGATATGGTTAAGGAAGAGGTTAGAAATCGCCTTCCTGAGTGTGAGTTCTATTTTCCAGATGACTATGTTACAGATCGTTCTATGCGCTTTTTGGCTGCGGAAATTGTCCGTGAAAAGTTAATGCGCTTTATGGGCGACGAGCTTCCGTACTCAGTAACCGTCGAAATTGAGCAGTTCAAATGGCAAGACAACGGTGTTTGGCAGATCAATGCGTTGATTTTGGTTGAGCGAGAATCTCAAAAGCGCATGGTGATTGGTAATAAAGGCGAGAAGCTTAAAGTTATCGGTCGCGAAGCGCGTCGTGATTTAGAAGACATGCTTGATAATAAAGTATTTTTAGAACTTTGGGTAAAAGTTAAATCTGGCTGGGCTGATGACGAACGTGCGCTTCGCAGCTTAGGCTACGGAGAAGACTGATTGGATAGTGACTTTCGGCAGGCATATTTGCTCCACCGGCGACCTTATAGAGATTCGCAAGTGATGCTAAATATGCTCGTTGAAGGCGTCGGCCAACTGTCTATGTTGGCGAGGATCAAAGGTAAACGTGCATTACGTCAAAATGCGTCTTTGCAGCCTTTTACTTGTTTGCTGGTACGCTACGCAGGCAAGTATGATTTAAAGTATTTAAATGATTTTGAGATCCAGTCTCCCCCTATGATGTTTAAAGGCACAGATTTATACTGTGCTTTTTATCTTAACGAATTATCCCATCGCATTATCCCTGTAAATGAACCCCTTGAACATGTATTTTGCTTGTATCAAGAGCATCTTAAGCAGCTCTATGATATCGGTAATACTATGGCAATTGTTTCGCATGAACAGCAGCTAAAAAAAGCTGAAAATAGTGAACAAATTGAGGGAATATTGCGTAGTTATGAGTTTCAGCTGTTACATGAACTCGGGGTTGGCATTGAATTCGATTTCGATGCGTTTGGTGCCCCTATTGAGGAAGCTAGCTATTATCAATTTGTCAGGGAAGTTGGCTTTTGCCCCAGTGATGATATTCAGCGCAGCTTTTCTGGACAAACCCTGCTTGCTATTGCCCATGGAGAATATAGCTCCTTAGTATCGCGGCGGCAGGCTAAGGCATTAAGCCGTTATTTATTAAAACCTTTGCTTGGTAATAAGCCACTTAAAAGCAGAGAACTTTTTCAACCAAGGTAGAGTAATGAAAGATATTTTATTAGGTGTAAATGTCGACCATATTGCGACGTTAAGACAAGCTCGTGGTACAAGTTACCCTGATCCAGCACATGCAGCGGCTGTCGCAGAGCATGCCGGTGCAGATGGCATCACCATTCATTTAAGAGAAGATCGTCGCCATATTCAAGACCGTGACGTATATGTTATGGCAAAGACGATTCAAACACGAATGAATCTTGAAATCGCCGTCACAGATGAAATGCTCGATATTGCGTGCGAAGTAAAGCCTGAATATGTCTGCCTTGTTCCAGAAAAACGTGAAGAGTTGACCACTGAAGGTGGCTTGGATGTCGTTGGAAATTTCGAAAAAGTCAGTGATGCAGTTGAAAAGCTAAGCGCAGCGGGTATTAAAGTTTCTTTATTCATCGACGCTGATAAAGCACAAATTGATGCTGCTAAAGCGACAAAAGCACCTTATATTGAAATTCACACGGGCGCTTACGCTGATGCTGAATCAGATAATGAGCAGAGTGCGGAACTTGAGCGTATTCGCGAAGGTGTGCAATATGCAGACTCTATTGGCATTATCGTCAATGCAGGGCATGGTCTTCACTATCATAACGTAAAACCAATTGCTCAGATGCCTGAAATATATGAACTAAATATTGGCCACGCAATTATTGCGCGTGCAGCCATAGATGGCTTAGAAAAAGCTGTAAGAGATATGAAGCGCATTATGCTTGAGGCGAGACAAGCTTAACTTGTCACAAAGCGATAGCGATAAAAAACCCAGCTCTAAGCTGGGTTTTTTAATTATTGAGCAGACAGGTGATCAATAACCACTTGGTGGTGCTCTTTTGTTTTGAACTTATTAAATACGTGTTTGATTACACCGTCTTGTCCAATTAAGAAACTAATACGGTGAATACCATCATATTCTTTACCCATAAACTTTTTCAGGCCCCAAACACCAAATGCATCTGCGATGGCGTGGTCTTCGTCTGATAAAAGGTCAAAGTTTAATTCTTTTTTAGTCTCAAAATTTTTAAGTTTTTTAACCGGATCTGGGCTGATACCAACTGCAACAGTATTAAGCTCAGCGAGTTGCGCTTTGTGGTCTCGAAGCTGTTCTGCTTGGACCGTACAACCTGGAGTGAGTGCTTTTGGGTAAAAGTAGACTAAAACTTGAGTGGTCTCTAGTAACGTATTTAACGCAACTGTTTCACCATTTTGGTTTTCTAATGTAAAACTAGGTGCATTATCACCTGCTTGTAATGTATTCATTAATGATCCTTAGCGAATGCGTCTGAAAACATAATGTACGTTTGAAATACTAGATAGTTCTTCAAACTTTACTTTAAATTGTTCAAAATTTAATTCAGAGGGGGTGTTAAACTCCAGCTCGCAGCGCATGCGTAGCTCTTCGTCTTCCTCGAAGGTATCTGATTTGAGCGAGCAGATACTGATGTTTTGCTCGGCAAAAAAGCGCGTTACTCTGCTCAATGTACCTTGCGTATCAATGCCAGTATATTCCAACGTATAGCCCGCACTGAAGTCGTTTTCTGTGTGGCTAGAGGTACGCTTCATCATTGTGAGTAAGCCTAGCTCCATGCTTTTAGATGGCAGGGTGTGCTCAACTCGACTGATCGCAGCTATATCCCCAGAGAGCAGCATAGTAAATGTAAATTCATTGCCTAAAATGGCGATACGGCTGTCAATGATGTTACAGTTGCACTCGCTGACTAGCTGAGTAAGTTCACTGACAATGCCAGATCTATCTTCCCCTATAGCAGTTAAAACAAGTTGATGTGAAGTAAAAGTAGTCATACCGACGTCCTAGTTAGCTTGCGCCAAAGTGAGTCATAGAGGCTGTATTAAAACTATATAGCGGCGCATACTATCATAGATTAAAAGCCAGTCCTACTTGTCACTACGTTTGTACTGTTTTAAGGATCAGACAATTCGAGCGCGTGTTTCTTGTGTTTGCTGAATTTGCCAAGTAACATAGTGCAGATTTTTTGAAATTTAATTGCCTGCTCTCTAGAAAAATTAGTGTGGCTGGCAGTGAACCATTTCAGCATTCCTTAATCTTAAGTGAAAGAATAATTATATTGTGGGTTTGCTAAGGAGTTTTATTAGTGCAGTATTGGGTCCCTAAAGCGCTAACGTTCGGCGTTATACTCGGTTTATCAGGTTGTAGTGTTTTCACCAGTGACACGCATCATAAGAAAAACTATCGTGTCCACGAGGCTGTGCAAGTTCCAGCAGATCTCGAGCAACCTTTTCAAGATAAAGAATTTCAAATGAATGTAGCTGTTTATGAAAACGATGCTGAACCGCTCAGTTATCGTCCTCCTCAGCAGGTATTAACTCTTGCCAAAGGCAGCTGGGCTGAAGATAAAGAAGATATAGCACGTATTTATTTTGATAAAAATGATGGTATCGAAGCCTTAGATGCTTTTATCTGGGAGGCTGTTGAGGGAGTACTTAAAAACAACCAAACCACGATAAGCGAAGATGATCGCGCCAATGATAGAGTTGTGACTGGTTGGTATTCAATTATTAAGGCAGAAGAAGGCTGGTTCTGGGAGACCATTACTGAAGTATCAAGACAGCGCTTTGAGTTTACTTTATCGCAAGAAGAGCATCAGCGCACAGCATCTCTTGAGGCAAGGTTATTAGACTATCAAAGTGACAAAGTCGCATTGGATCCTTTATTACAACAGCAACTAGAAGTGCGCGCGTTAAATGCAGTGGTTGCTGAGTTTGATTATAGATACCGCTTATTAGAAGTTGAGTTACGTAAACAGCAAGGTGTATTGTCTCTTGACTTAGGCTTTGATAACGAAGGAAACGCAGCCCTGATCACACTTGCTGATAGAGTGTCTGTAATGGAGCGTTTATCAAATTTCCTTGAAAGAGTAAACTTTACTGTTATTCGTATCGAAGAAGATTCAAATGAAGTGTTAGTGAGATACCAAGCGCCTGAAAATAGTGTGTGGGATTCTATTTGGGGCGAAGAAGAGACAACACTGACACTCGAAGATGGTGATTATACTATCAAAGTAGGTGTGACGGATGATGAGCAAACTTCACTAACGTGGCTTGATGCGCAAGGCAATGTTCTGGATGCCACAACAATGGAAGCGCTCCAGCAAGGGCTAGTAGAAGCGCTAAGAAGTCGCGGACTAAGTATATAATTACAAACCGCAAAGTAGTTCAGAAAAGAGCGACAGCTCTTTTCTTTTTTTGGGATTTAGAAATGATGTCAGATACAACGCAAACATCTTCGGTAAATTGGCGAACTTGGTTTGCTTTTATAGTACCGTCACTTGTGGGTGTGTTCCTGTTTATGACTCCTGTCGCAATAGGCGATGCGATGACAATTCCTATTGCTGTGTTAGCAAAAGAGTTGCAAAGCTTAACGAGTCCTTTTATACATGCATTGATAGTTGGTATCGTATGTATAACTGGGGTTCTCAGCGTCGTAGTTAAGTTATTTAAGCCAACAATTTTATTAAAGAATGACCTTATCAGACACCTGTTCGATGTGAGCTGGATTTGGGTTATCACCAGATTGTTCGGTATGTTATTTATCTTAATGACATTCTTTAAAGTGGGACCTGAGCTAATTCACTCTAGTGGTACAGGGGCATTGGTTTTAAACGATTTATTACCTGTCTTATTTTCTGTCTTCGTGTTTGCTGGTCTCCTATTACCTTTATTGCTTAACTTTGGACTACTAGAATTAGTCGGTACTTTGCTCACAAAGGTAATGAGGCCACTATTTGGTGTCCCGGGGCGCAGCGCTGTTAATTGTGTAGCTTCATGGCTGGGTGATGGCAGTGTCGGTATTTTAATGACTTCACGTCAGTATGAAGACAAACACTATACACAGCGTGAAGCGGCTATTATCGGTACCACGTTTTCTGCAGTGTCTATTACTTTTTGCTTGGTCGTGATTGGCCAGGTTAAGTTAGAGCATTTATTTGCACCGTTTTACTTAACAGTGTGTGCGGCTGGTGTGGTGGCGGCGATTATTGTGCCAAGGCTTCCACCGCTGAGTTTTAAGAAAGATATCTACGTTGATGGCTCATCACACAACCAAGATTCTGAGGCGGTCCCAGAAGGCAAGACTCTATTTGGACATGCGTTAGATGTTGCTTTGCAAAAAGCACATAATGCACCGGGTGTAAAAGGGACGGTTAAAGAAGGTATATCAAATGCCTTGGATATGTTATTTGCCGTGTTACCAGTGGTCATGGCTGTAGGCACATTTGCATTGATCATTGCTGAAGAAACGCCAATCTTTCAGTTTTTAGGTCAACCATTTATTCCATATTTAGAGTTGCTGCAAGTGCCTGAAGCTGCAAAAGCGGCAGAAACCATAGTGGTTGGCTTTGCTGATATGTTTATTCCATCAATATTAGCAGCGAGCAATATTGAAAGCGATGTAACTCGCTTTATCATTGCCGCACTTAGCGTAACGCAATTGATTTATATGTCTGAAGTAGGCGCATTGCTACTGGGCAGCAAAATCCCAGTTAACATCTTTGAGCTTTTTGCGGTATTCATCTTGAGAACTTTGGTGACTTTACCTGTCATTGCATTGATGGCACATTGGCTTGTAGGTTAGTAGGCTATTGGCAGTGAGTGCGTTTGGGTACTCACTGCTTACTTCGATTCATCTCTATCTTCGGTTTGGCCTTTTTTATTACCTTCTTGTTCATTTGATTTGAGTTGCTTGTCGATTTTGCCCTTCACATCAAATTTATTGGCATATTTGAGCAACATAATGTTACCGATGATATAGCCTAGAACGGCAACAATGATCAAAATGACTTTCCAGGTTTCTAGCTTTTCCAAAATGGCTCCATTTGTCGTGTTCAGCGTAGATAAATCTGATATCCATAGGCTAACACGTATCTGTTTACTGATTACATCCTAGTCTACTAAAATCATCGCTATTGTACGAGTTTATACCGTGGCTACTGGTAGTAAGAGAAACTATTGTAAATAGTATGCGATATTCGCAGCTTTTTACGTTTACACTTGGTATCATTCTGCAGTCTGAGGCTGTGGTAAATGTGGCCTTTGAGATATGTTATTTTGATATTACTAATTAAATGGTTTGTGCGCCCATGGAGCAAGTTTTAATTTGGCCTTCTCAGTTTCCGCTTTTGCTAAAAGGTCTCGTGGAAGATAATGGCGCGTTTATTCTCGATGCGTTAGAAGCTTGGCCTGAATGTGAAGTGGTGAAAGATGAGCAAGGCGTTATTTTTCAAGTATTGCCGCCCATTTTTTATGTGGCATGGCTAAAGCCTTTAGATCCATTTGAGTCTTGCTTTTTTCAACATATCGACGACTATGACGAAGAACAACACTACTACGTGGCACAACTACTCAATCATATTGAACAAGCAGGCGTAAGTCGAGATGAGCTAACGGTTAAGCTACTAGGTTGTTTATCTCAGTACTCTAGTATTGCATCACAGGCGAAAATTCAAAACAAAATTTCTTTTATAGATTTGTTATTAAAGTATAAGCAATTTAAAACTTTATGTTGGCTACTGCCTAAGGGGTTTGTACTTTCTCCCGCACAGACATGTGAATTATGGATTCACGGTGGCCAACATAGTCGTGATTGTTTGACCGCTTGTTATAAAGAAGTATTAGAAAATATGGCACTTACCCAAGCTGAGGCAGTTCAAAGTCTTAATAACGGTTATGACTGTGAAGGTCTGTTAACCTTATTATGCAATGAGGAAGAGCGTCTGCAAATACTTGATAATGCGCTTTTAGAACAGGTGATGTCTGGTGCTGCAAAGCAGTCAAGTATGTTGTCATTGATTGAAAAGGGGGCAAGAGGGCATGGCGCTGATAGCGCAGGTAAATCTGCAATGATGTGGATTGTTGAGAAAGGGTTTGTTAGTGCAGCGCAAGCGCTTAAAGAGTTCCATGGTGGAATATCTTTGGATGATTTAGGGAGAAACCTAATGCACTATGCCGTGTTATCAAATTCTCGTCCTATGCTTGAGCTGGTTGAAGACATGGGAGTTGATCCAAGACTTGCGGATGCAGCTGGTTGCACGCCATATCGACTAGCAACAGAACATCAATCTGTAAATTCGAAAAAGTATTTAGAAAAACGCGGTATTATTGAGCTAAGTGAAGAAGCTAAATACCAGAGAATTTTAAGAGTTTACATCTTGAAAGCGTTTACTGTTTTGATTTTACCTCTACAGTTAGTACTTTTTTTAGATGTGGACCGCGATAACAAATTATCCATGGTGCTACTGCTCTCAAGTTGTACGTTATTTATTTTTGCACTCGCGCGACTACTAAAAAATCGCCGCCTTTTTCCGACAACTAAACTGCCATTAAGTTTACGTTTCTTGGGGGCATTGAGCTGGGTTAGCTTATTTATTCAAGCTATTTTTACGGTGGTTATGTGTTTGGCGGTAGTAACTATTTAGTTGGATGTTTGGTATTGAGTTGATTGAATGGCAGGTGATTACCTGCCATTTATGCTTGATGTGCTTAACTATCTAATGGTGTATTAAACTCAGCTGGGATTTCGAAGTCACCAGTGAGTTTAGCTAATTTATTATTTTTAAAGTGCACCACTAAACTTTTGCGAATTTCAGACTCTCTATCTATGTTAAACACGTATTTATAGTGCCACTTTGATGAGTCAAATGCGTCTTTAGCAACAGGTGTGCCTAAAACGAACATAACTTGCTCTTTGGTCATATTGATTCGGAGTTTGTCTACATCAGACTGCTCCAAAAAGTTGCCTTGAGGCACGTTTATCCTATAAACCCAGCTTGAACAACCGGACAAAAATATAGTCATTATGGCGGCGACTAGCCAAGTCATAAGGGGTTTATTGTACTGCATGTATGTGTATCCTTATTTTAGGTTATTACGAATGATACAGATTGCACTAAGAAGGTAAAGTAGATTGTGCATTTCGACTGTTGAATTTATAAAAAGTTTCTAAAATTGAGAATTTAAATTTGAATGAAAATAAACACACTATCAACACTTGGTATGTGTATATCGTGGAGAATAAACTAGGCCATTGGTATACAGGGATAACTAACGATTTAGAGCGGAGGGTTAATCAACATAACAAGGGGACTGGCGCTAAAAGTCTACGTGGTAAAGGCCCTATCTCATTGATCATGGCAGTATCAGGCCTGACAAAAGTGGAAGCTGCAAAGCTTGAGTGGCGAATAAAGCAACTCTCAAAAGTACAAAAGCGTCAACTGGTTGTGGAGGCGTTATCAGGCTCAGATACTAATGTAAGCACAAACTTAGTGATCGCATTTGAGACCTGTGTGAGCTTTTCAAAATTGATTTTATCCAATGAGTCATTAACTGAATGATGGTTTTTATCCATGCCTGCACCGAAGTATATAAATGGAATGTCCGCTCTATGAAAGGGGTAATGATCACTAGCTCTTAGCCAGTCAACCTGAGGTGCAGCTAACCTTCGGGCCATGATTTTAGCTGAGAAAAACAGCCTAAATTTAACAGGGGTCGCCATAAAGGTTTCTTCAATTTGTGCTTCAAAAGGTTTTAGGGTGCGCGAGGCAAGTGCGTATAAACGATTTTTTTTCTGTAAATCGAGCATATCAAGATTGATATTTATATAAACTTGTTGCTCACCCAGCTCTTTTACAAACGCTTTTGCACCATGCAGACCTTTTTCTTCAGCATCCGTTGCCACATAGATGATGTCTCTAGCAATATTTACTCCTTGTAATTGCCTAGCGATATCTATCATGACGGCAACCCCAGAGGCATTGTCATTTGCACCTGGGTAATGTCTACTGCCGCGAGTACCCAAGTGATCGTAGTGGGCAGTAATTACGATTGGGTGATGGCACTGCGCACGCTGACATGCTTGGGTTGCAACCACATTATGGCCTGATGCAGAGTCGAAAAAGCCATATTCAAACTCAAAATGCTGAAAGTGAACATCAAGGCCATACTTTTCGAATTGCCGAGTAATATAATGTGCGCTGCGATGTGGTTTATCTGCCCCAGATGGCCTTCCTTCGAATTCGGGGCTGGTTAATACCCGCATATCCCGTTCAAGTGCATATGCTTCGCAGCAACACAATAATATAATAAGCAGTCTAATTTTTAGCCACTGCATCTAGCCACTCCAGTTTACCCCTATATTGTTTTTGGTTATGTTCGAACTCAGCATGATTTAGTGCGCGTTTTATATGGTGCTTTGTTTGTACTAAATCGCCTTTTGCGAAGTAGGCTTTGGCAAGCGCAAAATACCCCTCATGTAATTGACTGTTAATCTTAAGCGCACTTCTGTAGTGCCTAATTGCTTTATTGATCTTGCCTTCTTCCATCGCTTGATTGCCAAGCGTTAAGATATAATATGGGTTATTTTTTCTGTAGTTGTGCAGGGCAGATCTAATTTCTTCCGCTTGCTTGGTGCGATTAGTTAGATCATATAGCACGGCTAAATTCCCTTTTGCAGTGTTGTTATTAGGATCTAAAGATATTGCTTGGTTATAAAAAACCTCGGCGGTATCGAACTCGCCTGCTATCCGATACAGTATTGCGAGATTAGCCCAAGCACTGGTGTAGTTAGGGTCTAACTCGATAGCAGATTTGAAATAACTAAAGGCAAGGTCATGGTTACCTTCGACCATATTGATCGCGCCCTTATTGTTATAGAACATAGCTGTGACACGGTCTTTAGTGATGGGAGTCGTTCTAAAAGCTTGTTGTCGACTATTGGGATCGAAGTCGATGGTTAATGTTCTTGGAGTCGTATGGAGTACTTGTTTAGTATAATAACGTGTTCTGTCTTCATGAATTTTTAGATTGATGTGACCACTTAGAAAGTTATAGCCTCGGCTGGTAGCCCAATATTCTGGAACATGTACTTTTTGAAATTCGGCTTGAAGATTTAAAAAATCTGACAAACTGTAAGCTAAAATTGATAAAGATAAACAGTTGGCGTTAAGGTTTTGGTAAGTCTGTGATGCTGTAAGATTAGCATCACTCATATACAATAGTGATTCATCTCCATTTTCTAGTAAAAACTGCATAACGAGTTGTGCTTGCTTTATCTCTGGTTGATCATTTTGTCTAAATAATTTTTGCAGAGAACTTATTATTTGCTTGTCTAAAACGAATATCTCTTCCTGAGATTCGACCTTCAGTATTTCGAATGGTGCCTGGTTCAGTAGGGTTAAGTTATTTGGGTCGACCGTTCTCGTTGTTTGACAACCACTCAGTGCAAGACTTGATATGACGAAAGAAAGAGTTAAAGCGACGCTTTGAAAACTGATTTTCATGTTATTTACTCCCACAGCCTTTTATTACTAGACTAGCGAACCTTGAGAGTAAATACAGAAAAAATTGTTACAAAGCGTTGCTTGATTATTGAGCTTTTATTCTAAAAGCTGGCAGCTAATTTGTCTAATTCCTTTGCTGAGTCAGCCAATTGCTGAATGGCTTGCTCAGTACTGAGCTGATCATTCATGACTTCATCACTTATTACACTGATCTGCTCTATGCTCCTGCCGACATCGACAACTACATTGCTTTGCTCTTCTGTCGCAGTTGCAATGAGTGTTGTCATATCATTGATTTGATTTGCAGTTTCTGTGATGCTATCCATTAGTTCAACCGACGTTTGCATTTGAGATACACTGTGTTCAGCTTGTTGTGATGACAGTGCAATCTGTTCAACGATTGAATCAGATGCTGCGGTGAGCTCGGTTATTGTCGCCTGGATCTCGTCAGTTGATTGAGATGTACGACTGGCCAGTGCGCGTACTTCATCTGCAACGACAGCAAACCCTCTTCCATGTTCACCGGCTCTTGCAGACTCGATGGCGGCATTCAATGCTAATAGGTTTGTTTGTTCAGATATACCTCTGATCACATCTAGAATATTAGCAATGGACTGCGTTTTGCTTGCAAGGGTTTCAACTTGGGTTGCCATATTTTGAATATCCGTGGCCAGTTCCATCAAGGTTTCTTGGCTGGTTTGTACGCAGCTGTGGCTCTCAAGTGAGCTTTCTTTACTGGCCAGCGTTAGCTTGGCAGTATTATTCGCACTGCCTGCAATTTCTTGTACTGTCGCTGCCATTTCATTTATAGCAGCTGCGACCGAAATAGTTTGATTTTTTTGCTCATCAAGAGACTGAGAGTTACGTTGCGTTTGCTCAAAAACTAATTCACTGGCTGCGCGAATGTCCCTGCTTTCTGTTGCTACCTTACTTATTGCTGTGTCTATTTTACCAATAAATTGGTTAAAACCGTCACCAAGTGCTGCCAACTCAGGCTGCTCAGAGCGCGGTACGCGATAGTTTAAATTGGCATCTCCACTACCCAATTGCTTAAATACGTCTGCCATTCTTAATAATGGTGCGCTTAAAGTACGTGCTAGCAATACGCTAAAAATGCTCGCAACGAAAGCTATAATGAGTGCAAAAGTTACTATCTGCCATTGCAGCTCAGTGACTTGAGCAAATACTTCTTGCTGAGGCACCTGAGCAATGACATACAAGTCTGTATCTGGAATACGGTGCGCAGCAACGAGCACCGCTTGCTCATTAGCCGTTAACTCTAAAATATTTAATCGTGAGTTATTTAGAAGTTCGCTTGCCGAGCGCGCGCCATAAAAGTCAGCAAGCGTTGATTTTGCGACCAAGCTGGCATCAGGGTGTAGTTGTACTTGGCCTTCTTGATTAACTACAAAGACAAACCCAGTTTGCTCAATACGCATGTTGGCAAGCTTTTGCTGCATGTCGTCAATGCTTTTAGCAAGACCTGCAAGGCCAATCCCATTGGTTTGCTGGTGATTGACAAACATTTTCACATCACCAGGTGACTCTTGAAAAATACTAATCGAATAGGTATTTCTGCTTTGGGTAAAAGCAAAAAACCAACTATCTTGTTGCATATTCAGCACACGTAAGAAGCCGTCTTGATTCCAATATTTGTTGTTTTGTCTATTTGCCCAAGAGGCTGTAGCCAAACCATATTGTTGCTGTAGTCTTTTTAGTTCGCTAAGTAAAAGATCTTCGTTTAACTGACCATTTTTAGCTGATTCAAGTATGAATCGGTTACTAGAGAGTTGCTCTGCCGCATTTTTTAATACGACAATTTCTTGCTCAAGAGACTTAGTGATACTTTCGACTTTGCTTGGTAGCTCAGAACCGAGCATTCTAGATTCAACCATAGATTTGGATTGATAAATCGAAATAAAGCCAATTAAACTAGCAACTAATATTGCTGTTGCACTACCTAGGATGGTGATTTTTTGAGTGATTGTAAAGCTGGTGTTACTCATTTAACCTACAGAAACTGATTACCGCGTGGTGATAATTCTAACATGGTCAATAATTAACACATATAGATTTATTCGTTATGCCGTATAAATTTATGAGTAGTTTATTATATTCCTCATTTAAATGTATGAAAAAAAGCCCAAAGTTTTCACTGTTGGGCCTTGGTTCTAACAAGCGAACTGGTTTATACAATTCGTTTCATGGCAGACATATAGCCTCGCAATTCTGTTCCAACAACCTCAACAGGGTGGTTTCTAACTGCGCTGTTTACAGCTATAAGTTTTTGATTATCAACATAGTTGTCAGTATTGCTTAAACCTGCACCTATTACGTCACTGCTAACTTTCTCCATAAATGGCTTCAGCAGTGGTAGGCAAGCATGGTTGTACAAGTAGCACCCGTATTCGGCAGTATCTGAGATGGTTCTATTCATCTCGAAAAGCTTTTTACGTGCAATTGTGTTAGCAATAAGTGGCGTTTCGTGTAAAGACTCATAATAAGCTGACTCTTCGATGACTCCTGCAGCGGTCATAGTTTCAAAAGCTAGCTCAACACCCGCTTTGACCATAGCAACCATCAAGATGCCTTTATCGAAAAACGTCTGCTCTGATATATGCTGTTCAGTATTTGCTTGTTTTTCGAAAGCGGTTTCAGCGGTTTCAGCACGCCATGCAAGTAGCTTTGCATCATCCTCTGCCCAGTCAGCCATCATGCCACTAGAAAATTCACCACTGATGATGTCATCCATATGTTTGTTATAGAGCGGCGCCATAATCGTTTTAAGCTCTTCACTGAGTTCAAATGCTTTGATTTTTGCAGGGTTAGAGAGCCTATCCATCATGTTGGTAATACCGCCATGTTTGAGTGCTTCAGTGATGACTTCCCAGCCATATTGAATTAATTTGGATGCATAGTCTGGGGCGATGCCTTGCTCTATCATTTTGTCAAAGCAAAGTAGTGAGCCGGTTTGTAGCATGCCGCACAAAATAGTTTGCTCGCCCATTAAATCAGACTTCACTTCGGCGATAAACGATGAGTGAAGGACACCAGCTCTGTGTCCACCTGTACCTGCTGCATATGCTTTTGCTTGTGCTAAGCCTTTCCCTTCAGGATCGTTCTCTGGGTGAATAGCAATAAGCGTTGGTACACCAAAGCCACGTTTATACTCTTCTCTTACTTCAGTACCTGGACATTTTGGTGCAACCATGATGACCGTAATGTCTTCACGTACTTGCATGCCTTCTTCAACGATATTGAAGCCGTGTGAATAGGCCAGTGTAGCGCCTTGCTTCATCATCGGCATCACTGCTGTGACAACGGCTGAGTGTTGTTTGTCTGGCGTTAAGTTGAGCACTAAATCCGCTGTTGGAATGAGCTCTTCATAGTTACCGACAACAAAGCCATTATCACTGGCATTGAGGAATGATTGTCTTTTTTCATCAATTGCAGATTGCCTAAGTGCATATGATACATCCAACCCAGAATCTCTCAGGTTAAGACCTTGGTTTAGCCCTTGTGCGCCACAACCAACAATCACCAACTTTTTGCCTTTTAATGCTTCTACACCGTCATTGAACTCTGAGGGGTCCATAAACTTACATTGTGCCAATTGAGCCAGTTGCTCACGTAATGGTAAAGAGTTGAAATAATTCGCCATGTCAGATCCTGCTTTGTCGTCTTAATGTGATTTGTTTGTGTTAAAACTAAGATAGTGAGATCTTGTACTTGCGTAAAATGATATATTTAAACTATTGTATTTCATATTTTGAAAGATAGGGTGCCTAGATGGATCATAAGCAACTGAACTACTTTTTAGCTTTGGCAGATACTTTGCATTTCACTAGAGCAAGTGAACGCTGTTATATCAGCCCACCGACATTAAGTCGCCAAATTAAACAATTAGAAAATGAGGTAGGTGCACCACTTTTTATCAGAGACAATCGCAGTGTGTCTTTGACACCACAAGGCAAGGCATTTGTTCAATATGCGCAAGCGACCTTGGCAAGCTGGCGTCAATTTAAAAGTGAATGCCAAGATGAGTCCCAGCCATTAACTGGCGAGCTCAGTTTATACTGCTCTGTAACAGCATCATATAGCTTCATTTATGATCTGTTTGCGCGCTATCGCAAAGAGTTTCCTCAGGTAGAACTAAATTTGATGACGGGCGATCCCGCTTTTTCTCTTTCCCAGATACAAGGTGATTTGGCGGATGTGGCTGTGGCTGTCAAACCCGCTTCACTACCTCAAGGTATTGAGTATCAGTCAATTGGTCGTTCTAGGCTGGTATTTATTGCGCCAACAATGGCTTGCCCATTAACTGAGTTGTTGGATAAGCACAATAAAAGTGATTTGCCGTGGGGGGAGTTGCCTTTTATAGTCCCTGAGCAGGGCGTACTTAAGGAAAGAATTGACAATTTCTTTAAACGCATGTCGATCCAGCCTCAAGTCTATGCACACATATCCGGTCATGAAGCCATGGTTGCCATGGCAAGCTTAGGTTTCGGTGTAGCCTATATTCCGGAGATTGTGTTGTCACAAAGCCCATTTAAAAACCAAGTTCAGCAGCTAAATTTACAGTCCGAAGAAATTGATATCGGCTTGGTAACAAAGAAAAAACGCCTTCAAGATCCGGTAATAAATAAATTGTTTTCGGTATCTTTGGGAATATTTAATTCGTAAAGCTGGTGTTCAGGTAAGAGGAGTAGACTCGCAAAAAAATTGGTGTATTGAACAGAGGTAGGTAGTGCGTACCGTACTGATCGCAGAGAGTAAAAGTAACAGTCTGGCTGTGCCACAAGCTGCACTTAAAGATCAAGGATTTGATGTGCAAACAATGGTTTTAGAAAGTTTAGATCATGTGAATCAAAAAAGTAGTAAAGGAATAGTAAGTAGTATTGTGATTGACCAAGCAATTGCAACCAGTGCAAAATTCGATACCATTAATACGTTAAAAAGTTACTATCAAGTACCTGTTTTTGTGTCTGTAGAAGATAATAACGATGACATTCAAAGCCTGCTACTTGAGTTAGGTGCAGATGATGTGATTGCAACTCATGCTAAGCCCCGGTTGTGGCGAGCGCGCCTTGATGCGATGTTTCGCAAATGCCAATCTGTTAAATCTCTAAACAATAGTACAAATAATAAAGAGCTCTCTTTTGGTGCGCTAACGATTAAAGGAGATGAGCGCACAGTGATGCATGAAAATCAACGAGTGAGTTTGACAACGCACGAATTTGATCTAATTTGGTTGTTAGCATCCCAAGCGCCAAAAGTGGTCAGCCGCGAAGAAATTTATGAAAAAATTATTGGGCAAGGTTACCAAATCAATAGCCGCACCATAGATGTACGGGTATCTTGTCTTCGTAAAAAGCTAGGTGACAATGCAACGAGCCCGCAAAAGATAAAAACTGTGTGGCGTCAGGGATATCTGTTTGTCAAAGAAGCATGGTAAATAAATTTATAGTTCGAATTTTTCGAACTATAAATCAACTAAACTCTGTGAAAAATATATAACAAAATATTCTATAATTTGTATTTAAAATATTAAAGTTCTTCCAAAACAGGTTGTTACAAAATATTTCAGTTTTAATGTTAGTGACTCTCATTATCTCTTCTATAGTTAGTCTTACCTCCACCTATTAATCAGTATGCTCTTAGCAACGCAAACAATATTGATTCCTATTTAGGTGGGTGTATACTTTTGCCCGTTAAGAGAATGCAAATACAAATAATTTTCATAGGAAGACGTCTAATGGCATTAAGAAAGTCTCTGCTTGCAACTGCAATTTTAGCAGCTACAGTTGGTTTAACAGGTTGTGGTGGCTCTAGTAGCGATAACAACACAGTAAATACTCCAGAAACACCAACGACTCCGACTACCCCAACGACTCCTTCAAACAAAGCACCAACTATTACTGTTGAAAGTGCAAGTGTAATGGAAGACACTTTGGGCGCTGAAATTACAGGTGTCACGTTTGCAGATGATAGCGATGAAGTCGCTGAGCTGAATTATACAGTGAGTGATGGACGTTTTGAGGTTGTTGAAGGTAAGTTAAAGCTTAAAGCGTTTAACGCGCTAAACTTCGAGCAAGAAGCTGATCAAAAAGTAGCATTAACGGTAACTGCAACTGATTCTGCTGGCGAAAAAGTAGAGCAGGCAATCGAAGTTGCAATTACAGATATGGAACCTACAGCAGGTAAAAACCTATATGCATTCGTAAATGAGGGTACCTCAAGTGTCTCTTATTCGGGTCAAACGTCTCGCCACGCAGCGATGGCTGAGTCAAAGTCTCTTCTTGGTAAATTAACCACAGATGCTAGTGTTGAGGACCGTAATACTATATTTGCAAAAGCTGAAGGTTTCATTTTAGCGCAAGATGAGAGTTTCCATGGTTCTGATTTCACGTTTACCGAAGGTAAGGGTGTAGCGCAAAGCAACTTGGGCGAAATCAGCAGTAAGAAAACTGTAGCGGGTGCTGGCGGTAAGATTGCTGGTAGTGATGCGTCTCCAATGAACAAAACATGGAATGATGGTGAATCATTCGTTGGTTGGACTGATTTTGGCACATTTGAAAAAACACCAAATGGCCTAGTTGAGTACTACTTCGATCTAATTAAACAGCAAGTAGAAACAGCTAATGGTGGTACTAAAATCTTTGCTGCTCATAACGACGGCAGCATTGAAATTACAAAGCTATATGTAACGCCTGAAGGTTTAGACCTTGCACAGCTTATTCAAAAGCACTTAAATGGTGCTGTATCTCTGTCTCAAGGTGCGGACGATTATATGGATGAGTTGTTATTCAACAATCCAAATGGCAACACAGAGATCTCTCCAGCGCAGAACGCAGAAGTTGATGCTGACAAAAACTACACAGACATGGAGCATAAGTGGGATGAAGCTTATGGCTACTTTGGCGCAGCAATCAACTACCTTGAGTACTCAGATGATGAGATTGCAGGTAAGAGTGGCCGTGATGCATTTAAAGGTAGTTACAACGACTTTGATGGTCAAAATGGCATAGATCTGAAATCAGAGTACAACTTTGGTAACTCAGGAAATGCAGCGAAGCGTGACCGTGGTACAAAAAGCAATGCAAACCCAACTGATTTCAGTGCAGCAGCGCAAATCGCATTTATTAATGGTCGTGCAATCATCAATAAAAACGTAGGCACCAATATCGACCAGTGGTCACCTGAAGACACAGCTGAGCTTAAAAAGTACCGTGACCAAGCGCTTCTTTACTGGGAAAAATCAATCGCTGCAACTGTTATACATTATATCAATGACACAATCAGCCACGACGATGGTGATCTGAAAGATATCGCAGAAGGTAAATACAATGCAGATCAGTTCTATGCAGTTGCTAAGCATTGGTCTGAAATGAAAGGCTTTGCATTGAATTCACAGTTCAATCCACACTCACCAATTACTGATGAAAACTTCAAAGAAATTCACAGGCTAATGGGTGATGCGCCTAAGCTTAATGTTGCTGATGTTGATGCTTATATTGCTGACTTAGAAAAAGCACGAGACATCATTGCTGATGCATATAAGTTTGATGCAGATAATGTTGTTAACTGGTAATCTGTTTTATTATTTATAACGTAAAGGTTAGCTACTTAAGTAGCTAACCTTTTGTTTTATTTATAGGTATCAAAAAAGAGAGACACAATGAGAGTGTTAACCCCACTGAGTGCAGTTGCTGTGGCTGTCACTTTGCTATTAACTGGCTGCGGAGAGAGTAGTTCAAGCACAACAGGCTCTGAGTTTGCCGGCGGTAATGGCATGACTAATCCGACTACGCCGACGTCACCAACGTCACCAACGTCACCAACGTCGCCGACGTCTCCAACGACTCCAACATCATTTGATGAGGCTACACTGGTCGCTAATTTAGTAAATAATGTATTGACACCAGCACTGACGCAATTTGATAGATTTGCAAAAGTACAACAGTCAGAAATTGCTGAGTACTGTGCGGCAGAGAAAGCACAGAGTGATAATGCATCAGATCTTCACGAGCAAGCTAAGGTTAGCTGGCGTGCAACGATGGCCAGTTGGCAATTCGTTGAGCTTATGCAAGTAGGTCCACTATTAGAAAATGGTAAGCAGTTAAAAAACAATATTTATTCATGGCCAGCCGGTGGTGCTTTGTGTAGCATCGACCAAGATATTGTTTATCATGAAGATGGCTTCATCAATGGTGACACCAGTAAACCATATGATATCAAAGCGCGTACATCAGATCGTAAAGGTTTAATGGCCATAGAACACGCATTATTTAACACCAATTATGATCATAACTGTAGTTTTGCAAATGCCGCGCTTGCGCCATGGAATGCTAGGACAGTGAATGAGCGTAAGACGGCTCGTTGTGAGTTTGCTCATACAGCAGCCAGCGATATTGTTGATACTAGTGTCGTAATTTTATCGCGTTGGCAGGGCGATAATGGCTTTGCGAATCAACTTATCAATGCGGGTAAGTCAGGTTCACAGTTTGAAACGCCGCACCTTGCGTTGAATGAAATATCAACAGCACTCTTTTACATGACTAAAGAACTTAAAGATAAAAAGCTGGGTGAACCTTTAGGTCTATTCACGAACAGCTGTGGTTCGAATATTTGTGCACAAGACGTTGAGTCTGAAATCGCCGAATTCTCAAAAGAAAACTTACTTGCTAATATCCGCGCATTTAGGCAGATTTTTACTGGTGAAGGCAGTAATACAGATAATACTTTAGGCTTTGACGACTTTTTAGATGCAGAGCAAGGCTCTGATGTGAAGCAGCGCATGTTAACAGGGTTAGATGAAGCAGAAACTGCTCTATTGGCAATTGATGGGTCTTTGAAAGATGCTGTTGAAAACAATACAGCTTCTGTAACAAATGTGCATGATAAGGTCAAAGATGTGACAGATGAACTTAAAAATGACTTCATCAACAAGCTAGCTTTAGAACTACCTCAAACATCGGCAGGTGATAATGACTAAGTACAAACGTATGAATAAATCATTGCTTGCAGTAGCGGTTGCTGTTGCATTACCAAGTGCTTTCGCTGATGAAACCGCGAAAGACGATATAGAACATATCCAAATTATTAGCCATTATGACAAACTAAGAACAGAAGCTGGCTCTGCGACTTTGCTGACCGAAGAACAGCTGGGCGAGTATGAGTATGATGATATACATCGTGTACTTTCGTCTGTACCCGGTGTGAATATTCGTGAAGAAGATGGATATGGGCTTCGTCCTAATATTGGTTTTCGTGGTGTGACGCCAGAGCGTAGTAAAAAAATTACGATCATGGAAGATGGCGTTCTAATAGGCCCTGCGCCTTACTCTGCGCCAGCTGCTTATTACTTCCCACAAACAACCCGTATGACAGCGGTTGAAGTGTTTAAAGGACCTGCAGCTATCAAGCATGGCCCACAAACCATCGCGGGTGCACTTAATTTGGTTACACGCTCTGTACCTGAATTTACCGAGGGTGCAATTGATATCGCTGCTGGCGGCGATGGGTATACTAAAGCCCATGGCTATTTTGGCTCAGTAGTGAACAATGTTGGCTTTTTATTTGAAGCTGTAAATGTGCAGGCTGATGGTTTTAAAGAGCTTGATGGCGGTGGCGATACCGGTTTTGATAAAAATGACTTTTTAGCTAAGTTTAACTACAGATTACAGCAAGGTGACTTTGAGCATAACTTTGGCTTGAAATTAAGTTACGCAGATGAGATATCTGATGAGACTTACCTTGGCCTAACAGAAGCGGATTTTGCTGAAAATCCTTATCGTCGATATGCGGCGACTGCACCAGCTGAAATGGACACTGAGCATCAGCAAGTGATGTTTACTCACAGTATGAGCAGTGACAACTTGAGTTTAACAACACGCTTGTATCGCAACGACTATGAACGTGCGTGGTTGAAGTTAAATAGTATTGAGGGTAAATCGCCACAAGAGATTTTATTAAATCCAGATGCGGATGATAATCAACGCTTGTTTGAGATTCTTAAAGGTGAACAAGACTCAGTCGTACCGGGTGCAGCCAACTTTTTGACAATGGGCACAAACGATAGGGAATACTATTCTCAAGGCTTACAAATCGATGGTGACTTTACTTTTAAGTTTCTTGATTTTGATCATGAGCTGTCGTTTGGTTTGAGACTGCATGAAGATGAAATCGAGCGTAAGCATTTTGAAGAAAGCTATGAGATGAAATCAGGTGTCTCGACCTTGGTTGAAAACAGTAAGCGCTTTACAACACTTAACACTGAGCATACTGAAGCCTTGTCTGTATATATTGAAGACAAAGTGAAATTTGACGCCTTAACTTTAGGTGTGGGTGTGCGTGGTGAGCTTATGGACATGCATTACCAAAATAATAACAACCCAGACGATTGGCAGGATAAAACAACTCGGATCTGGCTACCAGGTTTGAGTGGTTTCTATCAACTGAGTGAAGATGCTGGCTTATTGTTTGGTATTCACCGTGGTTTTTCACCAGCATCGCCAGCGCAATCGTCAGAAATTGAAATTGAAAAAAGTACCAACTATGAATTTGGTGGCCGTTTTAATGATGGTGTAACTGAGTTTGAAGTGGTGAGCTTTTTCAACGACTATAGTAATTTAAAAGAAAGCTGTGGTCAGTCGAACTGTGGTGATAGCACGCAACAAGATGCAGAGTTTAATGGTGGCGCTGCTCACGTATATGGTCTTGAAGCACAGTTCTCTCAGCGTTATCCTCTGAATTTACAATTGGATATACCTTACAGTTTGGTGTACACCTATACCAAAGGTGAGTTCAAAAATGATCGCCGTACATCCTTTGCCCAATGGGGTGAAGTAAGAAATGGCGACCCACTACCATATTTGCCAGAGCATCAAGTAAGCTTTAACATTGGTTTGAGTGCGGAGAAATGGCGCACGTCTTTGGCGGTTAAGTACATTGGCGCTATGCCAGAAGCTGCGGGTCGAAGTTGGACTGAAGGGACGCAAGAGTTTACTTTATACCTAGAAGGTCAGGAAGTACCGTCTTCGACTACGGTTGATTTATCAGCAAGCTATGACTTCGATAACTATGGCCAAGTATATTTAAAAGTAGACAACCTACTTGATGAAGATAAAATTGTTAGCCGCAGACCATACGGTGCGCGCCCTGGAAAGCCTAGGCAGCTGACTGTAGGGTACAAATATCAGTTTTAACAGATATTTATGAAGACAGTTTTAACACTATAAGGCCGCATTATGTGGCCTTTTTTGAATAAAATTGGAGTGAGTAAATTTAATGATAGAGACGATTTGGCAAAGTATATCTACCTTGCCAGGATATTTAGTTGATGCCAATAAGCGTATTTTTTGGTTGTACTTAGCATCGGCTGTGGTGATGGCGTCTTTCATTTACTATGCAACTAACCAATCGCGCTCTGTTAAAGGGTTTTGGCACTTTTTGTTTCCTCGGTCTGTTTGGCTTCACGATAGTGCCAAGCAAGACTACGGACTGTTTGTTATTAATCGCATCATAAAGGCGCTGACCTTCACGCCTATCGTCTTAACCATGGTACCAGTAGCCATTGGTATTTCAGATGCGCTAGAAGCATTATTTGGCCCGTCCCTCCATTTACAGTGGCCTCCGTTTATTGTGGTTGGTGTGTTTACATTGATGCTATTTCTTATTGATGATTTGACGCGTTATTTACTTCATTTGGCATTACATAAAATCCCTTGCTTGTGGGAAATTCACAAAGTGCACCATTCGGCTAAGGTACTTACCCCATTTACCATTTATCGTTCGCATCCGATAGAAAGCTATTTTTATGCCTGTCGTATGGCGCTTACGCAGGGGATTGTGGTGGGGCTTGGCTATTTCTTTTTTGGTTCAGCGCTGAGTATGTTTGATATTTTAGGTGCAAATGTGTTTGTTTTTGTGTTTAACATTTGTGGATCGAATCTACGTCACTCCCATATCTGGTTTAGCTGGGGTGATAAACTAGAAGGGTGGGTGATAAGTCCAGCACAGCATCAAATTCACCACAGTGACAATCCAAAGCACTTTGATACAAATATCGGCTCGGCACTGGCTATATGGGACCGTATGGCTGGCAGCTTGATACGTGCTTCAGAGGCGAAAGGTATTTCTATTGGGGTAGGAAAATACGACGCGGGTCATGACTCACTATGGGCAATTTATTACAAGCCTGTGGTTGGTGCAGTAAAAGCACTAATGCCTAACGTACTTATTAGGAAAAAACAAGATAATCAGTAGGAAAGAAGGTAGGCTGGCGACGGGCATGGCCAGCCTATTTTAGGAGAGAGTAGGCTCTCCAAAAATCGGTTTTTAGTGCATCACACGTGAAGAAGCGCGATAAAACCCAAGATCATTTAGCTTTGCAATTAGGCTTGGGTCGTCCAAACGCTCAGGCGTTGATTCACTACGTAAATAGTGGTCGTCAGGGACAGCATGTAAATCCAACATTTTCTGAAATAAAATATTACGAATTGCCAGCGCTGTCATACCGGAATCTTGGATATCATCTAAGCGTTTTTGTATATCGGCAAACGGGCCTGCATTGACGTCGTCAACTGCTGCTGGAAAGTGCGAATTTAACTTATTCTTGCTCATGCAAACCCTCATAAATATTCTTACTCGGATCCTCAAGTGTTCCCAAAAGAGGATACTAAGTATCAGATTTAAGTACAAAAAATTAGAGAAGTTCTCTCTAACTGACACAGCCAGTGTACTCTGTTTCGATGTCTAATTACTAACTTCGATGTAAAGTTTTGTAAATCGCACTATTACAAAAAGCGCTAAAAAACGATGATGATTTTGGACGTCTAGATGTAACTATATGACAGGGAAATAAAAATAGTTCTTAGTACCTTTTAGGGGTTCTAAGAACTATTTAGAGGATTTAGAATAATTTTTCTTTTACGTGCTCCGCGAAACCACTACCAGCTTCAAGATAGAAGTTATAAGTTGAATGCACGCCCATGTCTTCCAGTTCCTTTTGTTGGTCCGGATAGTTGGCAATGGCTGTTACTTGTCCCGTATATCCTGACGCTTGAAGCTGCTCTAATGCGTAAATATTTTGCATGTGTTTTGGCATGGCCAGCATAACCATTTCGACGCTCGAGTGATTTACACGTTGCCAAAAGTCTGGATCGGTTGCGTCAGCAAGCAACACTCTTCGGCCTCGCTTAATATGTTTGTCGACGACTTCCGGTTTAATGTCTATCCCTGCAACCGAGTTTGGATGAGAGCAGTGGATCGTTTCATACGCACCAGTACCAATTCTGCCCATACCAAAAATGACGATCCGCGTGTCGGTCAAATTAACGGGTAGCTCTTCCTCTAAGCGCTTCGGGCTTTCAAACTTTTGTAGTAAATGCTCAAACTTAACGTATATTTCGTTGGCGCGTTTATTCAACGGTGAGGCCAGAATAAACGTGATTGATACTGCGATGGCGACGACAGCAAGCCAATCAGGTGCAATCAACCCAGAGCTTGCAGCCACTGCGCAGACGATAAGGCCAAATTCACTGTAATTTGAGAGTGTAAAGGCGCTGAGCAGTGAAGTACGTGCGCGCAGTCTGAACATATTCGTCAATACGTAGTAGAGCATGACTTTAACAGGCAATACCAATACGAGCAGCAAGCCAATGAGGAATGCGTTTAAAGAAATACTGGCGTTTAAACCGATATTTAAGAAAAACCCGACAAGCAACACGTTCTTAAGGTTCAGTAAGGATTTAGCAAGCTCACTGGCTTTCTTATGTGGTGCGAATATCATGCCGATAATTAATGCGCCTAGATCGCCTTTTAAGCCTGCAAATTCAAAGGCATGATAGCCGACAACCAGCGCGAAGAAAAAGCCAAATAGAGGAAGTAGCTCGCCATGTTTTGAGCGACTAAGTACCCAGAACATTACTTTTCTAAATATAAATAAACCAGCGATTAAACCTAATGCCCAAATATTTGGCATTTTCCCGGTACTGATCGCTAAAAATACGACGGCAAAGATGTCCTGCATGACTAAAATACCGATGGCAATTTTTCCGTGTAAGCTGGCCATTTCACCACGTTCTTCAAGTACTTTTACAGCAAAAACGGTACTGGAGAAACTAAATGCAAAGCCGACTAGTAATGCACTTTGCCAGTCGAGTTCGTTAAATAGGGGTAAATTGAAGACACATAAAAGCAGTAACAGAGAGGCAAAAAAAGCACTACTTAAAACAATATGCAACGTTGCGGGAGCGCAAACTTGTGGCTTTACCAAGTTTTTCACTCGCAATTTTAATCCGATACTGAATAACAGTATTGTGACACCTAGATCGGCTAATTGAGAGAGCAGAGGTGTTGTTTGTTGTCCCATCAGGTTGAGAATAAACCCAGCCATTAAGAATCCTATCAAAGGTGGTAGCTTTAATTGATAAATTGAAAAACCACACGCGAAAGCAATTGCAAAATAAAGTAGTTCCATAAGTTACGCTGGTAGTGTTTGGTGCATCGATTCTATCAAATCGAGCTAGTTTATAAATCTCTTCTGGACAAAAGTATGGTGCATGTTGTGTTCAAACAAAGCTATATTTATCAAAAATAGGCAGATTTTCACTGACAAGCTGTAATAAATGTGTTTAAGATGCCTTAACGGAACATCCTCGAGAGGAGTAATGATGTTTAAAAAACTCTTAGCATCTGTCGGAGTAGGTGCAGCAAAAGTAGATACTGTATTAGAAACGGAACATTTACACCCTGGTCAGAAGTTTCAAGCTCAAATTATCGTGATGGGCGGTGATGTAGAACAAGAAATCTCAGGTTTAGAGCTCGCTTTAATGACCAAAGTAAAAGTGGAGAATGATGATGGCGAGTACTTTACAAACCATGTCATTGAAAAGTGGCGTATTCCTGAAGAGTTTACGATTTCTCCAGGTGAACAAAAGGTGATCCCTTTTGAAGCACGTTTACACTCAGAAACACCAATAACGCAAATTAACGCCCCTTACAATCATTGCCATGTGTGGCTTGAAACGGGCTTAGATATAGACCTTGCGCTTGACCCATCAGATAAAGATGCTTTGCATATTTACCCTAATGAAGCAGTTAAAGCAGTGTTGAGTGCCATGGATAAGCTGGGCTTTCAATTGGTTAAAGCAGATGTTGAAAAAGGCTATTTGCGAGCATCGAGCTTCCAGTCAATTTCTGGTTGCTACCAAGAAATTGAATATCGTCCAAGCAGTCGCTCTGTGTTTGGTTTACAAGAAGTTGAACTGTCTTTTGTACCTGAGGCGCACAAAACGCATGTGCTAATTGAACTGGACCGTGCTTTTCGAAGTGATGGTTATGTAGATTTAACGATTGAACATGATCAAGTCAACTTGTCGCGCATTTGTGATCAGTTGGAACGACTGTTTGCTTAATGTTGAGCACTGTGTCGCCAATGACAAAGTTTAAAATCAAATCATTTTATGAGCTCAGTCATGATGAGCTCTTTCAAGTATTTAAACTACGCGTTGATATTTTTGTTGTTGAGCAGCAGTGTCCTTATCCTGAAATCGATGAAGTAGATCGCGCCTCCTCGACGCTGCATATTGTGTTATCTGATGATGCAGTAGTGAAAGCGTATGCTCGCTGTTATCTGAAAAGCAATGATACAGCTGCGATAGGGCGTGTACTCATCTCACCAGCAGCGAGGGGCGGGGGTATTGCATATACATTGATGGAGAAGGCGATTGAGTCCTGTCAATCTCGTTACGCTGGTAAACAGATTGAGATCTCTGCACAGACCTATTTACAAACGTTTTATCAAAAACTTGGGTTTAAAAGTATTGGTGAAGCTTATTTAGAGGATGGGATTGAGCATATTGATATGCAATACATTCAGTAATTCACCTTAGTAATTATGAATAAAAAAGGCGCATATGCGCCTTTTTTTATAGTGAATTAATGAAAACTAAAGCGATTGCCAGCGGACAGACAAATTTAATATACCAAGGCCAAATCTTCCAAAAGAAGCTGTTTTCTACAGACTCATTGCCTTCTTTGATGGCGTTAAGCAGCTTGCCTCTGTGCCAAATCCAACCAGCGAAGACACAGCACAACATGCCAATTAGCGGTTGGGCAAATTGTGTAGTCAACTGTACTACGAAGCCAAATAAGCTATTGAAATTCAGTATAATAGTGACACTTACCACACTGACAATCACACCAATTAATCTCGTCGCATGAACTCGCGCTAAAGCAAACTTTTCAACAGCATAGGAAACCGGTGCTTCTAACATTGAGATAGAGCTGGTAAGTGCTGCAATGCTCATCAGTGCGAAAAAAGCAAAGCCAATAAAAATACCGATGCCGCCCATACTGTCAAACAAAGCAGGAAGCACTTGGAAAACAAGTGTATCTTCAGAAAGCAACTCACCTGTCTGTGAGAAGATTTCGACACCTTGTGCCTGTGCAACGTACATGGCAGGTATGATCAGCATGCCTGCAACAAATGCAATAAATACATCAATAAGCGTAACGTAAGCGCCAAGAGACACTAAATTTTCTTGTTTACTGATGTAAGAGCCATAAATGATCATCACGCTGGTACCAAGTGATAATGAGAAAAATGCTTGTCCAAGCGCACTGACCAATAAATTAGGGTCTAAAATTGAACCAAAGTCAGGGACCAAATAGGCCTTAACGCCTTCCATTGCACCGTCTTGTGTTAAGACATAGGCGATTAAAGCGAAGAGTATAAACAGCAGTGCTGGCATAAGGCGTTTAGACCACTTCTCGATACCGTTTTCAACACCTTTACTGATGATGGCGACAGTAAGAAGGATAAATGCAGCTGTAAATATCAGGTTTCTTGATAGAGATTGCTCGCCAAGCCAAGAAGTGGCCGACTCGCTACCACTGATCACTGCGATAGGTTCCAAAGTGGCACTGAACATCCAACCTGCGACAATCGCATAAAAACTTAAAATTAAGCCAGAACAAATAATACCGCCGAAACCCACGATAAATGCAAAACGTTTTTGTATTGAGTTATTCGCAAGCTTTTGCAAAGAGGTCACTGCATTTGCTTGACCATGGCGTCCTATCACTAGCTCAGCCATCAAAGCCGGATATGCAAGACAAAAGGCCAACACTAAATAGGCTAGTACAAACGCAGCACCACCATTACTTGCTGTTTGTGTAGGGAACCCCCAAATATTGCCTAGACCTACTGCAGAGCCTGCCGCAGCCATTATAAATCCAAACCGAGAACTAAACTCTCCTCGAATACTGCTCATGTTTTTATATTTCTCTTTTTTTTGAAGACGGCCGCAACAATCTACTGTAATTGAGGCGAAATAAAAAGGTTTATCTGCACTGATCTAGCACAAGTTTTTGATGGAAAAAACAGCGTGGAGAACAGTATCCAGAATTTTTCATTAAAAAACTGTTCAACTCACTGTTTTAAAATAACTATTTTTACTTATCCATTAACGAATGTCAGTCGCTCTGTACAGTTTGAGAGACTGCTTTACAGGGTAAAGTCAATGTAAATTTAGCGCCCCCCAACAATTCTGATCGACTTACAGAGGCTTGGCCGTGATGCCAGTCGACAACTTTAGAAACAATCGCAAGCCCTAACCCATAGCTTTTACCGGCTCTATTACGGTGCCCTTGTTCCTGAAAAAATGGGTTAAATACTTTACTCCAGTTTTCAGGCTCGATACCCGGACCATCGTCTTCTACGGTTATTTCGATTTCGTGGTCGAGTAACTTTGCACTAATAAATAGCTGCATTTGAGCAAAATCACAGGCATTGCTGAGCAGGTTTGAAATCGCACGAGCGAGCCAGTGCAGATCAGCTTCCATGATAAGCTCTGGTTGTATTGAGATATTTGCAGTAAGTCCATTTTTTGACATTTTAGGGTGCATTTGGGTGATAATATCAGATATGTAACCTTTAAGTGTGATGGGCTCAAACTTTAACAGGTGGGACTTTTGTTCCAATGTAGCGAACGATAGGTAGCTGGAGAGCATATCTTCCATTTGATCTAAATCTTTTTCCATACGTTCGAGTAAATGATGTACCTCATCTATATCATCTTCATCAAGTGCAGCATCAAACCCAAACCTCAAACAGGCAACTGGTGTCCTTATATCATGTGACAGGCTAGAGGCCATGAGTTTGTTCTCGGCAAGCAACTTTTCAATTTGATTGGCCATACGGTTAAACGTGAGTTCCACATCTTTGATGTAAGTAAAATGATTGACTTCGATTCTTGTGTCTAAGTTTCCGCTTGCAAACTGCTTTGCTGCGTGAGTGAGTACTGACAGTCTTTTTGCGAGTGGCGCTAAAACAAACCACATAAACGCACAAACACCGGAATAAAAAGCCAAGGTGAGTAGCACATCATAGCTATTACCTTCCGGTGGTTTTTCTAATTGCAGTTCTATGTAATCAGGTTTTATTGCAGGTGTGGATTTAAGTAAGTAAAAAAAGCCTTCATCTGAATCTATCAGTAGGCCTTGAGGTCGGTGCATTTGCTCTGTGAGCTCAAAAGGCAGAGCAAGAGAGGCTCCGGAGTGATACTCGATCTTAAGATCAAAGTCTTCACCTGCCTGCTTAATAAAGTCTGTACGCGCTGAAATGGGCGTATTGCCAGCTTGGTTCGCAATACCAACAAGCAATTTAGCTTGCCAAAAAAAATTGTCTTCGTCTGGAGCAGTTTGCTCACTGAACGTATCGATTAGCCATCCTAAAAGAATAATAGAGATGATGACACCGGTAAGTAGCGAAAGGTATAGCTTTCTCATTCTTAAGCCCCAATGAGAGTAACGTAGAGCTGTTTAAAACAGAGATATAAAGTAATCAAGGTATGTTGTAGCCTAGTTAGGATCCTAAGCTACGTAATACTACCAAGCTGATGGTACCAATAAATACCCTTTCCCCCAGATGGTTTTAATTTTTTCAGGGTTCTGTGGGTCATCATCAAACTTTTTACGCAACGCTGAAATTAGGACATCCACGCTGCGATCCAAGCCGTCATACTCGCGACCTTTGGTCGCTTTAAAGACTGCATCTCTTGAAACGACTTCCCCAGCGTTAGAGGCCAAAAAATGAAGCAGTAAGTATTCTGCACTGGAGATAACCACTTCTTTTTCCGCCACCAATACTTTTCGCGATTGTGTGTCAATTTTGAGATTACCCACAGCCAAAAGCGCGCTATTTTTTTGTTCTTTGTTGCTTGATTCCTGCGCGGCTCGGGCATTGGCTTTTATTCTAGCTAGGAGCGCTCTTGGTCTTACTGGCTTAATTACGTAGTCGCTCGCTCCAACTTCTAGACCAATGACTTCATCCATTTCTTCATCTTTTGCTGTTAGCATGATGATTGGCTTATTGTAAAATTGTCTCAGCTCCCTACATACGCTTATTCCATCTTGACCGGGTAGCATGATGTCGAGTAGTACTAAGTCCGGGTTGAGTTGCTTTACCATGGCTACAACTTCATCACCACGATGACAGCACTTCGTATCATAGCCTTGGTTATTTAAATAATCCGCAACCCATTGTGCAAGTGACTCATCATCTTCTACCAGTAAAATAGTCCCGTATTGCTCCATAAACAAGCTCCTTTAAATCATATAAATGCCCATGTAAATGAGGCAAATCTTTTTGATAAAACCATACTAACTTTTTATTTTTATTGCGCCAATTATATTTATTGTTGGCTTAAAAAATGTAATGAAGTGTATGAGTTTGTTGATTATTGCACGTTTAACTTATCAACCAGGCCTTTTGTTAACTTTAACAGCATTTTTGGTGTGAGTGCGCGTACTTCTTCTTCTTCACATGCCCCTGCAACCTTGATAAGAGGTGTTTGTGTCGGTTCCACAATGTATTTTGGGATATCAACTGCTGATTGATATCGTTGCTGCCTAGCTTCATCCGTATTTTGTTCTGCAATAAATTCCATGACCTCTTGCTCATTAGTGATACGCTGTGTTTCGGTAAACGTATACTGCATAGGTATGCCTTGAAACCCGGCACTATCAACTGAAGATTTGGCAAACCAAACAACATCCGAGGATTGATTATGAGTTAATCGCATACTTAAAGAAGCGGTGATATTGCTGCACTGTTTTGTTGGCATAGTCTGCGATATTTTCGCGATATATGGATGGTCAAAGGTGGGTTTGTTGAAAACATAGATTTTGTCTTTGCCGTATGCAAGGTCGATTTGCTGAATGATCAATCGATAATCTGTGTTTTGATGGTCATCAACAATTAAGCCTTTTTCACTCAGAATATCCACCAAAGCGCTGTGAAGGCCATCTGTGATTGTGACTTTACTTGTATCGATGTACACGGAGTCA
Source organism: Pseudoalteromonas luteoviolacea (assembly GCF_021654285.1). Classification (GTDB taxonomy): domain Bacteria; phylum Pseudomonadota; class Gammaproteobacteria; order Enterobacterales; family Alteromonadaceae; genus Pseudoalteromonas; species Pseudoalteromonas luteoviolacea_J. The sequence goes on along the minus strand of NZ_JAKFZS010000001.1, from coordinate 168,932 downwards.
AGCTTTTTGACGGCATGGGCGGGTAATTGAACAGACTTAATGCGGGCAGACTCAAGTTCGCTACTGTAGCTTATTTGGAATACAGACTTTTGTAATAGTGGTTTAGGAGGTGTACTCAACTTTGGTGCAAGTGGTTGTGATAGCATACAACCAGTAAGCCCTGTTAAAGCAATAGCGCCTATGATTACTCGCATTATTAAATACCTCAAATTACTTTTCTTTATTATCATGTAAAGTCAATGTGCTAAATTCTATCTTGTAATCATTGGTCAGATACAGTCTAAAAATGTTCAAGATTGTAACTCGTTATATAATTTAACTTTATTCTACAAAAAGATTAGCGCTTTAAATTAATGTATGTCGTGAGACAGCAACTTACGTGATACCATAACATCGCGTGTTAATGAACTGAGTCATTATGAAGTCACTATTTATATTTTCAAAATGCCTGATGTTGATGGTTTTATCTCAGCCTGTAAAAAGTAATGAGATAGACAGAGCCAAAGCGTGGGAGCATTTTGTCAGCGACTATTCTAAGCAAGTACAGCGAAAACTAAAAGAAAAATCGGTACCTGGTGCTGCTTTGAGTATTACCCACATGGAGTTTGGAGACTTAGCGAAAGGCTACGGTCGAACTAAAGTTAAGAATGGAAAGAAGGTTAACGGTAAAACGCGTTTTCGATTAGCGTCTGTTTCAAAAACATTTGCTGGATCATTGACGGCTAAATTAGCTGCTGAAGATCGTGTAGATTTGGATAAGTATGTTGCTGATTACCTTCCAATTTTCTTAGATAGCCAATATTCATCATTACGAGTTTATCATTTATTAAGTCACTCGAGTGGTTTAGTGCCCAATGCCTATGACAACTTGATTGAGTCACGTATGTCTTACCAAGATATATACCCCAGATTGCTCAAAGTTGAAAGCCTCTGCCGACCAGGCATTTGTTATGGCTATCAAAATGTGATGTTTAGCTTAGTGGGTAATGTTATCGAACAAGCGACGGGGTTAAGCTACGAAACTTGGTTGAATGAATTTATGTTTAAGCCGTTGGGTATGAAAGACGCGGGCCTTGGCTTTGATCATATGACGAGCAACGACAATTACGCATTACCGCACGTGAAAGGGCGCAAAAACTGGCATACAGCAAGACTAAAAAAGCATTATTATAAAGTTGCACCGGCAGCTGGTGTTAATGCGAGTGCTGAAGATATGGTCACGTGGTTAAAAGCACAACTAGGCGCTTACCCGAGTGTTTTGTCATTGGATGCTTTGACGATTCAATCTCGTCCCTTTACTCGGACCAAGCGTGAACTGAAACGCAGGGTGTGGCGCAAGTATGTCGATCATGCATATTACGGATTGGGGTGGCGAATTTATGATTTTGAAGGTGAGACTTTATATTATCACAGCGGCTGGGTACAAGGTTACAGAACAGATGTGGTCGTGATCCCGTATTTAGGTATTGGATTTAGTTTATTACTTAATGCAGAGAGTGGGGTAATTAATCAGTTGACTACTAACTTTATTCGCGATGCAATTGCTGTCGTAAGAGGAGAGGAGCCGCGTTAGCGGCTCTGTAAATGATGTTTAGTTACGAGGAAGAATAATCTTCTTCTCTTCACTTTGACGATAAAGTACTAAAATGTGACCGATTGATTGCACTTTATGCGCGCCAGTTTCGCGAATAATGGCATCAAAAATAAGTTGCTTGGTGTCACGGTCATTAGTAGGGACTTTAACTTTGATCAATTCATGGATTTCTAAACATTGTTCAATTTCTAACAATACGCCCTCTGTTAAGCCGTTACCACCGAGTAGAACGACAGGTTTAAGAGGGTGAGCTAACCCTTTAAGGTGCTGCTTTTGTTTATTTGATAAAGTCATATTGGTACAATTTACTAAATTAAGGCTTGAATTCTCGTTATTCTAACGCCATCTAAAGAAGATTACTAATGAGTTACAGTGAATATGGCAAATAAAAAACATTCAGCGAGCTCTAAGCGCTGGTTAAAAGAGCATGTAGATGACCCTTTTGTTCATGAAGCACAAAAGCGTGGTTATCGCTCACGGGCTGTATTTAAGCTTGAAGAGATACAACAACGAGACAAATTAATTCGTCCAGGCATGCATGTTGTGGATTTGGGAGCTGCACCAGGAAGTTGGTCGCAGTATTTGGCTGAGCAAGTTGGTGATAAAGGAGAAGTTATTGCATGTGATATTCTCCCTATGGATTCGTTACCGGGCGTCGCATTCTTACAAGGTGACTTCCGTGAAGAGAGCGTACTTGAGGCGTTGTTAGACCGCATTGGTGGAAAAAATATTGATGTTGTTTTTTCAGACATGGCACCAAACATGAGTGGAAACAATGTGATAGACCAAGCTGGAAGCATGTATTTGGTTGAGTTAGCATTGGATATGTGCCACCAAGTACTTAAATCTAATGGTGCTTTTGCAGTCAAAGTTTTCCAAGGCGAAGGATTTGATCAATTTGTACAGGAAGTGCGTAATGCATTTAAAGTTGTAAAGATCCGTAAACCAAAAGCGTCTCGACCAAGGTCACGTGAAGTATATATAGTGGCGACAGGATACAAACTGTAGTACAGTTGTGGTGCATTAAAGATGATTTTAAATAAATTGGATACAAGAGGTTAACCCCTTGAGCGATATGGCGAAGAACTTAATTCTCTGGCTAGTCATTGCAGTAGTGCTTATGACTGTGTTTCAGAGTTTCAATGGTGGCGAGCAAATTGATCGTCAAACAAGTTACACTCAGTTTGTAAAAGAAGTGCGTAGTGGTGCGATTAGAGAAGCAAATATAGATCGTACAGCTGGCACTATTTCAGGGATTAAAAGCAATGGCGAACGTTTTCAAACGATCATGCCGTTATATGATGAAGACCTAATTAATGATTTGCTAAAAAATGATGTAAACGTGAAAGGCGTTGCACCAGAAGAGCAATCGTTCTTGGCGAATGTGTTCATCTCATGGTTCCCAATGTTGCTGTTAATCGGTGTATGGATTTTCTTCATGCGTCAGATGCAAGGCGGTGGCGGCAAAGGCGCAATGTCGTTTGGTAAAAGTAAAGCTCGTTTGATGAGTGAAGACCAAGTCAAAACGACGTTTGCCGACGTAGCAGGTTGTGATGAAGCAAAAGAAGACGTAACAGAGCTTGTTGACTTCTTGCGTGATCCGTCAAAGTTCCAAAAGCTTGGCGGTAATATCCCTAAAGGGGTATTGATGGTAGGTCCTCCTGGTACAGGTAAAACGTTACTTGCTAAAGCTGTTGCTGGTGAAGCAAAAGTACCGTTTTTTACAATTTCTGGTTCAGATTTTGTAGAGATGTTTGTTGGTGTGGGTGCATCGCGTGTTCGAGATATGTTTGAGCAGGCTAAGAAAGCAGCACCATGTATTATCTTCATCGACGAAATCGACGCAGTCGGTCGTAAGCGTGGCGCAGGTATGGGCGGGGGTCATGATGAACGTGAGCAGACTCTTAACCAAATGCTCGTTGAGATGGATGGCTTTGAAGGCAATGAAGGTATCATCGTAATTGCTGCGACAAACAGACCTGACGTTTTAGACCCAGCGCTATTGAGACCTGGACGTTTTGACCGTCAAGTTGTTGTAGGACTTCCTGATGTGAGAGGCCGTGAACAAATCCTAAATGTACACATGCGTAAAGTACCACTTGATTCAAATGTTGAGGCGTCTTTGATTGCGCGTGGTACACCAGGTTTTTCAGGTGCTGATTTAGCTAACTTAGTAAATGAAGCCGCGTTATTTGCTGCTCGAGGTAATAAGCGCAAAGTCAGTATGGCAGAATTTGATGCAGCTAAAGACAAGATCATGATGGGTGCAGAGCGTAAGTCAATGGTCATGTCCGAGAAAGAAAAAGAGATGACTGCATATCATGAGGCTGGCCATGCAATTGTTGGTAGATTAGTCCCTGAGCATGATCCAGTTTATAAGGTTTCTATTATCCCTCGTGGTCGAGCTTTAGGTGTGACGATGTATCTACCTGAGCAGGATAGGGTTAGTCATTCTAAAGAGCATTTAGAATCGATGCTATCTAGCTTGTATGGTGGTCGAATTGCAGAAGCGATTATCTATGGTGATGACAAAGTAACAACCGGCGCAAGTAACGATATCGAACGTGCAACGGATATTGCTCGCAAAATGGTAACACAATGGGGTCTGAGCCCTGTACTAGGTCCGCAGATGTACATGGAAGAGCAAGGCGAAATGTATATGGGCGGTGGCAGCTCACGCTTAGCAGGTGTGTCGGATGAGACAGCCAAGTTGATCGATGCTGAAATCAAAAAGTTTGTTACCAATAACTACGATAGAGCTGAGCAAATCTTAAAAGATAATATGGACATACTTCATGCAATGAAAGATGCGTTGATGAAGTATGAAACGATTGATGCGGGTCAAATTGATGACTTGATGGAACGAAAAGAAGTACGTCCACCAAGAGATGCGCATGACCGTAAATCTGACAAAGATAGTGGTTTAAATGGTGGTGCTTCAACGACTCAACCAGAAGAGTCTAACTCAGAAATTCCACCTCAATCGAACACAGAGCTTGATGATAAGCCTTAATCAAAGGTAAAATAGCACTGTAGGAATTCAGGCCTCGAGCTATCTCGGGGCCTTTTTGTATCTTTTATTTACTTTACACTTGCTTTTTCTCTGGCTAACTTTATTTTTAGTGAATCTAATCAATAATCTGGAAGGGGCAGCTAAAGTATACTTAGATACAAGTAGCAGGAAGGTAACACATGTTTCAACTTTCATTACCCCGAGGTCGCGTTTTAGACCTTTCTAGCCCACATATAATGGGAATCGTAAATACAACTCCAGATTCATTTTCTGACGGCGGCAAGAACTATAAAAATGATAGCGCTGTCATAAATTCATTTTCGATGCTTGACGACGGTGCGACGATTCTTGATATTGGTGGAGAGTCCACCAGACCAGGCGCATCTGATGTTGCATTAGATGAAGAGCTCAAGCGCGTTATCCCTGTTATCGAACGTATTAGGGCAAAGTCTGACTGCGTTATTTCTGTAGATACAAGTAAGGCAGAAGTGATGCGCCAAGCACTGTTAGCTGGTGCGGACATTATCAATGATGTACGAGCTTTACGAGAAGAGGGATGTCTATCTGTTGCGGCGCAATTTCCCGACGTGCCAATTTGCTTAATGCATATGCAAGGGCAGCCGAGAACGATGCAACAAGCGCCACAATATGAGCACCTTGTAAATGATATCAACGATTTTTTCCAAGCACGTATTAAGGCGTGTGCAGAGGTTGGGATCGAGCGTTCTAGACTAATACTCGATCCAGGTTTTGGCTTCGGAAAATCGCTAGAGCATAACTTTGAGTTACTGGGCAAGTTTCATCAATTTGCAGATTTTAATTTGCCTGTATTGGCGGGATTGTCGCGTAAGTCAATGTTCGGAAATTTACTAAATCGGGATACAAGTGAGCGTTTGCCAGCGAGTTTAGCTGGTGCCCTATTATGTGCACAGCAAGGTGCGCATATCCTTCGCGTTCACGATGTAAAAGAAACCAATGATGTGCTGCGGGTGTGGTCTGCAGCAAAGCATGGAGTAACTAAATGACAACAAGAAAATATTTTGGCACTGATGGTGTTAGAGGGCTCGTTGGTGAGTTCCCAATTACACCAGAGTTTGCTTTAAAGTTAGGCTGGGCAGCAGGTAAAGTTTTATCCAAGTCAGGCACGAAAAAAGTGATCATCGGTAAAGACACGAGAATATCTGGCTATTTACTAGAAACCTCTCTTGAAGCAGGCTTAATTGCTGCTGGTATTGATGTAGTTTTACTTGGTCCGATGCCAACCCCCGCTGTTGCGTACTTAACGCAAACATTCAGAGCTGAGGCTGGTATTGTGATAAGTGCATCTCATAACCCTTATCATGACAACGGGATCAAATTTTTCGGTGGTAATGGCAAAAAGTTAGATGACGCCGTAGAGCTTGAAATAGAAGCAATGCTTGATGAGCCGATGACGTGTGTTCCATCTGAACAGCTTGGAAAGGCGCGCCGTTTAGATAGTGCAAGCGGCAGATATATTGAGTTTTGTAAAAGTCAGTTCCCTAAGGAGTACTCTCTAGAAGGCTTAAAAATTGTTTTAGATTGTGCTAATGGTGCAACCTATCATATAGCCCCTTCAGTCATGCAAGAACTCGGAGCGGAAGTTATTGCGACAGCGTGTGAACCTGACGGTACAAATATTAATGCGCAGTGTGGTGCAACACACGTTGATGCGCTTAAACGTCAGGTACTTGAACATAAAGCTGATGTGGGTATTGCATATGATGGTGATGGCGACCGTGTGATGATGGTTGATCATAATGGTCGTGTTTTTGATGGCGACGACATTGTTTACATTGCTGCACTGCAAGCCAAATTTAACGACACACTTAAGGGCGGCGTTGTCGGGACTGTCATGTCTAACATGGGTCTAGAAAATGCGCTCAAAGCTCAGGATATTCCTTTCTTACGTAGTAAGGTTGGTGACCGTTATGTGCTTGAATTACTGACTCAAGAAGGTTGGAATATTGGTGGCGAAAGCTCAGGGCATGTTTTAAACCTGGATTTAATCGCTACTGGTGATGGAATTATATCTAGCTTACAAGTGCTAGCGGCCATGGTTGCACAAAATAAAACGCTCAAAGATTTGGGGGCTGGTTTTACTAAGTATCCAATGAACATGATCAACGTGCGTTATGCAAAGGGAACTGATCCTGTCAGTAATGAAGCAGTACAAGCTGCTGTAAAAGATGTTGAAGCTAAACTTGATGGAAAGGGAAGAGTACTACTTAGAAAGTCGGGTACAGAACCGGTAGTGCGTGTCATGGTTGAGGCTGAGCAAGAGAAGCAAGTGATGGACTTCTCTCAACAAATTGCAGAAGTTGTTGAATCTGTAAGCAATTAAACAGCAAAATCAAAATTTTTCTTGTAACTTTGGGTGAGTAGCGTTAGTATCTCACCCGCTTTCTGACGCGGAGTATCGGATGTTGAAAAGAAAGCCTATGGTGGCAGGTAATTGGAAAATGAATGGTTCTATTGAACTGGTTCAGTCAATTGCAAGCGCAGTTAAAAACGTCAATAACCAAGATGTTGAAATTGTTGTCATTCCACCTACTGCATTATTAAGTAACGTGGTTGCTTCAGGCGTAGTTGCCGGTGTGCAGACTATTTCAGAGCATGATAAAGGTGCTTATACTGGTGAAGTTCAAGCTTCCTTAATTAAGTCACTAGGCGCGAAGTACACGCTAGTTGGTCACTCTGAAAGAAGAAGTATTTTTGGTGAGTCTAATGAAGATGTAGCCAATAAGTTTGCTCAAGCTCAGGCTCACGGTGTAACACCAATATTGTGTGTTGGTGAAACAGAAAGCCAAAGAGAGCAAGAGCAGACTGAAGAAGTCGTTGCAGCTCAAATAATTGCTGTAATAGACAAATTAGGTATAGCATCATTGGCTAAGTCTGTGATAGCATACGAACCTGTTTGGGCTATAGGGACTGGTAAAACAGCAACCCCAGAACAAGCTCAATCAGTGCACAAGTTTATAAGAGATTTAGTGTCAAAATATGACACTGAAGTTTCACAAACACTGCAAATACTGTATGGTGGCAGTGTTAATGAAAGTAATAGTGAATTATTGTTCGCACAAGCAGATATTGATGGTGGTTTAATAGGCGGTGCAAGCCTTAAGCCTGATTCATTTACATCTATCTGCGAGAGTGCAAAAGGATAAGTAAATGTACGAAATTCTTTTGGTTGTCTACTTAGTCGTTGCTTTAGCGTTAGTTGGAATGATCTTGATTCAACAAGGTAAAGGTGCCGACATGGGCTCTTCTTTTGGAGCAGGTGCTTCAGCAACCGTTTTCGGTTCGTCTGGTGCAGGCAACTTTATGACAAAAACAACGACAGTACTTGCAACCGTGTTTTTCGTGTTAAGTATTGCTCTAGGTAACCTTACTGCAGGTCAGATAAAGCAAACTGATCAGTGGGAAAACCTAGAAGCTCCTGCGGCAGTAACTGCTCCAGCAGCAACGGACGTACCAGCTTCTAACGAAGACTCTGACGTACCAAACTAAAAAAGTTTTGCGAATGTGGTGGAATTGGTAGACACGCCATCTTGAGGGGGTGGTGAGCTATGCTCGTGGGGGTTCAAGTCCCCCCATTCGCACCAAATAAAATAACTAGGTTATGCTTAGTTATTTCAAGAAACCTGATGAATATTATTCATCAGGTTTTTTTGTTTTGAAATACTAAACGATAGTTACTCTAAGCATCACTCTGATATTGTATTTGAGCTACCTATTGTAATGATAAAAGCATTTAAAACCATATCTTAGTATCAGAGCTAAAAACCATGTAAAGTATTAGGTGGTTAGCCAATTTTCTCAAAAGGTAAATATATTAGTTAATTGTCAGGTTCGATAGCTCTGTTAAATTTGCAATGTTCTTATATAGATCTTTATGTTGTTTAGCCAGTTAAAGCTTCTAATCTACTTTTAAGTGCCTTAAGTACTGATTTCATAGTTATGTATTTTCCTCCCGCCTGTCTTTTTGACTCTTCAACTTTGGAAGGTAATGAGTATCACTCTAAGCTGAAGCAATTTTGTTTTTTGACGTGTGGAAGTAGAGGGCCGCAGACTCAGATGGTTAAATAACTATAAAAGCGACTAAGGTAGTACTGTGAACGCTCCTCTCAAAACTACCGATTATCAACTGATTAAATGGACTTATCCCTATATTCATCATAGAAATGCGAGGCTCCCTAATATTAAGCAGCTTTTGCCAATGACGACAGGTTACTTGAACTCAAAACACTTTATAGGACGGTTTTGACCCCTTCATTTTGCATACTGAATCCCCTCGTCTGTTACATTTCTAGTCCGTAACTTCCTGCACACCTAACCTTTACAGATCGTCGGCGTTTTCATTGATACCTTGCTGCAATCATTACATAGATGGAGAAATACATTTCAGCATTCAGCGCAGTGCTAATCTATTTGTGTTTTGCGAATTTCTTGCGGTGATGGTGTACGCGCAGCCTTTCAATGGTATTAGTATTTTCATTGTCGCGTTTGTTACTGTATCTGCTGATTGTAGTGGTATTTTTGAACTGAATAAAACGGACGTTTTCGCAATATAATATGTCTATAGCGCTTGCACTATGCAGGCCTAATATAGTGACTATTTATCCAATCTTCAAAGTGTGCTCGACTATCAAAATTGCTGGGCGTTCACCAGTTGATTTCATTTTTTAATTTTTGGTGATTTATCATGCAGAATTTATAAAACTGCTTACCTCATTGGCAGTTAAACGGAACAACATAGCGATAAATCTACTCGATTGATACATACTTCTACGCTTGTTAGTACATTGGGTATTTGACCAGGACGCTAGTCGATACTGAGCAATTAGTACACTAACTTAGCTCCTTTAGCTGGCATTCGATATCTCTAGTGCTTTACATCTGTGCAAAGAATTCTGGGAGCATTACTGCCCGTGCGTTTGGTTTCTTTTTAATTCTCGATATATCGTTATGGGACTTCACTCTTTGGCAATTTTAAAGAAATTCCGAAAGGATCGAAATTAGTTACTCTTTTCCTTTCACTCAACTGCTGATAACTCATAGAAGTGCTGCTTGTTTCGTTCGCGGGGAAAAGCGTTTCAACTTTGGGTGTTGGCTTCCTCATTCATACCTTTTTATGAATGCCGCAATCTCATCTGAAATTAGGGCCATTACAAAAGCGTTACTAGTTTCAGGGAAGCTTGTTCAAGTCCATTGTCTAGTAATAACTATACCACTATGTTACAACATTATTGTGGCTTTATCATCGCCATAATATCAGCTGGTTATTGGGCTTAATTTGCACTTTAAGGAAAAATATGTATAGGTTTTTGCTTTTTGCCATTTTTATTTATTTTAATCCGATTGAGGCGACTGAAAGTTTTCAGTTTTCTAAGATAAAACATGAGCTTGATAAAAAGGCTGCTTATGTTTTGCAAGCTCATGGAGCTCCAGGAGTGGCGATAGCGTTTATCCAAGGCGATAAAATCCTAGGGTTTTTGTCGTATGGTGCTGCGGACATTAAAACTAGCGCTGTTATAACCAAAGATACCATGTTCAATGTGGGATCTATCTCAAAAGTTGTAACTACATGGGGTGTGATGCAGCTAGTTCAAAATGGTCAAGTGGATTTAGATAAACCAATTAATCAATATCTCAAACGTTGGAAGCTCCCAAGATCTCACTTCAATACAAATGCGGTGACATTGAGAAATGTTTTATCTCACACATCAGGTTTATCATTGGGCCCGTATGTTGGTTGGAATACAAGTAAACAAGTTCCCACTATCGTTGAATCACTTAAAGGGCATAATAATGGTGCCGGAACGCTTAAACTAATATATAAACCAGGTTCTCGATTTTCGTACTCTGGTGGGGGGTATTCAATTGTTCAATTGTTGATAGAAGATGTTTCAGGGATGGGGTTTGAAGATTATATGCAAAAAAAAGTATTCAAACCACTTGGCATGATCAGCTCCACTTTTGACGTTACAAATAATGTGATCAAGAAGTCAGCAATCCCATATGATGAAACGGGAAAACAAACTTCCATGCTTTACTTTGCAGAGCAAGCAGCAGCAGGTTTGCAAACAACCGCACTCGATTTGGCTCGTTTTGGTTTAGCAACGCTGAAGGATTCAAAAGGCCAGTATAATGGTGCACATTTACTCTCGAGTGAATTAATAGAGCAAATGATTACGCCAGTACCTCATACAAAAGGTCGTTGGAGCATGAGTTATATTATTGATAGTGAGAATGAAAGTTTAGGCTTTTCGGGATTTAATCGGGGATGGATATCTTTGATGCGTCTGATCCCTGAACAAAACTTGGGATATGTCATTTTGACAAACAGCAGTATTAACGGCGTGAGTAATGAAATTGATAACCTTATATTGAGGCATATCAGGCAAACTGAGTTTTGAAGTTGTGTAATAATTTATTACTAAACGAAATCGATGTTCTAATACAGAGCATACATAATTTAGCGCTACTGGTTAAATAGGCTCTTTATAAAATTTATGGCAGTTGGTACAGCCCCTTTTGCCTGCCACGTTTCTGTTGCCCATGATGCTTTTTCGATAGATGCGTTATTATTGTTATGATCACTAGGGCGTTTGGCCAACTGTTATATTGGTGTTCCTTATATCGCAGTGCACTATTTTTTGCGATTGGCTGTGAGTATCTCCCTGTTTAAAAAGAGCTCAATTAAACCCAATTTGGCGCATTTGCCACTGCAAGATAAGTTGCCCTTCATCTCCTAAGTTACTTAATTGTTGTGTCTATTATAATTGCTTCGCTCTTGAAACTCATTTCAGTTCACAACTGGTTTTTATTTTTCTGAGAAAATGTTCCAGCGAACATAAAGAGTTGGCCAGGCAACTATATAAATAAACTTGTGCCATACTAAGTTTTATTTGGCACTGATGCATCAAGCGTCTATTTCTGAAAATTTAGAATACTTAAATGACACTTTTCAGCTGTACATGCTTGTGAGATGCTAGTTTATGAATTGATAAGTTATGATGCCTCATTATTTTCCATATGGTATTTCGGCAGAGTTTGATACTTTATCCAATACTAGCTGAAACTCTTTATTCTTATAAAATTATTTTTGTATACTAAGTAATGAACTTAGCGTTTGTTGACGTTGCTCTAGACTCGTTACCTTGACGATGTTGGTGAAACTGCGGAGTCTATTCATCAAGATTAGATGTGCCAAACCATTTACTGATAAAGATCTAAAAATGTTGGCTTTATTCATTTTAATAGCCGAATAGCTGATAAACGATACCAGGAATAATATGGTCGTATTTGTTTTACTTATCACTCCTATGATTGCCTATTTTGCTTGCTTTCATTAAATATGGCTGTTTATTTTTTGTGAAGTATGTACCTTTTTTGTTTATGTTAAATTAACAGGGTGATTTGTTTCTAATAAAGAGATATTGTATATAGATTGTTTTATTTTATTTCTATTCTCGTGTCTAAATTAAATCTCGAACAAGCTTTGTTAGCTCTATTGAGCAATAACCAAGATGAGGACATTATAAATGATGAACCTTTTACATATAAAACGTTACTTCTAAATGAGGTTTGCCCAGATCTCAACAGTCCTTATTATATTCCAGTTGTGAAAATTAGTGACTTAGATGCATCTTTGTTTGTCGCTCGTCGTATTTCAAAGAATCAATTGATTACCAAATACTCGGCACATGACAAAGTGATAGTGGGGAAAGATTGCATTATTATTTGTATGCAAAATGGTACTAAAAAATGGCAAGGTGCGTTACAAAGCGTAAGATCAATCATTACACTGTCAGATAAAATTAAGCTAGTAGCAATTTCTCAAATACCCTCTGTTTTTCCGTTAGAAGACGGGAAGTATCAAATAGTTACAGGGCAATATCGATATCTTGCTTCTGTCTATGTTCATGGCCTAGAAGGTATAAGTCAGTTTAAAGTATATCAGAATAAGCCATTATTAAATCATGCTAAGCAACTATCTGATCATATCTTCAGAGATGATATCTCAGCGTTAGATAAATTACTGGCTTTTAAATCAGCCAAAGATGAACTCGATACTGTGTCTTTAGTTTTGCATCAGATAGGGCGAGCTTCTTTATCTTATCAAACCATGCTAAAAGTTATGGCTATACCAAATCAAGTATATGATTTTTATATAAAACTATTTAAATACCCCTGTATATTTGAAGCATATCAAGCAGGGCTTAAAAAGCCTCTTGAGTCTGTATACACAATAATTGTTGATTACGAGATGTTTGTAAGTGCTCACTTTGATATTGTGATCGGTAGTTCTAGTTTTAGGTCAAAAGTTGAACAGTTAATAGCGAAAAAATTGGATAATATTTGTCATAACTTTCCAAATGGGTCATCAATCCAAATAGGTCAGGTTACTTCCGCTAAAGTAGTTAAATTTTTATTTTCCGAGAATGTATTCAGTTTAGATACGGGGATTGATTGGTCTAAACTAGATTGGAGTGATACAGTGGCAGTCAACGAGGTCACAAAATCTGTTATGGACTTTTTAGAAAACAGGGTAAAAAATGGTGGTTAATTCTAGATGTCTCACGCGTGAGTTGAGGTGACCGTTACTACAGAGTACTTTTTTGTCGTGTACAGTATTTAAAAATTAGCAGCATTATCAAAGCTGGGGCTATTTGGGTATTGGTTTATATTATCTTATAATTATTTTATATGAAATTTAAATGTCATATAAAACAGTGGCTTATTGTTTTTTAATACATTGTGTTGCTTTTATACCGATGGGTAAATAGTGTCGGTTCTTGCAGCAAGAGTAGTGAGATGTTCGCTTGACATGAAAACTTTATTGGGTTAGTTTTGCTTTGATTCAAAAATCACCGTATGTCAGTAGTATGGCATAACCAATACCATGAATGCTGGCATGCATAAAAATAATAATATCACCAAAGTTGTGAAGGATTTGCCATGGAAAGTCAGTGGAGAAAAGAATTCCAAGACAATGGGTTCATTGGTCCATTTAAAGTATATGAACCAGAAGAAGCCAAACAAATGATTGCTAGCGTACGCAAGCAAAACTTTAACCGAGATAACATACTTTTTGATAATGACCTCAATTACGATAGACATTATGATATACCGGAGTTAACAAATCACATCGGCCACCCGCGTATCGTGGAGAAGTTGAGAGCCATTATGGGACATGACATCCTTTGCTGGCGTTCGGAGTTTTTCCCTAAGTTTCCTGGCACGCCTGGGACTGAGTGGCATCAGGTAGCGGATTACAGTTATGCATCAGGTACACCTCAGATCTCTCCAATTGAGAATCATCCAGATTTGCCAATGGACATCACAGTGTGGACAACCTTTACAGAGGCAACGGTAGAAAATGGATGTTTGAGATTCATGCCAGGTTCACATAAAAAGAAGCTGTATGATGAATCAAAAACAACTCAGTCTGGAAGAAACGAAGAATATGTTGCAGTAGAAGCTGATACACAGTTTTATGGTTACAACTTTCAGGACTTCAGAGTCGATGAAAGATGGGATCCAGAAAAAGAAAAAACAGTTTCCATGGTTATGCAACCGGGTGAATGTGTTATTTTTACTGCAAAGTGTTGCCATGCTTCTCATCCAAATATCACGAAACGTAATACTCGAATGGCAATTGCTTCTCGTTATGTGCCAACGTTTATGCGCGTTTATCCTGGGCAAAGTTCGTTCTTTTCTCATGGTGCAAATATGGAACTGGACAACTATGGTGCAGTACTTGTATCGGGAGAAGATCGCTATAAACACAATACCTTGAGAGACACCAATAATCTTGGTAAGGCTTTCCCTGTGTTTGGTAAATAATTACGTGTAATTTATAGACTCAATAAAGGCTTCACCTTACGGGGAAGCCTTTTAATTTTGAATTGAGTGATAATGTTTACTTGCCATAGGGATATGCGCAAAACACAAGCCTAAATGAGTAGAGTAGAATGAGTGAAAATATACCTAGAGTGAAAAGTCTCACTAAAGAAGTGTTTCAACGAGATTTCCTGAGTCAAAATAAGCCTGTTATTATAGAGGGTTTTGCTGATTCTTGGCGAGCAGTAAGTAGCTGGGGGCCACAATTTTGGTCGGATAATTACGGCGACAAAGAAATGCTGTGTCTCGCTTCAAAATCTCATCAATATCCGGATTTTAGTGAACTAAGTATGGGAGAAATACCAATCCCTGAACCGACAAGTTTTAAATCTTACATCGACAGAGTAACGACCCTATCTCAGGACGAACCTTCTTTTTTGTCACTTAATCGAATTATATTTTCTCATGGGCCGCGCAGGCCATATAACAAGCACATTGATTTGGCACAATATCAGAACGATTTCGAGACCCCAGATTTGATTGATAAAGCAAGATTAGAGCTTGGTTTAATGTGGATGCAAGCCAAAGGAACTCAGTCGTGGATGCATCAAGATCAATTTGAAAATCTGTATGTGCAGGTACAAGGTCAAAAAAGAATCATTATGGCTGCACCTGAAGACGCATCTAATGTTTATTACAATATGCATCACCCATATTACTGCGAGGTAGACATATTTGATATTGACTATGCTCGTTTTCCTCTATTAAAGAATGCGAAGCTTTATGAGATAGTGCTTAATCCAGGAGATATGTTATTTATTCCTGTATTTTGGTTTCATGCCGTTGAAAGCTTGGGAGATTTTAACTTGTCCTTGAACTGGTGGTTTGAACCAGAAAGAGTTTTACTATCTCAGCCTTCTATGCATTATTTCATGGAGAAAGTAATTAAAAACGTAATGGCAGACAATAAAAAAGACAGTAAAGAGTTATACAAGTTGTCTTTGTTGATTCAAGATAAAATTCTTGAACAAACACCTTGCTTGCTGTCCTCATTTTACAATAGTTAGTCGGGGGCTATTGATAATGTCTGAGTCGAGTTTAATCGGTAGCGTGAAAGACATCTTACCTGTTTTGAATGCATCTGAGTCCAAGGTTAAGTTTCCAGATTGGTTAAGTGGAAATTTAGAGAATATCAATACACTACATGCGCAATATGGGGGGGTGTTGATCCGAGGGGCAAGGTTGCATAGTCCGACTTTATTAGCGAGTGTGCTAGAGAATATTTGGCAAGCTGAATTGCTCCCTTATCGCTATCGTTCTACCCCTCGTAGTGAGCTAAAACACAATGTTTACACTGCTACAGAGTATAACTCAGCGTCTATTATTGAGCAGCATAATGAAAATGCTTACAGTAACCGTTTTCCTCAAGTTATCGGTTTTTATTGCATGGTCCCGTCTAAAGAAGGTGGACAAACGCCCATTACGGATAGCCAGCTTGTTTATGAGACATTGCCTAGCGAGATCCGAGCTGAATTTGAAGCAAAAGGTGTCACTTATGTACGTAACTACAATGACATCGATTTGCCCTGGTCTGAAGTCTTTGGTAGCACTAATAAAGATGATGTAGAGCAGTTCTGTAGAGAAAATGGTATCGATTATAAATGGTATGATGACAACGGCTTGAGGACGACGCAGACGCTGCCTGCTGTTCAAGTGCACCCTGTAACGGGTAAGAAAGTCTGGTTTAATCAAGCTCATCTATTCCATTATTCAGCACTGGATGAACAGCTCCGGGAAGCGATGTTAACTAATTACAATGAAGAGCAATTGCCTAGAAATGCTTTTTTTGGTGACGGTAGCAAAATCGATCATGAAGTATTAGAGCTGATAAGAAACACTTATCGTAGATTACAAATTAAGTTTGATTGGCAGCGTAATGATCTTTTACTTTTAGATAATTTACGTTTCAGTCATGGCAGGGAACCCTTTAACGGTGTTCGCAAGGTATTGGTTGGTATGGCCAAGCCTTTGGAAACAAGTTTTCGTTAATAGAGGTATAAATGGATAAGGTAATAGTTAAAAAATCAAAAAAAAACCAATTCATAATTTGGGGTATGATTGCAGCATTCGTTGTAGTCGCTGGATTATATTTTTTGGGCGCTCAAGATTCGGGAGCGAAGTACAGAGTTGAAAGAGAGTCTTTAAAAATAGCAACGGTTGTCAACCAAAGCTTTGATGACTACATCCCGGTTCGAGGAATTGTGGAACCAAAGCAAACCGTTTTTCTCGATACTATTATTGGTGGGCAAGTAGAGCAGGTTTATGCTGAAGAGGGTGAAGTGGTTTCGAGAGGCAAGCCGCTACTCAAGTTAAGAAATGCGGCGATTGAGCTTGATATCATCTCAAGAGAAGCTCAGGTGTCCGAACAGTTGAACAATTTGCGAAATACACGTTTATCACTTGAGCAAGATAAGCTGAACTTAAAAAGAGAAGTGCTTGATATTCGGTATAGAATTAAAAACCTTAAACGACAGCTAGACAAGTTTGATAGCCTCAAAACACAAAAGCTTGTTTCGGAAGAAGAATTTGATTCTCTTTACTATGAACATGAATATTATACGGGCCGATTAGCGCTAGCATTAGAAAGACAAGAAAAAAATGCGGTTTTGTATGAGTCGCAGTTGCAGCAATTGCAGGAAAGTTCTACTCACTTGAATAAAAACCTGACTTTAGCAAAAAAAAATATAGATAACTTAGAAATTAAAGCGCCAGTCGATGGTTATCTGACATCATTGAATGTTGAGATCGGTGAGTATGTTTCTCCTGGTGTTAGGCTAGGTCAGGTAGATTCTACGAATCAATTTAAAGTGAGGGCGAGAATTGATGAATTTTATGTCACTAGGATCAGTATGGGGTTGGTTGCAACATACACGCAAAATGGTCGGGATTACTCACTAACAATAGATAAAGTCTATCCACAAGTTGCAGATGGTCAATTTGAGGTGGATTTTTTGTTCACAGATAAAGTGCCTGAAAATATTAGGCGTGGACAAGGCTTGCAATTAAAAGTCTTTTTAGGCGAGAGTGAAAAACGCTTGTTGTTGAGCCGAGGTGGCTTTTTTGCCACAAGTGGCGGTGAGTGGGTTTTCGTACTCAATGAAGATGGTACTCAAGCTGTGAAGCGCTCAATTAAACTTGGACGTAGAAATCCGAAGTTTTTTGAAGTCATAGATGGGCTAGCTGAAAATGATAAGGTCGTGATTTCAAATTATGACAATCTTCAAGATATTGACCAATTAATAATAAATTAAGACAGATACTAGGGGAGCAGATGTGATTGAATTTAAGAAACTAAGTAAAGTTTTCACGACCGACACAATTGAAACAACAGCATTAAATGAGCTGAACTTTAAGGTTGAGAAGGGAGACTTTGTGGCAGTGATGGGGCCATCAGGAAGCGGTAAGTCTACGCTGCTTAATATTGTTGGAATGATTGATAGTCCAAGTGATGGAGAGTATATATTTGACGGCCGTGATGTAACCAATTTATCTGAGTCGCAATTAACGGATGTGAGGCATCAAAATATTGGATTTATTTTCCAAAGTTTCAATTTGATTGATGAATTAACGGTACGTGAAAATGTGGAATTGCCATTAATGTATCAGAAAGTCTCAGCGAGTGAGCGTAAAAAGCGCAGTGATGAGGTACTTGAGCGGCTCAACATTGCGCACAGAGCAAATCATTTACCGCAGCAGTTATCTGGTGGTCAACAGCAAAGAGTTGCAGTTGCAAGAGCACTGATCATAAAGCCGAAACTGATTCTTGCGGATGAGCCAACAGGTAATTTGGACTCTACCAATGGCGCTGAAGTGATGGAGTTATTGACTGAGCTTAATAGTGAAGGCACGACCGTGGTAATGGTTACTCACTCGTTAGAGCATGCCAGCTATGCGAAGAAAATTTTGTCAGTAAAAGACGGTGAAATTATCAAGTTCGAAGACAATGCAGCGAAGTTAGCATCTTAATGGGCTTCTTCATTGGAATGCCGGTTTAATACTACATTGTCGGCTTCCATTATCGATATGTTTTGAATAAAAGAGAACAAGCATGTTACAAAACTACTTTCTAACAACAATACGTGCGTTCAAAAGGCAAAAGTCTCACATTTTACTTAATGTCGTCGGGATGACGATAGGGCTTAGTGCATTTTTATTGATGTACTTATTCGTATCTGATGAACTGACTTTTGATCGTTACCACCCTGATTACCAGAATACCTACCGGATTGCTTCAGAGTACCCTGATATGGGGTTGGGAAAACCCGGTGGTACGATCGTCACACCGGTCTTACCGAGCTTATTGAAAAGCCAGTTTTCAGAGCAAGTGAATGCGGTGACTCAAATCGGCTTTCCTACAGGTTGGTATGTATTGCGCAAAGATACAGAGCTGCTGCCGCAATTGAAGCTCCAGTGGGCTGATGAACACTTATTTGAAGTATTTAGTATTCCAATGATTGAAGGGCTGGGCCAGGAGTCACTAAGGCAGCCGAACAAGCTTATCATCTCAAGAACAACGGCCCAAATGCTGTATGGAAAAACAGATGTAGTAGGCGAAACGCTCAAATTAGGTCAAGATCGAGTGATGGAAATCGGCGGTGTATTTGAAGATCTGCCAGGAAATACGCATTTAGATTTAACCGTCTTGGCTTCATTGCCTACTTATAAACAGATCAACCCTGACCTATTTGAAAGCTGGACTAACATTGAGTTTTACACTTATGTCAATTTAAAAGATAGTGTGCAACCTCAAGATTTTCGTGATCAAATAAATCAAATTTGGTCTGAGCGTAATGAAGCATTTGCCATTAACGTGGTATTACAGCCTTTAGCTGATATTTATCTGAATTCGGACCTCATGTGGGAATTGAAAGCTAACGGCAGCATAGAAACGGTCTACCTGACAGCGGCATTGGCGTTATTCCTATTATTGGTTGCTTGCTTTAACTTTATTAATATGTCGACGGCGCGTGCCGGTTTGCGTGCTAAGGAAATAGGTATCAGAAAAATCTTGGGTGCCAAGAGAAAAGATATTGTGATTCAGTTTTTGGCAGAGTCAGTGATATTGGTGGCGTTAGCGACAATTGTAGCCGTTATATTGGTTATACTTGCTCTACCGACCCTGAATGAATTCACCGGTAAAACGATAGGCTTAGAGTGGCTGACTTTTGTTCCTGCACTGAGTTTACTGATCCTTGCCGTAGGTATGCTCGCAGGTATGTATCCCGCTTTTTATATGTCCTCTTACAACACACTACAGGTTCTCAGTGGCAATCTCACAAGGGGTAAGGCATCTGCAAGATTCCGTAAAGTGCTAGTCATATTTCAAACCACGATCACCGTAATTATGTTAGTTTTGTCGACTGTGGTGTATATGCAAATCAACCACAGTATTGGTTTGGACATGGGGTATGAGAAAGATGATGTGATAATTGTCCGCGGCTTACCTACTGGTTTATTGCGTAATAATTTTGAACCGATCGCAAATTTACCAGAGAGTGACCCGAGAATATTGTCTATATCCACTGCGGATCATATACCAACAATGAACTTTACCAGTGTCGAAACTATCACGGCGGATGGCAGAGCGGTTGAAGCACTTGCTCGAACGCCAGGCATTGGCGCCAACTATGATCTGATTGAAACAATGGGAATGGAAATAGTAGCAGGTAGAGGGTTCACGCAAGAGTTTGCCGGTGATTGGGTGAAGAGCATCGGTAATGATCAATATGAAATTGGGGTTATCATTAACCAGACTGCTGCAAAAGCGGCAGGTTGGAATGATGCCAATGAAGCGATTGGTAAAACTTGGAATTGGAGACAGTTTAAAGGGCGAGTCGTGGGCGTGGTAAAAGATGTCCAATTTTTATCAGATAAACATGTCACTTCTTCTTTCTTTATGGGTTTGGGATATTTTGCGCTGCCTGAAACAATCATAGTAAAAACGACTGGTGAAGACACTTCAGCAGTGATCCAAGTCGTGGAGTCAAAGTTAAACGAAATTTACGGACTCAATTATTTTGATACGCGTTTACTCTCGCAAGAATATAGCTTGCTTTACAAAGAAGAAGAAAGAGAAAAAGATTTACTAATGCGATTTGCTGCAATGATCATTTTCATCACTTGTTTGGGCTTAATCGGTTTGTCTGCTTTCTCGACTGAGAGAAGACAAAAAGAGTTAGCGATTCGTAAAGTGATAGGCGCACGTCGATTTAACCTCGTTAATATGCTGTGCAACGAGTTCTTAGTACTGGGGGCGATAGCCAGTGTAATTGCATGGCCTATTGCCTACTATCTTGCTCAATCATGGTTGGAAGTATTCACGCGCCAAATAGATTTAAGTGTGGGTATTTTTGTGGCGGCAACCTTCGTGACATGTGTCATTATTTGGTTGACTGTGGCGATACTCTCCTACCGAGCATGTAGTGTTAAACCGACTGCAGCTTTACGCAGTGAGTAAAGGTATTGCGGCCTTTAGTTAGGCCGCAAATATACAGTGAGCAAAAAGTGGTAGAGCGAGTGAACGTGTTAAAAAAATACCCAGTAATTAGTCGGTTTTTGATATTATTTTTGCTGATCCTTATTGGATTAGCTGTGTTATTAATTCAGTTTGGTTACCGAACATCCATAGATCAAGACTCAAAGCAGCTTGCCGAACTCGGTGTTCATGTCAGTCTGAGTGAAAATAGTGCCGGTGTACCTACAATCTCCGCAGACTCTGAGCATGACGTATATTTTACGACAGGCTTTTTACATGCTAAGGAGCGATTAGGGCAGCTTGTAATGCAAAGAGCACTTGCAAGGGGAAACTTATCTGAAATACTCGGTCGAGGGCATCTACAGAGCGATATCTGGATGCGACGGCTGAGATTAGTCGATAGTGCCTCTTTAGATGCGCAAAGCATGGACGCTGAGGCAAAACGTTCACTTCAGGCTTATGCTGATGGCATTAATGCTTGGGTTGAACTCAATGGTGTATCTCAAGAGTTGTTATTGGTGGCCAAGGAGTTTCAACCTTGGCAAATAGAGGATTCATTACTCACGCAAAAATTATTTGCATTAAACCTAAGTGTCAATTACGTCTCTGAAATGGAGAACTTGATATTGGAGAGTACGCGCTCTGATGAGCGAGTGAGTTCGTCAAATCACCTCCATAATAATAGCGTTGAAACTAAGCTTGCATTTAGCCAATTATTAGAGATGCAGCAAAATTTTACAGAGTCGACTGGGTTAGGAGAGTTTGGGGTAGGAAGCAACGCTTGGGTTGTATCTGGGAAGCATACTGCCAGCGGAGCGCCTTTACTTGCTAACGATCCACACTTAGCTATGACAGTACCTTCAATGTGGTTTGCAATTGAGCAGCAACATGCCAAGAGTCATATTAAGGGGATGTCTATAATCGGCTTGCCTATTGTTGTCTTTGGTGCCAACGAGTATGTGGCATGGGGTGGTACAAATATGTTGGCTGATACACAGGACTTGGTGGTTGAGCAAGTTCATCCAGCTTCTCCAAAGCAATACCAGACAGCAGATGGCTGGGCATATTTTGATTCTATTGAAGCTGAAATTAGAGTCAATGCGGACTTTCCAGCAGGGTTGAATAAGCCTTTTGAGCCTATTAAACTAAAAATTCGAAAAACGCATAACGGCCCTATTATCAGTGATTCAATTGCTGTCTTTGATGCGCCAGTAGCGATGCGTTGGACAAGTTTACAGGGGGCAGACTTGTCGTATCAATCTTTATATAAGCTCAATTATGCATCCAACTGGGAAGCGTTTCGTGAAGCATTAAGCACTTATAAAGCCCCAGCACTAAACTTTCTTTACGCTGATAAATTAGGAAATATTGGTTATCAAGCTGCAGGCGCCATCCCTTTACGTGACAGCCCTGTTGAAGGTTTGCCACTAGCTGGCTGGCAAAGTGGTAGTGAGTGGCAGGGCTATATTCCTTTTACAGAGCTACCAAGCAGTTATAATCCACCATCTGGGTATATCGTGAGCGCGAATGACGAGGTCGTTAGCCCTCAAGGTCATTATTTGTCAAACGAGTGGGCCGATCCATCAAGGGCAATGCGTATTAAAGAGTTACTGGAGTTTTATATTTCTACCGGTAAAAAAATGGATGTAAATGATGCTAGGATTATGCAGCTGGATACAGTTGATTTAAATGGTAAACAGTTTACAGAAGTTCTCCGTCAGCTAGGGGCGTTATCGAAAATACCACAACATCTGGCGGTTGATTTTGAGTCCTGGGATGGTGATATGATGGCTGACTCTCCTATCCCTGCACTTTATATTAGCTGGATGCGTAATCTCAAGCTGGCAATATTCTCTGACGAAATGCTACGTTTTTCTAATTCTTCAGGGCTGTTAGCTGGTTACATTAATCGCCAGACATCGGCAAATATTTATCAACTGCTGATCGCAAATGACCCTTACTGCAACAACATCAATACGCCAAAAACGGAAACTTGTCTTGATATATTGATGAGCAGCTTTGACTCTGCCAGCGCAGAGTTGTCAGATTTAACAGGGGAAAATAGTGAAGACTGGCGCTGGGTGAATATAAGCAACCGTCTCATACCTCATTTGATGTTCAATCGAGTTCCTTTTTTTGAAGACCTATACAATTTGAAGGGAGATAAGATAGGTAGCTACGACACGATAAATGTAGCGGGGTATAGGTTTGACAAGTTTGGTGGTTATGAAAGTGCTTTTGGCGCTTCGTTCAGGCAAGTGTATGAGTTAACTCCAAAACTAGGTTGGCACTATACGATTGCTGGAGGGCAAACTGCCAATCCTATGGACAAACATTATGACGATTTGTACCAAGTTTATCTGCGCGGTGAGTTGTTATCCCACTAACGTATACATGCACAGAGATGTTTCTTTACAGGAGAGAAGTTTTTGAAATTCTTTGATGAACTAAGCCATTTTTCCCCAAATAGGCTGTTTGTATCTATGGTGTTAGGCGTGATAGCAGGTATCAGCTATGCGATGTTGATCCCCATAGTTACCAATAGCTTGCAGCAACCTCACAACTTGTCTTATCAAGAAGAGGGGAGCAAAGCACAGTTTTGGGGAGTACAGGTGGATAATGAAAATATGGCATTGCTCTTTTTCCTAGCCATTGTCTGTATTTTAATTTGCCAAACCGTGTCACAGGTGATGTTGGCATTAATATCAAGTGACGTAACGCGTAATTTGCGCATTGAAATATATAAAAAAGTGTTACGAGCAAAGATGTCATCGACAGAGCAGGTTGGCTCCAGTCGCTTGATGGCGTCATTGACGTCTGATGTACAAACGATTGTGGGTGGGGCAAAAGCGGTCCCTGATATTATTGTTAGCTTGTTTACGCTCTTAGGTATGTTGATATTTTTATTATATTTACAAGTAGAAGTATTTGTTTTTGTTATTCAATGTATATTTTTAGGAGTGATCCTTTATCAAGTACCTATGTTTTTTGGAAATAAAGCATTTTTTAAATCTCGAAAACATGTAGATAATTTACATGACGGTATTCGCTCACTGAGTTCAGGTATAAAAGAGTTAAAACTAAATAAAAATAAGAAAGACAACTTTGTTGAGACAGAGCTACTTGAGAATGAAGACTTAATAATTGAAAACCAAAAGTTAGGTTTAACCATCATTACAGCTGCGCTCAATTTTGGAAATATGATAGCGCTTTTTGTGTTGGGTATTGTGGCTTTCGTATTTGTTAACTACCACCAGATTGACCAACAAACGCTGATAGCAGTATTCATGGTATTACTCTATGTGACTGGTCCAATTGGCAGTATTCTGAATGGCCTACCTAGCTTGATGATGGCGAATATCTCTTATCAGAAAATGCAAACTTTGTTAGTGGAGTTAGAGGACGAAGGTTACCACGATAAAGTTTCAGAGGTGCCTGCATGGTCAACTTTTTCACTTACAGGTGTCTTATATAATTATGACTCTGGTGACAATGATAGACAATTTTCTGTCGGGCCAGTGGATCTGACTTTTAAAAAAGGTGAAGTGACTTATATCGTCGGTGGAAATGGCTCTGGTAAATCTACTTTAAGTAAGTTGATTACTTTGCATTATCAACCTGCCGGAGGACAAGTTCTTTTTGACTCAGTGCCTGTGGATGTTGGTAATGCTAATAGCTATCGACAAATGATATCTGCTATCTATTCGGATTTTCATCTGTTTGAAACGGTACTGGACTCTTACGCACAAGGTGAAGAGTTGCAACTTCTTGTGAATGACTATTTAGTCAAGTTGGATTTGGCTGACAAGGTAACGTTTTCTAATGGGCGTTTTTCTACGTTGAAATTATCCGATGGTCAACGCAAGCGACTGGCTTTATTAAATGCTTACTTAGAGGACAAAGATATGTATTTGTTTGATGAGTGGGCAGCAGACCAAGACCCTGAATTTAGAGAAATTTTTTATACTCAATTGCTTACTGACTTAAAAAGCAGAGGAAAATTGGTGATCGTGATAACGCACGATGATCAGTACTTTGATCAAGCGGATAGACTCATTCGCATGGATAAGGGCAAGGTTGTATCAGAGTCTACTTATAAATTAGAGAATGTGGGATAGCGTGGTAAAAAAATAGCGATAGCATCAGATATTTCATGGAATTTAGTATTCATGATGCGATTTTTGCTTACGCATAGTAGACGTGCTTGGTTGTGATAATTCAGCTTCGAGTGCACTAGCAAGCCGTTCTTCAAGTATGCATTTATGGGTTGGATAAGGGCAAAACCCAGAGTTTAGATTAGAAGTGATAAAACAATGGTAACAATAACAAAAAATGACGAAAAACTGCCATTGACTCAGGGGCAGGAAGATATTTTATATGATCAATTACATTATGGAGATTCAGCGCTCTATAACATCGGCGGTAAAATTTGGTTGAAACATATAGATGTACCTCGTGTGAGAGAGGCACATGCATTACTGGTGAGTCAGCATCCTATGTTTCAACTGTGCTTACATATGAACGGAGACATGCTACAGCAATCATTTGATAATGATGTTTCGCAAGCATTGCCAATGGTTGACTTTAGCCACCAGCTTTCCCCCAAAGAAAGTGCACAGCATTGGATCAATGTACAATTCCAAAAACCTTTCTCCTTGACGGAGGGGTCGCTATGGCGTGCATATTTACTTGCACTTGGCGATGGTGAATTTTGGTATGTTGGGATTGCCCATCATGTTGTAAACGATGGGTTTGGTTTCTCTAACTGGGTAAAGAGTCTCGCTAAATTTTACAATGGTCAGACAGCGTCCAGTGAGAACGTTGACGATTGGAATGATTTAGTAACTAAAGACTTATCTTATCGCTCCTCAAAACGCTACACGGCGGATAAACTGTTTTGGCAAGATAAGTTGGAAAAAAAGGTGAGTCCTTTATTTCCTGACGTTGCAAAAAAACAAAGTGCTCCTAAAAGTGGTCGCTTGGTTGTAGAGCTTAATAGCCAAGAATGTGCTGCGTTACTCGAAGCAAATGATGCCTTTCAAGATGCGCCCCACGGTTACTTTTTAGCAGCGTTAGCCGTGTATTTTGCTTTGTTTACTGGCCAGCAGTCAATCGTGGTGGGTGTGCCAACTCATAACAGACGAGGTGCTAAAGAAAAATCTGCATTGGCCTTGTTTATTAATGTGAATTTACTTGCGATAGACATTAACGCTGAAGATTCATTCTTTGAAGTGCTTACTCAGGTAAAACAGCATATGAGCGCCGCGTTGAAGCATCGACTCTTTCCCGTTGGACAAGTCACACGAGCAGTGAGTAAAGGAAAAAGTGCACCTTATTCTCTGGGTTTTAGCTACCTTGAGGTGGATGGTGGGATCCTCTTTGGTGATCATGAAGCCAAATATGAGTACGAAACGAACTTTTCACAAACATTGCCATTGAACCTGACGGTATGGAGAGTCAAAGGCGAAGATACTCAGCTGCAGTTTGATTACAATTTGGATTATTTCAGTGAAGCTGAAATGTATTTGTTGAAATCTAGATTTACTGATTTGCTTAAACAAATAAGTGAAAACCCGAGGAAAAAGATTGAAGCCTATTCCATTACGACCCAGCATGAATGCGCTCTTTTAGAAAGCTGGAATAGTACGGAACTGCAAGATAACCAGTATTGTCATTTTGCTGAGTTAGTGTTTGCTGAAGCTCAAAAGTATCCGGAACGTGTGGCTTTGGAAAGTCACGGTCAGCAAGTGACATATCGCCAGTTAATAAACCGCGCGCACGCTTTAGCTGAGCATTTACAAATTCAAGGAGTTAAACCTGGGGATTTAATTGGTATTCACCTTGAACGAGGTACAGGCATTGTCATTTCGCAGCTAGCCATATTATTAACAGGGGCTGCGTTTGTTCCTCTCGACCCAAGTTACCCAGCTGGCAGGCTTGAGTATATGGTTGCACACTCAGGACTTAGCGTAGTTATTTCTGAAAATTCAAGTGCATGGCAGAGTCAACAGCAAACTCTAACGATTGTTGACTATCATCAAGTTATAACAAGTTTAGTTGAGTGCGCTGGATTACGCCCTCTCAATGAAGACTTTTCTGCATTCACAGGGTTGGCTTATGTCATATATACCTCAGGCTCAACAGGCAAACCTAAAGGCGTTAAAGTTAGTCACAGAGCACTGATTAATTTTTGTCATGCAATGAGTCAAACGAGCCCGCTTGACAATAAAGACAACTTTTTAGCCGTCACGCCCATGAGCTTCGATATATCAATTATGGAGCTATTGTGGCCTTTGACGAGTGGTGCGCGTGTTACCATTTTTGAGAAACCTTTGAGAGATGGCATTGGTGAAGTCATTACATTATTGAATGCCTCATCAATCACTCGAGCGCAATTAACGCCGAGTAGTTGGAAATTGCTTTTAGCGGGAGGTTGGCAGGGAAACCCTGAATTAATAGCTTATGTTGGTGGAGAAGCCTTATCTCGAGATCTTGCTGATAATCTTGGGAAAAAGGTTGCGGTGCTTTGGAACATGTACGGTCCTACCGAAGCGACGATATGGGCTACGATGGCCAATGTGAGCCACTCCTTCGATTATAACTGTATTGGACAGCCATTGGCGAATATGCAGGCTCATGTATTGGACAGACATCTTCAAACTTTACCCGTTGGCAGCTTTGGAGACTTATATTTATCTGGCGTTGGTTTATCTGAAGGGTATTTGCATGATGATGCTAAAAGTGACTCGGCCTTTATTGATGTCCAAGGGAAATATTATAAAACGGGTGACATAGCTAGATGGACAACAGAGGGTAAGCTTGAGTTTGCTGGTCGCTCTGATCGACAAGTAAAAGTAAACGGATACCGCATAGAGCCGGAAGAAATATCTACAGTATTGAAAACATTCTCAGGAGTTGATGATGCAGTTGTGACGACGTCCATTATTGGCCATGAAGAA
Source organism: Pseudoalteromonas luteoviolacea (assembly GCF_021654285.1). Classification (GTDB taxonomy): domain Bacteria; phylum Pseudomonadota; class Gammaproteobacteria; order Enterobacterales; family Alteromonadaceae; genus Pseudoalteromonas; species Pseudoalteromonas luteoviolacea_J. The sequence goes on along the minus strand of NZ_JAKFZS010000001.1, from coordinate 140,964 downwards.
GCTGTATTGGTCGCGTATTATACTGGAGATGAGTCATTATCTGTTGCCGCAGTAAAAGCGCATCTAAGTGCAGTATTACCGAGTTATATGGTACCGGCTTATGTGCAACACTTGACAGAGATGCCATTGACACCCAGTGGAAAAACGGACATTGGCATGTTACCAAAACTGATGTTAAATACGGCGGCTTCGACTGGGGGGAGTTTACAGACTGAGGGCAATAAAACACAGCAATCAATATTTGCCATTGTGTCGCAAACAATTGCTCACTCTGCGTTCTCCTACGACGACAATTTCTTTGATGTTGGAGCCTCATCCAATGACATGCTCGCCATACGTACGATGGTAAATCAGACGTTATCAGTGAACATCGATGTCGTAGACCTATTTCAGTATCCAACAGTAACCAAGCTCTCTACATTTTTAGCTAGCCAAACGAGCGAGCAAGAGTCGTCACCTCGAGCATCAAAAAGACGCAGGCCGGACCTGGATAAGCGTCGACAAAGAAGGAAAAATATCAATGAGTAATATGCACAGTATTAATGGTTCGGAAATCGCGATTATCGGTATGTCTTGCCGCTTTCCTGACGCGCAGAATATTAACCAATATTGGCAAAATTTGCTGGCAGCAAGAGAGTCGATAAGACACTTTTCAGAGCAAGAGTTAGTTGATGCAGGTGTGAGCGAATCCTTAATAAATAACCCTGACTATGTGCGTGCTAAAGGTATTATTGATGATGCAACAAGCTTTGATGCTGCATTTTTTGGATATAGTGAACGAGAAGCGATTTTGATGGATCCTCAACTTAGGATTTATCATGAGTGTGCGTGGCATGCACTAGAGGATGCTGGATATGCAGACTCGGTTAAAGGTTCATTGACTGGTATCTATGGTGGAGCCTCACTAAATACTTTATGGGCATCTCAATTTAAGGATCATGCTACGCAAGGTGGCGTTGCTGCGTATGAAACTATTAATCTGATCAATCGGGACTTTTTTAACTCTCGTTTGGCTTATTTGCTTGGTTTAAAAGGGCCTGCGGTCACTTTGCAAACTGCATGTTCGACTGGGTTGGTTTCGGTTCACCACGCGATACAAGGGCTATTATCTGGTGATTGTGATATGGCATTAGCTGGCAGTGTGTCGATGTCAACGAACCCAGAGCAATCGGAGCCGGATAAACAAGGTTATGTTTACCAAGAGGGGATGATTTTGTCACCAGATGGTCATTGTCGCCCGTTTGATGATAAGGCTAAAGGCACTGTACTGAGCGATGGTGCAGGGTTTGTGGTATTGAAAAGGCTAGAGGATGCTGTCCGTGACGGCGATAGAGTTTATTGTGTCATCAAAGGATCGGCAATCAATAATGATGGAGATGATAAAGTCGGTTACACAGCACCGAGTGTGCAGGGGCAGCAGGAAGTTATCGAAGCGGCTTTAAGTATTGCTGATATTGACCCAGCGCATGTTAGCTATATTGAAGCTCACGGCACTGGGACTAATCTTGGTGATCCGATTGAAATTACAGCGCTTGAGCAGTCTTATTCACCCAGCCAAAAACAGCCATTGCTGGTTGGTTCAGTTAAAAGTAATCTTGGTCATCTCGATACCGCTGCTGGCATGGCGGGTCTATTGAAAGTCGCCTTATCTATTTTTCATAAAACGTTGCCTCCTACACTGCACTTTACCACGCCTAATTCAAAATGTGCGGCATTAGGCGACACGATAAAGCCGATTACTGAGGTGATGTCATGGCACCATGACCATGGGTTAAATGCAGCCGTTAGCTCTTTTGGGATCGGTGGTACCAATGCGCACCTGATACTCAACCAAATGCATATGGATGATATGGATGAAGCATGTAATGGCGAGCAGGTGTTAAATAAAGCTCACCCTATTGTGATACCTGTTTCTGCTCGGGATGCGGGCGCAGTGTCAAGAAAGCTCGAAGAGCTATCAGAATATCTAATGCAAAGTGATGCAACAATCGCAGATGCCTACTATACATTGCTGCGCAAAAGAGCCCAATATGAAGTCCGAGGCGCACTCGTCTTAAATGAAGATAAGCAAGAGTTGGTGTCCGTTTCTCCTTTGAATACGCAAACAAGCTCAGTCCATTTCATGTTTACAGGTCAAGGTAGTCAGCATGTGGGTATGGCCCAGAATTTGTATCAACAATATCCTTATTTTAGGGGGATTATTGATAAGTGTGTGGTTATCGCAGCACAGTTTTCGGATGCACCAATCAAAGACCTATTAATTGCACCTGACAAAGTCCAAAATGCAGATATAGACCGCACGGATGTTGCTCAACTGTGTTTATTTATTTATGAGTATGCGGCAGCACGCTTATTGATGCACACAGGTGTGACGCCCAGCAGTATGATTGGGCATAGTCTCGGAGAATATGTGGCAGCTTGTTTAGCTGATGTATTTACGGTGGAGCAAGGGATCAGGCTGATCGCCGAGCGAGGTCGTTTAATGCAGGCGACAGAAAAAGGTTGCATGATTGCTGTTATGCTCGAAGAAGCTGCGTTAAAAAGTAGGCTACCAGAAGGGGCTGCAATTGCTGCACATAATGGCAACGATAATTATGTGATTTCGGGCTCTGAAACACAAATAAGTTTATTGTGCCAGCGACTTGAGAACGACGACATTGGATTTTTCCCTATCACAACATCCGGTGCTTTCCACTCAAGCTTAATGGATCCCATACTGGCTCAGTTTAAAGCAGTGCTGGCGGATTTTGACCTTCAACCGAATCGCATTCCCATTGTTTCAAATTTGACTGGTGATTGGATCCGACCAGAACAAGTTGTCGATCCTGAATATTGGGTATCACACTTACGTAACACAGTTAATTTTCATAAAGGCATTAATTGTATTCTGGCAGAAGGGCCTGCAACGTTACTTGAGATAGGGCCGCAAAGTGTTTTACAAAAGCTCGTTGAGCGAAATGTGAATGGGAGTAACTCGACAGTATTATCTATTGCTAATTCAGAAAAGCGGCCGAAAGTTAGTCATGGGTTTGCCGTGGCAATAGCAAACTTATTTGTATCGGGCGTGGATATTCAGTGGCATATGCTGCAACCTGTTACAGGTAAGGCAATCTGGATACCTCCTCACCCATTTGAGCGAAATTTGTTGCCATCTCCTTCGTTGCAGGGAGCGACGTCAAACGATAGTGATCAAATGTATTTTACAGAAGCTTGGACTCGAAAAGATAAACGCGAATTACGCACTTCATTAGATCGTGACAGTAAGCCCAACATGCTATTAATCGCATCTCGTGCTCAAGATATGTCGCCATTTATTGATCTTTTCAGTGAGTTGACTGGTCAATGCGTTTGCGCTGAATTAGGGGAAACATATCAGCAAGATTCTAGTGAGCACTTTGTTTTAGGGAAGGATATTGCATCTGATTTTAACGACATGCTGGGCGCGCTCTCTAAAGTAAAACAGTTACCTGATGTTATTTTGTATATCCCCGAATATTTTGGCGCGAGCAATGCGTACAAAGATCACTTAAATCTAGTGTCATTTGGACAAGCAATATCTGAGTTTGAATTCGATAAAACCTTGTCTTTGATCTGTTTAACGCAAGGATTGGCTCAAGCCAATGGCACTGAGGTTTTGGATGCCAATTCGGGCTTACTGTTTGGTCCATTAAGAGTACTGCAGCAGGAAGTAGAGCGTGTTAAGTGTCATCTTATTGATATAGATAGTAAGGAATTGACTGCGCAAGTTAATACCATTGTTGAGGCATGCTTGAATCCCACATTACCCTTTGTGACTGCACTACGGGGTCGATATATTTGGGAGCAAGATTACCAAGAAGAACGTATCTCGGAGTTTGCACCTCCTATGAGACAAATAAAGCAAAACGGCGTGTATATTATAACCGGCGGCTTTGGTGGGGTAGGTGCACACCTTGCTACATTCTTGGCTGAACACTTTTCTGCTAAATTAGTTTTATGTTCAAGATGGAACAGGTCACGTGATCCGTTAGTTGATAAAATCAGGGACAAAGGCGGAGAAGTGCTGACTGTTGAGGCTGATTTCACGATTTCTACTAGTTTTGATCAGGTTTATCTCAAAGCAACCGAGCGCTTTGGTCATGTTGATGGGGTATTACATACCGCTGGTTTACCAGGGGAAACGTTAATTCATAGAATGCCCAGCAATGAGTTATCTGATGTCGTCAAGGTTAAAATCGCAACAGCTCAAAAGATGGTCTCATACGCGCAACAACAGCAATTGGATTTTGTCATCTTCTTTTCATCTGTTACTGGGGTGCTCGGCGGTCCGGGGCAATGTGAATATACCTCGGCGAATGCTTATTTAAGCTTATTAGCCAAAGAAGCGGAATCGCGAGGTATCGCAAATGTCTTTGCCATAGATTGGGATGCTTGGAAAAGCTCTGGTATGGCTTACAATGCCCACAATGGTGGTCAAAAGTTAATTCAACATGATGTGCATCCACTGTTGGGAGATCAGGTTATAGATCAGCCCCAAATAAAGTGTTTTAAGAAGTGCTTTGCGGCTGAGTCGTTATGGGTGCTCCATGAACATGAAGTCATAGAGCAACCAACAGTGCCAGGTACCAGTTATCTTGATATGGCGCGCGCAGGCTATGAGATTCTCAGTGGGAAACAGCAAGCGACAATTCAAAATGTATACTTTTTGATGCCATTGGCATTAAATGCCGGTGAGCAAGCAGATGTTTATACTGTTTTTAAACCAGGTGATAATGGCGCATATACATTTGAAGTGGGAAGCTACCACCTACAAGAGCAGGTGTGGCGTGTTCATGCCCAAGGTCAAATTGGGCGTCAAGAAAAAGCGCAAAGGACACAAGTATCTCCCGAACCTACCGCGTATTTACGACATTTGACAGACATACAAGGTGCGAGCCATTTAGGTGAGCTTGCCATGGCTGATGCCCTAGAGCAAAGTGAAAGGGAGCGTTTAATGAAGTATGGACAGCGTTGGGACTTATTTAATGATGTCTGGTTAAATGAGAATCGTGCGGTGGCCAAACTGACACTAGCTGACAAGTTTATAGATGATTTAGCGCGTTTTAAGTTACACCCATCTATGTTGGACTGCGCCTTGTCATTTTTCAGGCCATTTGTGGAATCAGGCTTATTTATTCCTGTGAGTGTCGGTGAACTTGATGTGTATGACGCGCTTCCAAATGTCCTTTATTCTCATGCTGAACTGATCCCTATGACAGGGCAACAATCAGATGTGATTAGTTTTAATATTGGGCTATATGACGACAGCGGTAAATTACTAGCTTACGTTAAGAACTTTGTTATGCAAAGAATACATAGTCTTGCAGATAAGCATTCTGAGCATCAAAGTAAGCAAGCCCCATCTTATGTCAGTAAGTATGAAGAGATAGCTCATGGCTTAGAGCCAGAGGCTGCAATAGAGGCAGTTAAAGAAGTTTTGGCAGCAGGAACACAGCACGTGATTGTGGCCTTACCTTCATTTTCAGAACGGTTTGTCAAAAATGACTATGCAGATTGGATGGATCAAAGCCAGCTTTCTGTAAATACAGGCAAATTGCAGCCCAGACCGAATATTGCGACTGAATTCATGCCTGCAATTACTGAAACTCAAAAACAAATCTCCGAGATTTGGGCTCAGATGCTCGGTTTAGAGTCTGTTGGTGTCAATGACGACTTTTTTGAATTAGGTGGAAATTCACTGGTACTCATGCAAATCCATAAGCATGTACAAGCAAACTATTCAAAAGAGATCAGTGTAGTTGAGCTATATGACTACCCCACTATCGCCTTACTTGCAGATCGTATTGACCAAAATCATACAGATGTTGCCTCTGAGCTCCTAAATGACGTTGAAGAGCGCTCCACAAAACAAAAAGAAGTACAACGAAGACGCAGAACAAAGCGCAGTGCAGCACTTCGTTTATTAGAGGAAGAATCCCATGGAAAATAACAACAATATAAACTTAGAAGATTACCAGGATGATATTGCGATCATCGCTATGAATGGTCGGTTTCCTGGCGCAAATACAATAGAAAAGTTTTGGGAAAATTTAGAGAATGGTGTTGAGTCCATCACCTACTTTGATACGGACGCACTACTAAAACAAGGTGTAAATCCAGCGCTACTGGAAAATGAGAAGTTTGTTGCTGCAGAAGGCATGCTGGATAATGTTGAAAATTTTGATGCAGAATTTTTTAATATTTCGCCGCGTGAAGCGGAACTGCTAGACCCCCAACATCGCTTATTTTTGGAGGTCGCTTGGGAACTTATGGAAAAAGCGGGCTATCGCAGTGAGAAAGAAGCTGGGCCTGTTGGTGTTTACTGTGGTGCTGGTGCAAGCTCATACTTGTCAAGAAATTTGATGACGCACCCAGAGTTTATTGCAGACGTAGGTACCTTTAAAACATCATTAGCTACGGGTCAAGACTTTGTGGCGACACGGGCGAGTTATAAAATGGGCTTTACGGGGCCAAGTATCAACGTCAATACTTTGTGTTCATCGTCATTAGTTGCCGTTCACTATGCCAGAGAGGCACTCTTAGCTTATCAATGTGATATGGCTATTGCTGGCGGGGTAACAATATCTTGTTCACGTGAAGATGCGCTATTTTATCAAGAGGGAGGGATCGGTGCATTTGATGGACATTGCAGGGCCTTTGATGAGAGTGCAGCAGGGACAGTGGCTGGGAATGGTATTGCCATGGTGGCGTTGAAACGGTGCGAAGATGCTATTCGTGATAACGATCAAATTTTGGCTATTATCAAAGGCTCAGCTATTAATAACGACGGTTCTGATAAGGCAAGTTATACTGCCCCAAGTCCGAATGGACAAGCCCGAGCAATCGTTGAGGCTATGGATGTCGGTGATGTTGATCCTGAAACTATCAGCTACGTTGAAGCACATGGCACAGGCACTAACCTCGGAGATCCAATTGAAGTTGCAGGGTTAACCAGAGCATATCGTATGAAAACGAGTAAAACACAATATTGTGGAATTGGCTCTGTGAAGACGAATATTGGGCATCTGGTTGCTGCTGGTGGCGTTGCAAGTATGATTAAAACTGTGCTGGCAATGCGCAATAGGAAAATCCCAGCTAACCTGAACTTTAATGCGCCCAATCCAAATATCGACTTTGCCAGCTCTCCATTTTATGTTGTAGATCAGAGCCAAGAGTGGAAACCGACAGGTGGTGATGTGTTGAGAGCGGGTGTGAGCTCATTTGGGATCGGCGGAACGAATGCGCATGTGGTCCTCGAAGAAGCGCCTGCTATTCCTAAAAAAGAATCGCCAGTTGGGCAAGCGAGTACAGTCGTTCTGTCAGCAAGGACACCTTCAGCTTTAGCAAAGCAAAAAGATCAGCTTTTAACATTTTTAACGGATAATGAAGGTGATATCTCTCTTTCAGATCTGAGCTATACACTGCAAGTCGGCCGCAAAGAGTTTGAGCATAAGACAGTGATAAGTTGTCGTGATGTAGCTCAACTACAGGCTGCTTTGCAATCAAATTATCCTATGATTGAAGATGTGAGGGCGATCCAAGCAAAAAGAGACGCTTGCTTTATGTTTCCTGGACAGGGTAGCCAGCATCTTGGTATGGGTAAAGCGTTATATCAAAACAATGCTGTCTTTAGAGAATATATCACACAATGCCAGAGCATACTTTCAGAGCTCTGTGAGCTCGATATTGTGTCAATGCTGTATTCAGCTGAACAAGATAGTGAAACTGCAAGTCAGCATTTAATGCAAACAGACATTGCTCAACCAACCCTTTTTTGCATTGAGTATGCTTTGGCTAAAACATTAATGGCAGTGGGAGTTACCCCCTCAAGTTTTATTGGCCACAGTATCGGTGAATATGTAGCTGCTTGTTTATCCGGGGTCTTTAGTCTCAATGATGCCATTAAACTTGTTGTTCATCGTGGTAAGTTAATGCAGATGATGCCGCGCGGCAGCATGCTTTCAGTGAATATGACAGATGCAGAAATTAAGCCGTTATTAAATGAAAAATTATGGCATTGTGTTCAAAATGGCGAGCAAGCCAATATCATTGGTGGAGAATGCCAGGATATCGATGAATTGCAAATACAGTTAGAGCAGCAAGGTGTCAGTTGCGTTAAGTTACATACGTCTCACGCTTTTCATTCAGGTATGATGAACAAGGCTGCTGAGCAGTTCGAACAAGTTTTAGAGACGGTGACCTTATCTAGGGGGACAATTCCATTTATTTCAAATGTCGATGGGAAATGGTCTGGTGAGCGAGCGAACAATAAGCAGTATTGGGTAGAGCATCTATTGAGTACGGTTCGATTTGGCGATGGTCTTGCTACGCTGTTACAGGAAAATCCGGAACTTGTGCTCCTTGAAGTCGGTCCCGGACATAGTTTATGCCATTTTGCACAAGCGCAAAGCACAGCTTCAAAATTACAAATACAGACACTGCCTCATCCTAAACAGGCTCAAGATGCTGACCTGACACTGGCAATGGCACTTGGTAAGCTTTGGGCTCATGGTGTATCTGTGGACTGGAAAAAAGTTCACCATCCATACTTACCGCAGCGTATTGAACTGCCGACTTACCCGTTTGAAAGGCAAAGATATTGGATCCCAGCTGCTAAAGCAAAGCATGCAGGCTTTGAACTTGACGCACTTATTTCTTCGACAGAACAAGTTGAAAAAGTGGAAGGTGGGGTTGCTGCATCGCAGCTGTCAATCACAGTCAACGCAGTTGATGGGCAAACACTGTCAGCCGAAAAGCTAAGCGCGTTGTTAAACATACAGCAAAAAGCGCGCGCTGAAATAGATGCATTGTTTGGCAGTGAATATGATGTTGAGAGCCATGGGGTTGCTGTTAGATTTAGTGAAGATGTAAGTCACAGTGAACAAGATGATGTGCCTAGTTCAAAGCGCATCAGCAATGCGAACTCACGTCCTTATACGTCGACAGAGTATGTTGCACCGAACACTGATGTGCAGAAATCTCTCGTCTCCCAGTGGGAAGATGTACTTGGATATCAACCTGTGGGGATCCGAGATGACTTTTTTGAAATGGGTGGTAACTCGCTTATGGCCGCGTCTCTTGCTGTTCGACTTAGAAAAACGTTTGCGTTGAGTATCCCGATGAAAGAGTTATTAAATAGCCCTACCATCGAAGCATTATCTGAGCTTATTGAGAATCAACGTTGGTTGACGACACAGCAGGGCGATGATGCACAGGCTGAAGTTGAGGAATTTGAGCTATGATGAGCGTTGGGCAGTTTGTTGCGACATTACGTAAATTTAATGTGCGCTTTAGGAGTGAAAAAGGTAAGTTTATCTGTGAAATGCCCAAAGACGCGATACCAAATGAATTGAAAAAAGAGCTGATCAGCCGTAAGGAAGAAGTCAAAGCGTATATAAGCCAGATTACCGAACTGGGTGCAGCGCAAGAGACAATAGCATCAAGTCGATCGTTGACAAAAGGTAATCCGCTTTCATTTGCACAGCAAAGACTCTGGTTACTTGATAAGTTTACGGGCAATAGCAGTCATTATAATACGTACGCAGTATTGCAACTTGAAGGTGACTTGCAAGTGGATGCACTGACTAGCGCATTTGCTGATGTGGTGAAACGTCATGAATCTCTTCGTACAGTATTTTTAGACGGGGAGTCTGGGCCACTGCAATTTATTAGGCCAGAGGAACAAGTGAGGGGCTCAGATATTGTCCGAATAGCATCGCCGTTATTATCCGTAGAATCTTTGGATAGCATGCTACAAGAAGAGATACGTAAGCCTTTTGACTTGACTCGTGATTATATGCTGAGAGTACTTTTAGTCCCTCTTGAGCGTGATTTACATTTAATGTTATTTGTGACACACCACATTGCTTCAGATGGTTGGTCATTAGCACTTGTGGCTAAAGAGATAAGCGATAGCTACACGCTAGCAATTGAGAAAATTGAATCACATAACACACCATTGCCAATCCAATATGCGGATTTTGCATTATGGCAAAATAAGCGTTGGGAAGATGGAAAGTACCAGTCTAAGCTTTCAACTTGGTTAGAAAATTTATCAGGAGCGCCGAGAGAGCATAGTTTGCCAACGGATTATTCAAGGCCAGCACTGTCTAGTTTTAGAGGGAAAAGATCTGATGGCTTTATTAGCGCACATTTAACAGATCGACTTCAAGCATTAGCGCGGCATAATAAAGTGACGCTATTTGGAGTACTGCAATCAGCTTTTGCGTTACTGGTAGCGAAATTAAGTGGTGAAAGAGATGTGGTGATTGGCGTGCCCACGGCATCGAGAGATAATATCGAACTTGAAGAGCTAATCGGCTTTTTCGTCAATACATTACCTGTGCGTAGCGAAGTTGACTGGTCAGACTCTTTCACAGCCTTTCTTAAAAATAACAACGAGGCCCTAAACCAAGCATTTGAGTTAGGTGAGGTGCCATTTGATGCTATCGTTGATGGATTAAAGTTGGAGAGGCTTGCGAGTCATAACCCTGTATTTCAAATTTTATTCGCATTTCAAAATAATCAGGTGGCAGAGCTTGAAATGCCGCATATCAATGTCACGGATAAAAAATTTGACGGTGGCACGACGCGGTTTGACTTAGAGCTACATATCACGCCAGAAGCATCAGGCTTGGCGCTGTCTATGTATTATTCAACCGAGCTATATAGTGCTTCAACGATTACTTCTTTTATGCAGGCGTATGTGGGTTTGTTGACGCATATTGTCGACACCCCAGAGTTGGCGGTGTCTCGATTACCTGTTGTTGCACACGGCAAAGCTGAGGGTGATCATAGTCCATGGATGATTGGTCCAGCCAACCATGATTCATCGGTATCATTAGTACAAGATTTTTTAAGTGAAAGCGCCAAAACGTTCCCTGACAAAGCTGCATTAATGTGGGATGGTCAAACAGTTAGTTATGCCCAATTGGAGAAAAAGACTAACCACTTTGCTCATTATCTCCGTCGCAATGGGGTAACAGAGGGTGACTCTGTTGCTATGTTGCTCCCCAGATCTTTAGATATGGTAACGGTGTTAATTGGGATATTAAAAGCGGGAGCAACCTATGTCCCCATTGATGCCTCTCTTCCAGCAGAACGTATAGACTCGATTTGTTCAGATTTGAATAACGCGCTCATGGTTACGAATGAGCACTGTGTTGATAAAGTGGCTAACCACTCAGGTTCTGTTATTGTATTAACAGAGGCGATAAAGCAAGACATTGCTGCTGGGCCAGATACGCATGTACATTTAACTATGGCAGCAGATCAATTATTGGCTTACACCTTGTATACCTCAGGGTCGACGGGTAAGCCAAAGTCAATTGGTATGCCTCACAGTGCCTTGGTTAATTTGATTAATGCAACGGTATTGGATGCGCCATGCTTAGGACGTGAGCAAACTGTGTTGCAATACTCGTCCATTGGCTTTGATATGAGCTTCTCGGATATTTTCTTATCATTACAGTGTGGAGGCACACTTGTTTTGTTGGAAGAAACTCAGAAGTATGATATTCCTCAAATATGCCATCTCATTCAAAAATACCATATTTCAGTAGTGAATTTACCTTACTCAGTTATGCACACATTGTGTGAATATGCAGTTGACAATCAGATTGCGCTAAATAGCTTAGAGTGTGTGTTGAGCTCAGCTGAGCAATTAAAAATTACAAGTGCAGTGAAATCATTTTTTAGCAATACTCAGGCTGCACTGATTAACCATTACGGGCCTTCCGAAACGCATGTGGTTACCGCTTATGCAATGCCGGATAATGTAAGCGAATGGCAAGAATTTCCACCCATAGGCAAGGTGCTTGGTAATATTAAAGCGGTCATATTGGATGAGCACAAGCAACAAGTGCCTTTTGGTGGGCGAGGGATCTTGCACATAGGTGGCCCCTGTTTGGCCCAGGGGTATTTAAATAGACCAGAATTGACCGAAGAGAAGTTTGTTTATATTCAAAATGAGGAATCTGTGCAAGAGCGATTTTATTGTACTGGTGACTTAGTGCAGCTGCGTGGCGATGGCAATTTGCATTACTTGGGTCGACAAGATAATCAGTTTAAATTGCGTGGTTATCGAATAGAGGCGGGAGACGTTGAGTCTGCTTTGCGTAAAAATGCGGATATAACAAGTTGCTACGTCTGCCTAAAAATATGTAATGATGAACCTTTGCTAGCCGCTTATATTCAGGCTGCACCTAATGTGAAGGCTGATAATACTTGGCAGGTGCAAGTGATTAAAAAGCTAGCAAATCAGTTGCCAATCTATATGGTACCTAGTGTAGTCGTGCCAGTTACTCAATGGCCGCTAACGCAAAATGGTAAAATAGATCAAAGTAAGTTGCCTGAAATCGTTTTATCAGCTGACCAAATAACTAGGCCTGTCAAATCTGAATCAGAGCGTCAGGTTGCGAAAGAGTGGGCTAGTTTATTAAACCTTGCAGAATCATCTTTGGATGCCAATGCTGAGTTTTTTAGGCTGGGCGGGAATTCTTTATTGCTGACGAGAATGGTCAATCAGGTTAATAAAGCCTTGTCAGTTGATTTATCGGTTAAATCTGTTGTCGAGCAGTGCACTATCGCGCAAATAGCGATACAGATAGATGAACAAAGACAAATACAGCGATTGCGGGATGCCGTACTGAGTAACGTTGAATTAAATGAAGATACAATTGAAATATGAAATTATCATCACTGTTAGAAGCCTGCCACCAAGCAGGCATTAGGCTTTCTGCCGGTCAAGGAAAGTTACGTGTAAATGGCGCAGATCGTGAGCGCCATGCTGATTTACTATTGCAATTAAAGAATAACAAAGCCGCGCTAATTGAGATTTTACAGGCGTCAAATGTCGTTGAACTAGTACCACAGAATGTGAAGTCGAATGTACCGCTTTCATTTAATCAGCAGCGGATTTATCTAAGTAGCACCATTGAAGCTAAAAGTGCCATATATCATATGCCTATCGCAATGAAGTTGACGGGTGATTTGAATTTAAGTGCACTTGAATATAGTTTTAATCAAGTAATACAGCGACATGAAATTTTGAGGACCCGTTACAGCTGTAAGGATGACCAATTTTTTCAAACGGTAGCAGAACCGAGTCCTCTTGCAATTGAATATATCACTTATGAAGACATCGAATCAGATGTGGCTAGTCAAATAGATCGTACTTTAGCAGAGCATGCCGAACGTGTGTTTGACTTGGAAGAAGCTGAGCCGATAAGACTATTAGTAATAAAATGCTCGGGGCAAGAGCATATTATGAGTTTGGTGATCCATCATATTGCTTTTGATGGGTGGTCCCAATCATTACTGGTCGATGAAATCGTGAAGTTTTATTCTGACTATGTCATGGAGCGAGATTTTAATCTTGCTCCGCTTCCTATTCAATATACAGACTTTGCAATCTGGCAGCGTAAAATGTTTGACTCTAAAGCTTCTCAACGTGAGCTAGACTATTGGTTGCAGCAGCTTAAAGATTTGCCTACATTGCATTCGATCCCAACTGATTTACGCAGGCAGAGCCTTCGAGAGACTCGTTATGAGGTGTGTGATACCACATTGAGTAAAGATACCAGTAAAGTATTGGCTGACTTTGCTCAGGCCCAACAAGTATCATTATTTATGTTACTGTACGCAGCGTTTAATTGCCTGGTAGCAAAGTGGAGTAATAATGAGGATGTGGTAGTTGGCACACCGGTAGCCGGTCGCAATAGTGCGGAGCTGGAGAAGTTACTCGGTTTTTTCATAAACACCGTTGTGTTGCGCAATCAAGTGAGCGATAAAGACACCTTTCTTGATGTTCTGGGAAGTAGTAAGAGAGTAGTATCAGAAGCTTTTGAACATCAGTCTTGTCCATTTGAGTTGCTGGTGGAAAAACTGAATCCAAAAAGGAACAATGATCACACTCCATTATTTCAAATTTGGTTTGTGATGCAAAACAATGAACAAAGAGAGGTGTGTTTTCCTGAGCTAGAAACGAATATCATTAGTCAGCCCAATCCGGTTAAGTATGAAATTAGTGTCTATATTACACAAACCAATGATGGACTGAATATCCAATGGTGTTATGCATCGAATCTATTCGAGGCTCAAACGATTGACTATGTTGCAGGTCAGTTTAACCAATTTCTGGAACAGTTGGTTGAAAATAAAGGCAATCAGATATCTAAACTGCCTTTATTTTTATCAGAAAGTCTACCATTGGAGGGCCAGTTAGATGGTATATTGCAGAGCGCAACAAGGGCTATGTCGAACAAAGCCAGCGTGTATGAACGATTTACTCAAATTGCGCTTAACCAACCTAGTAAGAGTGCGGTGGTTACGACCAGTGAAAGTTGGTCTTATGCAGGCCTCTTAAATTATGCAGAGCAGTTAGCGCTTTTATTATCGTCACAAAAGGCTAAATGTGTAGGCTTAATGTTGGGACATAACCCAGATATGGTGGCTATGATATTGGCTGCTTTGAAATTAGGCATTACTTACGTGCCAATCTCCGCGTCTTACCCTAATAGTCGCATCAACTTTTTATTGCAAGATGCTGAGATAGATGTGCTTTTGACTAATGATGAAAGCATGTCAGGGCTAACTATGGATGATCTCACGGTGCCTGTCATTGTGCTGGACCACAAACGTGAAGTAGAACTTAATGATACCTCTAATCAGCTCCCAACACCGACGATAGATGAAAATGAACTTGCTTACATACTATATACATCTGGTTCTACGGGTCAGCCGAAAGGCGTGATGCAGTCTAGGAAGGGCTTGGCTTACTATGCGGATATGTATATCGATAAAAGTCATCTTAATATCGGTGATAAAGTAGTCCAATTATCCTCATTTACTTTCGACTCCGCTGTGATGGATATGTTTGGTGCTCTGTTAAGTGGTGCGCAGTTACAGTTGGTGGATGTGGAGAAGGAAACAGCACTGGCCAAGACATTAGATCATCTACAAACCACAGTTTTACATTGTACTCCGACCGTATTTAGGTTACTTTGTTCTCAATATCCAACTCGATTTGAACAGATAAGACTGGTAGTATTGGGCGGTGAACCAGTTGATACGAATGATATTGCTTTGTTTAAAGCGAGTTTTATAGCGCAATGTGAGTTTGTTGTGGGCTATGGCTTAACTGAATCGACTATGGCTCTTCAGTGGCGTCCAGATGCGCATGCTCTAGATGAACGAACCTTACCGTGCCTTGGACGTGAAATTGAGAGTGATGCAGTTTCATTGAGTAATGCGCAAGGTGCCCCGTGTAGTATTTTTGAACCAGGGGAGATAGTACTTTGGCTAGATGCTATTGCACGAGGTTATAAAAATCAAACTTGTCTCACGAATGAGACGTTTTTTGAAAAAGGTGGGCGAAGAGGTCTGCGAACAGGGGATTATGGGATACGGATGCCTGATGGTAATATCCGTTTTCTTGGTCGTCGTGATGGTCAAATCAAGTTCAATGGCATTCGTATAGAAGTCGCTGAAATTGAGGGGGAAGTCCGATCTTTACCTGACGTTAAAGATGCCGCTGTAGTTGTCGTTGAGCAAGGTAACATTCGTCAAATATGCGTTGCAGCTGAATATTCGGGTATGATACCTGAAGAGCAGAAAACACTGTCGTCATTAAAACGTGTGCTACCTGACTATATGGTGCCAGCGCAAATTCGTTTTGTTGAGAGGTTGCCAAGAACACACTCTGACAAGATAGACCGCGCCCAGCTAAAAACGCTTGATTGGACATTTAAAGGACGTGAGGAGAAGCCCACTTCCCAAACTGAATATGCTCTGCTCACGATATGGCAGGAAATTTTTGGGCGAAAAAATATAGGTATATCCGATGGCTTCTTCGAGCTTGGGGGTCACTCCCTATTGTTAATTAAAATGCTGGGAAGAATTCGAGATACCTACGGTATTGAGTTGCAGTATCAAGACTTAGTTGGTGCTGAAACTATTCGAACCTTAGGTGAATTGATCGACAATTTATTGCTGATGAAACAGTTGAAAAAGTCACCTGCAAAGAAGAAATCTATGACAATTTAAGATAAAACTTTATGAATGAACATATAAACTACCAACATGCACCTGCACATCAAAAATTGCTAGCGTGTCATTTAGCAGGGCAGGCAGTTAAACCACCGTTGGGTAGCAGTCTAGAAAGTGAATTTTCGAACATTATTGATTATCGATATTCTTGCTGGCCATTTGTTGTTTCACCGTCATTGCAACGGGGCTTTTCTGACATTATTGAAGGTGTACACGATGTGTTTTATAACGCATTGAGTTTGTATTTTGAGTCAGATGCACAAGCTTTTGCTGACTATTTTGAGGTGCCGGCGATTACTTATGAATTTCTGCAGGATAATCAGTTTGATACATCACAAGTCATCGCTAGATATGACATTATCATGCAAGATGGTAAGGGCAAAATTCTTGAAGTCAACGCTGGTACTAACTTAGGTGGTTGGGAGTTTGATATCGTGGCGGATGAGGTGATAGCCAATGCACATTCATTCGACAAATCAATTCGTCTCAGTTACCCTTATGTCATTCAGTCCCTTTTCAGACATACTGAACGTGTGCTGGAAGAAAAGAATGGGCTGAGTGGCTGTGCAAATATTCTTTTCATCGCCCCAGAGTTTACAGATAATCGGCTACAACAAATGTGGCTTAATCAGCAAGTGCATAGCTGCGGGTTAAATGGTACTTTTAAGTTATTGTTCTGTGATTCGCCAGCACAATTGCGTGAGCAAGATGGCTTTATCTATTCTGGAAAGAATAAAATTGATGTAATTTTTTGGCCTGAAATGCAAAAACGCAGTGACTTTGTGCTGCAAATATTAAAAAGCCAATTGGCTGGGAATATTATCTTTTTTGATTCACCTGTATGTACCTTATTGGGTCATAAAGTGATGTTGGCATTGCTTCATGAAGAAAAGGTATTATCACAGTTGAATGAAAAGCAAAGGCAGTTTGTTATTGAACATGTACCTTGGACGGTTAAGCTGAATCGTGAAGAGGTCATGTTTAATCAAGAATCTTGGCAACTTAGAAAGTTGCTGATGCAAAAAAGAACTGAATTGGTCGTTAAGAAATCTAACTCTTTTCAAGGAGAGCATGTCCATGTTGGCTCAAGTAGTAGCCCAGCAGAGTGGGAGACACTGATTGATGGCTTATTGGGCAGTAATGATTGGATTGCTCAGCAGTTTGTGAGTGCTGATCCTATCACAGCTGTAAACAATGACAGTGAGGTATTAGATTATAAACCGGTTTGGGGATCATTTGATTTTGGGGGCCGCTACCGAGGAAATATAATTCGAGCCGTCGAGGCAGAAATGTCGGACGGAGCAATAAATGGCGCAAATGACGCTTTATGCTTTTTGGTATGTGAACAAAGAAAAACAACAAAAAAATTAGTTATTTAATATGTCCGAATCAACATGCAACACTAATCTCGACATACCAGTAGGTATGTCGAATATATATAAAGAGTTGATAGCATCTCAACTTGAAACAACTTCAATTAAATGGCCTCAGTTGGACTTGCAAGTCCCTGAGGTTGACTTTTTTCTGCAGTCTTACTCTTACCCAATGGCAGCATGTCCATTGGTAATATCTGGGCAAAATGTCCATGAGTTTACTCAGCTAGCCAAAGGGCTAGTGCCAATTATGTGTCAAAGTATAAAATCATTTTTTGGCCATGATGAAGCACTATTTGCACAGTATCTAGAAGAGCCAGAATGGCTATTGTCTATGCTTCACCGCAATGCAATCCCTGAGTTTGAGAGGCTGTGTCGTTATGATGTTGTGGTCAATCAACACGAAGTTAAAGTAATAGAGGTGAATTCAGGCTGCAGTTTGGGGGGGTGGCAACATGACAGCTTTGCTTCTTTGTACGAGTCATCTTTTCAAGACGTTGCACCTCATGTAAGTGGACAGGTAGTCAGGAAACCTGTTTTTGAACAGCAAATGCTTGCTATGCAAAAAGCCATTTCTAGAAAGACGTTATCGAGCGGTAAAGGAGATATTCTATTTTATATAATGGGGGATCTTGACTCGCAAGAAACACGCTCTGCGATGGATTTTATTAAAACTTGTCATAAAAAGGCCAATCCTCAAACGGCTGGACGAGTTCTGTTCTTCAATGACTTTTCGCGGTTGCGTGTTGATCAAAATACGAAGCAGGTATTTTATGATAATCATAGAATTGATGCGCTGCACTTGGCTCTGCCTGAAGGGGTCACTGTACCTAGCCATTTAATGATGCAGTTATGTACTTGTGCGATGGAGGGAAAGCTTGTCTTACCAGATAACCCTGTATTAAGTTTACTCGGGAACAAAATGCTATTTGCTGTGTTATATGAACCTAAAGCTTGGGAAGCCTTAGGCAAAGAGTTTCAAGCATTTATTACTCAATATATTCCTTGGACGGCGAGATTAGCTAGCCCTACGGTGATAAGACACACTGAAGTGCAACCATTAGAGCAGATCTTATTGGCTGAAAAAGATAATTTAGTCATCAAAAAAGCAAAATCTTTCATGGGAAGAGATGTATTTATCGGGCGACAAATGTCACAAAGCGACTGGCAATTGCAAATCGATAGAGTGAAAAACCATGAAGGGTGGCTAGTACAAGAATATTGCGAGCCCAGTGTGACATCTGCGACAGATCAGTATGGCACCGTAAAACCTTTTCAAATGATATGGGGTGTTTTTGATTTTGGAAATGCCTATGGTGGCGCATTTGTTAGAGGAAAGGAAGTGAGTGCCAATACTGATGGTGTAATTAACTCTGCTTGTGGCGCCGTTGAGTTCATCGTATTCGATGAAAAACCTAAAAGAAAACTAATAAAAATTTAAGGATACACGCCATGGATTTAAACAATATTTTGACGATGTGCGCACATCAGGAAATTGCGCTTGAAGTAAATGACGGTGAATTGGAGCTTTTTTTTGATGAGTATCCTTCAGATGAGTTGGTTCAACTGATAAGAGATAATAAGCCTGCACTCATTGAATTCTTAACGCAAAAACAGTCTCGGTTACAGCAGAGCATGAAAATGATGCCAGTTGTTCCTCGCTCCGAAAGTACAGATTCACATCCGCTTTCATTTTCACAAAGAAGGATTTGGTTTGTTGAAGAGCTTGAACAAAAGAGTGCGCAATTTGCTATGCCAGCTATTTTTGAGTTTGAAGGTGAGATCGATGAAAAACTGGTTAAGCTAACCTTACAAGCAATCACACAGCGTCATGAAATACTTAGAACAATATATAAAAAAGACGCGTTTGGTGAGCCTGTTCAGCATATCATGGCGGAAGTTGATGTAACTTTGGAAATTGAAGAAGTCAAAGAAAGCGCTGATATTGCCAAAAGCATTAATCAGTTTATCTACGAAGAAACAGATATTTCTTTGTCACACCCTTTACGTACCCGAATTATCAAAACAGGGCCACAATCAGGTCTACTAATGTTTGTGGTGCACCACATCGCAGCGGATGGGATCTCTTTAAATATTTTATTAAGTGAGTTTGTAGAACAATATCGCAACAGTGTCGATAACAAAGAGCAAATAGCTGATTTGCCAGTTGTACAGTATGCTGATTATGCTATCTGGCAAAGAGAAGGGTTCGAGAGCGGGCTATTTGGACAACAAATGGCATATTGGGAACAAACCCTAGATAATTTGCCTGTTATTCATAGTATACCCACTGATTTCGAAAGACCTCCTCGCCCAAGCTTTGAAGGCGGGGTAGTCAATATTGAGCTGCCGAAAGAAACTGTTACTCAAATACAACGCATATGTAGAGAGTATAAACTCAGTACGTTCATGGTTTTGTTTTCAGCATATGCCGTGTTACAAGGGAAATATGCCAATCAAACCGACGTGGTGATAGGGACACCTTTTGCCAATCGGATCCGGCCAGAATTAGAGCCTCTGATTGGGCTTTTTGTTAATAATATGGTTTTGCGATGCAATCTACAGCCTGAGCAATCACTCGTTAATTTACTTGAAGAAGTAAAGAAAATGGTGGTTGATGCTGAGGAGCATAGCGATGTGCCATTTGAAATATTGGTTGAAAACCTCAATCCACAGCGCAGTACCGCATTTAGCCCGCTGTTTCAAATTTTCTTCACAATGAATACGGTAGAAGAGATCGATGCTGGTATTGAGGGGTTAAGCTTTAAGCCTGTAGACATTCAGGATAAGCCTATACGATACGATTTGACGTTAGCAGCTACAGAGTCAGCTTCCGGTATCACTTTAAACTTTGAATTCAGCAAAGATTTATTTGCTAGTACAACGATCGAACGTTTTGCAAATAATTACGTTGAGTTTTTACGCCAAGCGCTTTGTGCACCGACGGCCCCCATCGCACAGCATTCAGTTATGAGTGAACAAGAGTTAGCATTTCTAACATCTTGCTCTGGCGTTCATGATGTGCAAGAGTCAGATAATGTGACGGTACCCGAGTTGTTGTTCAGTGCACTAAGATCTCATCCTGAAAAGCCGGTCTTAATTGGGGCGCACTCTACGTTAAGCGCCCAGCAGTTGATCCACAAAGTCGAGCAAAATGCATATTATTTGGCCGAGCACGGGGTATCTGCAGGGAGTCGAGTCGCTATTGCGCTGGAGCGTTCCACTGATATGCTGTGTTGGGTGATAGCGGTTTTAAAAGTCGGAGGGTGCTATGTGCCTCTTGATAAAAGTATGCCCGTTGAGCGTATTAGTTACATCATTGAAGATGCAAAGGTCGACTTTATTTTAGAAGATGGTTCATTTGATGATATTGAAGGAGCAACTAAATTAACGGTGGGTCCTGCAATAACTGAGATTGACCTTAATGATATCAGTTGGCCGCAAGTTAATGCTCAGGACTTGGCCTATATCATTTATACTTCCGGTACAACTGGGAAACCAAAAGGAACGCGTGTCACACATAAGAATGTGTGTAGTTTCTTACAGGCAATGGAACCTGTGATATCTAAATCAGTAACGCATGATGGACTGTGGCTATCTACAACGCCTTTAGCTTTTGATATCTCTGTGTTAGAAATGTTTGGGGCTTTATCATTTGGGATCCCATTGATGATTGCTCCAGATCAAAGGTTAAGTGAGGAAAGTTATACTGAAACAGCTGAGTTTAGTTTATTTTTCTTTGGCTGCGCTGCACAGCAACGTCAAGAAAATATCTATGACTTGATGTTATCTTCTGCAGATTACGCAGATAAAAATGGCTATAAAGCGATTTGGACACCAGAAAGACACTTTGGAGAGTTTGGTGGGTTATTCCCTAACCCTTCAGTAACTTGTGCAGCTATTGCTGCAAGAACCAAGCACATTGAAGTGAGAGCTGGCAGCTGTGTTTTACCGCTCAATGATACATTGAGAATAGCAGAAGATTGGGCTGTTATAGATAATCTATCTAATGGACGAGCTGGTGTTTCATTCGCATCTGGTTGGCACCCTGCTGATTTTGTTTTAAATCCAACTCATTTTGAAAACCGACACCAAGTCATGTATGAATCAATTGATACATTCAAGCAGCTCTGGCAAGGTCAAAGCATACAAAGACGAGATCCTGCTGGCACTATGATCGATGTGCAGGTGTATCCTAAGCCTGTCCAAAAGCAATTACCAATATGGTTAACAGCAGCTGGCAGTCCAAAGACATTCGAAGATGCAGGCCGCTTGGGTACGAATGTACTTACTCACCTGCTTGGACAAACAATCAGTGAACTTGAAGAGAAAATTGCGATTTACCATCAGGCTTGGCAGCAGGCTGGTCATGCGGGTAAAGGTAAAGTCACAGTCATGGTACACACTTTTATTGGTCAAGAGTATGAGCGGGTCATGCAGACGGTGAAAGAACCATTTAAAGCTTATTTATCCAGTTCTTTGGCACTGATCGAACAGGTAAAAAATGAAGTGTTTGAGGCTCAGGCTGTAGAGGATATTGATGATGATGCATTGTTAGACATGGCGTTTGAACGTTATGCGAGCACAGCCGCCTTGTTTGGTACCGTAGAAAGTTGTGCGCCAATGGTGCAAAAGCTTATTCAGGCTGGTGTGGATGAATTCGGCTGCTTAATTGATTTTGGTGTTGAGACACCTGACGCCCTTGAAGGGTTAAAGCAGCTGACGAAACTCAAGGCGAAATTTGAACAGCAAGCTGAGAGCTCTTTGGCTGAGCTACTTGAAGACAGGCAGGTTTCGCATGTACAGTGCACACCAAGTATGGCGACATTGTTGCTTGCAGATCCAAAAATCAAATCGAAATTGAGCACATTGGAGCAAATATTTGTCGGTGGTGAAGTACTTACTCAAGAGCTGGCTGCGCAATTGCATTCGCTCAGCGATGCTCAGCTGTTTAATATGTATGGCCCAACTGAAACTACCGTATGGGTGACACATGGTGAAGTGAAAGAGGAAACAAATATCACCATCGGAAAAGTGCTTACGCATGCCAAAAGCTATATTGTTGATGCTCAAAGGAAGCTTGTCCCTTGGGGAGCAAAAGGGGAGTTGATGATTGCTGGTCCATGTGTATCAGATGGGTATGAGGGTAATCTTGCCCTGCAGCAAAGTCGCTTTATTGATGATCCTTATTCCACCTCTGGCAAAGCATACTTAACCGGTGATTTGGTGAAGTTAGATCAAAATGGCGAGCTTTGTTTCTTAGGTCGTTTGGATGATCAAATAAAGCTTCGAGGGTTCCGTATTGAGTTAGCGGAAATAGATAGTCAGATTGAGTCTGTCCGACACGTTGAACAGTGCGCCACAGCGCTTGTTGGCGAAAAAGCAGATGAACATAGACTGGTTGCTTTTTATACCTCGACAGCTGAATCACAAGACCTAGAAGAGGAAATAAAGCGCTGTTTACAATCAAAGCTACCTGATTATATGTTGCCTACCGCATATGTCAGAGTAGATGCTATACCAATGACGACCAGTGGTAAGAAAGATCGCAAAGCACTGACTTTAAACTTTTCAATAAGCTTTACTCAACAATTGGTACTTCCTGAGTCAGACACGGAGCAGGCAATTGCAACCATATGGTGTGAGCTACTGAAAGTAGAGCAAGTCGGTGTAACGACCAGCTTCTTTGAGCAAGGAGGACATTCGTTATTGCTGGCGAAGCTTCAAACATGCTTAAACGAAAAATATGATTTATCACTGCCTATTCGTGTTGTTTTTGAGCGGAACACAATTCGCCAACAAGCAGAGTTAATAGATGGTTACTTACTGAAAGACGCAGAATTTTCAGAAGATACAGACTTGGTGGTAGAAACTATATAGGTAAAAAAGCACTTTCGGAGAAAGTGCTTAAGTCCTTAAGGAATTTAAAAAATGGGTATAAATATAATTAAAAAAGCCAATGCACTTGGCATCCATATATATCTTGAAAACGGCGAGCTTAAAGTAAAGGGACAGCGAGAATCTCTGACCAAAGAGTTGCTTGCAGAGATCAGAGCATCAAAAAGTCAAATTATTCAATTATTGTCTGATATTGAAAAAACCAAAGAAGAGCATCAACTTGTTGAAATAGAACCGGTATCAAGAGAGCAACAGCTACCTTTATCCTACGCCCAACAGGGAATATGGTTGACAGAGCAATTAGAGCAAGAAACAGGCAACTTCAATATCATATACACTTTGAATCTGCAGGGAGCTTTGAACGCACAGTTTTTAGAGCAGGCAATTCAAGGGGTTATTGAACGCCATGAAGTATTACGCAGTAACATGGTGTTAGTAGAGGGGCAACCCGTCCAAAAAGTATGCGGAGATATTACTTTTACATTATCTCGACGTGAGTTTTCGCACTTAAGTAAACATGAACAATCACACGCCTTAGAATTACTTTTATCCGAACAAGCAAATCAACCTTTTGCCCTTGAAACTGATTTGATGTTGAGATCAACGTTGGTCAAACTTTCTGATAAAGAGCATGTTTTGGTACTAGCTCAACATCATTTAGTTTCTGATGGATGGTCATTTGGTATTCTGGTAAAAGAAATATCTGCTTTGTACCATGAACTAAAAGCTGGACAGCCAGCAAACTTACCTGAATTGCCAATACAGTATGCTGATTATGCGGTATGGCAAAGGGAGTGGATGAACAGTGATGCTATGCAATCACAGCTAGATTATTGGAAAAATAAGTTATCAGATTTACCTGCCTGCCATAGTTTACCACTTAGCTTCACCCGACCTCAAACCCGCAGCTTTGAAGGAGCGAGTTATGTTGATGAGATCGCACCTACAGTGGTCGATCGCCTTAACACGCTTGCAGCTAAACATGATGCTACTCTGTTTATGTTACTTAATGCCATTTATACGGCTTGGAATTATCGTTATTCAGGCGCAGTTGATACTGTTATAGGCACTCCTGTTGCGAACCGGGAGCAAGCAGAGTTAGCTAATTTATTGGGCTTTTTTGTCAACAATATGGTGGTGAGAAATCAGCTTGATGCTCAGCAAGACTTTGAGGCGCTTGTGATCAATACCAAGGCCACCATGCTCGAAGCATATGAACGTCAACAAGTGCCGTTTGAAATTATCGTAAAAGAGCTCAAGCCTGAAAGGCGCTCTGACCGCAGCCCTATATTTCAGATTATGCTGGTTATGCATAATAATGAAGACGCTGCACTTGAGCTCCCAGATTTAAAATTAACTTCTGGTACGCCTGCTCAACCGGTTGCACAATATGACTTAACGCTTAATTTCACTGAATATAATGGCATGCTGCTCATTGAGTGGATCTATGCGACCGAGCTATTTAGTGAAGCGCAAATTAAGCAAATGTCTTCGCATTTTAATCGACTCGTTGAGCTGTGCAGTAAGCAACCGAATATCAGCATAAGCCGCTTAAACATGCTTTCTGAGGCAGAGTCAACTTGGCTTGTCGAAGCGCCAAACCCTGCTAAGGATGAAGTGTATAATAGTGATATAATTCATGAGCTTGTTGGAAAAGTTGCAGCCCAAAATGCACATGGTAACGCGTTAATCTGTGGTGATGAACATTACTCATATCAGCAGCTAGATAGTGCTGTGAATCGTCTCGCTAAGTCACTGCTTGAAATGGAACTCAGTGCTCAGGCAAAGGTAGGTGTGTATATCGAACCTTCTTGCCAATTAGTCATTTCGTTGTTAGCAATTTTGAAAGCCGGTCTAGTTTACGTTCCGCTAGACCGTAGTACACCAAATAAAAGGTTGCAGCATATCGTTACTGATTGCGGGTTAAAGCTTGTATTAACGACACAAGAAACAGAGTTTCCAGTTAAAGAATTAGAAGTTAAAGCATTAAATATTAAAAACTTAATATCGCTTGATACAGAAATGAACATCGGCGATGTGCAATGGCCAAAAGTAGAGCCTCATTGGCCTGCTTATGTTATTTATACATCAGGCTCAACAGGTATGCCTAAAGGCGTTGTTGTGTCTCATGGCAATGCAAGTCACTTTATTCACGCCATGTTGGCAGCCATTGAAGAGCAACCAAAGACTTGGTTGCTATTGACCAGTATTAGCTTTGATATTGCTTTATTCGAATGGATGGGGGCACTAGCCACTGGAGGCAGTTGTATTATTGCTGAAAGTAGCGTGCAGCATGATGCATTTGCATTGGCGAATTTGATTGATAATCACGAAATTGACTTGATGCAAAGTACACCAAGTCGCTGGTCACAATTATTGGATTCAGGATGGACCCCATCGAGACAGATGGTCATTTGTAGTGGTGGTGAACGTATTTCAGATCAAGTAATTGCTTTGGCGTCGGTACCTAATGTGTCAGTCTATAACTGTTATGGGCCAACAGAGGCCACGGTTTGGTCAGCAGTTCAAAAGTTATCCGCAGATGCCCAAGAGGTATCGCAATATACAATCGGTAAGAGCCTTGGAGGCTATCAACATTATATTGTTGGTCCCAATTTAGAGCTCTTGCCGCCGGGGGCTGTTGGTGAGTTGTGTATTGGTGGCGCTGGCGTCTCACTGGGTTATCACAATCGACCTGAGCTGATGGCAGAAAAGTTTATCAAAGGGAGCGGTTGGGCTGATCAGCTAGGGACACTTTATCTATCAGGAGATTTAGCAAGGCTCGATGAAAAGGGCAATATCGCATGTTTAGGTAGGAAAGACGAGCAAATTAAATTACGCGGTCATCGTATCGAACTAGGAGAAATCGAGCACCAGCTTAGTGCGCATGAGTCAGTCAATCAAGCTGCAGTTATTTTAAAGCAAAGCGGCGAAAATCAGATTTTAGTGGCTTATTTAACACCTGCTGAGGGCGTGTCTAATGCAGAAACCTTAACAGGCACATTCATAAGAAGTGAATTTGAAGAGATACTGCCACAGTATATGCTTCCCAGTCAGTTTGTGGTGGTAGATCAGCTTCCTTTAACGGTGAGTGGTAAAGTTGACAAGGCGCAATTACAACATAGTTTTGAAATTGAAAAGTCTGACTCTTATGAAATTGCTGAGACCGTCACTGAATTATTACTTGTCAATATTTGGGCTGAACTGCTTGATATACCTGAGTCAGTCATAGGTAAATCGTCGAACTTTTTTGAGCTTGGTGGTCATTCGTTATTAGCTGTGAGAATGACTAGTAAAATTTATGATGCTGTTGGTATCAATGTCGGCGTAAAAGGCATTTTTACACATACTGGTTTAGCGAGTTTGGCTAAGCATATTGAGCAAAGTAAAAATGAAGCGCCTCGTTATGCGATGTTAAATGCTGCTGAAGAGCGCAGCAAAAGCTTGCTGTCATACTCTCAAAATCGCCTGTGGATCACAGAGCAATTAGTAGGTGAAAATGCACAGTACAACATTCCAGGTGCTGTGAGCATAAAAGGCGAGTTTAGTCCTCAGCTTGCTGAACAAGCTTTAACAGAATTGGTGAATAGACATACTCAATTGCGTGTGCACTTTGAGCAAGAGGCTGATGTAGCGTGGCAAAAAGTCGGTGCTGCCAAGCCAGTTCAATTAGGGCTGACGGATCTTTCATCTGCAGAAGAAGAAAGTAAATTTGAACAAGCTCATGCTTTGATTGGTCGTTGGGCAACACAGCCCTTTAATTTAGAACGTGGAGGGCTCTTCAGAGCGAATGTAATCGTGATGGATAAGCATTGGCATGTTCTGTCGTTTACGTTACATCATATTATTTCTGATGCTTGGTCGATGCAATTACTGATCAGTGATTTTTGCTCAATTTATATGTCTTTATGCGACGCTACTTCGCAGCCATTGCCGGCTTTAGAGCATGATTACTTTGATTACATCCATTGGCAAAGAGAGTGGATGCAAAGCGAGGATGCAAAAGCACAATTGAGCTATTGGACGGATCATTTGCAAGGCGCGCCTTCATTACATAATCTACCATTAGACTATATCAGACCCGCTGAACCACGCCGAGAGGGAGCTCGTCACTCTTTTAACCTGTCACAGCAAGTAACGCAGCAATTAAAACGAGTATCAGTGGATCAAGGCGTAACCTTGTTTATGCTGCTTCATGGTGCATTAAGCCTCTTAGTTGCGCGTTATTCCGGAGACAATGAAGTATTAATAGGGACACCCGTAGCAAATCGTCTCACACGTGAGACAGAATCAATCGTTGGCTTTTTTGCCAATACCTTAGTGTTACGCTCTACGGTTGAGGACGATGAACAAACAGTGCTAGAGTTTTTTGAGTATATTCGAAAAATAAACTTGGACGCACAAGACAATCAGGCCGTTCCTTTTGAACACTTGGTTGAGGTAATAAACCCGATCCGAAGTGCCGCCATTTCACCATTATTTCAAATTGCTCTATCGTTGAATTCGACAATCGCTAATCAGGGTGATATCGCAGAGCTGTCTCTTGAGCCTTGGGTCAGTGAAGAGTTATTTACCAAGTTTGATTTGACCTTGCAAGCTGATGAAATGGATAGTCATATAGCCCTTTGTTTTGAATACGATAGAGGGCTATTTAAACCTGAGACAATAGAACGCTTTGCAGATAGCTTGCAATGCATTTTAAATGAATTTAGTAATAGCCCGCAAAAGCGGCTTTGCGATGTTGAAATTAGTGATCCAGGTGCTGACTTGAAGCGGCTAGAGTTGCTGCGTGGACAAGTTAAATCTTGTGGTGAGACGGCTCCTTTACATCATCGTTTTGAGCAGCATGTCCACAAGGCGCCAGATGCCATTGCGATATATGATGAGCAAGCATGGAGTTATACGGCATTAAACGAAAAAGCGAACCAAGTTGCTCACGGGCTCTTATCGCAAGGTATTTCACAAGGCATGCGTGTTGGTTTGAGCTGTGGACGAGGTGTTGAGCAAGTCATCGGCTTATTGGGTATCTTAAAAAGCGGAGCGGCGTATGTGCCACTTGACCCAGATTACCCTGCATCTCGTTTAAACTATATTTTAACGGACGCGCAGCTGGATGGCTTAGTATACTCAGAGGAAGGTAAAGCATCACTTGAGGCGGTATCAGTACCCAATATACCACTATGTTTTGATGCCTTGGCGCACTTCCCTACGACAGATCCTGAGGTGGAATTAAGCTCAGAGGCGCTGGCTTATGTGATTTATACATCAGGATCAACAGGACAGCCTAAAGGGGTAGAGATAAGCCATCATAATGTGTGCCGTTTATTCTCTGCGGCAACAGAATTTGATATTACAAGCCGTGATGTATGGACCTTGTTCCATTCATTTTCTTTTGACTTCTCGGTGTGGGAGCTATGGGGTGCTTTACTGCATGGTGGCAGTGCGGTAGTGGTGCCATCTTGGGTAGCGCGCTCACCGGAAGATTTCTACCAGTTGTTGCAACAGCATCAGGTCACAGTATTGTCTCAAACCCCTGGAGCATTTTATCGCTTGATGGAGGTCGACAGCCGCGAACAAAGCGCATTGGCTTTACGTTATGTGGTCTTCGGTGGTGAGGCGCTGAACTTAGCGGCGTTGGCACCTTGGGTTGCTCGACGTGGTGACAGCAGCCCTGAATTAGTGAATATGTATGGTATCACTGAAACGACCGTGCATGTCACACACCGACGTATTTTGCAATCAGACATTGCACAATCAGGCCAGCAAAGTTTGATTGGTCGTCCACTGTCGGATTTGACCGCGTATGTATTGACCCCATCACAACGCTTAGCACCGATAGGGGTTGCAGGCGAGTTGTATATTGGGGGAGAAGGTCTGGCGAAGGGCTATTTGAACAAGCCAGAGCTGACAGCAACTCGATTTATTGACAATCCTTTGGTCGCTGGAGAGCGTTTATATCGTACGGGTGATGTGGCACGTTATCTGGGGTCGGGTGAGTTGGAATATTTAGGTCGCTGTGATGAGCAGGTGAAGATACGGGGTTTCCGTATTGAGCCGGGCGAAGTGAGTGCGGCGCTTTTACAAGTGGCGGGTGTAAAACAGGCGTTTGTACAGGCGCTAGGGGAGCCTAAATCCCTTGTAGCTTATGTGGTGCCCGAGTCGGATAATACGGATATTGGGGTGCTGCAAGGGGCATTACGTGATTTATTGCCGGAGCACATGATCCCGTCGGCATTTGTATTGCTGGCGGCGTTGCCTTTGACGGCTCATGGTAAGGTTGATCGCAAAGCGTTACCAGAGGTAGACATGACAGCGCACCAAGCGCGTTATGTTGCACCACAAACAGAACTTGAGTCGTTACTGGCTGAGGTATGGTCATCGGTGTTAGACATTGAGCGTGTAGGGCGTGAAGATAATTTCTTCAACCTAGGTGGCGATTCAATGAAGGCGATAACAGCGGTATCTCGCAGTCGTGCAAAAGGGGCAGAGTATAGTGTCAAAGACTTATTCCAATATCAGCGTATAAGTGCATTGGCCAATGCGATTTCGCAGCAGCAGACGAGCAGCCAAGATATTACAGAGGTGGCGCCATTTTCACTGTTGACGACATCTGAACGGGCAGCTTTGGCAGACATGCCAGGGCTGGTGAATGCATACCCACAGTCACATCTACAACAAGGTATGCTGTTCCATAATATGTTGGAAGAGCAAGCGGGGACTTATCACGATGTATTTAGCTTTCAATTGGCGATGCCTTGGGATGAGGACGCATTTAGCGAAGCGCTTGAAGCCTTGGTTGCGCGTCATGGAACAATGCGGAGCATTTTGCAAATGGAGGGTGCGCGCCCATTACAACTGGAGTTTGCGCAGCTATCGAGTTTACCGCTGAGTGTGGAAGATTTACGCGCACAAGATGAAGCAGCGCGTACAGCGAGAGTCACAGAGTGGGAAGAAACAGAGCGAGAGCGGGCGTTTGATCTTACAGAGCCAGCGTGGTTGATCCACATTCAACGCCTGACAGATGAGCAGTTTTATTTTCATTTAAGCTTCCATCATGCGCTATGGGATGGATGGAGTGTGGCGACGTTAAATACGGAATTGTTTAAGCTTTACCGACACGCTTTGGCATCAGAAGCTTTGCCGAAGTTGCCAGCGCCTTTGGGTTATGAGCAGTTTATTGCTTTGGAGCAAGCGGCGTTGACGTCATCCACGGCGAAAGATTACTGGCTTTCACAGCTTCAAGATGCCCCTCAGCCTTGGTGGCTATCTCAGCCACGTCGGGATACTGAGAAAAAAGTGACGGCGCTCACAGAAGCACAGACGGCAGGTATTCAGTCCGTTGCACAACGCCTTGCCGTGCAAGAGAAAAGTGTTTTACTTAGTATGCATGCCGTGCTGTTGAGCTTGATCAGTGGGCAGGATGACGTGGTAACCTCAGTGGTGTCCAATGGTCGACCTGAGGCCGAAGGCAGTGAGCAGACTCTAGGGCTATTCCTAAACTCTCAGCCATTGAGAGTGGATAAATTAGGAGAAAGTTGGGGTTCTATCATCAAACGGGTAGATGACGCGTTGGTGACCTTATCATCGCATCGATATTATCCGCTGAACGAGATCCAACGCTTAACAGGGAGCGATTATTCAGCCTCTATTTTTAACTATGTTGATTTTCATGTTTATGACGAAATTAAAGATGAGACCAATGTAGAAGGTGGAATTGGATTCGAAAAAATTAACTATCTATTTGAGACCTTTTTTGCAAAAGAGCCTCAAAGTGGCCTTTTATCACTTACATTAAAATCAAGCAGTCATGGAATTAGCTCAGAGTTTCTTGGGCGTATTGAACGCTACTTTATAAAGCTCATAGATTTGGTTTGTGCTGAGTATGACCAACCGGTAAAAGTGGAAAATATCCTCTCTCAAAGCGAAGTCGGAGAGTTACTTTCAATTGATTACAATGAAATTGGAGATACACAATTATACCAGCATGTACATAAGCAAGTAGAGCATTGGGCTGTGACGTCACCTGATGCCATTGCTGTGATCACCGATGAAGCTGAACTGTCGTTTTCTGCACTAAATGAAAACGCAAACCGATTAGCACGTTATTTGCAGGATGCTGAAGTGGGTATTGGTGATGCTGTTGGGATCTGCATGGAACCTTGTGCTTCATTAGTCGTTGCTATGGTTGCAGCTCTAAAAGTGGGGGCAACCTACGTACCTATGGAGCCAAAGCACCCAGAAGCTAGGCTGCAATACTTTATTGATGATGCTGAAATTTCATTGGTGATTGTGACATCTGAAAGCCTTGATACTTTACCTATGGAGCAGATTGATATATTCCTTGCAGATGATCTTTGGGAAGAGGATGCAGGCTTACCAGAGTACAGTGAGGAGAATCTGAATATGCCTCTAGAGGAGTTCTCAGATGCTTATGTTATTTATACATCAGGCACGACAGGAAAGCCAAAAGGTGTGGCAGTGCCGCATAGTAGTTTGAATAACTATCTATATCATGCTCAATCAGACTACTTTGAGCATACCGAAGGGGGTGTGGTAAGCACGGCATTTGCGTTTGATGCAACGGTAACGAGTTTGATAGCACCGTTATATTGTGGGAAACCTTGTCAGTTACTAAGTACTGAGTCTGATTTGATTGAACAGTTACAGCTAGTGATGCAAAGTGCTGATGAGCCCTTAGTCTTTAAAGTTACACCATCGCATTTAAAGGGGTTAGTTGCAGTCGCGGATATGCCTCTATCTGAACTTCAGCACCGGATTGTCGTTGGCGGTGAGCAGTTTGAAGTGGCACTTTTAAAGCAGTGTCTTGAGCAGGTTTTACCTAACGGCATTTATATCAATGAATACGGTCCTACAGAGGCAACGGTTGGTTGTACTACCGCTGTATTTGACCGAGCATCAGATTTATCTATGCTGGGAGAAGCACTACCTATCGGAAAACCAATTCTAGGCACACAACTTTATGTGCTGGACTCACAACTGCGTCTTTCACCTAAAGGTGCGGTGGGGCAGTTGTATATCTCGGGGCACGGTTTGGCGAGCGGTTATCTAAATAACACGGAACTTACAGCAACCAAATTTATAGCTAACCCGTTTTCAGACAGCCCAGATAGCCGCATGTATGAAACGGGCGATCTGGTTCAACTATCAGAAAATGGTGTAATGACCTTCATTGGTCGACAGGATGAACAACAAAAATTAAACGGATATCGAATTGAATTAGGTGAGATTCAATTTGAGTTAGAAGCTATGGAGCATGTCAGCCGTGCTGAGGTGTTATTTGATGCTCAAAGCCAAAAAGTTCGCGCCTTTATCATTGCGGATGGTGAATGCTCAATTGACCTCATCAAATCAACGCTCTCGGTTACATTGCCTGACTATATGATGCCCGCTAGTCTCACTGAAGTCACAGAGATCCCGTTGACTATTAACGGTAAGCTGGATAAACAAACGCTATTATCACAGGCACTATCTACTCAGTCAGAGGTTTCTTATCAGGGACCTGAGACGGCAGTGCAAAAGACGTTGTGCAGTATTTGGCAAAAACTGCTGAGAATCGAAAAGGTTGGGATCCACGATAACTTTTTTGCTTTAGGTGGTGATTCGATACTGATGCTTCAGGTAATGTCGGCAGCACGGAAGGAAGGGCTAAGTATTGCAATTAAAACGATGATAGCAAATCCTACTATCGCCTCTTTAACGCCAAAAGTTGAACGTATTGCAAAGGGTGGCAAGCTGGAGGTCAGTGGGTCACATCACTTACTGCCTATCCAACAAGGGCTTTTAAACAGCGATCATAAAGACCATTTCTTACAATCTTTATGCTTTACCGTGACCAGTGAATTGACTAAAGATGGTATCGTACAACTCATTGGAGCACTGTATGAACGACACAGTGCACTTAGATTATCATTTACACGTTTAGCTTCTGGAGTGTGGGAAAGCAGTTACCTTCCAGTTGATAAAGTCAATGCGTATGATAAACTCGAATTTTTACAAAGTGATGCAAACTCAAAAGAAGCATGGTATTGTGACATAAAGCAAGCCAGTGCTAAGGTAAAATCTGCTTATCGTCTCGAAGACGATGGCTTATTTAAAGTTGTTTTATTTCGACACGAGAAATATGGCCAAGTTGTATTGCTACTTGCGCATCATATGATAGTTGATGGCGTATCTTGGCGGGTTATCCTTAAAGATATGTCAGATTGGCTTAGTCAACTTGATGTGAGCGATACGATCGAAGCTATTCCTGAAACCACAAGTTACCAAGCTTGGGGTAGGTTCTTACATGATTGGTCTAAACAAGAAGAGGTATTGAGTCAAAAGAGTTATTGGTTAACACAACTCAATGACAACGCGTCGAGTATTATAGAAAGTATTCCTGACGAGATTAATAATACACAGGGCAATACTGCACTGGATGAAGTAGTACTAACAAAAGAACAAACAAAGGTACTACTGCAAGAGTGCTTACAATATTACGGTGTGCAAATTAATGAGCTCTTATTAGGCGCAATTGTGTTCGCGTTGAGTGAATGGGCAGATAAAAAGAGTGTGAGAGTTTTCCTGGAAGGGCATGGGCGAGAACCGCTCGTTGATGGTTATGATTTCAGCGAAACAGTCGGTTGGTTTACGTCACTTTATCCAGTTGACTTATCAGCGGGTATGTCTAAAGACTACCAAAATGTGCTGTCACACATTCAGTCTCAATTACAGCGGGTTCCACAAAATGGAATAGGTTTTGGTGTCTTGCAGCATCTCAGTGAAACAGCTGATTTTAAACATGCTGATGAGTTACAAAAGCAGTCAGTATTGTTCAATTACCTTGGCCAGTTTGATCAAACTACAAATCAAATTAGTCAGTTTGAGCCTCTTGCTATCGATACTGGGAGTGATGTATCACTGCAAAGGCAACGAGAATATGCGCTGGGTTTTGTTGGCAGTGTCGTGGATGGGTGTTTACGTATACAGCTCGACTTTAACCCGGATGTAATTCAACCGTTGGCGATAACTGAATTAGTAAAAAGGACACATGATTCTTTGGAATCGATCCTTAACTGTGTAATCAAACAGGATTTTTAAATGTCGTTAGATATTTTAGGTACTTTTAACTTCTCCGCTGAAGATCAGGCAATGGTTAATAGTCGCTCGGATAATATAGTTGGTATTTACCCTTCGTCAGCAATGCAAAAAGGGTTGATTTTTCACAATCAGTTAGAAGAATCAGCCTACTTAACTCAGCTGCGGATCGACTTAGAGGGTGAGTTGGATTTAACTCACTTTAAATCGGCTTGGCAGCATGTGATTGACTGTAACTGTATTTTAAGAACGTCATTTATTGGCGAAGACTTAGTTCAAGTGGTTAATCGTGAAGCCAGAGTCAATTGGGTTGAGGTAGATTTAGTAAATGTAAAAGCTCCCGAAGACGCGCTTAAACAATTAGTTGCTCAGGATAAAGAACAAACTATAAATATTGAAGAAACGTCCTTGATGCGATTGACAGTGATTAAGCTGAGTGAGACTCGCTTTAGTTTACTGTGGACTATCCATCACGCAATTATAGATGGATGGTCAACACAACTGGTTATTAAGCAAGTTGTGCAAGCTTACCAAGACTTTTTAAGTGGACGAGAGCCCGCTGCGCAATCAGGGCCAGACTTTGATAGCTACATGTCATGGTTACAAGCACAAGATCAACAGGTAGCGGATGATTTTTGGCACGACAAGGTTAAAGACTTAGAGCAAAGTACGACACTGCAGCTGACAGGTGCAAAGCCAGGGCTAATACAGCGTAAAGAGCAATCAGTTAGCTTTACTTTGCCACCTGTACAAAGCTCGAAGCTTCGCTCATTTGCAAAAGCAAACTTAGTCACTTTAAATACACTGGTTCAGGCTGGTTGGGCACTTTTACTGAGTGCCTACAGTGGAAGCGATGACATTGTTTTTGGGGAAACTATTTCTGGTCGACCAGAATCGATGCCACAAGCAGATGAAATCATTGGGCTGTTTATTAACAGCCTACCTGTGGTATTGAGCATCCAACCTGACAAGTTGGTAAAGGATTGGTTGAAAGAGTTGCATTTAGATAGCTTTGATAGGCAAGAATTTGGGCATGTTCCTCTATCAAGTATCAAATCTAAAAGTCGTTTACCGGTTAACACTCCGTTGTTTGATCACCTATTGGTGTTTGAAAATTACCCCATGTCTGAAGTGCAAAAAAGTGCTGAACGCATTTCGGATTTGACCATTAGCAATATTGAAACAGACGAAGCGACTCACTTTGGTCTGGCTCTAGTGGTCGTTACTGGTGAATCATTAGAGTTTGAAATTAATTATAATGCGAACCAGTACGCCCATGAAGATATTGAAAGGTTATCAGCTTCTTTAAACACAATTATTAAGAGTTTGCTCACAGCAAAAACCTTGGCTGATATTTCTTCAGTGAGTAAAAAAGATGAAGCGCTTCTGACCAAAGTCTGGAATAAAAAGCAACGTAAGAAAAGTGAGACGGCTCCTTTACATCATCGTTTTGAGCAGCATGTCCACAAGGCGCCAGATGCTATTGCGATATATGATGAGCAAGCATGGAGTTATACGGCATTAAACGAAAAAGCGAACCAAGTTGCTCACGGGCTCTTATCGCAAGGTATTTCACAAGGCATGCGTGTTGGTTTGAGCTGTGGACGAGGTGTTGAGCAAGTCATCGGCTTATTGGGTATCTTAAAAAGCGGAGCGGCATATGTGCCACTTGACCCAGATTATCCTGCATCTCGTTTAAACTATATTTTAACGGACGCGCAGCTGGATGGCTTAGTATACTCAGAGGAAGGTAAAGCATCACTTGAGGCGGTATCAGTACCCAATATACCACTATGTTTTGATGCCTTGGCACACTTCCCTACGACAGATCCTGAGGTGGAATTAAGCTCAGAGGCGCTGGCTTATGTGATTTATACATCAGGATCAACAGGACAGCCTAAAGGGGTAGAGATAAGCCATCATAATGTGTGCCGTTTATTCTCTGCGGCAACAGAATTTGATATTACAAGCCGTGATGTATGGACCTTGTTCCATTCATTTTCTTTTGACTTCTCGGTGTGGGAGCTATGGGGTGCTTTACTGCATGGTGGCAGTGCGGTAGTGGTGCCATCTTGGGTAGCGCGCTCACCGGAAGATTTCTACCAGTTGTTGCAACAGCATCAGGTCACAGTATTGTCTCAAACCCCTGGAGCATTTTATCGCTTGATGGAGGTCGACAGCCGCGAACAAAGCGCATTGGCTTTACGTTATGTGGTCTTCGGTGGTGAGGCGCTGAACTTAGCGGCGTTGGCACCTTGGGTTGCTCGACGTGGTGACAGCAGCCCTGAATTAGTGAATATGTATGGTATCACTGAAACGACCGTGCATGTCACACACCGACGTATTTTGCAATCAGACATTGCACAATCAGGCCAGCAAAGTTTGATTGGTCGTCCACTGTCGGATTTGACCGCGTATGTATTGACCCCATCACAACGCTTAGCACCGATAGGGGTTGCAGGCGAGTTGTATATTGGGGGAGAAGGTCTGGCGAAGGGCTATTTGAACAAGCCAGAGCTGACAGCAACTCGATTTATTGACAATCCTTTGGTCGCTGGAGAGCGTTTATATCGTACGGGTGATGTGGCACGTTATCTGGGGTCGGGTGAGTTGGAATATTTAGGTCGCTGTGATGAGCAGGTGAAGATACGGGGTTTCCGTATTGAGCCGGGCGAAGTGAGTGCGGCGCTTTTACAAGTGGCGGGTGTAAAACAGGCGTTTGTACAGGCGCTAGGGGAGCCTAAATCCCTTGTAGCTTATGTGGTGCCCGAGTCGGATAATACGGATATTGGGGTGCTGCAAGGGGCATTACGTGATTTATTGCCGGAGCACATGATCCCGTCGGCATTTGTATTGCTGGCGGCGTTGCCTTTGACGGCTCATGGTAAGGTTGATCGCAAAGCGTTACCAGAGGTAGACATGACAGCGCACCAAGCGCGTTATGTTGCACCACAAACAGAACTTGAGTCGTTACTGGCTGAGGTATGGTCATCGGTGTTAGACATTGAGCGTGTAGGGCGTGAAGATAATTTCTTCAACCTAGGTGGCGATTCAATGAAGGCGATAACAGCGGTATCTCGCAGTCGTGCAAAAGGGGCAGAGTATAGTGTCAAAGACTTATTCCAATATCAGCGTATAAGTGCATTGGCCAATGCGATTTCGCAGCAGCAGACGAGCAGCCAAGATATTACAGAGGTGGCGCCATTTTCACTGTTGACGACATCTGAACGGGCAGCTTTGGCAGACATGCCAGGGCTGGTGAATGCATACCCACAGTCACATCTACAACAAGGTATGCTGTTCCATAATATGTTGGAAGAGCAAGCGGGGACTTATCACGATGTATTTAGCTTTCAATTGGCGATGCCTTGGGATGAGGACGCATTTAGCGAAGCGCTTGAAGCCTTGGTTGCGCGTCATGGAACAATGCGGAGCATTTTGCAAATGGAGGGTGCGCGCCCATTACAACTGGAGTTTGCGCAGCTATCGAGTTTACCGCTGAGTGTGGAAGATTTACGCGCACAAGATGAAGCAGCGCGTACAGCGAGAGTCACAGAGTGGGAAGAAACAGAGCGAGAGCGGGCGTTTGATCTTACAGAGC
Source organism: Pseudoalteromonas luteoviolacea (assembly GCF_021654285.1). GTDB lineage: Bacteria > Pseudomonadota > Gammaproteobacteria > Enterobacterales > Alteromonadaceae > Pseudoalteromonas > Pseudoalteromonas luteoviolacea_J. The sequence goes on along the minus strand of NZ_JAKFZS010000001.1, from coordinate 102,930 downwards.
CAGCGTGGTTGATCCACATTCAACGCCTGACAGATGAGCAGTTTTATTTTCATTTAAGCTTCCATCATGCGCTATGGGATGGATGGAGTGTGGCGACGTTAAATACGGAATTGTTTAAGCTTTACCGACACGCTTTGGCATCAGAAGCTTTGCCGAAGTTGCCAGCGCCTTTGGGTTATGAGCAGTTTATTGCTTTGGAGCAAGCGGCGTTGACGTCATCCACGGCGAAAGATTATTGGCTTTCACAGCTTCAAGATGCCCCTCAGCCTTGGTGGCTATCTCAGCCACGTCGGGATACTGAGCAAGTCGGCGCAACGCTCAGTGCGTCGCAAACAGCTGGCTTAGCTCGCGTTGCCAAGCAATTAGGCGTTCAAGAGAAGAGTGTGTTACTTAGTATGCACATCGTGCTATTAGGTTTGCTGAGTGGCCAGAATGACGTGGTAACCTCAGTGGTGTCCAATGGTCGACCTGAAGCCGAAGGCAGTGAGCAAACCCTAGGGCTTTTCCTGAACTCTCAGCCATTGAGAGTGGATAAATTAGGAGAAAGTTGGGGTTCTATCATCAAACGGGTAGATGACGCGTTGGTGACCTTATCATCGCATCGATATTATCCACTTAGTGAAATTCAGCGTTTAACAGGGAGTGATTATTCAGCCTCTATTTTCAACTATGTTGATTTTCATGTTTATGACGAAATTAACCCTGATATTGAAAGTGAATCAGGTTTTGAGCGAACTAACTATCAAGTTAGCTTAACTTTTTCTCGTCAGCCTAAAACGAAGCAACTTTGTTTTTATCTCAATGTCAGCTTTTTACCGCTTCATAATGACTTTATTAAGCAAGCGCACTCATCTCTATTAGCCCTGATAGACAATGTAATCGAGGATACTGAGTCGCCACTGGCAAATACTTCTTTTATTGCTGACAGAGAAGCAAAGCAAATACTCCAAGATTGGCAAACACCTATGTTAGATGCTGATGAAATAGAGTTGGTACATCATAAGTTTGAACGTTTAGCACAGGCGAAACCTGATGCCCCAGCAGTTGTATTTGAAGAGCAAACGTTGACGTATGGTGAACTTGCACGCTCCGCAAACACGATTGCATCAAATTTACAGCAGCACGCTCTCAGAAATGATGATATTGTGGCTCTGCTCATGGATAGAACAGCGAACATGTTACCCGCCATGCTCGGTGTGCTCAAAGCCGGTGCAGCCTTTGTGGTCATTGAACCAACATTACCCAGCACTCGGATCGCACAGTTGCTAACTGACTGTCAGCCGAATGTGATTGTAACTAACCAAAATATTAATGTTGATGGCTTATCCAAAGATACGCCAAGGATTGATTTAAGAGAAATTGATTTTGACAGTACTATTGGTCAAGTGGCTGATTGCGCAACAGCTACTCAGCTCGCCTATGTCATTTATACATCAGGCTCATCAGGCAAACCTAAAGGTGTTATGGTCGAACATAGAGCGTTGGCGATGTCTACCTATGCTCGTGAGCAATATTATGGAGATAAACCACGTCGATTCATGATGGTTAGCCCATTCTCGTTTGATAGCTCTATGGCAGGCATTTGGGGAACATTAACAACAGGCGGCTGCTTGGTTTTGCCGACTGTCGAACAAGTTCAGGATCCAGTCAAACTCTTAGATATTCTCTCTCAGAGCCAAACGCAAGCGATATTATGTGTACCCACATTGTATAAAGAGATGCTATCAGCGCGTAACTGGAGCAAACAGCGTACATCGTCTTTGCAAACGGTTATTCTAGCGGGAGAGGCGGTGGCTAATGATGTTGTTAACTTGCATTTCTCATTGCAGGGGCAACAGAGTCGACTTTATAATGAATACGGCCCAACTGAAGCAACGGTTTGGTCAAGTGTTTATGAGATAACGGCCCCTTCTGATCACGCCTATACGCCTATCGGGCGATCACCTGGCTTTGCACATTTATTGGTTTTAGATCAAAACATGAACCCTACAGCCATTGGTGTGCCAGGGGAGCTTTACATTGCATCAGATTACTTAGCCAGAGGATATTTGAATAATGAGGCGCTGACAGGAGCTGCTTTTGTTAGTACGCCTGAAAGATTATCTTCATGTCAGGTGATGTACAAATCTGGAGATTTAGCGTATTGGTCTAGTGATGGTCAGCTAATTTATACTGGCAGGGTTGACGACCAAGTTAAAGTTCGAGGAAACCGAGTTAATTTACTTGAGGTGGAAGGGGTGATTAGGGAATACCCCGATGTTGATGATGTTGCCGTGTTTGTTGAACAACAAAGGCTATTTTGTTTGCTGAAAACAAAATCATCGTTGGAATTGAGTGCTCTGCGTCATTTTGTAAAGCAGCAACTGCCTGATTACATGTGCCCGAGCCAGTTTGTTGAAGTAGACTCGTTGCCAATCTCAAATAATGGTAAGAGAGACAGAAGTGCGCTGCTGGCGTTATTTAATAATAGCACTGGCGGTCATACACAAAAAATGCCTCCTCGCTTTGAGTTGGAAGCAAAGATATGTCAGATTTGGCGAGATGTCATTGGAGTTGCCGATATTGGTATTAATGAACATTTCTTCGATATCGGCGGTACTTCAATCGATATGATGAGGATACAATCCCAATTAGCCACAGAGCTTGAGATAGAAATAAATATTGCAGATTTGTTTGGTTATCCAACGATTAGAGATTTGGCAAGTTATTTGTCGAAACAGCAGGTGCCAGTTGAGGATGAAGTGTTGGTCGCTAAAGACAGTGCAGCACATGATATCGCTATTATTGGCATGGCATGTCGTTTTCCAGATGCGAATAGTCCCGAAGAGTTTTGGACCAATTTGTTAAAAGGTCATGAATCGATAATAGATTTTACAGATGAGCAGCTTAAAGCTGCGGGTATCAGTGAGCAGGTATTAAAAGATCCGAATTATGTAAAGTCAGGCGTATTATTAGATGATGTCGATATGTTTGACGCTGCCTTCTTTGGATTTACACCCAAAGAAGCACAGTTGCTCGATCCACAGCAACGATTGCTGTTTGAGTGTGTTCAGCGAGCGCTTGATGATGCCGGTTATGGTCAGCCTGCGCAGGCTAACAAAATTGGTTTATTTGCGAGTGTGAGTGAGAGCCGTTATTTAATAGAACGACTTATCAGCAACCCTCATTTATTAGAAGAGGTTGGTGAAATGGCTTTACAGTTAGCAAACAGTAAAGACTATGCCGCGACTCGAATTGCCCATAAGCTCAATCTGCAAGGCCCGGCATTGAGTATCAATACGGCATGCTCTTCATCGCTTACTTCTGTTCATATGGCATGTCGCAGCCTACGTGAGGGGGATAGCCAAATAGCATTAGCAGGTGGCTCTTCTATTGCTTTGTATGGTCCGGAAGGTTTAATGCATGAGGAAGGCGGAATACGCTCCTTGGATGGTCGGTGCCGTACTTTTGATGAGTCAGCCAATGGCACAAGAGCCGGCAGTGGTGCAGGTATTGTTGTGCTTAAACGATTGGAGGATGCAAAGGCAGACTGTGATCAAATTTATGCCGTTATTAAAGGCTCTGCAATAAACAACGATGGCAATGATAAAGTTGGATTCACAGCACCAAGTGTTAAAGGGCAGGCAAAAGTGATCCGAGCGGCGCTTGCGGATGCACAGGTGTCAGCAGACAGCATTGGTTACATCGAAACGCATGGCACGGGAACCAGCCTAGGTGATTCAGTTGAAATTTCTGCTTTAAATCGCGCATTTTCTGATGTCGATAAGGGAGACAGTTGTGCAGTAGGCGCATTAAAACCTAATATTGGTCACTTGGATGCTGCCGCAGGCGTTGCTGGACTGATCAAAACTACGTTGATGCTGCGCCATAAGACATTATTACCCATGCTGCACTTCAATGCGCCTAATCCGAATGTAAATTTTGCAGATGGGCCATTTTATGTGAATCAAGATAGAAAACCTTGGTCAGATGAACAAGAAAAACGTCGTGCCGGTGTTAGCTCATTCGGTATCGGTGGAACAAATGTTCATGTTGTACTAGAGGAAGCTCCCTTAAATGAAAGCAGTAAAGATAAGCATGACAATGAGTTGCTATTAGTTTCAGCCAATTCAGCTGAGTCATTAAAAGGCTATAAACAGTTGATAGCAAACATGGCCGCAGAAAAACCTGATGTGTCATTAGCGGAGCTTGCTAATGTACTGCAAACTGGCAGAAAACATGGCCGTTATCGCAGTAGTTTGGTGGCGTCAGACTGGGATGCTCTGGATCCACAGCTTCTCTCTAGTGGTGTTCATGAAGTCGATGATGGGGTATCACTGCCGCCATTGGTATTTATGTTCCCAGGCCAAGGTAGCCAATATCAAGGTATGGGTGCTGCGCTTTATGAAACAGTCCCCAGTTTTAAAATGCATTTCCAGCAATGTGCTGACTGGCTAGAAGAAAAGAAATCTATCAATATTCTAACAGCCCTTGCAGAGGGAGAAGATGCAGCTTCATTATCAGAGACCTCATTGACTCAACCGTTATTATTCTCTTTTGAATATGCATTGGCTAAATCATTGATAGAACTAGGCGTTGAACCTGATGCAATGATTGGACATAGTATAGGCGAGTACGTTTGTGCATGCTTGTCAGGTGTATTTACACTGGAAGAAGCGCTGCACTTAGTGAGTGAGCGAGGGCGACTAATGCAATCTATGGCGTCTGGTGGCATGTTATCTATCAGTGCACCAGTGGAAGAGGTCCGTGATTTGATTGCACAAAACCACTGTGATCTTGCCGCGGTGAATTCGCCGCAACAATGTGTGGCGTCAGGATCGTCACAGCATATTGCTAAGCTAAATTCGATATTGGAAACGCAATCAATAAGCACGGTTATATTGCGGACATCACATGCATTTCACTCATCAATGATGACCCCTGCGCTCGACGCATTTAAAGCGGTAGTTTCTAAGGTAGATCTGCGTGTACCCACGCGTGCGTTTTATTCTAATTTAGATGGTAAACTGGCAGATGAAAGAGTGACAACCGCAGATTACTGGGTAAATCATCTTCGTGATACGGTTGAATTCGCCAATGGTATTCAAGCCCTGTCTGAGATACCGCAAAGGTTATTTATCGAAGTAGGTCCTGGGCGCACTTTAAGTAACATGTTAGTGCAAAGCGGTATTGACCGTCATCGAGTTATTAGTTGCTTAGGCGGAAGGAATGAGCCTAAGAGTTCTAAGGTTTGGCTTAATGCGCTTGCGTCTCTATGGCAACACGGCGTGGCAATAGACTGGCAGTCATTACAGGCGCATCGCAAACTGCAAAAACACAGCGTCCCTGCACAGCCTTTTGAGCGCAATCGCCATTGGTTGGGACAAGTGAATCAAGTGGTAGCGGCCGCAGATGCGTCAGGTGTGACAAATGCCAGAAGGATTGTAGATAGCTGGTTGTATCAACCAGTTTGGCACGCACAAAGTGAAATGGCTCAGGCTGCATTTGAGGTTGAAAAAGCCACACTCGAGTTGCAGGGGAATGAGTGTTGCCTTGTTATTGTTAAAAATGATGAGGAAGGTAATCGATTTGCCAATTGTTTAGCAGATCGCACCGATATCATAGTGATGAAAGAAGGTGGGGAGTCTTGTGCAGATACATTAACCTTCTCTTCTGAAGACAAACATTCTTATCAGGCTGCACTTGAAGAATTAATTGCAAAAGGGGTGATGCCTGCTTATATCATTCATGCGCTGAACCTCAGTAGCACAGGAGAATCAGAGGATGATCCTACAAGACTTAATGATAATTTATATAGCTTGATGTATTTAGCGCAAGCTTTGGATGAAGTGCACTTAAATCAACCGCTAAAATTAATATTGGTCTCACAACAAGCACATTATCTAAGAGCGGGTGATAGCGTTTACCCTGAAAGAACAATGCTCACGGCTTTGGGCGAGGTTGTTGAGCAGGAGTTTGATTTTATCACATGTCGTCATCTGGATTTAGGTCAGCGATTCAGTTACAGCAAGGCTGAAATGAGTCAACTGATTGAGCAGATCAGTGTGCCAGAGCTTTCAGGCCCTTGCATCTTGTCTGACAGTTGTGTCTGGACGAGAAGCTACCAAAATGTAGATATGCCGTCACCGCAAGATACGCCGTCAATATTGGTCCAAGGTGGTACGTATTTAGTTACTGGTGGATTAGGTGGGGTTGGATTACAGATTGCACAATCTTTAGCGGAGCAAACTCAAGGAACAATTATATTATTGTCACGAAAAGAGCTCATTGCTAGACCGCATTGGCACAGATGGATCATGCAATTTGGTGCGGATGATGAGACCAGCCAGCAAGTACAGGCCATCCTTAAGATGGAACAAGCGGGCGCAACGGTAAAAGTGTTTCAGACTGATGTGGCTTGCGAGGCCCAGATGTCATCCTTGTTTGCAAAGTTAGAGGCGCAAGGTGTCACCATGAATGGTGTTGTGCATGCTGCGGGAGTAGCTGGCGGTGGGATGTTGGCATTAAAGAACAAAGAGGATCTTGATACGGTAATACGTGCAAAAGTACAGGGCTCTCAATTACTGGTTAAGATGCTGAATCAGCAACCTAGTGTGCCAGCATTCTTGTTATTCTGTTCTTCCTTATCTGCGATTAAAACGACAGCGGGACAATATGATTACTGTGCAGCAAATGCCTATCAAGATGCGCTTGCATTTGCTTGTGTCGAGCAGTCTTCAATGCGAGTTATGTCTATCGATTGGTATGCATGGGCGGAACAAGGGATGGCGTGGCGAGCATTTTCGCAAGAGCATGGAGAAGAAATTGCTGCACAACAATTGCGCTCGTCGCTGAGTAATGCTGAAGGGATAGATATTTTCAATCGCTTACTCAATCGACCAGCTATACAAACGGTGGTTAGTTTAGAGCGTTTGCAACCGGAGCAGGTTGTGTATACAGAGTCGAATATTGAAAGTGAATTAGAATCGGCTGCGCCGAGCATTGCCCCTGTAGAGGTTATGGGTGATGTACAGGCACAGGTGGTGGGGATCTGTCAGCGACTTATTGGCCTGAATGATATTGGTATCCATGATAACTTTTTCGAAATGGGTGGGGACTCGTTGTTATTGGTGAAATTATTAAGTGAGATCAATCAATATTGGCAGATCAAGATCCCGATTAAAACCGCTTATGACAACGCCACTGTTGCAGGCATTGCAGCCACTATTCACCACTTAGTTGAGTTGCGTGAGAGCAGAGAAGAAGTTGAAGGCGAAGTTGTTGAGGAGGGGTTACTGTGAGTGCAGTTGCGACATTGCTAAGAGCTAAAGAGTCGGGGGTCCATCTTTATTTAAAGGATGGCCAGCTGGCATTCAAAGCGACTAAAACAGCGCTTGATAGCGATTTAAGAAATGAGATAGTGCGATTTAAGCCTGAAATCATCTCTCTACTGCTTAATAATGATGAAGGTGAGGCGTTGGTTGCCCTATCAGGTGCGCGTGATGAGCTGCCTTGCTCGTTTGCTCAACAGCGAATGTGGCTAATAGATCAAATAGAGCCAGGCACATATAAGTACAACATTCCAAATGCGCTAAAACTTGTCGGTGAGCTGGATCAGGAGATATTACACAAAGCTTTGAGTATGATTGTTGAGCGTCACGAGATCATTCGTACTCATTATACGCTTGGTAATAATGGTGAGCCGCTTCAGTGTGTTAAGCAGGACGTTGAGTTAACTTTATCATTGACGGATCTAGTTAATTTAACAGAGTCAGAGCAGAGTACACGCGTGGCTGAACGCATTGCGTATCAGTCACAAAAACCTTTTTCGCTCGCAAATGACCTGATGTTACGTGCAGAGTTGATTAAGCTTCATGAGCAAATGCATGTGTTGATTGTGACCATGCATCATATTGCTTCTGACGGTTGGTCTATGGGCATCCTTACCAACGAATTGACCGCATTATACGGTGCACTTGCGCGAGGCGAACAAGGACAATTGGAAGCTTTACCTGTGCAGTATGGTGACTTTGCATGTTGGCAAAGAAAGATATTATCAGGGAGCTCATTGGAACATCTGCTGAATTATTGGAAAGCTGAGTTAGCTGGTATGCCTCAACTTCATAATTTGCCTACCGATTTTCCAAGGCCGACTCAGCCTACTTACAATGGCGGCAGAGTAATGACCTCTATCGACTCTGAGTTACTTGGCCAATTGAAGCAACTTGCCAATCGAGAAGACGCGACTCTATTTATGGCACTGCACGCTGCTTTTTCGGCTTTCATTAGTATTTATTCAGGTGATAAAGACATTGTGATTGGCACGCCGGTGTCGAATCGAGAGCAGTCTGAACTCGAGCAATTGATCGGGTGTTTTGTCAATACCTTAGTGCTGCGTTCAGATTTGTCTGACAATCCAACATGTGCTGAGCTTGTACAACAAAGCAAACGAAGACTTTTGGGGGCATATGAGCACCAGCAACTGCCATTTGAGCGTTTAGTTGATGAACTTCAACCGCAGCGGAGTTTAAGTCATAGTCCGCTGTTTCAAGTTATGTTAGTGATGCAAAATTATGCAGCCGGAGATTTATCTTTGGGTGACATGCAAATATTGCCTGTAGAGCAAGATGCACCAGCAGCTTTGTTTGACCTAAACTTGATTTTTGCAGAGCAGGCTGAAGGGGCTGTGCTTACTTGGTGTTTCGCAGAAGATTTATTTGAAACAGCAACAATTGAGCGATTCTCTGAGCACTTCGAAACAGTACTGAGCGCATTTGCTCGCAATCCACAGCAATTGGTCTCAGATATTTCATTTTTATCTGAGCAGGAACGTCAGTATCTACTTAAAGAATGTAATGATACGACGCAGCCCTATCCAGACAATATCACCATCATTGATTGGTTTGAAAAGCAAGTTGCGCTGACTCCTGAAGCGATGGCCGTGGTGTCTGAAGAGTCAGCTCTGACATACCAGCAGTTGAACGCCAGAGCAAATGGGCTGGCGACACATATTCAATCTTTGGGTAGTCATGATGGCAGGTGTATTGGGATCATGATGGATCGCTGTGTTGAGATGGTTGTGAGCATTTTAGCTTGTATGAAAGCTGGGGCAGCATATGTACCGCTTGACCCGCAGTTGCCCGAAGCGCAAATGACTTACATAGTGAGTGACACGCAGCTGGAGCTTATCCTGTCAACGACTGCGATTGTAGAATCAAATAAGCACGCGCCACAGCATTTTGTTGATGTATGTTCGCACGACATCTTACAGAAGAGCCAAGACAACAATGCGTCTCGCGGTACATCTCACCTCAGCCCTGCATACGTAATTTACACGTCAGGTTCCACAGGGAAACCTAAGGGCGTTGTATGTGGTCATCAGGGGCTAGTCAATCGCGTTCACTGGATGCAAGAGACCTTCAATTTGACACACAGTGATGTCATTTTACAAAAGACCCCTTTTAATTTTGATGTGTCAGTATGGGAGTTCTTCTGGCCTTTGGTCACTGGTGCCAAGCTGGTCATGGCAAAACCAAATGGGCATAAAGATCCCGCTTACGTTGTTGGTGCAATAAAGAGTCACAAAGTGACAGTGTTGCATTTTGTGCCCTCGATGCTAGAGCATTTGTTGCAAAGTCAAAATTGGCAAAGTTGTGACAGTGTAAAGCATGTCATTTGCAGTGGTGAAGCGTTGTCGCTAAGTACAATGCATAGATTCCAAGGTACAGGCACTCGTGCAAAACTGCACAATTTGTACGGCCCAACCGAAGCAAGCATAGATGTGAGCTACTGGTATTGTGAGAATGAAACCGATTTGTCCTCGGTGCCTATTGGGTATCCAATTGATAATACGGAACTACACATTCTAAATTCAAACTTAGAACTGGTGCCTTTGGGGGTCGCCGGCGAGCTATATATTGGCGGTGTGGGGCTCGCCCATGGTTATTGTAATCAGCCTGAACTAACTGCAGAGCGATTTATTAAAAACCCGATCAGCGAAAGCAGTAGTGAGCGTCTTTATAAGACTGGAGATCTTGTTCGCCGCCGTAAAAATGGTGAAATTGAGTTTTTAGGTCGAATTGATCATCAGGTTAAAGTTCGGGGGTTACGCATAGAACTGGGGGCGATTGAAAATGTTTTAATGTCACACCCTTCGGTTGATAAAGCCGTTGTGGTTGCTGATGAGCAACAGCAATCAATCAGCGCATTTGTTGTTGCTGCAGCTCAGCCTGAGCTCTTGTCAGAGTTGCGCAAGACACTGAGCCAACATTTACCCGACTATATGCGACCAGATATGCTGAACCTGATCGACGATATACCATTGACCTACAGTGGTAAGGTGAATCGCCGCGCATTATTATCTATTGAGCATCGTAGTTCACAGGAACAGGTTGTAATTGAGCAACCTAGAAATGCACAAGAAGAGTTGTTATTTGAATTATGGGCTGAAGCATTGGGCCAAAAGCATTTTGGTATTGATGATAGCTTCTTCGAAAACGGTGGGCATTCACTAAAAGCCATTAGCTTAATCATGAAAATGAATCAGGCTTTTTCTGTTCAGTTATCGGTGAGTGATCTTTTTGAATATCAGACGATCCGAAAAATCGCTGTACGGATTGATGAACTGGACAACGACAAGAGCACATTGATAACCACGGTAGATGAGCAGATCGCCGCTCCTTTGTCATACAGTCAGCAAAGGTTATGGCTTATCAATCATCTTGATCCGCAGAATACCCAGTACAATATGCCGTATGCGATGTGTTTATCTAATAGAGTGGATACAGTAAGGCTGGAAAGTGCTGTACAGATGATTTCACAGCGCCATAGCATTTTAAGAACCATCTATAAAAAAGATGATAAAGGAGATGTAACTCAGCATATACTGAAGCAGGCACAAGTACCGATTTCCTATATTCAAATCGGAGGACATGATCCTCAAGCACAGATAGATGCGTTATATCAGCAAGAACTGCATACACCATTTAACCTGACAGAAGACTTGCCTATTCGCGTCCTTGTGGCAAGTTGCGATAATGATCAAACAGTTGTGATTATGACCTTGCATCATATAGCTGCAGATGGTTGGTCAATGAACATACTATCAAAAGAGCTGGTACAACTGTATTTAGATAGTGAGTGTGAGCTCGATTCCACCGCATCTGAAGTTACTTATCGAGATTTTTCTTTTTGGCAAAGGCAAGAGATCACACAAAGTAGTTTGGCTGACAGTGTGTCTTTTTGGCAAGCGAGGCTAGCAGGTATCCCCGTGACCCATAATTTGCCGCTTGACACAAGTAGACCTGCGCAACCGAGTTACCGAGGCGGTGTGGTTACGTCAACGCTTAGCGCGGATACGTCTAAAAAGATTAAAGCATTTGCAACTGCCCAAGGCATGACAGAGTTTATGTTTTTGCAAGCTGCGTTTTCGGCGCTGCTTTATCGTATGTCTGGAGAGTCTGATGTAGTTATAGGTTGCCCTGTCGCCAACCGCGATAATGAACAGCTTAAAAACATGGTTGGGTGCTTTATCAATAACCTGGTGATCAGAGCGCAGGTAAATGGCGACGTATCATTCCTGTCGCATCTAACCCAGTGCAAAGATTATTTGCTCGATGCTTACAAGCATCAGCAAGTGCCTTTTGAGTTACTAGTGGATAAGCTTAACCCGCCTCGTTCCGCCAGCCATACGCCGTTGTTTCAAGTATTAATGAATGCTGAAGTTACTAGCGGTGAGACCTCCGCAATAACAGCACTCGATGCCTCGGGCATAAGTACGCAAGAGGTTATTGCTAAGTATGACCTGACACTTACCGTGGGCTGCTCGGGAAGTGACATAACACTTAATTGGGAGTACGCAAAAGATCTTTTCAGTGGTTCGACGATTGAGCGCTATGATCATTACTTCCAGCAGCTTTTACAAGCAGTTTTGGTAAACAATCATGTTAAAATCGATGATATTTCTTTGCTATCAGAGGCTGCAGAAAAGTCACTGTTAAGCTGGGGAAATCACAGCAAAATTGCGTCTGCTCAGCCAGAATGTCTGCATACAGCATTTGAGCGATTTGCACTTATTGAACCGAAGCAAGTTGCGGTTATACACGGCGATAATTTGGCAAGTTATGAAGCTTTAAATAATCGCGCTAATCAATTGGCCCATGGATTAGTCGCACAAGGTGTTGGACCTGGCGATATTGTCGGGATTTCACTGCCCAGAAATATTGATATGGTTGCGTCCATATTGGCAGTATTGAAAGTTGGGGCTGCGTATTTGCCTCTGGACCCTGCCTATCCTCCGCAAAGACTACACTTTATGATGCAAGATGCCAATGCATCGGCCTTGATTGTGAGAGAAAAATCAGCAGGTTTGACACTTGATGCAACATTGCAGGTATTCGAGCTGAATACGCCATCATGGTTTGATAAACAGCCTATTCACAATGTCGCGCAAGACAGAGTGAAGCCAGAACATACAGGGTATTTAATTTATACATCCGGATCTACTGGACAGCCTAAAGGCGTTCCTCTAACCCATGCTAACGCATCGTCTATGTTGGATTGGGCAAGAGACTTTTATTCATCAGAGGAGTTATCTCGGGTACTGGCGAGTACGTCAATCAACTTTGATTTGTCGATTTTCGAACTCTTTCTTCCTTTAACCAGTGGGACGACGATTTTACTGGTAGATGATATTTTATCTCTGGCAAAAGACGATCAAATACGGCCTACGCTAATTAATACGGTCCCCTCAGGTATTGAAACTTTACTTGAATTAAATCGTATACCTTCATCGACACGGGTCTTTAATGTGGCTGGGGAGCCTTTGAGTGCGTCATTAGTGAATGGGATGTTGGAAACCTGTATTGACAGCAAAGTGGTTAATTTGTATGGCCCGACTGAAGCAACCACTTATTCAACTTGGGCTGAGTTTACTTCGCCAATTAGAAGAACGCCTGAGATAGGCGTACCTTTGGCAAATACTTGTTGTTATGTGCTCGATAGTCAACAACGTTTATGTCCTGAAGGTGTCGCGGGTGAACTTTATATTGGTGGTCATGGGTTGGCACAGGGGTATTTGAATCGAGAAGAGCTGACAAATCATAAATTTTTGTCGGGAACATCTCATTTACCTGCACTGTATCGCACCGGAGATTTTGTGCGCTGGCGTCGCGATGGCAGTTTAGACTTTATTGGTCGCAGTGATGAGCAAATTAAATTGCGAGGCTACCGTATTGAGTTAGGGGAAATTGAATCTCATCTATCTTCACATGCGAAAGTGAAAAAGTGCATTGTGACTATTGTTGGCAATAGCTCTTCAAATAAGCAGTTGGTCGCTTATGTGACAACGGACGGGGAGAAACCGCTTCGCCCAGAAACGTTGCAACGTGAATTACAGATGTTTTTAAAGGCATATGTACCGGATTATATGGTGCCCACAAATATTATTGTGCTTGAGGCTTTTCCTTTGACGCCAAATGGGAAAGTAGACAAATTGTCATTACCAAAACCAGATACTTTCTCTTCGTCAAATGACTATGAACCACCAAAAGGTGAAGTTGAAACTGTCTTGGTGGCAACTTGGGCAAGATTGCTGGAAGTAGAGCCAGATCAAATAGGTCGCGCGGATAACTTTTTTGTACTTGGCGGCCATTCGCTGCTGGTGATTAAGCTCGCTATGGATGTGAACCGAACGTTTAACGTGGTGTTGAATGAACGGGAGTTATTTGATAACGCCACCATTGAGCTAATGGCGCTGAGTATTGAGCAGGCAATGTCAGATCAAGGAAACAGTCAACGCTACAGTCAATTGGTTGCTTCTGATGCATCCGAAAACGCAAAGAAAATGACCTTATAACACATATTGGATAGTGAAATCGCAAAAGCAAAAACACAACTACAACTTTTGCGATTTAAAAAAATAATATCTAGGAATATAAAAATGTTAACAGAACACACTGAAATTACTTCTTTACTTGACACTTTAATCAATAAAAAAGTCAAAATTGATGTTAAAGGTGATGAAGTCACACTACTTGGTGATATAGACACTTTGACTGCAGATGAAGTAGCAGCAATAAAAGCCCACAAACAAGATATTATTGAATGGTTTCAGCAGCAGGTGCATGTTGATTCAGCCGACGCTGAGCGGATCCCTCGCTGCGATAAATCCCAACCCTTATTGGCATCATCATCACAAAAGCGCCTCTGGTTCATTGACCAATTGGAAGGGGGCAGTGCTCAATATAATATGCCATTTGCCTACGAGCTGAATGGAGAATTTAATGCTCAGATAGCTGAAGAAGCACTCCGTTTATTAATTAACAGGCATGAAACATTGCGTACGCAACTGTTTGAAAATAAAAACGGTGAGCTTTATCAACGCATTTTGACATCGTTTGACTTTACGCTAAATGTGATTGACCTTGACTTTGAACAAGACCTTGCATCTCAGAGAAAGCATGTCCAGCATTTTATTAATCAAGATAGCATTCGTACTTTTGATTTATCTCAAGACTTGATGATCCGGGGTAGCTTTTTGAGATTGAATGAGCAGCTGGGTATTTTAGTTTTGAATATTCATCACATCGCAACCGATGGCTGGTCAATGAAGGTGTTGATGGAGGAATTTGGACATATCTATCAATCTCTGAGTCAAGGCACAACGCCTTCACTTCCTAGCTTAGATATTCAGTATACTGATTATCTCGCATGGCGTGAAAATGGTAGCTCGGCCTCACAAAAGCAGCAGCAAATAGAGTATTGGAAACAGCAATTGAACACTTTGCCAAGTGTACATGATTTGCCCCTCAGCCAATCAAGGCCTGCAACCTTATCTCATGAGGGGGCTAATTATAAATTCGAGATTGAATCTGCTCGGCTCAATGAATTGACAGCAGTGGCTAACGCAAAGCAGATGACATTGTTTATGTTATTGCAGGGTATGTTTTCACTACTGGTTTCTAAATTCTCAAACAATAAAGATGTGGTGGTCGGTACGCCAATCGCTAATCGACACTTACCTCAACTAGAGAGGTTGGTCGGGATGTTCATCGATACGCGTTTGCTTCGTGTGAATTGTCAATCGAACCTTAATCTTGATGAATATTTATCAGTGGTCAAGCAAGTTAATTTAGATGCTATGGCAAATGACACAGTCTCTTTTGCGGATTTGATTGAGTTGCTTTCACCAGAGCGAAGCTTAAGCCATAGCCCTTTGTTTCAGCTAATGTTTAATTACTCAAAAGACAAAGTGCAAACAGCGCAAACTGGTGCACTACAGTTAACGAGTTTAGAGACAGACAATGTCTCTGCAAAATATGAATTGCAGCTTAGCATTCAGCATCACGATGAAGGGTTATCATGTAATTTTGAATACAATAAGTCGTTGTTTTCTGAGTGTACTATCGAGTCAATGGCGCAAGGGTTCTCTCTCTTGATTGAGCAGTTACTGCAAGGCCTTGAGCAAAAGTTATCTGATCTTAGTGTCTTAAATACCGCAAGTCGTAATCATCTGTTATTCGAGCTAAACCAAACAGAAGCGGATTACCCTGCAACTTTAACTATGGTGGATTTGATAGAGAGAAACTCTGCTGCAAACCCGCATGATATTGCATTAGAGTTTGAAGATCAGGCTATCAGTTATGCTGAACTTAATGCCAGAGTTAATCAGTTGAGCGTGCACATTCAGGAGCAAGGAGCCACTGAACATAAGGTGATCGGGTTGCTCTTTGAGCGTTCTGTTGAAATGGTTGTGAGCATGTTGGCTATTCTTAAATCTGGTTGTGCATACTTACCCATTGACCCGCAAAGTCCACCTGAGCGTTTGAAATATATGCTTGCTGACAGTAAGGCTGAGCTTGTGTTGTGTCAGTTAGGATATCAGCATCGATTACAGGACAATACGTCATTGGATGTAATGGTGGTGGATACAGAACTTGAAAACCAACTACGGAATACGCATGAGGGGGCTTTACCAACAAATAAAGTCACGCCAGAGCATGTTGCATATGTTATTTATACATCAGGTACAACTGGTCAACCTAAAGGGGTTGCTGTTTCTCATCGAGCTTTGGTCAACCGCATAGACTGGATGCAAAAAACCATTAACCTTGGACATGATGATAAGGTCTTACAAAAAACACCGTTTACTTTCGATGTATCCGTTTGGGAATTTATGTTGCCATTGATGTCGGGTGCTGTTTTGGTATTAGCTCGCCCTGAAGGACATAAAGACCCTCATTACTTAGCTACCGTGATCAGAGAGAAAAAAGTCACAACACTGCACTTTGTTCCTTCTATGCTAAGAGCGATGATCGACAGTGATAAATGGCATACTTGTCGTTCTGTACAAAGGGTGATTTGTAGTGGTGAGGCGTTGACGACGGATATTGTAGCAGAGCACTTCGAACGCCTTGAAGTTGATATTTACAATCTATATGGGCCAACAGAAGCGGCGATTGATGTCAGTTACTTTGTGTGCACCGCTGACCAAAAGCTAGATGTTGTGCCAATTGGTAAGCCAATTAATAACCTTCAACTATTTGTGCTTGATGAATCGTTAAACCCTGTACCAAAGGGCACTTCTGGAGAGCTTTATATCGGAGGGGTTGGCTTGGCCGAAGGTTATCTGAATAAGCCTGAGTTAACGCAAGAGAAGTTTATTCCTCATCCTTTTGTGTCGGGGGAGAAGCTTTATAAAACAGGTGACTTAGTACGTTATGATCATAAAGATAATTTACTTTATCAAGGCAGAACCGACCAACAGGTGAAAATCAGGGGTTTTCGAATTGAGCTTGGTGAGATAGAGCATCAATTGGCTAAATTAGCTGAAGTTGATGCATCAGCCGTGATTGTGAAGAGTGACAAAAACCAGAGCCAACACTTGGTTGCGTATGTTGTTAAATCCGGCGACCAGGAGCAAACTCAATTGGTCAACACAATTCAGGAAAAGTTGTTGAAAAGCTTACCTGATTACATGGTACCTGACCAATTTGCGTTTTTGGACCAATTGCCACTATCAGATAATGGCAAGGTTGACCGCAAGGCGCTACCTGATTTTACATTCAATGCGACAAGTGAGTTCGTTGAGCCACAAACGGATTTGCAACGCCTACTTTGTGACTGTTTCGCTCAGTTTAGTAGCGTCGAAAAAGCGGGGATAAAAGACAATTATTTCTCAATTGGCGGTGACTCAATTCAAGCTATTAAAGTTGTGGCACAAGTTAATAAAGCTGGTTATACGTTGTCGTTGAAAGATTTATTCAACTTCCCGACAGTAGAGAAGCTCTCCAGCGCGATTGAGTCTGAAACGACAGGTGATAGCTCTATTGTTATCAATGTTGAACCTTTTGAGCTACTTTCTCAGCAAACTTTGGATGCCATAAACCAAGATGTCTATGAAGATGCTTACCCTTTGACCAAGTTGCAGCAGGGCATGCTATTCCTCAACGATAACGATGAAGCTGCGATTCGATATCAAGATCAGGTCAAAGTTCGGATGCGCCAGAGTTGGAATATTGAATTATTTACTCAAGTGGTACAGCAGTTAGCAGATCATCACGAAATGTTAAGGACGGAGTTTAACAGTATTCAGGGTGATCCTGTTCAATTGGTAAGGCGAGAGTTGAATGTGCCTGTTGCCGCGATTGATTTGCGTCATTTGCAAGGTGATGAACAGCAACGTGAACTGGAAAAACAGCGCCTGGACGATAGGCGATGCCGTTTTGTTAATGGTGAGGTTCTCTGGCGACTTAATGCTTACCGTTTAGAGGACAATATTACTGAAATCACGTTTACATGCCACCACGCAATATTGGACGGTTGGAGCATCGCAACATTACTTGTGAATTTGGCAAAAAGTTATGAAAAAGCCTTAGCACAATCAGTGGTAACAGAAGCGGATTTTGGACCAAAAGTAAAGTATAACCTGTATGTTGCGAATGAGCTGAAAGCGCTCAACAATGCAGAGACCGAGCAGTATTGGAAAGACATAGTGCAAGATGCTCCGCTTCCTTGGTGGACAGGCACTAAGCTAAATAAATTGCGCCTAAGTAGGTATAGTTTGTCTGAGCTTGAGGGCCGTTTGGTTCAAGTGGCGGCCAGTATGGGTGTGCCTGTCACTTCTGTTTTTCTTACTGCACATTTAAAGTTACTTTCTATGCTCAACGGCAGTGACAGCATTTTAAGTTCAGTGGTTTCTCATGGCCGCAGTACTCAAGAAGGTGGAGAGAACACGTTGGGCCTATTTCTGAATACAGCGCCAGTTGTATTGGGCGTAGAAGAAAAAACTTGGCGACAAATGGTTGAGGAGGTTGATCAACAACTTCACCAACAAAAAGTACACCAGTATTATCCAGTCGCTGAAATCCAACGAAATACGAGAACCGATTTCTCAGGTGCTTTATTTAACTACCTTCACTTTCACATGTTTAATGGCATGGTGAGTCAGGAACATCGAGATGGCGAACAGGAACAACCTTATTTAAGCTTAGAGCATGATGCTGATGTAAATTATCAGTTTATCTCTAATTTCAGACATGCTAAAGAATATAACGCATTGGTTTATGAGCTTCGTTTACACACTGATTTAATCTCAGATAAGCATATCGAACACATTAATCGTCTGATGTTCAATATTCTTTCCGATATTGTGCGAAATACCGATAACTATGTTGACCACGATTCGCTGTTACCTGCAATGGATAGAGATTTGTTAATGCACAAACAGTCTCCTAAAAAAGTTGCACTGAAAGATAGTAATCTTGCTGAAGTGATTGAGAAGTGGGCGAGAGAGACGCCTGAACGTACCGCCATTTCACTCTCTGGCAAAGAGGTAACGTTCGCTGAATTAAACAGCGAAGCAAACTTGTTAGCGCAAGCATTGTTGGATCAAGGTGTTGGCACCGGTGAGCGAGTGGCCATTTGCATGGAGCGAAGCTACGAGTCTGTTTTGTCGATGCTAGCGATCCTAAAAATTGGCGGCGCATACGTCCCAGTAAACCCCGCGTATCCTCAAGAATATATGCAGTTTATGCTCGAGGACGCTGGTGTTACGACCGGCATTGCAAAAGGGCCTAGCAGAACGTTGTTGATGGCTGCTGGTGTGGCTAATTGTATCTCATTAGATTCAGAACAATGGAAGCCAGCCGTTTGTAATGCACATGAAAGGTTATCTGATATACATGTAGATCTATCGAGTACAGCTTATGTGAATTATACATCTGGTACAACTGGTAGACCCAAAGGTGTTGAGGTAACTCACCAAGGGGTTTTAAGATTATGTGAGCTACCACAGTTAGAATTTGGTGATAAGCAAGCGGCATTTTTACATGCATCATCTATCTCTTTTGATGCTGCTACATTAGAAATATGGGGTACTTTGGCCAAAGGTAATCGCTTGGTGATATTTGAGCCAGCAGTACTGGATATTCAGGCTTTAAACCGATTACTCAATGAACAGCAAGTCAATGGAATGTGGCTGACTGCGGCCCTATTTAGCCAATGGTCTGAAAGACTATCGGAGGTATCTGGAGAACACTTGGAAAAAGTGATTGCGGGTGGCGATGTTGTTAGCCCTGACGCGGTTGCTCGCGTATACGATAACTTTGAAAACATTGAAGTCATTAATGGCTATGGCCCAACTGAAAATACGACTTTCACTTGTTGTTATCCAATACCTCGCGATTTTGATAGAAGCCATTCGATTCCAATTGGATATGGCATTCCAGGCACTTATTTCTATATTTTGGACAGGCATCAAAAATTGGTTCCTTTTGGGGCTGTTGGTGAATTATGTACAGGTGGTCAGGGATTAGCCAAGGGCTATATAAATCGAGATGACTTAAATAGCCAGAAGTTTATCGCAGATCCGTTCTCGCAAGACGGTGAAAGGCTTTATCGTACAGGCGATCTGGTCAGGTTCCTTGAAAATGGCGCGCTGGAGTTTGTTGGTAGAATTGACGAACAGGTTAAAATGCGTGGTTATCGAATTGAGCCTGCTCATATTGAATCAACATTACAGAGCCTGCCTGAGGTACATGAAGCCGCTGTTATCTTGCATGAGACCGCTTCTGGTGATAGCAGACTATATGCGTATATCAAGTGTGATACTGAGACTTTAGCTCGTGGAGAAGCTGCGACCGATGCGATTAAACTGGCGCTTCAAGCGAAGTTGCCGCCTTATCTAGTGCCTTCGGGGCTGTTTATGGTGGAACAAATGCCGCTCACTGTGAATGGAAAACTTGATAGGGGTCAGCTTCTTAAGTCTATTTCGGAGGCCAGTGGCCAACAAGAAATTAAAGACACGAAAAAGACCCTAGAAACAGAATTAAAAACGCTCTGGAGCCAGCTGCTAGATATTGAAATTGATAGCTTGAGCTTGGATTCAGACTTTTTTGAAGTGGGTGGCCACTCATTGCTAGCCAATGATTTAGTTAACAGTATTGAAAAAGTATTTTCTGTAGAAGTGACCCCTGTAGAGATTTTCGAGCACCCAACTTTGCAGGCATTAATCGATTTGGTAAATAAGCAACTCCCTGAACAACAAGATGTCGCGTCAGAATTAATTAAGCTTTGGAGTACAATTCTTGAGGTGGACGCTGTTGAATTAAATACAGAGTCAGACTTTTTTGAACTCGGAGGGCATTCCTTATTAGCCAATCAGCTGGTGGCAGAGATCCAATCTTCATTCGATGTGAAACTTGAGCCGGTTGATATTTTTGAACATCCAACCTTGAGCGCATTATGCGAAAAAGTAGAGTCGATGGTAACTGTGTCACCGTACTCGCAAGTTTTAACAGCGCTGTGGATGGATTTACTCGAGCTTGATAGTGACGAAATTACGCCAAGTGCAGACTTTTTTGAGCTGGGTGGGCACTCATTGCTAGCAAATCAGCTGGTCCAACAGATCAGTGAACAAACGGGTGTAGAATTACAACCTGTAGATATCTTTGACAATGCAGAGTTTGGAAAGCAATTAGATTTATTACAGCGTATCAGCGCCGTAGAAAGTCAATTTTTAAATCAAGTGATAGGTCAGTATTGGCAGACACTATTAGATTTGGATAGCACTGAAATTGACCAAGAAGCTGACTTTTTCGCTTTAGGTGGTCATTCTTTACTTGCTAATGAACTCGTGACAAATTTGAATAACACACTCATGACGCAAATTAAGCCTGTGGATGTGTTTGATAATGCGCAACTTGGCGAGCTCTGTTGTTTTGTGCGAGAGCAGCTAACAGGATCGGACAAGCAAAAATTGAGGTTGGTAGCTAATGCATGGTGCGATGTGCTCGACCTGTCTCCACATGAGCCTGGTGCATGGGGAGATTTCTTCGAGCTTGGTGGACATTCCTTGATAGCTAACCAGTTGATAGCGCGCGTCAATGACGCATTTGGTTGTCATATCCAGCCAGCCGACATATTTGAATACAGCAGTTTTGTCGCATTCTTTGGGTTAACTATGAGCAAAACAAAATCTGCAGTGGACACGTCGTGTACTGAGTGTGTAGAAGACGAGCAGGTGGAATTGTTACTATGACCTTGATGACACTGTTAGCTGAATTGGAACGAAAATCAATTCAGCTGGAGGTTAGCGAGCATGGACAGCTCAAAGTCAATGGAAACAAGTCTGCCCTGACACCTGAGCTGATCCAGCAGCTCAGGGTGCATAAGACATCTTTGATAAGCAAGGTAGTGGAGGAGTCAGCCACATCTTCTATTGCTCATGAGGATGGCGCTGTATTTCCAGTTTCTTTCAGTCAGAAAAGATTTTGGCTGATGGATAAACTGGTAGATTCAGGGTCTCAGTATTACGTATCTACAGACTATCCATTACCTCAAAAGTTAAGTATGGGGCCTGCGAAGCAGGCACTTAACATGCTAGTGGCTAGGCATGGTGCTTTGCGCACTTGCTTTGAACAACAAAATGGGCAGGTTGTTCAGCGTGTCATGCCCACAACTGAGATCCCATTCGAGTGTTTTATACACTCTGAAGGGGAGGAGCAGGCATTAGAGCAGCGACTTCTTATGCACAAAGAAAGCCCATTTGATTTGAGCACTGGCCCGTTACTTCGATTGCTTTACATTGAGCCTAAAGCAGGACAGCCATACTTGATAGTGACACTGCATCATATTATTGCAGACCAATCAACACTCGGTATTCTTGTGGATGAGTTTATGCAACTATATGTTGGTTGTATCTCTGGCAAGCAAATCAATTTACCTGCGCCTACTTTAGGCTACGGTCAATATGCTCAGCAGCAAAGTACACTTTTGCAAAATCAAGAGTTTATTCGCCGCTGTGATAGTTGGGTTGAAACACTGTCAAGCTTCCCGACTTTGCATCAGTTACCGTTGCAAAAAACGCGTCCAGAACAGCAGAGTTTTGCAGGCGCGATACATAGCTTTGAATTGAGGGGAAAACGGCTAGAAGCCGTGAGAAGACTTTGTCGAGACAAAGGTCTAACGACGTTTATGCTACTTAACGGTATCTTTGCACTGTTGGTGTCGAAGGTGAGTAATTCGCCTCAAGTGGTGTTTGGTTTTCCCGTAGATACCCGAAATAACGCGCAATTACGGGGAGTAGTAGGGCCTTTTTTGAATACTGGTTTATTGGGTTTTCATATCGAAGATACTACTATTGATGCGTTTTGGTCGTATATAAGACAAGTTAATTTAGAGGCATTAAAACATCAGGATATTCCATTTGAACTGATTGTGGAAAAATTGAACCCCGAGCGTTCTAGAGCATATTCACCGATTTTTCAGATTATGGTGAATGTTGCACGAAGATCTACCCAGGATATAGAGCTTATTCAAGAGCTGCATAGCCCCATTGCAACCAAACATGATCTGACGTTAAATATCAGCGAGTCACCCAACCAGATAGTATGTTCTTTAGAGTATTGCACTGCGTTGTTTGCTGCGGATCATATAGTTCAGTTAGAACAATCGTTTGGCTATTTGATTGAGCAAATGACGACTCAGGCTGAGACAAAACTATCTCAATTAACGCTTATGCCCTATTCGCAATTGCAGGTATGTTATCAGCACTTATCTAAACAAAAAGGCACATGGATAGCACCTAATACCATAACGGCTGCATTGGCTGAACAATGCACTAAGCTAGGTCAAGAAGTTGCACTTACCACTTCAAGTGCAAGATTGACCTATGCCGAATTAGATGAGCAGTCCACACATCTTGCCCACCACCTTCGGGCGCTGGGCGTGACAGAGGGAGATCGTGTGGGCATTGCTGTCCAGCCTTCAGTTTTTATGATTGTGGCTATGCTGGGCGTACTTAAATCTGGCGCGGCTTATGTACCTTTGAGTAATACATTACCTCAAGCTCGCATCATTGATATTGTAAGTGATGCGGAGATGGCAGGTATTCTTGTTGAGCAAAAGCACGATGAGCGTTTACAAGAGCTACAGTTGAGTCTATGGGATTTAAAAGCATTGTTGGAAACGCCATTGAGCCAAGCTCAATTGCCACTGCCTGAGACGCAACCCGATTCAATTGCTTATGTGATTTATACGTCAGGTACAACAGGCAAGCCTAAAGGGGTCGCTGTTGCGCATAATGCGGTTATGAATTTTATGTCGGCCATGTTGGATCGGCTTACGCCGAGTGCAGATAAGCAATGGGTACTCTTAACGCCTATTTCCTTTGATATTGCATTATTTGAATGGTTTGGCAGTATCCTGACTGGCAATGCATGTCGCATTATAGAGTCTCAGGAAAGCAAGGATGTGTTTGCGTTGGCGAACTTATTGTCGGAATTAGAGCCGGACTTGATCCAAGCAACCCCTTCACGCTATAAGCAGTTAATAGCGGCAGGGTGGAAAATCCCCCCGTATTGCACGTTATTATGTGGCGGAGAGCCACTTACGGCAGAGCTGCAAAAAACACTTTTTTGTGCGACAGAAAATGTGTGGAACTGTTACGGGCCGACAGAAGCGACTGTATGGTCCAATGTCACTAAGATTGTACAGGGTGATACACAAGCAGATAAGGTACGGTTATCTCAGTCGCTTGGAGGGTATAGCCATTTTGTACTCGATGACAATATGGCTTGCGTTAGTCCTGGTCAAGAAGGGCAATTGGCAATTGCTGGAGCGAGTTTAGCTGCGGGTTATTGGGGCAAGTCATCATTAACTGACGATAAGTTTGTAAACCTTAGCTTGCTAGGCTCGAATGAACAGCGGGTATATCTAACTGGTGACCGTGTAAGGTGGCATCATGATCTCAGCCTTGAATTTATCGGTAGGTTTGATGACCAAGTGAAAGTAAGCGGACATCGAATCGAGCTTGCTGATGTCGAGTATAATATTCGAAAAGAGTCATGTATCAACGATGTTGCGGCTGTCGTGATTGAAGGTGAGATCAGCAATCAGCTGATTGCCTTTATCGTATATGCGGCTGATGCAAATGAGGATACGCAAAAATCAGAGAGTAAGCTGAGACATTCGCTGAGGCGAAAGTTACCAGATTATATGGTTCCTGCACGGTTCATTGAAGTTGCTCAATTTCCCCTAAATAGTAATGGTAAAGTTGATAAAAAGCAGCTTCTCAAGGTTGATTTCCAAATAGGAGATAAGAGAGAGGTTAAGCGACCACAGTCGCGATTAGAGCAAGATATAGCAAGGATATGGGAAGGTGTTTTACAGCGAGTACAATGCTCAATTGATGAAAATTTCTTTGAAGCGGGTGGGGATTCATTAAGGCTTGTAACGCTGACGACTAAGCTGCAAGAGGCTGGATATGCAATCTCAATCAATCAATTAATGGAGTATCAAACCATTGAGGAAATCGCTTGCTTAATTGACGAAGGAGACAAGCAGCAAGGTTCTCCTGTGATCCTCAAATTAAACGATGGTCCGATAGAGCCGGTGGAGCTATTCGTTGTACACCCTTTATTAGGCACATTAAACACTGTTCAAGCAGTGGCTAGAGCCATGAAGAAGGTCTGTCGAGTCACTGGCATTCAGGCGCCCTTCTTAACTAATCAACAAGTTGAGTTTGATTCTCTCGGTCAATTAGCAGCGTATTATTGGCAAGAAATTCGACGTTATAAACCAAAAGGCCCCTATTATTTTGGTGGTGTTTCCTCGGGTGGTGCGATTGCAATGCATCTATGCGAACTCGCAAATCAGTCAAATGAGCAGGCGGTTTTAATGTCATTTGATAGTTGGCCTTTAGGGTTCAATAGCGCTCTAGAAGTGTCTCAGGCAGAGGTTGTGCCAAGAGTGGCTGAGTTGGTACTAGACCAACACGGATATGAACAACTATGTAATGACGTGGACACGCTTTCACTGGATATGCAAAAACAACGGCTTTTAACTCATTTACGCGATTCAAGTGTTAGCCAGCTGTTTAAGGATATTGACCCTGTATATTTCATCGATTTTATGGTCAATTACTTACTGTCTGAAAAGCGGGCTTTGCCAATGTCATGGTGTGGCGACATCATTCACTTTTCGGCGAATGATAACCCACATAAAGCAGAGCTTTCACGAGCATGGCAGGCGTTAAATAAAAAAAGCTTGATCGAATTTAACGTAGATGGGAACCATGAAAACTTCCTAGATGAAGAAAACTATGATGCTTTGCTTGAAGGCTTGAAGAAAAGCGTTCAACTCTATCAGGTCTGAGAAATTCATCATGTCTATGCCGCGAGCATGAAAGTGCTCGCGCTTTTTCTTTAGTATCAAACACGCGTTCACTCGGGCTTTCAGCCTCTTTGTGCATGGAACATCTGCTGTTTAATTTAATAGCAAATAAGGATAAAAATAATGCTAAATAATCAACATCAATTTAATACTTCAGTGGCCATATCGACAGAAGATGTCGATAGAATAAATAAAAAGTTTTACGGCCGATATAATTTTCCTTGGTACCCTTCATTTTTAGAGAAGTACAGCTCGCAAGCGCTTTGGCTTACAGCTTTAAATCAGGAATTGGGTTATTTTGATAATAGTAGGGTTGTCAATCAGCCTAAAATTTGGGTTGCAGGTTGTGGTACTAACCAAGCAGTGATCACAGCACTTAAGTATCCTGAATCTGAAGTCTTAGGTACAGATTTATCTAAAGAATCACTGGCTGCGGCACGCTCCTTAGCAGAGCAGCTAAATGTTACAAACTTGAGATTAGAAGAGAGAAGTTTAAATGAGGTATGCTATGAAGAAGAATTTGACCTTATTATTTGTACAGGTGTGATACATCATAATTATGACCCTTCCATGCCTCTGAGGGCCCTAACTAAAGCATTAAAGCAAGATGGGATCCTTGAGTTATTCGTATATAACTACTACCACAGAATTACAACAACGTCTCTTCAAAAAGCGATTAGAATGCTGTGTTCAACAACGGACAATCCAAATACTGAATTAGAGCATTCGATATCTGAACGTATGATCAATGATGACAGTGCAAACTACAGTGATTTTATGAGTGCGTTCATAAATACGATGAGAAATTGGAATGAAAGCGCGATGGCCGACGCCATTCTCCAACCTGTGGAATATAGTTATACGGTTGAAAGCTTTGATGATCTTGTTCAGCAGTGTAATTTAGAGATTGTCGCTCCGTGTTTAAACTCATGGGACAAAGCCGAGGGAAGATTATCTTGGGATGTTAAATTTGGAGATGAAAAAGTACAGCAGCAATACCATACGTTACCAGACGTAGAGCGTTGGAAAATTGGAAACCTACTCAAATTGGAGCAGTCCCCTCATATATGGTTTTATGTTCAACGCAAAGACTCATCTTATGCCGCCAAGCCGATTAAAAAAATATGTGAGGAATTTTTAAGTACGCGATTCACTAAAATGTCGTGTGAGTACCAGCATTTTGTTATTCAGGATGACAATGAATTCATTGCTGAGGAGACCCCAAAAAGTAAACCTCATCCGAAGTTCCCTCAAGATAAAGTCGCGGCTAAGGTCTTTATGAAATGTAAAGGCGATAAAACAATTGCACAGATACTGGCTGAGTTAAATCTCTCGTTATCTCAATATGAAATTAATGAGCTAAGGCTGCATTTAACGACACCTGCCTACCCTTATATATGCGCTGTTTAAGCTGTTGAGGAAAAGATTATAAAAGTTGCTTTGCAACTTTTACCCACCAATATGGCGAAGCTGAAAAGGAATACATTTTGTGAAGTCGGGATCTGGCTTAAAAATGATGAAGTCTTGTCTTTATTGCGACTTTAAAGAGCTTTATCAGCGACAACAAACTGTATTTTTAAGCGAGAAAATAAAGTAGGAGCTTTAAAATGACAAGTCTTATTGATTTAGAAAGCCACACAGATGTGTTGGATACTCTGGACAAGTTATCGAAAAAAAATAGAGAGCTATGTGCTTATGTTAATGCCAGTAAAGCACGTTTTGACAGATTAAATCTCGGGAGCAAAGAAGGCTCAATATTAAAAGAATTGATGCCATATGAAATAAATGCTTTACCGCTAATTATTAATCAAAATATTAAGGGACAACTCTCGGATTGTGTTGAGTCTATTCCGAAACTGGTTGCTAAAATGCTTATCGACTGGTTTGAAAGAGAGCCAAATGAATTTGCAAAATTTTATCAGGTAAATGAAGAGATAATTCGCAAGGCAATACACGCAAATCCGTTAGAAGTATTATTGTGTCGAGCAGATTTAACATACTCAAATGGTACTTTTAAAGTACTTGAATTAAATGTCGGCTCAAATCTAGGTGGGTGGGAAGTACGCTTTTTTGATTCTCTTTATAGAGGTGCTGGCACTTTCAGTGATTTTGTACAGGAGCGGGGGAATGTTTTTTGTCGAGATCCCCTCTCAGAAATGATTAAAAACATCACATGTAGCATGGTAGAAAGTAAACGCATATCGCCAGATGGCGATTGTAATATTGTATTTTTGTGCGACATGAATATTGTTTCTAGACAAATGTTGGGCTTTTTACAATTTGAATTTATCAAAGTCTGTCGAACGTCAAATGTACAAGTAGTGCCGCACTTTATTGATTCAATAGAGCGTTTGACTTTTAACAATAATGAGGTGTGGTTAGGTAAAGAAAAAGTACACTGTTTTATCAATCCGTTTGGCAGTTGGGAGCTAGGTAGATTGGAGGCTGAGTCTCAAATTATGGAGAGCTTTTATGCTGGTAATGTTGCCTTACCTGAGAATCCATTTAGTCTCTTGATCAATGATAAGCGCAATTTAGGCCTACTTTGGAATATGCGTGATAGTCATTTGTTCAATAAAGAGGAGCAGGCGCAAATTCATAACTTTATTACTTGGGGAGCTTGTGCGACGAGTACTGAAGTTGAATGGGGGGGGGAGATTGTCGAGTTGAAAAGTCTATTAAATAATCATAAAAACCAATTCGTTATTAAGCCGGGTGTTGGTGCCCAAGGCAAGGATGTGACTGTCGGTAAGTACACCGAAAAAGCAAAATGGCAAAATACAGTAGCGCTTGCTTGTCGGTCTGAAGGATATTTTATTCAAGCCTACTGTCAGCCTGATAAGGTTTTCTCTAAAGCAAGTACGAGTCTAATTGCGAGTTATCCTGTATGGGGAGCATTCAGTTTTAGTCATACTTATTCGGGTGTATGGGTTAGGCTAGTGAAAACATCATGCAGCCAAACTAATGGAGTCATAAATACTTCTAATGGTGCGACAGAAACGCTTGTATATGAGGAAAGTAATCGGTCTAAATTGACAGTCTAATTATTTGATAGCAAATAACTTATTAATTGGCAGTGCGTAATAAATGAATGTTTTTTGAGCGCTGGTCAATGGCGTTTAAATTCGTTATATGCCGCTTCATTTATGCTACAAAAATAAAAAAGTGAAAATTTTTATTTTTTATCATTCGATAAATGGGTATAATAACCTTCCAGAGGAAAGAGGTGCGTTTTACGCATCTTTTTTTATGTCTGTTTTTCACACAGCATAAGCTAACAGCCAGCCTCAGGCTGAACACACACGGCGATTCCTTTGGAGATTTTATGACAACAGTTTTACCACGCGTTGGTTTATCTGCGCTAAGCGCTGCAATTTTAACAGCAGTGAGCTTACCTTCCTTTGCAGCTGAAGAAACTCAGGCTAAAAACACAACCTTTGAAAAAATTGAGGTAACAGCACGTAAGCGTACTGAAAGTCTGTTTGAAACACCAACAGCGATCACATCGATCGGCTCGGATGCCATTGAAAAAGGCAATATGAGCAATCTAGATGATATTGGTAAATTTGTTCCTAACTTAAATATTACCCGTTACGGTGTGGGTAACGCTGCTCATGCATCAGTATTTATCCGCGGTATAGGTCTTCAAGATCATGTAATTACGACAGATCCAGGTGTGGGTGTATATGTTGACGGTGTTTACTTGGGCCGTCAAATGGGGTCGAACTTATCTTTACCTAATATTGAACGTGTTGAAGTATTACGTGGACCTCAAGGTACTTTGTATGGTCGTAATACGCTGGGCGGCGCGGTTAATATCATTACGAAAAAGCCCGGTAGTGAAGACATTGTGCGCGTTGAGTCAAAAGTGGGCTCTCGTGGCAGACTTGGTGGTGATATTTATACCAACCAAACGATTAATGATGAGTGGAGCTTTGCAGCTAATGCATCTTACAAAGAGCGTGATGGCGTTGGCCATGCCGTTAATCTAGCGAATCCAGAAAAAGAAATCGGTGAAGAGCAAGAAGTGAGTGGCCGTTTAGCGGTTAAGTGGCAGCCAAGCAGTGACTTTAGTCTGAATGTTGCGCTTGATGCGGTAGACAATGAGTCTGGCCAATCACCTTATACGATTGAAGTAACAGGTGGCCTTGATCCTAATGACCCGAATAATGGTGATTTTCCTTTGCTAAAGGAAAGCATGTTACCTGAAAATCCAGATGACTTAGGTTCAACGGTAGCAGGTATTGAAAGCACAGATTACTCAGGTTGGGGCGCTTCAGTTATTGCTGATTGGCAAGTCGATGACGAATATGCGGTTAAATTTATCACCAGCAAGCGCAGCTCAGATTACACAGGTGGGCTTGACGATGACGGCACTCCACTGCATTTATCTGAATTCCCAGAAGAAGGCGGTGCTGATCAGTTCTCAGTTGAGTTTCAGTTAAATGGCACATTCGACTCTTGGGACTTTGTATCGGGTTTGTACTACTTTAACGAAGATGGCTTCACAGCATCGGCACCTTATGTATATAGCCCGTTCAATACACCTTCAGCACCAGGTGCTTTCCGTATCGAGCAAGAAACGGATTCTTATGCCGCTTATTTTAATGCAAGCTTTGATATTACTGAGCGATTAAGCTTAGGTGGTGGTTTAAGATATTCAGAGGATTCTAAAGAGGCAAAGGCTGACTTTACGTACTTTGCAAAAAATGCAGAAGCAGAATTTGATGAAGTAACTTGGGACGTGAATGCGGCGTATCAATTAAATCGTGATATGAATGTCTACGCACAAATTCAAAAAGGTTACCAAAGCGGTGGCTTCCCGCCGCGTCCATTTGGTGGTGCTGAAGCCTTTGTGTCATTTGATGAGACTAAGGCACTTAACTACGAGGTTGGTTTTAAAGGCCAAGTGCACGACCGTGTGTCTATGATGGTTGCTCTGTTTGTTACTGATTACACAGACTTGGCATTGCCATTTAATGATCCGTCAAATGGGTTCAATACCTATATTGAAAATGCCGGGGAGTCACGCGCGCAAGGTATTGAGCTAGAGACAACTGTTGCAGTAACAGATGATTTCAGTATCCGCAGCTCAGTTGGTTATCTTGACTCAGAAATTACGCATGTTGATGATGGTGTTCAAGGTATCACAGTGGGTAACGCACCTGCATTGACACCGCGTTGGACTGTTATGGTTGCACCGTCTTATTTTATGGACTTAGATTCAGGTGCAACCGTGGCTGTTAACGCTAGTTACTCTTATCGCTCAGACATGCAAGGTCAATCAGTGAATAATCCAAATGAATTCATTGAGTCTCGCGAGCTGTTTGGTTTTAATATCTCATATACCAATAGCGAAGGCGATACAGAAGTTACCTTATACGGTGAAAACGTATTCAACGAAGTATATGATGTTGGTCGTTTACAACAAGCTGGTTTTGTTGGCGTCATGCGCAGCAATGACCGCAGTGAGTTTGGCCTTAAATTTAGAAAAGACTTTTGGCTAGATTAAGCAACTCATAAAAGGCCAGCTTCTGCTGGCCTTTTGCTGTTTGGGCAAAAGTGCCGTGTTACTCTTTATTTGTTCAATGGCATTGAATAATCAATGACAGTCCTCTTAGATTCCCCTAAACTCTGACTTATATTCAGTTTCTTCAGTAGATTTAATGCAGTTTACAGTTCATACATTATCGCGACTCATGGATGGGATCAGTGCCATGTCAATTTCGACTAAAGGCATCGTGATTGAGACTAAATCGGTAAAAAAACTGTACACTTGGCAAATTCAATCTCAGCCTCCAGTTATTTTAAACGGTAAAATTACACCTAAAATTCAGGTTTTTACGCCAGAGTCTAGTTTTAAAGTACGGATCCAAGGATGTGATTTAGAGGCAGCACAATTTGAATTGCAAAAACTCTGGTTAAGCTCTCACGTTAATAAGTTGACGCAAAGTATCGCTAAACTTGAGTCGTTATTGGAAAAACGTTATCTGTCTCACAGCTTATTGCTTACAGCGCAAAAAATGACCTCAGAGTTGGCGGGTTATTGGTTGAATTGGTCGCTAGACAAACGTTTTGAAAGGCATCTCGCTCAAACTCGCTTCACTTTAGAAGAAGTACACACATGGCAGCAGCAAGATATCGATGAGTTTAGAGAAGCCTATATTAAAAAGCAGCTGCATGATTATGAAGCCTACTTTGATTCAGTTGCTTCCAAGCCATTGACCATAGCACAGCGCAGAGCGTGTGTGGTTGTTGATGAGAGGCAATTGTTGCTCGCGGGCGCTGGCACGGGAAAAACCAGTGTGATGATCGCAAAAGTGGGTTATTTACTGAACGCAAAACTGGCAAACAGCGAGCAAATTTTAATGCTTGCTTATGGCAAAGAGGCTGCAGATGAAATGCAACATAGGCTTAAAAATGCTAATTTTGATGCCACTTGCCGCACTTTTCACAGTCTAGGGACGTATATTTTAGGTCAAGTGGAAGGGAAGCCGCCGACTCTGTCTTCGTTGTGTCATCACGATAAAAAGAAGCAGCAATTTATCCACGATGCATTGGTGTCTCTTTGCCAAGACGGCGCTTACAAGCAACGATTACTGCAATTATTGATGGTGCATTTTGGATATAACCCACAGGAGAGAGAACTGGATTTTTCTGCAAGTGCTGTGGCGCGATTGGTTAAGCAGTTTAGTGATCTTATAAGTTTGTATAAACAGGCTTCTAGCCTTGGCAGTTTACAAAATTTAGAAACAGAATTTGAAGATCT
Organism: Pseudoalteromonas luteoviolacea; assembly: GCF_021654285.1. Classification (GTDB taxonomy): domain Bacteria; phylum Pseudomonadota; class Gammaproteobacteria; order Enterobacterales; family Alteromonadaceae; genus Pseudoalteromonas; species Pseudoalteromonas luteoviolacea_J. Next base: position 70,511 of record NZ_JAKFZS010000001.1, on the reverse strand, counting down.
GCTCAGTGTATTTCGCCCTGTTATCACGGAATATCAACTGTATCTTAATAATGAACAGACGATTGATTATGATGACATGATTAATCGTGCAACCAAATATGTCAAAGAGGGACGTTTCAAGAGTCCTTGGTTGCATATATTGGTCGATGAATTTCAGGATATATCTTTAGTCAGGGCTGAATTGGTCAAGGAATTGTTAGCACAGCATACACGCAGCTATTTATTTGCCGTGGGAGACGATTGGCAGTCGATTTATCGTTTCAATGGTGCAGATCTTGGGCTTACGACAAATTTTACGCATCATTTTGGTGCCTCTACAGTCATGCAACTGGATAAAACGTTCCGGTATGGTCAAGATTTGCTCGATTTGGCCAGTCATTTTGTGTGCCAAAATCCGCAGCAAATTGTCAAACAAGTCCGCGCGCAGAGCGTGCCCGATGCGCCTTCTATTGTGATCACGCCAGAAATGTCGGTGAATGCTTACACCTCTGTGATCAAGCAAATAGCAACGCGCAATTCAGGGCATACATCAGTGATGATCCTTGCGCGTTACCATAAGCAGCTTCCTTCTAAAGAAGAGTTAATGCTGTTAAATGATCAGTATATGCAACTGGATATTACTGCCATGACATTTCATGCGGCAAAGGGCAAAGAAGCTGACTTTACAATTCTAACAGGATTAGATAAAAACTCTGTGCCAGCATTGCGCCAAAACGACCGAATTATTGATGCATTTCTTCCCCCCCTTGAGGCCTACCCAAATGCTGAAGAGCGTCGCTTGTTTTATGTGGCTTTAACCCGTGCAAAACGCCAAGCTTATATCATGTCCCCTAGTGAACCGAGCACTTTTATTAAAGAGTTGGAACCCTAATCTTATCTCTTCATTTAAAATATAAAATGGCTAAATTTATAGGGTCTAGGTTAGCCTATATCAAGTTTAACTTCAGAAGTCAGGCCCTTTACTTCTGAGCTTACTGAGGTAAAACACGCTTCAAATAATCTCTCGGTCGAGACAAGTTATTTCACTGAATTCAATTTAAATACTTGTGTGATTAAAATTAAAGCGAAATGCAATCATTAAGCTGTAACAGACAGCTTTAGCATAGTTGAACAATGCGATATCAAGCTAATTTCAATATTATTCTAACAAACGCAAGCTAGTTGGTTGTTTTTTGAACTCGCAGACGGTAAAAGTGAACTAGATAATACATTTAATTACATAACAATGAAGACAGTCGCAGCTTTATTAGAGGCAAAAATTTCTATCAAATATGTGTTAGCTCTATTATTAGGTTTATACCTTGCCGACTTTTCGATTAAAAGCGACAGGGTTAGCCCCGTACCTCCAAATGAGCTTCCTTATGGTCATGTTCTCAATAACTCTATCGACGAGCATATTTTAGACACTGATAAAAAAGCCTCGGAAGAGTTTACAGCCGTTGTGGACACCGTAGATGTTTTCACGCCAACCAATTTAATAGATGTAGAAAATCAACATCCTTATCAGCAGATGACCCTAAGTTCGGATGCGCCAGAGCAGGTGACAATAACGCAGTTGGAGGCAGAACTAGCAATAAAGGACTTTGAGCTATATATGCAAGCCTTACAAAATCAAAATGGCAAGCTAGCCAGTGCAGCTGAGCGTTTTTCTGATGAGCCGGTAGACCATCAATGGGCTCAATTACAAGAGCAAGAATATGGTGAGTTGTTCAATGAGGATACGTTAAGTATTTACCCATTTGAGAATACCGAATGTCGCAGTAATCAGTGTGCAACAAAAGTATTTTTGCAAAGCGATGATGAGATACATGCATTATCTGAAGATTTAAATTCAGTCTTGGATATGCAGTCTCAAGGGCGCGGCGCGTTGCCTGTGATGATTGAACGAGACCCCGATTCAGATCATTTTACTGTTTATATAGCAAGAACTATGAAGGGATTTAACTTGTCTAGTTCGAAATAACGACATTAGAAAATGATAGGTAAGAGCCAATGAGCTGGTATTTATATTCAAGTAAATTTATCAGCTATAGATATAACCATATTACTTATAACCAACATTCATCTTAAGGAGAAAACATGTATAAGGTATTAAAAAGCACTGTATTGGCAGGATTATTAGTCGCTTCAGGTCAAGCGCTGGCTTGGACTTCCAATGACCCAAGCTTTACTGATAATTGTAGTTGGCAGGTAACTAGAACGCACAGCGCGCCAGGGTTTTATGGTGTTGAATATAAAGCCATCGGCTCATGTAAATATCGAAATAAATTTATGAACTACAGGCATCAAATGATTCATTACTGGTAATTGATAAAACCGCGATAATCGCGGTTTTTTGATTTTGCACTGCGCACTTATTCAGTATACAGCTAAAGTGCGCTTTTATTCAGGAAAGATTTCACAGGGTCTGCCTGGACCTCTTTGGGTCCAGCAAACACCATTTGAATTACAGATGTCAGTTGGTTGGATAGTACCTCCACCTATTTGAGGTGTTGCAGCATTTGGCAGTGTATTAATGTCTGAGCTGAGTTTTTTAATACGTTTTTTATTTAATTTTAAGTTCATACTAGCTTCCTTCTATTCATTTAAATTATTTTAGGGTTTATCGCGGGATATAATGCGAACTCCCATTGGTAAATACTTACCCCAATATTTTGATAGCATATTTGTTACAACGAAATCAAGTATGATTTTTAGACAAAACACGCGCGGGAAGGTTTGGAACAGTAGACGGGAGTAATAGGGGTTGTCGCCAGCAGGTGATACTGGCGACAAAAACACATTAAAAATTAAATGATGCTTTTGCGTATACAAATCGACCATCTGTGTTGTACGCAGAAAACGCTGAATATGGGAAGATTTGGTTGAAGTTACTAAAACCAATGTTGCCAACAGTATCTTGCGGGTATTGGTCAAATAAGTTATTCGCGCCAATAGCAACACGCCATTGCTGGGTCATTTGATAAGCGACTTCTAAATCAGTTATCCATTTTGCATCTAGCACTTCATCTTTTTCTATCGTGCTTGATGAATCTGTGGTTTCACCATAACGTGTTGCTTTTAATATAGCTGTCCAATCTTGGTATTGCCACGTGGCTACGAGATTGAGCTTATCTTTTGGCGTACCATCTTCGAAGCGTGCAATTTCTCTGCGAGCGAAATACTGGTACTCATCGCCCAGTGCAGCAAGCTCAGCAGGGTTGTCTTTGACATGCGTCACTTCTGTATCATTAAGATTCAAAGCCGCACTTAAGCTCAGCTCACCTAAAGCGCTTAAGTCAAAGCTATAAGTTGCTACAATATCAACACCTTGTGTGCGAGAGTCAATGGCATTGGTGAAGTATCTTACACGCTGCACATTATGCTCACCCGCACTTTTCAAAATGTCCTCAACAGCATCACCACTTAAGTTCTCTGATAATACGATGCGGTCGTCAATATCAATTCGATATGCATCGACAGTAAAGCTGAAAGCATCATGAGTATAAATAAAACCAGCAGTTATATTGATTGACTCTTCTGCATCGAGTGTTTTTGCACCCAGTGCTTGTGCCGCTGGTGTGTCTACTGGAAATAGGCCCACTTCATTAGGTATGCCATTTTCGAACACAGTACTGACTGACTTATATGTTGATTGCGCAAGTGATGGGGCTCTAAACCCTGTGCTAATCGCACCTCTAAATGATAAGGCGTCATTAAACTCATAACGCGTGGCAAGTTTACCAGTCAATGTAGAGCCAAAATCGCTATAATCTTCAAAGCGTGCTGCAACAACAAGGTTCCATTTAGCCGTTAAATAGGTATCCAGCTCTGTGAATAAAGCAATGTTGTGACGAGATTCATCGACCGCACTGGCTGGTGAAAAGCCCGCCATAACTTGTGCGCCACCTGCGGCAACAGGGATACCTTGCGCATCTAAAACAGTGAGGTAAGAGGCCTCTTCACCGGCTTTAATTTGATATGATTCATTACGATATTCAGCACCGACAGTGATAAATACTTCCTCATATAAACCTAAATCAATACTGTTTTTAGCATCAAAGTTCAGCGTCAATTGATCATAGACTAAGTCACCATTGTCAAAGTCTGTTGGGCTTTGCGCACCCATTGATGTATTTAAGCTATTGGTGACACCAAAGCTAAATTGGTTACGGCCGTAGTTAATACTGCTATCCAAGTCCCAACCTGCGGTATGGGATGTGATACCCGCTGCAACTGCAAAGTCGTCTACTTGCGTGGTGATCTGTGGTAAAAATCCATTAGGGTATATTTCAACGACGTTTCTGCCATCTTGTGGGCGACGGAAGAAGCCACCAGAATTACCTTCACGCTCCGAGTAGCTACCAAAAGAGTATAGGGATAATGTATCGCTTAGGTCATATCCTGCGTTGTAAAAGAAAGCGACATCTTCTATATCCGCCTTACCAAACCTGTGGTTATATCGCTCGGCATCAAATTCTCTTGGGTCAAAGCTACCCGCATCGTCTTTGGCATATTGTGCTCGTGGGTCAAATCCAGAGCGATTAGAAGGCGCTTTGTTACGCATCTCAGCACTTAAATGGACAAATCCATTCTCACCAAGAGGTAGGCCGATATTGCCACTTAAGGTGCCTGTATTACCGTCGCTGATGCGGCGATCTTCACCAAGATCAAATGCTAGGTCGCCATCATCACCTTGATATACGCGCTCTAACTGTTTTGCCCCAGCCATTTGAGTGTCATATTTACCATAGGTAAAGTTGAGTGAACCGCCTTCGTCAGCATCTTTTAAGACTATATTAATGACACCAGCAATGGCATCTGAGCCATATTGTGCTGCTGCGCCATCTCTCAGTACTTCAATTCTTTTAATCGCCGCAGTTGGGATCATATTTAAATCGACAGCAGAGGAGCCACGGCCGACGGTACCATTTAGATTCAAAAGGGCACTTGAGTGACGACGTTTACCATTAACCAGTACGAGGGTATGATCTGGTGCTAACCCTCTTAAAACAGCTGGGCGGGCATGATCTGTACCATCAGCTAGTTGTGAATTAGGGAAGTTAAAACTAGGAATTAGGGTGGTCAATACTTGGCTTAACTCAAGCTGACCAGAGCTGTTAATTTCATCTAAGCTGATGATATCTACAGGTACCGTGCTTTCAGCTATGCTGCGTAAGCTTCGTCTGGTACCCGTGACTTCGATGACTTCTGGCTTTAGCTCAGGAGACTGGCTTGATGATGCGTGTGCCTTAAATGTGAAAGCAGGTGCAGAAGCTAATATCAGGCTGACTGACGCTGCCAAGAAGCTTGGTTTTAACATTGTATATCCTAGCGAGTTGATTTCGGTATTCTTAGAAGCTCAATGAATGAGACTAATTTTTTATAGAGGAGGGGATACTAAAGAGTAATTTATGCGTCGTTAAATTCATTTTTGTTATACTTTATAACTTCTAACTTTTGGCTATTTAATTAGAAAGATAGTGCTACCACTTGGTTTCAAATAATTAATAAAATTAAATGATTTTGTGTGTTGCTTGGTTAATTTTAACATTTGTAATGTTGTTGATATTTGGAATACCGTATTATTTTCTCTACAGAGATGCTTTGTATATTTTTCTAAAGTCTTCTTTATATCGCCTTGATAAATTAATTTCATCCCCTGAAATTAAGGTGATCACGCCATCGCCACTAGATGTATAGCGCACTGACTTTATGGCTTGGTCATTGATAGCAAAACTGCGATGAACACGCGTCACATGACTATGTTCTAATTCAGCGCATAGGCGGTTTAGTGTGTGTCTCAATGGGTAAACTCGGCCTCGGCTATGTAAATTAACGTAGTTACCACATGCTTCATACCACTGAATATCGGCTACTTTGACTTGGTATTCGCTACCTTGTTTTTTAACGACAAATTGCGTGATTGGCGCGGTGACTTCTCGCTGTTCAAGCGCGTTGAGTTGCGTGCTAATTATCCACTTTGCACAGTGGTAGCAGACAAAAATACTGATGTAAGTAAGTACATCCTTACGGTACTCGTAAATAAATTCATTGAAGTAATTTCCAAAGTCATAGTCTCTTCCAAGCAATATGTATACGCCATGTCGGCATAAGACCATAAGCAGCACATGACACAGCGAAAATAAAAAAGAGATACTGATGTGAGCAATGAGCTGCTTCAACAGCCCATTTGCACGAGGCGGAAGTCGCTTAAAAAAAATAAATAATGCTGGCAGTAACAAGAATAATGATAGGGCGCTCGAATAGTGCCATACAAAGGGTTCCCAGAGCTGGATTGTTGCTGTTCCACTCCTATTGTGCTCTGTCCAATTTGAAAACGCATTGATGGTGTTATTCATCAAAACGTAGAGCACAATGGCAGCGTAGCCACACCAAGTTGTATGTTGCTTTATGATTTTTGTTATCCACATCTCAACTTATCCCTAATTTCCACCGCTCATCACTATATCTATGCATTTCAATAAGCTAGGTGATTTACTTGGGTCGTTATTTAAACATATAAACAGCTTAATGTAATCGGAGGAAATATGATTGAGTCGAACTTTTCTCGGCAGTGGTATCTAGACTGGGTAAGAGTGTGGGCGTTTGCAATACTTATTTTATATCATGTCGGGATGTACTATGTAGAAGGGTGGGCGTTTCATATTAAAAGTGCGAACACTTCTGTGCTATTACAAGATTTGATGTTGTTAACTAACCCTTGGCGTATGTCTTTACTGTTTTTTATTTCGGGCATTGTCTTTGCTTACTGCGAACGGAAGATGTCGACATGGACTTTGTTTAAGGCGAAATTTATCCGCTTGTTTATACCGCTGATATTTTCCATGTATATCGTGGTTGCGCCGCAATTGTATCTAGAAGCGTCTGGCAAGGGGCTGATAGATATGACATTCATTGAATTTTGGTTCTCTTATATCAACCCTAATACGGTGCTGTTACCTGAATATCAATCTATCATCGGGTTATTAACTTGGAATCACCTTTGGTTTTTAGCTTATTTGTGGACATATTGCGTCTGTTTGTTGCTGATCTTTAAACTGCTTCCCGTTCACCATTTCTTTCATTCATGTCTGACGCGATTATCGCCAGCATTTGCATTTGTGCTTGTGGTCAGCTTTATTTTTTGTGTCTGGTTCTGTTTGCGAGCTAAGTACCCTTCTACACATGCATTGATTGATGACTGGTATAATCATGGCAAGTATTTTTTCGTCTTCTTTTCTGGATATTGCTTTGCGTTATTGCCACGGTTTAAAGCGAGCGTGATTGCGCATCGTCACATCTTATTGATACTCGCCTTATTGGGGTATAGCTTTATTATTATGGATAAACACGGGGTTTTATATGGACTCGCGCAGCTCTTCGATACGAGCATATGGGTAAAAAGCTTGTATGGGGTGATACTCAGTATCAATCACTGGGCATGGATATTGATGTTGATTGGCTATGGTGCAAGGTATTTGGATAAGCCTAGTAATAAGCTGGCGTATGCAACTGGGGCTATTTTGCCTTGGTATATACTACATCAAACGCTGATTATGATTGCTGCTGCTTGGCTTAAGCCCTATGGTATATCAATCATTGGGGAAGGAATATTGATTGTTTTATTCACTGTGATGGGGTGCTATGTGGGATATGAAATAATAAAGCGCTCCGGTCCAGTTAAAATACTTTTTGGTTTGCCGAGCCTATCCAATTAGATTTACATATCGCCAGCGACATTGCTGGCGATATGTAAATTCACAGGCTTTTGATTTTTTTATCTACTTGGTAGCCCTCGTCCGTTACGATCCTCTCAAGGACTGCAACACGGTCTTTTAAATGTGCGAGCTCAGTTTTGAGCTGATCGCTTTCTTGTTTATTAATCCCGCTTTGTTTTTTAGCTTGTAAGTACTTGCCATATAGATCGCTTATCACGCCAAAGCCGACACTGACAAGTACGATTAAAAACACCATAGTTGTACCAGACATAAGCCCAATCTCCTTAACTTGAATTGTCTTAATCATAGCCGATATTTGTGTTGAGTATAGTGACAAGTGTCAGATTAAATGTAAGAGAAAGTGAAAGATTGAATTAAGGGGAATGGGTGAGCTTTGCTATACCCCGCGTATTTAGGGTATAGCAAAGTCAGTATGCTTTACTCGTAAGAGAGTGGATCTGTGGCGTTATTGAGTTCAAATGCTTCTAAGCGTTCTTGGCATGCGCCACATTTACCACACGCCTTTTCACGACCATTATAACAGGTCCATGTATGGCTGTAGTCTAATCCCATGTTTAAGCCATCGGTTAAGATATCGATTTTAGTATTGTTTAAATATGGGCAGACGATTTCTACTTCATCGTAGTTAGCAATACGGCATACATCATCCATCTTTTTGACAAATTCAGGTCTACAATCTGGATAGATAGCGTGATCACCAGAGTGAGCACCATAAAAAACTTTATTGGCCTTTAAAGACACCGCATAGCCCACAGCCAGAGACAGTAAGATCATATTACGATTTGGCACTATTGTGCTCTTCATACTTTCTTCTTCGTAGTGGCCCTCAGGCACTTCGATGTCATCGGTTAGCGATGATCCTGCAAGAAGCTGGTTGATTGCAGATATATCAACAATTTTATGTGCTACGTTTAAACTGTCACAGACATTTTTAGCGACTTCTAACTCTTTGACATGTCGTTGTCCGTAATTGAAAGACAGCGCATAGACTTCATGACCCTCTTGGAGGGCTTTGTTTAGCACGGTGTAAGAATCCATGCCACCAGAATAGATAACAACGACTTTTTCGCTCATAAGAGATACCTCGGATAAATGCCTCAGGTTTTGCCTCGATTTTAATAGAGGTTTGCTTCAGGGCGCGATATACTACACGGCCGCTGAAAAAATGACAATTTTAGCAGGTTATTTTCGCAAAATATATTGAGTAGTTTGGAGCTGTTTTGTACAAGATTAATGAAGTTTTTGAAACCATCCAAGGTGAAGCAAGCTTTACGGGCACCCCTTCTATTTTTGTTCGCTTACAAGGTTGTCCTGTAGGATGTGCTTGGTGTGACACAAAGCAAACCTGGGATGTGAATCCAACGTATCTGGTGAGCTTGGAGAAAACGGTTGAGAAAAAAGCAGACTCAGAGTGGTGGGCGAATGCCACACCACAGGAGATAATTACTCAATTTGAAGCGCGTGGCTATACTGCAAAGCATATCGTGATCACCGGCGGAGAGCCTTGCATGTACGACTTGCATGAACTGTGTAATTCACTGCATGACGCAGGATACACCACACAGGTTGAGACCAGTGGTACGTTTGAGGTTTTGGTACCGAAAGAAACTTGGGTAACCGTGTCGCCAAAGATTAATATGCGTGGCGGATATGACGTACTGACTTCCGCGATGCAAAGAGCAGATGAGATAAAGCACCCAGTCGCGATGCAAAAGCACATTGATGAGCTAGAAACTTTGTTTGAGCAAACAGGGGTAAGGCCTAAACTGATTTACTTGCAGCCGATAAGTCAAAAGGCCAAAGCAACTAAATTGGCCATAGACACGTGTGTTAAGAAAAACTGGCGCTTATCAATTCAAGTGCACAAGTATATCGGGATCAACTAACGACCATACATCGGACAAAGCTGGTGCTCAGAGTGTATTTAAAAGCGGTGATATACCGCTTTTTTGCTTAATAGCATTCAGAGCTTCCCATCTCGATTATTCGTTCCGTTTCTCCGCTGTTATTAAAAATATATAAGCCTTTATTAATATCGTTGAGCACTTTGCGCCAATCGTCTTTCTTTTTGCTCAGGGCAAAGAATAGGTTGTTATAGCGCAGTGCAGGCTCAACATCTTCAAGTGCACGTAGCAGGGTGACCTTTTCTGATTTAGAAAGGTTTGAGTAACTTACAGTAAAGCGCAACACTTTTGGGTCCCCAATGATCAGATCAACCCGCTTGCCTACCAATAGCTTAACCAGTTGCAAGTCATCCACGGCTTTGACTATCACAAATTCACCATTGTCCATCATAGCGTCAAACTCAGGTGTATTTTGATAACCTCGTACCACACCTATGGTAGTGCCTTTTAGATCATTGAGATTTCCTTTAAACTTGTCGCGCTCGCCACGGCGCTTAATAAAACCAATTTCTCCACCTGGGTATGCATTCGATAATGCCAGTAGCTCTCTTCTGGTCTTATTTGGAAAATTATCAGAGGGGGAAGCATCTTCGATGAAATATTCGGGGAACAAAATATCAGCTTGGCCAGACTCTACAGCCTTGACCGCTCTGGCCCATGGTAAAAACTCGACATAAACTGGGTAACCTTGATCAACCAGCAACGCGATAGTAAACTGAAACACCCAGCCTTTATTGCATAATTGATCGCCGATATAGGGCGGCCAGTCTAGGGTAACGAGATGAAGCTGCTCTTTGCTTGGGGTTTTACTAAATAAATAGCCATTTTTATATGACTCACCAGCAATCATTTGATATTGCCCAGATTTGAAAAAGCCGACTTGTAAATTTGCATTCACAAGTGCTGAAAACAGAATAGAAAAGCCAAAAATTAGGCTCATTACAAACTTCATGTGACTAAATCCTATTTAAATACTACTTTTTCTGTTCTACATATCAGTGCCGATTAGGCGATAAGTCGACAACTGCATAATATAAACAGATTTCATGACGCCATTGATATAAGTGTTTTAATTTTCACAGTAAAAACATAGACAACGATTAGCTGTGATGACAGGTGTATTGTTTATTTACTTAGTCTAGTCAGGATCTTGAGAAAGGTGAAAGAGAATGTAATCAGATTAAAAGGCCAGCGAGTTGCTGGCCTTGAGATTTATCAGTGACTTACTGAACAAGCTCTTGCTCGCTGAATTCGTCAGCAAACATTGGGCTAGATAAATAACGTTCAGTCGCACTTGGTAGAATGACGACGATGTTTTTGTCAGCATTTTCAGGTCTTTCTGCAATACGTTTTGCAGCAACCACAGCGGCACCAGAAGAAATACCTACTAGAATACCTTCGTCTTTCATTAATTGGTGTGCCATCGCGATTGCATCTTCATTAGATACTAGCTCTGCGCCATCAATTAACTCTAAATCTAGGTTACCTGGGATAAAGCCTGCACCGATACCTTGGATCTTGTGAGGACCTGGTTTTACTTCTTCGCCAGCAAGTGTTTGAGAAATTACTGGAGAGTCACTTGGCTCAACAGCGATTGATTTAACATCAAGACCTTTTTCAGTTTTTAGATAACGGCTCACACCTGAAATAGTACCACCAGTACCAACACCTGCTACGAAATAATCGATATTGCCTTCTAGTGCATCGAAGATTTCAGGACCTGTTGTTTCGAAGTGGATTTTCGGGTTAGCTGGGTTTTCAAACTGTTGTAAAAGTACGTACTTCTCAGGATCGCTTGCTAAAATTTCGTTCGCTTTTTCGATTGCGCCTTTCATGCCTTTAGCACCTTCAGTCAGTACTAAATTTGCGCCTAATGCTTTTAATAGCTTACGACGCTCAAGGCTCATCGTATTTGGCATAGTTAATGTAAGTTTGTAACCGCGAGATGCAGCAACAAAAGCCAGCGCAATACCTGTGTTGCCAGAAGTCGGCTCAATTAGTTCTTTACCTTCACCAAGTAAACCTTGTTTTTCAGCTTCCCAAATCATAGAAGCGCCGATACGGCACTTAACGCTGAAGCTTGGGTTGCGTGACTCAACTTTTGCGTACACGTTACCACCAGTAACACGGTTAAGTTTAACGATTGGTGTTTGGCCTATTGCTAGGCTGTTATCTGAAAATACTTTTGACATAATGTTCCCTTGAAATGAGCTTAGGACTATTCGTAATATTTAATATAGCCACACTTTACTGGTCATATAACAAAACAAGAAGTAAAGAATGGCTATAAGATATATTAAAAAAGCTTATAGCTATAATGAATAAAAAACAAACTCTTAATTACCATGAGGAATTAAGAGTTTGGCAATTTAACGTAGCCACGCATAGCTGAATTTGGCAAAGAAGGTTTTACTGTCTTTGGTGATATTACTCAGGTCATCATCTTTGTAGCTGCTATCAGAGTAGCCAACAAAGAGTACGGTTTCTGGATTGAGCTTGTAGGCATACAATAATTGCGTGCTTAGCTTTTTGTATTGGCTATCAACATCGTCGATATACTTTTGTTGATTGCGCTCTATATCTAGATTGATCAAGGCTAATCTCACATAACTATTGATGCCAAATTGATAAGTAAATCTTGCATCTGATAAATTCGCTGTGTAGACATCGTCGCCTTCATGCTCTAATCGCTCGTAAGTGTGGCGCAGCTTAACTTCAAAATGACGGCCTAAATTGAAATCGAGTGTAGGTTTGACAATATATCGCTGACCTAACCGATTATTCGCAATATCTAACTTATTGCCTGTGTTAAGTGTCAGGCCTGCAAATACACCCGCTTTGGGCTTCATTTCCAAATACATCCACTGAAAGTTTTCAGTAAACATATCGGTATTACCATCGATATTGAGCAGTGATTCGTCATGGCGCTGGCCAGTACGTTTCCTGTGGTCAAAACCAAATTGAATGGTACTTTGCAGTGGACCTTGCACTTTGAAATTAGACTGCACTTCTTTTTCTAACAGTTCGCCATCTACATTATGCGTGATATCCCAATCACTATACCAATTTGCTCGGTTCCACCAATTACCCTCGTCTCCATACCAGCGATATTCAAATCCAGTCACGAATTTATTAAAGTCGACTTGAGAAACAAAGCCTAAGTCAGCGCGCATTGCGCTGTCGTAGTTGCGGTAGGAGCCAAATGCTCGCCAGTGTTTACGATTGTGTTCATAGCTGGCGTAATAACCAGTACCTCTTTGCTCATCTTGGTTTTGGACACGCAAAATACTTTCGTCAATATCACATGACTCGATTGGGTCGCCATCACATAACTCATTTATAAAGTGTTGGTCATATTGCGTGTCAGTGCCGATGGCCTGCAGTTTAATTGTATCGTGTTTGGTAGGGCGGTATTTTGCGTCAATACTTATAAGGTGATTATGGTAGTCTTCACTTTGTCTTAATGTGCTGGTGGCACCGACAGAGAGTCCATCTCCCTTATCATAGCGATATCTAAAAGCAGCGTTTTCACTCTTTTGCTCAAGAGACACGATGCTTGAGCCAAGGTTGCCTGGGATTAACACATGTGTCGCATCATCATTAGCAATAAACCCAGCAAACGTATGTCCGCTTTGGCTACTAGTCGCCTTTACACCATAGTCTGGTGCAGATACGTTACGTGTATGGACTAAGTTGAGATGAGACGAGAAATAGTCACTGTTTTCTAAGAAAAACGCACGTTTTTCTGGGAAGAATAAACTAAAACTATTATTAACGCTCAGTTGCCCTGTATCTGCTTCGACCTGGGAAAAGTCTGGGTTGAGCGTTAAATTTAACGTGGTGTCGGGGGTGACTGCCCATTTTACATCTAAACCTGGGTCGTAACTTGTTTCACTTTCAAAGTCTGGGACACTTGCACCATCAATATCGCGAGTTTGAGCGTGTGTGACAGCGAGCGCAGGTGTAATAGTGAGGTTGCTACTTTGCTTGGCAGACGCAAACCCGCTTACCGTAGGCATTTGGCATATCCAACAGCTATTATTGTGATCTAGCTGCATATTGGAAATTCTCAGGCGCTCACTCCTCGGTAAAAAGCGTAAAAACTCCATCGCCATTTTTTTACTGCCCGGTGAATCATTGAAGTTGAGCACTCTAAGCGGGATCTTGACCTCTACGCGATAACCATCTTCTGTAATTTCCCCTTTACTTGACCAGATACCATGCCATGACGCGTTATCGTTTTTGGTTAGCTCATTTTCAATTGAGTCCATCTGCACGCCAAGTGGATTAATAAAAAACTGATAAGCATTTTGGCTAGTATTTAAAGAGTCTATTTTTATACCAACTAAATCGTCGTTCCAAATTTTATCTCTATCTCTGTAATGGGCTCTAATTTCTTCCGGCTTTGCATCTTTGGCAATAAAGGCGATATAGAGTGCTTCGCCATTTTCATATACATATGCTGTTGTTGATACTGGGCTTGGTGTGTTGTCATGAGGCCAAGTGACATTGTTTATTGTAATTTCTTTTGCTGATTGCCAAACAGATTCATCGATTTTGCCATCAATAGAAGCTGCTTGCGCAATAAACGGGATTTCAATGGCTTGTGGTGCTGCTGCAATATTAAATGACAACAGTAAAGCGCATGTTAGGGTGGTACTTCTGAACATGATAGGTGATTTTTTCGCAGAAACTTTAGGGTGTTAATTTAATAATAATAGTATAAAAGCAACAATTCATTCTCGTTGAACAGCGTTAATATCAGGTGAAATCAAGTGAACACACTGAACTTAAAGTATCGAATTTGTATACCTATGAGGTAAAAGCTGGTAAAAAGGGGTTTGGTTTAAATGTAGATCGGGCAAACTATGTCTCTAATAATAAAACTCATCGCCGGTATCCTAGGCGGTATCTTGGCAGGTTTGTACTTGCCTTTGGGTCTGACTGAGCTGCTATATACAGCAAAAGTAATAATAGGCCAGCTAATTAGCTTTACAATCCCTCTGATTATCCTATTTTTTATCGCTTCTGGTATTGCCGGTTTACCTAAAACATCTGGACATCTTTTAGGTAAGACGGTTGGATTTGCATATAGTTCTACGGTAATAGCCGGCACGCTTGCTGTGTTACTTGTATTATTTGCCACTGGTTTCTTTGAGGGTAGCATCGTCTATGAAGCGACTAAAGGCGCTGAGCTCAAAGGATATATTCAGCTAGAAATTCCACCACTTATGAGTGTAATGACTGCATTGGCAGCTGCGTTTATTTTTGGTATTGGCATTAGCCAGTTGAACTTAAATCAATTGAAAAGTGTGGTCGACCAAGGCCGTGATGTGATTGATGCTTTATTGGCTAAAGTGATTATTCCGGCACTACCGTTCTATATTGCGGGTGTATTTGCTGAAATGGCAGTTGCTGGCACGGTTGTTGATACACTCAGTACATTCGGTGTGGTATTAGTGGCAGCGGTCGGTATGCACTGGTTATGGCTTACAATATTATTCATTGTTACTGGGCTCATGCTAAAGCGAAGTCCGTTGGAATTGGTCAAAAATATGTTGCCAGCTTATTTCACAGCGATTGGTACTATGTCCAGTGCTGCAACGATCCCGGTTTCGTTGAGAGCAAGTAAGGCAAATGGTGTTTCGGAAGAAGTTGCAAACTTTTCCGTTCCTTTATGTGCTACAATTCATTTATCCGGTTCAACGATAACAATTGTGACATGTGCTATGGCAGTGATGTTTTTATCACCAACGATGGCTATTCCATCACTACTGGAAATGCTACCGTTCATATTTATGCTTGGGGTTGTTATGATTGCGGCACCTGGCGCACCAGGTGGAGCCGTCATGTCTGCACTGGGTTTGTTAACGTCGATGCTTGGTTTTGATGAAAGTGCGATAGCATTAATGATTGCACTTTATCTTGCGCAAGATAGTTTCGGTACCGCCTGTAACGTAACGGGTGATGGCGTGATTGCATTGTGGGTGAACCGATTCTCTGAAAAATCAGAGTAGCCAAGATTAAATCTAGTAATATAGTCGTATATTAATAGGTTGGCTTAATGTAACAGATTATGCTTTGTGAAATTATATGTTAATCTCGCAAAGCATATCGAATAGATTTTTTACCAAGGGCTAGCGTGAGGATGTTCCATTGATTAACGTACTTTTAGTTGATGATCATGAACTTGTAAGGACTGGAATTAAGCGTATCTTAGATGATGTGCGCGGTTTCAAGGTGGTCGGAGAGGCTAAAACTGGGGAAGAAGCGGTTACTTTTTGCCGCCAGAATGAACCTGATATCGTATTAATGGACATGAATATGCCGGGGATTGGTGGTTTAGAAGCGACTAAAAAAATCTGTCGTTATTGCCCTGATGTGAAGGTAATAGTGCTCACTGTGCACTGTGAAGATCCATTCCCAAGCAAAGTAATGCAAATCGGCGCACATGGTTATTTAACAAAAAGTGCAGGCCCAGATGAAATGATCAATGCGATCCGCTCCGTCAACTCAGGTCAGCGTTACATCGCCCCAGAGATAGCACAGCAAATCGCATTGGCGCAGTTCAGTGGGAAAGTAGATGAAAACCCGTTTCAGTCGTTGTCTGATCGAGAACTGCAAATCATGTTAATGATCACAAAAGGTGAGAAAGCACAAGATATTGCCGAGCGATTAAACTTAAGCTCCAAAACTGTGAATAGTTACCGTTATAGAATGTTTGAAAAATTGGACGTCAGTGGTGATGTAGAGCTGACTCATTTAGCAATTCGTCATAAAATGATTGATATTGATAGTTCTCGATAATCAAATTCATTTGAATGGCAGATTTTGACCACAAATCATTCTTAAAAACATTGTCTACTGAACCTGGTGTTTATCGTATGTATGATAAAGAACACCAGGTGATTTATGTTGGTAAGGCTAAAAATTTAAAAAAGCGAGTAAGCAGTTACTTTCGTGTAAATATCCCAGATAGTAAAACACGTGTATTAGTGAGTAACATTGCTGATATTGAAGTGACGCTGACGAATACTGAAACTGAAGCGTTACTACTCGAAAACAATTTAATAAAGAAATACCAGCCTAGGTATAATATTTTACTTCGCGACGATAAGTCGTATCCCTATATTCTGCTAACCGATCATAAGCATCCACGTATTGCGTTTCATCGGGGGGCACGAAAACAGAAAGGTGAGTATTTCGGTCCTTTCCCAAGTAGCGCTGCTGTATCAGAAAGCTTGCGTTTAATGCAGAAAATATTTCCTGTTCGTCAATGTGAAGACGCTTACTATCGCGCAAGAAGCAGGCCGTGCTTGCAGTATCAATTAAAGCGTTGCTCAGCGCCGTGCGTTGATAAAGTGTCGCAGGGCGAATACGCCGAGCAAGTTGAGTTAGTCAGGCAGTTTTTAAGTGGTAAGTCTCATCTAGTTATAGAATCTTTGGTGAGCAAAATGGAAAGTGCGAGCACGACCCTCAATTTTGAGGCGGCTGCTAAGTATCGAGACCAAATAGCGCTGCTAAGACAAATGCAGGAGCAGCAGTCTGTTGCTGGTAATTTTGCTGAAATGGATGTGGTCGGCTTTGCGCAGCGAAATGGGTTATCTGCAGTCCATATGTTGATGATCCGTGACCATAAAATATTAGGCAGTAAAACGTATTTTCCGAAGGTACCAAAGGATTCTACTGAGGAAGAAATCATAACTTCATTTGTTGGACAGTATTACGTGTCTAACGGTTCTAATGCACGAATTGCAAATGACATTGTGTTGCCATTTGAGTTACCTGAGCAAAAAGCGATCACAGAGGCGCTGACGGAACTTGCACAGCGTAAAGTGCATGTACGAACCAATGTAAGGGCCGAACGGGCAAATTACTTGGCATTAGCCACCAAAAATGCCATGAATAGCATTATGGTTAAACAAAGCACTCAAGATGCCGTTAGCAAACGATACGCGTTATTGAAAGAAGCGGTGGGGTTAGCTGATATTAATCGCATGGAGTGTTTTGATATCAGCCATACGATGGGAGAAAATACCGTTGCCTCTTGTGTTGTATTTGATGCACAAGGCCCCAATACAAGAGAGTATCGCCGCTATAATGTCACAGGTATTACGCCTGGAGATGACTATGCTGCAATGGACTTTGCATTGAATAAGCGTTATTCGAAAGTCACAGATGAATCCAAAGTACCTGATATTATCTTTATTGATGGAGGTAAAGGTCAATTGGCTAGGGCCGAGGCATTTTTTGAGTGCTGGCACTTGGAAAAGATGCCGATGCTGATTGGTGTTGCTAAAGGCACTAGTCGCAAACCTGGACTGGAAACATTATTGTTTGATGCTGGCCGTAAGACAATTAATTTAGACAGTGACTCTCCCGCTCTGCACTTAATACAGCATATTAGAGATGAGTCGCATCGCTTTGCCATTGCCGGACATCGTAATAAAAGGCAAAAACAGCGTACGCAGTCTGTGTTAGAAGAAATAGGTGGAGTGGGTAATAAGCGCCGTCAGGCATTATTGAAGTATTTAGGAGGGTTACAGGGCGTAAAATCTGCAAATATACAACAATTAGGGCAAGTGCCTGGGATCAGTCCGCAGTTGGCTGAAAAGATATTTAACCATTTGCATGACAAAGCTTGATACTTCATGCGAACATATAGAAAAAGATTTCTTTAAGTAGTTATGTGGAATATTCCAAACGCGTTAACAACATTTAGGTTGTTTCTCATCCCAGTGTTCGCTGTGGTTTTTTACTTGCCGTATTCATGGGCATTCTTTGCAGCTGCATTTATTTTTTGGCTTGCGTCTGTCACGGATATCTTAGATGGTTACCTGGCACGTAAATTAAATCAGTCCACACCATTTGGGGCATTTTTAGATCCAGTTGCTGATAAAGTGATGGTCAGTGTTGCACTAGTTATGATTGCCGCTCATTATCAAAATGTATGGATCACATTTGCCGCAGTTGTGATCATTAGTCGTGAAATCGTTATATCCGCGCTTCGTGAGTGGATGGCTGGTATTGGGAAAAGAGCTAGTGTGGCTGTGTCTTCGCTAGGTAAGTTTAAAACGGCAGCCCAGATGCTAGCGATTATTGGCTTAATTTGGCAGTTTTCATCTTGGATGTTGATGCTCAGTTATATGTTGTTGGCAACAGCAACCATATTAACGATAGTCTCTATGATGCAATATTTGATTGCTGCTAAAGGTGAATTGCTCAAATCTTAATTGATATTGAGCAATTATAGGTCGGTTTAGATAAAAAATAAGCAAACAGTTAAAAACATTCATTTTTTATATTGACGCAATCAGGAAGTTCTGTAGAATGCGTCCGTGTTGAGAGACAACAGTCATCAAAACGAAATGTAACCAAGGCAGTTTATGTTGCTTTGTGTTTATGTTGCGAGTATAGCTCAGCTGGTAGAGCGCGACCTTGCCAAGGTCGAGGTCACGAGTTCGAACCTCGTTACTCGCTCCAATTTTTGATGCTGAATTGACGGCGGAATGGCAGAGTGGCCATGCAGCGGATTGCAAATCCGTCTACCTCGGTTCGACTCCGGGTTCCGCCTCCATCTTCTCAATGTAATCCACATGCGAAAGCAGCCCGATGCCCGGGTGGTGGAATTGGTAGACACAAGGGATTTAAAATCCCTCGCTGGTAACAGCGTGCCGGTTCAAGTCCGGCCCCGGGCACCATTTATTGTGCGAGTATAGCTCAGCTGGTAGAGCGCGACCTTGCCAAGGTCGAGGTCACGAGTTCGAACCTCGTTACTCGCTCCAACTTTATTTTAAGGTTGGCTTTTGCAAAACCCGATGCCCGGGTGGTGGAATTGGTAGACACAAGGGATTTAAAATCCCTCGCTGGTAACAGCGTGCCGGTTCAAGTCCGGCCCCGGGCACCACTTTTTATAAGTGAATATGCGAGTATAGCTCAGCTGGTAGAGCGCGACCTTGCCAAGGTCGAGGTCACGAGTTCGAACCTCGTTACTCGCTCCAACTCTTAAAGAGTTTGGCGGAATGGCAGAGTGGCCATGCAGCGGATTGCAAATCCGTCTACCTCGGTTCGACTCCGGGTTCCGCCTCCATTTACTTCCACAAATTCTACATGCGTAGACATCCGATGCCCGGGTGGTGGAATTGGTAGACACAAGGGATTTAAAATCCCTCGCTGGTAACAGCGTGCCGGTTCAAGTCCGGCCCCGGGCACCATTTATTATTCAAGCATATTTTTCTGTTTTATTTTCTAGACGTGACTTATCTAACGCAACTTAAGTATCAGTATTCCCAGTGTTGCTGTTTAACAGTTAGGTTTTGTGCGGCTAAATTGTGCGGTATAAATACGTGAATAATCAACGGGTATAACCCGTTGATTTGTTAATTCACAGCCAATAGAAATCATTTGTTAAATTATAATTGAGTCAGCATAATTTAAAATTGTTACCCAACAGTCCCTTTTAGTTAGGTAATGAGAAAAACTCTAGCATCAGCTTGAAATGTCCGGAACCGAAGTATTCGCTCGATATGATTTTTCCATGACCACTGACACAATCCCCTTCGTATGAGTGCACAAGTTCTCCCTCCATGACGACTTGCCTACTGTTCTTAGCCCAATAAATTCGAATGCCTTGTTTGGTTCCTCTAAAGGTATCAAAGTAGTCATTAAATTCACGTTCTTTGCCTTTTAAAGGGTTTAATTCAAAGTCGACATTTTCACTTAGCTCCTGCTCATATGAACTAAAGACAGCCAGTTGGAAGGTATCGTTGATGATGGTGTCAAAATCCCACCATGGCTTATCTGAGGCCTTTAATTCAGAGCTTGCAGCCAGTAACGGTACTTCAAAGTTCAATGCTTTAAAAGTTTGCTCTGTTGACTTTTGTTGACTATAGATCCGCTCAATAATTGCGATCTCTTGAGGGGTGAGGGCATGGTCTTCTTCATGCTCATACTCCGTAATTGATTTTGCAATGAGGTGATCTTCAAGCGACTCTAATACCTTGTCTGTGATCTTAACCTTATTCATACCGATATCGTCTCATTTATTTTATTGCTGTGAGTGAGAAAGTATATGTCGAAGTCCACTTGCGGACTGTTGCCTATTTCTAGGCTTAAACCAGACTCTTCGACTCGTTTTGATAGTTTACTAACAAACCTTGAAATATAGGTGATGGCGGCATTGCCTTTGAAGCCATGACGCTCACCCAGTTGCTTTTGAGTAAGTGCATTTTGTCTAAAAGACAGTGAAAAAAAGTCATAAAACAGTGCTTGCTTTTTCTTGTCTTCTTCCTGTGCGATCGTTTCCAATAAAAGATTGATAAATAACCGTGCATTTTTATCCATTTTAGCGACTTGATCAGGGGAAGGCTGATCACTTGGCATCAATTCATAAATATTACTGCTTGAACCATCTGCGTTATTATTGCTTTCGTAGAGGTGAACAATTTGCACTGAACGTCCTTCCTCAGGCGCTTTAGCTTGCTCTGAAGCGGACTTTCTACGGTATGTGACATTACTGCCCATATCTAAATAGACGCTTTCAAATGCGCGATATGTATAAGCTTTTAAAACATGGTTAAAATCTTTTTGAGTATTGAGTTTTTGTTTATCGTTGTTACTACAAGAGCTATCGTTATCCTCTTGCTTAGTCGCTTTTATCACTTTTAACAATGTCTCTTGAATAAGTGCTTCAGTGTCGATCCTATGATCAGTAATCGCTTTTTTTCGAAGCAAAAACTTTATAAACTTATATGCTTCTTGTACGGCTTGTTTGTTATCAAACCACATCCATACCCCCTTTGATTGTTGCTGTATCCCTTATATCATTCGTTTCTTTTACATTAATAGGAATAGCCTGAAAACTGCTTGCGATATAACAACTTCTCTATAAGTTTCAGCATATTGTTTTTATTCCTAATGGATGTTATCAAGGATTGTTGCCATTTTAGTTACACTTAAGTAATTCTATATAGTGTTCAAATTTATTTTTTGCTTTTTGCCATTGAATACTGGTATGAGACTGCAGGAATTTGTCCGAAAGAGTCTTCCCAGATAAAAAATAATCGCAGGCGCTGTCAATTTCACCGATTTCTGATGCAATATAACCAAGATTAAATAGTTTTTTACGGTAGCTAACTTGATAGCCTTGGTTGTCTGGTGTCGTTTCAGTTAGGTGCAATGCGTATGCTTTGGCCTGTTCAAGGTGTGATTGCGCAGACTTCTTCTCGCCTTGGTTATATAAGTGGATCGCCATCTTTGAGTAAGCACCTTGTAAAAGACTTATGAAGTCAAGGTTCTGCGTATCTTGATCATGTAGTTGTTTAGCTGATTCGAGTGCTTTTTCATAATACTGTGCACTTTGTTCAGTTTGATTAGTTTGGGTAAGGTAGTCTGCATAGGCCATGTATAACTCTATACTATGCCCTTGCCAATCTATGTTGCTGTCATTCAATATACGTAGTTTTCTTGTTATATCCAAACCTTCTAAAAAGTGTGTTTGGGCTTCGACTAAGTAGCCTTGTGTTAATTTGCTACTACCCAGTCTACTTGCCAAGAGCAATTGAGCGACCTGTATATGGATATTATCGGGATCTTTAATTGAATAGAGCTTCACTAATTCATCAGCGTGATTATAGAACCTATCGGCTTCCACTTTGTTGCTACTGTTTTCAGCTAAGTTAATATAGATTCTAAGTAAATTGTATTGGGAGATTAAATGGTTTGGATCTGTGATCAATTGCTTTTCTAGGGCCGTCTTAGCTCGCAGTAAAAAGTCACTGGCCTGCTGTTCAGAAGGCGCTGTTTTCGCTAGGTTTCTATACGTATTTACTCTTACTACATTATAGGCTGATTCAAGACTGTCTGAAGGCACTTGAGTGTCGAGTAATTGCAGTGCTTCATTGTATTTAGTGGCAGCTAGATTTAGATCTCCTTCCCAAAGTGCCATAAAAGCAATTTGGGAAACAAGTTTCGCTTCTATCAGCGCTGATGTTGGATCTGAAGGTAAATTTTTCACCTGCGCTAATGCACGTGCTAAATAGGTTTTAGCTTCTTCATTTCTCCCTTGTTTTATCAATAAACTACCAAACTCATAGTTGAACGAAATGGCCAGCTGCAAGCCTTTTGGATCAACATTTCCAACTTTCGTAATCTTACTTTCTAATGCTGTAAGTATGTCTTGTATTTCATCAATATGAGTTGAGTCATCTTGCCTTAAAACCCTTACCTTTATTAGCAAAAGCCTCAACTTATCGGTGTCATCTAGCGGTATGCTGTCGACACTAGAAACGAGCTTTGTAATGTGGTTATTGAGGTATTTGCGTTGGAATGTGGGTAAGTATTGTGCCAATATTGGTTCAATTGCATCTACATTAAGCAGTACATTGTCTTTAAGGTGAGATAGCGCTTGTGCTGTTTTTTCTTGTTCTGAAATCACAAGTTGTTTTTGGTGATATGCAAAAGTAGCAGTGCCTAACGCACATAAAAATAGCACACTGGTTGTCAGAAGACGCCTTTTTTGCGTCTTATTCTGCTGTTCTAACGCTGTTTGATAAAAGCTTTGAGATGAAAGAATATAGTTCTTTGTCGATTGTAGGCTGATAGTGCCTGGCTGACTAAGGTACTTTATGCCATCTTGTAGCTCATGCTTACCTAAAGTGAAGTTATTTTGTTCTTCAGGTTGTGTTGAAAAGTTTTTCCACTGCTTATATTTAGCTTCAATCCCATGAAACCACTGAAGGTACTCTTTTCTGGCACTTAACCAGATGAAAAAACGTGGCCAAATTTGTTGATCAAGTGTACGTTCCTCAGCGATCGAAATTAGGCAATCGTGAGTCAATTTTACATAAGGGGGCAGTTTATGAGCTTGGTGGCGGATAACGAGTTGTTTCTCGATAAGCGCATTGACAAGTTCCAGTAACTGCGGGTTTTCTTGTTCAAGGGCAATAAAGTCAACATGTTTTGAATAGCAAGTACCATTGATATTCACGCCAATAAACAGCTCAAAAAACTGTTCAGTGAGTGGCTCAAATTGGCCTAAAATATATTCAGCTTGCCTGTAGATGACGCCTGTCAATTTATTAAGTTGATTATATTGGCTGAACGTGAGTGTTTTTGGTTGGTCGCTGTCAATTGCGAGTGCATGCATCTGTGCAAGCAAGTACTCTACAGCAGGCAGAGCATGAGACAGCTTTAATGCCTCTGTTTGAATTGTTTGAGCAAGCCCTTCTTCTAGTGTAATCCCCAGAGCGATAGCTTGATTATTTATAATTTTAAGCCAGTCTTCGGCCGTTAGACTATGGGGCACATAGAAGTCTCTTCCTATCATATCTGTGTTATGTAAGTATTCACTTCGTATGCTGACTATTACAGATATGGGAGTATATTCAGACAGTTTTGCCAAACTTTGTAGCAGTCGATTATCTGGCTCAATCTCAAAAATCTCTTCGAATTGGTCAATGTACCAAAAATAGGTTGTTTTATGAGCTGTAAGATGAAGCGCTAGCTCATCTAGGAATGTTGTATTTAACTTTAGTAACTCTTCAACAAACTGCTCTAAGCTGACCGACATGGCCTTTAGCACTGCTTCAAACCCAGCTTCATTGGAGCAAATAAAGTGTTTTAATAACGATGCGCTGCTATCAAAATCTTTAGGTAACCCGATATGCCACTTTACATTTTCGCCTTGTTGGGCGATCGCAGGCAATAGCCCTGCTTTAATTAAGCTTGATTTTCCGCTTCCAGAAACACCATGTACTTTGATAAGTGACGGCTTGTCGTTGAATAGTGCCAACAGATCCGACGTGAGCTTATCGCGACCAAAAAAGTAATAGGCATCATGGGGGTCGAAGCTTCTTAAGCCTTTAAATGTTAATGAGCCTGATTGTTGTGTGCCATCATACTCTTCACCAAGTAATAGTTGCAGCGCCTCATTTATGTGCTCCACAGGCGATAATTGCCCACCTAGTAACTCGACGTCATGGATGAGTTTCTCATCGATCTCATCATGATTGGCACGGGGATAGAAAATAATGAACGGCCCACT
Source organism: Pseudoalteromonas luteoviolacea (assembly GCF_021654285.1). Taxonomy (GTDB): domain Bacteria; phylum Pseudomonadota; class Gammaproteobacteria; order Enterobacterales; family Alteromonadaceae; genus Pseudoalteromonas; species Pseudoalteromonas luteoviolacea_J. Next base: position 45,843 of record NZ_JAKFZS010000001.1, on the reverse strand, counting down.
ATGGCGGTATGTCATTGCATATAGCGCACCTTCAATTTTGTTGTTTATATGGCCAATCGCATGGACGTTTCCGCTAGGTGAGACTTCTCCAGTTGAGAAACAGGTGCTAGTAAATTCGGCTGTTTTTTGTATATGAGCGCGATATGCAAGTGCGCAACTGAGTGCATATCCTAATCCAACACTGGTACTATCTTCTTGCAAGTTTACTGTTTGCTGGTTGCTAGTGACCAAATCTAATTCAATAAAGAACTGGTTTTGTTGCCTATCCAATGGGTTGAGAGACATAAAAGCAGCTTCAGCTGCCATTTCAAAATAGTTGCGTTGCTCTTTGAATTTGTAGCCGAGTGCAAGTATTAAGTCATTGGCAAATTTTACTTTTACCTTTTGGCGATCTTTAGGTTTTATAAATCTGAATTTGGGACTATATGTGTAGCGCTTATCAGATAAAAGAATGTGCATTTTTTTTGCTCTTATTGGTAAATCGTCTGTCTCACGATCATCACTGCTTTTAAATATTATTTTTAACCCATTGCGCAAGGCAAGTACATAAATGTCATGCATTGTGAGTCTTGCTGTCTATTAAAACGTGTAATTGGTGTAAAAAATAACAAATACGATAAAAAAACTAATACACCAGAAAAAGGTACTGGTCCAGTGAATATTATTCACTTTTATGAAACTTTTTAGCATATCATTCTCGACTTATTCGAAAAAGTTAATATCCTATCTGTTACTCTAACTTGCCTACTATGAATTTTTTAATAAATCTACTTTTTTTTAATTTTTACAGTTTAACTTGTTATTTTTTAATCAAGTTGGCGTTTTAAATTATTGAAAGCCTGTTTTCTATTCAGGATTTGAGTCTCGAATTGTGAAGGAGAGGTGCGTCAATTGATTAATTTTGACTATGTTTTGCGCGTAACTTATCCGTTTTTATAAAAAGTCTTGAATAGGTCTATCTTGAATTTAACAATTATCTTGAGTGGTCACCTTCTTGAAGGTAAGGTTATCAATCTAAACTTTTTGTAAATAGGTATAAATATCGTATTGAAGGAAGTAGATATCCAGAGAAGGTTTAATAGTTAAATGCATGAAAACAGGGGTTTAAGGATAAATAAAATAAAAATATAAACATAGCTTTGCTAGGAGTTAGTATGGGTTTTTTTAAAAGAAATGCAGTTTTTTTAAGTGTATTAGGTAGTTTGAGCATGAGTGCAATTGCACAGGAGCAAAGTCACGACGGTGCTTATCTAGTACAATTTAAGAACGGACAGCTATCTCACAGTATACTGAGCTCTTTAAAGGTGATAGGACAAAGTGGCGATAAAGTGATTGCTCAAGGGGTATTATCATCATTGCAAGTCAAAGAGTTAAGTCATATTGAAGGCGTTACCTTTGAAGCTGATTATGGTCTTTCCTTAAGTAGTAATTCACTTGATTACTATAACGCTACTACTAATAGCCTAGACGTGTTAGCAAATAGTGAGCTTGAGCCCTATTGGTTACGTGCAACATCAATCAGTAAGCTTCCATCTGCAACGAATGATATTTCAGTGTGTGTTATCGATTCAGGCGTAGACAGCAATCACCCTGACTTACCTATTAATATTCATGGCTATCACAGCGTTTATGCTGGCTTTTGGGATCAAGATGCGCTTAGTCACGGTACGCATATGGCCGGTATCATTGCGGCTCAAAGCAATGGCTTTGGTGTAAAGGGCGCCTTAAGTGATGGGGTTGCTCGCCTTCAAGTTCACAAATTAATTAAAACAGCCAATGGTCAAAACTCAGCGATATGGGGTGGTAATTTAATCGAAGCAATTGAAGTTTGCGCTAACTCAGGTGCTAAAGTAATAAATATGTCTTTGAGTGGGGAGCAGTTTTCTCCAATGACGATGTCTGTTATTGACAGGTTAGCTTATGACCGAGGACTGATTTTTGTTGCAGCAGCTGGTAACCATGGGACATCAGAGAAAAAACAGCAAGGTCGACATGATGATGTTTTACATTATCCAGCCTCATATCATAATGTTTTATCCATAGGCGCATTAGAAACAGATGGAACAATCGCCTCTTTTTCGCCAACTAATCAGAATATAGATTTTGTTGCACCGGGGAGTAAAATTATTTCCACGGCCAATCGAAGTCACTATGCGGTTCAAGAAGTTGTAATTCAGCACAGTGGATCTGTTTCTGATGTTCTGAAATACACACAAATTGATGTCGGTGTTAGCAGCCAGTCAATGCAAACAACCCTACCTGAGCAGTGCGTACATACTTTATCTGCTGATGATGTGCAGCAGCAAATGACAGAGCGCACCTTGTCTTATGAGACTCGTCAGCAGTTGAGCAATGCACAGTCTAGCTGTGTCTCGGCTGGTGGTAAAGTATTGATGATAAATTATCCACAGCATCCAGAGGGACGTCTGAAAGGGGTTGATTATTATACGGAGTTCCCAACTTTATTAGTACATCAGTGGCCAGCGATGAGCGATGAGTCAAATATGTCGGTTTCAATTAGCAGCTATCACAGTGACTACGTAGTGGGTGCGGGTACCTCTCAAGCAACAGCAATTATCTCTGGTGGTATTGCGAGATTATGGTCTCAAAACCCTGATTGGAGCAGAACGCAGATTCTTGATGCGCTTAAAGCTACCAGTCATGATTTAGGTCATTCAGGTAAAGATAGTGTATATGGTCATGGCTTGCCAAACTTTGCACAGGCACTGACTTATCTGCAATCTGGAAAGACGCCTGAGTGCCCACAGAGTTGGTATCACAATAAACCTTACGATGGTGGAGAGCAGGTTACTCATGAGGGTAAGATTTATAGTGCGTATTATTGGAATAAAGGTGTAATGCCAAGTCAGACAACAAAAATGTGGCAAGTACAAGGGGAGTGTGATTCAAGTAATCAAACGAACTCAACCTCAACCGATGGCGGATACAGCATTTTGGATTTCTCTGGATTAGAAGATGAAAACTCCACTTATAGCTGTAAAGGGCTCAGCTTAACTTGTGGTGGTTAAGACATATTTTGGGGCGTTTTGACGCCCCTACTTACATGAGGTTGTCTGTTATTAATTCACCTCAAGTAGCCATACGTAGACGACGGGAAACCCTTCTTTGTAGTTGATCTGTAAATCCAATAATTGACCGCTGACTGTTTGTTGAATATCAAATTGAGCATCACTTAAATAGTAGCTGCCATTTTGATTGAGTAAAGTGCTGGATGCTGAGACAGTAACGCCTTTGCTTTTTGCAATCTCAACCAATGCATCACGAATGGCGTATTTGATAGCGCTACTGATTAAGTTATCCGGTGCGATGGTGCCATCTTCACCAAAGTTACCCATAACAACACTTCTACCTTGATATTGCTGTATATCTCGCCAAGTTTGCTGCGTTATTTGTTTATTTAACGGTAGATTGGTTTGATAGGCCGAAAATAATGTTGAACCATAATGGCAACTTTGTGTCAATAGTAAGGGGTGCTGATAATCGCTACTTATTACCTCGCCTTGTCGGGAAAATTGAGAGGCATGTTGCTGTTCTGAAAAAGATTCAACATAGCGTTCTTGCATATTAACGCTTGCTTGCGCAAGGTAACCAGCGAGTGCTTTTGCATTAGTTGCAGTCATTGGGAGTTGCTGATATGCAGAGGCTGTATAATAACTTGCGCCGATGACGTGATTATTCTCCCCACTACATAGCCATTTCGGTTCACATAAATTGAAGTTGCATGTGATCGCTTCACATTGATTACTGTTGAGGGCTGGCCTGGTGCTCACATATGTGTATAAGGTATCTGAGGTTGTATATGGCTCTGAAAAGTACAGTACTTGACCATTTTTTAGTGTGAAGCTGTTTTGTGTAGCAGGTAGTGTTTTAACCGCTTCATGAGCACTAGGCAGTCCATAGTATTGAGTGTACTGTGAGACCGCTCTTTGTCTGCTAGCGATAATGGAGCCGTCTTTGATAGCGCTGAATGGCGCGGCTGTACCAATAAAACCGATTTGTTGTGATGACACCGGGTTATGTAACCAGCAAGGAACTTTGGTAGGAGAAGGAGGGGCGCTGGTTTTTGTGGTTTGGCACGCTGCTAGAGTCAAGGCACCAATACTGATCCAAAACCGAGAATAACATAACATGATTAAGTCCTTTGTATAGGCTAACTTTTTTTAATTGTTTAGCTTTGTCCTTACAGATACTGAGTGTCTCTTAAAGGGATATCAAATTCAACCATCAAGCCGCCTTGTACTCGGTTTTTTAGCTTGAGTTGTCCTTGATGTGCATGAATGATGTCGTTGCACAAGCTAAGACCGATCCCACTGCCGTCAGGTTTAGTCGAATAAAAAGGTAAGAGTGCTTGATGCAGGTTACCGTTATTGATCCCTTTGCCGCGATCGACGACGGCGACGCGAAGGCGATTGTAATCTTTTACTACTTTAACGGCGATTTGTTCGGGGTCGCTGCCAGACTGATGGGCATTTTTTAAGATGTTAATCAATACCTGCTCAATTTGTGTACTATCAAAGTAAGCTTGTTCGACGGGTAATGGTTCGAGCAGCTCAAACGAATACAGCGCACTGACTTGGTCAAATAGCGGCTGAATTGCATGGTAATCTTGATTTGGCTTAGGTAAGCGCGCAAAACGCGCATATTGCGCAATAAATTCACTTAAATTTTGTGCTCGTTGGTCTACCGTATGCAATATATCAGGGAGTAAATCGAGATGTTTATTGTTGTTGAGCATATTTTGAGCTGATGATGTCAGCGAGCTAATGGGGGCCAATGAGTTATTCAGCTCATGGCTAATCAATCTAATGGCATTTTTCCACATATGTAGCTCTTCTTGCCCTAACTCTACAGAGACATTTTTGATGATCATTAATTGATGTGGTTGATGGTTAAAGGTGACTGTTTTAAAACTTAGGTAATAACTTTGCTTTACATCATTGTGCTCAAAGCTTATCAATCCAGATTGTGCCTGCATAATTGACTTTTGCAGTTGTGGAGGGAGGTTTTCACAGCATTGATGCAAAGTCATACCGTCAAGTTTCGAGGATTGTAATAATAGGGTAGATTCGTTATTAAAATACACAATGTGTTTGTAGGGGTCTACCAATACAATACCCATGGGGGAAGCTTGTACAATACTATCAAGTAATATTTCTCGCTGATTGAGGGTCTGCCTTTGCTTTTTTAACTGTTTGGTGAGCTTATTATACATGTGAATAGCTGTGCCTAACTCCGAGTGTGTTTGCTCGGCTATACGGATAGAAAAATCATTGTCATAAAGGCTTTTTAGGCCATTTGTGAGTGTATCAATAATCATTTTGTGTTGTTGAAATATATACTCACAACAAAAAAATAGGAAAGGCAACGTGATCAATAATGAGAGAGGGAGTGCAACTAAGATAGGTGCGCCTATGAAAACAAAAGCAGTTTGAATTGACACTGCAAGTACAATAAAGGCTGTGCAAAATGCGGCCATTTTTCCAGCCAAAGACGTGAAAGTTGTGTCCATCAGCGTGCTATTCCAAATTTATCCATGCGTCGATACATAGCTTGGCGACTGAGGCCTAAACTTTTTGCTGCATGCGTGACATTGCCTTGATGGCTACTCAATGCGTTTTGTATATCCTGTGCTGACAATTCTGTATTGGTTGCTGAATTAGCAGGCTTAGTTTTCAGTCCTAAATCAGAGGCTTCAATGAGGTCACTTTTTGCAAGTAACTGTGCACGGCCAATCACATTTTGTAGCTCTCTGACATTACCCGGCCAAGTATGACGTTTTAGCGCATTGACAGCACCTGAACTTAGCTGTTTATTATCCTCGATAAAATGATTTGCGAGTGGGATAATGTCGTCTGGTCGCTCCATCAGTGCGGGTAACTTTAACTCGATCATGTTTAATCGATAGTAAAGATCCTCTCTGAATGTGCCCTGCGCAATTGCGTTTGATAAATTGGCGTTGGTCGCACTCAGTACACGTACATTTACTTTTTTTGTTTGGCTACTGCCTACAGGTTCAAATTCGCCAGTTTGTAACACGCGCAATAGCTTTTGTTGCCCAGACAGTGGCAGATTACCAATTTCGTCTAAAAATAGGGTGCCACCATCGGCTGCTTCAAATCTTCCGATCCGACTTTTAGTGGCCCCTGTATACGCGCCACCGACAACACCAAATAATTCTGCTTCGATTAAATCAGCGGGAAGCGCACCCGCGTTGACTTTGATAAAAGCATTGCTGCGGTAGGCGCTATTAGCGACGATCACCTCGGCGATTTTTTCTTTGCCGGCGCCATTGGGTCCAGTTATGAGTACTGGTGCGTCTGAGTGCGCGACTTGGGTTGCGATTTCCAATAAGTTAAGCATGGCCGGATCTGCATAGATAAGACCGACTAAATCAAATTGTTCTGCCAGCTTATTTGCCCGATTTCTGGCTTGCGTTTGCTGTTGGAATTGTGCTTTTTCTAGGCGGTATATTTCGAGTAATTGATTGACTGACTTGAGTAGCTTTTCTTCTCGCCATGGTTTTTCTAAATAATCTGCTGCTCCATCTTTAATTAGGGCGACAGCGGTTTCTAAATTTGCCCAGGCGGTAAGTAGGATAATGGGTAAGTCAGGGTTCAATGAACGGATCGCTTGATATAGCGTCTGGCCTTCTGCGCCAGAAGTGGTGTCTTGGCTAAAGTTCATATCTTGGATGACTAAGTCATAAGCTTGGCTGTTGAGCATATCGAGGCCTTGCTCTGGGCTTGTTGCGCCGTCACAGTCAATGTCATTGAGTAAAAATAATAGCTTAAGCGCTTTTATAACGTCCTGATTGTCGTCAATCACAAGTATTTTATTTTGCATATTCTTATCATTATTGTTGCCGGTACCATGTACCGGCTTGTTATTTAACTGGTTTTTGTAACCTGTGCTGGAGATATTTTAGCTGCTTTTCGCGCTGGGATATAGACAGCTGAGGCACTTAGTCCCCAAATACAAAGGGCAACTGCTGCAGCCAGCCATGGGACTATTAAGCCTTGAATACGCAGGTTGGTTACAAAGTATTGGTTAAGCCACATGGCTGCAAATAAACCAAAGGCAATGCCCACTATGGCTAAGATTGAATTTTCTAATAATAATGTTCTCATTACTCTGGCTTGAGAGGCGCCCAGAGCTCGAAGTACGCCAATTTCTTTTTTCCGAACAGAGATGGAAAATGAAACCAGTGCGATGATCCCAACACCTGTCACGAGGATAGCGATGGCACTGATCCCCATCATAATAAATGCAAAGGTACTACGGCCATCCCATAGTCGTTTTTTGGCACGCGCTGCAAATTCTACTTGCTGAACTAAGCGGCCTTCTTCTTCAAATAGTGTGTTCTCAATGGTTTCAAAGATTGCATCGTCAGTATTTTCCGCTACCTTGACCAAATAGTTTACTTGGCTGTTAGTGCTAAAGTGAGCTTCTGGAATAATCGCTGAGTGATACCAACTGTTGGTGTAAGCCGCTGCTTCACCTAACATCATGTCTTGATAAGTCGCAATAACTTGATAAGGAAGACGGTCGTTATGAAGATAGACGGTTTGCCCAAGTGCACTTTGCTCAGGAAATAAAGCGGTAGCAAGCGCATTACTTATCATCACAACACTTGCTCTTTGACCTTCACTAGCGTGACCGAATATATACTCTGTATCGTAAAAACTACGACCTCGAGTCACCTGAATACCAAGCGTTTCAAGCCCTCCTGGTGTTTGTGCAAAAAGCGCAACGTTTTCACCCTGCTTATCTTCATCCAGTGTCGCGTGAGCAAAGTTACGCCCGTTCACTGTTGCTAGCACTAATTCGTTTGCGGCATAGCTAACGCTCTCAACACCAGCGATGGACTGTAGGGTTTGTAAATCTCGCTCAATGAGAGCGCCTTTATCAAGGTTTTTATCGAAAACGCGGGTATAGACATTGACTATCTGCTGCTCTGCAATATGAGAGGGGATCAGCCAATTTTGCAAGGTACGGTAACTAATAAAGCTGGTATTACCGATAATGGTCACTGCGATGGCAATTTGCAAGGTGATCAGCAAAGAGATACTTTTATGCTTTAAAATGAGTTTTAAAATATGTTTAATCGCCATAAATTTATCCTCTTAATTGAGATGCAGGCGCAATGCGGCTGGCAGTGATGATAGGGAACAAGCCGGCAATCAAAATGGTGGCATAAATGCTAAGAGCTGCTTTGAAAGCAAACCAAATATCCATGTTGTAAAGCCTTTGTACTTGCTCTGCAACACCGACGTAATCCATCGAATACATAGCCAAAAGGTACATGACATATAAGCCTAACTGTGCGCCTACTAAGCCTAAAGTAATGGCAATGGTTGCGCCGATTAATAGCTCAATGACTTGCAGCTTGATGATGTACATTCGATTGGCACCGAGCGCCCTGTATAAAGACACTAACTTTGCACGATGTTGGTTTTTAGCCAGTAAAATCCCAACGGTGTTGACCAAGGTGATGGCAAAAAGCAGATAAGCAAAATTCAGATAGACACGTTCCCAGTCCATAAAGCTATAAATAGTGTCATGTAATAGTTTTAAAGATTGGACATAATAAGGCTCATTGTGTGGGAAGCGTCCTTGACTCATTTGCTGTTGGGTATAATTCCTAAGCCATAGTGTTAATTCGTCTACTTGTTGCTGTGCGTTATCAGTGCTGACTTGTGCCCAAGTATGCAGAAAACCACATTCCGCACTTTTTAACCCCGTCATGTTTGACTGACGGAACTCGGTGCGTAGCGGCTCTTCTTTCGTCATACATGGCATATAGCCAACTCGAGGTAAGTTATTTGCCATTGCATAGTTTAAGGGAATGAAGGCAAGATCATTTTCTCTATTACTAAAGCTATTATTTTGAAAACGAAAAGTGTGATGCGATAAATCTATAACACCGACAACTTCTAGCTGTTGATTATTGATCACGACGAATTTACCGACAGAGTTTTGACCTGCGAATAAATGGTCATTGGCTTTTTTCTCGAGCACTATAATTGCTGAGTCATTCATATTTTTAGGCCAAGGGTTGCCAAATAAAAATGGTGCGTCCATGATTGCAAAGAAGTGTTCATCTACTGCGGAGCCCGTGGCATTAAGAGGTCTTGCACTATTATCATTGAGATCCAAAATAAATGACGTGGTGTAATTAAAGCTCAGGTTTGCTAATGAGACTTCTTTTTTCTCAAACGCCATCGATAGTGCTTGCGCATCACGGTAAGTCATCGGCGGTGTCCTTAATGCATGGCGTCTGTCGAATTCGCTGTCCATATAGTTAAGACTGATATGATTAAGCTCGTTTAGCTTATGTGACATCGCAGAGCGGCCACTTTGATCTATGATGGTACTCATTGTAAGCAACAAGGTAATGCCGATGACGAGGTTGACTATCATCAAGGTTGTTAATTTGGATTTTTGTTTAAACCCTTGCCATGCAAGGTGAAGAGCGTCTTTCATATATTCACCTATACCGCTAAATCTGTAAGTTGGCTCTTAGCAATGTCACTGACTTGACCGTCTAAGATCTGGATATTACGGTGCGCGCGCTGTGCTAGTTCATTGTCATGTGTCACCATGATAAGTGTGGTGCCTTGACGGTTGATATCTTGCAACAGCTCCATGACTTGACGTGCCATCATGGTATCCAAGTTACCTGTTGGTTCATCGGCGAGTAAAAATCGTGGTTTACCAGCAAGTGCTCTTGCAATGGCGACACGTTGCTGCTGGCCACCACTTAACTGGGCGGGGTAGTGGTTGGCACGGCTACCTAGACCTACCAACTCAAGGCTTTCTTCAATGCGTTGCTTTCGCTCTTTTTGATTGATACCACGGAAGATTAATGGGACTTCAATATTATCGTAGAGGTTAAGGTCAGCAATTAGATTGAAGCCCTGAAAAATAAAGCCAATTTTTTCATTTCTAAGTCTTGATAGGTGCTTGTCTGAGAGCTGACTGACATCTTCACCATCCAAGATATATTCACCTTCCTCAAACGTCTCTAGTAAACCTGTGATATTTAAAAAGGTTGTTTTACCAGATCCTGACGGACCGGTGACAGCGATAAACTCGCCTTCATCTACGGTGAGGTTAACACCACTCAGTGCATGTGTCTCGACTAAGTCTGTGCGGTAAATTTTGCTGATGTTATTCATTTTTAGCATGGGTTTATCCTTTTATTTTTATTCACTTAGTATGACTTGTTGCGCTTGTTGAAATGGTGCGAGGCTAGATATTACTATGGTATCACCGACCTGCAAGCCGCTTTTGATTTCAACTTCTCTGATGCTTTTTACGCCTAGCTGAATATCAGTTCGGTGGGCACTGCCGTTGCTTATTTTATAGGCTGTTGAGGCAGACCCAGTTTCAATAAATGCGCCACGGTCAACTTTGAGTATGTTTTTCTTATGGGAGATAATGATTTGTGCATTAACACGTTGATTTTGTCTTAAACTTTTTGGTTGTTCATCAAAGCGTATGCGACCTGATACACGCCCATTTTCTACCTCTGGAGAGATGGCCATCAGTGTTGCAGGGAAGTATTGATTGTTGATCTGTACTTTTGCAGTTAACCCAATGCCCAATTCATCCGCTAAGTTTTCTGGAATATAAGCTTCCACTTCAAGTTCACTTAAATCGACTAAAGACATCAACTCGCTGTCTCTTTGTACATGCTGTTTTTGCTGGACGTTTAAATTGCCCACAATACCGCTAAGCGGCGAAATTAGCGTGAGCGCATCAACTTGTCTTTGCAAGTTAGCTACCAGGTGGCGTTGTCTATCTAAATCAAGTTGGGTGCTTTGTAATTCAAAGTTAAGCTGCTCTTGAGAAAGTTTTAAGCTGTCGATTGCGTGACGCTCATTGAGCTCCGCGCGTTTGAGCTCGACCATGGTTTGTTCTAGCTCTAACTTGGAGATAATTTGCTTCTCAATACTGGCATTGGCCCGGGCCATTTCACTTTGTGCGGCTTCTAGTTCGACTTTTGCGAGTTCCATGTCTTGTGTATTATCTAATTGCTGTTGTTTGATAGCGATCTGTTGACGCTTTACTTCCATTTCAATGCGTCTTAACGTGGCCTCTTCTTGAAGCAGCTGATTATGCAATTCTGGGCTATCTAAGCTCGCTAATACTTGCCCTTTGGTAATGGTATCACCAGCTTTGACATGGAGTGTCACAGTACCTGAAGCAATGGCATACAGTGACGGGCTGACGGCGGCAAGGGTGCGACCTTCAACACGTATATCTTGGATCATATCGCCACGTACCACCTGAGCTGTTTTTAGCTGTTGTGTTGATACCACCTGTTCTGCGGATAGGAGTGTAGAGAAGCTTTCATACGAGAACGCCACTGCGCTAATAAGTCCAATGGCCCCAATGCTTGAAAGCATCCATTTTTTGTTATTCGATCTCTTTGTAATTACTTTGTCCTGCTGAGATGTATTGCGGATCATGATGTCCGACTCCTTGAAGCTATGTCGTTTTCATTCCTATATCAAGCTATGTGCCAACTTTTAACTTATTGTATTTATTGTTGTTTTTTGTTTTTCGTTATGGGGTGAATTGGGAGTCGGACGGACACCGGACAGTACGCGGACAGTAAATTAAGGCGGACAACGGACGCAATATGACATGTAAAGTCAAGGACCAAATAAGTATTGAGATTAATATTTCTTAACGTTTGGCAGGTCTATTTATGTTAACATTTGTACCGGTTTAGATTTAAATCTAAGTGAGCTCTAAAGGAATTTACATGATAAATATAAATAATAAATACGCACTAGTCAGTGCAGCAGTTTTACTTGCTCTTTCAGGGTGTGGTTCTTCAGATAAAGATAACCAAGATATAGTTATGCCGCCTGCCCCTCCCTTACCTGAGGTAAATCAAGTTGCATTAAAAACCGTTTATGACGGCTGTAACGGTGATGAACGTTATCCAAATGTGGATATTGTTTTTCATGACGCAAGTGGCGGCGTTGTGTCAACGCATACTTCTGATGCGAATGGTGAATTTAAGAGCGCAATTCCAGATCAGGCCGTGCATTTGTCTGTGGTAGAGCCAAGGAGTGAGCAACCGCAAAATAGAGTGATTCGAACTTTCATGGATATAGGTGGAGACGTTAATTTAGGTTCAATCTTGTTTATCCGTCCAGATAATGCACCTTCATGTTCACTTGTAGTACCCAGATGTAGCTCAGTTTCATTAGATACATCTAAACTGGATGTTGCTTATGAAGGTTATACACTGATCACGGGTGAAGGGGATACTCGTATTTTGGGTCAAGCGGATTCAAGTACCTACCCAATTACACTCAGTGTTTGTGATGATCAGGATAACTATCATGTTGCGCTTATCTCTCCAGACAGTACTTCTGCACAGGCTGCTAAGCTGTCAAACCTGGCTCTTGACGAACAGGTATATTTACAAGCGGACGATTTTGTCTATTCTGGCGTTGCGGTGAGTGATCCTGGGTTGGAAAACTTACACCACAGTGATATTAGTACTTTTGCGGCTCCAGGGTTCGAGCAGCCCGTCTTTGATATTCGTGCTTTTGCGGCTTCAGGGGTCGAGCAGCCCGTCTCTAGCGAAATATCGTTTATCTTTCCAGAGCTTGAAGCATTTAGATTTTATAATGCTGGGAGAAGAAGTAATGTTACCGTAAATAATGAAAGATATTTTATTTACAGTGGCTCTGTGTCTCGCATTGACGAAACTGGGCAGATCCAACTTGAAGCGCCGATAGAAATTGATTCTACCCCTTTGGACATGTTGATGTCTTTCAATAGCTTACAATACAGTTATGACTTTACACACATGGATGAGCGGGTCAATGAGGTGATTTGGACAATCAAATTTACTGATGTAGCGTCTGATCTATATAACTGGCGGATCTCAGGGGACTTGGCAGGGAGTGTACCGTCTTTTGAATTTGGTCAGTTGTTAAACCAGAACAGTCTAGAACTGTCAAAGTTCTCGCACATAAGTCTTGTTTTGTCTGGGTTCCCAGATATTTCCACAGACCTCAATACGTACAGAAGCAGAGTGGCCGATATGACAAAAGAAGGGGATGTGGATCACACTCACGTAGAAGCTCAATCGTATATTTACAAACATTATTCTCATAGTAATAGGGCTGATTAGGTGGCTGGGTATTCTTTATCCATATGCTAGTTCGTGAATAAAAAATCATTTCTTAGAAAAAAAGGACAAGAATGAAAAAAAATATATTTGTGTTGCTGCCTGTAGCTGCTGCATTGAGTCTTACGGGATGTGGTTCCTCATCAAAAGATGAACCCAGCCCGGTGGTGACTGAAACTCCCACGCCCGCTATACCACCAGCTCTAAAAAGCATAGAGTTAAAAACGGTGTTTGAGGGATGTGCTGGCGAAGAACCAAAATCGAATGTCAATATTGTGTTTCACGACGCATTAGGCGCGATTGTTGGACAAGGTGCATCAAACTCAGAAGGGATATTTAAAGGGGATATCCCTGCAGACGCCAAACATATTTCTATTGTCGATACTGATATCAAAGATGGGTTGCAAATTAATGGCGAAGTCGTGACCCACATGGACATAGAAGATGGGTTAAATTTAGGCACAGTGAGTTTTAATGTGCCTAACAGCTATCAAGGGTGTGACGTACCGGCAGTATCACCATGCATTGAATTGCGAGTGGATTACACAGAGATACAAAGTGCATATCCTCACCACACAGTGGTTAGCCAAAGGGGCAATATCCTTGGTTTGCATAACCCTGACCATTTAGATACTGTGCCTGGCCTCACGGAAATTCAGAGCTGTGGTGAACATGATGTCTTTCAGTTTGCGTTAGTGTCACCAGATGGTACGGTTGCAAAAGCTGCGAGTGTTAAACCTTCGCAATACCTTACACCATTGACTGTGAAATTAGTTGCTGAAGATTTTATATACGAAGGTGTGGCTGTTGACACGGCTAATTCAGAATTTGAAGGTGAATCATCCATTACGTCATATCTGAAAGAAGAGGTAGATTTAGAAGGGGCTTACCCATATAAAACTATTTTTTCTGCATCGACTACGGCGATGCAATTTATCTTTCCAGATTTAGCTGAATATCACCAGTACCGCGCCTATTTGGATGAAGACATAGAAATTGGCGAATATGCGATTAGTAGACGTCACTCCTCACGTTCGACTATTACAGAATCTGGACAGTTTGACTTTGAGGCTCCCATTTCCTTAACAAATAGTATTGAAGCTGATTTTTTACTTGGTAATGTGAACAATAGTTTCAGTTTTGATTATGACTTTAGCAATCTAGATGACCGACTTCGAGTGGTGAGTTGGAATTTCTTTCCCACTAATGCTGCGGGTGAATCACTTCAGTGGAGAATTTTGAGCGATACCTCTGGCACGATCCCTGAATTTCAATTTGGAACACTATTAGATATTCATAGTGCTGATTTTGCTGCAATGGGAAATTTTGAAATTATGCTTTGGTCTCACCCTTATGGACCTGAAGGTTTTAAAGCGTATAGAGAGTTTATACGACAACACAAATATGCTGATTTTGACAAAGCTGAGTATAAGTCTTTTGTACAAGCAATATATTCTTTCAGAAAGCTTTGAGGGAAGTGATTGTCTTAAAGGTGGTTTGGGTGATATACCAAACTACCTTTAACCCTTAAATTGACCCATGATTTTACCGAGTATTCATAAAAGGGCAAGACTAAGAAAGCAGACTCTGTAGGATAGTTTAAATCCATTGAACGCTCTATAAAATATAAGTTACTAAACTAGATTATTAGTTCATGGGCCGATTCAGGCTGGTGGCTTGTATTTGTTTAATAATATGATTTTATAATGTTTTATATGATTGGGGTGAATTTGTTGAAAACATATTAGGCAACTGACATAACCCAACAAGTCTTGGTAAGCGTTATGAAGAAGCTACAATGTTTGGTAAAACAAGTGTTAATCGATAAACCTATTTTTACCCTTACCAATATGGATGTCACCGTTTCACCTTGAGCTATTTGTTGGATATCAGCCTTTCTGCTGGTAACCATAGAGAAAATCTTTTAGATGGGAGCGCTGCTGTGCAAGTGAGCTCAATGCCTCTATGGCATGAGAGCAGCCATTTTTTGTTGGTTGATTTTTCGTGTGTTGAGAGGTGTTAGGGAGCATGATGTTCGACTCCTTGAAGCTATGTTGTATCTTTCCTATATCAAGCTGTACTAATTTTTAAAGTTTTGTATTTATTGTTTTTTCATTTTTCATTTTTCATTTTTCAGTAGGAGGCGGGAGGACAATGGATATTGCGTCACAGGCGTTTGAGTTGCAAACAATAGCATAGAGTAACATTTATTAACTTTTATTGGGGAGTCCTCGTGCTAAGGTTTGTTCCGATTTTGATTGGAATTACCCAGTTGTTTTAAAAGGAAATAAAATGAAGAAATTAAACCTTAAAAATGCGTTTGTTACCAGTGCAGTACTTGTGGTGTTATCAGGCTGTGGTTCTTCAGACGACGATAAAGTTGTAGTTGCTCCAATAGTGCCAGCCCCAGAACTTGGCTCTGTGACACTCAATGCGGTGTTCGGTGGATGTACTACGGCAGATAGCAGCACTGATATTGAAATCATTTTTCATGATGAAAACGGGGGGGTTGTTGCCACGGGGAACCCAGATGAAAATGGCGCTTATCAAGGAAATATTCCTGAAAACGCTAAACATATCTCTGTTGTAGATACGATTGCCCGAGAAGATAGTCGTACGCTTCGAAAAATATACACACACATGGATATATCAGGAGATGTCAATCTGGGCACCATGGTATTTGATTCACCGCAAGAGTGTAGTGTCATCACGGCGATACCTTGTCATACCTACTTTGTTGATGTAGGAGACGCTGCACTAACATACCCCGACTATAAGATATTGACTAAAGGCTTCGACTCAACCTTTTTGAGTTACGTGTACAAGAAACCGTTAGGCGATTTATTGAAAGATGCGCATCTTTGCAGAGGCGAAAAGTTCATTCCATTTGTGGCTGTGTCGGATGATAAAGAGATAGTCAAACTTGCTCATGTTGAACCGAATGCCGATGCTAATACTGGCGTGTTTCAGTTGTTAGCTGAAGACTTTAGTTATGATGGCGTAGCCGTTACGGAGCCTGAGCTGGATGAGGGCGCTGACATAGTTATTGCTTCCTATATAAAGGGAAAGCAAGAGGGTGATAGTTATAAATTATTGTTTAATATGCCTGTTATAACAGCAAATGCCATTTTTCCTGATTTAGCTGACTATTCGCAGTACACCGTAAAAGTGAGTGATGATACCGATTTAGATATTTTCCAGCTGATACGCACAAGCTACTCAGAATCTGCAATTTCCTCTGAGGGGGAAGTGAACTTTACCGAGCTTGTTGAATTAGATAATGGTCTAGGGCAGGCATTTTTATCTAGTCATGACAGCAGTAATTTCAGTTTTAGCTATGACTTTAGCGCATTGGATGAGAGATTAAAGCTAGTTGACTGGCAATTTTCGTTTTCGTCTAGCGAAGACGAAAGCTATCAATGGCATATTGCCGGTGGTACAGCGGGTAACATACCAGAGTTTCAATTTGGTAACGCGTTCACTGTAGACAATATTGAGTTTAATGGGCTGTCATCATTTCAAATCAGTTTGTCGGCATATCCAAAAGGCCCTGCGGCATTGAATGATTACCGCACCTTTTTAGCGACCCAGGACAAAGACGATTTTTCAAAAGCTGAAAACCAATCTTATATACAATTTGACTATAAATTCATAAATAAAAGTGGTCGTATTGATTAAGTACTGTATGTGCTGAATTATTGATTAAAGTGGTATTAATGCCGTCTGCATGAGGTTTGATATCACTCAAAGGCCTATTAATCTCACCCCCTGCTGAATCACAAGTTGTGTTGAAGTGAAACAAACCATCAATAGATCTTGTAATCAGTACTTCAATACAAACATTGACAGCAAGTCAGTTATGTAGCCGTGACAAAAAATGACCAAGGGGCATATATCTAATTTGATCTTCAGTCATTTATTTACATATGCTGATCTTAAGAAAAGTGACCTGAGTAGGTTGTAGTCCCCCTTTATAATGCTTTAAAATATATGAGAAAAAGTGATTTTTATAAAAATAAAAAGGAAAAAAAATGAAAAGTGGTTTATTTGTACTTCTCCCTGTCGTTGCTGCATTGGGTCTTGCTGGATGCGGTTCTTCATCAAAAGATAGAACTGACCCTGTAGTAACAGAAAAGCCAAACCCTGTGACACCGCCTGCCCTAAAAAGCATAGAATTAAAAACCGTGTTTAATGGCTGTGCTGGAGAAGAGCCAAAGCCAAACGTCAACATTGTTTTTCATGATGCAGAGGGAGCCGTTGTTGCGGAAGCCACATCAAATGAAGATGGTATATTTAAAGAAAGTATTCCAACCAATGCTAAACACATTTCTATTGTCGATCTTGATGTAAAAGACCGTTTGGTTTATGGAAGCAAAGTTGTGACCCATATGGACATAGAAGATGGACTAAATTTAGGAACAATTAGTGTTTCAGCGCCTCAAGCTTATCAAAATTGTACTGCTCCAACTGTATCGTCTTGTCGCACACTGCGAGTGGACTATACTGAAATTGAGTCTACGTACCCAAACTACTCAGTCATTACCCAAAGGGGCCATATCCTTGGTTTACCGATATCAGATCATTTGGTTGCTGGTCCGGGACTATCAGAAATTGAAAATTGCACTGGAGATGATGTCTTCCGGTTTGCCTTGGTATCACCAGATGGCTCGATTGCAAAAGCTGCACAAGTTGAACCTTCACACTATATTACGCCATTAACAATTGAATTGGTTGCAGAAGACTTTATCTATGATGGTGTGCCTGTTGACAATGAAGAAGATGACTTTGCTGGGAATGCATCCATCGTATCTTATAAAAAAACGCAAGAGAGCGATCAGCCATATGATGTTACTTTCTCTGTTTCAACAACAGCTATGCAATTCATTTTTCCAGATTTAGCTGATGCGCACCAGTATCGAGCTCGTTGGGATGAAGAGGTAACGGTAGGCGAGTATACAGTTGACAGGTATTATGCTTCTCGTTCGAGTATCACAGAAACAGGGCAACTAGAATTTGAACCGCCAACCCATTATACAAAAGGTATTGAAGCTGGATTTTTATCTGGGAATATGAATAACAGCTTTAGCTTTGATTACGACTTTAGCAACTTGGATGATAGGTTTCATGCAGTGTCGTGGTATTTAAACCCTACGGATTCTGCTGGCGAATCAGTTAATTGGAATGTAGTGAGCGATACATCGGGCACTATACCAGCCTTTCAATTTGGTGAATTGTTAGACATTAACAGTGCAGAATTTTCTGCTATGCAAAGTTTTGAAATTGCGATATTTGGCCACCCTCATGCGCCACAGGGCTTCAAAGATTATAGAGAGTTTAGACAATCTTCTCGATTTGTTGATTTTGACCGTGAAGAGTATAAATCTTTTGTACAGGCGGTGTATTTCTTTGAGAAATATCAAAATCAATAATTAAAAATTTGGATTGTAGCTTGGCTGAAGCCAAGCTGCATTTCTAAGTGCCAAAAGTAAGCTAGGTTGAGCTAGGTTAGTGTACGATTTATTTCAGACCATATTCACCAAGTCCATGCAATACAGCAAGTTGCATGAGTACCAGCCAAATTGTAAATAGACTACTCCAAGATTTAGACATACCTAAAATTCGATTAAAAATAAAGACTAGCCAAGCGAATAACAATATGACTCCGATTAGATGATCAATGGCACTTATTGCATATAAGGTCGTGATTGTGGCAATGAATACTGCGAGTGCACAGCGCAAAATATTGCCATAGTCAGCACCAATAAACTGGATTGTGACTTTGGCGGGTATTAGGGTAATGGCAAATAACAGTGATAAGACTAAGAAAGTAGACTCTATGGGATAGTTTAAATCCATTTAACAATCTATAAAATATTAGTTTCCAAGTGAGGTAATTATTTCATATTTCGGAGTTGCAGGCTAGCTTAAAGGTATAACCACTAGCAAAATCACTGATACTTTTCAGTGACTCTATTTAATATTTTGAAGTCAAATTTAATGCTTTATGGTTGTCGTTTTTTAAATTATCCATATTTTTTCCTTATTTTATCTCCATAGTCAGTGCTGGTGGCCTAGTTCCTGTTAATTACCTGATTTTAATGCATTTGTTTTTATTATCGGGATAGATATATGGAAAACCAAGTAGGTTACCGACATAACCCCAACAAATCCAGGTAGTCATTATGGAGGAACTGCAATGTTTGGAAAAAGCTACCGTCAATCGATAAATCTACTTTTACTCATCCCTTTGACAATATGGGCGTCATCACTTCATGCCAGCATACCCATAGAGTCTTCCGCGCCCACTCAGTTGATTGCTAAAGTGCACTCAACAACTGAAGTTGGGCTGAGTTGGCAGGCACCTATTGGTGTTGAAGGCATTACGGGTTATCGCGTATTTCGTGATGGTAAACGCATTGGTCGTACTAAAATGCCCTTTTATGTTGATACATCAGCGAACCCTAATTTTGAGCACACTTACCATGTTGTGGCTGTGGCAAGAGCACAGGGCAGACAAATCAGTCAACGTTCCAATACCGATAGTGTAAAAACACTTACCGATGTTGCCAATGATGGTATGCGTAATGGTTCGGTGATCAGAGTAGGGATTGCTAGGCTGGTGGATCACTGCGGCACTAATGATCTGGATGCTATACCAGCGCAGGAGCTGGATGCTTGTATGGATAAGCTGATCGAGCACTATACGCTCAAAGCGGGCTTAGAAGATATGCAGGCATATGTGGCGCGCTATCGTCAACAAGAAGACAGTCAAATGATAGAGCTTGGTAAACGCCTATTTTTTAGTAAAGCCTTAAGTCAGAACTTTGATACCTCCTGTGCTTCCTGTCATCACCCTGCGCAAGGTTGCGGCAGTGATGGCTTATCGCTATCTATTGGTGTGAATGCTGAAGATGCTGATGTCATGGGGCTGGGCCGCAGTGATGGGCTGACGGTTCCTGCTGTTGGCAGAAATTCACCACCAATATGTAATTCTGCACTTTGGGTTGACAGTATGTTTTGGGATCAACGGGTACGGTTACGAGAAGCGAACCGCGATAGTGAGGTGGGTACTGTCTCAACGGCAGATATACAAACACCTGAACTTGATGTAACACGCTTGATGAATGAAGAGGTAGAGAGTTCAGATCCATTACGTTTGTTGATGGCACAGGCTCATTTTCCGATAACCGCAGCAGCAGAAATGGGTGACCCCAGCGGTTTTGAATCGCCACAAGCTTACCGGGAGTTTATCGCACAGCGTCTATCCGATAATTGGAAGCCTCACTTTGTAGCGGCGTTTGGTGATGAACAGATAAATTTCTTGCGTATAGCGCGTGCTATGGCCGCTTACCAAGCGTCATTTATGTTCATAGATAACCCATTTTTTGACTATATCGAGGGCGAGAAGCAAAAACTGAGTGAAGGGCAAAAGCGAGGGGCCTTGTTTTTTTATACCGCAGCAGGTTGTGCAAATTGTCATGATGGTGTGATGTTTACACCTGAACGTACTCGCGGTCCGTTGTATCCGCAAATAGGTGTACATGGTGTCGCAGATGGAAACTTTAAAAACCAATTTAGAATGCCAAGCTTATTAAATGTGGGCATCACCGCGCCGTATGGAGACAAAGGGGTATTTGCCACATTAGAGCGTGTTATTGAGCATTACTCAGATGTGACAGGGTCGTTAGAGCGTTTTTATGGTGAGCACGAAACCTGTGGTTTACCGCAGTTTAAGCACTTGAGTGCTGAGCAATGTGAACAGGTTGTTGGTGAGGCAGGAGATTATGTTCTGGCATTGAATGCGCAAAATCGTGCGGCCTCAGATCGGGGGGACGATGCCATTATTCGTGGTTTTACTGAGACGCAAATCAGTTACCTTACAGCATTTTTGCACGCGTTAACTGACCCGGATGCCTTGTCTGGTAGTAATGAAATTAATGCGCTTATTCCGCTTCGAGATGGCGGACCTGATGGCCATCAATTTGATGCCATAAATCGTGCTGGAGACGCACTGTAAAAACAACTTGTAGCAGGTGTGTGAGTACACCTGCTATTTATATAAATCACTGAATTACTTCGTCTACTGGCTTTTTATTGCTCTTTTTTGTTTTAGGATTGTGTAAAAATAAGCAATTAATAGCCTGAATTATTAAGGAAAGTAGTGTGGTAGATTTTAATTCCGTTATAGAGACTTGGCATGACTTTTACTCCGTCTTGTCACAAGTCAGTGCAACGTTTGCAGGCTTGCTTTTCGTGAGTTTATCTTTGCGTCATGAGTTGCTAAATCATCCTGAGTTTGTTCGAGTAAAAAGACTGGCACAGCACACCTTTAAAGCCTTTTTGTTTCTGGTGATATTTGCACTCATTTTTATTATCCCTAAAGCGGGTCTATTGGGCACCACCATACCGTTATTTTTAGTTGCACTCTACGCATTTGTTATTACTACAAGAGGCCTACAGATCGAACTGAAAGACAAGTGTGACTATGCCGTACAGGTCTCTGGTGCGAGTAAAATCTACTTACTTTCGATGTTAACTTACTTGATGTTCGGCGTTGTTGCAGTGCTGTTATTTCTTGGTATTGAGAAGGCGTTATATTTGGTTGTGGGGTTGGTCATATGGACACTAGCCTTAGTGACCACCAGTTCATGGAAGTTATTGGCAGAATTAAACGCAGATAACATGAATCAAAAATGTGAGTAATCAAAGTGACCCACTTAATTAAAAAGCCCAGCTGTTAAACTGGGCTACCTTGCGTAGGTCATGGTTATGGTGCAGTACTTAACTCAGCGTCAGGCTGGCTAATATCCTGTTGTGCTTGCTCCGTTTTCTTCGCAAACTTCAACGCGCCATACCAACATAAGCTGGCAATCGTGATTAACATCACATCAACTATCACAAGATCCACCAATACCATGTTTGATAACACATTACCAAATTGCAGGTAATTTGGCATATTGAGTAGTGCAGCCAAGGCGTACAACAGTCCTGATAATTTCAAGGTGTAGTGACAGAACATAGGTTGTTGTTTGATGAACAGCGACGCAATGATACTAATGAAAAAGCTAATATACACGATTGCTTGAATACTGGTCATACGGCCTGCTAGGTCAAGTGGGATGACTTTTGCTGCAACAGCGCCTAAGGCAATAGCAGCCATGCAACCGATAAATGCCCCCGAGGTTAAGCGAGTAACAAAGTTAAGACTACGTTTGCTTTGTTTCTTTTGTTTGGCGCGTTTGCTGATCCACATGAGATTACCAGTAATGATCACATACGCGGTTGCTAACCCAAGAATGAAAAAGGCAATACGCATCCCATAACCAGCAAAGTCGCCAAAATGTAAGCTGGCAATCGTTGCAAGACCACCACGCAAGTTATTGTCGTAGTTGTCAGTGGTGATATATATTTGCTGCTGATCTTTAAGGGTATAACGTACATCTACTTCGTTAGAGAACTCGTCATTGCTTTTGGCCATAAACACTAATACAGCATTCTCATCACCAAAATGCTCTATCATCATCAGCCTGAGCGTAACATCCCCCATTTCTTCCATGGCTCTGGGGTATAGTGCATCAATGCCTTGCATCGGCATGCGTTTGTCAGCTTCTTCAATGTGAGGCTCATTAAACCCAGCGGCCTGGAGTACTTTTTCTTGACTACCTTGATACAAAATAAGTGCGTACGAGATTTGGTAGATGATCACCAGGTTGAAGACCAGGCCTGTGAATGCGTACATGATATGAAATGGCAAGCCCATGGTGCCAATCAAGTTATGTGCATCAAGCCATTTATCTTTGTTTGCGCCAAAGCGGTATTGATAAAAGTTTTTAAACAATTTGCGCCAATGGATCACGACACCGCTGAGCAGGGCGACAAAAAAGAATAGGGTAATAATACCGACAAAGTATAAGCCAATGCGCCCGAGGCCTAAATCATAGTGTAAATGGTATACAAAATTGGCGTATTGAAAGTCATTGGCGTCGGCAATCACATCACCTGTTATTGGGTCGAGCAATAAGTACATGTCTTGGTGATCTTCGCCGGTTTCTGGGTGTGGTTCATCAAGCTCAACGGCAAAGTAGACTTGAACGAATGGGTTTCGCTCTGATGGCTCGTATAAATAGAAGCCATGGTGCGTATCTACGTGATATTGCTCATCGAGTTTAGCGAGCACGGCATCATAGGACACACCTTTACTATGCGGCGCATGCTCACCTATCAAAGAGACTTTTTCCCAGGTGTCGATATTCGCTCTAAACAGGCTAATTGATCCGGCAATAAATACGATAAACAAAACAAATGAAATGATGAGACCAATCCAAGCGTGTGCATTGGTGAGTGTCTTTAAAGTTTGGTTTTTCATCGTGTTATACCAGTAAAATAACGTTAAGGAGTGCAGATGGGAGCAGAACTAAAAACACATGTTTTGCAGCTTTGAGTGTGGTATCAAATGCATAGACCCACACCATAATTCCAGCCCAAATAGGAAAGCCTAAAATGAGTCCTATGAGTAGCCGGGTATCTTCAGCAAAGGGTAAAATCAAGTTGGTGTTGAGGGCCAATGAAATTGAAATAAATAACCCGGCAAAAAAGCCAAGAATGGTTTTAGGCCACATAAATCGTTCCTCCCACTGTTGTACAAAGTACAACGAGTAAAACCGATACAGACATAAACAGACGTTTGGATTTACCTGATAAAATTGTGACGGATACCAGCCCCAACATGAGTACCACAATGCTCGCTAAAAGTGCTGATACAAGTGGGAAGGTATTTGCAAAAAGGCCATTTGCAACTACATACAGTGCTATCGCACTCAGGTAGCCGACGGGTTTATTCAGCGGCTTTGCCATTAAGCGCTGTTTTGGGCTAGACAGGTACAACAGGATAGAAGCTGCCCATATGGGGATAATAGCGAGAAAGCTCATGTAAATAAAAATCATTGTTATTTTGTTGTTTATTGTTTCAATAAGTGAATCAAATTTCAACAATAAAAGTATGAAGATCTTACAATCAGAGCTAAATCGGGCAATTGGTAGGGCTTAAATCAATGATAAAGGCCACCGTGTTCTTGTTTTGGGGTCGCTGGGTCCAACACCTCCGATGATACCTATGGTATGCATGATCACAATTTAGCCGTTTGTAAATGTTGTTTTGCTGATTATCTATACATTCCCAATCAAGTCTATTACAAAAATATTACACTTAATCATTAGGTAAAGTGCGTTTTAGTAGAATAGTATTAATTTAAATGTGTATTTTGTGTAAATTTTAGGTGTTTTGTTTTAATTAAAGAGATAGGCTATATAAGCGTGAGTTGAGTGATAATTGCGCAGATATATTTAATCGTAATATTTACAAGGATCTGAACATGAAATATTTACAGGGTATTTTGTTATTATTTGCTCTTTGCTTTTCGGCATTTGGACAATCAAGGGTCATACAGGTAGATAATATGTGTGGACCAAGGGGGGCAATGCAGCCTGAGTCAAAGCAATTTCGACATGACAGTATGTTAACCAATACTGCTAACACGCAGTCTAGTGAGAAATCGGGTGTAAGATTTTTGGGCTTTGACATCACCGAAAGCGGGGGCGGGAAAAACCTGACGGCCCGCTTTGCTGGTGGTGACGGACTGACATATGCATATGCTGACGTGTATTGGGGTGATCACACTTTAATGTGTGGCCAAGTATATGGTTCAGAGCGTCAAAATAATTTTGCATGGGCTATCAACATACCGCTCTCAGAAGTACCGGCGATATTAAATCAGGTGGGGGAACTCGCAATATGGTTGATCAGCCTTCATAACGTTAATGGTGTAGAGGAAGACCGTATTAGTGAAATAACGTATGATAAGCAAGCTTTATTAGAGCTAGTTAATCATCAGTCTGACACTACTTTGCCTTATCAATTAACTATCGCACACCCAAGTGATTTGGAAACGCAGCATGGTGAAAACGACATTGTGTATTGTCTTAATAGTCGTTATTACAATTGTGATTATTCTATTTATGAGCACCCAAGGGCTGATGATGCACGATGGGATACAATGGGTATTGCGCTGCCATTTAAAGGTCAATTGACTTTAGATGGCTATGTTTCATCTATCCTTTATAAGGAAGACATAACCTCGGATATGAAGGTGATGGCAACAGACATTGGCTTATGGAATGCAGGTGTGTCTGAGCTATTTCAGTTAGGTGCATTACACCCAAATAGTAAAGCTTTTTTGTCACAATTTATGACGCTAAGCCATAGCGTGGACGCAGACACGGGCAAAATGAAGTCGACTATTGCATGGGATATCCCAGTAGAGCATGGTGAATTTCTAAGTCATGGTACGTTCGTACGTGATTACAATACATACCTTTTGTATAACTTCGCAATACAAAGAAATCCGCTTGGCAGCCTTGAAGACGCACTGAATAATGGCTACTCCGAAGCACAGTATCAAGTGAAAAACAAAGCGAGCAGCATTGCGATGACCGGGATATATGATTCATTCAATGGCACTTTAAAACTTACTCCATTGACGGTGACATATCCATAAATGTCAGATAAGAGCAGGCAACAGCCTGCTCTATCAAAGCGTATACTGAAAGGGTCTTAGAGGGTATCTTTCAGTAGTTCTAGCACTTCTTTTACTGAGAGTTTGTAAGTTGTATCTTGGCCACTCAATAGCTGCTGCGCTAAGTCGCGCTTTTGCTCATGCATGGCAATGATCTTCTCCTCTATAGTTTGCTGTGCGATCAAGCGATAAATGGTTACAGGTCGAGATTGTCCAATACGATGTGCTCTATCTGATGCCTGTGCTTCAACCGCTGGATTCCACCAAGGATCCATGTGGATCACATAATCCGCGGCCGTGAGATTAAGCCCTGAACCGCCGGCTTTGAGACTAATTAAGAATACCTCACCTTCACCGCGTTGAAATGCATTAACACGTGCTTGGCGCTGCGCCGCAGGCGTCGAACCATCTAGGTATTGATAATTCACGCCGCGTGTCTTCAAGTGTTGCGCTAGCAGCTGTAAATGGCCTACAAACTGACTGAAGATCAAAGCCTTGTGGCCATTTTCTTTCAACTCTTGTAACAGCTCATCTAATTTATTTAATTTGGCACTGCTTAGCCCCAATTCAGGGGCTACTAAATTGGGGTTACAGCAGACTTGGCGCAGTTTGGTGAGCTCAGCTAACATCGCAAGGTGTTGAGAGCCCGAATCTTGTTGCTCATTGGCCTGTGCGATATTGGCAATGGCGTTTTGACGCAGTGCCTCGTAGAGGGTGTGCTCTTCATCACTAAGTTGGATCGGGACATTGATTTCGGTGCGTGGTGGCAGCTCCGTTAGTACCTGATGTTTCATGCGTCTTAAAATGAACGGTTGCAACAAGGTTTTTAAGTTTTGCTGTGCATAGCGCGCCGCAATTGGTTTGTCTTCTTTGCTCTCTATGGGTTGGATGAATCGTTCAGAGAAGCGCTTGAGATTACCCAATAGTCCAGGGTTAACAAAGCGAAATAATGACCATAACTCTACCAAGTTATTCTCAATAGGCGTGCCTGTGGTGATCATTTTAAACTGCCCTTTGAGTGCACAAGCTGCTTTGGCGCGCTGTGACAGCGGGTTTTTGATGGCTTGTGCCTCATCTGCCACGATACAAGACCAATTAATACTTTTGAGCAGTTCAATGTCGCGCACCAATAATCCGTAACTGATGATCACGACATCCTGTGCTTTGAGTTGCGCAAACAATGCTACTCGGGCGTCACCGGCACCATATTGTGACAGTATTTTTAAACTGAGTGTGGGGGCAAATTTCGTTGCTTCTTGCTGCCAATTAAAGCACACCGAAGTCGGGGCTATGATTAAGCTTGGCCCTTCTTTTGCCCTTGCGAGTAGCACAGCCAGAGATTGCAGTGTTTTACCTAGACCCATATCATCGGCAAGACACGCACCTGCTCCCCAATGTGCTAGGCGCATGGCCCAATCAAAACCCGTATGCTGATAATCGCGAAGGGTTGCGTTTAAGTCAGCTGGTGGGGTTACTTTAAGCGTATTGGCCTGGTGCATTTTTTGTGATTGTTCTTCCCAAGCTGGCAGGGTTTTCATGCGCATACCCGTAACAGCCTCAGAGACGATAGGGCTGGCAAGCGGGTGAAAGCGACCTTGCTCGGTACTTTGATTGAGCTGTACTAACTTTTCATGCAGGGCGTGAGACAGTGCCACGACCTGCTGTCCACTGAGCTCAATAAATCGGCCATGGCTTTGCTCAACCAGTTTTAGCAGCTCTTTAAGTTCGATGACTTGTTGGTCATTAATTTTTAGCTCGCCATTTAAGTCAAACCACTGGTTTTTCTTAGAAATGGCCAATTGTAAATGTTGTGACTCCAAAGGTTTCGATAAATTGACCTTTTTCCCTTTGGGCCAACGAATTTTAACCTGTAAGGGCGGCGAGCTTTGCAAGCCCAGCTCTAACTGTTCAAGGGCACATAGAGCATCCTGTAAATCAGCAATGCACAAGCGGTTATCAGCCATGGCTAAAAAGGCAGGACAGTGAGCATCTAAGCTGTCGAGCAGATCTTGCTCTTGGGCTAAGTTACGTTTCGTGGCGATGCGCTTACCTTCAATTTCAGCACTGATACTGGCATTGCCAACACCTGGATGGAATGCGGGTCCCAAATCACCAAACGGCATACTCAGGCAGTGAAACTCAAGTCCTTGTTGATAAGGGCTAACATTAATGATGAGATGAGCTTGCGGCTCAACCGTTTCTAACCCGATCTCTATGTCGCTTACTTGAGAGGCGATATTCAGTAGCGGCGCAATAGCTGCGATGCTGGCAATCAATTTTGGCTTGGCGTGTTTTGGAATAAGCAAGCCATTTTCACCAATGATGTGCGCAATTTTAAGGTGTTGCTTATCAAAGTAAGTGAATGCATATTGATGCGATGTAATGTGCTTTATGGCATAAACCGTTGAGTACTTTGCAAAATCTTCGGGTAAATCAGTCAAGCTAAGCAACAGTTGCTCCCCACATGCTGTAATGGCGAGTTGTGCTGGAGACTCGATGATGTCCAGAGGTTCGTTCAAATCGTTGGCAGTAAATACATTGGGTGCGAGTGCTGCCGCACGAAGCGCTTCAACGCTATTGAGGTGATAGGTGGTGTCTTGCCAGTATTTGTCGATGGACATGGCATCGATAACGGCCAAATCTGATGCCGTTAAATAGGTCAAATCTTGTTGATTTTGATATAGCGTCTCAAGCGGCATGGCTTTGCCTTTGCTCCAACCATTAGGTTGGCGTTTTTGCACTTTTGCTTGAAACGAAGCTTTACCATTGGTGATATCAAGTAGCCAAATCAAACGTTCATTGGCAGTTGAGTCAGCGTCATCTGATAAGGTTTCTTTTGGCGCAAGCGCGAGCAATCTATCTAGGGCGAGATCCCATTCAGACTGCTGTTGAATCAGCGTTGCGAAGTTAAGACTCAGCCCACTCTCTTTATCTTCATTCGTCACAGAGGTGTATAACTGATCGGTAATGTCGGTAAATAAGCCCAGTGTCGCGTTACTAAAAAAAGCGCGGCATGCTTGCAGTCTTTCGAGATGTTGCTCATTGAGCGATTGCTTACACCAGTGCAGCGCCAACATTGAGAAGAGCTGACAAGCGTAATAATCCAAAGGACGATTTTGCAAGTCCCGTTCATGCTCTACAAACTGGCTAATGAAGGGGGCCGCAGTCAATAAAGACTCACTCAAGCACTCAAATAATTGGCCAACATAGTAATTCGTTTTATTCCCTTTTTTGTCGGATAGCTGATTACTGGCAAGGGACATGGCTTGCTGAGTATGATCATTGTTACTTGACGCTGACGCTAAAAGGGCAATGAGGTGGAGCCAGCCAAAAATACCGTCTAAATAGGGTGCTTTCTTCTTGGAATATTTTTGCTGTGCTTGAAGCGCACTATTAAATTGCTGACATGCATGCTCGCTTTGGTTGTTAAGCAGTAAAAAGCTAGCTTTAAGCTGCAGTGCATAACTGGTTATATCGTTGGGCTTTATTAATTGTTGTGCTTGGTCTACGTGGTTATCGAGTAACAAGGTTTCACTGAGCAAAAAGCGCAAGTTTCTATTATTTGGGCAGTGCTTTTGCGCTTGAATAAGCAGCTCAAGCGCAACATGGTTATTGATACCAAACTGTTTTTGGTTCGCAAGTAATGTTGCAAATGCTTGGTATTGCATGTCTTCTGGTAACTCAGCAAACGTATCCAGTTGGAATGGGAAAAAAACAAACTGTACCAGTGCACTGTTGTTTTGCATGTTTACTATTTGCGGGTTTTTGTGAAAAGCCAATCGTGCTTTTGCTTTAGGTAGCTGGCCAAGTAACAAAAAGTCGCGAGTGAGACGATTTTCATCTTCTGGGTCTCGCTCCCACTCGTAGGCATTGAGCACAGGGATAAACTCTTCTGCATATTTTAATATCGGTAACAATCGCCCAAGCTTTTGTGCATGCTGTGTCGCAAGGTTAGCGATAAGTGGGTTTATCCGTACATTGAGGTGCTCAACAATAGCCAGCCGCTTTGTTTCTAATAGGGTTGTCAGTTCTGAGCTGAGGGCAGAAACAGGCCTACCTTGTGCGATGACTTTTTGCTCTGTTAAACGCTTTAATATTTGCTTTATTTTTATGGTAGACGCCGACTTAAAAACCACTGCAAGCACTTGCACCAGTGTTTGGTAGTCTTCATCAAGTGCTAAATAGTCTTGATAGAGTCGCTCTATGATGACATTGCTATCTGTTGTGAGAGTGAGCGGGCGATTAAGTGAGTGCAAGAGTATTCCTAAGCGTACAGACTGACGCAGGGAAAGTACCAAATGGTCGTCAATGTCACAAGCTTTATGAAGGACTAAAAGTGATAGACATAAAAGGCATTTTGCCCGTCTTTCGCTGTCGTATCGAGATGAAATTGGCACTTCTCAAGTGCACGAACAGAGCCTTTATTATGCGGGTCTACTCCAGCATACACTGTTTTGATGGCACAGGTATCTGATAAATACGTCATTAGCCCAGACAAAAGCTCGCTGCCAAAGCCCTGTCCCCAAGCCTGTTTAGCGATCAAATACCCTATGTGTGCTGTGTCACCAGAGCGGTGCATTATGGCTAATCCAATTGGCAGAGGACGGTCTTTGAGTGCGGTTTCTTTGCCCATCGCAATGAATATATCTGCTTCTTTTAGCTTGTCGCTGAGCCATTGCACTGCGTGCTCATCTAGCGGCGGTGATTGCCACTCTTTAGGTAAAAATGCAGTGACAGCAGGGGTGAGTATGCGCGTAATTTGCTGAGCATGATTTGGTTTTGATAATAAAGATTGGCAATGATATATACAGAGTCTTTGTGTAGTGAATAAAGAGGGCATCGGTTTAGCTCCCCAAAAGCGGCAGTATCAGTGCCGCAAGCTTGGTTTATTAATAAAGGTTAGTTACTTTCTGACTCTAATGCACTTATTGTTGAGATTGCTTAAACGCCAACATTTTTTGGTGACCTGTGAGTGCAGGACCTGCGAGGGCTTTTAATAGTAGGCTGCCTATGTAAATGAATAGGGCGGTCACTAATGCATCCAAAAACCAGGCTATAGGCAGTGCTGTTACCCCTAAAAAGTCAGGCATATTTTGCAGCGCGGGTAAGGTTGCTTGCTGAGTGAGTGCATGCAGCGCTAAGGCGACCCAAAAACCAAAACAGTATGGGCAATGCCATGCTTCATAAAGGTAAGCAAGTGGTTTAGGGAGTTTATCGACGAGCGTGTTAAACCACGTTCCCCAATCAGGCAGCTTTTCCCAGATCAGAATATGTAATGTCAGTCCCATCAAAGCAATGGAAAAGTTTATTGTCATTGGAGAGTCAACCATAATATACCTCTAAATATGCGTGTTTTAATATGTGGGCTATTCTAGAGCTAAATGTATTGGACGATAATTGATAGAATTTAGTAAAAATCGGCTTTTTTTAAGCTTTCAGAAAGTGGAGTAACAGTATGCATGCATTGGCCGCTGGCGAGGTGTTTTTTGAGACGCTAACAGAGCAAAAGCATGGCTCACATGCGGAATGCGTACTGACTTTTATCGTATCTGGTGAAATGACCATTGCCCATCGCCTGCCTTTTCACGTTAAGCCTGGCTCATTTAATATTGTACCGCCGGGAGTTCCTCATACGCTGTTAACAGGTGAAAATCTGCAGGTTTTATGGCTGAGTTTTTGTCCTGATTGCTTGGGTTTAGCCGACAGTGATTTACTGGCGCCTTTTGAGTTGGTCAAAAAAGGCGTGTTGCCCGTGAAAGCGGCGAGCCTGGACCGGCATGCCTTCATTACAACTCTATTTTATGAGTTGATTGCGGCTCAGCAACAAAAATTGAGCCTTGAAGTGCAGCGCAGCTTTGTTGTCTTGTTGTTGAGTGAACTCAGTCTGGCTGTCTCGTGTGGCGCAAATTCGCCTCAGTATAATGAGAAAGTTGAAAGGGCGCTCGCGTTCATACAAACCAACTATTTGCGTTCGATTGGACTCAATGAAGTAAGTGAGGCGGTTCATGTGTCGCCTCCTTATCTTGCTCAACTGTTTAAACAAGAAACGGGGCATACGGTTGGTCAATGGATCACACAAAAGCGCTTATCGCAGGCGTGTACTCAACTGCTGCATACTTCGCAGCCTATCAGTCAATTAGCAGAAACACTTGGGTGGAGTGATACCACCCACTTTATTCGCCAGTTTAAAAAATATATTGGCCAAACGCCCGCGGCATGGCGAAAAAGTCAAAAGCGCTAGTGTACTAATTTATGGGCGTTTAAGCCTTCAGTGCTTTTAAGCTGCGATTAACCAGTTGATCTGCTTGTCGTGTCGTTTCAGGCAAGCGGTATTTGGGAGTGAGTTTTTCAATCCATTGCACAGCCGTTTCAATACTTATTTTATGCCCCACCGAGACAAAAACCGGTTTGATATCTTTTTGCGTGCGCAGCACCTTGCCGATAAGAGTCTCATCATGCATTAAATCAGACATGTTGCCCTTGCATGAACCCGGTGTTTCATACTCACCGATCAGCTTGGTTTTACCACACCCTATAGTGGGAATATCTAACAGCACACCTAGGTGGCTTGCCATACCAAAACGCTTAGGATGCGCGATGCCTTGCCCATCACAGACGATTAAATCTGGCATCATCGAAAGTTTTTTTATGGCATTGATTAACGGGGGGATTTCACGAAAAGAAAATAACCCCGGAATGTAAGGGAAGCTGATGGTCTCTACCACACTACATGACTCGATAACTTGCAGTGTTTTTGCGTCTAATAGCACCACAGCGCCAACCACTTGGTTATTATCTTCATCATAGGCAACATCCACGCCTGCGATTGTATCAATCTCATTGAATTGATCAGTCATAATGACGGTATTGGCTAAAGATGTTTGAATTTGCAATGCGTCTTCTTGTGTTGTGGGTGCGTCGTATTGGAACATGCTGATGATTTAAGTTGGTATTGATGATTTGATTATGATGGGGCGTAAAATATGATTATCAATAGTTTATGTGACTTTTTTGATCTATGAATAGATAAAAGAACCTCTGTATCGTGAGTAACAGAGGCTCTTTGGGTTCTAGTAATTTATCGACGTTCTAAAGTCATATCTGAAGCCAACTGACAAAGAGTCAAAATCTTGGTCGTTTGTATACGATTTGGTGAGGTACTCAAGGTGTACGCGCAGCGGTGGCGTTGGCATCCATTCTAAAGTGACGTTGTAACCATCGTAGCTCTGATTGGCTGGGTCATTATCGCTGTAGCCGTCGTCAAAATCGAAAAAGCCCGCTTTTAGCTTATAAAATTTTGTCAGTTTATACGCAAAGGAGAGATCAAGCGTTGAGCCATCTCTGTCTGCGATGTTGTTTCTTTCATATGTTTTATCTTGATAGGCAACTGCAGCGTAAAAGCGGTCTGTAAAATCATAGGCTAAGGAGCCTGCCCAGATGGCGTTTTCTCCTTGCCTGACTTGCTGGTCGTAGACATCATTCATTTGGTAGGTGATTGCAGCATGCAATCCATCTTTGTCATAGCTGACACCAGCATTGAACAAGTCTGCATAGTTTTCGTTATTTGCTCCATCGTACTGTGCAACAGCTACGAAAGTAATAGGACCACTGTCAAGGCGGTAACTCAACAAGTTATCAACGAAAAATAGGCTTTCGTTATCATAGGCATAAGGGCTATTAGCATGATTAAAAATGTCGACGTATTCGGCAATGAACAAGTATTGCGCTGGTCGTTGTTTACCAATACCAAAGCGCCCAACCGGTGTTACTAGGGCGGTGTAGGCGCGACGAGAGCGGCCAAACTCACCTGTATTTTGAATGTCGATACTCCACTCCCCATGCAGTTCTGCGGCCCAGTCATCATTAAATCTGTGGGTGGCCTTGATCCCTGCGTGGGATAATGCGTCACGCACATCGTATGTATCTTCCCCATTGTCTTCGATGCGTCCATAGGTTGGTCGCATGGTCGCATAGACATCGATTTTGTGCGTAACAGGTTTTTCTGCCACTTTAGGTACAGGCTTTGTTGTTGCCTTGGCAGTGGCGGTGGATTGTCTGGTGTCTGCTGGTTTTTCAGGTTCTGGGTGCTGCGCTGTAAATCGTCGTTTGAGTTCCGCAAGCTGGGCTTCAAGTGCCTTAATGTCATCCATGGTGACGGGACGGTTATCATTTGCAATCACCGGATATGCAAATGACGTTGATAGCAAAAGAGCAAATAAAGAACGGCTCGCTGTTTTCATAGTCTTTAAACCAATTAGTTGCGATAAAGCGAATTATAGACAACACTTTGCGATGTTGACTGATTTTTTTTCTGGCGAGTAACTATGAAGATTAGAACCAAGTTTTCAGTCGCTTCTGCGCTGGTGGTGTTTATCATCATTATTGTATTCAGCGGCTCTACTTACTGGTTTATCAATGATTCAATGAAGCAAAAAACGGCTGCGTATGTGGGAGACACAACTCAGCTGCTGGCAATCAGCATTAATAACTGGCTGTCTAAAAAAGCCTCACAAGTACATTTAGTGAAGACACAGTTAGATGTTGATTTTAGTGTCGAAAATTTTCAGCAAGCGTTAAACACGCCTTACTTTAGCACCTCATTTTTGTTGGCGTTTGGTACTGTGGATACGGAAACTGGGCTTAGGTCGAACAATCCAAATCGTCAGAATCCACCTGGCGTGGACTTTCGCCAGCGACCTTGGTATTCATTGGCAAAACAAAAAGGCAAAACGGTATTTACCAGCCCTTATGTGGATGCCGCGACGGGTGAACTATTACTTTCGGTCGTGTCCCCTATTAATTATCAAGGCCAGTTTAAGGGCGTGATCGGTGGAGACCTGAGCCTGACGACCATTGCAAATAGTATCAATGCGGTTGATTTTGACGAAACTGGATTTGCATTCTTAGTGGATAAGCAAGGTGAAATCATTTCGCATCAGCAAAAAGATTTAAACGGTAAGACATTACGTGACATCTCGCCCAACTTGTCGTTGGCTCAGTCAAAAACAGTGATTGAAGTGGAAGTCGGTGGTGAAGACAAAATCATGTATTACTACCCGCTGGATGATCAATATGGTAATGCATGGTATTTGGCTGTGATGCTTGATAAAGACAAAGTCTATCAAGTGCTCAACAAGATGACATTGAATACGATTGTTTTGGCAATCATTGCCGTTGTGTTAGGGTCATTAACAATCAGAACGCTCGCTATACACCTTTTAAAACCATTAAAAGAGTTAGAAGCTGCCATTACCAACATCGCATCGGGTAGTGGTGACTTGACTCAGCGTTTAACCATTCAAAATGATGATGAGTGCGGCAAGGTGGCGCAGCAGTTTAATATATTCTTAGGGTCACTCCATCAGCTCGTTTCACAAATAAAACATGGAACAGACATGGTGGTGTCGAGCAGTCAAGCAGCCCGAGAATTGGCAACGCAATCAAGCTCGCGTTTGCAAGAGCAGGTTGGGCTCGTGGAAAGTTTGGCAACTGCTATGCATGAAATGAGTACAACTTCCGGCGAGATAGCGGGCAGTGCGCAAAATGCAGCCAGCTCTATTACAACAGTGAATGACAAAACCCGAGATGGACAGCAAGTATTTTTAGAAACGAAAAAAGAGATTTCAGCGTTATCTGAGGAGATAAATGAGTCTCATGCGATGAGTACGCAACTTGCTGAATACAGCCATAGTATAGAAAATATTCTATCGGTCATAAATGGGATTGCTGAGCAAACAAATTTGCTTGCGCTTAACGCGGCGATTGAAGCTGCAAGAGCCGGTGAGCAGGGCAGAGGATTTGCAGTTGTGGCCGACGAAGTACGCTCGCTTGCCACCAAAACGCAAGAGTCGACAACCGAAATTAAAAGCATGATTGAACAAATACAGGTATCGTCAAATCAGGTGCAAAATGCCATGGGGGCAAGTCGAGATAAAACTTTGTTATGTGTTGAGCAAACAGAGCATGCGACGCAAATGCTGAATGAAATTTCTGAGTCGGTAAAAGACATCATGGATCGTAATATTCAAATTGCGACTGCGATTGAAGAGCAAAGCGTTGTCATTGAAGAGATAAATAAAAACACTGCGAATATCAATGATATTAGCGTTGAGGTTGATAATTTCTCTAGTCAGCAATATGAAGCGAGCCAAGAGCTGGCTGAGCAATCACATGAGCAAGAGGTACTCCTGTCTAAATTTACTTTATAGTGTGGTGAGATGTTTTCAGCTGAAGCAAAAGCACGTATGATTTTGCTCAGTTGAAATAGTCAGTGATTGTAGGAGCAAATCATGGCCATATGGGTAGATGCAGACGCGTGCCCTGTCGTAATTCGAGAGATTTTGTTTCGTGCAGCGGTGCGCACTCAGGTGACGGTCACTTTGGTGGCAAATCAATATTTGAAAACGCCACCGTCTCCTTATATTTGCAAGCTGCAGGTGAGTGCGGGTTTTGACGTTGCAGATAATGAAATCGTAAAGCGTATGAACGCAGGTGACTTGGTGATCACCAGTGATATCCCTCTCGCGGCAGAAGTCATAGAAAAGGGCGGGCTTGCGCTAAGCACTCGAGGTGAAATGTATACCACTGAAAATATTCGTGCGCGTTTAAATATACGTGACTTTATGGATACGATGAGAAGTAGTGGTGTTCAAACCGGTGGGCCGCCGCCTTTGAGCCAAAGTGAGAAACAGCAATTTGCAAATTGTTTAGACCGGTGGCTGCAGCAACACAAAACACAGTAAAATTCGCTTTATAGCCTGCTGATGATGCAGGCTTACTCTTCTTATCCATCCATCCACCCTCTTTAATCCCCATACTTGTATTGATCTTCGGTTCACTTTTTGTAAAGTAAGATGTCCAACCAATAAAGGGCACATAGTCTATCGAAGGAGAGTAATATGATAAGAGAGATGACACAGCAAGACTTTGTGGCATTTTGGCCTGTGTTTAAAGAGGTTATATTACAACAAGAAACCTATGCATATCATCCTAATATGTCACAAGAAGAAGCTTACCAAATTTGGTGTGCGCAGCCATTAAAAGCGTTTGCGTATGTTGAAAATGAACAAGTATTAGGGACGTATTATATTAAGTCCAATGCGATGGGCCCCAGTGACCATATTTGCAATTGTGGTTATATGGTTTCACCGAAAGCGCGTGGTAAGGGGTTAGCAAGAAAATTATGTGAGCACTCACAGGTACAAGCTTTGGCGCTTGGGTTTAAGGCGATGCAATTTAACTCAGTTGTTTCGAGTAATGAAATTGCGGTTTCGCTTTGGAAAAAGTTGGGGTATGAGATCATCGGTACTATTCCGAACGCTTATCGTCACCCTCAATTGGGGTTTGTTGATAGTTACATCATGTATAAGTGGCTTGCATAAAAATAGAAGGAGTAAACCTTGAACAAGGAATTAGTGTTTTATTATTTAGCAGATAAACCTGAATACCTCTCGACAGTAGCTCGTTGGTATTACTCAGAGTGGTGTGAGCAAAGTGGTCGCTACACATTAGCGCAGATAACCGAAAAACTACACAATTCATTAAATCGAAACGCGTTACCCAAAGTTGTTATCGCGATGATGGGTAGCCAGTTGGTGGCGGCTGCGGAGCTAAAAATTCGTGAAATGGATGACTACCCACAATATGAACATTGGGTTGGTGGAGTGTATGTGGACGCGCAAATGAGAGGCATGCAGATTGGTAAAATGCTGATGTCTTATGTGGTGTCGCAAGCGAAATTAGCGCAGATAAACACGCTCTACTTGCAAACAGAGCGATTAGATGGCGGTTTATATCGTCAATTGGGCTTTGAACCAATGTTTGAGACACATTCAAAGGGCTATCATGTGCTTGTGATGAAAAAATCACTGAGTTTGCCGGTATGATAACGGGTGTAAATCATATTACTTTGTCAGTATCAGGTCTTATTTCATCGATTGAATTCTATCGTTTACTCGGCGCTAAAGCCCATGTGCGTTGGGAAAATGGTGCCTATTTATCACAGGGTGATTTGTGGCTATGTTTGTCTTTGTGTGACAAACATAGCCCATTAAGTACTCAAGGTGACAATACCCATATTGCTTTGAGTGTAGATCAAGTTGAGCTAACGAACTTCC
This sequence comes from Pseudoalteromonas luteoviolacea, assembly GCF_021654285.1. Taxonomy (GTDB): domain Bacteria; phylum Pseudomonadota; class Gammaproteobacteria; order Enterobacterales; family Alteromonadaceae; genus Pseudoalteromonas; species Pseudoalteromonas luteoviolacea_J. The sequence continues at coordinate 7,975 of NZ_JAKFZS010000001.1, read as the reverse complement.
GTCATAAAATGTCATAGCTTAATATAAAGACTTGGCAAGAGAATCGCAGCGAAGGTGAGTCGCTTTATATTCTTGACCCAGATGGACATAAGTTGGAATTGCATGTGGGGTCATTGCAAAGTCGTCTTGGTAGTTTAAAAGCCAAGCCATATCAAGGGCTCGTGTGGTACAACGAACTTTGAACAACCACTCTTAACAGTTATTATTGTCCGGTTAATCACAATTAAAATCAACAATGTTATTACATAACAATGGCTTAGGTTTGTTTTTTTAGTCTTGACTTGATTGACTTTAATTCCACCAATGATTATATTGACGGCTCATTTATCATGCTAAGGTGCTAGATTTGAATTGTCGGATATTGGCTTATTGGGTGCTCGTGACCGTGATTGCATTGCAGTCGGTGTCTTTTGTGGCATCTCTATCCGATGTACATTTAGTTGATGTAAAGCACCTTCAGTCTACACATTCTCATCAACATGATCTGCAAGTGACCAATACAGTAGAGCTCGATGAGCATGGTCATGCCATTCAGGATTGCCATCACTGTGGTCATTGCTCTGGCAGTCATACCTCTTGGCTTAGCCGACACTGGCAAGAGGATGCCACAGTCATGACTTCACTGGTTGTGGTGAATACACCTGATACACGTATCCGCAGAAGGGCGGAATCGAAATACAAACCTCCAATCTATTCTTAAATCCCCTTTTTTTCACTCAATCGCTTTGAATTTAGGGCGTGTTTAGTGAGCCATTAATTAGGCGTTTGTTCATAGCACATGTTTGCTGAGCATTGTGACATGTGTACAAATGACAAACATAGTTTTAACGCAATCAGCATATTGCGTTATGCCTCACATCAGTATGTATACCGTTTGGTAGGTAGGCAGCGAACTGGTGCGTGGCTTTTATCATCCAATACCAGAGTGAGTTGAGCGTATTGGAGGATAGATGGAGGTTTAAATTATGAACTTTTTAAATATAAGATATGTATTGGTCGTGGGAATTCTTAGCGGATTTTTTAGTTTTTCTGCGTGCGCATTAACTGCAGGTCATGATCATGGCCATCAAGAGGATGAGCATTCTCATCACGTCGATGTAAACCAAGGCAAAGGGAATACTCATCAACATACAAATGAATATGCGGTACTCAATGAAGCACAACGTCGTATCGTGGGTATTGAAATTGCTGAAGTTAAAAAAACAAACTACCAATTAACTCAATCTGCGTCAGCTGAAGTGAAAGCAAACGGCTATACCAGCTATATAGTCTCTCCTAGAACTGATTCTGTTGTGGTAAATCGCCATGTCACATTGGGAGATAAAGTATCACAAGGTCAAAAATTGGTGACTTTGTTTAGTCAAGAGGTGGCCAGCGCGCAAGCTGAATATCGGTTGGCGAGAAGTGAGTGGTTGAGAATGGCGAAATTGACAGGAACCGCTGTTAGTGAAAGTGAAAAGCTAGCAGGAAAAACCCGCTTTGATGCAGCCTATGGTCAGCTTATTGCTCTGGGGTTAAGTGGTACTGCGATTAAAAGCTTACATAGTTTAGCGAATGAGACCTTGGGTGAATACACCTTGATTGCGCAGCAAGTTGGGGTGGTGCTCGATGACGACTTTTCACAAGGGCAACGAGTTGAAGCAGGGTATGCGCTGATGATGCTAGCGGATGAAAGTACACTGTGGGTGGAGGCTAAGTTACCCGTTCAGGCTGATATAGAGCCACACAATATAGACCAAGCTGAAGTGGTGTTTAAAGACAGAAAGTACGCTGCCGAGGTGATCCAACAAACTCATACAATCGACCCCATTACTCGTACCAAGGTGATCCGATTATCAGTAGATAACAAAGGTGATGTGTTACATGCAGGTATGTTTGTTGAGGTGCAGTTAACAATGCACTCAACAGCTCAAGCTATGCTGGTGCCAGAGTCTGCGGTGGTCAGAGACCAAGCACAAAATTGGGTTGTGTTTGTGGAACAGAGCGATGGTGCATTGAAACCTGTTCAGATACGTTTAGGTGCTCAAGTTGGAAAACAACGTGTGATTTATGGCTTAGACAGCCCCAGTCGATTAGCGGTTAGAGGTGCATTTTTTATTGCCTCAGAGCTAGCCAAAAGTAACTTTGACCCGCATAACCACTGATGGGAGCTCGAATATGTTGAATTATATGATTTCATGGTCAGTGAATAACCGCTATTTGATACTCGTTGGTGTACTCGCGTTGCTGCTTGCAAGCATTACTGTGACACAAAAGCTATCTCTCGATGCTTTTCCAGATGTAACAAACACTCAGGTAGTTATAAATACGGAAGCGCCCGGGCTAGGTGCAGATGAAGTTGAACAGTTGATCACTTACCCGATTGAAGCTGTGATGTATGCTTTACCGGATGTTGCCCAAGTACGTTCTACATCAAAAACGGGGCTGTCAGGCGTGACTGTTGCTTTTAAAGAAGGGGTTGATATTTATTTTGCTAGACAGCTTGTTTTTGAACGGTTGCAAGAGGCTAAAGCGCAGATCCCCGTTGGTATCGGCATACCAGAGATAGGCCCAAACACCTCAGGTCTTGGTCAAATATTTCAATATTTAATCGTATCGGAGCCTGACTCTGGTTACGACACTATGGCACTGAGAAGTTTAAATGACTGGTTGGTAAAAATGATACTGATGCCAGTTGATGGCGTGACCGATGTATTGTCATTTGGCGGTGAGGTGAAGCAGTACCAAGTGAACCTTAACCCGCAAAAATTACTTTCCTACGAACTCAGGCAGTCAGATATTCAAACCGCATTGGAAAAGAATAATGTGAATGCTGGTGGCTGGTATATGGAGAGAGGGCAGGAACAGTTAGTGATCCGAGGGGCTGGTTGGTTTGCCAGTGGTGAGAAAGGGCTAAAGCAAATTAGTAAAGTCCCAGTTAAAGTCATTGAGGGCACAGTGATACATGTCGGCGACGTTGCAGATGTTCAGTTCGGCGCCGAAATTCGACAAGGTGCGGTGACGATGACTCGGCGAAATAACCTTGGTGAAGTAGAGGTGATGGGTGAGGTTGTGTCAGGGATTGTACTCAAGCGTACAGGTGCCAATAGTAAAGAAACCATTGATGCTATCTATGAAAGATTAGCGCGTTTAGAGCAAGCCTTACCGACAGGCGTAAAAATTATGCCATTTTACGATCAGAGTGACTTAGTAGATAAGGCGGTGGAAACGGTTGCTAGCGCATTGGGTCTTGCATTTATATTTATCAGTCTTGTACTGACGTTATTTTTATTCAATTTAAGAGCGGCGCTATTAGTGCTGATATCCATTCCCTTGTCGATAGGTATGGCGCTAATGACAATGACGTGGCTTGGGATCTCAGCCAATTTAATGTCATTGGGTGGGTTAGCCATTGCCATTGGTATGTTAGTAGATGGCTCGGTAGTGATGGTTGAAAATATTGTTCGAAAGCTTCAAGCGAATGGTAATGATATTAAAGATAAACATAATAGTGTGTTATCTATCGTATCCTTTGCAGCTAAAGAAGTGACACATTCTATTTTCTTTGCTTCATTAATTATTTTGCTGGTGTTTATGCCATTGTTCAGTTTCGAGGGCGTTGAAGCTCGGATGTTCGAACCTATGGCCATTAGCATCATGTTAGCGGTGGCTTTTGCTGTTATCGTTGCCTTGATCTTTGTTCCAGCGCTTGCCTGTATTGCTTATCGAAGTGGCATAGCCATTCGACCTAATAAAGCTGCGGCTCGATTAGAGGCTATGTATCGAGCGTGTTTGGTTAAAGCGATGGATAAGCGTAAAGCTTTCATAGTCGCTGTAATTAGCTTGATATGTCTAAGCGCTTTTTTAGCGACTAAATTAGGTACTGAATTTGCGCCGGAGTTAGAAGAAGGCACGATTAATTTACGTGTTACGCTTGCATCATCGGCCAGTTTAGAAACGGCGCTTGAGGTTGCGCCAAAAATTGAAGCGTACTTACTAGAGATACCTGAAGTTACTTATGCACTTAGTCGAATTGGCCGAGCGGAAATTGGCGGGGACCCAGAACCGGTTAATAATATCGAAATTTATATTGGGCTTAAACCAATTAATCAGTGGCAAAGTGCATCCAATCGCACTGAACTTCAAGCACTCATGAAGCATAAGCTAGCGGTGTTTCCGGGCATACAACTTAACTTCTCTCAGCCAATAGCAACGCGGGTTGATGAGCTGCTATCGGGTGTCAAAGCGCAATTGGCAATTAAATTAATGGGGCCTGATTTAGATGTTCTGGCGCAAAAGGGAACGGAAGTGGAGGCCGTTATTCGACAAATCGAGGGGGCTGTAGATGTCGCGATGGAACAAGTTAATGGTGAGGCGCAACTTTTAATCACCCCAGACCGTCTGGCGCTAGCGAGATTTAATTTGACAGTGTCAGATATTATGTCAGTGGTTAATGAAGGTGTCGGAGGCCAGCATGTGGGCCAAATTGTCAATGGTAATGAACGATACGACATATACCTGCGTTTAAACAAAGTATTTCGTAACAACCCCCAAGCAATATCAAATTTAATATTAGTTGCACCGAGTGGAGAATGGGTGCGGCTTGGTGATGTGGCTCATGTGGCAATAACGACAGGCACACCACAAATTAGGCGAGACGATGTGCAAAGACGTGTCGTTATCGAGGCGAATATAGAGGGTCGAGATATGGGCAGTGTTGTCTCTGATATTTATGAGCAAGTAGCAGAGCAAGTAGCACTTCCTGCTGGTTACTCAGTCGTGATTGGAGGACAGTTTGAGCGTCAGCAGCGTGCTCAACAGAAATTACTTATGATAGTGCCTTTATCATTGATATTAATCAGCTTAATGCTGTTTTGCATCTTTCGTTCAGTCAGGCAGGCTTTATTGATATTGCTCACCATCCCGCTCGCCGTTGTCGGTGGGGTGTGTGCGCTTTACTTTTCTGGTCTCTATCTATCAGTTGCTAGTTCCGTGGGATTTATTACCTTGTTTGGTGTGGCTATTTTAAATGGGGTCGTGATGGTAGAGAGCATTAATAAACAAGGACGTGATAAAGATATTTATGGTGCGGTGTTAAGTGGTGCAAGTGTGCGTATACGTCCAGTGTTGATGACTGCTATTACCTCAGCATTAGGCCTTATTCCTATGCTGTTATCACATGGTGTGGGGGCTGAGCTACAAAAGCCAATTGCAGCAGTTGTAATTGGGGGATTGGTGAGCTCAACACTCCTAACGCTTATTATCATTCCAATCTTTTACCCAACTTTTTCACGGCAAAAGTGGTTGAGTGATAGTGAAAAGACATAATTGATGATTAAATATAAAGCTCACTATGTGAGCTTTATATTTTAATGGGGCATGAGAATGGCTAGAAAATTTGAGAGCTTCCAAGCGTTTTATCAGTTTTATTTGCAAGAGCATCAAAACACGCATTGCCGCAGAATGCATTTTGTTGGTTCTTCGCTGGTTATAGCGATATTGATTGCTATGTTAATCACGCAATATTGGGCACTCTTATTGGCGTTGCCAATATGTGGCTATGGATTTGCGTGGTTTGGGCATTTTTTTTATGAACATAACAAGCCAGCAACTTTTCAATATCCACTCTACAGCTTTTTCGCAGATTGGGTGATGTTCAAAGATATCATCACCCGAAAAATTACGATTTAAGTTTTGTGGGCTTATTTAGCAAATAAACGGCGCTTAGAGCCAATAATGCGCCACAAAACATGGTTAAACTTAGGTGCTCGTCGAAGTACCAAATAGACATGCCCATAGCAGTAACCGGCACAATGAAAATGAATGAGCTAGAACGACTCGGTCCTAATTGCTGAGTGGCAAAAAAGAAAATGCTGGTGGCGATACTAACCACAATAATTGACAAATACAGCATATGGTACCAGTAGGTACTTGAATAGTTTGCTATATTACTGATTGGAGATAAGTCATATGCGAATAGATAGCTCAAAAGCATTGCCCAAAAATACATCAATGTGCTGAACGTGAGAAAGTCACTAAATTTAGTGCCTTGTTTACTGATGAGGGTTAAAAAAGCCCATGTTAACGAGGCCAGTAAAAAGTAAGCGTTTCCTGATGCCAGTATTTGAGCGACATCAAAAAGCCAAATTTCAATCATAAAGAGTCCACCAACGACTCCCAATATACAACCTGTGAGTTGTGTGTTAGACAGTGTGCTACGTAAAATCAATGTGCTGAGAATAATGGTAAATATAGGGTTGGTTGTGGTGACAAGCATGCCTCCTTTGCCCGGTAATCCGTCATGCAATCCTAAAAAGAAGAATTGATTATAGGCGGCCATCAATAAACCAGCCGGAATGGACCATAATAGGGCTTTACGAGAGAATGCAAGTTTGTGCAACTGAGATTTATGCATTAGAAATAAAATAGGTGCCATACTAATGGTAGCCAGTGCGATACGATAAAATACTGTGATTTCAGCGGGCGCCATATCTGCAATAATTTTTCCAGATATCCAACTTGAACCCCATACGAGCATTGCCATGATAAGCGCTAAAACGATCGTTGTATTCTTTGAAGTGTTTTGTAAAACCGCGGTAGACATTAATTTCCTCGTTCATTGCAACATAATAAGCAACACACTGTGATGCACTACTTGTGTATATATTGAATTATGACTGAATTTAAGATTTTGATTTTTATAATTTTATTTTCTATAAGAATATCTTGGTTCTAGTTTCATAAAATCATAAGTACAAAAAGCAAGTCAGTGTAGAGTACAAAGTAAACAGGGACGAGTTTATTACAATTGCGCCTATGCGCATAGCTGGGCAGACTAATAAAGGAAATAATATGGCGTTATTAATGAGAGTGATGTTCCTGAGTTCACTTTTAGCCAGCAATGTCAGTAAAGCCAATTCATTTAACGATCACTTGCAAGTCGAGCAAATCATAAGAAACCACTTTAGTTCTTTAATTGCGAATAGTTTGCAAGAGCAGGATGAGGGCGGCGACAACGAGGAGAATAAAAAAGATGGAGACACAGGGCAAACAGACAATAAGCCAATGCTGGATGTAAGGGTCATGTCAATTGAGGGGATGCTGGCTTCTGTGCAGTTGATCATTGATGATGATGTTGAAGATATCCATTTAATAAAAAATCAATACGGCGCGTGGGAAATGAAAGATGTGTTGCATTGAAACCGAAACAATACTCGTGACTCGATAAAATACAGCCCGTAATAGGTGATTACTATCTAGCTGTAATGCCCCGTAATTGCATTTAATCTGAATCTCCCTATAGTTGCACATAGATTATTCAGTTTGAGGGAAACGTTATGGCTGCAAAAGTTACAGTTACATTCATAAATAAAACCAAAACGCCAATGTTTGCGTTTTTGTGCCAAGGAAAACAAATTTTAGCGCTAACTTTAACGCAAATATTTCCAGGGTCAGCTTATAGACTGTCTGAAGAGGTTGAGCATTTAGAAGACCTACAAGTTGGATTTGGTCAGTCGTGGTCAGCAGCTGAATTGGAAATGCAGCTAGATGTTAAAAGAGGGATTACAGACTTCAATGTTACTTTAGATAATGAAGGAGCAATGGAGATCGTCACAAATGGTGACTTAAAACTAAAACGTAAACATTACTTTTATGACACAGCGATTGGACATTAAGTGATAATGCAATCCATAATAATGGCTGTTTATAGCAAGTTTCCTGAATAGTGCGCGCAGCCTGACACCTGCGTTCGTTTATCTACTGATATACATCAGCTCTCTTTATATCTTCATAATATACCCACGTTGACGTAATCATTTTTAATCGCAAATTATCTCTTTTGCTTTGTATAAAAAATTTTATAAAAAGGCTTGACCAAACATTTTAAGTCCCTATAATGCGCACCCACTGACACGGAGCAACACGCACAAAAGCAAGAAGCAAAGTGAAGGTTAAAGCCAAGCTGAAAGCTTAATTGAAAATAAATTAAATTTTC